>NZ_JAERVK010000056.1 GCF_016745425.1 Candidatus Methylomicrobium oryzae | reverse complement strand
GGCTTTGTTGCATAAATTCCCCAGCGGCCCCAAATCAGGGGGATGAAAAAAGAGAAAACCAGTTATAAGCTCAAGAATTGGCGGGCGTATAATGAATCCTTGGTTAATCGGGGCTGCTTGACGCTCTGGTTTGAAGACGGTCAGATTGAACGCTGGCATCAGCCGGAACGGTCCGGTTATCGCGGTAGGGCACTGACCTATTCCGATGTGGCGATTCAGTGCGGACTGACGATCCGGGAGCTTTTTCAGTTGCCGCTGCGATCGACCGAGGGATTTCTAAGATCCCTGGTCAAGCTGTTGGGTGTTGAGCTGCAAGTGCCGGATTACAGCACCTTGTGCCGACGGCAACAAACCCTAACGGTGACACTACCCCGGTCTGTGGCGCAGAAACCTCGGCATCTGGTCGTGGATGCGACAGGATTGAAAGTCTATGGCGAAGGGGAATGGAAAGTCCGCCAGCATAGCATCGGCAAACGCCGGACCTGGCGTAAACTGCATATTGCCGTGGATGCGCAGAGCCAGGAAGTCGTAGCGGTTGAACTCACGGCGAATTTTGTCGGCGATGCCGAAGTTTTGCCGGATCTTCTAGAACAGCTGGACCCCGAGGAAGCGCTGGCATCGGTGGCAGCTGACGGGGCTTATGATACGGTTCATTGCCACCAAGCCATCAGGAAGAGGAATGCTAAAGCTTTGATACCGCCACGGGCCGGGGCGGTGGCCTGGCCTAACGATGAAGACGGGATGCCGCACCCGAGAACAGCCATTCTGCACACTTGCCAGGAGAAAGGCGCAACCGAATGGAAACGGAATAGTGGCTATCATCGCCGCAGTTTGGCGGAAACCGCGATGTTTCGGATCAAGGCGCTATTTAGCGGGAAGTTGAAAAACCGAAGCTTTATGGCCCAGCAAGCGGAAGCTTACTTGCGTGTTGGGGCATTAAATAAAATGACGGGCTTAGGGTTGCCCGATAGTTATCCGGTCAATTAACCGAATAATACAAAAGGGGAAGCTTTGCCCTCATTAGGATTTATGCAACAAAGCC
>NZ_JAERVK010000055.1 GCF_016745425.1 Candidatus Methylomicrobium oryzae | reverse complement strand
AAACGGCCTATTGAAGCAATTGACCAAGGCGCTGGTTGAGCGGGCATTGGAAGCTGAAATGACCGAGCACCTGGGCCATGCCCGGCATGAACCCGTCAACAATCCCACCGGCAATACCCGCAACGGCAAGAGTCGGAAAACCCTGAAGGGTGATTTTGGCGAATTACCAATCGAGATTCCCCGGGATCGTCACGGCCAGTTTGAGCCACAAATCATTGGCAAGCACCAATCCCGCTGGAGCGGATTTGATGATAAGATCATTTCGCTTTATGCCCGTGGTCTAACGGTCAGGGAAATCCAAAGTCATTTGGAAGAACTGTATGGCACTGAGGTTTCGCCAACCTTGATTTCCACCGTCACGGATGCGGTGACCGAGGACGTGAAAGCCTGGCAATCACGACCACTGGAACCGATTTACCCGATCGTCTATCTCGACTGCATTCATGTTAAAGTCCGTGATACCGGTGCGGTACGGGTCAAGGCCGTCTATCTGGCTATCGGTATTAACCTGAATGGCGAGAAGGAAGTCCTGGGATTGTGGATCGCCCAAACCGAAGGCGCCAAGTTCTGGTTGCAAGTGGTCACCGAGTTGAAGAATCGCGGCGTGCAGGACATTTTCATCGTCTGTGTCGATGGCCTGAAAGGGTTTCCCGAGGCCATCGAAACCGTTTATCCCCAAACCGCCGTTCAACTGTGCATCGTCCATCTGGTGCGTAACAGCCTCAACTATGTCAGTTGGAAAATGCGCAAGTCCGTCGCCGCTGATCTCAAGCGCATTTACCAATCGGCAACGGTTGATGAAGCCGAGCAAAGGCTGGCCGAGTTCGAGGTGGAATGGAACGACGCTTACCCGTCGATTGCCCCGATATGGCGGCGTAACTGGAGCCGTATCATCCCGTTTTTTGACTATCCGCCCGAAATACGTCGGATCATCTACACCACTAACGCCATCGAATCAGTGAACATGAGTCTACGGAAAATCATCAAGAATCGCGGTTCGTTTCCCAGTGATGAGGCGTTATCGAAGCTGTTCTAGCTAGCCCTGATGAATATCAGTAAAAAATGGAGCATGCCGTTACATGACTGGAAAACTGCCTTAAATCGGTTTAGCATTCAATTTGACGACCGGATGCCAAACCGTTAAAAACTCCGTTTACACAAAATTCAGGACACCCTC
>NZ_JAERVK010000054.1 GCF_016745425.1 Candidatus Methylomicrobium oryzae | reverse complement strand
CTCACCACCTATCACTTTACCCCGATCCACAAAAGGCAGGTAAAGAAATACCGTTTTGTAAGCATCGCTTCAAGCGGCGCAGCCCCCGCGTGAACCAGGAAACTAAGCTGCGGTTGAGCTTCCTGAAGCTCCAATGGTCCGGATCGCTTTGCTCGCGCATTTTTTTTCGAGCGGGGTCGGGCGCTCCGCCGCGTCGTCTTGACCGACGCGGACACACCAGTGCATTGCCAGCGCCATGACGAGGACCAGCCGCTCCAGGCGGTCCGCATGCCAAAGCTGGGAGCCCTCCAGGTTGAACCCACGCCCCTTGAAGTCGGAGAACATCGGCTCAATGGCCCAGCGCGCGGCGTAATCCAGCACCGCCGCCCGCGACGGCGTGCAGTCCATGGCGATAATCCAGGGCTCCGGATGCCCGGCCTCGTGGAGGATGCCGAGGTGAGTCATGACTCCCTGCGTGAACAGTCTCACCCCGGGTAGGTAGCGTTCGGTAACGCCTTGCGCCAGGGCTCCGATCGTCGTCTCGTCGTCCTGTCCTGTGTCCGCCAGCACGCTGCCTTTCAGCCGCAGCCGATAGCCCCAACCGTGGGTCTGGACCCAGCCGAACAGCGCGGCGGAAGGGTAGAAGCGGTCCGCCGATAACAGAACCTTAGCCGCCGGGGGCAGCCACGCCAACACCTGCTCCAGCAGCCTTTGCTGAGCCTCGAAGCCGATGTTGGCTGGCCCCGCCTCCGCCCGCCAAACCAAGGGCAGCGCCCGGTCACCAACCCGCAGGGCCACCACCAGCAACGCCATCCGGTTACCCAGATCGGTCTGATCCATGGTCAGCAACACGGTCTGGCCGTTCCGTGCCGCCCTCGCCAGCGCCGCCCGCGCAAACGGCTCCATCACCGCCGTCGCCGCCAGCAAGGGATTCTTCAGCAAGCGCCTCAGCCATTGCTCCCGCATGTCCTGACGCTCTGTCGGCAAGGGGAGCAGATTGGCCAGCTCAACCGTATTCGGCGTCTGACCCTCAATCATCGCGCCTACGACCAACGCCAGTTTGCCCACCACCGTCTTGCGCAGTCCCGGAAGCGCTTCGGCAAGCCCACGCTCCACCTCAGCAGACAGTTTTCTTACAGTGCCCAAGATCGCCTTGAATCAATAGTTGTGTACACGGCATAGTTTATCTGAAACTGATAGGTGATGAG
>NZ_JAERVK010000053.1 GCF_016745425.1 Candidatus Methylomicrobium oryzae | reverse complement strand
GTAGATACTGTTATCCGCGTCAAGCCTGATGAAGCGCAGGATCGAATGGTTTACCCGATATCAAGACGCCGAAGGCGACGTGAACGAGCTTACGCATCATCGCGCCGATGATCAGCTTAGGCGACTTGCCGGCGCCGGCGAGGCGGTCTTTAAAGTTTTTGCCCCAGGTGGTCTTGTACAGGGTGACCATGGCCGGCATATACAGTGCTTTGCGCAGGAAGGCATGGCCAATCTTGGATAAGCGGGGTTTACCTCTCACGCTGCTGCCCGACGCGTAGTGGCGCGGATCGAGGCCGGCAAAAGCGGCGGCTTGCCGGCTATTGGCGAAGCGGTCGGTGTCGGCATAAAACGCCAAGAAGATGGCGCTGGTGCGCTCGCCGATGCCGGGGATGCTGTCGAGCAAGGCCCGTTTTTGCTGGAGATCGGGGTGCTGGTCGATGTGCTCGTCAATCGTTTTAATCCACTGTTGGATGGCGTTGTCGAGCCAAGCGAGGTGCTGCTGGATAGCGTCTTGGACGGCCTCGCGGGCGACCCCAAGACGGTGGCTTTCCTGCGTGCGCATGGTTTGCAAGGCTTCCAGGCGCAGTACCAGGGCGCGTAAAGTGATCTCCTCTTGACTGGGTGCTTGCCACGGTTCGGGTTGGCGCTCGGCACAGAAATCGGCGATCAAGCGGGCATCGACTGCATCGGTTTTACTGCGGGTGAGCCGGGAGGCACCATAGGCTTTAATCTGTGCCGGGTTGACGACACTGACTGTGAGTCCGGCGGTGACCAGGTACTGGGCAATCGCTTCCCAGTAAATGCCGGTGGCCTCCATACAGACGGGGCTGGATGTCGCCTGATGCGAAGCCAACCAGTTGGTTAATTGAGCAAAGCCGTCGTCGGTATTGGCAATGACTTTGCTGCGGAACTTGCCGTTGGGCAGGCGCAAGGCGCAGTCCAACTTGGCTTTAGCCACATCGATGCCGAGATGAAACAAAGACATAAAAAACCTCAACTGATCTACCTTGTGAATGCGGGCTGCCGGCAAGCCGGGCCAGAGATACTGTCCGATCTTTGATCGAGGCGAGCAGCTGTTGCAGGATCTACGGCACGGACTTGGAGTTCCAAGGATGGGCTCGGCATCCAGCTACTCAAACCTGAGGTGCCCCTCAGGCATGTTTTTCATAAGAATTTATACAGGAATTCCCGTTTGAAAAACACAA
>NZ_JAERVK010000052.1 GCF_016745425.1 Candidatus Methylomicrobium oryzae | reverse complement strand
GACCCGACGAGCACGGCCTACCACATCGCCGGCGGGGTGCGGCTGGTTGGCGATGTGGACCGCGAGGCATTGACGCAAGCTTTTAGCGCCCTGGCGCTGCGCCACGATGCGCTGCGCACGCTATTTTACGCGGTCGACGGCCAGCCGCGGCAGTGGATCCTGTCTTCGTTTGACGTGGCTCTGGCCTTTTATGATCTGAGCGCCTTACCGCTCGACCGCGCCCAACAGCAAGCCGCGCAACGGGCCGAGATCGATGCCCGCACCCCCTTCGACCTGGAGCGGGGCCCCGTGTGGCGGGTGCTGCTGGCGCGCTTGCCGGACCGGGACGGCCAAGCGGTACACGAACTCAATCTGACCCTACACCACCTGATCGCCGACGGCTGGTCGCTGAACCGGCTGCTGGCCGAATTTAGCGCCCTCTACGGCGCGCTGCAGTTAGGCCATGAACCGCAACTGCCGGCCCTGCCGATCCGCCACGCCGACTTTGCGCTCTGGCAGCGGCACTGGCTGGAAGCCGGCGAAGCCGAGCGGCAACTGGGCTATTGGACCGCATGGCTGGGCGGTGATCAGCCCGTGATCGAACTGCCCTACGATAAGCCGCGCCCCACCGAACCCAGCCAGCGCGGCGGCCGTATTCCGTTTGTGCTGCCGGAGGCGGTCAGTGACGCCGTTTTAACCGTGGCGCACCCGCAGGGCGTCACCCTGTTCCTGGTGCTGCTGGCCGCCTTCAACGTCCTACTCTACCGCTACAGCGGCCAGACCGACCTGCGCATCGGCCTGCCGCTGGCCAACCGCCAGCGTCCGGAAACCCAAGCCCTGATCGGCTACTGCGTCAACACCGTGGTGCTGCGGACCGAACTCAGCGCGTCCACCCGTTTCGACGCCCTCTTACAACAGGTCAAACACACGCTCCTGCAAGCCCAGGCCCATCCCGACCTGCCGTTCGAACAGCTGGTCGACGCCCTGCAGCCCGAACGGCGGCTGGGGCAAAACCCCCTGTTCCAGATCCTGATCAACCACCAGCAAACCGACGTCGGCCTGCTGCAATCGCAGGCGGATTGGCAGATCGAAGCCCTGGACCGGGACAACGGCGCCGCCCAGTTCGACTTGAGCCTGGATACCTGGCACGACCGCCAGGGCCGCATCGGCGGCGTTTTCACCTACGCCTGCGACCTGTTCGAGGCTGAAACCATCGAACGGCTGGCCGGCCATTACTCCTACCTGCTCGGACAACTGCTGGCCCAGCC
>NZ_JAERVK010000051.1 GCF_016745425.1 Candidatus Methylomicrobium oryzae | reverse complement strand
TTTCAATCAGTTAACAGATCAATTATACCACAAAGCGCTTAACTTAACGGCATTGGCGATGTGCCCAGGAGATTTTGTATAGGCAAGGGATAAGCGTTATTCCCAGGGTGGCAAATCACCGTTATAAGCGACAAACTCTTTCACTGTCGGATAAGTCACCGCAGGGCGAGATGCGCTATTTCCGGAAGACGGCGCCCGTGTTTTGGGTTTAGTGGTGGCGGCCGTAGATAATTCCGCAGTGACAGCTTCGGAATGCCATTTCGCAAACGGCGCAATGTCCAGCGTGGCGGGGATATACCATTTCTTCTGAGCCGCATCCCATCGTGCGCCGAGCGCTTTGGCGGCATCTTTCTGCGCGTAGGGCACAGCCAAATAAATTCTTGAATTTTCCATTTTATGTTGTGATAAAGAATGCCGAATTTGGTAAATAAAGAGCTATTGTAAACGATTACCTAAATTTGCTAGCGCAACGGGTGACAGGATGGCTGCTTCAATAGCCTTTATTTCAAGCCCTCCAGTCCTCCCTTTATGAAACATGGGATTTATTTTGAGAACTTTCAGAGGATCGTCGGCTATTCCGAATAGTAATGAATGCAGCTAAATAAAACGGCTAGCTGGCTTTGCCCGGTTTTATGAAAGTGGACAATGCGATTGAGGATAAAAAATACCAATCGCTTATTACGACCCTAACCAGGCAATTGATACTGTCTTTCAAATGTCGGCTCAATGCAATATGTCGGTCACTCGAAATTTGGCTTTGAAGTTTCACGATCTGTTTATCATGCAGAATATGTAGCTTAATCCCTAGAAAATCTGGTACTCAAATATATATTCAGACCATAACAATCAACTAAAGCTGACGGCGATAAGCTATAAATAAGCATGGGTGATGCCCTTATCCTGACTAGACAAAACGACTTGCGAAGTATTTAAATCGGTTTCATACAAAAAAGGCCGCGAAATATGGCCTTTTTTGTTGTTATAAACATTGAACAGATTTTATCAAAATATCGAACATTCTTGTGTTAAGAAGATTTACGGTTTCTTAATGCCATTCCTGCAAGGCCAATACCAATAAGAGCTAATGTTGGCGGCTCTGGTACGTTATTAGGAGAGTTAGTATCAGTTTCCTGATTCGATAAATTCAGATTTTCTTTTTCTGGATCACTTACGTTGCCAGTGATAAGTTGAGGATAACTAAGATCATTCGAGCTACCTCCATTATTACCGCTGCCAGTCGAGCCGCCACTGTCAGTCGAACCGTTACTGTCAGTCGAACCGCCGTTCCCGTTGCCCCCAGCATTGGAGTTCGAACCGCCGTTCCCGTTGTCCCCAGCATTGGAGTTCGAACCGC
>NZ_JAERVK010000050.1 GCF_016745425.1 Candidatus Methylomicrobium oryzae | reverse complement strand
CCCAATGCCGTTAAGTTAAGCCTTACCGATACTGCCGTCTGGGTTTGGGCGTGATGCGGTTTTTGGGCCTGGGCGCTTTCCGATCGGGACGTTTCCGCTCCAGCGTGCGGGCATAGAGGGCGATCAAATCCAGCACCTGATCGTGCGGTACGCGTTGTATCAGCCAAGCGAAGAGTCGCATTTTCAGTGACTGGAGGATGTAGCTGATATTGGGGAAATAGCGCGCGGCTTTGTCTTCGGGCAAGGTGTCGTAGGCCTCCCGCGCCAGGGCTTCGGCCAAATTGGCGGTGAAGATTTTGGCGTGGATGTCCTGGCGTATGGATTCGGGCAATTCGCCGGTGAATTGTTCCAGATAAAGCCGGTGTTTGAGGATCTTGAAGGCTTCTTCGATGTGCCAGCGGGCATGATACAACTCGGCAAAGGCTTCAGCAGGATAAGCTTGGGCGTCGATGAGCGAGGTCGCGAGGATTTCGATGTGACCGGTGGACAAGACGATTTTGATCAGTCGCAAGGTGACGATTCTATCGACCAGCGTCATGCCGACAGCTTGGGCTTGCCGGCGGGCGTGCGCGGATACGGTGTGTTTGATTACCGTTTCGGTAAGGTCTGAACGTAAAAAGCGCTCGACGGCGGGCCATTGGTTGCCGTCCATCCGGGCGAGAAAGGACCATTGGCGCTGTTGCAGCAAAGTAAACAGCCAGACGGCGGGGAAGCCGCGGTCCATGATTAACAGGTCATCGCGGCCCAGTTGCGGCAGTAACTGCGCCAACAAGGCGCGCTCGGCATCGTCGAAACGGCCAATCACGGTTTTGACCATCAGTTTTGAAGCGCAGGCGAACAATCCCAAGACGCGGGCTAAAACATAAGGTTGACCGGCGCTATCGGTCTGTACGCCGAACTCGGCCTGATTTTCCTGCCAAGACGGCAAACGTAAGGTGGTCGAATCGGTTGCGACCAAACGCAAGCCCCGCCAACGCGGTTCAGGCAACAGTTCATCGAGCAAGCCGACCAGACTGTCGTTAAGCGCTTCGAAGGCCGTGGCTTTGAGTTTTTGCCGGGCTTGGGAAACGGCGCTTTTGCTCACGGCACGTAAGAAACCACTATCCAGCGTGGCGAACAGGTCGTCCAGGAGGCTTTGTAAGCTGCCCTTGAAGGCACACAGCAAAAAAGCCACGAGCACCGGAAAGGTGAGCACGCGTTGCCGAGTAAAGGCTTTATCGTGCGTGCGATGCGCGGCGATAAAATCGGACGAATGCAGAAGTTTTGAAAGATGGGCGAGAATGCTGGCATGAATACTGCTAAGTCGGCTTCATTGGTTTATCCTGTAATTTCAATCAGTTAACAGATCAATTATACCACAAAGCGCTTAACTTAACGGCATTG
>NZ_JAERVK010000049.1 GCF_016745425.1 Candidatus Methylomicrobium oryzae | reverse complement strand
CGAATGGCCGCCGAGCTCGAAGAAGTTATCGTCCAAGCCGACCTGCTCGACCCCGAGCAGCTCCTGCCAAAGGGCGGCCAGTGCGATTTCGATGCCGCTCTGCGGCGCCCGGAAGGCCTGGCCCTGCCAGCTCGGCGCCGGCAGGGCTTTGCGGTCCAGTTTGCCGTTGGCGGTCTTCGGCAGGCTGTCCAAGCGGATCAGTGCCGACGGCACCAGGTAGTCGGGCAGTTGCCGGCGCAGCGCCTGGTGCAGATCGGCGTCGCTCTCGGCCTGCGCGTCCGCGGCCAGGTAAGCGATCAGCCGCGGGCCGCCCGCCGCCTCTTTCAGCAGCACGGCGGCTTCGTCGATGCCGGGCCGGCCGAGCAAGGCGGTTTCGATCTCGCCCAGCTCGATCCGCAAGCCGCGCAGTTTGACCTGATGGTCGATCCGGCCCAGGTAGTCGATGATGCCGTCAGGCCGGCGCCGGGCCAGATCACCGGTGCGGTAGAGCCGGCCGCCCCGGCCGAACGGGTCGGGCAGGAAGCGGTCGGCGGTCAGAGCCGGCCGACGGTGGTAGCCGCGCGCCAGGCCGATGCCGCCGATGTAGAGCTCGCCGGTTACGCCTTCGGGCTGCGGATTGAGGTCCCTGTCCAGGATATGGATTTGAATGTTGCCGATCGCCTCCCCGATCGGGACGCTTAGGCTGCCGTCACTGCGGCAGGTCCAGTGGGTCACGTCGATGGCCGCTTCGGTCGGGCCGTACAGGTTGTTCAGTTCGACGCCGGGCAGGCGGTCGAACACGCGCTGCTGCAGGTCGGCCGGCAGGGCTTCGCCGCTGCAGATAATGCGTTTCAAGGCCGGGAAGGCCGGGAGATTCGGCTGGCTGACGAATTCGGCCAGCATGGACGGTACGAAGTGCAAGGTCGTCACCTGTTGACGCTGCATCGTCCCGGCCAGAGCCCGAGGGTCGCGGTGCTCACCCGGTAAGGCGATGGCCAGGCGGGCACCGGTCAGCAAGGGCCAGAGGAATTCCCAGACCGAGACGTCGAAGCTGAACGGGGTTTTCTGCAAGACGGTGTCGTGCGGGCCGAGGGGGTAAGCCGCTTGCATCCAGTGCAGCCGGTTGGCCAAGGCTTCATGGGTATTGGTTGCCCCTTTGGGCTTACCGGTGGAGCCGGAGGTATAGATGAGGTAGACCGGATGGGCCGGATGCAGGGCGACCTCAGGTGCCGTATCGGGCTGGCCGGACAGGTCCAGGGTGTCCAGGTCGTAGGCTACGCACTGCGGAGTGCACAGCGGCCGGAACGTCTCGATCACCGCGCCATGGCTCAGCACTAAACCGATGCCGGCATCGGCGATCATATAAGCCAGGCGGTCGGCCGGATAGTCGGGGTCCAGCGGCAGGTAGGCGCCGCCGGCCTTGACGATGGCCAACAGGCCTACCACCAGGTCGAACGAACGCTCCATCGCAATGCCGACCGGCACCTCCGGGCCGATGCCCCGCTCGATCAAATACCGGGCCAGGCGGTTGGATCTTCGCTCCAGTTCGGCATAGCTCAGGGTCCGATCGCCGCACAGCAAGGCCGTCGCCTCGGGCTGCGCCGCCGCCGTTTGACTGATCAGCGCGTGCACGAAACCTGCCGGATAGACCGCCGCCGTCTTGTTCCAGGACATCTGGCGCACGCGTTC
>NZ_JAERVK010000048.1 GCF_016745425.1 Candidatus Methylomicrobium oryzae | reverse complement strand
ATCGCTTATTCGGATTTCCTCGCCAAGGTCAAGGCGAAGCAGGTCACGCGCGTCGAAATCATGGACGACCATGTCAAAATCCGCACCAACGACGGCCAGGATCTGGAAACGATCAACCCCGATGATCCGCACATGATCGACGATCTGTTGGCCGCCGGGGTGCAGATTCGCACTGTGGCGCCGCCCAAACAGTCGTTTCTAATGCAGATTTTCGTTTCCTGGTTTCCGATGCTGCTGCTGATTGCCGTCTGGATCGTCTATATGCGGCGCCAACAGGCCGGCGGCGCGGGCAGTTTCGGCAAGAGCAAGGCGAAGCTGCTGGAAGAAGACAAGCGCAAGGTGATGTTTGCGGACGTGGCCGGCTGCGAGGAAGCCAAAGAAGAGGTGGTCGAACTGGTCGACTTCCTGTCCGACCCGCAGAAGTTCCAGAAGCTCGGCGGGCAGATTCCGCGCGGGATTCTGATGGTGGGTCCCCCCGGTACCGGCAAGACCTTGCTGGCGCGGGCCATTGCCGGCGAGGCCGGGGTCAAGTTCTTCACCATCTCCGGCTCGGACTTCGTCGAGATGTTCGTCGGGGTCGGGGCGTCCCGGGTCCGGGACATGTTCGCGCAGGCCAAGGAGCATGCGCCCTGCATCATCTTCATCGACGAGATCGATGCGGTGGGCCGCCAGCGGGGCGGGGCCGGTTTCTCGGGCGGCAACGAGGAACGCGAGCAGACCTTGAACCAACTGTTGGTGGAGATGGACGGCTTCAACGGCAATGAAGGGGTGATCGTGATCGCGGCCACCAACCGGGCCGACATCCTTGACAAGGCCTTGCTGCGGCCCGGCCGTTTCGACCGTCAGGTCAACGTCGGGCTGCCCGATGTGAAAGGCCGCGAACAGATTTTGAACGTGCACATCAAGAAAGTGCCGGCTTCGGCCGATGTCGAGCTCAAATACATCGCCCGCGGCACCCCGGGCTTTTCCGGGGCGGATCTGGCCAATCTGGTCAATGAAGCGGCGCTGTTTGCGGCCCGGGCCAACAAGCAGGAAGTCACCATGGCCGACCTGGAGAAAGCCAAGGACAAGATCCTGATGGGGGCCGAACGCCACACCATGGTGATGACCGAGGACGACAAGCGGCTGACCGCCTACCACGAAGCCGGGCACTGCATCGTGGGCCGGCTGGTGCCCGAGCACGATCCGGTGTACAAGGTCAGCATCATGCCGCGGGGGCGGGCCTTGGGGATCACCATGTTCCTGCCCGAGCAGGACCAGTACAGCGCCAGCAAGCGCAAGCTGGAAAGCCAGATCTCCAGCCTGTTCGGGGGGCGGATCGCCGAGCAGATGATCTACGGCGGCGACCGGGTCACGACCGGGGCTTCGAACGACATCGAGCGGGCGACCGAGCTGGCGCGCAACATGGTCAAGCGCTGGGGCTTCTCGGACAAGCTCGGGCCGCAGGTGTACGGGGAAGAGAGCGGGCAGCCGTTCATGGGCTATGCCTCGCCCGGGTCCTCGTTCTCGAACGAGATCGCCCATCAGATCGATGAAGAGATCAAGGCAGTGATCGACCGGAACTACCGCCGGGCCGAGCAGCTCCTGACCGAGCATCTCGACATCCTGCACAAGATGGCCGAGGCGCTGATGAAGTGGGAGACGATCGACAAGCGCCAGATCGACGACCTGATGGCCGGCCAGGAACCTCGCCCGCCGCTCGACGACAACGATTCGACAGGTCGACCTACCTTGCACAAACCCGATAAGGGCGATGA
>NZ_JAERVK010000004.1 GCF_016745425.1 Candidatus Methylomicrobium oryzae | reverse complement strand
CATTCTGCCTCAGGTCATGATAGCTAATCATGGCCGGGATTAAGATACAAGGGCGGATGCCGCTATCTCCACAAACCGCCAGGACAGCCTCCGTATTTCATTCTGACTTCCAAGCGGCTTTGCGAATCGTGCAAAACCGGCGCGCTTAGGCGGGCAAAGTCGCAAAGCTCGGCCAGGCGCCCGCCTTTATTCCGCCATTCGTAAAACAGGCTTTCGTCCAGCAACGCATAATGCCATGTCAAATGCGAACGGTCCTCGTCCGGCAACGCGTTGATCTTGTCGCACCAGGCCGCCGCCGCTTTCAGCTTTCTTTGCACGTTCGGCGATGAAACCTGCGCTTGCGCCTGGGTTTCCACCAGATAAACCGCCCGGTCGGTGCGCAGCAGAAAATCCGGCGAATAAAACGCGAACAGGCCGTCTTCCCTGACATAGCGCAGCTTCGCAAAATCATGCCGGGTTGCGCTGATTTTACAAAATGCCCGGACGCTGCCGTCGAGGTTCGCCCACTCGATCAGGGCTTTTTGCAGGCCGCCATTACGGGCGGGATAGGGCAGGCGTGGATAAATGCACTTGTCGACCGCAAGCGAGCGGCTTTCCCGCATCGGCCATTGGTCAAGCTCTGACAGGCGCCGGTAATGCACTTCGCTGTCGCGGCCGACATGCGTTTGCTCCGCCTCGAGCAAAGCCGGCGCGATCACTTGGGTGATGTGGTCGACAACCGGCCGCAACAGCAGCAGGCGCCAGTTTTCATCGTCAAAAGGTTCGAACGGCCGGCCGAACAGGCGTTTGCGAATGTAGCTTTCCAGCCGTCCGGCCAATTCGGCGGTATTGACTTGCAGATAAGGGTTGGCAAGAGGGACGGCAATCCGGCTGCCTTTCGGCAGCGGCCGGCTGAGCGCCTGGGCAATGCGCCGGGTGAGGCGCGACAGAAAATCGTTATAGCCCGTTACCTTCATTACCGCGCCGTCGAGGCGGTAATCGCCGAACAGCGCGCTATTTTGCAAATCCTGGGAGACGAACGCATCGCTTTTGCCGAGCATCGCCTTCAGTTGCGCCAGGCTCAGCGCGGAAAACGGCGGCAGCTCGCCAATATCGAATCCGCGATGTTCCTGCCACGTTTCCGCCTCGCGCAAGATGAACGGCATCGCGAAATCGAATGCTTTGAAGCCTTCGCGCAAGTTTACCGAAGTCATGTCACCCACGCTGCTGGCGTTATGCTGTTCTTCGCCGACGGTTCCCGCCAAACCTTGCTGCAGCCATTCCGCATAAAACGGCTGAAACGCCGGATGTTCGATGATCGCCAGAATATCGATCAGGCTGTTCGGTTCCCGGCCGCTGGCGATACGTTCGCGGTTTTCGCGTTTGCTGCCGGCAAATTCGTGCTCGCGCCACATCAGCCGCAAGCCGCGGCCAACGATCTGTTCCAGTAAGATTGGCGCTGGGGAGGAACGCAGCGGCACGATCACGCAGATGTTGTTGACGTCGAAACCTTCGCGCAGCATCGATACGCTGATGAGGATGCGCGGTGCGGCGCGGCGGTCGACCTCGAACAGGCGTTCGCGCACCCGCGCCCAGTCCTGTTCGCCCAGTTCGGCCTTTCTGCCGGAGTCGATCGCGATGATATCCATTTCCGCCAGCCCTTCCTCGCGGAAGAAATTCGCGACTAGCGGCGACACCGCCGCGTCTTCGCAGACCACCAGCATTTTCGGATACCGGTTCGGATCGAGGCGGGCGAAATCGGCTTCCAGCTGGTGCAGCTTCTGCAAGCCGGCGCGCAGCATCACCCGCTGGCCTGCGCTTAAGATCGGATTGCCGTCTTCGCCGCGTTCAGCCTTGAACTCCAGCGGCAGCGCGCCGATTTCCTTGCGCCGATCCAGTACCGGCGACTTTACCAGGCCTTGCCGCAGCGCGGTTTTCAGGTCGAAATCGGCGATGATGTGCGGAAAATAGACTTTGCGTTTGTTTTTGCCGGAACCGACGGCGTTGTAAGGCGCGGCGGAAAAATCCACCTGCATGAAGCGGTGGCCCTTGTTTTCGGTGATCCGCATCAGGCTCGGTTGCCATTCCACCTCAGTGGTTTCGCTCTCGCGCTTGAGGTCGTGAATGTGGTGCGCCTCGTCGTTGAACACCATGAGTTCCGGCAGGCGGGCCAGAAAATCGAGTACGTCGCCGCGCGCGAAACGTTTGTCCAGTACGTCGAGACTATTCCCTGCCGCTTTACCCGGCATGACCGGCAGCAGGGCGTTGACGGCCGCTTGCGGGTCGGGGGGCGATCCCGGCGTTTCCGGGTAGGCGTCGCATTGTTTCGCGCCGGCTGCCTGCAGCAAGTGCCAGTCGGCAATCGCGATCATGCCGTTGCCGGTGGTTTTCCGGCCGATTTCGGTTTTGTCGCAGACATTGCCGCGCATAAAGTTGAACACCGCCTCCCGGTGGTTTTCCGGCACGAACAGCTCGGCGTATTGCACGATGTCGGAGGTCGCGAAATCGCGCCCGTTCTCCGCCTGCTTGCCGCAGAACGCATCCAGCAGGCGGTCGTAAGCGATCAGGCCGGGGGCTACGATCAGAAAATGCCGGGTAAAGCGCGCATCGTCCACCCCTTCCGCAAGCGCCGCGTTCTTGTTCAGCAGCTGCCAGATCAGCAAGGCTTGCAGCACCCAGGTCTTGCCGGTGCCGGTCGCCATTTTCAAGCAGTATTTCGGATGCCGGTGCTTGTTTTGCGACACTTCAGCTAGGCGCTTGCTGGTCAACAGCACATCCGGCGCGGCCTGTTGATAGAGGCTTTTTAAGTCGGCAACGGCATAAATTTCGTGGGCGGCGATGGTGTTCAAAATCGCCTGTTTTTGCCCCGGATGAAAATTCAGGCGGCGCGTTGCGTAGGCTTCCTCGCCGAACCACCCGTGTAAAAGCGCGGCCGTGGTTGGCGTGACCCAATCGAGAATATCGGCGGTGCCGTGTTCCAGGCCGGTACAGAGTTGCCGGGTTTTGGTGGTTAAAGCACTGGCAAGTTCGAGTTGTGACATGATAAATCTTGTTTATGCGGATAGAAGACTGCTGATCTTGCTAGAGTAGGGAAAAACCTTATTCTTCAAGGAAAAGCTTATGAACAAACATTTGAAGAATTGGTTGGCGGGTATAAGTCAGGCGCTGGTCTTGTATCCGGAGCAGGACCATTTTCGTTCGCCGCGCGGCGATTTTCGCAAAGATGCCGGCATATTGCGCAGTGACGCGGCTAAAGTTGCCAGAGGGCTGCAAAAAAATGTAAACAAACATGGCAAAATCGACTCACGCCTCCGTTAAAAGACGGCACGGCGACCTGACGGTTCAACAGCACGAAACCGACAGCCCGATTATCCCCGTCCATCAAATCGAGCAACTTCACCCATTCCGCCCTGACCGTATCGATTGGACTTTCGAACAGCCCAGACTGAAGCCGAATATCGGCGCAAAGAAACACATCGGGTAAACACCTTTGTTTTTATCGAACGGCTTATCGGACAATTTGCGCATTGCTGATCGGTTTTTCCGGCATAGGCGGTGGTGCTTATACGGCTGTAAACAGGCGGCCGGAGGCAGGCGGCACGATTGCCGGACTTGCCGTTACCGGATTGGCCGCCGCCTTTTTGACCGGAGACGTCTCAAAAGGACAGAAAATGACCAATAAGTCATCATCCGGCCACCTCAACTACCACTTCCGCTTCCAAGCCGAACACGTCCACCGCCCGCACGCACACCTTGCGGCTGCCGTTTTTGGCCGGCACGGCGAGCCAGGCTAAGGTCGCCACGCGCAGCGGGTCGGTGTCGTTGTTGCCGCGGTAATTCTGCCAGACCGAGCGGAACAGTTTGCCGTCGTAATCCGGGTCCACTGCCCAGTATTCAAGCAGCGCCAACGGTTCGCTGTTGATAATGCCGTGCAGTTTGGCGCGGTTGGCTGCGTCGAGGTTGATGGCTTCCGGGGAGAGTAGGACGTAATTGTCGAGGGCAACGGATAAGATTTCATCTTCACCTTGCCGCTGCCTTTGCACCGGCTTGATGGTCAGATATTGCAATCCGGCGAAGCGCACGACGCCTTTCAGCTTGTCGAAGCCGCCTTTCTTTCTCAGCCGGTCCGGCAAATCCGGCGGAATCATCAGTACTTCCAGGCGGTCGTCATTCAAAGCGGTAAGGGTTTCGCCGAGGGACGGCTCGAAATTCCAGCCCAGCACCACGACTTTATCCCATCCTCCCATTAGCATGTCGCGCTGGGCGATGGCTTTTCTCAGCGTCGCCGCGCAGGTGAATTTGTTCGGCGAGTCGGCGTAGACCAATATTTTATTGTTACCGAAAACGATCCGTCCCAGATTGCGGCCCGGATTGTCTTCCGGCGCCAGCGGTAGCGCGCCGAACAGCTGCAGGACGATTTGCGCCAGATCGCCGATTCTAGATTGCCGTCCCTGTGTGGATTGGGCGGCTTCGACCTGATAATCGCCAATGGCCTGATACAAAAACGGCCGGGCGTTCTGGTCGATCAGACGCTTGCGCATGATCATGCAGGCCGGTTTGCCGAGGTCGGTAGTGATCCAGCGGCGGCCCAGCTTCTCCGCGACGGCGGCGGTGGTGCCGGAACCGCCGAAGAAGTCGGCGACTAAACCATTTTCGGGGCAGAAATGTTGAATAATCCGTTTGAGCAATTGTTCAGGTTTTTGTGTTGCGTAGTCCACGCGTTCGATCGCGGCGGGGTTAATGATGGAGATGTTCCAAATACCCCCATCCCACACATCGGCCAGTGGTGCCCCAGTCGTCTCATCATCTGCACGGGTTGCCGGGTGCATACCTGACTCATCAAAAACGGCGTGCTGTTTTTTCCCTTTCCCAGGTTTTAAAGTTCCCGCCGACTGTTCTTGAAATTCGGGAATATGGATGTAACGGTTTTCCGCATTTTTCCCATACCAAAAAATGGTGTCATGGTTATGTTGGAAATTTTTTGATTGAGGGGACCATTTTCGGTAATGCCAAATGATCTCGTTAATGAAATGATCCTTCCCGAACACCTCATCCAAAACCAACTTTACATAATGCCCCATATGCCAATCCAGATGTACATAGATCGAGCCGGCGTCGCTCAATAGCTCGCGCATCAGGATCAGGCGCGGCGTGATCATCGCCAGATAGGAGGCGGTGCCGTCCGCCCAAGTATCGGAATAGGCGAACTGTTCGATCACGGCCGGTTTTTGTTCCAGTTCCACGCCGGGCAGGGTGATTTTGGTGCGGCAGTCGGCTTTCGAATCGAACGGCGGATCGATGTAGATCAGATCGATTTTGCCGCGCAGGCTGGGCGTTTCGTCGTCGCCGGCCAGCAGTGCGGCCATCGCCAGCAAATTATCGCCGTAGATCAGGCGATTTTGCCAAGATTGATTCGATGGGTCGGTCGGGTTAGTCGTTAGCCGTAACCCGACGTTTGTGGCTTCGGCTTGTCGGGTTACGCCATCGCTAACCCGGTCTACACTTTTGTACAAGCCATTTTGTGCCGAGTCCTTCGCAGGCAATACCCATTCGCGGGTTTGCAGTGTAATGCGGTGAGGGTCTTCCAGGCTTTCCAATATTTTTTCGGCAGTTTGCCGCCCTTCGGCGACGATGATGGGAAGTTGTTCGAGCAGGCTTTTTGCCATGTTTTCATCCTGAGACGGCAAACCGAAACGGTTAAACCAATAGTTCAATTAAAAATTTAACAAATAATACAACAGAAAGTTGAATTGGATGGCTGTAAAAATTTAACTTTTTGTTCATGAATGAAAAACTCGAATTCGCCGAACGGCTGCGCAAAGCCATGCTGTCCGCAGGCTATGAAGCCCGTCCCGCTGTGCTGGAAAAAGGCTTCAACAGCCGCTATTGGGGACGGTCGGTGTCGTTTCAGGCGGTGTCGCGCTGGCTGCGCGGCGAGGCGATTCCTTCCCAGGAAAAGTTACAGGTGCTGGCGGAGTGGTTGAAAGTCGAGCCGCATGCCTTGCGTTACGGCGAAGAGGCAGCGCTGTCGATACGCGAAAAACGGAAACAGTGGGAGGAAGCGCTGGATTACCGCGAAAGGGAGGCGATCGAGCAATATTTGAGTTTGCCCGCCCCGCAGCGCAAGATCGTTCGGGAGGTCATCAGTGCGTTCGCTCAGGTATTTTCAGAGAAAACCCCGTAGCCCGTTAAGACGGAATAAGTTTTGGGGTGGCAAAGCCAGCTTTGCAACTCCTGGCGGCCTCTCCGCCGGACGGGTTTTTAAGCCCGTCCGAACGTTTTGCCGAAGCCGTGAGGCCGGTTTGGAGCGTTCGTGACAAACTTGCCAGCCTGTCTTTGGGAACATCTCCGAACGTTACTGGCGGGATGAATATCCCGTCCGGCGTTTGGGGTAACAAAAACCGCTTTGTCAATCCGCCTGGCCATTGGCAAAGCCAGCTTTGCGATTCCGATAATCCGATAGCGTAAACGGCTTCACTCTAACCCGCTCTTCATACGAGGATTTATCTGAGCTGCCTTAAGTTCGAGCAGTGGCTTGCAGCTTCCATATTATGGGTTCTTCGGCTTTCAACGGCGTAATAGCGATGTCGCCGTCGTTATAAACGCGGGGCACTTGCCAGGCCGACTTTTCCAGTGTTACCGTGCCCCGGTTTCTCGGCAGCCGGTAAAAATCGGCGCCGTAAAAACTTGCGAAACCTTCCAGTTTGTCCAGCGCGCCGGCCTTTTCGAAGGCTTCCGCATACAGTTCGAGCGCCACGGGTGCGCTGAAGCAGCCCGCGCAGCCGCAGGCGTTTTCTTTCAGGGAAGTCAGATGCGGCGCACTGTCGGTGCCGAGAAAAAATTTCGGATTACCGCTGGCGGCGGCCTGAACCAGGGCCTCCCGATGATGTTCGCGCTTCAGCACCGGCAGGCAGTAATAATGCGGACGGATGCCGCCGGCGAGGATGGCGTTGCGGTTATATAGGAGATGTTGCGGAGTGATCGTGGCGGCGACGTTCGGCCCTTGGGACTTCACGAAGTCGACTGCTTCGGCGGTAGTCACATGCTCGACGACGATGCGCAGCGCCGGGAAACGCTCGACGATCCGGGCCAGCCGGGTTTCCAGAAAGACGCGCTCCCGGTCGAAGATGTCGCACGCTTCGTCGGTGACTTCGCCGTGAACCAACAGCGGAATATCCTGCTTTTCCATTTCTTCGAATAAAGGATAGGCGGCCTCGATATCCGCCACGCCGGCGTCCGAATTGGTGGTCGCCCCGGCCGGATAAAGTTTGAACGCATGCACATGCTCCGAGGCGGCGGCTTTGCGGATTTCATCAAGAGAAGTGGAACCGGTCAGATACAACGTCATCAAAGGCGTAAAATCGAGCCCTGCCGGAATGGCCCCTAAAATTTCCTGACGGTAAGTCAATGCCTGTTCGACGGTCGTGACCGGCGGTTTCAGGTTCGGCATGATGATCGCGCGGGCGAATTGGCGGGCGGTATGCGGCAGCACCGCTTTCAAGAGCGCGCCGCTCCGGACGTGCAAATGCCAGTCGTCGGGGCGGGTGAGAGTTAATTTCTTCATTTGAAAGGCCATTTTCTTGTAGAATAACCTTATATTCTATCTTAGCCGCTTGAAAAATACGCGCCTAGCCCTATCTCACGTATTGTTTTTTTACCGGAGCCATCCCCATGCCAATTTACGAATATCAGTGCCAATCCTGCGGGCACGAGCACGAAGCCTTGCAAAAAATCAGCGACCAGCCTTTGGTTCATTGCCCGGCGTGCAGCAAGCCCGATCTGATCAAGAAAATTTCCGCGGCCGGCTTTCGTTTGAAAGGCGGCGGCTGGTACGAAACCGACTTCAAGAGCGGCGCGAAAAAGAATGTCGCGGGCGAAAGCTCTGAGTCGCCCAAGCCGCACAGTTGCAGCGGTAGCTGCAGCCACTGATTGTTTGAACAAGCTGGCTTGAATTCAGCATGATAAGCCGTTAATATCGGCGATTTTTTCGGATTTACAGGAACAACAACACCATGCGTACCCACAAGTGCGGGGAATTAACCAAACACCATACCGGGCAGACCGTCGAATTGTGCGGTTGGGTGCACCGCCGCCGGGACCACGGCGGGGTCATTTTTATTGATCTCAGGGACCGTACCGGACTGGTACAGGTCGTCTTCGACCCGGATGTGCGTGAGGCGTTCTCCCTGGCCGAACATGTGCGCAGCGAATATGTGCTGAAAGTCGCCGGCACCGTGCGCGGTCGTCCCGAAGGTACGATCAATCCGAACATGGGCACCGGCGAAATCGAAGTGCTGGTCAGCCGGATGGTCGTGCTGAACGAATCCGAAACCCCGCCGTTCCCGGTCGAAAGCGAAATCGAAGTCAACGAAGAGCTGCGCCTGCGCTACCGTTACATCGACCTGCGCCGTTTCGCGATGCAGGAAAAGATGAAGGTGCGCCGCGATGTCGCCCGGGTGTTGCGCAACTTCCTGGACGATCACGACTTCTTCGAGATCGAAACCCCTTACCTGACCAAGGCGACCCCGGAAGGCGCGCGCGACTATATCGTGCCGAGCCGGACGCATGAAAACGCGTTCTTCGCGCTGCCGCAATCGCCGCAGTTGTACAAGCAGATCCTGATGATCGCGGGAATGGACCGCTATTACCAGATCGTGCGCTGCTTCCGGGACGAGGACTTGCGCGCGGACCGCCAGCCCGAATTCACCCAGCTCGATATCGAGACTTCGTTCATGGACGAAGACGAGATCATGCACATCATGGAAGAGATGATCCGCCAACTGTTTCAGAAAGTGATCGGCGTGAACCTCGGCGCGCATTTCCCGCGCATGACCTACCAGGAAGCGATCTCGAAATACGGGATCGACCGGCCTGACCTGCGGATTCCGCTGGAGCTGGTCGATATCGCCGAGGACATGAAGGACGTCGATTTCAAGGTCTTTTCCGCGCCGGCGAACGATCCGCAGGGCCGGGTGGTCGCGATGCGCCTGCCGAAAGGCGGCGATTTGAGCCGGAAGGAGATCGACGATCTGACCAAGTTTGTCGGCATCTACGGGGCGAAAGGTCTGGCGTATATTAAAGTGAACGATCTCGCGGCCGGTGTCGATGGCCTGCAGTCGCCGATCGTGAAGTTCGCGCCGGCCGAAGTCTGGGACAGCGTGCTCGCGAAGACCGGCGCGCAAAACGGCGACCTGATCTTCTTCGGCGCGGACAAGGCTTCCATCGTGAACGAGGCGATGGGCGCGCTGCGCGTCAAGCTCGGCCACGACCTGGGCCTCTTGGAAGGCGAATGGAAGCCGGTCTGGGTGGTCGACTTTCCGATGTTCGCCTGGGACGAGAAGAGCCGCCGTTATGCGGCGATCCACCATCCGTTCACCGCGCCGAAGTGTTCGGCCGAGGAATTGCAGGCGAATCCCGGGGCCGCACTGTCGCGGGCCTACGACCTGGTTCTGAACGGTACCGAGGTCGGCGGCGGTTCGATCCGTATCAACCGGCCGGCGATGCAGCAGACCGTGTTCGAGATTCTCGGCATCAAGGAAGACGAAGCACGGGAAAAATTCGGCTTCCTGCTCGATGCATTGAAATACGGCGCGCCGCCGCACGGCGGCCTGGCGTTTGGTCTGGACCGCCTGGTCATGCTGATGACCGGTTCGACCTCGATCCGCGACGTGATCGCGTTCCCGAAAACGCAGTCGGCGGCCTGTCCCCTGGTCAGCGCGCCGGCGGTCGTTCCCGAGGAACAATTGCGTGAGTTGGGTATCAAACTGGTCAAACAGCCGGGCAAAGAGAAGGTTTGATGTAGGGTGGGTTCGGCGCGCCACGCAAAAATTTTGGGGTTTAAGCGTTTTTTCCGCGCGCCGAACCCACCGTTCGAAGCCGCAGCCCTGTCAGCGTCGGGGAAATCTGTGAGGTATCAAAGCGATGAAAACGGTAAGTTATACCTATTGGAAAAGCAAAGATTTCTTTCTGGGCTTTATCAATGATTATCCGGACTATATTACTCAGGGCGAAACCAAAGAGGAGTTGCAGGAGAATCTGAAGGATTTGCTGGCTGACCTCGAAAGCAATGAAATTCCGTATATTCGCAAGGTAGAGCAAATGCAAGTGGCCTGATGAAAAGAAAGGATTTGATACGGTTCCTTGAAGCAATGGGTTGTAAATTGAAGCGGCACGGCGGGAAACATGACTGGTATGTGAATGAAGAAACTCAACAATCGCAGCCGGTGCCGCGGCATAGCGAAATCGATGAATATTTAGCCAAGTCAATCATTAAAAAATTATCCAAACCGGATTAAAGCCATTCTTTAGGGGATAGTGGGGAATGGCGCATTTTTTATCATGCAGCGAAAAACCTGCAACGAAATTAGTTTCTTAGTCGAAGATGCGGCTGAAGGCGGTTTTTGCACGCGTGCGTTGGGTGTTCCGATCTTCACCGATGTGAAAGATTTAAACGACTTACGTCAGAAGGTACGTGATGCGGTAAAGTGTCATTATGATCCGGCCGACAGGCCCAAACTGATCCGTTTGCATTTCCAAATCGCCGCCAAACGCTAACCAGGCGGTTATTTTTTAGTGGAGCTTAATCTCTGCGTCCAGCATTACTTATATCAAATATGCTTACAACCCCTTTCCCCATAGAAAACTACGCCCTCCTTGACGACGCCGAATGCGACGAGCGCATTGTTGCGGCCAAAGCCAAGCTCGGCAAGCGCTGCGTGATTCTGGGTCACCATTACCAGCGCGACGAAGTGTTCAAACACGCCGATTTCACCGGCGATTCGCTGAAGCTGTCGCGCAATGCGGCACAGTCCGACGCCGAATACATCGTGTTTTGCGGCGTGCATTTCATGGCCGAGGTGGCCGATATCCTGTCGCGTCCCGAGCAGATTTCGATTTTGCCCGATTTGGCGGCCGGCTGCTCGATGGCGGACATGGCCAATTTGCTCAAGGTGCAGCAGTGTTGGAAAGAGCTGGCCGAAGTGATCGATGTCGAAAACGAAGTCACGCCGGTCACCTACATCAATTCCGCGGCCGACCTGAAGGCGTTCTGCGGCGAGCACGAGGGCATCGTCTGCACTTCTTCCAATGCGCAGAAGATTCTCGAATGGAGTTTCGCGCGCCGGTCCAAGGTCTTGTTCTTCCCGGATCAGCATCTCGGGCGCAATACCGGCTATCGGATGGGTATTCCGCTCGAACAGATGGTGACCTGGGATTTTACCAAGCCGCGCGGCGGGCTGACCGTTGACCAGATCAAAAACGCCAAGATCATTCTCTGGAAAGGCTTCTGCTCGGTGCATCAGGCCTTCAAACCGGAGCATATCGACCGGTTTCTCGAACGTTATCCCGAAACCAAGGTCATCTCGCATCCCGAGGCGGCGTTCGAAGTCTGCCAGAAATCCGAGTACATCGGTTCGACCGAATACATTCTAAAGACGGTGCGCGAGGCCGAACCGAACACGCGTTGGCTGGTCGCGACCGAGCTGAACCTGGTCAACCGGCTGAACGAGGAGTGCAAGGGGCAGGGCAAGCACGTGCATTTCATGTCGCCGATGCTGTGCATGTGCTCGACGATGTTCCGGACCGATCCCCAGCATCTGGCCTGGGTAATGGAGAATCTGGCGGCCGGGCATGTCATCAACCGGATTACGGTGCCTCCGAAAGAGTCGGAACTGGCGAAAAAAGCGCTGGATAACATGCTGGCGGTGGCGTAGTCCGCCTTTGGCGGCTGTGCGCGGCTAGCGTTCCTGCGTTCCGACGGCGGATTGTTTCCGGTGATTTACCGCGCGCCGGTAAGGGGGATTCCCTCGCTCCGGCGCTCATCGTTGGTATACCCGTCCTGCGAAACTCAGGAATCGGAGTTCAAAGCTTTGCTTTGAAAAGCTTGCTTTGAACGGCGTATTCAGGAGCGATCCAAAGTCGGCTTGGGTTTCCGCCGGTCCGTTTATCGGACCAGGCTATCCGGGGTGTATAACGAGGAGTGCCGCAACATGGGGACGATATGTTTCGATCAAATTCGATGGGAATAATTTTATGCGTACAAATTCATTTTCACTCCATCGAGGCGTCCTGGCGGCGTCTCTTCTGGCGTTGATCACGGCAGCCGGTTGCGGAAACGAGGCGCCGAAAAGCGCCTTTCCTCAGCAAACGGCCCGCAAGTACGAACAGGCCGTAACGCTGGAAGGCTCGGTCTCCGACAATAAAGGACCGATCAAGACCGGCAACGTCAAAGTCAGCGACGAGAAAGGGGCGGTGATTGCCGAAACGGCGCTGCAGGACAGCGAGCATTACCGTGTACAGGTACCTGCCGGGACGGCGTTGCCGATTCTGCTGACCTTTTATCCGGTGGCCGGCGGCGAACAACTGGTCACTGCGGTGATCCATCCGACCGTTACTAAATACGACATCACCCCGCTCTCCACCGCGATCGCGAAAAAAGCCAGGGCGCTGGGCGGCTATACGCACGGCAACCTGCTGGTGGCGGCCGAGAGCATGGGCACCGTGCCGGAGGCCAACAAAACGACCGCCGGTTTCCGCGGCGATCCGACCACGCAATATGGCGGCTGGCACTAACCTCGCTGCGCCGCGCAAGCCGTTCCCGGTTTCCGGCCTGTGCGGGTCCGGGCCGGCAGGGCGGCCTTCCGGGCGGCGATGAATGTATTGCTCGTCGAAGACGACGCCATTTTGGCTGACGGCCTGTCGCGAAGCCTCGGCGACTGGGGGTTTACCGTCACCCACGCGATGACGGGCAATTACGCGATGACGGCCCTGCTGACCCAGGTATTCGATCTGGTCATACTCGATTTGGGGTTGCCGGATTGCGACGGCAGGGACGTCTTGAGGCAGCTCAGATCCCGTAAATCGCTGCTGCCGGTGCTGATTCTGACCGCGAGAAACGCGCTCGACGACCGGATCGGCGGCTTGGAGTCGGGGGCCGACGATTATTTGGCCAAACCTTTCGAGTTGCGCGAATTGCAGGCCCGGGTAAGAGCACTGATCAGGCGGAGCCAGGGCCAGATAGGTCACGAGATCGTGGTCGGACGGTTGGCGCTCGATACGCTGGGGCAACGGGTAACGGCCGACGGCCGGCCGTTGTTCCTGCCCGCCAGAGAGTATGGCGTGCTGCTGGCGTTGATGCTGCAGGCCGGGCGCGTGGTCAGCAAGGATGCGATTGCCGGAAGGCTGGCGGTCGAAGGAGAGGAGCTCGCGGACAATGCGATCGAAGTGTATATGTCCCGCCTGCGCAAGCGCCTTGCTCCATTCGGAATCGGCATTCGCACGCTGCGCGGCTTAGGTTACGTGCTGGAGGCCTGCAATGAAATCTAAGCCGAGAAGTATCCGCTCCCGGATTCTGTCGCGGCTGATGGTTCCATTTCTCATCTTGGTATTGCTGGATGCGGCCGTATCCTACTCCGTGGCCCTGCATTTCGCCAATACCGCTTACGATCACTGGCTGCTGGATTCCGCGAGTTCGCTGGTACAGCAGGTCAAAGGCATCGAGGACAAAATCACTTTCGAATTGCCGCCCGTTGCCTTGAAAGTGTTCCGCTGGGACGCGGTCGACAAAACCTTCTTCAAAGTCGAATCGGCCGCATCGGGCTTCATTGCCGGCGACAGAGCGCTCCCTGCTCCGGCCGAGCCGCCGAACGAGCAAGACCCCCCGCATTTCAGCGACGGCAGGATGCAAAACATGAACGTCAGAATCGTTTCGCTGGTTACGATTCCGCCCGGCAGCCGCGAAGCCGTCCGGATTTCGGTGGCGGAGACACTGCATAAACGGCGCCGGATGATGGCCCAAATCCTGACCGCCGTCGCCGTTCCGCAATGCCTGCTGCTGATCGTCGCCGGTTTCCATATTTGGACGGGCATCAGCCGCGGCCTGAAGCCGTTGCAGGAGCTGGCCGCCGCGATCGAACAGCGTTCCGCGAAAGACCTCGATCCGATACCCGACCAGGATGCCCCCTTTGAAGTCCACTCGCTGACGCATACGATCAACGCCTTGCTGCAAAAGCTCGGGGCGGCCATGCTGAGCCAGCGCCGGTTCGTCGAAAACGCCGCGCATCAAATGCGGACACCGCTGGCCGGACTCAAGCTGCAGGCGGAACGCGCCCTGCTGTCGGACGACTTCGAGGCGATGAAGCTGACGATGGGACAGATCAAAAACGCGGCCGATCGCGTCGCGCATCTGAACGACCAGTTGTTGACGCTCGCTCGTTCCGAGTCGATCGCGGGCGGCATGGCCGAGTTCGAAACGGTCGACTTGAAGGCATTGGCCCGCCAGTGCTGCCTCGAATGGGCGCCGAAAGCGCTCGAACGCAACATCGAATTGGGCTTCGATGCGCAGCCGCTGCCTTCGGCCGTCTCCGCGGACGCCACGTTGCTGCGCGAGCTGGTGAATAATTTACTCGATAATGCGATTCGCTATAGCTTTCCGGGCGGGCACATCAATGTTGCGGTGCAGGCCGACCCGCGCTGTGTGCTGATCGTCGAAGATGACGGCCCCGGCATCGGGGCCGGCGAAATCGACAAGGTCTGCGAGCGGTTTTACCGGACACCGGGCAGCCCGGGGGACGGTTGCGGCCTCGGGCTGGCGATTGTGAGTGAAATCGCGGAACTGCACAATGCCCGGATCGAAATCGGCTGCGGTGCCCAAGGCGCCGGTACGCGGGTCGCCATTGTCTTTCCTCCTTCCGTCGGCCGCCAGCGGGGAGCCTCTTCCCGACACGAAGCTGTGACAGGTTGATGAAAGGTTCGATTGGTAACATGGTGAGGACTGGGCGGAAAACGCATCCGGTCCTCCTTTTGTTATCCAATCGAAAGTTCATGCGAATTGCCTTGTTGTTTGCTTTATCGGGATTATTGACGGTCATCGGCTGCGAGAATCACAGCCCGCAGGACTCACTGCCTGCTGCTCCGAAATCCGCCGTCGAGCCGGCCGATAAGGGCGTGGTGACCCTGCGTCCGGAGTCGCTGCCCTACATCACGGTGCGCAAAGTTGAACCCGAGGTTGTCGCCAGTACGGTTACGGCGCCGGCACGGGTGGATTTTCGGGCGCAAGCGGTTTCGACGGTAGGGACGGTGGTGGCCGGGCGTGTGAACAAAGTGTTCGTGCAGGTCGGCGACAGAATCAAGGCGGGTGCTCCGATCGCGACGCTGGTCAGTAACGATGCAGCCCAGATGCGTGCCGACCACACCCGTGCAGAAGCCGAACTTGCCCGCGCGCAGGATCAACTGAACCGGCAACTGGAGATGCAGCGTGCCGGGGTCGGATTGGACATCGAACGAGCGGAGGCTGAAACTCGGCTCAAACAAGCGCGGGCCGAATTCGAACGCAGCCGGGACTTTCTGCACCTGCTCGGCGAGGGCAGTGCCGGCGACGTGATCGTGCGCGCCCCGATCGACAGCACGGTGCTGAAGGCTCATGTAACGACCGGCGCCGCGGTGGAGCAGGGGGCGCCCCTGTTCGATCTGGGCGAACCTTCGGCGGCCTGGATCGTTGCCGATGTTTTCGAAAAAGATTTGCTGCTGGTCGAGAAAGGCGCCAAGGCGGTTATCGAGCTGGCGTCGTTTCCGGATCCGATCCGGGGGCATGTCGTGGGCGAAAGCGCCGCGATTCAGACCGAGCTGCGCCGGGCATCGGTTTTCATCGTCGCGGACGATCCCAAAATTCCGCTGCGTCCCGGCATGTATGCCCGAGTTGCCATCGAGGCTTCATCGCCCAGCCGCATCATGCTGCCGACATCGGCCGTGCTGATCAAGGACGGCCGGGAAACCGTAGTCTATGTCGAAGTCGGCCCCGGCCGCTTCAAGGCGCGTCCGGTCCAGGTCGGCCAGGCGCGCGAAGGCCTGACGCCGGTATTGAAAGGCTTGTCCGGCGGGGAGCGGGTGGTCGTCGGCGGCGCGCTGCTGATCGACGGCGAAGCTGCGATGCTGCTGTAGGAGGCCGTCCGTGCTCGAATTGCTGATCGAAACTTGCGTGCACCGGCGGGTCGCCGCTTTGGTGATCACCGCCCTCATCGCGCTGTTCGGTGCCCATGCCTATCTCGAAACCCCGATCGAGGCTTATCCGGATGTGACCAATACCCAGGTGACCGTGATCAGCCTGATGCCGGGTTATGCCCCGGAAGAGGTGGAGCGGCAGGTAACGGTGCCGCTGGAGCGGGCGTTGAACGGAACGCCGGGCATGCTGCAAATGCGTAGTCAGAGCCTGTTCGGCCTTTCGTTGATTACTATCACGTTTGAAGACGACGTCGACAGCTTCCATTCGCGCACGCTGATCACCGAACGCATGAACGGCGCCGAATTGCCGGAAGCGGTGCAGCCGGTATTGGCGCCCGACTATACGCCGCTGGGCGAAATCTATAAATTCGTGGTGACCAGCGACCGCCATTCGCTTTACGAGCTGCGCTCGGAAATGGAATGGAACATTTCGCGCGTACTGCGCCAGGTGCAGGGCGTGGCCGACGTCTTGACCTTCGGCGGCTATTACAAGGAAATCCATGTCGAGATCGACCCAGTGCGCCTGGAATCCTTCGGGTTGACGCTGGATGAAGTCAACCGGGCGATCGCCAGTTCGAACCGGAACGTGGGCGCGGGCTTCCTGCGCCACGGCGATCAGCAGATGGTGATCCGCAGCGTCGGCTATCTCAGTTCGCCCGACGAGGTGAAAAAGATCGTCCTGAAGAGCGAAGGCGGCACGCCGCTGACCCTGGGTGACGTTGCCCGCCTGGTGCAAGCCTATACGCCGCGCCAGGGCACGGTCGGACTCGACGGCCAGAACGAAGCGGTGGAAGGGATCGTGCTGCTGCGCCGGGGGCAGAATCCCAGCCGCGTACTGCAGGGAATACACGAGAAAGTCGAAGATTTGAACGGCCGTATTTTGCCGGCAGGCATGAAGCTGGTGCCGTTTCTGGACCGTACCGAGCTGGTCGACAATACCCTGCATACCGTCTACGACAATTTGCTGCACGGCTTTTTGCTGGTGGTCGGCGTGGTCTGGCTGTTTTTGCGCAGCCTGCGCGGGTCGCTGATCGTCGCCTGCGTGATCCCGCTGTCGCTGCTGGTGGCGTTCATCGGCCTGTATCGGCTGGAGATGCCCGCCAATTTGATTTCGATGGGCGCGATCGATTTCGGCATCATTCTCGACGGCGCCGTGGTGCTGGTCGAAAGTGTGATTCATCAGGCCAGCCATCGCCATCCCCAAAACCATCGCGACATGGTGCGGCTGATCGTCGATGCCGCTTTCAGCGTCGCCAAGCCGACTTTTTTCGCGATGCTGATCATCATTGCCGCGCTGCTGCCGGTGTTTACCCTGGAACGCGTCGAAGGCCGCATTTTTCGGCCTTTGGCGCTGACCTACAGTTTCGCGCTGGGCGGCGGCTTGATCTTTGCGATGACGCTGGTGCCGGCGCTGTGTGCGGTGCTGATCCAGCCCAAGCATGCGATGATCGAAGAGCCCCGTTTTCTGGTGCGGTTGAAAGTGCTTTACCGGCGCCTGTTGGCTCGGGCGCTGGAGCGGCGGCCGGCCGTTCTGGGTGCCGCCGCCGTATTGCTGCTGGCCGGCGCGCTGGCGGCCAGCCGCCTCGGCAGCGAGTTTCTGCCCGAGCTGGACGAAGGCGATGTGCACGTGTTCGTCGAAATGCCTGCCAGCATCTCGCTGGACAAAGGCCAGGCGATCTTGCTGGATATGCGCGAACGCCTGCTCCGCTTTCCCGAAGTCAAAAGCATTCTCAGCCAGCAGGGGCGTTCCGAGGACGGCACCGACAATGAAGGCGTCAACATGAGCGAGACGTTCGTGCATATGAAACCGCGCGGGCAATGGCGGGCGGGTGTGCATAAAGAACAGCTGGTCGATGCGATGCGCGAAGAACTGGCCGCGATTCCCGGCGTACGCTTCAATTTTTCGCAGCCGATCAAGGACAATGTCGAAGAAGCGGTCAGCGGCGTGCGCGGCAAAGTCGTATTGAAAATTTACGGCACCGATCTGGAACAGATGCGCGCAACGCTGGAGCAGGCGAAAAATTTGTTGAAGACCGTTCCCGGCGTGATCGATCTGGATTTGTACCGCGAATCCATCGTGCCGCAGCTGCAGATCAACCTGGACCGCTCCGCTCTGGCGCGCGAGGGGATTACCATCGATGCGGCGCAGGATACGATCGAAACCGGCCTGGCGGGCAAGGTCGTCACCGAGCTTTGGCAGAACGAGCGGCCGGTGCCGGTGCGGACCATCTTGCCGGCCGGCGAGCGCAGCGATAAAGAGCGGATCGGCGACCTGAAACTGCCGGCGCCTTCGGGTGCGCGCATTCCGCTGCGCGAAGTTGCCGCGATGCCGATCGCACGCGGCAGGACATCGATCGAACGCGAGGCCAACAGCCGTTTCCTGGCCTTGAAGTTCAACGTCGAAGGCCGCGATCTGGGTTCCGTCGTACACGACGCGATGGCCGCCGTAGAGGGGAAGGTGAAGCTTGCGGAAGGTAGTTTCCTGGTCTGGGGCGGCGAATTCGAAAACCAGCAGCGGGCGATGGGACGGTTGGCGGTCGTGGTGCCGATCGCGGTACTGATCGTGCTCGGCCTGCTGTACAGCGCCTTGCAGTCGGCGCGCAGCGCGCTGGCGATTCTGTTGTGTACGCCGTTTGCGATGGCCGGCGGCATTTTTTTGCTGCTGGCGGCCGGCATCCCGCTGTCGGTCAGTGCCGCGATCGGTTTCATCGCCTTGTTGGGGCAGGTGTCGCTGATGGGACTGTTGGTGCTCAGCGCGATCGAAGAGCGGCGCCGCAGCGGCCAGATATTGTCGGAAGCGATCATGGAAGGCGCGGCGGACCGCTTGCGGCCGGTGTTGATGGCTTCGCTGCTGGCGCTCCTGGGATTGTTGCCGATGGCGGTGTCGACAGGCATCGGCAGCGAAACCCAGCAGCCGTTTGCCGTCGTGATCGTCGGCGGCATGTTCACCACGTTTTTTGTCGCCATGCTGGTGCTGCCGGTCATTTACGCCTATATCACGCCGAAGCGGCTGATCACGCCTGAAGAAGCCGACGAAATGCAGGGGGAACGCTCATGAAAAAGCGCAATAGCAAAATTCGAGTCATCGCTTTCGTAGGCCTGGCTGTGCTGGCCGCCGGCGCCGTTGCCGCCGAGTTGCCCGAAACGGTGACCATGCAGCAGTTGCTCGACATCACCCGCGAGCGAAGCCCGCGCTATGCCGCCTTGCAGCAGCGCATCGAGGCGGCCGGCGCGGAAATCGTCGAAGCGGGCATTCTGCCCAATCCGCGGCTCAGCTACGGGCGCTACGACCTGTTGAGCCGGACGAACACGATGTATGACGGCAACGTTCAGCAGCAGGTCATTCTGGAGGTGCCGGTGCTGATCGCCGGCCAGCGCGGAGCGCGCCTGGAGGCGGCGGAAAAAAGGGCGGACGCGGCCGCCGCCGATATCGCCGCCGACTTTGTCGGCCTGATTTACGACGAATGGGCGCTGTTCGTCAAACAGTTGGCGGATAAGCAGCGCATCGCCGTACTCGACGAAACGGCCCGTTATATCGAACATTTGTCCGGCATTGTTTCCGGGCGCCTGCAGGCGGGCAGTGCCAGCCGCTACGATCTCTTACGGATCGATATCGAGGCGAAAAATGTCGAGGCGCGCCGGGAAACTTTGCGTAACGACTTGGCCGCTTCGGCGGCCGAACTGGGTATTCTGCTGGGATTGCCGGATTGGCGTCCGGAAGCGCGGGGAGAACTGGCCGGCCTGAACGTGCCGACCGATCTTGACGCGCTGTGGGCGGATGCCGAGGCGACGCATCCGGACATCGAAGCCGCGCGGCGCGGCGAGGTCGCCGCCGAAGCCGAGTTGGCGAAGGCCAAGCGCGAACGCTGGCCGACGCCGACTTTTCAGGTCGGCACGGTGTTTACCGATTCGCCCTACGGGAATACCAGTTTTGCCGGCGTTGCGGTCGATTTGCCGATCTTCGACCGCGGCCAGGGAGCCGTGGCGCGCGCTAATGCGGCAAAACATGCGGCGTTGCTGCAGCGCGATTTGACGGTCTTGCGTACGCGGGGCACGCTCGAACGCGCCGTCGAACTGCTGGCGCGGCGCAGGGAAACGCGGGCGAATTTCGAGCGCAGTGTCATTGCGAAACTGCCGGACCTCAAAGACATGGGCGAGTCCAGTTACCGTCTGGGTAAAGGCAGCCTTTTGGAACTGTTGGATGCGTCGCGTTCCAGGACCGAAACCCGTTTGACCCGGCTGGATCTGTTGCAGTCGGAGGTCGAAGCCGAGCTGGATGCCCTGCGCGCTGCCGGTTTATTGATCCGGCGCTTCGAAAACGGCCCAGCCCGCGCGAATTGACGCGTAACCCCGCGGCGTCGGCGTTTCGGCAGCTTCATTCCTCCTTGATTAAAAACCCCTCGGCCGTTATAATTCGTCAGCTAAATTGACTGGAGCACGTGTGTGGCAGATAGAAGCTTGTCTACTGTCAGCAAGATACTGCTTTATCAAGTTCTGATAATTGTAATGATGGCGGCCGGATTTGCCGCCGCTGTCGGAAAAATGGCGGCCTTGTCCACGGCTCTGGGCGGGGCGGCGGCGTTTTTTCCGAACCTGTTTTTTGCGTACAGAATTAAAAAGGCGACCGGGCAAGAAGCGCGCAAGATCGTCGTATCATTTTACACTGGCGAAGTGGGCAAGCTGCTGTTGACGGCGGCTATTTTCGTCCTGATTTTTCAAATCCCTAAGATAGATTTATTACCGTTGCTCGTCGGCTATCTGACGGCATTGTCGGTTTTTTGGTTTGCGCTATTGATGCGCTGAATTTTTGACGAGAGAGGAACGATGGCAACCGAAGCGCACGCGGCTGAAGGGGCAACCGGCTATATCATCCACCATTTGACTCCGTTGAGGGCAGGCGAGGGTTTCTGGACTTTGCACCTGGACACCCTGTTTTTTTCGGCGCTGCTCGGCGTATTGTTCATTTGGTTTTTCAAGACCGCGGCCGAAAAGGCGACTTCCGGCGTGCCGGGTCCGCTGCAGAATGTTGCGGAAATGCTGATCGAGTTCGTCGACACGCAGGTTAAGGATACTTTCCACGGCCGAAGCGCGCTGATCGCGCCGCTGGCATTGACCATTTTCTGCTGGGTGTTCCTGTTCAATTTCATGGACCTGTTCCCGGTCGACATTCTGCCGATGATCGGTTCGGCGATGGGCATACCTTACCTCAGAGTCGTGCCCAGCACCGATCTGAATGCGACCTTCGCGATGTCGATTTCGGTGTTCCTGCTGATCATTTTCTACAGCATCAAGGTCAAGGGCGTTTTCGGTTTTGCAAAGGAAATGCTGCTGCAGCCGTTCGGACCCTGGTTGATGCCGTTCAACCTGCTGTTGAAAGTGGTCGAAGAAATCGCGAAACCGATCTCGCTCGGCCTCCGGTTGTTCGGCAACCTGTATGCGGGCGAGCTGATTTTCATCCTGATCGCGCTCCTGCCGTGTTACGTGCAGCCGATCCTGAGTCTGCCGTGGGCGATCTTCCATATTCTGATTATCACTCTGCAGGCGTTCATTTTCATGGTATTGACGATCGTTTACCTGAGCATGGCGCACGAAGACCATTAAATCTTTATTTTTTAACCATTCTACAACTTAACTTTTTACCTTTGGAGGTATCATGGAAATTGCAAAATTGATTGCTGACGTGCAGGGCATGACTGCGATTGCGGTCGGTCTGGTATTGGGCATGGGCGCGCTCGGAACCGCGATCGGCTTTGGTCTGTTGGGCGGAAAGTTCCTGGAAGGCGCGGCGCGTCAGCCTGAGATGGTGCCTATGCTGCAAGTCAAAATGTTCGTTGTTGCAGGTCTCTTGGACGCGGTCACCATGATCGGCGTCGGTTTGGCTCTGTTCTTCACTTTCGCAAACCCGTTCCTGTCAGCCGTACAAGCCGCTGCAGGCTAAGTTGAGCCTACCCTTTCCTAGAAACGACAAGAGGAACGCATCGTGAGTATCAATGCTACTCTGATTGGACAAATGATCACCTTTGCACTTCTGGTATGGTTTACCATGAAGTACATCTGGCCGCCTTTCATCAACGCAATGGAAGAGCGCAAAAAGAAAATTTCCGACGGTTTGGCGGCGGCCGATAAAAGCCAGGAAGATTTGAAACTGGCCGAAAAGAAAGCCAAAAACATCATCAAGGAAGCAAAGGATCAGTCTTCGGAGATCGTCACCCTGGCGCAAAAACGCGCGAACGAGATCGTCGAGGAGTCCAAGGATAACGCGAACAAGGAAGCGGAGCGCCGCATTCAGGCGGCCAAGGCGCAGATCGAACAGGAAATCGAGCAAACCAAGGAAGCCCTGCGCAAAGAGGTAGCGGCCTTGGCAGTCAGCGCGGCAGAGCAGATTCTCGGTGCGGAAATCGATCAAAAAAAGCATCAGGACATCATCGGCAAAGTCTCCGATAAACTATAAGGTTGAGCATAATGAGCGAATTGGCAACATTGGCAAGACCTTACGCGGCGGCTGTCTTCAAGCGGGCCAAAGAAACCGGTACGTCCGAGCAGTGGTCCAACACGCTGGCATTCCTGTCGAGCGTTCTGAACGACGACCGCCTTGCCGGTTATGTAAACAACCCCAAAGTCGGCAATGAGCGTTTGACGAAATTGATGCTCGATATCTCCGAAGGCCGGCTCGATCAGGAAGGCGCGAATTTTCTGAAACTGCTCGTAGCGAACCGGCGATTGAATCTGGTTCCCCAGATCGCGAAGATTTTTGAAGAGCATAAGGCAGAGGATGAAGGCTATCTGGACGTTGAGGTCCATGCCGCTTATAAGTTTAGCGAAGAGGGCAAGCAGAGCTTTGCCGCCAAGCTCGAAAAACAGTTCGGCAAGAAAGTCCGGATGAACGTTTCGGTCGACAAGTCGTTGATCGGCGGCGTTCTGGTGCGCGCAGGCGACAAGGTGATAGACGGTTCGATCAAAGGTCAACTCCAACACATGCAAAAAGCGCTACAGTGAGAGTGATATAAAATGCAATTAAATCCATCCGAAATTAGTGATCTGATTAAAAAGAAGATCGAAGGCTTCGATCTGGGCGCCGAAGCGCACACCGAAGGCACCGTAGTCAGCGTGACCGACGGCATCGTGAGAATTCATGGTCTTTCCGAAGCGATGCAAGGCGAAATGCTCGAATTCCCCGGCAATACCTACGGCATGGCGTTGAACCTCGAACGCGACTCGGTCGGCGCGGTTGTTTTGGGCTCCTACCAGCACATTTCCGAAGGCGATACCGTCAAGTGCACCGGTAAGATTCTTGAAGTGCCGGTCGGCGAAGCGCTGCTCGGCCGCGTGGTCGACGCGCTCGGCAAACCGATCGACGGCAAAGGCGCGATCGAAACGACCGAAAGTTCGCCAATCGAAAAAATCGCGCCGGGCGTTATCGCGCGGCAATCGGTCAGCCAGCCCGTACAATTGGGCCTGAAATCGATCGACGCGATGATTCCGGTCGGCCGCGGCCAGCGGGAGTTGATCATCGGCGACCGTCAGACCGGCAAGACCGCGATCGCGGTCGATGCGATCATCAACCAGAAAGGCACCGGCATCAAATGTATCTATGTCGCGATCGGCCAAAAACGTTCATCGATTGCGAACGTGGTGCGCAAGCTCGAAGAGCACGGCGCGATGGAACACACCATCGTGGTCGCCGCCTCCGCGTCCGAATCGGCCGCGATGCAATTCATTGCGCCGTATACTGGCTGCGCGATGGGCGAATATTTCCGCGACCGCGGCGAAGACGCGCTGATCATCTACGACGACTTGACCAAGCAGGCCTGGGCTTACCGTCAGGTTTCGCTGCTCTTGCGCCGTCCGCCGGGACGTGAAGCGTATCCGGGCGATGTGTTCTATCTGCACTCGCGTTTGCTTGAACGGGCCTCCCGAATCAATGCCGATGAAGTCGAAAAACTGACCGGCGGCAAAGTCAAAGGCAAGACCGGTTCATTGACCGCATTGCCGATCATCGAAACGCAAGGCGGCGACGTGTCCGCGTTCGTACCGACCAACGTGATCTCGATCACCGACGGCCAGATCTTCCTGGAAACCAACCTGTTCAACTCGGGCATCCGTCCGGCGGTCAACGCGGGCCTTTCGGTGTCCCGGGTCGGCGGCGCCGCGCAAACCAAGATCATCAAGAAGCTCGGCGGCGGTATCCGTCTCGACCTCGCGCAATACCGCGAGTTGGCGGCATTCGCGCAGTTCGCGTCGGATCTCGACGAAAGCACCCGCAAGCAGATCGAACGCGGTCAACGGGTGACCGAACTGATGAAGCAAAATCAGTATTCTCCAATGTCGGTTGCGCAAATGGCGGTTTCGCTGTACGCCGCGAACCAGGGCTTCCTGGATCCGGTTGAAGTGAACAAAGTCCTGGCGTTCGAATCCGCGCTGCAGTTGTACATGAAAACGGAGCACGGCGCATTGATGGACAAGATCAACGCGACCGGCGACTGGAACAGCGAAATTGAACAAGGCTTGCAGGCAGCCATCGAAACTTTCGTCAAAACGCATAGCTGGTAAAGGGCGCATCCAATGGCAGTCGGCAAAGAAATACGCACCAAGATCGCGAGTATCAAGAATACTCAAAAGATCACCCGCGCGATGGAAATGGTCGCCGCGAGCAAAATGCGTAAGACCAAAGACAGAATGCAGGCGACGCGGCCGTATTCGAAGCAGATCGGCCGGATCATCAAGCATCTGGCCCATGCGAATCCCGAGTACAAGCATTCGTACTTGATCAAGCGCGATGTCAAGCGGATCGGAATGATCATCATCAGCTCGGACCGCGGCCTGTGCGGCGGTCTGAATTCGAACCTGTTCCGGCGCACGCTGAGCCAATTGGCCGAATGGGACAAAGCCGGCATCGAGGTCGAGGTCAGTACGATCGGGACCAAGGCGACCGTCTTTTTCAGCACGCTGAAAAAAGTGCAGCTGGTCGGCCAGATTTCGAAGCTGGGCGACACGCCGCATCTGCATGACATCGCCGGCATCATCCGTTTGATGCTCGACGAATACGAGCAAGGCAAGATCGACGAACTGCACGTGGTCAGCAACGAATTCGTGAATACGATGACGCAGCGTCCGACGATCGAAAAGTTGCTGCCGGTCGTAACCGAAGAAATCGAAGAAAAGCTGGGCGGCCATTGGGACTACATCTACGAGCCCGATGCGAAAGAAGTGCTGGATCATTTACTGACCCGCTATATCGAATCGAAGGTATACCAGGGGCTGGTCGAAAACAATGCCTGCGAGCAGGCGGCCCGGATGATCGCAATGAAGAGCGCATCGGACAATGCCGGCAACCTGATCGGCGAGCTGCAGTTGATCTACAACAAAGCCCGGCAGGCAGCCATTACCCAGGAAATTTCAGAAATCGTCGGCGGCGCAGCTGCTGTTTAAGCCCAAAAAAGCGAGACAAACAAGAGGAAAACTCAATGAGTTCGGGTAAAATCGTACAAATTATCGGCGCGGTCGTCGACGTGGAATTCGCACGCGAGGAACTGCCCAAAGTATATGATGCATTGAACGTGGAAAGCGCCGGCCTGGTGCTGGAAGTACAGCAGCAATTGGGCGACGGCGTGGCCCGGACGATTGCGATGGGCAGCACCGACGGCCTTAGCCGCGGCATGGCAGTCACCAATACCAAGGCGCCGATTTCGGTGCCGGTCGGTTTGGAGACTCTGGGCCGGATCATGAATGTTCTCGGTCAGCCGATCGATGAAAGAGGGCCGATCGGCGAAAAGACCTCATGGGGCATTCACCGCGAAGCGCCGAGCTATGCCGACCAAGCGTCCGGAAATGAATTGCTGGAGACCGGCATCAAGGTCATCGATCTGATCTGCCCGTTCTCGAAAGGCGGCAAGGTCGGTCTGTTCGGCGGCGCCGGCGTCGGCAAAACCGTCAATATGATGGAATTGATCAACAATATTGCAACCGCGCATTCCGGGTTGTCGGTATTTGCCGGCGTCGGCGAGCGGACTCGTGAAGGTAACGATTTCTATCACGAAATGCAGGAGGCGGGCGTCATCAATGCAGACGATCTGACCCAATCCAAAGTGGCGATGGTTTACGGCCAGATGAACGAGCCGCCGGGAAACCGTCTGCGCGTGGCGTTGACCGGTCTGACCATGGCGGAATATTTCCGCGACGAAGGCCGCGACGTGTTGTTCTTCGTCGACAACATCTACCGTTACACCCTGGCCGGTACCGAAGTTTCGGCATTGCTCGGCCGGATGCCGTCCGCGGTAGGCTACCAGCCGACCCTGGCGGAAGAAATGGGCGTACTGCAGGAGCGGATCACCTCGACCAAGACCGGTTCGATCACCTCGATCCAGGCCGTTTACGTGCCTGCGGACGACTTGACCGACCCGTCCCCTGCAACCACTTTCGCGCACTTGGATGCGACCGTCGTATTGTCGCGGCAAATCGCCGAACTGGGTATTTACCCCGCGATCGATCCGCTCGACTCGACCAGCCGCCAGCTCGACCCGCTGGTGATCGGTCAGGAGCATTATTACGTAGCGCGTAAGGTGCAAAGCATTCTGCAACGCTACAAGGAACTGCGCGACATCATCGCGATTCTGGGTATGGACGAGCTGTCCGAAGAAGACAAGCTGACCGTGGCTCGGGCCCGGAAGATTCAGCGTTTCCTGTCGCAGCCGTTCTTCGTGGCGGAAGTGTTCACCGGTTCCCCGGGCAAATACGTTTCGCTGAAAGACACGATTGCCGGCTTCAAGGGCATTATCGATGGCGAATACGATTCGGTTCCGGAGCAGGCCTTCTATATGGTCGGCACGATCGACGAAGCGCTCGAAAAAGCGAAGACCCTGAAAGCTTAATTTTTTGACGGGATAAAACATGGTCATGACCGTACACGTAGATATCGTCAGCGCCGAGAAGGAGATCTTTTCCGGCGCTGCGGAAATGGTGTTCGCACCCGCCGAAATGGGCGAAGTGGGCATCGCGCCGCGGCACGCACCGATGATTACGCGCTTGAATCCCGGCGAAGTCAGGGTCAAGGTCAGCGCGACGGAAAGCCAGCCGTATTTCATTTCGGGCGGCATTCTCGAAGTGCAGCCGCATCTGGTCACAATTTTGGCCGATACGGCGATCCGCGCACGGGATATCGACGAAGCGGCGGCGCTGCAGGCCAAAGCCAGAGCCGAAGAAGCCTTGGCCGATAAATCCGGAAAAGTCGACTACGCGACCGCGCAGGCGCAGCTCGCGCAGGCGATCATGCAGCTTCGTACGCTGGATCGGCTCAGAAAACGCGGCGGCTAAACGCGAAAATCCGCTTTCTTTACGCAGCGAATAAATCAAGCCCGATAACGTCATTCGGCGTTATCGGGCTTTTTATTTTGAATAATTTTCATCGTACTCAAGCTCTCCGCTACTATAATAGAATTCAGGAATTAAGATTCCTTCTCTTGCAGATGTGAAAGGTTGATTACGGGAGAGAGATTGTTCGAGTTATTCCTGCGCCCTAATCTTTCTTCTCGGGTGCGAAAAATCTATTTCGCCAATTTATCTGCAGCTGCAAATTCAAAGAAGATTGTTCAAATTTTGTTAGATAAATTCGCTTAGAATCCAGCACGCATAGGAAAAATGCAATGAATCTGACCACCGTCATTCTCGCCGCCGGGAAAGGTACCCGGATGCGTTCGGAGTTGCCGAAAGTCTTGCACAAAATCGCCGGTAAACCTTTGCTTCGCCATGTTTACGACATGAGCCGCACGCTCGAAAATAACCGGGTTTTAATTGTTTATGGCCACGGTGCGGAGCGGGTACTCGAAACGTTGAAAGACATCGATGCCGGCTGGTTCGAACAAAAACAGCAGCTCGGCACCGGCCATGCAGTACAGCAGGTCAGCGATCATGTTCAGGCGCAGGATAACGTATTGATTCTGTATGGCGATGTGCCGCTGCTGAAAAAATCGACCGTAGAAAAATTGCTTGAGAATGTCGGCGAAAAATCGCTGGGCCTGTTGACCGTGATGCTCGACAATCCGAAAGGCTATGGCCGAATCGTCCGGAATGACCAGGGCGCGGTCACCAAAATTGTGGAAGAAAAAGACGCCGGCGAGGCCGAGAAACAAATCCGCGAAGTGAACACCGGCATCATGGCGGTGCGTGGCGGCCAGCTTAGAAAATGGCTCGGCCGGTTGAAGAACCATAACGCCCAGGGCGAATATTATCTGACCGATATCATTGAAATGGCCGTCGCGGATCAGGTTGCTGTCGTGACGAGCCAGCCGGAAACCGAGGATGAAGTGCTCGGCGTGAACGACCGGAACCAGCTCAGCCATTTGGAGCGAGTATATCAGAACGAGCAGGCCGGGGCGCTGATGGCGCAAGGCGTCACGCTTTACGATCCTGCGCGTTTCGATCTGAGAGGTACGATCGAAGCGCTTGGTCAGGACATCGAAATCGATGTGAACGTGATTCTGGAAGGCCGCATCAACATCGGCAGCAACGTCAAAATCGGCGCGAACTGTCAAATCAAGGATTCGATGATCGAGGATGACGCCGAAATTCTGCCGAACTGCGTGATCGAAAATGCGGTGATCGGGCAGGGCAGCCGGGTTGGTCCATTCGCGCGGCTGCGTCCGGAAACGGTACTGGCCGAAGAGGTGCATATTGGCAATTTTGTCGAGATCAAGAAATCCACGGTTGGCCGGGGCTCGAAAATCAACCATCTCAGCTATATCGGCGACAGCACGGTCGGCAGCAGGGTCAACATCGGCGCCGGCACGATTACCTGCAATTACGACGGAGTGAACAAGTTCCGGACCGTGATCGGCGACGGCGCCTTTATCGGCTCCGATACGCAATTGATCGCGCCGGTCACGGTCGGCAATTATGCGACGATCGGCGCCGGCTCGACGATCACCAAGGACAGTCCTGAAAATCAGCTCACCCTGTCCAGGGCCAAACAGGTTTCAATTCCCGGCTGGCAACGGCCTGTAAAAAAGGAAAAATGATATGTGCGGTATCGTAGGCGGCATTGCAGAGCGGAACGTGGTTCCGATCTTACTTGAAGGTTTGCGGCGGCTTGAATACCGCGGCTATGATTCGGCCGGGATCGCGATCGTCGCCGGACAGGATATCCGACGGAAACGGGAAGTCGGCAAGGTTAAGGGATTGGCGGATTCGCTGGACGCCGATCCGATATCCGGCCTGCTCGGGATTGCGCATACACGTTGGGCGACACACGGGAAGCCCTGTACCGAGAATGCGCACCCGCATGTCAGCCGCAACAAAGTCGCGGTCGTCCATAACGGTATTATCGAAAATCATGAAGATCTGCGTTGTGTGCAAAAGCAGAACGGCTACGAATTCACTTCCGAAACCGATACCGAAGTCGTCGTGCATGAGATCAACCATGCGCTGGAAACTGCCGGTGGGCTCTTGGATGCGGTCAAGCAGACGGTCAAAAAGCTTGAAGGCGCGTACGCGCTCGGCATCATCAGCACGGTCGATCCGGAGCTTCTGATCGCCTGCCGCAAAGGCAGCCCTCTGGTGATCGGCGTCGGTATCGGCGAATATTTCATTGCCTCGGACGTGGCCGCTCTGCTGCCTGTCACCCAGCGTTTCATCTTTCTCGAAGACGGCGATATTGCCGCCCTCAAGACCGATCAGCTGGTCATCTACGATGCGGAAGACCATATCGTCGAGCGTCCAATCAAGGAAAGCTGCCTGAAGCCGGATGCGGTCGATAAAGGCAATTACCGGCACTATATGCTAAAGGAAATCTACGAGCAGCCGTTCGCGATTTCACAGACGCTGGAAGGCCGCTTCGTCAAGAATCGCCTGCAGGAAAACGCGTTCGGGCATAATGCCAATGAAATTTTCGACCGGATCAAATCGGTGCAGATTCTCGCTTGCGGAACCAGCTACCACGCCGGGCTGGTCGCGCGCTACTGGTTCGAACGGTTCGCGCGCGTTCCTTGCGATATCGAAGTTGCGAGTGAATTCCGCTATCGGAATCCGGTACTGTCGCCGGACACGCTGATCATCACGATCTCGCAGTCGGGCGAAACCGCCGATACCTTGGCCGCGCTGCAGGAGGCGAGGCGGCAGGGCGCCAAATACTCGGTCGCGATCTGCAACGTGCCGGAAAGCTCACTGGTCCGGGAGTCCGACCTGGCGCTGATGACTCGGGCCGGCCCTGAAATCGGGGTCGCCTCGACCAAGGCCTTCACGACCCAACTGGTCACGCTGATGCTGTTGGTGATCGCGATCGGCCGTCGTTTCCAGCTGCCGAACGAACTGGAGGAAAAAATCACCTCAGAACTGTTCGGCCTACCCGGCAAGATCGAAAAAGTGCTGGAGCTGGACAACGAGGTGAAGGAATTGGCCGAGCAGTTTGCCGAAAAAGAGCACGCCTTGTTTCTGGGCCGGGGTACGCATTATCCGATTGCGATGGAGGGCGCACTCAAGCTGAAGGAAATCTCTTATATTCACGCCGAAGCCTATCCGGCCGGGGAGTTGAAGCACGGTCCCCTGGCGCTGATCGACGCCGACATGCCGGTGATCACGGTCGCCCCGAACAACAGCCTGCTCGAAAAACTGAAATCGAACATGCAGGAGGTCAGTGCCCGCGGCGGTCAACTGATCGTCTTCAAAGACGAAAGGTTTGCCGCTCCGGATGACGGCAATGTGCAGTATATTGAAATCCCCAAGGTCGAAAACGAAATTTCGCCAATCGTCTTCTCTATCCCGCTGCAGCTTCTTGCCTACCACGTTGCGGTATTGAAAGGCACCGATGTTGATCAGCCGAGAAACTTGGCAAAATCGGTTACGGTGGAATAACCGTTAATCTCGCCCCTATATTGTTGTGGGATTACGAAAAGTGTAGCCCAATCTGCGCGACTAATTTTAAGGAGTGTTTCTGAACTCGCAAATGAATGTCTGAGTCCGATTAGTAATTACTAAAAATCAGGCATGGACTTGCCAGGAGAGTCAGTTATGCGTATTGCACAGGTAGCTCCTCTTAGTGAAAGCGTTCCGCCCAAGCTATATGGGGGCACCGAGCGAGTTGTCTCGTATCTGACCGAAGAACTGGTTGCGATGGGGCATGACGTAACGCTGTTTGCCAGTGGCGATTCGGTTACCAGTGCGCGCCTCAAACCCATTGTCGAGCAGGCATTGCGCCTGGACAGCCGCTGCGTCGATTCTCTCGCCCCCCATTTCCTGCAACTGGAGACCGTGAAGCGTCACTGGCGAAAGTTCGACATTATCCACTTCCATACCGATTATCTGCACTTCCCGGCCACTCGTGCACACCAACTGCCGTCGGTCACCACGCTTCACGGCCGCCTGGACATTCCCGAACTCATGCCGCTTTACCGGGAGTTCAACGAGATGCCGGTAGTTTCAATTTCGGACCATCAAAGAAGCCCTTTGCCTTTTGCCAATTGGCTCGCTACGGTCTATAACGGCATCCCGGCAGATCTTTTTCGATTCGAACCTACTCCAGGCCGATATTTGGCCTTTCTAGGCCGTATTTCTCCGGAGAAACGTCCTGATCGCGCCATCGATCTGGCAATCCGGTTCGGGATGCAACTGAAAATTGCCGCGAAGGTGGACAAAGCCGACTGCGAATACTATGAAACAAAGATTAAGCCCTTATTGAAGCATCCGCTGGTGGAATATATCGGTGAGATCAATGATGCCGAAAAAATTGAGTTCTTGGGCGGCGCCTATGCGCTGCTGTTTCCCATCGACTGGCCGGAACCTTTCGGGCTGGTGATGATCGAGGCCATGGCCTGCGGCACGCCGGTCATTGCCTGGCGGTGCGGATCGGTCCCGGAAGTCATGGTCGATGAGGTGAGCGGTTTTATAGTGGATAGCGAGGCTGACGCGTTATCGGCTCTCGAGCGAATAGCTGCCCTGGACCGGGCTGTCTGCCGGAAAGCATTTGAGAAACGGTTCACGACGCGTCATATGGCCGAAGGCTATGTAGCCGTCTATGAGGATTTTCTGGCCGGACGAATGCGGAAAACCTCTATTACCTCCACTGCAAGATTGGCGATATGAACTTGCCTCACGAACGCATCTGCGTGGACGACCATTGGTATGTACTGGCGACATCATCCCTTGCCGACGACCGCACCCGTGTGCTGAAACATGACGATACATTCGGGGTGCTCGACCATTACGGCGAGATGCGGCCTATCGGCCTCTGCGAGCAGGGGCTGTTCCATCGCGGGACACGATTTCTTTCGCAGATGGAACTTGCCGTCAACGGTACCCGGCCCATGTTGCTTAATTCGGCGGTAAAAGAGGACAATACCCTGCATGCCGTGGACCTGACCACACCCGACCTCAGACAAGGCAAGACACTGCTGATTTCCAAAGGCACGCTGCATATCTTTCGGGCACAGATCATATGGAAAGGATCATTCCATGAGCACATTTCACTGTCCAATTTCGGGCAGTCCAATGTACCCCTTCGACTGTCCTGGGTATTTGCCGCCGATTTTGCCGATCTTTTCGAGGTGCGCGGCGTGCGGCGTCCCCGGCGCGGCGAGAGGCTGGCCATAGAGCGGACCGACATGGGGATTGTCCTCAGTTATCGGGGGCTGGACGGGGCGTTACGTCGTACCCATATCCTATTCAGCCATGTCCCCCAATTTGCCGGCGAGCGGGAGCTCTACTTCAATCTGGAACTGACACCTCACAGCGAAACGGAACTTTTCCTAACCGTCGCCTGTGAACTGGATGGACAACTGTCCGAACTCTTATCCTACCGTGAGGTCCACGAACAGATGTGGGCGCGGGCGGCCGCCTGTGAAACCGCGGCAAGCATCTACACCTCCAACAGGCAATTCAACGATTGGATCAACCGCTCGACGGCCGATCTGTCCATGCTGGTCACCGAAACGTCCCACGGCCCCTATCCCTACGCCGGCGTACCCTGGTTCAGCACCGCATTCGGGCGTGACGGGATCATTACCGCCTTGCAGTATCTGTGGCTGGAACCGGCGATGGCTCGGGGCGTGCTGGCATACCTGGCCGCCCTTCAATCCGATGCGTTGAGTCCTGAAGATGACGCGGAGCCCGGCAAAATATTGCATGAGACGCGCGAAGGCGAGATGGCGGCTCTCGGCGAAATCCCGTTTGGGCGTTATTACGGCACCATTGACGCCACACCCTTGTTCGTCATGCTGGCCGAGGCTTATTATCGCCGAAGCGGCGACCGGGATTTTATCGAAGTCCTCTGGCCCAGCATTGACCGGGCGCTCGGATGGATGGACCGCCACGGCGACATGGACGGCGACGGTTTTCTGGAATACCTCCGCCATTCGGCTTACGGTCTTGTCCATCAAGGCTGGAAAGATTCCGACGATGCCGTGTCTCATGCGGACGGCCGCCTTGCCGAAGGCCCCATAGCCCTATGTGAAGTACAAGGTTACGCCTATGCCGCTAAGTTGGCAGGTGCCGGACTGGCCGAACTTTTGGGAAAAAACGAACGCGCCGCCACGTTGATCGCCGAGGCGAAACAGCTGAAGCAGCGCTTCAACCAAAAATTTTGGTGTGAAGAACTCCACAGTTTCGGACTGGCTCTAGATGGCCGGAAGCAACTTTGCCGGGTACGAGCCTCGAATGCCGGTCACGCCCTCTTTACCGGCATCGCCGATGAGGCGCACGCCGGGGAGGTTGTCCAGACACTGCTATCGGAAGATTTTTATTCGGGATGGGGCGTGCGAACCTTGGCCCGCAACGAGGTGCGCTATAACCCCATGTCTTATCACAACGGCTCGATATGGCCGCACGACAACGCCCTGATCGCCATGGGCATGGCCCGCTACGGATACAAGGAAGGAGCCCTAAGCATTCTCGGCGGACTGTACGACGCCAGTCTTTTTTCCGAGTTGCATCGCCTGCCCGAATTATTCTGCGGATTCGGACGTCTGCCCGGACAGGGACCAACTCGTTATCCTGTTGCCTGTTCGCCGCAGGCTTGGGCCAGCGGAGCGGTGTTTCACATGCTTAAGGCCTGTCTCGGCATGAGTTTTTCACCGGAAAAGCCGCAGCTTCATTTTCAGCACCCGCGGCTGCCTCCTTTCCTTGACCAAGTGGAAGTTAATAATCTACGCTTCAAGGGCGCGCTTTTGGACTTGGTATTCGAGCGCCGCGACACCGAAGTCGGGATCCATGTGCGCCGTAAGGAGGGAGAAATTGACGTGGCAATCATCCTTTAAGGGCCGTAGGATAATAGAGCGAAGCGAAACCCATCATGAAGCTTACGCAATGGATTTCGTTTTGCTCTCGGCAATAGTTCCTGCATTGCCCTGTCCCCTCATCCTTGCAGTCGTCGGTAATTGCTCCATACGCTGCTCTCCACCGCTGGTTCCCGATGCGATCTATCTCCCCCATTCGTAGGGGCGTAACTCCTATGTTCTTGTAGTCGTACCCATTCTACGATTATGCTCCCGCGAGTCTCTTCTCGGGACTCGGTCTGACTCATTTTCAGTCTAAGTCTGTCTTTCGGTTGCAGCGTCACTACCATGTCGATTCCCGGTTTCCGTTCGCTACAAAGTACGAAATCAAAGCGTTGCGCGAGTATCGACAGCAGCAAAGTCAGTTCCGTTGCCGTAAAATGGCAGCCGATGCAGAGCCGCGAGCCGACACCGAACGGCAAGAAGGTGGAATTTCGCTAATCTTTGGTTGACGAATCGTACTGGATCGAAGCTTGTCGGGTTTGTCCTGAGCCGCCGGATGGTGGTGGTCGTTGCGGATAGTGATATCGCCATGCCGGTCGCGTGCAGATTGTGGTCCTTGAGGGTATTGCGCACGATTTTTCGAATTATAATTTCTACGGGGGGACGGATTCGCATCGTTTCGAACAGAACGGCGCGGGTGCAGTGAAGCTGTTCCAGTTACTCGCCGAGTGCTATGCCGTCATTCGGCAGATGCAGTAAGCCTATCAAGGTTCCGAGCGGAATTTCGAGTCAAATGCTCAATAACCGGAATTCCGTGCAGGGCTGAGAACGCTGCCAGCACCGCTCGAATTCCTCGGCGAGTTGGCGATTACGGCCCGACAGGGAAGAGCTCCAGACGCCCGCGTAGCGGTCGCCGAACAGGCGGAACAGGTAGCCTTCGCGATCGTTGAAGAGATAGGCCGACGCATATTGCTGGTCTTCGGGTTCGGACGGAGTGCGGAATTGAAACGAGGACGGCAGCTTCTGCGCAAGTTCGAGCACAGGATGGGGCTGGCCGCGCAGCCTCGCGGTATCCTGTATGATGATCCGGGCGCAGCCGTCCCGGCTTCGGATCGCGAACTGCCTGAGGGCGGCGGCGATGTCGGGATGTCCGTAAAGCGGAAGTTCCAGATTGGGCGTAAAGACACCGAGGCTGCGGCGGGCGCCCGCAATGATCTCGAGCGTCGCTGCGATTGCTGACTCAAGCGTTGCGAATTCGACGGCCGGTACCGAAGATCGTCCTGAATGGACGGTCCGTCGTTCGGCTGCCGTCGCAGGCTGAAGTTTCAGGCGCATCGCCTGATGCGGGATGCCGGCCTCGATAAAAATCTCGCCCTCCCTGACGAAACCGAATTGTTCGTAAAAACCGACGACCGGCACCTGAGCGTTCAAGCTCACTTCCGGCCAGTCGCGCTTTTGCGCTTCGCTCAGCAAGGCGGCCATCAACGATTTGCCGACCCCTTGGCCGCGCCAGGCGCTCAATACCGCCATCCGCCCGATTTTGCGCTCGGGGGTGAGCCTGCCTGTTCCAATCGGAGTGTGCCGGCTGTCACGGGCGATCAGATGGACGCTGTGCGGATCGAGTTCGTCCCATTCGATCTCGGGAGGAATGTGCTGTTCGTCCACGAACACAGTATTACGCACCGCGCGAAGGTCTTCGCTATCGGCTTGAAAATCCGCAGGTTCGATCCGGTAATCGGGTATGTTCATAAAAGCGGCCAATTTTCGATTGAATGCAGCAACAAGACTAGCAGAACATCGAGAATAGGAGGAATGTGCTTTTCTTCCGTTTAGATCTGGTAGGAAATTACTTTTCGAAATTGATTGTTATGAAAAGCAGATTTATTTTCCCCTCTTTGAAAAAGACGATTGCATGGATGCCACCACTAAAGGGTGGTCTATGGACAGAGGTACGAGCCCAAGGAAGGGCGAGGTAGATCGCGTCGGGAACACGCGATCGACGACCCCACGGATGGGGGAGGTAGATCGCGTCGGGAACAAGCGATCGAGGGCAATGCAGGAGCAATTGCCGACGACTGCAGGGAGGCAGGAGGTAGGCAATGCAGGAGCTATATTGCCGAGGGGCCGGGGGAGATTTTTTAATAAATACCCTTCGATCCCCCTTTTTCAAAGGAGGAGGTGTTTTTGGCGAAATCCTTATTGCAGCGGCATAGGCCAGGTTAAGTGGAACGGCGATTTGCTTCTAATTCACTGCCTTGGCGGGAGTATGAAAGCGGGTTCCGGTCAGCCGTTCGAACGGCCCATCCGCGATTTAATCGCCGGAAGAGGTGTTCGCATGCCCGTCAGCCATAAGGTCGACCCGTAAAGCAGCAGGCCGATGCCGATCCACTCCAATAGCAGTAGGGCTCGCTTGTCCGAACTTGCGTATAACCAATCGTGCGGATCGGTTTGGCTGTATAAAGCTACCGACATTACGCGGGTGGCGAGCCCAATGCGCAATAAAAAGAGCCCCCAGCCTGTGGCCGGCAGATAAATACGTTCGCGCCGCAGTTTGACGAGCAGCAGGGCAGCATTGAAGAGCGCGCCAAGCGACGTCGCCAGCGCCAGCCCCGCATGCGCGTAAGGGATCGCGAGTACGTTCAGGAGCAAACTCACGATCATCGCATAAATACTGTAGCGGACCGGAGTTTTGCGGGCAGTTGAAACGCCAGTTGCACGATACCGGCCGCGAACACGCCCCAGGCCAGCGCCGTGACCGGTTGGCTCAGTCGCGACGCGAGTTCGATCGCGGCGGCGATCATCGCGATATTCAGCCAGACGGGGGTCAAGGCGGACAGCGCGAATTCACCGTACACGTTCAAGATCGCGCCGGCAAAAGCGGTCAACGAAAAGAAAAAAATAGGGCAGGGTGATGCGAAGCAATTCTGCCGCCAGTTCATGCTGGGCACTTTGTCAGGCGAAACCCGGCGATCCCCATGATCAGCAGAGGCGCGGCAACCACGCCGGCCGCAGTCAGCAGAAACAGGATCAGCGCCCGCGTACCGGCGGTTTTATCGATAAAACCTTTTAATTCGGCCTGGCTGTGATTTTCCTTGTAATCGGTCAGCGCCGGCACGAACGCATGCGCGAATGTCCCTTCGGCAAACAGGCGGCGCAAAAAGTTCGGCAGTTTGACGGCGGCAAAAAAAGCGTCCGTAGCGGGATCGACTTCGAAAAGGCGGGCGATCAGCATGTCCCTGACGAAGCCGAGCAGCCGGGAGATCAGGGTCATGGCGCCAACCAGCGCGGTCGATTTTAAGAGTTGTCCGCGCAAGAACGATTCGAAAAAGAAGTTAAATTCTTGACAATCATAACATTTATCAGCATAATGGCCAGTCTTTTAACTTACCTTGATACTTTTGCACGAGTCGAGACACTATGGCTAATACAGCACAAGCTAAAAAGCGCGCGAAGCAAGCGGAAAAAAGCCGTGTTCGCAACGCAGGACAACGCAGCAACTTGCGTACTTTCATCAAAAAAGTGATTGCCGCCATTAACGCGGGCGACAAGGAAAAAGCGCAAGCCGCTTACAATACTGCGGTGCCTGTCATCGATTCTGCTGTGAACAAAGGTCTGATCCATAAAAACAAGGCCGCTCGCAGCAAAAGCAGATTGAACGCAAAAGTCAGAGCGCTCGCGTAATTCCTTACGCAGATAAAGTAGCAAGGCGACAGCTTCCAAAAGGGCCGAACTCTTCGAGTTTCGGCCTTTTTTGTTTCCGGAGGGTTGCGGCTGTCTGTATGGGCATGTAGCGGGCGGGATAAGCGAAGCGCATTCGCCTGCCGGGGGGGGGGCTCCGGGACTGTTCTAAATCAGCACCATATTGTCGCGGTGGATCATCTCCGCGTCGTCCGCATAACCGAGGATCCTTTCGAACTCCGCGCTGTTCTTGCCGGCGATCAGTTCCGCTTCCGCTTTGCCGTAATTGATCAGTCCGCGCGCGATTTCATTGCCTTCCTCGTCTATGCAGGATACCAATTCCCCGCGTTCGAAACGTCCCGACACCGATTTGACGCCGGCGGCCAAAAGGCTCTTGCCGTTGGTCTTCAGGACTTTCACCGCGCCCGGATCGAGCGTCAGTTGGCCCTTGATCTGCAGTTGGCCGGCCAGCCAGCGTTTTCGCGCAACCAAAGGTTCCAGGTCGGGGACGAAATAGGTGCCGATATTTTTGCCTTCCATCACGCGGGTGATCACCTGTTCGGCGACGCCGGGCGCGATCACGGTGGCAGTGCCCGATCGGGAAGCCAGTCGCGCCGCCCGGACTTTCGTGGACATGCCGCCGCGTCCGAGGCCGCTGCGGCTGGCGCCGGCCATCTGGTCGAGTTTCGGATCGTTCGCGCGGATTTCGGAAACCAGGGTGGCGTCCGGATAAACGGTCGGATCGCCGGTAAACAGGCCCTGCTGGTCGGTCAGGATGATCAGGAGTTCGGCTTCGACCAGATTTGCGACCAGGGCGGCCAATGTATCGTTATCGCCGAAGCGGATTTCCTCGGTCGCGACCGTGTCGTTTTCGTTAATCACCGGCACGACGCCGAAGTCGAGCAGGGTTAAGAGGGTGCTGCGCGCGTTCAAATAGCGGCGCCGGTCGGACAGGTCGTCGTGGGTCAGGAGCACCTGGGCGGCATGCAGTCCATGCTGCTGAAAATTGTCGTCGAACACGCGCACCAGGCCCATTTGGCCAACCGCGGCCGAAGCCTGTAGTTCGTGCAGCGTTTTCGGGCGGACTTTCAGGCCGAGGCGGCACATGCCTTCGGCGACCGAGCCGGAGGAGACCAGGATCACGTCAATGCCTTGCTTGCGGAGCCCTGCCATTTGGGAAACCCAGCCGGCAATGGCGGTCTGGTCGAGGCCCTTGCCGCCTTTGGTCAGCAGCGAGCTGCCGATCTTGACGACGACGCGTTTCACATGCGAAAAATCATTCCTCTTCACTGTCGTCTTTCCGTCGCTGCTCTTCTAAAAAGTCCATGATCGAAAACATCAGTTCGCGGGTGCCTTCGCCGCTGGTGGCCGAAATTTTGTAGACCGGCCCGTTCCAGTCCAATGCCTTAACGATCGCATCGCAGTGCGCATCGGCTTCGTCGGGCGGCACAATGTCGATCTTGTTCAGCACCAGCCAGCGCGGTTTGTCCGCCAGGTCGTCGCTCCACTGCTCGATTTCGTGGATGATTTTTTTGGCGGAAGTGACCGGGTCGTCGCTGCTCTCGTAAGGCGCGATGTCGATCACATGCAGCAGCAGGCCGGTCCGCGACAGATGTTTCAGGAATTGCAGGCCGAGTCCAGCGCCCTCGGCTGCGCCTTCGATGACGCCGGGGATATCCGCGATCACGAAGCTCTTCATCTCGTCGATCCGGACCACGCCGAGATTCGGGTGCAGGGTGGTGAAAGGATAATCGGCGACCTTGGGGCGGGCGGACGAGACGGCGCGGATCAGGCTCGATTTGCCTGCGTTCGGCATGCCGAGCAGGCCGACGTCCGCAATCAGAGTCATTTCGAGCAGCAGATTCCGATGTTCGCCCGGCGTGCCTTTGCTAGCCTTGTGCGGGGCGCGGTTGGTGCTGCTTTTGAAGCGGGTATTGCCGAGGCCGTGGAAACCGCCCTTTGCGACCAGCAAGGTCTCGCCGACCGCGAGCAGTTCGCCCATCACTTCGCCGGTGTCCGCATCGCTGACGCGCGTGCCGAGCGGGACGGGGACGTGGCAGTCTTCCCCCTTTCGGCCGGTGCAGTTGCGCGCCATGCCGTTCTGGCCGCGTTCGGCCCGATGCACGGCGTGGTAGCGGAAATCCGCCAGCGTGTTGACGTTTTCGGCCGCGATCAGATAAACGCTGCCGCCGTCGCCGCCGTCGCCGCCGTCCGGGCCGCCCATCGGAATGTATTTTTCGCGCCGGAAACCGATGACGCCGTTGCCGCCATCGCCCGCTTCCACGCGTATTTCTGCTTCGTCAACAAACTTCATTGATCAATTATGCTGTGCAGGTTTGCAATCGTTCAAAACAAAAAAAGCCCCGCGATGAATTGGCGGAGCTTTTTTGGGGAGTTTCGGGCTGCTAAGCGCAAATCCCGAAGCATAACTTACGGAGTTGCCCTGGATTTCGGTTTTGGCTTAGGCAGCAACGATGCTGACGAATTTGCGGCCTTTGTCGCCCTTAACCTGAAATACGACTTTGCCGTCTGCCGTTGCAAACAGGGTGTGATCCTTGCCGATACCCACGTTGTCGCCGGCATGGAAATGCGTGCCGCGTTGACGAACGATGATATTGCCGGCTTTGACGGCTTCGCCGCCGAAGCGTTTCACGCCTAATCTTTTCGCGTTTGAGTCGCGACCGTTCCGAGTACTACCACCCGCTTTTTTATGAGCCACAATGCACCTCTTTGAGAATTATGCGGAAATGCCGGTGATCCGGACTTCCGTGTAATATTGGCGATGGCCCATTTGCTTCATATGGTGCTTACGCCGTCTGAATTTAATGATCTTGACTTTTTTGTGGCGGCCTTGCGAGAGAACTTCCGCAGAGACTTTGCCGCCTTCGATGAAAGGCGCGCCGACTTTAACCGCGTCGCCCGACTGAACCAGCAGGACTTTGTCGAATTCAACGCTGTCGCCAGTACCCAGTTCCAATTTTTCTATTTTTAAGGTCGTACCTTCGGCCACCCGGTACTGTTTACCACCCGTTTGAATTACCGCATACATCAGAGTAAGCTCCGTCAAGCATTTACTGTAAAAAGTGAACAGACTATTATATTCGCATTTAACGGCGCGTCAACCAAAATCTGGCCGGACCGTGAGTTATCTTTTTAAGATAACATAAAAAAGCTATTGACATCAATAGGCCTTATTCAATACGATGGGGAGTTTGCTGTTCATTAGGAAATCTCGGACAGCGTAGTGTCAAAATGCAGCGGATTTGCAGCTTTACGATCAAAAATAACCCCCAATTTTCATACTGATTAGCATGGCATTGCAAACACACACCGCCCCGAGTCCGACGGCGCCGATCGATTTCGAATCGATCAAGGGTCTGACCAAAACCGAAGCTAGAGCCGTCGATCAACTGATCATTAATGAGTTGAGCTCGGATGTCGTGCTGATCAATCAGATGGGCCACTATATCGTCGGCAACGGCGGCAAGCGGCTCAGGCCGATGCTGCTGCTGCTCGCGGCGAAGGCGCTCGGCGAGGTGACCGACAAACATCTGATCCTGGCCGCGGTGATCGAATTCATTCATACAGCCACTTTGCTGCACGACGATGTGGTCGATGAATCCGAACTTCGGCGCGGACGGGAATCGGCCAATGCGGTGTGGGGCAATGCAGCCAGCGTACTGGTCGGCGATTACCTTTATTCACGCGCTTTCGAGATGATGGTGCGCACCGGCAATATGCGGGTGATGGAAATTCTCTCGAAAACCACTACGCTGATCGCCGAAGGCGAGGTGTTACAGCTGCTAAACTGCAACAATCCCGAGACGACCGAAACCAAATACCTCGAAGTGATATCCCGCAAAACCGCGATTCTGTTTAGTGCGGCGACCCGGCTTGGGGCGGTGATCTCGGGGGCTTCTCCGGAAACCGAGGAAGGGCTCGCGAAATACGGCCAGCATCTGGGCATTGCGTTTCAGTTGATCGACGATGCGCTCGATTACAAAGCTAACCAGGAAGAACTCGGCAAGAATTTGGGAGACGACCTGGCCGAAGGCAAGCCGACCTTGCCGTTGATCCATGCGATTCAGAACGGCAGCGAAAGCGATGCGAAAATTGTGATCGATGCGATCAGGAACGGCAAGCGCGAACTGTTCAACGAAGTCTACGCGGTCGTACAGCGCACGCAGGCGATCGCATATACCGAAAAGCGGGCCGACGAAGAAGCCGAAAAAGCGATCGAGGCGCTGGATGTGCTGCCCCAATCCGACTACAAAGACGCCCTGATTCAACTGGCGAAGTTTTCGGTGCAGCGGAATTATTGATCAGAATGCTGCAAACCTGCTGTGATAAATTTTTTTGCGACTCTTCGCTTCCCCCTTATAAATAAAGGGGGATCGAGGGGGATTTATATTTTGATAAATCTCCCCTAACCCCTCTTTTTCAAAGAGGGGGATACTCCTTTTAATAACCTTACCTAAATACTCGGAACTCACATGCCGCAAATCACGATTGAACACAACCCCAGTGAAGAACGCCTGCAAGAATTGGGTGTTGCCGATTGGGCAATCTGGGAAAAAGAAGTCTCCCGCTTTCCGATCGACTTCGACGAGACCGAAACTGCGTATATTCTGGACGGCGAGATTCTGGTCACGCCGGAAGGCGGCGAGCCGGTGCGGATCCTGCCGGGCGACCTGGTGGTGTTTCCGGCAGGCCTGAACAGCCAGTGGGAAGTGGTCAAGCCCTTACGCAAGCACTACAGCTACGATTAAGCGCGGACGAAAAAAGGCATCTTCGGATGCCTTTTTTCGTTTTCAAATGATCCTGTTAGCGCTCGGCAACGCGACAGGGGCTGTCAAATTCCATAAACGGCGCGGGTTCGCAATCTACCCCGATGCCGGACAATAATCCGTTTCCGGTTGTTTAGAAACGAAAAGTATGGGATTAATCCGATTTAGGGTTAATCCTGAATTCGCGCCACCCGGTCATTTTCGAAATGGACGATAAACCGGTTGAACCGCGAACTCCAGTAAGTCCATTGATTCATGCTTAAATTCGGCGTTTCGGTAATCGGCGGATAGCCGATTGCCGCAATCACCGCTTTCTTGCTCATCGATTTCGCGGCTTTTCCGGCCGGAATGTTTTCCTGTTCCAGCTTCGAAAAGTGCGACAAGTCCAGCTTATTTTTGCCGAACAGCTTGGCGAACGCGCGGGCCGTGCTGTCGCCGGTGTGTTTTTTCACGTTGACCACGCGCAGTTTGGCATGCGACGGGAGTATCTCCACGAAAATCTCGTCCGAAGCGATGTCTTCCAGCCGGACGGGCGTATTCACGGGGACCAGAATGCCGCGCCGGTAATTGGTCGTCAAATGCCGGCCTTTTTCATACTGAAACGATACCTGTGCGTAATGGGTCTCCCCGATGCTAATGCCTGACGAGGCGTCGTCCAGTCTTTTGGCGCAGCCCAGCAGCGCGAGCAAGGCGAACACGATGAAACTCCGGCGAAAACACATTTTCATAGTCATTCCTTCAAACTGTAAAAAATATAACGGTAAACGGCAGGGGTTGCGCCCGTTCCGCGATGATCCCGGCTGGGTTCCGGGTTGGGGGGCTATACCTTACGAGTCTTGCCGTAACGATGCAATGATCCCGGTAAAAAAATAGTTTGACAATGACTATGGTTTTCTCTAAATTCTGTCAAAACAGAAATAAGAGAACTTCAATGCGGCTTACGAATGCAATGGAACGTTTTATTTTGCACTGGGGAGAAATGGGCGCGCGTTGGGGCGTTAACCGCTCCGTGGCCCAGATCCATGCATTGCTGTATTTGTCGCCTAAGCCGCTAAATGCCGAAGAAATCGCCGATACGCTGGTGCTGGCGCGCTCGAATGTGTCCACCAGCCTGAAAGAACTGCAGAGCATCGGGCTGATCAAGGTCACGCATCTGGAGGTCGGCGATCGGCGCGATTATTTCGAGGCGATCAAGGACGTGCAGGAGATGTTCAATATCGTGGTCGAGGGACGCAGGAAACGCGAGGTCGATCCCACCCTTTCGCTGCTGCGCGACCTGAGCATCGAAGCCGATGCGGATACCGAAACCGACCCGGAAGTCAAAAAACGCATTGCCGACATGCTGGATTTTCTGGAGGTGATGACGCACTGGTACGACCAGTTGAGAAAACTGCCCAATAGCACGTTGATGCAGCTGGTCAGGCTGGGGGATTCGGTGGTCAAATTGCTGTCGTTTTCCAAAAAATCATAAGGCGCGGTCATTCTCGGGACTGTATTTGGGTAATTTATTTCTCTAATTTCAGAAATTACGGTAAATAAAAATATGAATATTCTGCTGACCGGTGCGGCGGGCTTTATCGGCGGTCATCTGCTGCGTGTTTTGTTGGCTGAAAATCATCGCGTGACCGTGGTGTGCCGACGCCCCGAAAGGCTGCTTCGGCAGTTTCCGGAGGTGCGGGCTATCGCGCTGGATTTTGCGGGCGCGACCCGTAGCGGCGATTGGCTGCCGTATTTGCAGGATATCGATGCGGTGGTCAATGCGGCCGGATTGATCAAAGAGTCTTCCGGCGCGAGTTTCGAAGCCGTGCATTATCTGGCTCCCGCTGCCTTGTTTAGCGCTTGTGTGCAAAGAGGCGTCAAAAAAGTCGTGCAGATTTCCGCTCTAGGTGCGGCGCTCGATGCGGAAACCCTCTATTTCACCAGCAAGGCGAAAGCGGATGCCCATCTGCAGTCGCTCGATCTGGATTGGTTCATCTTCAAGCCGTCGATCGTGTTCGGGAAGGGGGCCAAAAGCATGGGATTGCTGGCGGCGATGGCGGCTTTACCGGTCACGCCGCTGCCGGGCGGAGGCGAACAGAGCCTGCAGCCCGTCGATGTTGACGATATATCGCAGGCAGTGATGCTGGCGCTGAAACCCGAAACCCCGCCGCGCCGGATCATTGATGCGGTAGGGCCGCAGCCGATCCCTTTTGCGGCGCTGCTGGGGCTGTTGGCCGATCATTTGGGCAGGCGTTTGAACACAATTCCGGTGTCCGGCGTTTGGGTCGACAGGCTGTTGCCGTTGGCGTCGGTTTTGGATGAGCCGATCCTGAACCGGCAAAGCCTGGCGATGCTGCAGCGCGGCAATACTGCCGATCCCGATCCGTTTGCGGCGCTTATCGGCCGCCGTCCAGCCGGGCTGGAACGGTTTCTGCGGGCGACGCCCGTTTCGCAGGCCGAACGCTGGCATGCGCGGCTGTATTTTTTGCGTCCTTTATTGACGCTGAGCATCGCGCTGGTCTGGCTTTGGACCGGCTGGATATCCGCCTTTGTCTATCCGGTCGACGAAAGTTACCGGATGCTGAGCCGCGTCGGGATCGAAGGCGGCTTGGCCCCGTTCGTTCTCTACGGAGCGTCGCTGGCCGATTTCGCCATGGGCCTGGCATTACTGATGCGTTGGCGGCTGCGGCCGGTAGTGGCGGCGCAAGTCGCGATCATGCTGATTTACATGGCGGTGATCAGCGTTTTTCTGCCGGAGTTCTGGCTGCATCCTTTCGGACCGTTAACCAAAAATCTGCCGCTCTTGGCGGCGACTCTGATCATGTTAATTCTTGAAGAGGAAAAACCGTGAGCTACCTGACTCTAAAAAGTTTGCATATTTTCAGTCTGGTGTTGCTGTTCGGCACCGGCCTCGGCAGCGCCTTCTACAAGTTCATGGCCGATTTGCACGGCGATGTGCGGGCGATCTATACGACCAATAGGCATGTGGTGCTTGCCGACTGGTGGTTCACCACGCCGACGGTGCTGATCCAGCCGATTACCGGCTATTACCTGTTGCAGCAGTTGCCTTTCTCGCTCACTACGCCCTGGCTGCTGGTTTCGGTCATGCTGTATCTGCTGGCCGGCGCCTGCTGGCTGCCGGTCGTCTTTCTGCAAATCCGGATGCGCGAGCTGTCCAGGCGGGCGGTGGAGCAAAATACCGGACTGACCGGGGAATATTTCCGCTGCGCGCGCATCTGGTTCTGGCTGGGCGTGCCGGCGTTTGCCGCGATGATTTTGATCGTGATGCTGATGGTCCTTAAACCGGCCCTGTGGGGATAATATGTCTTCAAATAGGGCTTTAATGCAAAGGGTGCTGGCTGAAGAATGGGAGACTCTGCCGTTGGCGATTCGGAGCCATTACGCTATTTCCGATCCGGAGGAAAGCACGCTCGTGACCGGCAGCATGACTATCGATTATCCGGATTGGTTAAGGCCGGCGCTGAAGCTGCTGCGATTGGGCAAAGCGCTGGTCGATCTGAAAGGCGGACCGATGACCGTGGAGGTCAAGAAATGGCGGGGTGAAGATAGCTCCGTGCTGCGCTGGCATCGTCATGTTCAGGCGGACGACGGGCGGAGTTGCGTGTTTCCTTCGCGGATGGTCAGCCGACGGGCGCATGAATTGGTCGAATATGTCGGCATGGGCTTCGGAATTCGCCTAAAGGTTCACGTTGAAGAAGGCCGGCTCGTTTACCGCAGCAACGGGCATTTGCTGAAACTCGGGCCGATCACGCTGCCTATTCCGGACAGCCTGTTGCTTGGACGGGCGGTGATCAGCGAAGAGGCCTTGTCGGACGACTCGTTCCTGCTGCGGTTTGAGATCGTACACCCCCTATGGGGCAGGACGTACAGCTATGGGGGAGTTTTCAAGATAACCCGATAAGCTTGAGGGATGAGGGTGAGATTAAGCTTGGCATTCACGCCATCCATAGCGTTCATGCAGGAGGTAGGGCAATGCAGGAGCGATTGCCGACGACTGCAGGGAAGCAGGAGGTAGGCAATGCAGGAGCTATATTGCCGAGGGGGCGGGGGATATTGATCAAATAAATCCCCCTCGATCCCCCTTTTTCAAAGGGGGAGGTGTTGTTGACGAAGTCCCTTTTTTTCAAAGGGGGAAGTTATTTTTGGCGAAATCCTAATACGATCACTCATTTCTGATGAGGGTAACAAAGAACTTCACCGGTAAAAACCCAGGAGCCGCTGCCGGTCTATCAGCGAGTCAGCGGTCATGCTTTACCATGACCAGCTTATCGGTCGCGAAGCCCATTCTCCTGGCTTTATCGATCAAGGCGTCGCGCGTTTCCCTCGGCATCGTCTTGGTTCTGGACAGGATCCAGAGATAAGAACGGTTCTGTCCCGTCACCATCGAATACCGATAGTTTTCCCGGTCCAGCGCGATGATGTTATAGCTGCCGTAGAAAGGCCTGAAAAAGGACACCTTGAGCCTGCCTACGGTCGGCTGATCGATAAAATAAGCCTTGCCTTCGGCTTGTTTCCATTCGCCGGTTTCCGGATTCCTGCCCCGGTTCAGCACTTCGACGCCACCGTCAGGCGCGAGCGTATAATTGGCCGAAATATTGTCCAGGCCTTTTTCGAAACGCTGGTCCAGCCGGGCGATTTCGTACCATGTGCCGAGATAGCGGTTTATATCGAACGCTTCGACCGGTGTAAGGCCCTTCGGTAAACCTGTACAACTCGTGAGTAAAAATGCCAGAAGCCAGAAAATGTTCATCTTGAATCGATCCGGGCTAATTATATACAAAGAGGAAAAACTGCCGGGCAGGCGTGAAAATCAGTAAGGCTTTGCTTTGGCATTTATATTTTTCTCGTTCGAAAAATACGCCGACAGTCCGAAAGCGATGTGCGACAAGCCGGTGTACGCGAAAAAAGTCGACAAATCGGGATCCACTTCGATGCCGTTGATCATGCCGTAAACTTCCAGGGAACCGATCATCAGCACCAGGGACAGGCCGATCAGGATGAAGAACTGGGTTTTTCCCAATAAAAAACACCCGATGCAGAGAAAAACTTCGGTAAGCGCCAGATAAACCAAGATCATCCGCAGGTTGTTCGCCAAGGGGCCGTAGAGGTCGACATTGAACTCGAAAAGCGAAGCGTCTTCCGAAATCGACAGGACGCAGCCCGCAATCAGTACGGCTACGGACACATAGAAATTGATCTCGATCAGCCCTTTCAGGGCTGTCCGGCTTTTCGACGGCATTGCCTTCATGTTGCGCGATCCATAAAAAAAACTCCCTTTTGTGAAAGGGAGGTTGAGAAGAGGATATATGTTGCTCACTGAGCACGTGCAGAATGGAAGCCGCGCCAGTCCGGTCAGCGTGCCGGCGAAGACCTCATCTTCTGCAAAGCCAGTGTACCCGGGCTTATTTCGTTGTCAAGATAAAGTTATACAGTATCTGTACAAAATTGAGGGGAATTGATGTTGATTTGCGGTGCAGAAATTCAACCGCGGTTTCTCTGCGTAGGATATGGAATAGGATGGGCTGAGACGAAGCTCGCCCAGTGCCCTTTAGGGTATCAATCGCGAACGATGGGCTTCCTTCGTCAGCCCATCCTATGGGCCTATGTGTATTTAGAGATTGGCGGCTTTGTGCCGAAATGAGACGGCCAGTGTAAGACACCGGCAAGGGCAGTAGCTCCGATTGCGTTGCGCTAGAGCATTTTCAGGTCGCGTACAGGGATGAAATTTATGTCTCTGGTTGTGTCGTCCCCCCCTGTAGGAGCGGCTTCAGCCGCGATAGAGCCCTCATCGCGGCTGAAGCCGCTCCTTGTATTATCCAACTGTGTTTTTCAAACGGGAATTCCTGTATAAATTCTTAGGAAAAACACACCTGAGGGGCACCTCAGGTTTGAGTAGCTGGATGCCGTGCCGCTCCTTGGAATCCCAAGCTCGTAGGCTGGGTTGAAGCGAAGCGGAAACCCAGCAAGAATCATATGTCGGAAAGCTTCTCGCAGGCAGTCGATGTGCTGGATGAGTCATCGTTATCCCGTCGCTCGGCAAGATTCACGGTAAAGAAATATTTTCCACCGCTGAGATGAAGACGTTTATAGGTTCGCATTTTTAATTGGATGGTCTTGGGGATTTAAATTTCAAGTGAGCTGGGTTTCCGCTTCGCTTCAACCCAGCCTACGCAACGAAGCCAATGCTTATGCAAGGAAGGCTTCCCCTGCTGATCGAAGTTTCCTCAGCCTGAATCCACGGGATTTTTCATCCGCGCCTTGACGGCCTGATCGAAAACCCCTTCGCGGCTTTCCAGCAGGGTAAAGTTTTCCTTGGCCCGGGTGATGCCGGTGTAGATCAGCTCGCGGGTCAGGACCGGGCTTTGGGCTTCGGGCAGGGCCAGGACCACGTGATTGAACTCGGAGCCTTGCGATTTGTGCACCGTGATCGCGAACGCGGTTTCCGCGTCGGGCAGGCGCAGCGGCGACAGCCAGCGGATTTTGGCTGCGGCCAGCGGGTCGTCGGTTGGAAAAGCCACCCGCAGCTTTCCGGTAGGATCGTAAAGCGCAATCCCGATATCGCCGTTCATCAGGCCCAGGTTGTAGTCGTTGCGGGTGATCATCACCGGCCGGCCTTCGTACCAGAGTCCCGGCGCCTGCTTCGGAAACAGCCAGTCTTCGATGCGCCGGTTCATTTCTTCCACGCCCCAGCGGCCCCGGCGCAACGCGCAGAGCACCTGGAAGGCGTCGAACGCGGACAGGACCCGTTCGGCCCAGGCGTCGTATGAAGCGGCGTCGTTGGCCGGGCGGTTCCGGATCGCGTCCAGGTAATAGCCGTAACCCTGGCGGGGATTCGGCTTGCTGTCGGCATTAGTGCCGGTATTGACCGCGACCAGTTTTTTCAGCAGCGCGTCGGCCGCATCGGGTTCCGGCCGGGCTCTGAGCCGCTGATAGTCGGTTTCCGGCTGCGGCAGCAGGTCCTTAAAAGTCGCCGTATCGTTCAGGATCGCCTGCGCCTGGATGCTGTCGCCCGCATTCACCGCGCGCGCCAGCCGGCCGATGCCGCTGTGTTCGCCGAAGCGGTGGCTGTGGCGCAGCATCACCGTTTGCTGGTTGATGTTCGTGCCCGGGGCTGTCGAAGGCGGGAGCCGTTCGCCGGAATATTTTTCGATCCAGGCGCGGGCGTCATTATCATAGGCTGCGTTTTCGGCGCCCCGGCACAAGTCGCCCATTACCGAGCCGGCTTCGACGGATGCCAACTGGTCCTTGTCGCCGAGCAGGATCAGCTGCGCGTTGTCCGGCAGCGCATCGAGCAAGGAGGCCATCATTTCCAGATCGATCATCGAGGCTTCGTCGACGATCACGATGTCCGCGGCAAGCCGAAGGTGCCGGTTATGTTTGAAGCGACGAGAATCGGGGCGGCTGCCCAGCAGGCGGTGCAGCGTGCCGGCCTTTTTGGGGATGCTTTCCTTGATGTTGTCATCAACATTGAGCTGCTCCAGCGCCTTGGCGATCGATTCGCTGACCCGGGCGGAGGCCTTACCGGTCGGCGCGGCCAAATGAATGATCGGTTTGCGCGCGCCGGGCGCTTCGATTTGCATGAGCTGGATCAGCAGCGCGAGCAGCTTGGTCAAGGTCGTGGTCTTGCCGGTGCCCGGGCCGCCGGTAATGATCGCGAAGCGCGAGCGCAGCGCCAGTACACAGGCGATTTTCTGCCAGTCCGGCTGCTCGGGACTGCCGGGAAACAGCGCGTCGATTCGGTTCCGCAAGGCTTCGGGCAGACCGGAACGGACCGTTTCCAGACGCTCCTGAATGCACCGGTCCAGCGTCCGTTGATATTGCCAGTAGCGGCGCAGATACAGGCGGCTGCCGTCCAATACCAGCGGCGTTTTGCCTTCTCCTGTCGAAACCAGCGAGGAGTTTCGGAGCTCGGATCGCCATTGCGCCAGGCCGAACGCTTCGAGCACCGAAAGCTCCGCCTGGGCGGGTTCAAAGCGGGAAGCCCAGTCTTCGTCGCTTGGAATCGCCAATGTCAGGCCGGGGCGTCGCGACAGGCTTTCCAGGTCCAGGTACACCTCGCCACGGTCCAGCTGATGGCTGGCCAGCGCGCCGGCCCAGAGCACCGCATCGCCCGCATGGGGCTCCAGTTCCCGCAGAAAACGCGCGAAGGCGCGGTTCAGCCGGCTCAGCCAGCCCGCTTCGACCCAGCGGTCGATGGTCGCCAGCACGGACGTTTCCCGGTTCATGCCGCGCCTCCGGTCGTAAAGAGCTCATCCAGTCCTTCGATCAACGCTTTGGGCGGCTTCACGAACATGCGTCCCCCGGTCGGGCTTTGGCAGCCGCGCAGGAACAGATAGAGGCTGCCGCCGATATGGGCGTCATAGTCGTAATTTTCTCCCAATCTGGCCTTCAGCAGGCGGTGCAGGGCCAGTAGATATAAGGCGGACTGCAGGTCGTAGCGCTTCGCGAGCATTGCCGCGCGCAATGCTTCCGGCGTATAGGCCGTATCGCCGCCGCCGAGACTGTTGAATTTGTAATCGGCCACGTAATAGCGTCCCTCATGGACAAAAACCAGATCGATGAAGCCTTTCAAGAGGCCGTTCACTTGCGCGGGCAACAGCGCCGGGCGGGGCAGGCCGGAAAAAGTGTGGCGGGTGACCAGGCGATCCAGCGCCTGCGTATCGACCTTATCCGCGCCGATCAGGAATTCCAGCTCGGGTTGGTAGGCGCCTTGAGCCAGCCTGCCCAGGCAGAGGTCCGCATTTTCCAGCAACGGCAAGGCCAGCCAGTCCGACAGGGCGGCAGCAACCAGCGCTTGTTTGCCGATCCAGTCCTTGGCTGCGAAACGCTCTTGTATCCATTCGTTCGCCAGATCCGGCTTGGCGCGGATTTCCCCAAAGCCGAACCGCGCGCAACGTTCGAGCAGGTCGTGGATCAGCACGCCGGGGGCGGCGCCGCGAGGCAGTCCGTGAATTCCGGTTGCGGCGACAGGTCCCGTATTCGGTTCCGCTTCGTCGCTGCGCTTGTCGTCCCGTGCCGTTTCCGGCTCGTTCGGGCCGTCGCCGGCTGGGGATGGTTCCGCCTGCGGTTTGTCTTCGATCGACAGCGCGCTGTAGCTGGCGATCCACCAGTCGGCCGGAATCCGCGTGTTGACCGTGCGTGCGGGATTGAACTGTCCGGCCTCGGCTTGAGGCGTGTACTGCGCATCGCTGACCGCCGGCAATGCAGCGATTTCGATTGCCGCGCAATCGCCTTTGAGTTCGGCGAGGCGTGTTCCCAGCTGTTCGGTCGGTGTATCGGTTTCCCAGTTCAGCAGCGAGCCGACTGCGGATTTTTCCAGCTGGCACTTTTCGCCGGTGTCCGATTTCACCGGCGCGATGCCCAGCCAGCAGGCATGGCACGCTCGGGTCATTGCCACATAGAGCAGGCGCAGATCCTCCTGAAGGCGTTCGGCGTCGTGTTTTCGCTTGTTTTCCTCGCTCTTGCCGAGGTCGATGATCAGCCGGCGATCGTCGTTCTGTTCGTCATGGTAGCGGTAATGCGAGTTTTTGCCGGTGACTTCTTTATAACTGCAGATGAAGGGCAGAAAAACCAGGGGATATTCGAGCCCCTTGGATTTGTGGATGGTGACAATTTTGATCAGGTCTGCGTCGCTTTCGAGCCGGATGATCTCATCGTCGCCCAGCCTACCGCTCCCGTTTGCGACCGATTCGGCCAGATAGCGGATCAACGCCTGTTCGCCTTCGAGCTGGCTGCCGGCCTGCTGCATGAGTTCGGCCAGATGCAGCAGGTTGGTCAGGCTGCGCTCGCCTTCGTTCTCGGTTTCCAGCCTGACCCGCGTGTACAGGGCGTAGTCGTCGATCAGCTGCCGCAAGGCCGGCAGGATGCCGCTTTGCCGCCAGCGCGCGTGATAGGCGAGAAAGCGGTCCAAATGCAGCTCCCACTCCGGTTCGTCCTGGGCCAGCCGATATAGCTTGCAGTGAGGCCAGCCGAAAGTGGCGGTGCCGAGCGCCGCGCGCACCTTGCGCTCGTTGCGCGGATCGGCCAGCGCTTTCAGCCAGATCAACAGGTCGGAGGCTTCGCGAGTCCTGAAAATCGAATTCTTTTCGGAAAGGTAGACACTACGCAGATTTCGCTTCGCCAGCGCCTTGCGCATCGCTTTGGCTTCGGTGCCGCTGCGGACCAGGATTGCGATGTTCGAAGGTTTCAAGGGCTGCAGGCCTTTATCCGATTGGAATCCGGCCTGTCCCGCGTTGGCGAGGTTCAGCAGCCTGACGATCTCGCCGGCGGCGGCTTCGGCCATTTTTTCGCGGTATTCCGGCATCCCTACCGATTTTCCATCGTTCCACAGCCAAAACGTGAGGGCAGGCGCGGCACGATGGTCGATCTGCCATTCCTCTTCGCGGCCTTTCGCGTCGACTTCGAGGAAGGGCAGGGGATTTTCCTGCTCGCGCTTGAAGCGAAAAACCCCGGTCGGATGCCGGCCGTCCGCATGCAGGAAGACCCGGTTGACGGCCTCTACCATCGCGGCCGTGGAGCGGTAATTGGTCGTCAGCGTATGGCGGCGTCCGGCCGTGTGTTTGTGGGCCTTCAGATAGGTGTAGATATCGGCGCCGCGAAACGAATAAATCGCCTGCTTGGGATCGCCGATCATGAAGCAGCCCGAGCCGTCTTCGACATTCGCCGGGTAGACGGTCGAAAAAATCCGGTACTGGATCGGATCGGTGTCCTGGAACTCGTCGATCAGCGCCACCGGATATTGCCGGCGAATCGTTTCCTTCAGCGGCTCTCCGCTGTGTCCGTGCAATGCATTATCGAGACGGCTCAGCATGTCGTCGAAGGTCATCCGGGCCATGCGCTGCTTTTCGCTGTCGTAGCGGTTTCGTACCCAGTGCAAGGCGTGCAGACAAATTTTGCCGTCGATGTCGATTTCTTTGCCGCAGTGGCTGACCAAGTCATTCACGGCTTCGAACGCTCGGTGATGCAGACGCGCCTTCTTATCGAGATGGGTCTTGACCAGTGCCGAGGATAACTTGTTGCAGCCGAATTTTTCCAGCTCACCGATCGCCGGATGACTGCGCCCGTTCGCCCACTCGGCCATCGCTTTCAGCTTATCGCCGAAGCCGGCTTTACGGTATTTGTTCCCGTTCAGCCAGCCGTTTTCCGATGCGTCGTTCAATAATTTTTCGATGATGTCCCGTCCATTGCTCCAGCAGGTGCGGGCCGATGTCTCCAACGCCTGGCGTTCGGTTTCCCATGCTTCCCATGACTGGAAAACCGAGTCAATGTCTTCATTGAAATCGAGGCCCAGCGCTTCCGTTTCCGGTAATAAGGGAGTAAGCAGCCCCGCGAGATCCATGGGCGATTTGATGAATCGGGTAACCGCGCGGGAGGCGGTATCCGTCAGGGGATAAAAAAAAGTTCGCCAATAATCCTTGACGACCTCATGCAGCAGTTCCGTATCGTCGGTATTCACTTCCTGGCGGAACAGGCCGCCGCTGTGGAACGCATGCTGCTGCAGCATTTTGTTGCACCAGCCGTGGATGGTATAAATTGCCGCTTCGTCCATCCAGTTGGCGGCCAGTTCGAGGTCGCGGGCGCGGGCCGGCCAGGCGGTTTCGGGAAAATCCGCGCGCACGGCTTTCAGGAATTCGTCCGCTTCGGAGGTCTGCTTGCGAAAATAGCGCGCCGCCTGGCTCAATCGGTCGCGGATGCGTTCCCGGAGTTCCTGGGTCGCCGCCTCGGTAAAGGTAACCACCAGGATGTCCGGGGGCAATAACGGGCGCGCCGGCGTCGAATTGTCCGGGGAATGGCCGAGGATCAGCCGCACGTACAGGGCCGCGATCGTATAGGTTTTGCCGGTTCCGGCGCTGGCTTCGATCAGGCGGACGCCGGACAAAGGGAAATCGAAGGGGTTTAACGGGATGGCCGCGGTCATGATTGCGCTTCCGCTGCGGATAAAGAATTCTGAATATGGTCATAAAAAGGACCGTACAGCGTTTCGGCCCAAGATTCGAAGCCAATGCAGGAGTCGGTTCGTTGCAGTTTCTCGAAGGTCGGGAAAAACCGTGCCAGATAGGGGTCGTAAGTGACTTCGCCGTCTTTCCAGTCGCTGCCGTCGTAGCAGGCTCGGGCCTCTTTGATTTTATTGTCCGGCTGGGCGCCGAGCCAGGCGAACGCGGTCTTGCAGGCGACCGGCAACGGATGGCTCAGTCCTTGGCACACCGCTTCGAGCAGGATTTGCAGATGGACGGAAGCCTTTTCCTTATCCATCGGCGGCATTTCGATCACGCCGTCCGCCGCGGCGACCAGGGTCCAAGTACCCAGGTCGTCCGCGCAGGCAGCCAGATGTCGCACCCAGTATTCCATCAGTTTGGGGTATTTGATCCCTTCTTTCGGCATCAACGGCTGCACGGTTAGATACACCTGGGCGAGCTTTTCATGATCGCGGTGTTGGCGCAAATGGCTGAGCTCGCCGGTCAATTCCATCGACGCCCCTTCGTTTAGCCGGAACTTCAGTGCCGTGGCATGCGCTTCCCGCGCGGTGGGCCAATCTAAAAGCAGCGCCTGATAATTCTTCCACGCTGTTTTTACCGGTTCGGTCAAGGTGGTATAGAAAGCTTTCGCGAAACCGCCGAGCGGCAGCTGGCCTTTTTGTGCCATGATGGCGCGTTGGTGGTCGAGAAACGCCTCGACATCGTCGGGGTTCGTGTCTTTCAATGCGCCAAGCAAATCATTGCCATACATATAAGTCTGTAGGCTGTCGAAATGAAAAGGTTCGTGGTCCTTGCTGGTGACCGTTTCGTCGTCGAAGCCGAATTTCAGCGCATATTTGCAGAAAGCCTTGACCGGCGCTTTCAAAAAATGCTCCAGAAATTCCAGCGGAACGGTCAGGAGTTTTTCCTCCGCCGGGACAGGGGCCGATGCGTCCGATTCGGGCAGGGACGTTTCCGAAAACCATTCCTTCGCATAGGTGAACAGTTCAGGCCCAGATTTTTGGGTTTTGGTTACATATTTGAGGCTGAACGGCTGCAGCGGATGGCAGACAGTGATCGCCTCCAGCAACGGGATGCCGTTCCGGAACGCCCAGCCCTGCGCCAGCACGTCGCGCAGTTGGCCGACCAGCAGCGACGGCGGACGCTTGCTGTCGTCGCGGATGCTGCGGCCGATCCAGCTGATATAGAGCTGTTCCCGCGCGGACAGCAAGGCTTCCAGGAACAGGTACTGGTCGTCCTGCCGGCGCGAGCGGTCGCCGGGGCGGTACTGGCCGCGCTGGCTCATCAGGTCGAAACCGTTCACCTGCCGGCTGCGCGGATAATCGCCGTCGTTCATGCCCAGCAGGCAAATCTGGCGAAACGGAATCGCCCGCATCGGCATCAGGGTGCAGAAGTTGACCTTGCCGCTTAAAAAGCGCTGGTGCAGCGACGGTTCGTCGACGCCGGCCAGCCAGGCTTCGCGTACCACCTGAATCGGCAGTTTGTCATCCGGGCCGAGCCCGGCCTGTTCGCAGTAGCGGCACCACTTTTCCAGGGTCTCGGCCAAGTTATCCAAGGTCTTGCGTTCCGCTTCGCTGCCGGCGGTAAAAAAAGCGTCGAGCAGGCTTTGCAGCGTCTGCCGCCAGTCGATAAAACTTTGCGGCTGTGCGAGCAGTCGGGCATGGTTTTCCAACGTTTCGAGCAGGAAGGCCAGGCCGCCGAGCCACTGCGCGTCGAGACCGCCGATTTCCTCGTAGGGCTCGATGTAGTCGAACGCTTCGCCGGCGCCGACCGCATAGCCCAGCAGCATCCGGCGCAGGCCGAACCGCCAGGTATTGGCTTCCAATTCCGGCATTCCGATGACCCGGGCGCGCTGTTCGGCGCTCAGCCCCCAGCGGATGCCGGCTTCCTCGATCCATTGGTGCAGTTTGGGGATCGCGTTTTCCTCGATTTCGAAGCGCGCCCTGAGCGCCCCGACTTCGAGCAGATCGAGGTATTCGCTGACCGTGAAGCGCGAATCGGGCAAGTCGAGCAGGGCTTCGACCGCTGTGAGCAAGGGATCGTTGCCGCGCTGCTCGCGGTCGGCCAGGCTGTAGGGGATATGCCGCGGATCGCCGGGCGGATGCAGGCCGAAGACGGCGCGGATATGCGGCGCATAAGCGTTGATGTCCGGCACCATCACGATGATGTCGCGCGGGGACAGCGGCTCCCCGTTTTTTTCTGCGGTTTCGAAACGCGCCAGCAACCGGTCGTGCAGAATTTCGACTTCGCGCTGCCGGCTGTGCGCCACATGAAAAACCATCGAGTCGTCGGCGCGCTTCAGCAAGGCCGGCGCTTTGGGCAACGGTTCCAGATCGAGGATCGATTGCTGGAGATGCTGCAACAAGGTGCGCCGGTCCGGGGACTCTCCGTAATCGGCGAAAAGATCGATTTTGTTGTCCGGCCAGTGCCAGCTCTGGTAACGTTGCTTCTCGTCGAAATGGTCCAGCAGGCGGATGTAGTCGCGGCCCTGCTTGCCCCAGGCCGCCAGCAGGGGCTGCGCGTCGAGGTGAAGATCGTCAGTATCCAGTAAAGAAGTCTGTTCGGGTTTTTTATAGGCTTGGCGGCGGCGTTCGGCCTTGAGCAGATCTTTGTCTTCGATGATGTCGGCCCAGTAGTGCCGGCAGGGATTGTGCACGAACAGCACGATCTGGCAGAATCTGCCCAGCTTTTCCAGGACTTCGAGCGACTGCTGAGGCAGGGAAGACAGGCCGAACAGGATGATTCGGCGCGGGATGCTCGGCGGCCGATCCGTCAGCGTGCCGATCCGGCTCATGAATTGGGTGTGTACGGCGGAACGGCTGGCGAACGGGCTGCTCGCCGCTTCGCCGCCTAGCTCGGCGAGTACCGCCTGCCACAAGCCGGTTTGCCAGCATTCCGCTTCCGGCATCGGCTGACTTTCGCCGTGCGCGTCGCGCAACACATTTTCACCCTTGGCCCAGTCGGTCAGCCAGTCGGACCGGTACACCTGATACTGATCGAACAGGTCGGCGAGCTGCTCGGCGAGCTGGTAGCGTTTCCGGCCGTCGTTGTCTTTGGCCAGAAAGGCTTTCAGCGTTTCGAAGCCGGGCCTGGAGACGAGCGTGGGCAAAAGACGATAAAGCCGCCAGGTCAGTGGCGCTTTCGCCAGCGGCTGCTCCAGCGGGATGCGCTCGCCCAATACCGCCCGGTAAACGCTCCAGATGAACAAGGAAGGCAGCTGCATCCGGATCGCCGCGGCAATGCCCAAGGCGGAGTTTTGCGCCAGACTTTGTTTCAGCCATTGCCCCATGCCGTTGCTTTGGACCAGGAAGACTTCGTATTCCAGAGGATTCAAGGGATGCTGACGCAGCCAATACGCCACGACGTCGCGGAGCTGTTCCAACTGATTGGAATGGATGACGGCAATGCCGCTGTCCAGCGAAGTACTAGAGCTTGATTCGGGCATGGGGTTGGGATTTTTTTATATCCGAACAGGGTGATCGGGTTTTGGGCGGCTGGCACGCCAAGATGGAGTCTGCAGGCCAAGTCTCGCTATATGATCGCACGAAACAGCCCCAAAAATCACAAGCGGAGCATCAACCTCAGAACGGATAGCTCTGCCGTATTGTCATCGAGTTAACGGCGTGGCCGGACTCGGGAAGAAAAGGCGGGCGTTACCGGGAGCTGGCCGAATTCGGATCGAAATAGACTGCGGTGTCGGATAAATGGTCGTGCCAGCTCCGCTTCTGCTTATCGAAAAGAATCCACCAGAAACCGATCCCGAAAATCAGCCAGGAAAAGAGGGCGGAGAAGAAGCGCAGGGCGGCCTGGCGCCAGTTGATGGGTTTTCCGCAGGCCGTCAGAACTTTGATTTTCCAGGCGCGCATGCCGAGAGTCTGGCCGCCGTGGGTCCAGAACCAGCCGAAAAACAGGAAACTGACGTCGATCAGATAAGCGGGATAGAAATATTGATCCGGCCGGAAGGCATGACCGGAATTGAAGGGCAATATCGCGGCGGTGGCTGCAAACAGCACGGCCGCAAGTAAAAGCGCATCGTAGACGATGGCCGCCAAACGGCGGAAGAGGCCGGGCGCCGAATTTGCACCCGGGGCATCGGAAGTTTTAGACGGCCGCCGCAATTATTTGAAAGGCGCCGTTTTTTGGCCGAGATACATGCTGCTGGCGGCAAGGGTGCCGAGCATGATCAATGAGAAGAAAAAGGGCGGACGAATAAAGATCAAAAGGAAAAAATCCGCTAGAAAGATGCTGCTTGCCAGCGGGTTGTCGATGAATCCGTCAATTATTTTTTTCATAGCAATCTTGTCAAGCTCAGGATGAATGTGTTCGGTGATTAAGTGGACATTATCCTGATTTCCGAGGCTTAACTCAACGCTATGCCGATCAGGATCGGGTTTGCTCGCTAACGCAAATCATTCTACTATATCCGAATGGATTGTAAAAGGATAGCGCCAGTTGGGTTATCAAGTGCGAAGTGGTATGATTTAGGCAGATAACAGATAAACCAGGGAATGTCGATTATTTTAAACTTCTTCAAAAAAATAGTTAAATCGGCCGGCGGCAAAGCCGCGGACGAAGCGCCGAAAGTTCGAATTTACCCACGTTCGGAACATACGATTTCACGGGCTCAGATCAGTGAGCATGCGCTGAAGGTTTTGTATCGCCTGCAAAAATCCGGATACGACGCCTATCTGGTTGGCGGTTGCGTACGCGATTTGCTGCTTGGGCGCGAGCCGAAGGATTTCGACGTCGTGACCAATGCGCATCCGGAGCAGATCAAGGGTGTATTCCGCAATTGCCGGCTGATCGGGCGGCGTTTTCGTCTGGCGCATGTGCATTTCGGGAATGAGGTGATCGAGGTCGCCACGTTTCGCGGCTTCGGCAACGAGCAGGACGACAATCAGGTGACCAACGATGAAGGACGCCTACTGCGCGATAACGTGTACGGCACGATCGAGCAGGACGTCTGGCGGCGCGATTTTACGGTCAATGCGCTGTACTACAATATCAAGGATTTTTCGGTGGTCGACTATACCGGCGGGATGGACGACCACAAGTCCGGTATGCTCAGACTGATCGGCGACCCTGAAACCCGGTTCCGCGAAGATCCGGTGCGGATGCTGCGCGCGGTCCGCTTTGCGGTCAAGCTGGGCTTCAACATCGACCCCGATTGCCAGAAGACCATTTACGGCTCCGCCGACCTGCTTTACAGCATTCCTTCCGCGCGTCTTTACGATGAAGTATTGAAGCTGTTCCTGTCGGGCTTTGCGTTGCAGACTTTCGAAATGCTGCGGCATTACGGCCTTTTTCAGGTATTGTTCCCGGACACCGAGAAAAGCCTTGCGGTCGAGGAAAACGGTTTTCCGAAACTTCTGTTGATCAAGGCGCTGCAAAATTCGGATAACCGGATCGCCGAAGGCAAAACGGTAACCCCCTATTTCCTGCTGGCGGCGTTCTTGTGGGAACCGCTCCGGATGTTGACCCGAATCAACCAAGAGCGCGGCATGGACGATTACAACGCTTTCCAGAGCGCCGCCGGCGAGATTCTGTCCCGCCAGGTCAGACGTACCGCGTTCCCGCGGCATATCAGCCTGGCGATGCGCGAGGTCTGGAGCCTGCAGCCGAAATTCGAGCAGCGGATAGGGCCCAGGCCGGCTCGCCTGCTGACCCATCCGCGTTTTCGCGCCGCTTACGATTTTCTGCTGCTTCGGGCGGAAACCGGCGATGCCGGTCCCGAATTGGCCGACTGGTGGAGTAAGTTTCAACAGGCCGATGAAGCGGCGCAAAAAAAGATGACGCAGCCGTCCAGAAATCTGAAAAACAGCCGGACCCGCCGCCGGAACGGAAAAAAGAAAAATGCAGGACCGACCGAAAACCCGCCGAGCTAAGGGCTAGATAGAACGAAGCGGGCTTTTCGGCTGAAGGCCTGCCAGGGTTTTAAGACTGGGCAGGTCGTGATTTCAAGAAGGTTATTCCTAATGAACAAACCAAATAACGGTACTGTCACTGCTTACATAGGGCTGGGCAGTAATCTGGCAGATCCCGTGGAACAGGTTCGCTCGGCGCGCGCCGAGTGCGCTGCGGTTCCGGGGGTGCGGGAGCTGGCATTTTCCAGTCTGTACCGCAGTCCGCCGATGGGGCCGCAGGATCAGCCCGATTATGTGAACGCGGTGATGGCGGTGTCGACCGATCTGGCCGCGCCGGCTTTGCTTCACCATTTGCAGCACATCGAGCAGGTGCACGGACGAGTCCGGGTCGGGGAGCGCTGGACCGCGCGCACGCTCGATCTGGATTTGCTGATTTATGGCGAACACCGGATCGAGACGGCCGAGTTGACCGTCCCTCACCCAGGCTTGAGCCTGCGCGCTTTTGTGTTGTATCCGCTGTTCGAAATCGCGCCGGAACTGGTAGCCCCCGGGCTGGGGCGGATTGCCGACCTTATCGTAAACTGCCCGCGCGGCGGGCTTGAAAGGATTAATTAAAATGAATCGGAAGCCCTTATCCATTCACGACTTGGCGGCGATGAAGCGGCAAGGCGAGAAAATCGCCTGCCTGACTGCTTACGACGCCAGCTTCAGCGCTTTGATCGATCAGGCCGGCATCGATGTGATGCTGGTCGGCGACTCGCTGGGCATGGTGATTCAGGGGCAGGCCTCGACGCTCCAGGTCTCGCTGGACGATATGATCTACCATACCCGTTGGGTAGCGGCCGCGCGCCGGCGAGCGTTCGTGATTGCGGATATGCCGTTTTTAACTTATCCCGATCCCCTCGGCGCAGCCATGAATGCGGCCAAACTGATGCAGGCGGGCGCGCAGATGGTCAAGCTGGAAGGTGCGCGCTTCGAAGCGGTCCGTTTTCTGGTCGATCAAGGCATCCCGGTCTGCGGCCATCTGGGGCTGTTGCCGCAGTCGATCAACCGCCTCGGCGGCTACAAGGTGCAGGGCGTCGACCAGACCGAAGCGGACAAAATCCTTGCCGATGCGCTGCAGCTGGAAGCGGCCGGCGCGGCTTTGCTGGTGCTGGAATGCGTGCCTGCGAAGCTGGCCGCCGCTATCAGCGCGCGTCTGTCCATTCCGGTAATCGGAATCGGCGCAGGCATCGATTGCGACGGTCAGGTGCTGGTGCTTTACGACATGCTGGACATCGGCATCGGCAAGCGTCCGCGTTTTTCGATGAATTTCATGCAACCGCCGGTTGCGATCGCCGAAGCGTTCGGCAATTACCGGTCTGCCGTTAAAGAATTGCGTTTTCCTACACCGGCCCACAGTTTTTAATCATGCAAATCGTCAAAACCATCGCAGAACTGCGCGCGATTCTCGGCAACCGGCGGCGTGCCGGCGAGCGGATCGCGTTCGTGCCGACGATGGGCAATCTGCATGCGGGACATATCCGTCTGGTAGAGACGGCGCGGCGGCAGGCCGAGTGTGTCGTGGTCAGCATTTTCGTGAATCCGACCCAGTTCGGCCCCGGCGAAGATTTCGAGACCTATCCGCGCACCGAAGCCGAAGACCGGGAAAAATTGCTGGCGGCCGGCGCCGACCTGCTGTTCCTGCCCGAAATCCGGGACATGTACGATCCCGGCGCGAAAACGGTGGTCAGCGTGAAGGGATTATCCGATCTGCATTGCGGCGCGTTTCGGCCGGGCCATTTCGACGGGGTCGCGACCGTGGTCGCGAAATTGTTCAATATTGTGCAACCCGATAGCGCTTTTTTCGGTCTTAAGGACTATCAACAATTCGCGATCATCCGTACGATGGTGCGCGATTTGAATATTCCGGTGGCGTTGGTGCCGGTCGAAACGGTCCGGGAGCCGAGCGGGTTGGCGATGAGTTCCCGGAACGGCTATCTGACCGAACCCGAAAAAGTCAATGCAGCCAAGCTTTATCGGGCTTTGTGCGAGGCCAAGGAAACGGTATTGTTATCGGGCGGCCGGGAGGCTTATGCGGATATCGAGCGGCAGGCACAGTCTTTTCTTGCGGAGGCGGGCTTTAAGACCGATTATTTTTCGATCTGCCGAAGTTCGGATTTGGCCGCAGCGACGCCCGAAGACCGGGAGATCGTAATCCTGGCCGCGGTGAGGCTCGGAAAAACGCGGTTGATTGATAATATTGCTTTTTCCAAGTAAAGTAATAGCGAAACGGAGGTTGCCGACTTTAGGCGGAGCCGCGGATCTTTAATATTATTGCGCAAAGCCGCCTTTTCTCGGCGTTTTCAAAGCGAATTCCTTGTTCTTCGTATATTGCCGGATCTACAGGAATGAGCGATAATTGAAGGTTTCTTAAAGCACTTTATATCGGGTTATTATGCAAACTACGATGCTGAAAGCGAAGCTTCACCGGGCGACCGTTACACGATCGGAGCTCGGTTACGAAGGCTCATGCGCAATCGACTCCGACTTTCTCGATTTGGCAGGGATCAGGGAGTACGAACAGATCCAGATATACAATGTCAACAACGGCGAGCGTTTCACGACTTATGCGATCCGTGCGGAAGCCGGGTCTAAAGTGATCTCGGTCAACGGCGCGGCGGCGCGCCTTGCCTGTGCGGGCGATTTGGTGATTATCTGCGCCTATGCGATCTACGATCAGAAAGAGCTGGCGAACTACAAGCCCGCTCTGATCTATTTCAACGAAAAGAACGAGGTGGTGCGTACTGCGTCGTCGATTCCGGTGCAAGTCCAGGCGGCTTGACCGACAACCTTTATTCCTGGAAGCGGCTTTAACTCGGATTGACAAAGACCATTCCGGTTAGAGGCGCTTTTTTGCATTCTGGATTCTAACGGCTGAAGGGTTTCTTTATCTTCCGATAGAGTAAGATCAGGTATTTCGAGCACCATAATCCTCCCGCCTGCCAGGTCTTATAAATCCGGCAGTTCTCTCTCCCATTATCCTCTATTGCCCGCTGGACCTACGGCCAATGACCGTCGCCGCCGTGTTCAACGGGGGGCAAGCACACCGCCGGGCGGCCTTTAGGATGTGGCTAAAAATAACCTCCCGGCGTGTCGCTCGACCGATTCCGTCACGGCACGTGTCATGAGACACCTGATATGGAGACAGTAGAGCGTTCTTTAAACACAACCTTCAGTTGTCAGGGTACGCTGTGCGTATCATTGGGTGGTGAACAGGTACGCACAGCGTACCCTAGGGCGGTTTGTACCCTTTGGGGGATAACCCAAGCCGGCAACGGAGTATCACGAGAAGCGCTCGGCGAGGGAACGTTATTACCGATCAAATCCTTAACCCTTTACAGGCGTTCGGAAGGAATAAGAAGGCCTTTTCTTCTTCTCCGCAAAAGTAGCGGGCGGGGAACTCCGCCGGTTGCCTCAAAGTCCCATTCCACTAAGATAAACTGTCACGGAGCGAGCGCCATGAAAGCCTTATGGAATAACACAGTCATTGCCGACAGCGATGAGGTGATCGAGATTGAGGGAAATTGTTATTTTCCGCCGGCTTCGGTGCATACCGAATTTCTGCGCGAAAGCGCCACCCATACCGTCTGCCCGTGGAAGGGCCAAGCGAGCTACTGCGACATCGTGGTGAACGGTGCCACAAGCCCGGATGCCGCCTGGTATTATCCTGAACCGAAAGAGAAAGCTTCGTACATAAAAAACTATATCGCTTTCTGGAAGGGCGTCGAGATCGCCGAATGAAAGTGCATTGCGGAAGAGGGAATCAAACCGCAGACTCTTCGTTTCGTTAAGGAGCCGCGTTATGGGCGAAAATTCCGAAAGCGTGTCCGGCCAGCTGGAAGCTTATCGCCGAGTGCGCCGTCAAAGCGAGATGCTGTGCAAACCGCTCGCGGTGGAAGATTATGTCGTACAGACGATGCCTGACGTCAGCCCTCCGAAATGGCATCTTGCGCATGCCAGCTGGTTTTTCGAGACTTTCATTCTGGTGCCGTACGTTGTCGGCTACCGGCCGTTCGACGCCCGTTTCCACCCGCTTTTCAATTCGTACTATCAAGGCGTCGGAACACCGTTTCCGAGAGATCGGCGCGGACTTTTGTCACGTCCTTCCGTCGTCGACATTTATCGGTACAGGCGCCATGTCGATGAGGCGATGACCGAATTGATGGAGCGGCAGGATGATCGTGATGAAAGCCGGCACATCCGCCTGCTGATCGAGCTGGGCCTGCACCATGAACAGCAACATCAGGAACTCTTGCTGACCGACATCAAGCATATTCTGGGAAACAATCCGCTTGTGCCGGTCTATACCGAAGGCCGCTTTTCCGGGGAGGATACGGTGCCCGTGCCGCTGCGATGGATCAAAGTGCAGGGCGGCGAGATCGCCGTGGGGCACGACGGCAACGGGTTTTGTTTCGACAATGAACTGCCGCGCCATCGGGTACGGATGAATGAGTTTCTGCTGGCCAACCGTTTGGTAACCAATGCCGAATACCTCGAATTCATCGACGACGGCGGCTACGCCAATCCCTTGTTGTGGCTGGCCGACGGCTGGACCGCAGTGCAGCGGGAAGGCTGGCAAGCCCCTTTATACTGGCGAAAAATGGACGGCGCCTGGCAGTATTTCACACTGGCGGGGGAAGAGCCGCTGACGGTTGAAGAGCCGGTCTGCCATGTCAGCTATTTCGAGGCGGACGCTTTTGCGACCTGGGCCGGCAAGCGTCTGCCTTCCGAAGAAGAATGGGAACATGCGGCAGGGACGGTAGGATTGAGGCCCGGAAATTACCTGGAGTCCGGCCGGTTCCGTCCGCAGGCCCCTGGAACAGGGGAGGGGCTCTTGCAGCTGGGCGGCGACGTGTGGGAATGGACACAAAGCGCCTACCGGCCGTATCCCGGTTTCCGGCCTTGGGCAAGTGCGGTCGGCGAGTACAACGGCAAATTCATGTGCAGTCAGATGGTGCTGCGCGGCGGCTCTTGCGCCACGCCCGAAAGCCATATCCGTAAAAGTTACCGCAATTTTTTTTATCCGCATAACCGCTGGCAGTTTATGGGGATTCGCCTGGCTCAGGATGCATGACGATGGTCGGCCTGCATTTTTACGATTTTCATCCGCCCTTGAGCGATTTTCAGGCGGAAATCCTGGCAGGCCTGAGCGGCCGGCAGAAAACGATTGCTCCGAAATTTTTTTACGATGCTCAAGGTTCGCAGCTATTCGATCGGATTTGCGAACTGCCCGAATATTATCTGACGCGGACCGAAACCGGCCTGCTCGAACGGTATGGAGATCAGATAGCCGACGCGGTCGGGCCGGATGCGGTCCTCTTCGAACTCGGCAGCGGCAGCAGCCGTAAAATCCGGTTATTGCTCGATGCGTTGCGGCCCGCTTCTTACGTGCCGATCGATATTTCGAAGCATCATTTGCGCGTTGCGGCCAATGCCCTTTCCTCGGATTATCCGTGGCTGGAAATTCATGCCGTTTGCGCCGATTATGCAGGTGCCTTGCATTTGCCTTCTGGCCTGGAAGGGCAGCGGCGCATCGTATTTTTCCCGGGCTCCAGCATCGGCAATTTAACGCCCGAGGAGGCGGCCGCGCTGTTGAAGCGGATTGCCCGGCTTGTCGGCGACGGGGGCGGTTTGCTGATCGGCGTCGATCTGGTCAAGGATATCGATGTGCTGGAAGCCGCCTATAATGACCGGCAGAAAGTGACCGAAGCGTTCAATAAAAATTTGCTGGTGCGGATCAATCGTGAATTGGCTGCCGATTTCCGGATCGATCGTTTCGACCATCTCGCCTTTTATAATCCGGAACTCGACCGTATCGAAATGCACCTGGCGAGTCCTGAAGCGCAGTCGGTCCGGGTAGCGGATCGAGCGATCCGTATGGCGGCAGGAGAAACGATCCATACCGAAAATTCCCATAAATACAGCATCGCAAGCTTCCACCGCCTGGCTCTGCGGGCGGGATTCCGTCCAGGCAAAGTCTGGATCGATCCCGAAGGCTTATTCAGCATCCATTATTTGAGCGCCTAGCGTTTCCGTTTCCGGCATGCCTTGCCTGCGGCGATTTTAAAACAAGGCGCCTTTATCCTCTTCCGCTTCGCTCAGCATCATATTGTCGCCGGCCATGCCGCTGATGCCTGCCGTGCCGAGCTTGATCATCAGGCGGACTTCGTTTCTTGAATCGGCCGAGTTCAAAGCATCTTCGTAGCTGATTTTGCCTGCGATATACAGATCGTATAAGGCTTGGTCGAAGGTCTGCATACCCTGTTCGCGCGACTGCTTCATCAGTTCCTTCAATTTGTGCACTTCGCCCTTGCGGATGTAATCCTTCGCCAGCGGCGTGTTGATCAGGATTTCGACTGCCGGATAGCGGCCTTTACCGTCCGCGCGCTTGATCAACTGCTGCGCGACGATCCCGCGCAGGTTCAGCGACAGATCCATGAACAACTGCGGATGCATGTCCTCGGGGAAAAAATGCAGAATCCGGTCGATCGCCTGGTTCGCGTTGTTCGCATGCAGGGTCGACAAGCAGAGATGGCCGGTTTCGGCGAATGTGATCGCATTCTGCATCGTTTCGCGGGTCCGGATTTCGCCGATCAGGATTACGTCGGGCGCCTGCCGCAGTGTATTCTTCAAGGCGACTTCGTACGATTCGGTATCGACGCCGACCTCGCGTTGGGTCACGATGCAGCCCAAATGCGAATGCATAAACTCCATCGGGTCTTCGATAGTGATGATGTGGCCGCTGGAGTTCTGATTGCGGTGCTTGATCAGCGCGGCCAGCGAAGTCGATTTACCGGTGCCGGTCCCGCCGACGAAGATCACCAGCCCGCGTTTTTCCATGATCAGATCTTTCAGGATCAGCGGAAGGTGCAGTTCTTCGGCCGTGGGAATCACGGTTTCGATCCGGCGCAGGACCATCCCGGCGGCGTCGCGCTGCATGAAGGCGCTGACCCGGAAGCGGCCCAGATCGGGAACGCTGATTGCGAACTGGCATTCCTTGGTATGGTCGAATTCGTCCTTTTGCCGCTGGTTCATGATGCTCAGCACGATCTTCATCGACTGGTCGGGCATCAGCGGTGTTTTGGAGACTTCCACCATCGAGCCGTCGACCTTGATCGTCGGCGCGCGGCCTGCGGTGATGAACAGGTCGGACGCTTTTTTTTGCACCATCAGTGCAAGCAATGCTTTAAAATCCATGAGTTTTTCTTCCGTCGCGGTTGTAGCCGATTGAAAATGAGTTTATCGCTCTTGCCTAGCGGAACATGTCTTTGTTGACCGCCCGGGTCATCGCGGTTTTCGAGGTGATCAGCCCCTTGTCGACCAGTTCCTTCAGATTCTGGTCGAGCGTCTGCATGCCGTCCTTGCGGCCGGTCTGGATCGCCGAATACATCTGCGCGACTTTTGCCTCGCGGATCAGGTTGCGGATTGCGGGAGTGCCGACCATGATCTCGTGCGCCGCGATCCGGCCGCCGCCGACCTTTTTCAGCAGCGTCTGCGAAATGACCGCCTGCAGCGATTCGGACAGCATGGCCCGGATCATGTCTTTTTCCGCGGCCGGAAACACGTCGATGATCCGGTCGATCGTTTTCGCGGCGGAAGTGGTATGCAGCGTGCCGAATACCAAGTGGCCCGTTTCGGCCGCGGTTAGCGCAAGCCGGATCGTTTCCAGGTCGCGCATTTCGCCGACCAGGATGATGTCCGGATCTTCCCGCAGCGCCGAGCGCAACGCCTCGTTGAAACCATGCGTATCGCGGTGCACCTCGCGCTGGTTGATCAGGCATTTCTGACTTTCGTGCACGAATTCGATCGGGTCTTCGACGGTCAGGATATGGGCGTAGTCGTTTGTGTTGATATGGTTGATCATCGCCGCCAGCGTGGTCGATTTGCCGGAGCCGGTAGGGCCGGTAACCAGGATCAGGCCGCGCGGTTTGCGGGTGACTTCTTCAAAAAATTTCGGTGCCTTCAAGTCTTCGAGACTTAAAACTTTGGAAGGAATTGTCCGAAATACGCCGGCCGCGCCGCGTTCCTGGTTGAACGCATTGACCCGGAACCGCGCTACGCCGGGCAGCGCGAACGAGAAGTCGGTTTCGAGAAATTCCTCGTAATCACGGCGCTGTTTGTCGTTCATGATGTCGTACATCAGCGCGTGCACCTGTTTGTGGTCGAGAGCAGGGACATTGATTCGGCGTATGTCTCCGTCGACCCGGATCATTGGCGGCAGTCCTGCCGATAAATGTAAATCCGATGCATTGTTTTTAACCGAAAAAGCGAGCAGCTCGGCAATATCCATACTTTCCTCTGAGTTCAAGCGGGTAAAATTGGTTGACCTGTCCCTAAAAGTAGTTCAACTCTTTGTTTTTTTAAAGGCGTGGTGTTTAATAGCCGGCTCTCCATGTTTTACTTCGACATCAAAACATCATGATCAGCCGGAATCTGAACCTCGTCCGCCAGCAAATTCGGGAATACTGCCGCATCGCCAAGCGCCCGGAAGATTCGGTGCTGCTGCTCGCGGTCAGCAAAACCAAGCCTGCCGAGGATATTGCCGAAGCCTACCTGGCGGGGCAGCGCCATTTCGGCGAAAGCTACTGCCAGGAGGCAGTAAAAAAGCAGGCCGAGCTTGGCGCCTACGACATCACCTGGCATTTCATCGGACCGATCCAGTCGAACAAGACCAAACTTTTGGCCGCGCATTTCGATTGGGTGCACAGCGTCGATTCGTTCAAAAATGCCAAACGGCTGAACGACCAACGGCCGGCGAACTTACCTCCGTTGAATGTGTGCTTACAGGTGAATATCAGCGGCGAAGCATCCAAATCGGGCGTCGAACTCGAAGAACTGACGGCGCTGTGCGAACAGATAGCGAGTATGCCGCGTTTGAGGCTGCGCGGGGTGATGGCGATTCCGGCGCCCGAAAGCGATTTCGAACGGCAACGCATGCCTTACCGGACGTTGAGTGAAGCGGTAAAACGGCTGGAGCGAGCGGATCTCGATACGTTTTCTTTCGGAATGTCGGACGATCTAAAGGCCGCGATTCTGGAAGGCGCGACGATCGTCAGGATCGGGACGGCGCTGTTCGGGGCGCGGGAAGCGCGTTCCGCCTGATTTCAGGCTCAGGCGGCCTGCGCGTCGAGCACGCCGATAATTTCTTCGCAGGCGATCGTTTTTTTGCCGGTGTTCAAAATGAAATCGGCCAGCGCAATAATGGCCTGCCAGTGCGAGCGCTGGTTGATGAAATGATGGGCGGCCAGGAACAGTTCGCCAAGCTTTTGTTCTTTTTCCCGGGGTTCCAGGGGAAGGCAGTCTATGTATTCCTTCGCCAGCGCGACATCCGCCGCGCCGCCGTAAAAATGCAGCGCGTCGAGATTCACCAGGCGCGGATTGAAGATTTCGCCGTCGCATAACGCCACGTATTTGGCTTCGGCGAGCGGGCCGGCCAGAAAATTGACGATATCGGCCTCGAACGCGGCCCGGTAGGCGTTCCGTTCGGAAGGCGGCAGGCGCCGTGCGGCTTCCGCCAGCGAGGAAGGCAGCGTATGAATCAGTCGGCCGCCCTCGACCTTCGCGAAACAAGCCATTGTATCGGGAGCGGAATGGTGCGTCCGGCAGGGCCATTGTCCCTCGTGCACCACGTCTTTGATGATGATTTGGAAAAAAACCGGCGGCAGTTGCTTTTGTTTGTTGCCCAGATAAATCGCGGCAGCGTGTCCCGCTTCGTGAATTGCGGTTTGTTTTCTCAGCATCTCGGGATGCGTCGGAATCTTGTTTGTCTTAAGCGTGTCGTAGCGTTTCATGTCGGCTCCTTTCAAAAAAAGGGCGGACCGGAAACCGGTCCGCGCCGAGTGAGGAAGGATGATAGCTTATGCTGTCTTACAGGCCTCGCAAAAGCTGGAGAAGAGTGTATCGGCATGGTATGTGTTAGGAAATGCGGCGAATTGACGCGCGGCAAAATGTCGCGGTTTTTGGCATTATTTTTGCTAAAGTTAGGAGTTTGTCTAGCAAAAATATACCCTTATCAAAGGGTTATATTGCGCTGGTCGGGGGAATTTGGGTGATTTGACCGACCCGGTGAGGCATATGACATAGTTCCTGCGTTTACCATCGGGGATAAGCGGCACGCAGGTCTTCGCCGGGACGCCATGAAGTTTTCGGCGCTCCGCAACGGCTGCGGAGGCCGTTTGTCGGCAGAGCGGCGGTTTACCCCGGAAACAGCACCTGATGGCGGCGCATCAGGCTGGCGATGTCTTTCCTATAGATGGTTTGGACGGGCAGGCAGAGATCGGCCGGTTTCAGGCCGCGCTCTTCGAGCGATTCGAGTTCCGCATAGACGAGCTTTACATCATAAATTTCGAGCGCCCGATAGATCGAGGCGGTATCTTTCATTCCAAAATCGGCCGGCTGCTGGCCGTGTTTCAACTGGAAGACCGCGTCGTCGAGCAGCAGGAGCGAAGTCGGCTGGTCGAAGGCGGCGGTTGTCAGGATGATATCGAGCATTTCCTGAACGAAGGCGCCGCTGTGCGGCGGCCTGCGGAGAACGAATAAAAATTGCTTCATAGCGGATCAGCCGAACACCAGGAAACGGTCCGCGTGCCGGATCGCCTCGACCAGTTGCCCGAGGCCTGCAATCCGGAAACCCGGCGCCAGGTCGTCATCGCGCTTGCCTTGCCGCCCGGCTTCGTCGAGGCACAGGAGTCCGCGCTTTTGCGCCGCCGAGATGCACAGCACCAGATCGATCCCGTGGCGGTCGGCCAGCGCGCTCCAGCGGGCAGAGTAGTCGAATTCGTCGTCGGGCGGCGTTGCATACCGCAAGCCGTGATAGATGCCGTCATGGTAAAAAAACACCCGCGCCACCTCGTGTCCCATCGCGAGCGCGGTTTCGGCAAATCGGTAAGCGGTATGGCCGGCGTTCGAGGCATAAGGGCCGGCGTTGACTTGGATCGCGAATTTCATCGGTTTGGTCGGTTTTTTCCTTGTAGATTAACATAATCCGGCAGGAGTCAGCATTAAGCGCAAACTTATCGGTCCTTTTTATTGTCAGAGGTTGCGCTGTCCTATCGTAGGGTACGCTGTGCGTACCTTATTCTAAATTTTGAGTATTCGGAAAAACCGGAAAATTTAAGATAACGGTACGCGCAGCTTACCCTACGTTTATTTTCCCGGTACGGCCCTTTACAATAACTGTCTTTTTAAAGTTTTTCGTCATTCCATGACTCCCAAAAAACGCTATATCGTAATACTGCTCGCCGCGCTGGCGGCGGGTTTTGCCTGGTGGCTGCTGCCGTCGGGCCTGGAAAGAGGCGGCGCCCTGGCGCCCTCGACCGTTTATACCCGCTCGGCGGAAGCGGGAGGCACCGAAAACCCGTGCCCTGACGAGCATCCCGAATGGCGCAAGGCGCAGACGATCGACGGCGTGAGCATCGACGAAGCACTGTCCTGCGATCCGGATAACCCTTATGACATTGCGGCGGCGGTCAAGGGCACCAATAACGTGTCGATGGCGACCCTGATGCAGACCCGGCTCGCCCAGGACGCGGTCGTCAAAAGCGACGACCTCGATCACGACGGCGACCCGGACGTGATCCGGATCAAGCTCGAAGTGGTCGAGCTGAACGGCGCAAGTCCCGACGGCGAGTTTCTGATCAATACGTTCGACATCGCGCCGGGCCTCAAGCCGGGACTCTGGGTGTTCGCGCCCAAATCCCAGGGGATGGCGTTGAAAAACTTCTTTACGATGCAGGCGAACCCGCTGCTGCGCGCGCCGTCGCCGACGATCCGCGTCGAGCAGGGCGATAAGGTATTCGTCACGCTCGAAAACATCCATTACCTGCCGCATACGATCCATCTGCACGGCGTCGACCATCCGTTCATGACCGCCGCCGGCGAGGACAACGACGGGATGGAAGAGCATGCGGTATTTCCGGGGGCGAGCCATACCTACGAAATGCAGCCGCGGCATCCCGGCACGATGCTGTATCACTGCCATGTACAGACCGCGCAGCACATGATGATGGGGCTCGGCGGCATCTTCGTGGTCGAAGAAAACAAGCCGAACAACTGGGTGCAGACTTTCAATATCGGTTCCGGCCAGGTGCGGCATCCGTCGGTGCAGGTGAAGGAAAACTACAACCGCGAGTTCGACCTGCTGTACCAGTCGCTCGACAAAAAGCTGTCTTCGGTGATCCAGGAGGCGAACGACGTCCGCCTGATCGCGAAACGGATGAGCCGCGAGTACAACATCACCGAGTCGCATGAAAATTATTTCCTGTTGAACGGGCATTCCTTTCCTTATACGGTGCGCGACGGCTTGATCGCGACCGGCGAAAACGAGAAGGTCAAACTGCGGATCGCGAATGCGCAGCGTTCGCCGATGGCGCTGCACATTCACGGCCACAAGGTCACGGTCACCGCGACCGACGGCGCCGAGCGGCCCGAGGCGGCGCGCGAGACGCGCGACGTGCTGGACATCGCGCCCGCGCAACGGCTCGACGTCGATCTCAAAACGGTCAACGACGGCCTGCACAGTTACGGGCCGGGCGTGTGGATGTTCCACGACCATGCCTCGAACGGCGAAACGACCGACGGCATGGAGCCGGGAGGCAATATCTCGCTGCTCGGTTACCGGGCTTTTCTGGACGAGAAAGGCATGCCGAACATGCACGCCGAAATGCTCGATGTCGCGTTCGACAAAAATTATTATGCGAAAAAACAGCCGCCCTGGGCGGAAGGCGATTTTACCGCGATGCTCGGCGAACCCGGATTGATCGAGCCGAACGTGTTGAAGTTGGTTGCCTTCGGCCTGACGGGCGGCGCCGCGCTCGGGTTTGCCGTCTATCTGATTTTTACCGGCTACAGGAACCGTAAATCATGAAAATCGTGAAAAAAACAACGCTTGCCGCCGGTTTGTGGCTGCTCGGCGTTTTAGGATTACCTGCAAATGCCGAAATGATGCATCACCACGGCGGCATGATGATGGATGAAACCGGGATGATCATGAATGCGAATCCGGACCGGCTGCCGCGCGATTGCCCGCAGATTTCCGAAACGGTCGAACTGACGATCCGCGCCGGCCACGAACACGCGAAAAAATTTCCGGGCCGGATGTTCGCCTACGATCAGCAGGAATGGAACGTCAAACCCTGCGCGAAGATCAACATCACCTTTATCAACGACGACCATGTCCGGCATCAGATGATGATCCACGGCCTGCCGGGTTACCTCTATCCCGAAGGGATGCTGCACCTGGAACTGTTCGGGCATGGGCAGTTGAAGGCTTCGATGATCGTGCCGAGCCGGAAGAAGACTTACCTGGTGCACTGCGAGCTGCCGCAGCACCAGGAAAAAGGCATGAAGGCGCAATTGAAGGTCGACGGGGGCGACGGCGATTTGCCGAGTATTCCCGGGTTGACCGAGCCGGTCAAGGCCGATTTGTACCCGGTCAACTGGACCCGCCAGCATATCGGCATGGTGTTGTTCAGCATCCTGATCGGCACGCTCGCACCGCTGTTATTGCGATTGCGCATCGGCAAGAAATGAGGCGGAAATAACAGACATGGCTACCCGCACATGAGTCAATCTTGAAGCGCTCTCATTGGCAAGGAGGATGATCATTCGACTTGATAAACTTCCGTAGCCGAGGCGAGTGCCCCGGTGCCTTACGCCCGCCGCAGCCTCAATTCCGCTGCCGAATTGAGGCTGTTTTTATATCGGGTAAATTTTCATGCGAACGGCGAGGGAAGTATTAGCGGCACAGTTCGCGGATGCGTTATTTTTGGTATCTTTTTGGGTGTATTTGTATTATTATTTGTACGGTTTTTTCGTGCAGAAAACCGTATGAACAATAAAATCCGTAGAGGCCGGCAAATCCGGATGGTATGTGCGCCTGACCAAAGCAGGTGGTTTATCATAGAAGCCGGCCCTCAAGAAGGTGAGGAGGGAACAATGGGCAGATTCGGTTTTAGAAAAAACAGCGGCCGGCAAAACGGAGCGCCCGCTTCCGGACAGCAATTCCGGCCTTTGATGCAGGAAGTCGAAAGCGAACGTTCACCTGTGCCGAACATTCTGAGAAAAGTCGCATTTTTCCGTGAAAGTCCGCCATCGAAAGCGGCTTTGCACGAGAGCAAAGGCCGTACCGAATCCGAAGCCGGCCGCCAGCAATCAAAAATATTACCGGGGTGCGAGACGGAGCATCAGCTCCAGGAAAAATGGCAGACGCAGGACCGGGCCAACAATTTTTACAACAAGCAGGTTCTGGATTTTCTGGCTCCGAAAATGCAGGAGTTCATCAGGCGCCAGGAGTTCCTGTTCATTGCCTCGGCCGACCGCAGCGGCGAATGCGACTGCACCTCCAAATTCGGCAAGCCCGGCTTTATCCGGGTGTTGAGCGACAAATACCTGATTTACCCCGAATACCGGGGCAATGGTGTGTTCGCAAACACCGGCAATATGCTCGAAAATCCGCATATCGCCTTGCTGATGATCGACTTCACCCGCGATACCGTAGGGCTTCACGTCAACGGCAAAGTCAGGGTGATTGCCAGCGAGGAACTGCTCGAATACCGCGACAATCTGCCGGCAGACGTGCTCGAAGAAATGCGGCAGGAAGGCAAGAAATGCCCGGAACGCTGGATCATGGTGGAAGTGGAGGAGGCCTATATTCAGTGTTCCAAACATATTCCGCTGATGAAAAAGCTGGATAAGAAGATCGATTGGGGCACCGATAATGTCGCGGCTAAAGGCGGCGACTATTTCGAAGTGATGAATATTCCGCTTTATCGCCGCATCGGGGGCGATGAAACGATAGAAAGGTGCACCGATATCTTTTACAAGAAAGTGCTGCAGGACGAGACGGTGAAGCGCTTCTTTGAAGGCGTCGATATGGAAAGCCAGCGCCTGAAACAAAAATCTTTCCTGACCATGGCTTTCGGCGGTCCTTACCGGTATGACGCGCAGGACTTGCGGGAGGCCCACAAACAGCTGGTCGAAAAGCACGGCCTGTCGGACCGGCATTTCGACCGGGTTTGCGAAATCTTTAAAGAAACGGCGGCCGAGCTGCATATTCCGTCCGACCAGATCGAAGAGATGATGACGGTTCTCGAAAGCACCCGTGACGCGGTTTTGAACCGTTAGCCTGGAAAATCGGATTGAAATATGGCAAGCGAGAATCAGATCTTCGAACCTGGCGGCAATCAATTATGGAGGCAGGCTTTTTTTTCCGGATGCGCGCCGATACAGCCTTCATCCCATCCGAAAAACGGTCCGGCCGGGAATCTTCATCGGAGTATCGGCGACACGGGCGCATTGTGGCTCAGATGCCTGTTTGCGGGCATCGAGCCCCATCGGCCGAAAGACGGCCGGTTGCGGGTCTTGAAGGTCGGAAGCGTCGTGTATGAAGCTTCGATGCAGGAACTCGGCAACGTCACTGTGATCGGTCGTCATCCGCGGGCCGATTTGCAGCTCGAATCGAACAAAATGGCGCCGTTTCATGCGGTCATTCTCCGCCATCAAGGCAAGTTTTACTTGGAAAGCCTGGATGATGCGGGCGGCACACAGGTCAACCGGAAACAATTGCCGCCGAAAAAAAGGGTTCCACTCTACGGTGATATACAGATCGATCTGCCCGATTACCGGCTGGAACTTTCGCTTTCCGATCGCCGCATGCCCACGGTTCCGGTCGATATGGAGGGCGATATTCCGGATTCTCCCGCCAAAGTCCCGCCTCCCGCTCTAGCGGTCGCTCCGACCGGAGTTCAAGGCGGCTTGGAAATATGGGGTGGAGGTATCATCCGGTTACAAGTCGTCGACATCGTGGAAGAGACGCACGATTGCAAGACGTTTTGTCTGGCGGGCCTGGAGCCGATGCTTTTTTCCTATAAGCCGGGGCAGTTTATTACCTTTATCCTGAATATCGATGGCAAGGAGGTCCGGCGTTCTTACAGTCTTTCGTCTACGCCGTCGCGGCCGTATTTGCTGGAGGTGACCGTGAAAAGGGTGCCGGGCGGCCTGGTTTCCAACTGGTTTTGCGATCGGATCAGACCGGGCGACGAATTGCTCGCGAAAGGGCCGCTAGGGCATTTTACCTGCTTCGATCAGATGCCCCGGAAAATTTTGTTTCTCGCTGCCGGAAGCGGAATCGTGCCGGTTTTCTCGATGTGCCGCTGGCTGGCCGATACGGCCGCAAACGTCGACGTGAAGCTGCTGGCCTCCTTTAAATCCCGGCAGGACATCATTTATTGGCGCGAGTTTGAAATGCTTTCGGCAAGGAGCCGCCGGATTCGGACCGCGATAACGCTCACCTCTGTCCTGCCGGACGAAGATTACTGGACTGGATTCAGCGGACGAATCTGTCCTCCGATGCTCGCGGAATTCGCGCCCGACCTCCACGAACGCGATGTGTTTTTGTGCGGCCCCGACCCTTTCGCGCATGATGTAGAAAGGTTTTTGCGCGATTTGGGCTACGATATGTCGCGCTACCATACCGAAAGCTTCGGTACGGGACGGTCTGCGCCGCTCTCCTCCGGTAACCCGAGTGCCTTGCGGCTCAAAGAGCCCTTGTATAAGGTCAAATTCACCAAATCGGGTAAAATCGTCGATACCGATCAGCATCTAACCCTCCTGGAGCTGGCCGAAGCGCACGGTATCGAGGTGGATTACAGCTGCCGTGTCGGCAGTTGCGGCGAGTGCGAAATGAAATGCCGGGGCGACGTGCATGTCAGTTCGGGCTGCGAAATCGACGAAAAGACCCGTAAAGCGGGCTTTGTTTACGGCTGCTGCACGACCGCCCGTTCCGACCTCGAACTGGACATTTAAGGATCTGGTAGGAAATAATTTCCCCGAATGTTGATTGTTTTGAAAAGCAGAGGCTTCGCTCCCCTCTTTGAGAAAGACGACTGCAGGAGCTATATTGCCGAGGGGCGGGGGGAGATTTATCAAACAAATCCCCCTCAATCCCCCTTTTTCAAAGGGGGAAGTTGTTTTTGACGAAATCCTAAGCAACACAGCGGCTCTATAATCGAATTACCTAATAGGATAAAGAATGAAATTACTCGCGGTGGAGACCGCCACCGAAGCGTGCTCGGCCGCGCTTTACCTCGACGGGGAAGTGATCGAGCGTTATCAGGTATCGCCGCGGGATCATGCCCAATTGATTCTGCCGATGGTCGACGGGTTGATGCGCGAGGCGGGATTGAAGCTTGCCGATCTCGATGCGCTGGCGTTCGGATGCGGGCCGGGCTCCTTTACCGGCGTGCGGATTGCGACCGGTGTGATTCACGGCATTGCCCTGGGCGGTGATTTGCCGGTCGTGCCGGTTTCGACGCTGGCGGCGGTCGCGCAGGAGTTTTTCGACCGGAACGGCGATCGCTGCGGCACCGCCTTTACCGCAATGGATGCCCGGATGGGCGAAATTTATTTTGCGGTTTACCGACGGGATGTCTCCGGCTTTGCCGAACTGATCGGCGAGGAAAAGGTAACGCCGGCCGAATCGATCGTTTTTCAGGATGTTTCGGGTGCCGGGATCGGCACCGGTTGGGGACCTTACCGGGATGTGTTGGCGGACAAGCTGGCCGGCCGCGTCGATTTAATCGAAACGGACAACCTGCCGCGCGCGGGCGCGGTCGTCCGCTTGGGCGCACGCGGCTACGCGCAGGGCCTGGCGGTCGATGTCGAACACGCGCAGCCGGTTTACTTGCGCAACAAAGTCGCGAAGAAAGAATCGGAGCGTTGAGGGGAGGCGGCGGAAAAAGCTTTCTTGCGGGGGTGAATTACCTTATTTCTTTGATAGACAATTCAACGGATTGGGGCATTAATACGGTATAATGGCACCTTAATTTGATGCCTTTCTGAAGCATGGCCCAGTTTTTTGAGATCCACCCCGAAAATCCGCAGTTGCGTCTGATTCATCGCGCGGTGGAGATTATCCGCCAGGGCGGCGTGATCGTCTATCCCACCGATTCTTCGTACGCGCTCGCCTGCCAGATCGGCGACAAGGCGGCCCTGGATAAGATCCGGCGGATCCGCCAGCTGGACGACAAGCACAATTTCACGCTGGTCTGCAAGGACTTGGCACAAGTCTCCAATTTTACGAAAATCGGCAACGATGCCTACCGGATGATCAAGGCGCTGACGCCGGGACCGTTTACTTTCATTCTGGATGCGACCCGGGAAGTGCCGCGCCGTCTGCAGCATCCGAAAAAGAAAACGGTCGGCATCCGGATTCCGCAGCATCCGATTGCGTTGATGCTGGTCGCCGAGCTTGAGGAGCCTTTGTTTACGACCAGTTTGCTATTGCCCGGAATGAGCGAGCCGCTGACCGATCCTTTCGATATCCGAAAGCGTCTGGAGCGCGAAATCGAACTGGTGATCGATGCCGGCGTTATCGAATACCGGGAAACCACGATCATTGAATTTTCGAACAACGGCCCCGAGATCGTCCGGCAGGGCATCGGCATCGCGCCGATGCTGGTTTAACCGAGGATATTGATTATGATGAACGAATTGTCGCTGGTTCAGCGGATCGTGGTCTGGATCCTGCCGGTGATCTTCGCGATTACCGTGCATGAGGTCGCGCACGGCTGGGTGGCGAGAAAATGCGGCGATAACACCGCCTATCAGCAGGGACGTCTGACCTTGAATCCGATGAAGCACATCGACTGGTTCGGCACCGTGATTTTGCCGGGGCTGCTGCTCTTGACCGGAACGGGCTTTATTTTCGGCTGGGCCAAACCGGTGCCGGTCGATGCGAGAAATTTCAAGAATCCGCGCAAGGACATGGCCTGGGTCGCGTTGGCGGGACCGGTTTCCAACCTGTTGATGGCGGTCGGTTGGGCGCTGTTGGCGCGGCTGGGCGTCCTGATCGGCGTCGGATCGATTTCATTGCCGCTAATCTATACCGGCATTGCCGGGATCTCGATCAATCTGGTGCTGGCTTTGATCAATCTGTTGCCGATTCCTCCACTGGACGGCAGCCGGGTGGTCACCGGTATCTTGCCGAATTACTGGGCCTGGCAGTACAACCGTCTCGAACGCTACGGCTTCATCATCCTTTTAGTGCTGCTTTATACCCGGGTACTGAACCTGATTCTGGAATATCCCATGTATCTTGCGCAACAATTGTTTTTCTCGATCGCGGGCATCTGACGCGCATGCTTAAGCCGGACGTTGATTGAGCGATGAACGACTTGAGCCACGAGTTCGTGCCGGAACGCGCCGCGGTGATCGCGATCGTCAACGGCGAGCCGATCGAACAATTGCCGGACGATCTTTACATTCCGCCGAACGCACTGGAAGTATTCCTCGAACTGTTCGAAGGACCGCTGGATTTGCTGCTGTATCTGATCCGGCGGCAGAATCTCGATATCGTCGAGGTATCGATCGCCAAGGTCACGCAGCAGTATATTTCCTACATCCAGATGATGACCGAAATCAATCTGGAACTGGCGGCCGAATACCTGGTGATGGCGGCGCTGCTCGCGGAAATCAAGTCGCGGATGCTGCTGCCCCGGCCTCAGGAAACGGAAGAAGACGAGGAAGATCCCCGGGCGACATTGATCCGCCGCCTGCAGGAATATGAAGCTATCAAAAAGGCGGCCGAAGAGATCGACAGAATGCCGAGGCTGGAGCGCGAGCTTTTCACCTGCGCGGCCGATACCTCGAATCTGACTTTCGAAAAGAAACTGCCCGACGTCACGATGAAGGAGTTATTGCTCGCACTTCAACAGGTTATAAAGCGGGCCGAACAATTCAGCCATCACCATGTGACGCTGGAGCCGCTGTCGGTTCGCGAGCGTATGTCGACGATTCTTGACAACCTGAAAAATGTCGAAAGCCTACGTTTTACCGAAATCTTCTTTCGCAAAGAGGGACGCCCCGGCGTATTGGTGGCTTTTTTGGCGATCCTCGAACTCGCCAAGGAAGGTCTGATCGAAATCATTCAGCCCGAGCCTTTCGACGAGATCCGGGTTCGCGGCGCTGCCGCTGCGATGCCGAACTGAAACGCCGTATATCATGGAAATTCAATCGATTGTAGAAGCCATTCTGTTTGCCGCGAACCGGCCGATGACCTGCAAGGACATCCAGCAGGTCTTCCCCGAGATCGAGCAGCCCGAGCTTGCCGAGATTCAGGCGGCGGTCGACGCGGTGGCGGAAGATTACCGGTCCCGCCCGATCGAATTGCAGCAGGTTGCCAGCGGCTACCGTTTTCAGGTCCGGCAGGAACTGTCGCGCTGGGTTCAGCGCTTGTTCGAAGAGAAGCCGCCGCGCTATTCGCGCGCTCTGCTCGAAACGCTCGCGATCATCGCCTACCGGCAGCCGGTCACGCGCGGCGACATCGAGGACATCCGCGGCGTCAGCGTCAGTTCCGGAATCATTCAGACGCTGCTCGAACGCGAATGGATCCGGGTGGTCGCCCATAAGGAAGTACCGGGCCGGCCGGGATTGTACGGCACGACCAAACAGTTTCTGGATTATTTCAATATCAAATCATTAAGCGAAATGCCGACGCTGGAGCAAATACAGGAGCTCGATCCGGCGCCGGAAGTCATCTTAGCCCCCGAACAGGAAGCCAGTGAAAAACAGGAAACCCGAGAAGAACCCGCCGAAAACCGGGAAACATCCTTCGAAACCGAACCGGATGCTTCCGAAAACGGAGCAGAAGCCGCCGAAGCCGTTCCGGAAACCGGCGCCTGAGGCTCGGCCGGAAACCGTCGCGGCCGCGCCGGACGAGGGCGCGGGTGAGCGCATTCAAAAAGTCCTTGCGCGCGGCGGCGTCGCTTCGCGCCGTGAAATCGAGCGTTGGATGCAGGAAGGCCGGGTAACGGTCAACGGTGCGCTCGCAGAGCTGGGGACTCGCCTGCGTTCGGGCGATCATCTGCAAATCAACGGCCGCTATGTCGACTGGCAGAAGTTCGATCGGCAGCCGACCCGCGTACTGCTTTACCACAAGCCGGTCGGCGAAGTCGTCACGCGCCGCGACCCGGAAGGCCGGCCGGTCATTTTTACGCAATTGCCGAAACTGGCAACGGCGCGCTGGATTGCGGTCGGGCGGCTCGACATCAATACTTCGGGACTGCTCTTGGTCACCAATAACGGCGAACTGGCGAACCTGCTGATGCATCCGAAAACCCAGATCGAGCGCGAATACGCGGTGCGTATTTTAGGCGAAGTGCCCGAGGCCATGATCGAGAAATTGAAGCAGGGCGTCGAGCTCGAAGACGGCTTGGCCAAGTTCGACGAGGTCCGTTTTTATGCCGGGGAGGGCGCGAACAAATGGTACTACGTGACGGTTACCGAAGGCCGTAACCGTCTGGTCCGGCGCCTGTGGGAGTCGCAGCAGGTGGTCGTGAGCCGACTGATGCGGGTCCGTTACGGGCCGGTCGTGCTGCCCGAACGGTTGAAGGCGCATTCGTTTTACGAGTTGTCGGATAAAGAACTGGATACCTTGTTTGAGTTCGCCGGGTTGCCGAGGGAAAGTTTTCCGGCTCAGCCGAAAGATGCTCCTAAAAGCGCCAGGGCCGGCAAAAAATAATCTTCCTGTCAGTTTTAATAGTGTGGCCTGAAGTTGTAGGGTACGCTGCGCGTACCTTTTCAACTTCCTATGGTACGCACAGCGTACCCCCTACAGAGGCTGCTCCATGAGTGCAATTCCGCCACTAAAGAGCGGGGGCAAGGAGGCTGAGGGTGGGGACGGGGCCGCTACCGATTGATCTCCCTGAGCCTCGCCCCCGATTCACATTATTCCTTAGTTGACCGGGCTGTCGGAGCCAATACTGGAAACGACCGCCGAATCAGGCCGTTGTCCCGGCTTGATCGCTTCGGCCTTCAGCTCGAAATCCATCAGTACGCGTTTGGCGGCTTTATTGACTTCCTTCTTGTTCTTGTATGGGCCGGCGATCACGTGGTATTCGTCCTTCAGTTTCACCTTGCGGGCCGGAATCGGCGGCCCCTGATGATTCAGCATGGCGGCCAGCTGTTCGGCTTCGGTTTCGGTTCTGAAGGTTGCGACACGCATCGACCAGTCGCCGTCTTTGAGTTCGGTGACTTCGGGTTGCCCGTACAGCCGTTCGGGATGCGCCAGTTGCACGGCCTGTTGCGTCAATGCCGCCAGTTCCGGGCTGTTCTTCAGTACCGGCACCGGGATGCCGTCCGAGCGCCGGATCACCCGCTCGACCTTCTCCCAGTCGATATCGGCCTGTTTTTCTGCTGCCAAACTTTTCAGTTTATTCAGAAATTGCTTCTTCAGTTTGATCTTGCCGGCGGCCCATTTGTCAAGCGGTTCGTGCGCTTCGATATACAGTTGATCCTGCTGCCAGGCGGCCAGATAAGGCTGATGCACGATGCGGACCTTCGCCCCGACCGCGACTTTACCGAACAGCGTTTCGATGTCTTCGGGATAAAGCTGGATACAGCCGTGGCTGATCTGCATGCCGATGCCGTAGGGCTTGTTGGTGCCGTGGATCAGGTAGCTCGGAAACCCGAGCCGCATCGCATAATAGCCGAGCGGATTGTCGGGACCCGCACGTACGGCGGCGGGCAGTATATCGCCTTTTTCCGCATGCTCGCGCTGGATCGACGGCGGCACGTGCCATACCGGATTGGCCTGTTTTTCGACGATGCTGGTTGCACCGATCGGCGAGCTCCAGCCTTGCCGCCCAATGCCGACCGGATAGGTATAGAGCGTGTTCGGTTCTTTTTTCGGATAATAAAACAAACGCATATTCGCGAGATTCAGCACGATGTCCTTGCGCGACGCATCAGGCACAATGAATTGCAGCGGCAGGATCACGCGGCTGCCGGGCTGGGGGGTCCAGGGTTTAACCCCCTTGTTCGCGATCGTGATGTCGTTGAAACCCAGGCCGTAATGGCGGGCGATATCGGACAGGGTATCGCTTGGGTTCGTGTCGATCGCGGCAAGGGTGCCGACCATTTCCTGGCCGGGCCCCAGGTCGAATCGATGGCTGGCGATCGTGCCGACTTTCTGGCGGCCGGCTTCCGGGGTGCTGACGGCAGGAGGTTCGTCGGGAAACCAGGAAGACAGCGTTTGACAGCCGCTCAGCAGGCTGCCGAGAGCGGCAATCAAAATAGGCGCAGTGCGCCGGCGGGGAGCGTAAGACGATATGATCATGACAGTGTTTGAACTTAAATGCTAAGTAATGCATCTTTTTGGGTACAAGCTTGAGCATACCGCCTAAAGATTAAAGACGGATTAATCGTCCTGTTTTTTAAGTGGTTAGGGTAAGAATTCTATTATCGAATCAGGCGCTTAATGATTCGGTCGGCTCTCGGTTATCCCTCCGGTTTAATTGCTGGCTAAGCGTTTTACGTTAGGATAAAGTAACAAATCTCAGAATACAGCCACAGTAATTTTTTGGTTTTAGGCTACTTTCACCTGCGAAAATGATTGCGAAGCTGCATCACTTTTTGAGCTTTTCTTCAATTCTCAATTTTTGAAGTTTTCACATGTAATGAGGATACAACAATGAATAAAAAGCTGATTTACACAGGCATATGGCTCTGTTTGGGCGGTTTGGCATCAATGGATTTTGCATGGGCGACTCCCGGCCATCCAAATGCCAACAAGCAATCGATAAAGAAATGCACGTTCAACGCTGCCGATGCCGACGTAGTATTGACGAGCAAATTTCGTAATGGCCATGTCAATGACGGCGGTACCACGGACGATCCTACCGATGATTTTTATGAAATTTGTGAAGATGCGGATTTTACGGGCGAATGTCGGACAGTAGGGCCAACTCCCCTGGCGGTGCCTGCCGAAGATAACAATGGCGACCCTATTCTGAACAATAATGATGATCCCGTATATAGCTATACCGGCCTGAACATTTTCGGAAGCAACAAAGCCGATACCATTTGGGGGACGGAAGGATCAGACTCTATTTGCGGAATGAACGGCAACGATGTCGTTTACGGTGCCGGCGGCGACGATACAATTCAGGGTAACAATGGCTCGGATGATTTGTACGGCGGCTTGGGCGACGATAGTGTATACGGTGGCAACGGTTCTGATTATCTATCCGGCTATGACAATGATAATGACGATTTGGACGATGCCGATTTGGACGATGGCGATGACGCTACGGACGATTCCGACAGCGACCGACTGGAGGGCGGCAACGGCAACGATGATTTGTCCGGCGGTCCCGGCGACGACATAATGTCGGGCGGCAACGGTACGGATAATATCAATGGTGACGATGGCCTTGACGAGATTGACGGCGGCCGCGGCAAAGACAACTGCCTTGATGAGGACGATGACGATCATCCGGATGACACAGATGTTGCAGAATGCTCGGCAACCGAATCCGAAGATGATCATGGGCCGAAGCACCATTAATTTTTAAAAATTGTCTTCCGGTACGGACGGCAACTCTATAACGAACGTCAGGCCTGTTTTTTATCTTTGGTCGCTTCGACTGAAAAATAGCCGCATACGCGGCTATTTTTTTAGCAACTGCAAAGGCGTTGACGTTCTAGGCGAACGCTACCTGCCCAATATTGGCCCGAAACTTGACAATTTCCGACTTAAAAAGTCAGAATTAGAGAACGCCCAATCGCCAAGGCTGTCTTAATCGTTCATGAACGCCCGTACATTGCTTTCCTCTCTCGACGACCTGGTCTTCGACAATCGCTTCATCCGCGAACTCCCCGGCGATCCTGAAACGGCCAACTTTCGCCGACAAGTCGCCGATGCCTGTTATTCCCGCGTCAGTCCGACCAAAGTGGCAGCGCCGCAATTGGTTGCTTATTCCCGAGAGGTGGCCGACTTGCTGGACTTGTCCCCGGAGCTCTGCGCCTCCGGGGATTTTACCCAGGTGTTTGCGGGGAATCGTCTGGCGCGAAGCATGGAGCCTTTCGCGATGTGCTACGGCGGGCACCAGTTCGGTTTCTGGGCGGGTCAGCTCGGCGACGGGCGCGCGATCAATCTGGGCGAAGTCATTAACCGTCAAGGCGAACGCTGGGTCTTGCAACTGAAGGGCGCAGGTCCGACGCCTTATTCGCGCAATGCGGACGGACTGGCCGTGCTCCGCTCGTCGATCCGCGAATTTTTATGCAGCGAGGCGATGCACCATCTCGGAGTGCCGACCACTCGCGCCTTGAGCGTGGTGCTGACCGGCGAACAGGTAATCCGCGATATGTTCTACAACGGCAACCCGCGACCCGAGCCGGGCGCGATCGTCTGTCGGGTGTCGCCGTCGTTCATCCGTTTCGGCAATTTTCAGATTCTGGCAGCCCGCGGCGAGACCGACCTTTTACGCCGCTTCGTCGACTACACGATCCGTGTCGATTTTCCGCATTTCGGCGAGCCGTCGCCGGCCGTGTATGCCGACTGGTTTCTGGAAGTCTCCCGGAAGACGGCTGAGATGATCGTGCACTGGCAGCGGGTCGGTTTCGTGCACGGGGTGATGAATACCGACAATATGTCGATCCTGGGACTGACGATCGACTACGGCCCCTACGGCTGGCTGGACAATTACGATCCGCACTGGACGCCGAACACGACCGATGCCGACCAGCGCCGCTACCGTTTCGGCCAGCAGCCGCAAATTGCGTACTGGAATCTCGGCCAATTGGCCAATGCGCTGTTCCCCGTGTTCGGCGATGCCGGGCCGCTGCAGGCGGGTCTGGCTGCCTATGCCGAAACCTTCGACCGGGAATGGCAGCGGATGATGGCCGGGAAGCTCGGCATTGCGGACTATCGTCCCGAAACCGACGAGGACCTGAGCATCGAACTCCTGGTGCTGCTGCAAAAGGTCGAAACGGATATGACGCTGTTTTTCCGGCGGCTCGCTTCACTGGATACGGCCGAGAATCGCCCCGGCTGGAAAACCCGGATCGTCGAGCTGTTGGAAGACTGTTATTATCGGCCGGAGCAATTGTCTGCGGATTACCTGGAAAGGCGGGATGCCTGGCTCGGCCGGTATCATGAGCGGCTCCGGCAGGGAGGTCTTTCCGATGCGGCGCGGCGCAGCCGGATGGATGCGGTCAACCCGAAATACGTGCTGCGCAATTATCTCTCTCAGCTGGCGATCGATAAGGCGGAACAGGGCGATTCTTCGATGGTGGACGAACTGCTCGACTTATGCCGTAGGCCCTACGACGAACAACCCGGGAAGGAGCATTACGCCGCGAAACGCCCGGACTGGGCGCGCAGCCGGGCGGGCTGCTCGATGCTGTCGTGCAGTTCGTGATCTTGGCGGGTGTTAAAACAAATTCTCGGTCACGTAGACATCGTATTCAGAAATCACGACACCGATTCCTTGCCGATCATATTGCGATGACAGCATCACTTTCCGGTGGTGCGGACTGTCCATCCAGCCCTGGACGATCGTTTGAACCAGCCGGTCCGTGTCGGTCCACTCGTATTCCTTCCCAACGGTAATGCCGTTTTCCTTGAGGGTATAGATTTTCTCGTAAAGGCGCGCCAGAAAAATATTTTCGGCGATGCCGACAGCTACGGTGGCGGGCGCTATCTGCTTCCGCTGATTCCACCCCTGGCGTCTGGCCCTGTCCGAAGGGAGTTCGCCTCGCAGGTTCACATGGTTGAAGAAATGATGCCGCGCCATGTCCAGGCTATGATTGCGTGCGATCGCAACGAGCCCCTCATCGTCCCCCAAGGGCGCCAGCCCCTGCTTTTGCCGTTCCCGATTGATCTGTTGATGGATTTGCCGCTCCAGTTCGGCGGCATCGATGGAGGGAGGCAGCGCAGCATGCGCCGATGGAGCGGCCGGGATTAAGCCTAACCATAAAAGAAAAGTCGGAAGCAGTTTCAGCATGAAGCGGAAGGATAAAGCGGAGTACGAGGTTTAGCTCCAGCATTTTACAGGAAAAAACAAGAAGATCCTTAAGACTTTTTTCGCGTGCCGGCCGGGGCCTATTGCCCCGGCCGTTCCATTGCAGCTGGTTGCCGGAGCTGCCTGGCTTTTTACGGTTTCGCCTGTCTGAAATGCAAAAATTTGACTCCGGCAGCGCAGCCGGCACCCGTCAGGATATAAGCGTAATTGACGAACAGGCCGGACAGGGTGCCGGGATTATGTTCAACCGCATCGCGCAGGCCCGGCGTTACAGCCAGGGTCCAGGCAATGCAGGGAATCAGATAGGCCAGAAAGCCGAGTCCGGCCGAGGATAAAGGATTCCTGCCGGTTGCTTCGGCGCTTTTGTAAAACCAGTAGGCGATCAGGAAAGCGGTAATGGTGCCGATCATAATAAAATTCCTTGAATGAAGTCAGTAACGGCGGCACGGTATCAAATTGTTTTCTCACGCTCAAGCGAAACGCGCGCATTCAATTTTTCGGTAGGGAAATTCGTAGGATGTGCCGACGAAAGGAGGCGCATCGTTCGCGATTGATACCCTAAAGGGCACTCGGTGCGCTTCACTGCGTTCAGCACACCCTACGGTCCTATTACAGCTTACCTGATTTCCTTGGCAAGATTTTTTATTAGATTTGATCATACAAGGTTGGGTTGCCTGCTTTTGGGCAACCCAACATTTTCTGCTGCGATGCTGGGTTGTCTTCGCCAACCCAATCTACAAAGGCTAATTTTTTGAAGAGCTTCTATTCTCCTTGCGCAGCCGTTTTTTCTCCGCCTTCTGCCCTCGAATCACCGCCACCTCGGCCAATTCCCGCTCCATCATGTCCGGTGTTTCCAGCGTGATTCGCCCCAATGCGCCGGAGCGGAGTTCAGCAAGCAGGATTTTGGCAGCCTTGTCCAAATCCACGCGCCCCCCGGCGCGCAGGCAGCCGCGCTTGCGGCCGATCGCTTCCAGTACCGCATCATCCGATTCCGGAATCAGCTCCAATCGGAAGCGTTCGCGTAGGCAGGCGGGATACTGCCGGCTCAGGTAGCCGGCCACGAAAGCGGCGACCGCCTCATGATGCAGCGCGGTGTCCTTGATTGCGCCGGTCGCGGCGAGCCGGAAGCCGCTGTGTTTGTTTTCGATGTTCGGCCAGAGCATGCCGGGGGTGTCGAGCAGCACGACATTGTTGCCGATTGCGATACGCTGCTGGGTCTTGGTCACGGCCGGCTCGTTGCCGGTCTTGGCGACCGTGCGGCCGGCCAGGATGTTGATCAGGGTCGATTTGCCGACGTTCGGAATGCCCATGATCAGCGCGTGCACGATCCGGTCGTCTTGTATCTGATCGGCCAGCATTTTCCGGCAGAGCTCCGGAATTCGACGCATCTTTTCGGGATCGCGGCTGGTCAGGGCGAGCGTTTTGACGCCGTGCTCCTGCTCCAGATAGGTTTGCCACTCGGCGGTCAGTTCCGGGTCAGCCAGATCGCTCTTGTTCAGCACCTTCAGGCAGGGCTTGTCGCCGCGCAGTTCAGCCAGCAGCGGATTGGCGCTGCTGAACGGGATACGCGCGTCGAGCACTTCGATCACGATGTCGGTTTTCGGCAGGATTTCCTTTATTTCCTTGCCGGCCTTGTGCATATGGCCGGGATACCACTGAATCTGCATGGTGTCTTGTAGAGGGCAAAATGCTATATTTAACCATCAAAATTCCCATCGTCACGCCAAATTGATCGAAGACCTCATGAAAAAATTGATTTTCTTTGCCCCGTTAGTCCTGTTGACGGGGTGTTCGCAGGATTGGTTTAACCAAATATCGCGCAAAGCGGTCGAATATATGGACGGCAATTACCGGGTGACCTATGCGAACGGCAACACCGAAAAGACCTGGATCGTCAGGAGCGGCAAAGTGACTTCGACCGACAAGGGCTACTATTATTTCTGGGACGAAAACAAGCATTACGTGCAGACGCCGCTGGAAAACACTTTTGTCGAAGAATTCTGATGGCTGATACGGCAGAAATCTCGGTCTCGACCCCTTTCTACGCCTACCTGTCGCGGCTCCGCTGGATCAAGCGCTGGGGGCTCAAGCGCAACGCGCACGAGGAAAACGTGATGGAGCACAGTTGGGAAGTGTCGGTGATCGCGCATACGCTGGCGTTGATCAAGAACCGCTACTACGGCGGAAATCTCGACGCGAATGCGGTGGCGACCGCGGCGCTCTATCACGATATTACCGAGGTGATTACCGGCGACCTGCCGACGCCGATTAAATACCATTCCGAAGCGATCAACGTTGCCTATAAGCAGATCGAAAAGCAGGCCGAGAAGGAACTCTTGAAACTCTTGCCGCCCGAGCTGCAGGCCGATTTCGAGACGCTGATCCTGCATGACGCGATGCCCGAAGAGCATGTCCGGATCATCAAGGCGGCCGATAAGATCTCCGCTTATTTGAAATGCCAGGCGGAGATGAAGGCCGGCAATACCGAATTCGAAACCGCCGCGCAGGATCTGGCCGAAACGATAGCCGGTTACCGGCAGCCGGAAGTGGTGTTTTTTATGCAGGCGTTCGCACCGAGCTGCGGATTGACGCTGGACGGCTTGATGAAGACCTGATCAATGGGCGTAGCCTCGATGGAGCGAAACGAAATCGCGTTGGGTTCCCTCGAGTCCGTTGCGCTGCATCGAGGCTGCATCATTCTGAACGGATTTTACCGCTTCAGATTATCGATGCTGAAATTATCCAGATACAGGATCGCGGCGCCGAGGCCGATGCAGACCAGATAGCTCAAGGTTGGCGAGCCGGGGAACAGATAGGTGTCGAGCAATCCCCAGGCGCCTCGCCATAACATCACGATCGCGAAAACGATGACGACCACATTGGCGTTCGGGTGGCGGGCTTTGAGCTGTTCGAGTTTGGGTGAGTCTTTGATTTGTTTCAACATGGCTTCGGCGGTCTCATGGATTCGGGTGCGGGCGGGTTATTCTATATAATGTGTTCTAGCTTCATCAATACACTTTTTTTCGAAGTCGAGCGTTCGGCACCCGAACTGTTTGCATTTACTACGCGATTCTCATACTTATGGACATATTGACCCACGTTCTCGATTTCTTCCTGCACATCAATGCGCATCTGGCCGACATTTTCGCCCGATACGGGACGCTGACCTATACGATTCTGTTCCTGATCGTATTCTGCGAAACCGGTCTGGTCGTGATGCCCTGGCTGCCGGGCGACTCGCTGCTGTTCGCGGCCGGCGCGCTGACCGCCAGCACCGGTCAGCTGGACATTTACGTGCTGATCGCGCTGTTGATCGCGGCCGCGTTGACCGGCGACAACGTGAATTACGTAGTGGGCCGGTTTCTCGGTAAAAGAATCAAGGCGCGGGAAAAAATCGGTTTCTTCAAGCGTGAATATATCGAGCGGACCGAAGCCTACTACGACCAATACGGCGGTCGCACCGTGATCATCGCGCGCTTTGTGCCGCTGATCCGGACCGTGGCGCCGTTCGTGGCAGGCGCCGGCAATATGCGCTATGCGCGTTATATCGGCTTTTGCATCGGCGGCGCGATGCTCTGGGTCGGCGGCCTAACAACGCTGGGTTACCAGTTCGGCAATCTGGAAATCGTGCAGAAGAATTTCGAACTGGTGATTTTAAGCATCGTCGCGATTTCGCTGCTGCCGATCGTGCACCAGGTCTGGAAGAATTTCCGTAACAAAGCCTCCGCAAACGCGCCGGTTTAGGCGCGATCACAATCATTAAGCAGGGCGGATAACGCATGCTGGCAGCGCTCGTCCGCTTTTCGATCCGTTTTCACGGCGTCGTGCTTGCGATTGCCGTGATGCTCCTTGGCTACGGCGGCTACCGCTTTGCGACCGCCGGGCTCGACATCTTTCCCGAATTTTCGCCGAAGCGGGTCATCATTCAAACCGAAGCGCCGGGCCTGTCGGCCGAACAGGTCGAAATCCTAGTCACGCAGCCGATCGAGATGGCGGTCAGCGGCCTGATCGGGCTCGAAACGGTTCGTTCCGAGTCGATCCAGGGCTTATCGATCGTGACGGTCAATTTCGCCGAAGAGACCGACATCTACCGCAACCGGCAGCTGGTTGGGGAACGTCTGGCCGAATTGCCTTCCCGGTTGCCGTCCGGCGTGATTCCGGTCGCGGTGCCGCTGTCGTCGTCCTCGGCGACCGTGCTGACGCTGGGCCTGACGTCGGACAGTAAGGACCTGATGGCGCTCCGCAGTCTGGTCGACTGGACGATCGTGCCGCGCTTGCTCGCGGTGCCCGGCGTCGCGGACGTGAATGTGTTCGGCGGCGACGTCAAGCAATTGCAGGTTCAGGTTGATCCGCTCCGGCTGCGCAAATTCCATCTCGCGCTCGAAGACATCACGTTGGCGGCTTCCCAGGCGGGGGTGATCCAGGGCGGCGGCTTCATCGAAAACCGGAACCAGCGTTTCACCCTGCAGACGGCGGGGAGCGCCGCCACGCCGGAGCAGCTCGCGAAAATCATCGTGAAACGCGACAAGGGCATGAACGTCACCCTCGGCGATGCGGCGACGATCACTTATGCGCCGGAGCCGCCGATTGGCGCGGCGCAGATCGGAGGCAAGGCTGGCATCGTGATGATGGTGATCGGACAATACGGCGCGAACACGCTGTCGGTGTCCCGGCAGGTCGAGCAGGTCCTGACCGAATTCGGCCGCCTGTTCAAACAACAGGGGCTCACTTTTTATCCGCATCTGTTCCGGCCAGCCGATTATATCGAACGCTCGGTTTCGAACCTGTCAGGCCATCTGTTGGTCGGCGGGCTGTTCGTGGTGCTGATTCTTTACCTGTTTCTGTACAATTTCCGCACCGCCTTCATTTCGGCGCTGGCGATTCCGGTGTCGCTGGTCGGCGCGGTGATCGTACTGCTCGAAGCGGGTGTGAACTTGAACATCATGGTGCTCGGCGGGCTCGCGATCGCGCTCGGCGAAGTGGTCGACGACGCGATCATCGACACCGAAAACATTTTCCGCCGCCTGCGCGAAAACCGCCTGTCGCCCGAGCCGAAGCAGGCGGCCGAGATCGTTTATAGTGCTTCGCTGGAAGTACGCGGCTCGGTGGTCTATGCAAGTTTCATCGTGGCGCTGGTATTCGTGCCGCTGTTGACCTTGCCGGGGGTGGCCGGGCGCCTGTTCGCGCCGCTCGGTTATTCCTATATCCTGGCGATTCTGGCCTCGCTCTTGGTCGCGTTGACGCTGACGCCGGCGCTCTGTTATCTGCTGCTCGGCGGGTTGTCCGAAATGATGGGCGACCCGCCGCTGATCAGGCGTCTGAAGCCCTGGTATCAGGCGTTGCTTCGCGCGATCTACCGCCGCTTCAATTGGGTGATCGGCTGCGGACTGGGAATCTGCCTGACGGGCTTTTTGGCCTTCACGATGCTGAAAAGCCAATTTCTGCCGGAACTGCGCGAAGGCCACTTCATCGTGCATACCAGCAGTCTGCCGGGTACGTCCTTGCAGGAATCGATCCGGATCGGCACGCAGTTGACTCGGCAAATCCTGCAGATCCCCGGCGTCGAATCGATGTCGCAGTGGGCGGGGCGCGCCGAGCGCGGCGCCGATACCTACGGCAGCCATTACAGCGAGTATGAAGTTCGTCTGAAACCGATGTCCGGCTCCGAACAAGGCGAGGTACTGGAACGCATCCGCGGGGCCCTGGACGAATTTCCTGGTATTTCGTATGAGGCGAATACTTTCCTGACCGAGCGGATCGACGAGACGATTTCCGGCTACACCGCGCCGGTCGCGGTGAATATCTACGGCAACGACCTGAACGGGCTCGACGAAAAGGCCAGTCGGCTGGCCGCCTTGCTGCAGGAGATCGAAGGCGCCGCCGACGTGCAGGTGCGTTCGCCGCCCGGCGCGCCGCAGATCCGGGTCGAGATGAATCTTGATCGACTCACCCTCTGGGGCGTCACGCCGAAGATCGTGCTCGATACGTTAAGGATTGCCTATGAAACCCAGATCACCGGCCGCAAGCTCGAAGGCAACCGGATTTTCAACATTGCGGTGGCCCTTTCCCCGGGGCTGCGCGAGCGGTCCGAAGCGCTCGCGGAATTGCCGATTCGGACGCTGGACGGCAAGCTGATCACATTGGCACAGGTCGCGGATATACGCTACGGGCTGACCCGGTACAATGTTCTGCACGAGGGCGCACAGCGGCGGCAGACGGTCACCTGCAACGTGCAGGATAGGGATCTGGATGCCTTCATGGCCGACCTTAAAGCCCGGATTGCGAAAGACCTGCCCGAAACCGGCGACAGCTATATCGAATTCGCCGGCTCGGCGGTCGAGCAGGCGAAGGCGCGCGAGGATTTGATCGTACACTCGGCATTGGCCGGCATGGGTGTGCTGATTTTCATCTATTTGGCGATCGGCAGCCTCCGGCATGTCCTATTGACCTTATGCAATCTGCCGTTCGCGCTGATCGGCGGAATCGCGGCCGTGCTGATTACCGGCGCGACGCTGTCGGTCGGCTCGGTGGTCGGCTTCGTGACCCTGTTCGGGATCACCGTCCGCAACAGCATCATGCTGATTTCGCACTACCGGCAGCTGATCGAGATCGAGAAAAAAGCCTGGAACTTCGACTCGGCCGTGCTGGGCGCACAGGAGCGGTTGCCTTCGATTTTGATGACCGCACTGGTGACCGCGCTGGCGATGTTCCCGATCGCCTTCAACAGCGATAATCCCGGCCGCGAAATCATGGGGCCGATGGCGGCGATCATCATTGGCGGGCTGGTGTCATCGACCGTGCTGAACTTGTTGTTATTGCCGGGGATGTTGTTAAAGTTTGGAAGATTTGAAGCCCGATAAAAGGGCGGAAATTTTATACGTATTACTTGTACCGAGTAATTAAGGGTCGGCAAGCGGCAAATTTATTTTCTGCCTTACGCTAATATGTCAATAGAAGTACTGGACTTTTATTTGATTATATGATTTTGCCATCAATAATTTGTATCTTGCGGCGAGCTCTGCCTCCAATATTGGGGTCATGGGTGATGACCATCAGTGTGACGCCCTGACGGTTCAGGCTTTCCAAGAGTTCGATGATTTCCTTGCCGGACTGGCTGTCGAGGTTGCCGGTCGGTTCGTCCGCGAGTAGGATTTCGGGTTTCATGATCATCGCGCGGGCGATCGCGACGCGCTGGAGCTGCCCGCCCGAGAGCTGGTCGGGTTTGTGGTGGGCGCGGTTTTCGAGGCTGACGTCGGTCAGGGCTCTGGCTACCCTTTGTCTACGTTCTTTAGGAGCTACGCCTGCCAGAATCATCGGCATTTCGATGTTTTCGGCTGCGGTCAGGCGCGGGATCAAATGAAAAAACTGAAACACGAAGCCGATGTTTTCGCGGCGGACTTTGGCGAGTTCATCGTCGCTGAGCTGAGTAACCGGGCGGCCGTTCAACAAATAATGCCCTTCCGAAGGCTGATCGAGCAGCGCGATCACGTTCAATAGGGTCGATTTTCCCGATCCGGACGGCCCCATCACGGAAACGTATTCGCCTTTGGCAATGGAGAGGCTGACATCGTCCAGCGCCCTGACGGTCTGTTCGCCGACTTGGAATGTGCGGCGAATGTGCGCGAGCTCGATCACGGTTTCGCCTGCGCCCGCGCGCCTGCGGTTACGCCCTCCTGGCCAACTGACAGCACGACCTTGTCGCCGTGCTGCAATCCTGCCAGCACCTCGACATAATTCCAGTTGGCGAGGCCGGGTTTGAACGTGCGTTCTTCTAGCACGCCGTCTTCATTCAGCAAAAGGACTTTATGATTTTCGATCACCGCTTCGGCGGGTATGCGCAACGCCTTCGGCTTGCCGGCCAATAGGACTTCGATATCGGCGCTGTAGCCGGGCAATAATTCCTGCAGGTCTTTCGGATCGGTCAGCTTGACCTCAACTTCGACAGTGCGCGCCTGTTTTTCCTTTTCCAGCACATAGGGTGCGATGCGCGAGACGGTGCCTAGCGAGCGCCTGCCGGGAAAGGCATCCAGCGATACATAGGCCGTCATGCCGGTCTTAATCTGTGGAGCATCGACTTCGTCGATCGGCGCGGATACGTACAGGCAGCTGATGTCGAGCAGATCGATGGCGGGGAGGGTAGGAATGCCGGGCGGCGAAGGCGTCACGTATTCGCCGAGTTCGACGTTGATTTCGGCGACCGTGCCGTCGAACGGGGCCTCGACATAGGTTCGCTCGATGGCGGCCTTGGCCGCGTCCCGGCTGGCCTGGCTGACATCGACGGCTGCTTTGGCCGAAAGGCAGGCGGCGCTTTGTGCTTTGGCGTTGGTGACTTTCGTGTCGACCTGCTCTTCCGAAACGATGTGGTTATACTTTTGCAGGCGGGAGATGCGCTCGGCTTCACGGATTGCGCCGCCTTTCAACTGGCAGGCCTGTTCGGCGGCGGCATGGTTTGCGCGTATTTGCGCTTCCTGCAGTGCGAGTTGCGCCTTAAGATCGTGATTCCAGACTTCCATCAATAACTCGTTTTTCCGGACTTTATCGCCTTCCTTGACATTCAGTTGGGCAACCTGGCCGCCGGCAGCCGGCGCCAGGTAAGCGCGCCGGCAGGCTTTGACGGTGCCGACGCGAGTATTCGAGACGGTGGACCGGACCTCCCCCTCTTCAATGCTGACGATTTCCACCTCCACCGGCTTGGGACGTTTATAATAAACCGTTAGTGCGAAGGCGATGGCGAGGATTGCCAAAGTGGTCAGCGTTTTTTTGCGCATCGAAGCTTCAGTGGGATGATGAGACAAGTATGGGAAAGAACCTGGCCGTAGAGAAAAGGCTGCAAGTCTGCCGACGTGGCTATTTTACGCTATTAAGTTTACATTCTTTAACGATCTCAACTTATAATCTTATCGGATTCGCCGACAGGCATTTTTTATCATGATCCCATGAAATACAGCGAAGCATTTTTAAACGCCGCCGCCGATCTTTGCGAAGCGGGGCGATTTATCGACGGTAAAGGCTGGGTTCCGGCAACCAGCGGCAATTTTTCGGTTCGACTGCCGGACGGCACGATTGCGATCACCGTTTCGGGTAAACACAAAGGCCGTCTGCAAATCGAGGATATCATGCTGATCGACGCGGATGCCAATCCGCTCGACGATAAAAAACCGTCCGCGGAGACCTTACTGCATACTTCCCTCTATAAGCGTTTTCCCGCCGTCAATTGCGTATTGCATCCGCATACGATTCATTCGGTGCTGGTTTCCAGAATTTTCAAGAACGAAATCGCGCTTGAAAATTATGAACTGCTGAAGGCGTTCAAGGGGATTGCCACTCACGAAGCCCGTCTGGTCATACCGGTCTTTGCCAATGACCAGGATATTCCGCGCCTTGCCGCCGAAGTCGAACGCTATCTGGACCGGCGTCGGGACTGTTACGGTTACGTGATTGCCGGGCACGGATTTTATACCTGGGGCGATTCGGTTGCCGAAACCTTACGGCATCTTGAGGCCCTCGATTATTTGTTTGAGTGTGAATTACGTTTGTACGGAGTAAACAGAGCATGAGCGCATTAACCGTGTATCCCGATAACCAGCCGCAATCAGGAGTCTTGTATACCGACTGCTCCGATATTGCGGCCGAGTTGAGCCGGATCGGCGTGCAGTTCGAGCGCTGGACCGCGAATCGCGAACTGACGGACGATGCCGATCAGGAAACCGTCATCGAAGCCTACCGGGATTCGGTCGAGCGGCTGATGCTGCAGTACGGCTTCCAGTCCGCCGATGTAGTCAGTCTGCAGCCCGATCATCCGCAAAAGGCGGCGTTTCGGGAAAAATTTCTGGCCGAGCATATTCATGAGGATTTCGAGGTCCGTTTTTTCGTCGACGGCAAAGGGCTTTTTTATCTGCATGTCGGCGATAAGGTCTATGCGGTGCTTTGCGAAAAAGGCGATCTGATCAGTGTGCCGGCCAACACGACGCACTGGTTCGATATGGGCGGGAATCCTTGCTTCAAATGCATCCGACTGTTCACCACCCCGGAAGGCTGGGTAGCCACGTTCACCGGCAGCGACATCGCCCAGTCGTTTCCGACATTCGATCAATATGTTGCCGGCTTGTCATGATCAAAGCGATCGTTACCGATATTGAGGGCACGACTTCGTCGCTGTCTTTCGTTAAAGACGTGCTGTTCCCCTATGCGCGGGCTCATATTGCCGAGTTTGTTCGGGATCATGCGGGCGATCCCGAAGTGCGGCAATTGCTGCGCGATGTTTCCCGGGAGGCAGGAAGAGAATTGGATGCCGGGCAGGCTATTGAGCAATTGGTCGAATGGATCGATCAGGATAAAAAGATCACGCCGCTGAAGGCACTGCAGGGGCTGATTTGGGAAGAAGGCTACCGGAAAGGCGCCTTCACCGGTCACGTATATGAAGACGCCGAAAGAAATCTAAAGGCGTGGAAGGCTTGCGGACTGGGTCTTTACATTTACTCTTCCGGTTCGGTGCATGCCCAAAAACTGCTGTTCTCGCATACGGATTACGGTGATTTGACGCCCTGGTTTTCAGGCTATTTCGACACCCGGATCGGCGGCAAGCGGGAAGTCGATTCGTACCGGCGCATTAAGGATGAACTGCAGTTGTTGCCCGAGTCTTTGCTGTTTTTGTCCGATATCAAAGAGGAGCTCGATGCGGCGAGGCAGGCCGGATTCCACACCATCTGGCTGGTCCGGGAGGGCAAACCGGATTCCGATGCGGAGCATCTTCAGGTGCAGGATTTCGATCAGATCGAGATCGTTTTTTCAAACGACCGGTGATTTTCACGGTTATTTGTTACAATGCGCGCTTTATGTTTGTATTTTTCAAGGTTTTAAAGCTGCGATGAGCATTAAATCGGATAGATGGATTCGCCGTATGGCGGCCGAATACGGCATGATTACGCCGTTTGAAAGCGGTCAGGTCAGAGATTCCGAAAAGGGGCGGGTCATCTCGTTCGGGACATCGAGCTACGGTTACGATGTGCGTTGTTCGGACGAGTTCAAGATATTCACCAATATCAATTCCGCGATCGTCGATCCGAAGGATTTCGATTCGAACAGTTTCGTCGACGTGAAGTCCGATGTTTGCATCATCCCGCCGAACTCGTTCGCCCTGGCGCGGACGGTGGAGTATTTCCGTATTCCGCGGGATGTATTGACCGTTTGCCTGGGCAAGTCGACTTATGCGCGCTGCGGCATCATCGTGAATGTAACGCCGCTCGAACCCGAATGGGAAGGGCATGTAACGCTGGAGTTTTCGAATACGACGAATCTGCCCGCGAAAATCTATGCGAACGAAGGCGTCGCGCAGATGCTGTTTTTCGGCAGCGACGAAGTTTGCGAAACGTCTTATAAAGACCGCGGCGGCAAATACCAGGGGCAAACCGGAGTGACTTTGCCGCGCGCGTGACAGGTGGTTACTGTAAAGTTGTGGGCGCGGCCAGTACCGGTGGCAATTGCAGGAAATAGCCCCGCTCATTCAGATTGTTGATCACCGAAACCGGATCGGCGTTTGCAAGTTTCCGTTCCGACGTGATTTCCAAGCTGAAAACGAATTCCATTCTGCCCAAGGAGGCTTTTAAGGCTTCCGGCAGGCAGGAGAAATCGTCCTGGTTTCGGAGAAACAAATAAAGGTCTTGTTTTTGGAGGCTTTTATAGATAAAACAGTGCATATTTAAAGTAAAGTAAGGATGCGAAAGGTATGCAGCGAAGTTTACGGCTCGGTTGCGTCGAGCCGAAGCAAGCGATAGCTGGAAGTTGGCCCACTATTATTCCTTCTCTCCTTCGATGAATCAATCCGCTTTCAAATCTCGGGATTTTTTTCTCAAGGCCTGCTGTTTCGAGGCTTCGCTCATCCTGGTCGCTCTTATTCTGGGCTGGATAGCCGACATCAACCCGTTTGCAAAGTTGTTTTTGTCCGAGGCCGCGATTTTATACGGAATTATCGGCACAGCGCCGATGATAGTGTTGTTTCATCTGGCGGAACTGAGGCAGGAAGAGGCGTTTCAAAAAATCAGGCGGTTATTGCTCGAAACGCTGGGACCCAGCCTGCATCGGCGGCACTGGGCCGATTTGCTGATGCTCGCCGCGATAGCGGGGTTGTCGGAGGAAATTCTTTTCCGAGGTCTGATTCAACCGTGGCTGGAGGCAGTCTTGGGAATGCGTGCGGGTTTGGTCGGCTGCAACGTTTTGTTCGGTCTGGCGCACGCGGTTACACCGCTTTATACCTTGCTCGCGTTTTTGATAGGGATCTATCTGAGTTTATCGATGGATTACGGGGCGGAGCGGAATCTGCTCACGCCGGTAGTGATTCATGCACTGTATGATTTCTGGGCATTTTTGGCTTTGATAAAGGCTTATCAATTGAATCAAACGAGGCAGAAGTCCGGCGATAAGCCGTGAAGGAGTCTGTGGATGGCTAGTTGAGCTGCCTTCCCTGGCGCTCACTTATCTGACCTGCATTCGTTTCTTTTTACGCCCGGTAGCTGGGCTGGCTCTGGGCGGCAATCCATACCACCAATTGCCGATTCAATTGGCAATCGCCGCTAAAAATATGAATGGCTGTCCTGTTAGATCTCATCAATACCGGAGAGGCCTACCATCGTCCAATTGTCAAAGTCGAGGACGCCTTCCTGGTCGTCCCCCTTGTCATAGGTGATCCGGCAAACATATCTTTTCGTGGCCATATTGCCCGATTCGTCAGCGATATTAATGTCGGCGTTAATCAGAAATTGGTAATTGCCCAAGCTCCAGGCCTTGATCGGCTTGTTCGTAAATGTCACGGAAATGTCGGAATCGAGCTCCGACTTGATGTAATTATTACAATGGTTAAATGCAATCGCTGTCATCTCTGTGGAGATGGGGAGCTGGCTGCCCTGGTCTTTGCTGTCGACTAAAAAGGCATCGGATTTGATGACTTCGGTTACGAGAGGCATGACCGCTTCTCTTTGAAATACAATCAATAAGCCAAGACCGCCTAAGAGTAGAATGAAAGGATGTTTTTTAAAAAAATTGTTCATGAATGGAAGTGCCAATGGTTAGTTTAATCATCGCAATTGTATCAGAAATCAATACATTAAGCGTACGCTAGTATACCGGCCGGTTTGAGCTCGGAGCGATTTTTTTGACGAAAATATTTTTTGTCTTGACAAGGTGCTTCGAGCTGGTAAACTGACCGCTCACCGAACTGGACTCGGTGCGATTCCTGGTCAAAAGCCAGTGAATGTGGAAATGGAGTTGAACAAGAAACTCCCGGCCGAATAGCTGGGGATTGTTAAATTTTTAGGAGGTAGAAATGGCAGCTACAACTGAATCAGTGAAAGCTGATGCTGCGGAAGCACCGCTGTTAAATAAAAGAAATCTGTTCCTGGGCGTCGCACTGTACAACGTGTTCTACGCTTGGGTTCGTTGGTACGAAGGTGTTTATGGCTGGTCCGCTGGTCTTGACTCTTTCGCGCCTGAGTTCGAAACATACTGGATGAACTTCCTGTATATCGAATTCGTATTGGAAGTATCCACTGCAGGTATCCTGTGGGGCTACATCTGGAAGACCCGTGACCGTAAAGTCATGTCAATCACTCCAAGAGAAGAGCTGAGAAGACACTTCACTCACTGGACTTGGTTGGTTTGCTACTCTGTTGCAATTTACTTCGGCGCTAGCTACTTCACCGAGCAAGATGGCACTTGGCACCAAACGATCGTTCGCGATACTGACTTCACTCCAAGTCACATTATCGAGTTCTATCTGAGCTACCCAATCTACATCATCACCGGTGGTGCTTCTTTGCTGTACGCAAAAACCAGACTGCCTACTTATGCCAATGGTTTCTCCATTCAATACATGGTATCTGTTGTTGGTCCATTCATGATTCTGCCAAACGTTGGTTTGAACGAGTGGGGTCACACTTTCTGGTTCATGGAAGAGTTGTTCGTTGCTCCTCTGCACTACGGCTTCGTATTCTTCGGATGGGCCGCTCTGGGTGCACTGGGCGTTCTGAGCATCGAAGTTCAAGCAATTACAAAATTGCTGAAGAAAGACCTGGCTTAATCGCTTAGGTTAAAAGCCTTAAATAACTATCTCCTGGCTGTTTCGCTCATGTTCCAAATGGGCGAAACGGCAAAGAGAAGATAGAAATAAAAATAATTTTAAACCCTTTAGGAGGTAAGCTAATGAGCGCATCTCAATCAGCTGTACGTTCACGTGCCGAAGCTGTAAAAGTTTCACGCACGTTCGACTGGATGATCTGCTTCACTTTGTTTTTCATCATTCTTGGTGGCTACCACGTTCACTTCATGTTGACTGGTGGTGACTGGGATTTCTGGACTGACTGGAAAGACCGTCGTCTGTGGGTTACTGTATTGCCAATCGTCGGTATTACATTCCCAGCTGCTGTTCAAGCAGTTCTTTGGTATCGCTGGAAACTGCCATTCGGTGCAATGCTGGCCGTTCTCGGTCTGTTGTTCGGCGAATGGGTTAACAGATACTTCAACTTCTGGGGATGGACTTACTTCCCAGTTAACTTTGTATTCCCATCACAGTTCGTTCCAGGCGCAATCGTTCTGGACGTCATTCTGATGCTGTCTAACAGCATGCAGTTGACTGCTGTTCTGGGCGGCTTGGCTTACGGTCTGTTGTTCTATCCTGGCAACTGGCCTGTCATCGCACCATTGCACGTGCCAGTTGAATACAACGGCATGGTAATGACCCTGGCTGACTTGCAAGGTTACCACTACGTAAGAACTGGTACTCCAGAATACATCCGGATGGTTGAAAAAGGTACTCTGAGAACTTTCGGTAAGGACGTAGCTCCAGTATCTGCATTCTTCTCTGGTTTCGTGAGTATCATCATCTACTTCTTGTGGCACTTCTTCGGTAAATGGTTCGGCAGCACCGCATTTACCCAAAGCACCTAATCCTTTTGGATTCTGAGCTAGTAACACAATAAATAAATGGCTAGTAGATAAATGAACAATTTATCGACTGGATACTCAAGAATAAATAGATTCTCTATTATTAGAGGAGGATATATGAAGTTAATTAAAGACAAGGTAGCAAAGTTGTCCTTTGTCGCACTGTTGCTGACAGTTGCAGCAGCCATGTTCTATACGCCAGCGGCATCCGCACACGGTGAAAAGTCTCAAGCGGCTTTCATGCGTATGCGTACTATTCACTGGTACGATCTGAACTGGTCAAAAGAAGTTGTTAAAGTCAACGACACGATGACGATTTCTGGTAAATTCCTGGTATTCTCAGGTTGGCCGGAAACTGTTGACAAGCCAGAAAGCGCTTTCTTGAACATCGGTATTCCAGGCCCAGTATTTATCCGTGCTGGATCTTGGATCGGTGGTCAATTGGTTCCACGTTCGGTTTCTCTGGAACTGGGCGAAACCTATGAGTTCAAAGTTCTGTTGAAAGCACGCCGTCCAGGCGACTGGCACGTTCACACTATGATGAACGTTGAAGGCGGTGGTCCAATCATCGGTCCTGGCAAATGGGTAACTGTTGAAGGTTCTATGAGCCAATTCACCAACCCAATCACCACTTTGACTGGCCAAACTGTTGATCTGGAAACCTATAACCTGAGCAACACCTACTTCTGGCATGCTTTCTGGTATGCTTTCGGTGTGGCTTGGATGGTTTACTGGATGAAGAAGCCAATGTTCGTTCCACGTCAAATCGCTATGGACGCTGGTAAAGGTGACACTCTGATCACTGCAACTGACAGAAAGGTTGCTTTGGCTTTCGGTGCTGGCGCGATCGGTATCGTTGCTTTCACTATGGCACAAACCAACTCTGAGTATCCTATCACCACTCCTCTGCAAGCAGGTTTGTTGCGTGGTATGAAGCCTCTTGATCTGCCTACACCAACTGTTAGCGTTAAAATTGACGACGCTACCTACCGTGTACCAGGCCGTTCAATGAACATGACTCTGACTGTAACCAACAACGGTGACTCTGCGATCCGTTTGGGTGAATTCAACACTGCTGGCGTTCGTTTCTTGGATGCTAACGTAACTGAAGACACCACTGGCTACCCAGATGACTTGTTGGCTCCAGAAGGTCTGACTGTCAGCGACAACAGCCCACTGGCTCCAGGCCAAACCAGAACTATCCAAGTTACTGCGTCTGACGCAGCTTGGGAAGTATATCGTCTGGCTGACTTGATCTATGACCCAGATAGCCGTTTCGCTGGCTTGCTGTTCTTCCACGACGAAAATGGCAACAAGCAACTGGTCCAAATCGACGGTCCTCTGATCCCAACCTTCATCTAATCGAAGATTGTTGATCCAATAACAATAATAAATCGTTAACAAATTAAACCCCCGCAATTCATGCAGTTGCGGGGGTTTTTTTATGGGAAAAAATACAGAATTGGGCTATAGGAAAGGCTAGAACATTTATTAGAGCAATTCTCTATTAATGAGAAGCATAGCTCGCATTTTTGAAATAGTTTTGGCATTCCTCGGCCTGAATCTCATCTAGCAGTGCGCCCAGGGATGGTCAGACGCGCCTTCAGCTAAATAATTCGCGTCGCCTCAGCAAAAGCAGTGAGCGTCTCACCCACACAGACGAGATTTGGATTTACATCGCCATGACATGTGAGGTTGTATTTACAGGTTTGAAGAAGGAATTTCCGAACAGCTTCTGAGTAAAATCATGCCGCGATCGCGGGACGGTAGCAAAATGATCCGCGATACTTTATAAGCCAAGCATCAGCACTTGGCCATGCTGTTTAAGCCATAACCGCGCGCTGCGATAATTTGGAAGATGTTGGGCGACGAGTGACCAAAAATGCTTCGAATGATTTTTTTCTTTGATGTGACATAGTTCGTGGACAACGACATATTCCAGAATCTCGAGCGGAGCTAGCGCCAGAAGCCAGTTAATGGTGATGTCGTTATGAATGCCGCAGCTGCCCCAGCGCGATCTTTGGGATTTGATGGTAATCGATTTCGGGAAAAGCCGATGTTTGGGGCCGTGCTGAAGTACCAGCTGTTCTACGGTGATTTTGACGTTCTGCTTCATCCACCCGATAATGGCGGAGCGGATTTCCTCGCTGTTGACTGTCTCCCATTGTGTATGAGGGATGTGTGCCTTGAATACATCGGTATACTCGATCTTGATGCTTTTCAATTTTGTCGGCGCCAAAGACAAAGGATAGGTTTTTCCTTGATAAGGAACGGGAGCACCATGATGATAAGTTTCGGGCGCGAGGCTTTGAATATGCGCCTTACGGGCTTTTAGCCTTTGCATCGTGGCAGTAATCCAATGCCACTTTTCTTTAACGAACTGGTGCAGGGCCTCGTCCGAAACATCAGGCGGTGCGATCACTTCAATTTTTTCGGCGGTGACGACGATTCGGGTTCTAGACGCTCTCAGCGTACGCTTGATCTGGTACGGCAGGGGTTCCATCGGACTAAAAAGGATTCTTAAGCATTCTGAGTTTGAGATCGTTTACACGTTTAGCCGATCCGAATTGCCTACGTATTTGCCGGCATTCCGGGATTTGACAATTCATAAACCCATACCGTTAAAGCTGTAAACCGGCAATAAGTCCGAAAATTGCGTCGCCGGTCTGATGTCGGGGATCAAGTTATCGAGCACTTCCGAAACCGTCTGGCGTTTTGAAATATTAAGACCATATAGGCCTGATTCAGTCGTAACGCTTTAACAATATGTGATGCGCATTATATTTTCATCGACGCCGAGTTCTTTTAGTGTAAAGAATTTGGCGATCGCGAAATCCCCAGCAATCGCCGTCGCCCGCCGCGAGAAACTCTAAAGGCGTCTTCACTATATCTCCCTCTTTCCCATGTATTATATCGTCAACAAACAACGAATTCAGACTAAAAAATCATTAATTTTTAAGATTGTCCTTCTTGGACAGATTTTTAGCGGAACGTAGCAAGTTTTGCCATTCGATCAGGCGGCGTTCGGCTCGACCATCATGCTTAGCCTTTACCTGAAGCAGCATTTCGTTGGTCCATTCAATCCAGCCTAGCGCATTGCATGCTATTGCAAAGAAAAAAGCCCCGGCTGAATTCATATTCAGTCGGGGCTTAGGATTTAAAGCGAAAAGGCTTTATTCAGGCAGGGCAATTACATCATGCCGCCCATTCCACCCATGCCGCCCATGCCGCCCATGCCGCCCATATCCGGCATGCCGCCGGCTTTGTTGTCGGCCGGTGCATCGGCGATCATCACTTCTGTGGTCAGCATCAGGCCGGCAACCGAAGCCGCATTTTGCAGCGCGGTGCGGGTGACTTTAGCAGGGTCCAAAATACCCATTTCGATCATGTCGCCGTATTGGCCGGTTGCCGCATTGTAACCGAAGCTGCCGGAGCCTTTCTTGACTTCGTTGAAAACGACGGATGGTTCGTCGCCGGCGTTTGCAACGATCTGACGCAGAGGCTCTTCGACCGCACGACGCAGGATATTGATGCCGACCGTTTGGTCATGGTTCGCTCCTTCCAGATTTTCCAGGGCGGAAATCGCACGTACCAGCGCGGTGCCGCCGCCGGCGACGACGCCTTCTTCAACCGCCGCGCGAGTGGAATGCAGAGCGTCTTCGACGCGGGCTTTCTTTTCCTTCATTTCGATTTCGGTGGCCGCACCGACCTTGATTACCGCAACGCCGCCGGCCAGTTTGGCCAGACGTTCCTGCAGCTTTTCCTTGTCGTAGTCGGAAGTCGCTTCCTCGGCTTGTGCGCGGATTTGCGCGACGCGGCCCTTGATCTTGTCTTCGGAGCCGGCGCCGTCGATAATGGTGGTGTTCTCTTTGGAAACCTGAACTTTCTTCGCAGTACCCAGCATTGACAGTTCAGCTTTTTCGAGCGACAGACCGACTTCTTCCGCAATTACGGTGCCGCCGGTCAGTACCGCGATGTCTTCCAGCATTGCTTTGCGGCGATCGCCGAAACCGGGTGCCTTAACCGCAGCGACTTTGACGATGCCGCGGATCGTGTTCACGACCAGTGTCGCCAGCGCTTCGCCTTCGACGTCTTCGGCGATGATCAGCAACGGACGGCCTTGCTTGGCAACTGCTTCCAGGATCGGCAGCATTTCGCGGATGTTCGAAATCTTCTTTTCGTAGATCAGGATCAGTGGATCATCCAGTTCGACGCTCATGCTGTCTTGCTTGTTGATGAAGTAAGGAGACAAGTAGCCGCGGTCGAACTGCATGCCTTCGACGACATCCAGTTGGTTGTCGAGGCCGGAACCTTCTTCGACGGTAATCACGCCTTCCTTGCCGACTTTTTCCATCGCTTCGGCGATGATGTTGCCGACCGACTCATCCGAGTTGGCAGAGATCGTGCCGACCTGCGCGATTGCTTTATTGTCGGTGCAAGGAGTGGCAGAGGCCACGATCGCATCGACTGCCTTGGTGACGGCCAGATCGATGCCGCGTTTCAGGTCCATCGGGTTCATGCCGGCCGCAACCGCTTTTAAGCCCTCGTTGACGATCGCCTGCGCCAGAACGGTCGCAGTAGTGGTGCCGTCGCCGGCTACGTCGGAGGTGTGAGAGGCCACTTCCTTCACCATCTGCGCGCCCATGTTTTCGAATTTGTCTTTCAATTCGATTTCTTTCGCAACGGATACGCCGTCCTTAGTAATGGTCGGCGCGCCGAAGCTTTTGTCCAGAATTGCGTTGCGGCCTTTGGGGCCCAGGGTAACCTTGACCGCGTTTGCCAGAATATTGACGCCTTTCGCCATCCGGCTGCGCGCGTCATCGCCAAAATATACGTCTTTAGCTGCCATTTTAATTCCTAATCCAATATGTTGATGGTTGTGATTGCGTGACGGGGAGGCTTAGCCCAGCACACCCATGATGTCGTCTTCGCGCATCACGATAAGTTCCTCGCCGTCGATCTTGACTTCATTGCCGGAATATTTACCGAACAAGACTTTGTCGCCGACCTTGACTTCCAGCGGACGCACTTCACCATTGTCGAGCGCTTTGCCGGTGCCGACCGCCAGGATGACGCCTTGGCTCGGCTTTTCGGCGGCAGAACCCGGCAGCACGATGCCGCCTGCGGTTTTGGTTTCTTCTTCAACGCGTTTGACTATCACTCTGTCGTGTAACGGACGTATTTTCATTAATCTCTCCTGAAAAATTAAAGGTAAAAAATTTATTAGCACTCGCGTTTAATGAGTGCTAATAATAAACAGGTTTTGCAGTCTGTCAAGTTCTTTGGCATTATCCCCTTACCTTAGCCGATTCGTATGACTCATGAATGACAACCAACTCCTCCGCTACAGCCGGCAAATCATGCTGCCGCAGGTCGACATTGAAGGTCAGCAGAAGCTGCTTGCCGCCAAGGTGCTGATCGTCGGCGCCGGCGGGCTCGGCTCGCCCGCTTCGATTTATCTGGCGGCGGCGGGCGTCGGTCATCTGGCGATTTTTGATCATGACGATGTCGACTTGTCCAATTTGCAAAGGCAAATTGCGCATTACACCGACGATATAGGGATCGCGAAAGTCATTTCAACCCGGCAGACTTTGAGCCGCCTGAATCCCGATGTGGATGTCCGGGCGATCAAGCGGCGGCTCGCCGGTGAGGAACTGGATGAGGAAGTCGAAGCTGCGGATGTGGTGCTCGACTGCAGCGACAATTTCGCGACGCGTTTTGCGATCAATCGGGCATGCGTCAAACATCAAACGCCGCTGGTGTCGGGAGCCGCAATCCGTTTCGAGGGACAGGTCGCGGTATTTACGCCGGGCAAAGGCGACAGCCCTTGTTATAACTGCCTCTACCGGATGGACGGCGACGAACCGCTCAATTGTGCAACAAACGGCGTCATAGCGCCGGTAACGGGAATCATCGGCGCCATCCAGGCGATGGAGACGATGAAGTTGATCACAGACATTGGCGAAACATTGACCGGTCGGCTGCTATTGCTGGACGGGCTGACGATGGAGTTCAACACGATGCGATTCAGGAAAAATCCGAAATGTCCTGCTTGCGGCAGAGGCGCTTCGAGTTGATATTTTGAACGATGCGGACAGGTTTCGCGAGGCTGAGACTAACGGGGAAAAACCAGCGGTGTTCGAATTTGCTGGCCGAATAAGGGGTAGAAGTCATGTATTTACCGGATTTTTTCGGCGCTTCAAAAAAGACGACTTGACACGGTATTGAGCATGGGATACTAATAGAACTAGCGAATTGACTGACGCTACCCCATAAAGAGGCGGCGGGGCAGCACATGGGCAATCTGGACGGGCATTATTATCTGTGATGGTTTTTTAAATTAAAGATGCTCGGCAAGTGGCCGGGATAAAAGAAAAATGTTTAAAAAGAGTCGCCTGCATCCCGGCGACAGACACGACGGAATTCTTGTGGAAGTTCCGAATGTCTGCTGCGCTATTGAAGATATTTTCGGTAGAATGCAAGACGTTAAATCGAAGTTTTTGTCGGCCGCTCTCATACGCTTGTAAATACTATGGTTCCGGTATGATCTCATATGGATAATTATTTTTGAAAATCGGCGGCAGGTCTGCCTGCTCCTCTGCCTCAATGATAGAGTTTCCTCATCACTTTCGTTTAGTTTTCCCGATTCATGCCGGGCATTTGCCCGCCGGGGGGCGAATATGGTTGTAGAAAGTACCGGGAGTCCGTTGTCAGGATTCGGTTTGCGGAGCCGGCGCTCATGATTAAGATCGGGGACGGAGAACTTTCGATTCAACGGAACGCCAAAGTGGCGCAGGAACCGGATTTTCGAGTGCTCTTCGAATCCCTGCCAGGCTTGTATCTTGTGCTGGATTACGATTTCAATATCGTTGCGGTCAGTGATGACTATGCGCACGCCACCATGACCCGGCGGGAAGAAATTATCGGCTGCGGCATTTTCGACGTTTTTCCCGATAATCCTAACGATCCGTCCGCCGATGGCGTGCGCAATCTTCAGGCTTCCTTGCTATCCGTGCGGCATACCGGAAAAGCCCATGCGATGGCCATTCAAAAATACGACATTCGCAAGCCGGAAGCGGAAGGCGGCGAGTTCGAGGAACGTTACTGGAGTCCGCTGAATTCTCCCGTTTTCGATGCCGACGGCACGCTTGCCTATATTATTCACCGGGTCGAAGATGTGACCGAGTTTGTCCGGCTGAAGCAGCAGGGTATTGAACAAAGCGAGCTCACCGAAGAACTGCGCGAGCGGATGAAAAAAATGGAGGCTGAAGTCTACCTGCGTGCGCAGGAGACGGCCAGGGCGAACGAAAGTCTGCGTATTAGCGAGGAAAACCTCTTTGTTACGTTGAACTCGATCGGCGACGCCGTATTGACGACCGATGCGGCGGGGCGGGTGACGCGTTTGAATCCTAGAGCCGAGCAGCTGACGGGCTGGCAGCGTAGGGAAGCCATAGGCCGTCCGGTTGCCGAGATCTTTCATATTGTCAATCAGGAAACGCGCCAGCGGATGGCGATTCCGGTAATCGAAGTCTTGGCGAAGGGTGCGGTTCGGGGATTGGCGAATCATACGGTGCTGATTGCCCGTGACGGTACCGAGCGTTCGATTGCCGACAATTGCGCACCGATTCGCAGCCGGGACGGCGAGGTAATCGGTGCCGTGCTGGTTTTTCGTGATGTCACTGAAGAATATGCTACGCAGAAGGCCTTGCGCGACAGTGCTATCCATATTCAGACCATTCTCAACAATATGGCTGACGGCATTATTACGATCGATGAAAGGGGCATCGTCGAAACGGTAAATCCTGCCGTCGAGCGCATGTTCGGATACGCGCGCGACGAACTCATCGGACGAAACATCAAAATGTTGATGCCGCCGCCCTACCGTAATGAACACGACACCTATTTGCAGCGCTATCTCGCTACCGGGGAAGTGCGTATCATAGAGCGAGTTCGCGAAGTCCACGGGCACCGTAAAAATGGCGGCGTCTTTCCGCTCGACCTGAAAGTCAGCGAAATGTGGCTGGATGTCGGGCGCCGGTTCATCGGCATCGTGCGCGACATTACCCAACGCAAAGAAACCGAAGCGCAGCTGCAGCAGGCGAAGGAAAAAGCCGAATTCGCCAACCGCGCAAAAGACTCGTTCCTGGCGACCATGAGCCATGAAATCCGCACGCCGCTTAGCGGCCTGTTGGGCATGCTGGAGCTGCTCGCTCTTACGCCGCTCGACAAGGAGCAGAAAAAAACGTTGCAATCGGCCCGCGATTCCGGGCACAGCCTGTTGCGGATTCTGAGCGACATTCTCGACTGGTCGAAAATCGAAGCCGGTAAGCTTGGGCTCTCGGTGCAGGCGACTTCAATCGCTCAGCTCGCGCAGGATGTGGTGAATACCTATGCGCATGTGGCCAGCGCGAAGAAACTGATCCTGCAACATGACGTCGATGAGCGGATCGGTCCGGCGCATCTTGTCGATTCCCTGAGGCTCTCGCAAATCCTGAACAATCTGCTCAGTAACGCAATCAAGTTCACCACGGATGGCTCGGTTCAAATACGCGCCGAATTGCTCGAACAATTCGACGGCGCTCAAAAAATACGTTTTTCGGTCAGGGATACCGGCATCGGCATCGATCAGGCGCAAAAGGCCCGCCTGTTTCAGCTTTATGCTCAGGCAGGGGAGAGTACGGCCCGGATGTACGGGGGTACCGGGCTCGGTCTGGCGATCTGTAAGCGCCTCGCCGAAATGATGAATGCCCATCTCGACCTGGAAAGCGAGCCGGGACAAGGCTCGACTTTCAGTCTGACGCTGATCCTGCCTTTGACCGAGAGCCTGCCGGTACAACAACTCGCCCAGGAGGCTGGGGGGTTGGCCGTCGAACCGCTGGCTGCGGATGCGGCCAGTGCCCCGGTCGTGCTGGCCGTCGATGACCATCCCGTTAATCTTGCGCTCCTGGTTCGGCAGATCGAAATTTTGGGGTTGCGCGCCGAAGCAGCTCAAGACGGAGAAGCCGCCTTGGCGATTTGGCGGAGCCGCCAGATCGACGCGATTATCACCGACTGCCATATGCCGAACATGGACGGCTATGAGCTTGCACGTGCCGTCCGTAAGGCCGAATTTCGGGAGTCGCGTCCACGCATACCGATTATAGCCTGTACGGCAAATGCCCTGGGCGAGGAGAGCGAACGCTGCCGTGCCGCCGGCATGGATGAAGTCATGGTCAAGCCGACCAATCTGCGTGCGTTACGGGAGATGCTCTTGCAGAGGCTTCAAGGGCATACCCTGGCCGAAGGAACGGCATCTTTTGAAGACGCCCCGCAAGAGGGCGATACGCCTGTCGATTTTTCCGCGCTTGCCGATACCGTCCCGAATAGGGCAGGGCAGATCGCCCTGCTGCGCAAATTCGAGCTTCATCAGCGCCATGATCGCGAGCAATTGCAGGTGCATTTTAGGGAAGGGAATATGGCCGGGGTGGCGCTCATGGCGCACCGTATCAAAGGCGCCAGTCGAATGGTGGGGGCGCTCGAACTCGCGAATGCCTGCGCCGTCATCGAGCAAGCCGCGAAGCGGAACGATTTCGATGCCGCTGGCCTTGGGATTCACATCCTGACGGATGCGGCGGGCAAGATTGAAAGTTATGTCGCGGGATTGATCGATGCCGAATGAACATGTTTTTAAGGAAAGATGATGAAGCCGGATGAATTGCATTTTCTCGTAGTCGAGGATGACGACTTCCAACGCGAAACGCTGGCCGACATGCTGTTGTCCATGGGGGCGAAGTCGGTACGGCAGGCGGGAGACGGTAAACAGGCGCTGGAGATTTTGCAGGCGCAATCCGCGCCTGCGGTCGACATTGTGCTCAGCGACCTGGAAATGCCGGAAATGGATGGGATGGAATATTTCCGACATATGGGGAGTCATTACGCCGATATTTCGCTGATCATCATGAGCGCCTTGGATTCCGCCTTAATCGCTTCGGTGGAGGAAATGGCGCGTGCCTACGGAATCCGATTGCTGGGCGCGATAGAAAAACCAGTAACCCGGTCTCGCCTGCAAACGCTGATAGCCCAGCATGAGGCCGTCTGGCCGAAACAGGAGAGGGTGGCGCCCTCTGGGCCGGCAAGTTTTACTTTGGAAGATATTCTGGACGGTCTGCGGAAAAATCAGTTCGAGCCGTTTTACCAGCCGAAAGTAAACATCGCCAGCGGCCAAATCAAAGGTGTGGAGGCACTGGCCCGCTGGATCCATCCGGAGCATGGCGTGATCGGGCCCTATGCGTTTATCGCAGTACTCGAGCGTAACGGCAAACTCGACGACTTGACCTTCACTATCTTGAAAAAAGCCGCATCCGCTTGTCGGCAATTGCATGAAAGCGGCCATAAGCTGAGTATGGCTGTCAATATTTCCCTGACTTCGTTGACCGATACGGCGCTGGCGAACCGGATTACCCAGGTCATGCACGAGGCGGCTGTCGATCCCCGTTACTTTATTCTGGAGGTGACCGAAACCGCGGCTATGACCGATGTGGCACACGCGCTGGAAAATCTGGCGCGGCTGCGCATGCGCGGGTTCGGGCTGTCGATAGACGATTACGGCACCGGTTATTCGAGCATGCAGCAGATTTCGCGCATCGCTTTCAGCGAGCTGAAAATCGATCAGACCTTCGTGAGGAGCTTTTCCGATAATGAGTCGCTACGCATCATAGTGCAATCGAGCATCGATCTGGCGCACAAGCTCCGCATCAAGTGCACCGCCGAGGGCGTCGAGACCGAGCGGGACTGGAGTGCGCTCAAGGCGATGAGGTGCGATCTGGCGCAAGGCTATTTTATCGCCAAGCCGATGAATCTGGAGTCCCTGCTCGAGTTCTGCGGAAGCTTCGGGATTTCCTGAATCGGAATGAAGGGCTGCCGCCTGCCGGGCGATTTCGGTTCGGCATACTTGATGGAGTTTCCGGCGAGGACGAGGAAATGCCGTCGGGAGCTAAGCTGTAGGGTACGCTGTGCGTACCATGGGAGGGGGTGAAAAGGTACGCACTCGGCAACTGCTCCCTGCGTTGCTCTAACTCCTGCCTCCCTGCCGTCGTCGGCAACTGCTCCCTGCGTTGCCCTACCTCCTGCCTCCCTGCCGTCGTCGACAACTGCTCCCTGCGTTGTCCTCCCTCCTGCATCCCAGCCGTCGTGCAATCGCTGCATTCGCGCCCTCCATGGCATTCATGCAGGCGGTACGAGCCCAAGGGAAGACAAGGTAGAGCGCGTCGGGAACACGCGATCGACGACCCCACGGAGGGGAAAGATAGATCGCGTCGGGAACACGCGATCGACGACCCCACGGAGGGGGAAGATAGATCGCGTCGGGAACACGCGATCGAGAGCAATGCCACCACAAGGGGGGTCTATGGACAGAGCCATTGCCGACGACTACAGGGAGGCAGGAGTTAGAGCAACGCAGGGAGCAGTTGCCGAGTGCGTACCTTTTCACCCCCTCCCATGGTACGCACAGCGTACCCTACAACGGGTGGTTATGTATTTAAAGAACGTCTCTACCCCGGGGCCGTCCTACGAGGTGTCTCATGACGCGTGCCGCGTATGGGAACGGATCAGGCGGCATGCCGGGAGGTTATTTTTAGCCACATCCTAAGCCGCTTTTTCCGTAAACTTGCCGTACGGTACCCGCCGGGTAGCGAAACACCCGGCGGGTTTGGTTCGCAAGCAGGTTACGATTGTTGAAAATGCCGTTAAGGCAGTGGCGGCTGTTATTTTCCTCGGACAAGGCCTTTGATCAGGCCGATGGCCTTTTCGGCAAAATCGTTGATCACCGAAGGGCTATCGCCATGCGGTTCGGTTTCGCCGAAGGGTTTCGCATTGGTTTGCGAAAATTTATAGATAAAATAGCCGAGTGGCGCAAACGCGCCCGCCGCGAGTACCAGCATGACCAGAAAAAGTTCGGTAACTTCACCCATATCGCCTCCTCATGAATTTTTTTAGTTATATTCGAAAATCAGGTGAAAAAAGATCATACTCTTTTCCGTATTAAAAAAACACCCATAAGCCCACTCTCCGCGCGCGGCTTTGGCGCCTTTTTTCAAGGGCACGAACCGGCGGCGGGCAAAAAATCGAAGGAACTTGGCCGCCTTTTCGCGCGTCCTCTCAATGGCTTGACAAAATTGCCGGGAAAACCGAGCGAAAGGCTTGAAACGATCGGCATTCGGGACCGGGCAATAATGTTGCGTTGGCCTAGAGATTCGTCGTATACTTCGGCTTGGCTTACTTGATCAAGCTGGCATATAAACACAAATAACTTCTGGAGGTTACTGCTATGAAATGGGAAACACCAAGCTATACCGATCTGCGTTTCGGTTTTGAAGTCACCATGTACATCTACAACCGTTAATCGGTTGTTAGGTCTGGTCAAAAGGGGATCGCAAGGTCCCCTTTTTTTTGCCTGGCGATCTGGATTCCCTTATAGTATGGGCATTTTTCCGTAAGAGCAGGATTATCTCACCTCATGAAAGTCAGAGTTCTCGGTGCCGGTGCGGGCGGCGGTTTTCCGCAATGGAATTGCAACTGCAACAACTGCCGGAGGATTCGCCGCGGCGAAATGAACGGCAAGGCCCGAACTCAATCGTCGATCGCGGTCAGTACCGACAACCGCAACTGGCTCTTGATCAATGCGTCGCCGGATATCCGCGCGCAGCTGGAAGCGTTTCCGGCGATTCAGCCGCAACAGGGTGTCCGCGATACCGGCATCAGGGCGATTTTGCTGATCGACAGCCAGATCGACCATACCACGGGCCTTCTGATGCTGCGCGAAGGCAAGCCGCTGGACATCTATTGCACCGAGATGGTCCGCCAGGACCTTACCACCGGCTTTCCGGTATTCAATATGCTGGCGCATTACTGCACCGTTAACCACCATCCGGTGCCGACCGATGGGAGCAGCTTCACGATTCCGGGCATCGACGACCTGCGCTTTTACACGCAGGCTTTGAAAAGCAAGGCGCCGCCTTATTCGCCGCACCGCTACGATCCACACGACGGCGATAACATCGGTCTGATCGTCGAGCAGATTTCGACCGGCAAACAATTGTTTTATTCGCCGGGGCTCGGCGAGATTGAACCGCATGTGTTGACGGCGATGCAGGCGGCCGACTGCGTGATGGTCGACGGTACCTTCTGGACCGACGACGAGATGTGCGCGCAACAGATCAGCCAGAAACGGGCGCGGGAGATCGGCCACTTGCCGCAGTCCGGCGAGGGCGGCATGATCGAAGTGCTGAACGGTATCGGCGAGGCCCGCAAGATTTTGATCCATATCAACAATACCAATCCGATTCTGGACGAGGATTCGGAACAGCGTAAGGTCCTTGATGCGAACGGCATCGAGGTCGCGTATGACGGGTTGGAAATCGATCTATAACGGAGACGACATGAGCCAGAACGACAAGCAGCCCTGGAGCCGAGAAGAATTTGAAGCCCAATTGCGCGGCATGGAAAAGTATTACCACATCCATCACCCGTATCACGTGCTGATGAACGAAGGCAAGCTGACCCGGGAGCAGATTCAGGGCTGGGTCGCGAACCGTTATTATTACCAGGTTTGTATTCCGCTCAAAGACGCGAACATTCTGGCCAATTGTCCGGATCGCGAGACGCGGGCCAAATGGATTCAGCGGATTCTCGACCACGACGGTCATCCGGGCGATCCCGGCGGCATCGAAGCCTGGATCCGGCTCGGCCTTGCAGTCGGTCTGACGCGCGAGGAAATCGTTTCGGAAAAGCATGTGCTGCCCGGCGTGCGTTTCGCAGTCGACGCCTATGTCAATTTTGCGCGCCGTTCGGAATGGCATGAAGCGGCCAGCTCCTCACTGACCGAACTGTTTGCGCCGAAGATCCATCAGCAGCGGCTCGACAACTGGCCCGAGCATTATCCCTGGGTCGAAAAGGAAGGCTACATTTACTTCCGCAAACGTCTGACCGAAGCCCGCCGCGATGTTGAGCACGGCCTTGAGATTACGCTGGATTGGTATAAGACACGCGAACAGCAGGAGCGGATGATCAAGATTCTGCAATTCAAGCTGGACGTGTTGTGGACGATGGCCGATGCGATGTACATGGCCTACGTGCACAAGATGCCGCCGTATTTCAATATCCAGCCGTAATTCTGCTCGTCGCCCGGCTGGCGAGTTTAAATGCGAAGACAGGTCAATCTTGCATGCGGCAGGCTGTAAGAAACTTACAGCCAGCCGATGCTTTTCAGGCGGCGGTACAGCCAGATACAGCCGATCACCACGACGCCGAGCGTAGCCGGATAGGCAAACTCCCAGGTAAGCTCTGGCATATGCCTGAAATTCATCCCGTACAGGCTGAACACCATCGTCGGTACCGCCAGAATCGCACCCCAGCCGGCCAGCCGTTTGACGACTTCGTTTTGGCGCACCGTCGCCATCGTTAAATAGACCTGCAATGCATCGTTCAACATTTCGCGCATACCGTCGGCAGCCTGATGAATGCGCAGCGCGTGGTCGTGAATATCGCGAAAATAAAAGCGCGTATCCTTCGGGATGATATGGGTATGGAAGCGCATCAATTCGCTGCAAATGTCCAGCCAGGGCAGGGTGGCGGAACGCAGCAGCAGTAAATCGCGCTTCAGATCGAAGAGCTGGGCGCAGGTTTCGTCGCGGTAATCTTTATTAAAAATACCGGTTTCCAATTGTTCCAGCCTTTCTTCCAGGCCTTCCATCACCGGCAGGTAATGGTCGACGATGAAATCCATTAACGCATACAGCGCAAAACCCGGCCCTTTTGCCAATTTTTCGGGCAGATTCTCGCAGCGTTCGCGCACTTTCGTATAACTCAAGGTAGAGGAGTGGCGTACCGACACCAGGAAGCGCGCCCCGATGAAGAAGTGGGTTTCTCCCAACGCTACCCGATTGTCCCCGGTCAGCTGCGCAGTCTGTACAACCAAAAACAGGGAGTCCCCGTACTCTTCCAGTTTCGGGCGCTGGTGCGCTGTGCAGGCATCCTCGATGGCCAGCTCGTGCAGACCGAATTCTTCCTGGATCTTCAGCAGCAAGGCTTTGTCCGGTTCGCGAAGTCCTGCCCAGACGAACGTGCCTTCCTCGGCCAGCACACTGCTGATCTCTTCGAGGCTAATCGTGCCGATCCGCGCGCCGTGCTTATAGGCGACACAGTTCATGATCATCGAGGCATCGTTTTCATATTCGGGATATGCCGGAGTTAAAGGCGGGTTTGCCATAGCGTCAGTACCTGGGGTCTTTAATGAATGATGAGCATGATAGCGCGGTTAGACCGGCATTAGAATGCCGCGTCAGCGCCGGCCGGTCCTGCGAACGATTCTCGACGGTATAAATGCTCAGGTCGAAGCCATCAGACTTCCAGCCCGTGCCATCCATGCCGTGCCAGCCATTTACGCGCTTCATCGAGCGCCAAAATGACGAAAGGGGCCGGCACGATCAATACCCAATAATAAGGAGCGATTGGCGCAGTATTGAAAAAGAGCTGCGCCTGAGGCAAATAGACAATCGCCAGGATAAACGCCAATTCGAAAAGGATGCCGCAGACGATCCAGGGATTAAAGCGCGTCAGGGAACCGAGGGCGCTTTGGCGGCTGGTGCGGCAGGCCATGACGTTGCCGATCTGGCAGAAGATGATCGTGGTCAGAAATGCGCCGGAGGCCTGCAAATACAGCGGATCGTTTTCCGCGATCGCCTTGCCGAACCCCCATCCGCCGTCGAACAGAAGCGTGAAAAATACGACGAACGCCAGCAGGGCCTGGGCGGGGCCGATGATGGCATAGCTGCGGATGAAGGTCCTCAGGCTGACTAATGGTTCGTTGCTGCGTCTGGGCGGTTGACGCATTACATCGGTGTCGGGCGGCTCGTTGCCGAGGCCGATTGCCGGCAGCATGTCGGTAATCAGGTCGATGCTGAGGATTTGGATCACCGTAATCGGAAGCGGAATCGGAAACAGCACGTAAGCGATGTACGGAACGACTTCCGGGATGTTGCTCGCCAGAATATAGGTGATGAATTTTTTGATGTTTTCATACACGGCCCGCCCTTCTTCGATGGCCTTGACGATCGTTGCGAAGTTATCGTCGAGCAGAATAATATCCGATGCTTCCTTGGCTACGTCGGTGCCTTTTTTACCCATGGCAACCCCGATATCGGCACGTTTCAGCGCCGGAGAATCGTTTACGCCGTCCCCCGTCATCGCCACGACTTCGCCCATGGCTTTCAGCGCGTCGACAATGGTGAGTTTTTGTTCCGGCGCGGTCCGCGCAAACACCACTTGTTCGTTCCGCAGAGTCTCCAGCAAATCATCAGGGGACATTTCGGCAAGCTGGTTTCCCGTAATGATGCTCGGAGTGTCGACGATGCCCAGACGTTTGGCGATATAGGCTACCGTTTCGCCCGAATCGCCGCTGATCACGATGATCCGGATGCCGGCGGTGCGGCAGGCGGCAACCGCATTCGGCACTTGCGGACGGGGCGGATCGACCAGCCCGGCCAACCCCACGAACACCAGGTTTTCGGGGATGTCTTCGGGGTGTTCGACAATGGCGTAAGCGAACGCCAATACGCGCAGCCCGAGTCCGGCATATTCGTCCGCTTTCGCCGTTAACCCGCGTTTGGCATCGGCGCGCAGCGGATGGACGAGCCCCTCGCTGTAGATCTGCGTACAGCGTTCGAGAATGACTTCCGGAGCGCCTTTGGCGGTGAGCAGCAATGCTTTCCGGGAGGTCGAATACGTGGCAGTCATGAATTTCAAGGCCGCATCGAAAGGCCGGCTGTGTTGGAGACGGTAGCGGCCGCGAATCGCGCCGTAGCCGTGCTGGCGGTCGACGAAACTCGCCAGCGCAATTTCGGTCGGATCGCCGCTGAATGTCGGCTTGCCGTTTTCGTCCAGGGCTATGACGGTCTCGTTGCATAGCGCCATGATTTCCTGCATCGTCCACGCCGTACGATGGCGCAGCCGGCCGTTTACCGTATCGGCATCGTAATCTTCGAAATCCATATACAGTTTTTCGACGTGCAGGCGGTTCTGCGTCAGCGTGCCGGTCTTGTCGGTGCAGATGACCGACGTGCAGCCTAACGTTTCGACCGACAGGATGTCTTTGACGACCGCGTTGCGTTTCGCCATTCTCAGCGAGGCTTGCGTCAAGGCCAGCGTGACGGTCGGCAGCAGTCCCTCGGGGACATTTGCCACGATAATGCCGATCGCGAAAACCAGGTTGGTCCAGAAGCTGTCTCCGATCAGGAAACCGATACTGAAAAATAAGCCGCCGAACGTGATTGCCAAATAGGTGATCTTACGCACAAAATTGCGTAATTCCTTTTGCATGGGTGTCAGATCGGCCTGTACGCGTTGAGACAATTCGGAAATGCTGCCGATTCGGGTGTTGCGCCCGGTATTTACAACCAAAACGCGGGCATGGCCTTTGATGGCCGTGGCTCCGGACCAGGCGCAATGCTCGGCTTCGATCCTGTCTTCACCGGCCTGTTTTTCGACACTGAGCGATTCGCCGCTGAGAAGCGATTCATCGACCCGCAGTTGGGCAGATTCCAGGATCGCGCCGTCAGCGGAAATTTTGTCGCCTTCCTGAACCAGCAGGATATCTCCGGGCACCAGTTCTTTTGCATCCCGCAGGACGGATTTACCGTCGCGCAGGACGTTAACCGACTTGGGAATGTAGTCGAGAAATGACAGCATCAGTTTCTCGACCTTGTAATTTTGCAGGAATGACATGATCGCATTGAGCAGTACGACGCCGCTTAGAGCCCAGCCGATCAGGTTATAGCCTTCCCCGGGGGTTAAGTGGTCGGCCCAGAATGCCAAGAGCGCCGCCGCCAGCAGCAAGAGCGGGAACAGCGCTTTGAATTCGTTAAAGAATAACAGCCAGGGCGAGCGGGTGCGGTGGAAGACGATTTGATTTTCGCCGTAGCGGCTTAACCTTAACCGGGCCTCCTCGGAGGTAAGTCCTTGTGGGGAAGTTTTGAGCGTCGCCAAGAGTTTCGGCAATGGTTCCCCTTGAAAACAGAAGGCTTTGGGAGGGGGTTTCGGGGCGCGAGACATGGATGGCCGTTTTTAAGTGTCTTTAATTCATTTCATGACACTATTCTAACGGTTCCCGAGGCTGGTTTATGCAATTTCTCCGTTCATCGGCATGACCCTCATGTGCCTTACTGCTTCGGAAACGTGATAGTGAAGCAGGTCCCTTTATGGGATTCGGAATCGACGGATATCCTGCCCCGCAACGCCATCGTGACCATGTTCTTCACGATCGCAAGTCCCAGGCCGGTGCCGCCCCGTCCGCGTCCTGTCGTAAAGAAAGGATCGAATATTTTGGTGAGATGTCCGCTGTCGATGCCGGCACCGAAATCGCGCGCGCTCAGCATGAAGATCGGCGTATGCTGTTCTGCGTCCATGCCGTCCTTCACGGTAATCTCAACCCTGCCTCCGCGTCCGTCCGGATAGGCGTAGCGTTCGATATTCTGTAGAAAATTCAGCAGGATTTGCCTGAGATAGCCTGGATAACCGTGCCATTCCGGCGCTTGGCGGATCCCGGAAACATCGAGTGAAATTTCGAGCTTGGCTTCCCGTGCGCTGAGTTTGAAAAGATCGACTGCGTCCTGTACCGTTTCAGGCAAATTGACTGTCTCCTGCTGTTCCGCCATCTGGTCGACCGCGATTTTCTTGAAGTTTTCGATCAGCCGGTGCGTGTGGTCGACATGTTTGCCCATCAGGGCGGCAGCCTCAAGAATGTCTTCCAGCGGTTCGGCATGTTCCGTGCCGATCGAGGCGGCGATGGCCGGCTGCGACAGGCGGTTCTGGATCACGCTGAGCGCGGTCCGCACGATTCCCAGCGGCGTATTGATTTCGTGCGCGATGCCGGCCACCGCCTGGGTCAGGGCCCGGTGGCGGTCCAGGGCGGCCTCCGCAAGCACTGTCTGGCCGATCAGGCGCATTTCCCGGTCGCGCAGCCGTTTCTTTTCGAGGCTCGCGCCGATGCGGGCATGCAGCAAGGTCGAATTGAACGGTTTGGGCAGATAATCCTCCGCGCCCAGTTCGATACCCCGGATCACCTGATTCATTTCGGTACAGGCCGAAATCAGGATGATCGGAATGGTGCCGAGCGTTTTATCCGCCTTGAGCCTGGCCAGGACGGTGATGCCGTCCATTTCCGGCATGATCACGTCGAGCAGGATCAGGTCGAAGCGCTCATCAGCCAGGCGCGCCAGTGCGGCGGCGCCGTTGTCGGCGGTTGTGATTCGGTAACCACGGGAATGCAGGAGGCGTGACAAATGGGCGCGGTTATCGGGGTCGTCGTCGACCACTAGAATCCGGCTGCCGCCGGTTTTATCGTCGCCGGCAGGCGTGTGAACCTGGCCGATTGCGGTGCCGGAGGGCGAAACGCCTTTCCCGCAGGCGGCATCGGGGAAGGGTTGTCCGGAAAAGGCAGCTTTTAGATGTTGGGCCACGCCTTGTGCTGCGCAGCGGATTATGGTGAGATCGTCGCATTGTTTCTGCCGGTTTTCGTCGGCGGCCTCTTCGATCAGGATTTCGGCATAGCCGATGATCCGGTTCAGGGCGTTGAGCAGTTCGTGGCGGAGTGTGGCGTCAATCATCGTCGTCTTACGTTAGCCTGCAAACTGGCGGATCTTGGCGAGCAGCCGCATGAGGTCGATCGGTTTGGTATCGTAGTCGTCGCAGCCGGCCGCCAGGGCTTTTTGCCGGTCGTCGTCCATCGCGTGCGCGGTCAGCGCGATGACCGGGATATGCCGGGTCAGGGGATCGGCTTTGATCAGCGAGGTCGCTTTCCAGCCGTCCATCACCGGCAGGCTCATATCCATCAGAATCAGATCGGGACGGCGGGTTTTGGCGATCGCCACGCTGTCTTCGCCGTTGACCGCAATCAGGATCTCGAAGCCGTGCTTGCCGAGCCGCCTCGAGAGCATGTCGCGGTTCAGTTCGTTGTCCTCGACGAGCAGGATTCTGGCCATTTTCCCTCCTTAGCGGCCGAAAGCCAGCGGCAGTTTGACGATAAACAGCGAACCCGTTCCCGGTTCGCTGTCGACGCTGATCGTGCCGCCCATCATCTCGCAGAATTTCTTCGTGATCGTGAGCCCCAGGCCGGTGCCGCCGTACTGGCGCGTAGTCGAATTGTCGGCCTGGGTGAAAGGGGCGAAAACCTTGTCGACCTGGTCCCGGCTCATGCCGATGCCGGTGTCGCGCACGGCGAACACGATCCAGCCGTTTTCCGGCCGCGTATTGTCCACCGCTACACTGAAATCGATCTTGCCCGCATGGGTAAATTTCCCCGCATTGCTGAGCAGATTCAGCAGGATTTGCCGCAATTTGATCAAATCGGCCTGTAGGGACGGAATGTTGTCGGGGCAGCGGATGCTCAGTATATTCGTGTTTTTGTCGATGATCGGGCGCACGGTGCTCGCGACTTCGTCGATCACCGAGGGCAGATGGATTTCTTCGAGGCAGAGTTCCATCTTGCCGGCTTCGATCTTGGACAGGTCGAGGATTTCGTTGATGATGGCCAGCAAATGCACCGCCGAAGCATGGATTTTCAATAGGTCGCCGGCAAACAGCTCATGCCCGCTTTCCCGGGTTTCTTCGAGCAGCATCTCGCTGTAGCCGATGATCGCGTTCATCGGCGTCCTGAGCTCGTGCGACATATTGGCTAGAAAAGCGCTTTTGGCGCTGTTGGCCTCTTCGGCGACCGCGCGCGCCTTTTGCGCTTCCTCGATCGCTTTGGACAATTCGATCTCGGTCTGCTTCAGTTCGGTGATGTCCGTGCGGATTGCGACCGTGCCGGTGTTCCAGACCCGCCTTTCGCTGACCCGCATCCAGCGGTCTCCCCTGAAATGCTCGACGAAGTTTTCGCGCGGCGTGCGGTGGCGCGCCATCCGTTCGGTCAGCCATGACTCCTCCTCCCCTTCGGCGACAACGATTAGGCCGGCCCGGACTGCGCCGCGCATGATCGCTTCGAACGCCATGCCCGGCGCGATCGGCACGCCGAAATTCATGATCTCGCGGTAGCGCTGGTTACATTCGACCAGACGGTCTTCCGTGTCGAACAGGCAAAATCCGTCCGGTATGCTTTCGATCGCTTCCCGCATTCGGAAGCGGCTGACCGCTTCCTCGAATGTCGCCTGCTGGATCCGGCGATCGACGATCGTGATGAAGATCGCCAGCGACGCGATCAGCACCGAGGTGAACGACACCCAGAATACCAGAGCAGCCGTGTTCAAGGCGCTCGTTGTTTCCGCCGGAGTCCCGTCGCCGGCGAAAAAGTAAGTCGCCGCCATGCCCGAATAATGCATTCCCGAAACGGCGAAACCCATCACCAGCGCGGCGCCGATCTTGGCCCCCAAGGTATGGCGCCCTTTGGGATTGCGCTCCACGATAAAATCGATCGACAGCGCCACGCCGGACAGCACCACGGCCGTCAGTACCGAAAGCGCGGCCAGCCGGGGTTCGAACAACATGATCAGGCGCTGGGAAATCCCCTGCATCGCGGCCATGCCGATATAATGCATCGCGCCGATGCCCAGCCCCATCAACAGGCTGGCTAACAGGATCAATTTGCTGATTTTCGGACGGCTGATTACCTCCAGCATCACTCCGCTGGAAAGCACCACCGGCGCGGTGGACAGAATCGTGATCTTCACATCGTAGCTGATCGCCACCGGCAGCTTCAGCGCCAGCATCGCAATGAAGTGCATTGCCCAGACGCCGCCGCCCATGGTCAGCGAGCCCGCCAGCAGCCAGATGCGGCGCTTGTGGCGGGAATCGGCGGCGCGGATGCGGCCGGCGACGCTTAACGCCGCATAGGAAGCCAGGCCGGCGATTGCGATCGACAAGACGACCAGGCCGTAGTCGTAATGGCTCTCCAGCGTGCCGCTGAGATCCCTGCCGTCGTAGAAATAATGTTCCATCACGGCCGGCCCTGCCGGTCAGTACGCCAGGACGTCGGCCCGGCTTTGCCGCCAGAGTACCGCGAGCTGTTTCACGAAACCGTGCATCAGGCTCACGATCAGTTCGGGCGGCGCAAACCGGCTTTTAAACAAAAACGCCACCTGTGCCTGCCGGGCGCCGCCGCGCACCTCGATCAGCCAGTAGCCCTGGCTGTCCCGGACGTAGCGGTCGCCGGCCGGATTCAGCGGCATCCCTTCTAAGCCGCCGAGCCGCGCCAACAGTTGCAGGCCGCGACCTGCGTCGATCTCGTCGGCAAACAGCACTTCGCCGTCGATGATCAGCCAGCGCGGCGTTTCGGCCTGTTCCGGGCTCAGGCCGCCGATCGGCGACAGCGCATAGAGCAGTTGCCGGCGCGAACCGGCCGCCTCGGTCAGATTATTCGCCAACTCGACGGTGGCCAGCGCCATGCCGTAAGCGAGATACTGGCGAATGCTGCTTTTGATCAGCGAGTAAAGCTTGTCTTCGGTGGCTTCGACCTTGGTGAAATAACCGTTGATTTCGTAGCGGTCGATCACTTCGCGTTCCGGGGCGATGCCCGGCTGACCGGTGCGGATGTAGATTTGTGTCAGCTTGTTGCCGAGGCTGTTGCGGATGTAGTCGCACAGCTCGAGCCCGGCACGTTCGGTTTCCATCACCACGTCGAGCAGGGCGACGGCCAGCGAGCAGCCGACTTCGACGTCGTCGTTGATCAGCCAAAGCGCTTCCTGTTTGCTGCGCGCGGTATAGATTTTCAGCGGCAGGCCGTAGACCTCGAAATTTTTCATCGCGAGACGCGAAATCGCCAGCACGTCGGGCTCGTCGTCTACCAACAGTACCGGCCAGTGTTTGAAAAACATGGCGTCCTCCTCAATAAGCCAGGGGTTGTCTCAACTCGCTGAGCTTGGCCGCATCGAGCCGCATGTGCTTGGCCAGATAGGCGGCCGTCTCCTTCGGCCTCACCTTGTGCACGAAGTTGTACCGCGCTTCGTGATAATTGACTTCGCCGCCGTAAAACTTGCCGGAAAAGTTGATTTTCATTTTTTGCAGTTCGGCGGCGCGGTAGGCGCTGAGCGGTTTCACGCGTTCGTCTTTCTGGCGGAGATCACGCTTTTCTTCGAGCAGGCGCGAGAAGAGCGGTTCCTTCGTTAGGGCTTCCGCTTTTTGCCGCACCTGCTCCAGATATTCGTCGTAATGATCGGACAGGACCTCGTCGATAAAGCCGATCGCCTTGGCCTTTTTGGTGCCGATCGGCAGCGGCGTTTCGGTCAGTTCAAGCGCTTTTACGGGGCCAACCCGCTTCGGCAGCGAATAGGTCCAGTATTCGGAGCCGTACAGGCCCATTGTTTTGTAATGCGGGTTGAAGATCACGCCTTCGCGCGCCCAGACTTTGTCGGCCGCCAGGATCGCCATCGCTCCGCCCGCGCCGCAGCCGCCCCAGACCGCGGAAACGGTCAGCTTGCCGTCCGTGGTCAGGACTTCGTGGACAAAATCGTTGATTGCGTTGATATTGCGCCAGGATTCATTGGCGGGGTTCTCGGCCGCCTCGATCACGTTCAGGTGAATGCCGTTCGACCAGAAATCGCTGCCGCCGATCAAAACCAGGACCCGGGTCGGCCGCGCGACCGCCAGCCGGTAGGATTCGAGCAGGCGGCGGCACTGCAGGGTGCTCATCGCGCCGTTATGGAAATCAAAATGAAGATAACCGACCCGATTTTTTTCCTCGTACCAGATTTCCTTGAAAGTCGGCTCTGTGCCGGCGAACAGGGGATCGATCGGCGATTCGGGCGTATCGGTCAGCACGCTGCCTAACACTTTCGCGGCGGGCAGCTTGAAATCGAAATGCTTGTCGTGCGACAAAAAGCGTTTGTAGAAAGGGACTTTGACGATGTGCTTGCGCTTCAGGTGCGTAATCCAGACCGCGCCGTCGATTGCGGCCCGGCAGATTGCGCCGTGGCGTTGGGCGATGATCGCGCCCGGCTGCCAGCCTTGCAGCAGGCTTTCCTCGTGCGCGCCGAACAGGTAGTATTCCTTGCCGTCGATCACGTCGAGCACGCCGGGGGCGCTGTCGGCGGCGTTGATTTTTTTGATGATCGCCGCAACGGTATCGTGTTCCCAGTCGATTCGGCGTTCCTGTTGTTTCATTGGGGCGCGCAGCTGGCCGCGTACGTCCGGCTTCGAATAATCGAGCGGTTCGGGTCGGTAGCTGCCGGATTCGATGCGCCGGACGGCGAGCAGCATGGCCTTGACTGCGGCCCGGGTGACTTCGCGCCGGTAAATCCCCGCCTTACTGGCCCGGCGCATCTCGAACGTTTCGGTGGCCCAGATATCGCCGGCGTCCATTTCCTCGACCGCCTGCAGCACGGTAACGCCCCATTCCGCTTCCCCGTTCATGATCGCCCAGTCCAGCGAGGAAGGGCCGCGGTCGCCCTTGATACCCGGATGGATGATCAGGCACAGGTGTTTGCTCCAGACGTCTTCGGGAATCTTTTCCTTCAGAAACGGGCAGATGATCAGATCGGGTTGGAAAAAGGTTACCCCTTTGCGGATGTCGTCGGGGCTCAGCGCCAGCGTGATCGAGATGTCGTGGCCCAGCGCCTCCAGCTCTACATGCGCGCGCTGGCACAAGCCGTTGTAGGATGACGAAATCAGTAAAATTCGCATGATGGCTCCTCTTTTTTTATTATTGTTCTTGTGCATGTGCCGGACCGGCCTTGGCAGGTTTGGCACGGTCTATTTGAAATTCGCCCGATACTCCTGCGGAGAAATATTCAAAAACCGTTGGAAAGTGCGGCGCATTTGTTCGGCATTATTGAACCCGCATTTGCCGGCGATGCTTTCCATCGGCAGGTCGGAGCGGAGCATTAGGTTGCGCGCCGCTTCGAGGCGGGTCCGTTCGACGAATTTTGCCGGCGTGACGCCGATTTCCTGGCAAAAGACCCGCGAGAAATTCCGGGGACTCATCGCCATGCGCTCGGCGAGCGCCTCGACGCTCAGGTCTCCGTCGGGATGGCTGACGATCCAGGCCTGCAACTCGCGAAAATCCTTGCGGGTTTTCGCTTCGTTGAAGACATAGCTGCTGAATTGCGACTGCCCGCCCGGGCGGCGCATGAAAATCAGCATGCCGCGCGCGACGCTCGACGCGACTTCCCAGCCCCAGTCCTCTTCGACCAGGCTCAGAGCCAGGTCGATGCCGGCGGTGACGCCGCCGGAGGTGTAGATGCTGCCGTCGCGAACGAAGATCTTGTCGGGCAAGAGCTGCACGTTCCGGTACCGATCCGCCAGTTCCTCGCAGAACAGCCAGTGCGTGGTGGCCTTGCGGTGGTTCAGCAGGCCGCTTTCGGCCAGCAAAAACGCGCCGGTACAGATCGACACCATGCGCCTGACCTTCGGCAGCATGTCCGGCAGCCAGCGGGTCAGTTTTTGGTCGGTCCAGGCGTCGACCGTGAATGGCGCGCCGGTTACCATCAGCGTATCGATATCGTCGGGAGCTTCGTCATAGCCGAAATCGGCAAGAATTTTCATGCCGGACGCGGTCTTGACCGGTCCGGCCTGTTCCGCGATCAGCGACAGTGAATAGACCGACTCGTCCTCGGCAATTTGCCCGGCCAGGCGCAATGCGTAATTCGCGAAACAAAACACGTCCATCGGCCCCGTCACGTCCACGATTTCGCAGTCCGGGTACACCACCATCGCGACGCGGCGATGTTGGAAAACGATCGATGGTCTGGCGTGGGTCATGGAAGCGATCCTCCGTGGCTTTGAGACTTGCCATTAGCATGCGCCTTTTTTTTGCGGGATAAAAGACAAAAATCCCGCAATATCGGACAATCTGGGGGCCGATAGTGCAGGATTAAGGCGGTGATGCGGGTCGCGGTGAATTGAGGGCTTTGAGTAGGCTGTGATATTCGGAGAGAGGGAAGAACGGTAGGCGCAGACGGACGCGGCGCTTCGGCGGAACCGCAGGCGATGCATTCAGGATTGCGGCGCCCAAAAATCGCTCAAATTCAGGCTGATTGCATCGAACGGCGGCGCCTGGACAATGTCGTCGTTTTGCCAGGTGTGTTCCAGAAGCCACTGCTGTTCGAACAAGCGGTAAACCTCGAAAGTCCGAATGTCGGGGTCGATCAGCCATAGCCATTGCACCCCTTCCTGCGCGTAGATCGGCATTTTGACCGCGCGGTCGGTGCGCGCGGTGCCGGGTGAGAGGATTTCGCAGGTCCAGTCCGGCGCGAGCGTGAAAAAAGCGGTGTCCGGAAAGACCGGCATCCGCTCGCGCCGCCAGCCGGCCAGGTTCGGCACCAGGATGTTCGGCCCCAAATGCAATTCGGGCTCGAACAATATCCACCAGCCGCCCGGACCGCCGCGTCCTTGGTCGAAAGGTCCGATGATTTCCCCGTTTAAGATCGATGCGGAACGCGCATGCTTCGGCCCCGGACGCGGCTGAGTAATCAACTGTCCGTGCAGGATTTCACCGATCACGTGCTCGGGCAGATCGAACAGGTCTTCGTAGGTGGCAAAACGGTAGACCGGTTGGTTCATGAGCGGAGCGCACACTGACGGATGATGGTCGAAATCGGAGGCATCGCCGGAAAGCCGACAAGACACGGTTTCCGGCGATGCATTTGGTTGACTCGAAACTTAACCGACTTGCGGCGAAAAATCAATCATAAACGAACACATTGGTGGCGCCGGTTTCGGCGGACGAGGCATTCAGCCGGAAGCCGGCGAACAGTTCGCGGCCCATGCCGTGGTGATGGTCTTTCGCACTGTTTACCGCCGGTTTGCGGGCATTGAACTCATCCTTGTCGACCAGCACGTTCACTTCGCCGGTTTCGGTGTTCAGATGGATCATGTCGCCGTTGCGGACTTTCGCGAGCGGGCCGCCGTCCGCGCATTCGGGGCACATGTGGATCGCCGACGGGACTTTGCCGGATGCGCCGGACATCCGGCCGTCGGTGATCAGCGCGACTTTGTAGCCTTTGTCCTGCAGCAGGCCCAATGGCGGGGTCAGCTTGTGCAGTTCCGGCATGCCGTTCGATTTCGGCCCCTGGAAGCGGATCACCGCAATGAAGTCGCGGTCCAGTTCGCCGCGCTTGAACGCGGCCATCATGTCGTCCTGGTCGTCGAAAACCACCGCGGGAGCCAACACCTCGCGGTGGTCCTTGCTGACCGCGGAGACCTTCGAGACGCCGCGGCCCAGGTTGCCGTGCATCACGTGCAGGCCGCCCGAAGCATCGAACGGCTCGGTGACGGAACGCAGCACCTCGGTATCGAGCGAAGCGGCAGGGCAGGGCTCCCAGGCCAGTTTGCCGTCCACCAGTTTGGGCTCCCGGGTGTAATGCTTCATACCCTTGCCGTCGGCGACGGTCAGGATGTCCTCGTGCAGCAGGCCGTGGGCCAGAAGTTCCGCGATCAATACGCCCATGCCGCCGGCGGCCTGGAAGTGGTTTACGTCCGCCGGCCCGTTGGGATAGATTCGGGTCAACAATGGCACGACCCTTGAAAGCGCGTCGAAATCGTCCCAGTTGATGATGATGCCTGCCGCGCGCGCGATCGCGATCAGGTGCATCGTATGATTGGTCGAGCCGCCGGTCGCGAGCAGGCCGATGATCGCGTTCAGGATTGCCTTTTCGTTGATCACATGGCCGATCGGGCGGAAATCGTCGCCCAATGCGGTGAATTTCAACACCTGGCGGGCCGCGGCTTTGGTCAGCTCGTCGCGCAGCGGCGTATAAGGATTGACGAACGAGGAACCGGGCAGATGCAGGCCCATGATTTCCACCATCATCTGGTTGCTGTTGGCGGTGCCGTAGAAGGTGCAGGTGCCGGGTCCGTGATAGGACTTCGATTCGGATTCCAAGAGCTCCTGGCGGGTGATCTTGCCTTCGGCGAATTTTTGCCGGGCGCGCGATTTTTCCTTGTTGGTGATGCCGCTGGTCATCGGGCCGGCCGGCACGAACACGGCCGGCAGATGGCCGAAACTCAAGGCGCCGATCAACAGGCCCGGCACGATCTTGTCGCAGACGCCGAGGTACAGCGCGCCGTCGAACATGTTGTGGCTGAGGCCGACCGCAGTCGCCATCGCGATCACGTCGCGGCTGAACAACGATAATTCCATGCCGGCCTGGCCCTGGGTGATGCCGTCGCACATCGCCGGCACGCCGCCGGCGAACTGGGCCACGCCGCCGGCTTCGTGGACCGCTTCCTTGATCAGCGCCGGCGCGTCCTTATACGGTTCGTGCGCGGACAGCATGTCGTTGTACGACGAGATGATCGCGATATCCGCTTTTTGCGGACCGGCCAGATCAACCTTTTCGGCCGCCGAGCAGGCGGCGAACCCGTGCGCGAGGTTGCCGCAGCCGAGCGTCAGGCGGCGCGGCCCCTGTTCGACCGCCGAGTCGACGCGGGCAAGATAAAGGGCGCGGCTTTCGCGGCTGCGCTTGACTACATCGCGGGTGACTTTTTCGATGACTGGATGCATAGTGAGTACCTAACTGAGCGGCGAATTCGAAAGAGTTCGCCAAGGATGAATAAATCTGCGAGTAGGCTGGGTTGAGGAACGAAACCCGGCGTTACTTAAAACCTGTGCCGGGTTTCCGTAAAGCTTCAAACCAGCCTACTCCGAGTTCATTTTCGGAATCAGCCTTCCCACGCCCGTCCGTCGCGGTCGAGCAGCAAGTCGGAGGCGATCGGTCCCCAGGTGCCGGCTTGGTACGGCTTCGGCTTTTCGGGGGACTTCGCCCAGGCGTTCTGGATCGAATCGATCCAGGTCCAGGCCTGTTCGATTTCTTCACGGCTCAGGAACAGGGTCGGATTGCCGCGCATCGCTTCGAGCACCAGCTTTTCGTAGCCGCCGAAAATCCGGCTCTTCTTGAAGGTTTCCGAGAAGCTCAAATCGAGCTTGGTCTTTTGGATCTTCAGGTTTTCGTCGATTCCGGGCACCTTGTTCAGCATCTCGATTTCGACGCCTTCGTTCGGCTGCAGGCGGATCAGCAGTTTATTCGGCGGCAGGCGCAGGTAGCTGTCCTTGAAGATGTTGTGCGGTACGCGCTTGAAATAGACTACGATTTCGGTCCGCTTGCTGTGCATGCGCTTGCCGGCCCTGAGGTAGAACGGCACGTCGGCCCAGCGCCAGTTGTCGATATCGACGCGGATTGCGACGAAGGTCTCGGTCGTGCTGTCGGTATTGGCGCCTTCTTCTTCGAGATAGCCCGGCACCGGTCCCCGGTTCACATAACCGGCCGTATATTGTCCGCGCACGGTCTTTTCGTCGACATTCTTGATCGTGATCGGGCGCAGCGCTTTCAGTACCTTGATCTTTTCGTTATGGATGCTTTCGGCTTCCAGGTTGGCCGGCGGTTCCATTGCGATGAAAGTCAAGATCTGCAGCAAGTGATTCTGCACCATGTCGCGCAGCTGCCCGGTCTTGTCGAAATACTCCCAGCGGCCTTCGATGCCGATGTCTTCGCCGACGGTGATCTGGATATGGTCGATCGTGTTGTGGTTCCAGTTGGTCGTGAAGATCGAATTGGCGAAACGCAAGGCGAGCAGGTTCAGCACCGTTTCCTTGCCCAGATAATGGTCGATCCGGTAAACCTGGTCTTCATTGAAGACCTTGGCGACTTCGTCGTTGATTTCGATCGAAGATTGCAAATTATGGCCGATCGGTTTTTCCATCACCATCCGCGATTCGGGTGTCAGGATGCCCGAATAATTGAGGCCCTGGCAGATGGGCTTGAATAGAAACGGCGCGACCGCAAAGTAGTTGACCATCACCCGCTGCTGCTGGTCGATCGCCTCGTGCAGCCGATGATATTGCTCCATTTGGGTCAAATCGATCTGCAGATAATTCAGCCGGCTCGAAAAGCGTTTCCAGACTTCCTCGTCCAGTTTCTCGTTCAGAAACTGCTGCAGGCTTTTATGCGCCACATCGATGTAAAAAGCGCTATCTCCGGGATGTCGGTCTACGCCGACGATCCGCGTGTCGGGTTCGAGCAGGCCCGCGTTTTCGAGGCGGTACAGCGAAATGAGCAGTTTGCGCCGGGTTAAATCGCCGAGAGCGCCATAGATGACCAGATCGCAGGGTTTGAATTTTTTGTCCTTCATTGGAGATGGTTTCAGGTTTTTTGTCGAGTCGGAAAGGGGAATGAGAGCCGGGTTCTCGGTCAATTTGGGGTTAAACCAACCCCCTATTATCGCAGAAAACGGGTTTCACCGCCGTACTCATTGCAACGCTGGAGGTGCCTGAATGAAATCTGCGGAGTTTCGCCCCGGCTCCCACCGCCTTTACCTCGGGCTTTGCGGGGAGGAATTGCGATTCGCTATGATTTCGAGTCGAAAATTTATTGACAGAGGTTGCGACTGTCACTATAGTATCGATTCACTACTATTGGAAAGTCGATAGTTTTCGTTGTCCGCCGTAACGGCGGAATTGCCGAATGCAAACGATTGAAACGTTTATTCCGGCGGGAAAAATCGATTCGGGATGAATCTCGGCCCGGTGAGTCCGGTAGATAGTGAGGCCCGAACGGCGCTAATGACGGGGCGCAGTGAAGCAAGTGCGGGATGACGAGCGTGGCGGATCCGCCGCGGCTCGTCACTGAGGCCCTGCCGGCCTGGACTGCCGGTAAAGCATAGGATTGCTGACGGCTGGATGTGCAAATGGTAGCCAAACGCGGATCGCAGGGACACGGTCCGGTCTTCATCCAGCCGTATCGATAAGGGAAAGACGCTGCAGACGGATTAGAACGATAAAAACATTGAGTGGCTATTTATACGAGGTGGACAGTATGAACGAAGAAGTAAAAATTAAAGACCGTTTCTGGATGTACGTCGGCTGTGCGGTATTCGTGATCGTAACCGGCATTCTGATGGTCAAGCAAAGCGAGAACGAAAAATACGCGCCGATCAAACAATTGGCGGATGACGAAAAAGCATCGATGAACATCCGGGTACTCAGTTAATTCCCGGCATATGGCCGTTGTGCTTGCGGAAAATGCGCCGGTCCCCGGCTTCGCAATGACCGGTGGGGTCGGCGTTTTGGCAAGGGCGGCGCCTTTGGCAGTTGCGCGTTTTATTGATCGGCTTCACGTTCGGTCAAGAGGGAGCGCAGTTCAGCTCTTAAACATTCCGAACAGGAGGAACAACTATGAAACGTAATTTTACCTGGCTGGCCGTCGCCTTGGCCGTATTTTCCGGCGGCGCCTCGGCATCCGAATACATTTTCAGGGATTTGATGGCCAATACCCTGCCGTCGCCCGGCTGCGCGGCCGAGGCGGAAGCGATTGCAAAAGCGACTAAGCCTTATAATATCAATAACTACAGTAAGCGGTTCTGTCAAACCCAGGGTTACGGCTGGTATGTGTCGGAAGTCAAAGACAACGGTAAAGCGGTATGCCAAGATTGTACGGGCGCCGATGCCGGCAAAAAACAATGCCATGTGGAAGATGTCGTTGTGACCTGCAAACGCCTTAAACCCGGTTCGGCGGGTTTGATCCCCGGAAAGAGCTGAGTTTTTGCTGCCCAGGGTTAATTTTCTTGCTCAAACGATCGGCGCTTATTTATAGCCTTACCCCTGGCCGATGAATAGCGCCGGCCGTCACCTATTACCGGCCGGCAATCCGACGGCTTGCGTTCCGGTGGGAATGTCTGGCCCCGGCTGGTAACTTTTTTTGCTTTTCTTCCCGCGCTTCGCCGAAATTTGTCGAACTCAGGGAGTTCTACCGCGCCTTCCATTGAATTTTTGATTGTCCGGACGAGTGGGGGCTATGTTTCAGTCAACCACATCCCAACTATTTGCCCAAACACCGCACTACCTTTTAATGTCTCGGCATTGCCGGCGTCGGTATGAGATTTTTACAAAAAAATCAATATCGAATCTCTGTCAATCCGCATTTCTGTGCTACTCTATGCGTCTTTTTTTATCGGGGGATGAAAATCGATGAAAGCGACAGTCAAATGGGTTGACGGCGTGATGTTTGTCGGCGAATCCGGCAGCGGGCATGCGGTCGTGATGGACGGTCCGCCCGACCACGGCGGCCGGAATATGGGGTTCCGCCCGATGGAAATGTTGCTGCTGGGTATTGGCGGCTGTTCGTCTTTCGATGTGGTGCAGATTCTGCAAAAGGGCAAAAACGACATCGTCGATTGTGTGACCGAATTGACCGCCGAGCGCGTCGATGCGGTGCCGGCCGTCTTCAGTAAAATCCATTTGCATTTTATCGTCAAGGGCCGCAATTTGAAGGAAGCGGTGGTCGAGCGGGCGGTTAAACTGTCGGCGGAAAAATATTGTTCCGCGTCGATTATGTTGGGTAAGGCGGGGGTGGAAATCACCCATGATTTTGAAGTGATCGAGGTTTAATGAGTTGAAAAATAAATTGCAATTGCACGGCTTTAACAATCTGACGAAGTCGCTGAGTTTCAATATATATGACGTTTGTTATGCGCCGGCAGAGCAGCAGCAGGCTTATATCGAGTATATCGACGAAGCCTATAATGCTGACCGCCTGACGCAGATTCTGAAGGATGTCGCCGACATCATCGGCGCGCAAATCCTGAATATCGCGCATCAGGATTACGATCCTCAAGGCGCCAGCGTGACGATGCTGATTTCGGAAGGCGATGTGATGCCGCCGGCAAATATGAACAGCCAGACGCCCGGCCCGTTGCCTGACACCGTGCTCGCGCACCTCGATAAAAGCCACATTACGGTGCATACGTATCCCGAAAGCCATCCCGACAACGGCATCAGCACGTTTCGGGCGGACATCGACGTGTCGACCTGCGGCCGTATTTCCCCCCTGAAGGCGCTGAATTATCTGATCCACAGCTTCGAGTCGGACATTGTGATCATGGATTACCGCGTCCGCGGCTTTACCCGCGACATCACCGGCAAAAAGCATTACATCGACCACAACATTACCTCGATTCAGAACTATATCGCGAAGGATACGCAGGAGCTGTATCAGATGATCGACGTAAACGTGTACCAGGAAAACATCTTTCACACCAAGATGATGCTGAAGGAGTTTGAGCTCGAAAATTATCTTTTCGAAAAGGAAAGCAACTTGAACGACCTGCAGAAGGCGGAGATCGAAAAGAAACTGCAGACCGAAGTCACCGAAATTTTTTATGGACACAATTACCGCCGCAAAAAGATCAAGGTGGCCGACTAATAATTTCTACGTTCCCTTAAGCGAAGCAGGGCGGGTAAGCGAAGGCCTTACCCGCCCTTTTTTTGATTATGGCCGCCTTTTACGCAAAGGCAGGCGCTCTTTAACCGCTCCCGTATCGTTCCCGTGCGCGAGCGCGGCGACGATGTTCAGATACTCCGACGGTTTGGGTCGGTATAAAACGAATCCGAGCGCGGCCAGGCCGGTAAAAATGTACAGCGTATTTAAGCCGTCGCCGAGCAGGAAGAGGACGATGCCCAGCATCCCGATAGCTTCAACCAATACCATCGACACAATCACGGTCGTCAGGTAGCGGCGCTTGGCCGGTTTGTCGCCGGGCATCGTCTGGCAGAGGCGGATTTGAATGTAACGGATCAGGTTCGTCAACGGAAAAGTGATGATCGCGATCGCATAAAACACGGTGCGGTATATGATCAGCCGGTCTTGGGGCCAATGCTGCTGCCATTGTTCGCCTTCCCGGATACAAAGCGCGACGACGACGGCGAGGCCTGCCGCCATGACGATCATGACGGCGCGAGGAATCATCAGATCGGCGTTGATTCGGGCATTATCGAATTGGGAATCCATCGTTTTCCTGAATATTAAAACTGGATATATGATACCAGACCTTCGTCTCCTCCCGGCGGATGCGGCAAGTTTCGGAGTGAAGTTTTTATCGGCAAGGGCAGTGGATCAAGTCCTGATAAAGTGATAAAGTTCAACATTTTGGCGGAACGGCTCGCCGGGATTGAGCGGCAGCCGGCCGCTCTCATTACAATAATAAAGACACTACGACGGTCCCATTTATGAAACACTCAAGACAAAAAAAGAATGCCTGGCTGGCTGGCTGCGCCGGGCTGGTCTTTGCCTTTATGGTGACGGCTTGCTCCGACGGCGAGGACGCCAAGCAATTGCCGAACGCGGCCGAAGCCAAGAAAACGCAAACGGCGGGCGAGGTGCATAATCCATTCGACCATACGCACGACGAACCGGTCACCGATACCCGGAAACACAAATTCGAGCACGATTTCGCGGCTCAATGCGTCGAGAGGGAACTGAAAAACTCCCCCGATAAAGAAGCGGATAAGGCCCGCTGGGAGAGGCCCTGTATGTGTATCGCGACTTTCATGATGAAAAACCTGACCGCTGACGAAGCCGAAAAATTTCTCGACGAGCATAAAAATACCCAGTCGCTCGTGATCAAGTACGAGAATGCCGCCTTCCATTGCTTGCAAGCGAAGCAACAGCCTAAAGCGCCGCAGTTATTCGGCAGGCAATAACGTTTTTTCAATTCATCCGCTTTTGCCGGAGGAGAAGCAAGAAGCATTTCCTCCGGCTAAAAGCGGTGCTTAGGATTCCAGAAATTCCTCAAGCTTCTGCAGCATGAAAGGCTGCGCCTCGGCAAGCGTTTTATCTTCGGGTGTGTTATAACCCCACAGCGCGAAAATTAGTCCGATGCCGTCCAGCTCCGGATGCTTCCGGACATTCAACAAAGTCGGCAAGCGGTCTTCGGCAAAATACAGCGTCCGTTCCGGATGCGCTTTTAGCAAGCCTTTCAGTACCTCGGGCTTGCTCATATTGCGGTCCAGTCCGAAAATGCGCTCGTCCGCCAGTTCGATCGCGTGGGCGGCAAGGATCTCTTTGACGAAACGCTCCTGTTTGGTCGTCACCACATACCAAGTATGACGTTCTCCGATCGCTCGGAGTTTATCTGCAATTCCGTCGAACAGCGGATTCATCCGGATCCAGTGTTCCCGATCCTCCGCGATCCAAAGATCCCGGGTCTCGCCGAATAACTGCTTCAGTTCGCCGGGGCTGACTCGGGCTTCTTCCATCAGGGCTTTGCTTTTTGCTTCATAATTCGAATAGATACCGCCAACAGTCTCGCCGAGAAAGAGAAGGCGCATTGCCAGAATTGCCTCGAATCCGGTCTCGATCAACGGGCGGACCGCCCGAAAACGATCGACCATGGTCGGCGGAACTTCCCGGGGCATTTCGTGCCAGAGGCGGCCCGCTGCTTTCCAGCCGGTCATTGCGGTTTCCACCGCGCTGTCGCAGATCACGCCGTCGAAATCGAGCGCGTAGACAAGAGAATCTTTCATAAGGGGGCTTCTTTTAATTAAAAGGGGAAAACGGGCTCTGCCTTTGATGCAGCGGTGAAAATGCGCTGCCTGATCAAGGCTCCTTGCGGAAGGGGTGAAGGATGTTGCGGTCGAGATCGATCGTATAGGCCTTGCCGAAGCCGGCTACATACTGCCCTGTTTCGGGCGTCAATTCAATCAGGTGAAAATCGGGCAAGGTGCGCAACAGTGCCGCCATATTGCCGAACTTGTCTTCCAGCGCCTGCAACTGGCGAGGATAAAGCGGATCGCCTGGCGAAACGGTTCGGGCGCTGCAATGAAAAACCACCCGTTCCCGCGCAAAGAGATTGCGGCAGCGGGACTCCGGTTCGATGAACAGGATCGAGGCGTTGGGGTTCTGCAGCAGGTTCGGGGTGTGCTTGGCCAATTCACTGACGAAAATATAAAAACGGCCTCGTTCATCCTGCACGAAAGGCGCGTAACTGATTTCCGGTTGCCGGTCGGCCGAGCAGGTCGACAATAACAGCGTTTGCTGCGCATCGATCAGATGACGGTAGGCTTTGGAAGAAGGAAACTGATCAGGGGGCTGATGTTCGGTCATACAGAGGACGAAACGGATTGGCTGCGTACAATTTCGATCGAGCGGATCGGTTTAGATGATGGATTTGGTCGGCAAGACGGCCGGCGGGGGGCTTGTTCAGGACGAATCATCCGGTTCTGAACGAATCGCGACGGTTTTTTCGGTATATTCGCACAGGTCTTGGATTACGCAAGCGGGACATTTCGGCCGGCGTGCCGTGCAGGTGTAGCGGCCGTGCAAAATCAAGAGATGGTGTGCATACCGTTTGTGTTTTTTGGGTGTCCATTTGTCGAGCTTCTGTTCGACTTCGCGTACGTTTTTTCCGGACGCAAGGCCGGTCCGGTTGGCGACCCGGAATACATGCGTGTCGACCGCGATGAGTTCGTGGCCGAAGGCGGTATTCAGAATCACATTGGCGGTTTTCCGTCCCACCCCGGGAAGCGCCTCCAGGTTCTCCCGCGAGTCCGGTACTTCGCCGTGATGTTTTTCGAGCAATTGGCCGCACAGTGCAATGATATTGGTGGCCTTGCCGTTATAGAGGTTGATCGTTTTGATGTACTCTTTCAGGCCGTCTACCCCGAGGGCCTGAATGTCCCGGGGCGTATTGGCGACCGGGAAGAGTTTGGCGGTCGCTTTATTGACGCCTTTGTCGGTCGCCTGGGCGGACAGGACGACGGCGATCAATAATTCGAACGGGGTCGTATAGCGCAGTTCCGTAGTGGGTTCGGGGATTGCTTCGGCTAGGCGATCAAAAATCGCCAGTCGTTTATTTGCATTCATTCGATCGCGTCAGCTTTAGTTCTTGCATCTTGCGTTTTTTGGACTATCCGATGCGCGGGCATCCATTTTATAGACATACGGCAGGTCAAAAGTGCGGTCATTCTACACCATATCCCGTAGTGCGCTCGGTCTTTGCAGCATCGTTTTAAGGTCGGTCCGTGCCCTTGCAGGTACGGAAAGGGGCGATGTATGACGAAGAACCGCCGTTGTGATGTAACGCTCGCCGGAGTTTCGGATAAAGGTTGAAAAGAGCTGCCTTGCGGCAGCGAATTCCGAGCGGGCGTACGGGCTCCAAAAAAGCAGCACCGTTTGTGAAACGGCTTGAGTAGGGCGCACCCAAATAAATCGGCGTCAAGCAGCGATTTGGGGTAATCGCGCCATTTTTGCGGATGAGAGCCAATTCGGCCTACGACGCGGGCTTGATCCCAGTCGAGCCCTGTGAGTCGGAATGATGGCGCTCATAGCGCGATTGCCGGGCGTACAGGTTGTGGCTTTGGTCGCTAGCGCTCATCGGCAGGGGCTTTGCCTCCGTCCGAGTAAGAAGATGGAAGTCAGGCACCGGCCCGAATTTTTTGCCCGGAACAGCAGCTTTATCCTGTCGCCATTGCCTTAATGGTAAACGCAGCCCGACAGGGAACCGTTTTTCAAGGCGGGCCGGTCAGCGCGAATTTTGTTTGGAAGGGCAAAGTGCCGTTTCAACAGCAAATAGAAACTGCCCCGGCAGTTCTCACTGCCGTTGGGTTAATGAGGCCCGCTGCTCCGCACAATGTGTCCGGCAAAGGAAAACCCTTGGCCTGGCGCTACCTATGGGTGGATAACCTGGGTCTTACCTTAGCCTTGATCCTTTAAGACAAGGAGAATGTGGATGCGCAAAAAAAACGCACGGCATCGGCGAAGCTGCGGATGCCGCAGATGCTAAGGATTTTGCGACCGGGGCGTAAGCAATCAAACCACAATAAAAAACCCGCGTAAGAAAGAAGATTCTATGCGGGTTTGATCTGGTTTAGACTGCCGTTACATTCTCGGCTTGCGGCCCTTTTTGACCTTGAGTCACCTTCATTGTGACTTTCTGGCCTTCGCGTAACGTTTTTCTGCCGGTGCCGTTAATTGCGCTGTGATGCACAAAAACATCTTTGCCACCTTCCTGGGCGATGAAGCCAAAGCCCTTCTCATCATTGAACCATTTAACGGTGCCTGTAACCAGATCTGACATAAAATACTCTTCTGAAAAAACCGCCAATCGTCTTGGCGCAACACATCCGGGCGGGTAATCCGCCCGGCTCACTCTCTTGCGGAGCGGTCATAGTAGCATTAAATCCGGGAATTGGGCAGAACTATTTCGCTAACGGTATCTGCCAGGCCGCTTGTCCGTTGGTCGGCGGCGGCTGTCGCGGATTTCGGCCGCCGCATAGGGTGCTGCCTTGGCGGAGCCGCGGGAGGAGCGCTGGCCCGTAAATTCGTGAAGAAACAGGGCAGCCAATATCGTCAGTGCGCCGGTTAGCACATCGGCCGTTATCGGTTCCCGATTGGCTGCGTGACCGAGCAGCAGCGCCAGCACCGGCGAAATCAGGGTGATCAGGGCAACCCGTGCCGTCGGCAGCTGAATCAGCAAGTAATAATACAGCACGAAGCCCGCCGTCGTTGCGATCATTCCCAAGTAAACGATCGACGCGATACTCGCCGGTGTGAAGCGATCCGGCCATTCGCCGTCGAAGATGCCCCAGGTCAGTAAATAAGCGGGCAGCGCGATCAGCAGGCCGCCGGCGACCTGCGTCAATGCCGGGAGGTTGGCCCCGATGCGTTTGATCGATAAGGCGCTGAACGCATGCAGAAAGGAACTTAAAATCACCGCCGCGATAGCCAGGGCGGCGTTGTGCCCCATTGTCAATGCCGATCCGAACATTAGGGCCAGTCCACCGACGCCAAGCAGATAGCTGAGCAATTTGCTGAAGTTCAGTTCGTACTGCCCCAACCAGAACCTTGCCAGCAGCGCCGTAATTAGCGGGGTCAGGCCGAACAGCACCGAAATCCAGCCGGACGGAATGAATTGGGCGGCCCAGTACACCGCGAGCATCGAACAGTATGCCTGCAGCGCGACCGCGAGATAAGTCAGCCGTGCCTTGTAGTGCCAGGGCAAAGGCTGCTTCATGATCAACAGAATCGGGCCGATACAGACGACGCCGATCGCCATGCGTCCGGTTACCCCGAACAGGAAGCCGGGGCCTTCTCCGCTCCACTTGATGGCTAAAGGCGTGGTGGCCCACAACAAGACCACGCAGAGATAGGCGATCGCAATACGCATGAATGAAGATGACGGCGGTTGAGTGTTATGACGAACCCGAAACTTTGTACCGGCATTTTACGCCTAATTCAATGTTGAGGGCACTCTGTCTAAGGCAGTGCGCCGCGACATTGTCCCGAAAGACTAAATTACTGACGCAGGAGTTCACCATGAGCGAATCACCGCAATCACATGATGCTGAAAAAATGGCCTCCCTGAAAACGCTGACCGGGATCGTCTATTTATGTCAGGTATTGGCGTTCGGCTTCGGCGGACTGACCTTGCTGATAGGGATCGCGATCAATTTCATGAAGCGGAATGAGGTTCAGGGTACCTGGCTCGAATCTCACTTCAATTGGCAGATCAATACCGTCTGGATCACATTGGCCGGGTTTGCGATAGCCGCACTTTTGATGTTTACGGGGATCGGCTACTTTATCCTGTTGCCGGTGGTTCTGCTGCTGATTTACCGGATCGTGATCGGCTGGGTCGCCTGGACAGCCGAAAAGCCGGTCAAACAAATCATTCAATAGCGGGTCGGGCGCGTCTCTGGCCTTTTTAGGATTTGGCTCCAAGAATTTCCTGAAACCGGTAGGTTACAGAGAGGCTGAAATAAAGGTTCGCTTCTCCCTTTGAAAAGGGGAGTTTCGTCAAAAATAACCTCCCCCTTTGAAAAAGGGGGATCGAGGGGGATTTATTTAATAAATCTCCCCCGGCCCCTCGGCAATATAGCTCCTGCATTGCCTACCTCCTGCCTCCCTGCAGTCGTCGGCAATTGCTCCTGCATTGCCCTCGATCGCTTGTTCCCGACGCGATCTACCTCGCCCTTCCTTGGGCTCGTACCTCTGTCCATAGACCACCCTTTAGTGGCGGCATCCCTGCAGTCGTCGGTAACCGCTCCCTGCGTTACGCTACCTCCTGCATCCCTGCAGTCGTCTTTTTTAAAAGAGGGGAGTAAATCATCTGCTTTTCATAACAATCAACCTTCGGGAGGTTATTTCCATCCAAATCCTTAGCAATTCCGGCCATCCAGCAATTGCCGCAATTTTTCCCACTCGAATGCCTCGCCGGGGTCGGTCTTGCGTCCTGGCGCAATTTCGCTGTGCCCTGCGATACGTTGTTTGGATAGCCTCGGATAGGTTCTCAACAAGGTCTGGATGACCACCGTCAGTTGCCGGTATTGCGCTTCCGTATAAGCAACATCCTCGGCGCCTTCCAGTTCGATTCCGATCGAAAACTCATTGCAGCGCTCGCGTCCCAGGTACGACGAAACCCCGGCGTGCCAGGCACGCTTGTCGAACGGTACATATTGGGTGATTTCGCCGCCGCGCTTGATCAACAGATGCGCCGAAACCTTCAGTTGGTGAATCGCTTCGAAATACGGGTGTACGGCCGGATCCAGCCGATTGCAGAATAATTGATCGACATAGGAATGGCCGAATTCGCCCGGCGGCAGGCTGATGCAGTGGATCACGATCAGCGAAATGTCTTCGGCGTCAGGCCGGTCGTCAAAATTGGGGGAAGGGATTTGGTCGGCTTCGGTCAGCCAGTGTCGGTCAATCAGCATGAGAAATAATTGAGGGCCGTTAGGGGCAGTCATTGCCAGCAATTTTTATTATTTCCCGAAAGCGCCGTTAAATCCAGCGAAGTATTTAAATGTTAAGGCTTTAGTGGGATAATCTTCCAAAACGTAAACTCATCCGTTCCGGACGGACTTTCGCTGGGAGGCGAGCAGATCGTTCCGTCTTTTCATCACGACCACCCGGCTTGATTCCCAGTCCGGCGGCGCACGGCTCGGGTGCAATCCGAAGGTATTGGCGTCCGAACTCCTGCAGGCCGGCGCGTAATGGAATGCTCTTGTACGGAGGCGGGCGCGGATTTATGCCCGGGCCGTATCGTTTTGGACCGAACCGGCAGGAATCGATGAACGGACCGGACGCGGATGAGTCTAAGTCAGCGCAAAACAGAAGCGGGTTGAAAAATCGGTAATCGAGCCATTCAATCGTCCGCCGAAAAATTACAAGAATTGAGGATCATCGTGCCCCCCCGAATTTTAATACATTTCCCGATTGCGGCTTTGGTCGTGTTTATCGCCGGTTGCGCGAGCGATGCACCCGGACTGCATGACAAATATGCCTATCAAAGCCCCCCGCAAGCGCAATCGAAGCCCGCGGCGGTACAGCCTCCTGCCGAGTCCTATCCGCCGGCTTCCGTTAGGGCGGGGTTATCCGAGGGCTATGCGGCCGGCGTTCTGACCGGCACTTATTCGGATTATCTTCCCGTGCGGCGCTTCATCAGCGACATGGTGAGCAAGCACGGATTCACAGAAAGCTACCTGAACGGCCTTTTCTCTCAAGCCCATCGCCTGGATTCGGTCATCCGCCTTGAAAACCCGGCACCTGCGAACGGCTCTTCCCGGCCCAGCGTCGGCAGTTGGACCCGTTACCGGAACAAGTTTCTGACCGAGCAGCATATTCAGAACGGCACCAACTTCTGGCTCGATAATGCGGAGGTGATTCGCAAAGCGAGCGTGACCTATGGAGTCGATCCCGAATATATCGTCGCGATTATTGGCGTCGAGACCTATTTCGGGCACAACTTCGGCAAAACATGCATTTTCGATTCGCTGACGACGCTGTCTTTCGACACCTACCGGCGCTCGAAATTCTTCATGTCCGAACTCGAAAGCTTCTTGCTGATGGCGCGCGAAGAAGGCTTCGATCCGTTGGAGCCGAAAGGCTCCTGGGCCGGTGCAATGGGCTATGGCCAATTCATGCCGAGCAGCTTCCGCCGGCTGGCGATCGACTTCAACAGCGACGGCCGGCGCGACCTCTGGCATCCGCACGACGCGATCGGCAGTGTCGCCCACTATTTTTCCAAGAACGGCTGGCACTATAACAACCCGGTCGCCAGGCCGGGCAACGGCTCCAGAGCGGAGGGGCAGGTGATCGAGCTGAGCACCTACGACGGCCTGGAGCACTGGCGCACCTATCCCAATTTCAAGGTGATCAAGCGCTATAACAACAGCGACAAATATGCGATGGCCGTGCATCAGCTGGCGCAGGCGATCCGGCAGCGCGTGGAAACTTCCGGCGCCGTGATTCGGTCGTCCAGTGCAAAGTAGCGTATTTTTATCCCTCCGGTAGGCTCAATGACATTTCCGACAACGCTCGATATACGGCCTTTTCTTGAAGAAGACATCGGCACCGGCGACCTCACCGCCGCGATCGTGCCGGGTACCGTCACCGCCGAAGCGGAGGTTGTGACGCGCGAACCGATGGTCGTATGCGGGCAGGCCTGGTTCACTGCGGTTTTCAACGAACTGGGCCCTGCCGTCCGTATCGGCTGGCTGTGCGCGGAAGGCGAGGCGGTCAAAGCCGGCGCCGTGTTGTGCCGGTTGGCCGGTCCGGCCCGAGCCCTGCTGACCGGCGAGCGTACCGCGCTCAACCTGCTGCAGACTTTGTCCGCGACCGCGACCGTTGCCAGGCAATACGCCGAGGCCGTTGCCGGAACCGGCTGCAAGGTGCTCGACACCCGCAAAACCATTCCGGGGCTCAGGCAGGCGCAGAAATATGCGGTTACCGTCGGCGGATGCTACAATCACCGCCTCGGCCTGTACGACGGCGTCCTGATCAAGGAAAACCACATCACGGCGGCCGGCTCGATCACCGGGGCGGTGCGGTTGGCGCGCGAGCTGACTACGGCGCCGGTCGAAGTCGAGGTCGAAACGCTGGAACAATTGCGCGAAGCGCTCGCCGCCGCGCCCGACCGGATCATGCTGGACAATTTCGGTCTCGACGACCTCCGCGCCGCCGTCCGGATTGCCGGCGGCCGCGTCGAACTCGAAGCGTCCGGCAATATCGGGCTGGGCAATATCCGGACGATCGCGGAAACCGGAGTGGATTATATTTCGATCGGCGCCCTGACGAAGCATGTCAAAGCGGCCGATTTGTCGATGCGCATCAAGCTGGCGCGGGGATGATCGAGAATCCGTCCGGGCTTTTGAACCTGATCACGCACGGCGTCTACGTGATCGGCGTCCGCGACGGCGAACGCCGCAATGCCTTCACCGCCGCCTGGGTCATGCAGGTTTCGTTCGATCCCTTATTGCTGGCGATCAGCATCAATCCGGGGCATTACTCTTACCAACTGCTCAAAGCCGGCGGCGTTTGCACGGTCAATGTGCTCGGCCAGGATCAGCTGGCGGTTGCGGCGCATTTCGGCCGTTCCGGGGCTGACAAAATGGCCGGTTTCGATTGGTACGAATCGTCCACCGGCGCGCCTGTCCTAAACTGCAGTTTGGCTTATCTCGACTGCCGGGTCAGCCATTATGCCGAGGCCGGCGATCATCGGATCGCAGTTTGCGAGGTATTGGATGGAGCCCGGCTCCATGCCGGCCAGCCGCTGCTTTACCGTCAAACGGGCGACATGGACGGTAGCCGTCAATACTATAAGGTTTAATGTCTTCCATAGTCGGCCTGATCCGTTACGCCCGCCGTTCCTAAAATTCGATTGCCCGTATCGCGTGGAGCGCGTCCTCATATTTAAAATCGCGAATGTACAGCAACAGTTTTTCGCCGGTATCGCCGAGGCCCGCCCGCAGGGTCTCCGATTCCGCAAAAGCCAGATTGTTGACTTCGATGTCGCCGCTTTCCAATAGCCTAGTCAGCCTGTCGAGAAGTTCGGGCAGCCGCAAGTGGCCTGATTCGGCGGCGCGCAAGTCCATTTTCTCCAAAGCGCGGCGGATGGCCGCGATCAGCATCGCCAATTCGCCGGCCAATCTTCGCACCAACGTGTCCAGTTCGGCGCCTTCCGCGTTCTGACGCAGGGCCTTCATCAAGGCGGCGGCCGTTTCTTCCAGCCAGGGTGCGCCGAGGCTGCCGGCCGAGCCTTTGAGGGTATGGGCCAATTTTTTGATTTCGGATAGCTCTCCTGCCGCCAGATGCGTTAAAAGCCGCTCCGAATCGGCACCGTGGTTATCGGCGAACAAAGTTAAAAACCGCGCATATTTTCGGGGCTGATCGGAGAAAAGCGAAGCGATTCCCTGCGTCTGATCGATCCCCGGAATATCGGCCAAAGCCCGGTTCGGCATGGAGGCCCCCTCTGTTGTTCGGTCCGCCGCTATCGTTGGGGCCGGCGTAATTTGCGGAAGCCATTCCAGCAAGGCCTTGTACAGGGCCTCCGGCTCCACGGGTTTGGTGATGAAGCCGTTCATTCCCGCTGCCAGGCAGGCGCTTCGGTCTTCGGCGAAAGCGCTGGCCGTCATCGCCAAAATCGGGAGCGATGCCAGACCCGGCGAGGCCCGGATGATCCGGGTGGCTTCCAATCCGTCCAGTTTGGGCATCTGCATGTCCATCAGGATCAAATCGTAATGCCCGCTTCGGGCCTTTTCGCTGGCTTGCAGGCCGTCCTCCGCGGTTTCCACCGTCAACCCTACGACCTTCAGGAGTTGCAGTGCGACCTCCCGGTTGACCGCATTGTCTTCGGCCAACAGAATCCGCAGGCCGGCCCGGGTTTGACGCAAAGCGGTCTCGGCGTTGTTTTCGGCGAAAGCCGTGGACGGAAAGGGCGATGGGTTTTTGCCGAGGCCGAGCCGGACGGTAAACCAGAAAGTGCTGCCCCGGCCCGGTTCGCTTTCCAGGCCGACTTCGCCGCCCATCAGCTCGGCGAGGCGCCGGGTAATGGCCAGGCCGAGTCCGGTTCCGCCGAAGCGGCGCGTCATCGAGGCGTCGGCCTGCTCGAAGGCTTCGAAGAGTTTGGGCAATTGCTCTTTGGCGATGCCGATGCCGGTATCCTGCACTTCGAAGCGGATTACAATCTCGTCGGTGCCGCTTTCCAGCAAGCGGGCGCGAATCGATACCGCGCCCTGATCCGTAAATTTAACCGCATTGCCGGCAAGATTGAGAAGGGCCTGGCGCAGTCGGGTCGGGTCGCCGTACAGGCAGGGTGAAATATCGCCGGCATCGATTTCGATCCGGAGCCCTTTGTTTTTGGCGGGCTCGGCGATCAACGAACGGACCTGGTCCAGAACGGTGTCCAGGCGGAAATCCGTCCGCTCCAACTCCAGATGGCCGGATTCGATTTTGGAAATATCCAAAATGTCGCTGATGATCGACAGCAGGTGTTTGGCTGCGTTTTCGATTTTGGCCAGCCGGTCGTCCTGGGCCGGCGTCGGCTGTTCGCGGCGCAATAAATGGGTAAGCCCCATAATTGCGTTCATGGGCGTGCGGATCTCATGACTCATGTTGGCCAGAAAGGCGCTCTTGGCAGAGCTGGCCGCTTCGGCATGGTACCGGGCTTTTTCCAGGACCGATTGCAGCTCTTTTTGCGCACTGATGTCGCGGGAAAAACCGACGGTGCCGAGCACACTGCCGTCTTCATCGAAAATGGGGGCTTTAAAGGTTTCGTAAAATGTGCCCGGATGGCTGTTGTCGCGTTCTTCGAAAGTCTTCTGGCGGCGGGCGAATATCACCCTTTGGTCGTCTTTTCTGAAGCGTTCGGCGATTTCCTTCGGCCGTATATCGAAATCGGTTTGTCCGACGATGCTTTCAATGTCGAGCTGCATGGCTTCGGCAAAAGCCCTGTTGGCCGCGAGATAATGCCCGTCGCTATCCTTTAGCCAGACCTTGTGCGGCATATTGTCGATCAGAGCGCGCTGGTACCGGGTCTTTTGCCGCAATTCCAAGGTGCGGTCGGCGACCAGCCGTTCGAGGTGGTGCCGATGCTGGTTCAATTCTTCTTCGGCCTGCTTGCGCTCGGTGATATCGAAAAACGCGGCGAGAAAGCTGCCGCCGAGATCGATGCCGGAAATTACCATGACACGTTCTTCGCCGCTCTTGCAGGTGATCCGGTATTCGATCGGTTTGATATCGAGATTTTCCTTGCTGGCGCGTTGCATGGCGTTTTCCCAAGTTTCGATAACATGGCGCCGATAGTCCGGGTCGGGGTAGGCGAGCGGCCACCAGGCCTCGATCGTCGGAATGGCGTCGCGCGTATGACCGAATATGGAGACAAAACGTTCGTTTAAATCCAGCACTTTGCCGTCCTTGCCGACCAGCGCAAGCGGCAGGGGGGCCAGATTGAACAGTTGGCGAAACCGCGCTTCGCTCAGTCTCAGTTCTTCTTCGATCCGTTTGCGTCCGGTAATGTCGGAAATGGTGCCGATTATTCTCAGCGGTGTTCCGTCGGTGCCTCGCTCGACGACTCTTCCTTTTCCTTGGATCCACTTGATAGCTCCCGATCGAGTGAGCATCCGGTATTCGATGATGCTTTCCGGCGTTTTGCCTTCCAGGTGTGCCGTCATGGTGGCAAGAACACCGTCAAGGTCGTCCGGATGGATCAGGTGTTTGAAAAAAGCCAGGTCGGGCGTGATTTCGCCGGCCATATAGCCGGTCATTTCATAATAGTGCGGAGACAGGTAAGCCAGGCCGGTGCAAAGATCCCAGTCCCATAGCCCGTCATTGGAGGCATAGAGTGCCAGCTGGTAGCGTTTTTCGCTCTCCTTCAGGGCCGTTTCAGCCAGCTTGCGTTCGGTGATATTGTCGCTGATGACGATGAATTCGCCCGGTGCCGGACAGTAAATCGAAACGGCGAACCATTTGTCGAGAGCCGCCAGATAATACTCCCAATTGGTCGCCTTACCCGTTTGCGCGACTTGGCCGAAAATCGCCAGGGCTTCCGGATTGTCCCGGCAATAGTCGGGAATCAATTCGCTGATTTTTTTTCCCGCCGCTCCTGCAAGCCCAGTCATCTTCTCGAAACTCGGATTGACGGCAATAAATTCATAGTCTGCCGGGACGCCTTCTTTGAAGAGCATGCGGCAGTGCGCGATACCGTTGAACATGTTGTTGATCAGGGCGTTGTAAATCGACCGGCTTTCGCGCAGCCGGTTTTGCGCTTTCAGCTCTTCCGTCTGGTCGCGGAATACCAATACCACGCCGAAAATGGCGCCTTGGGCGTTTCGGATCGGCGCGCCGCTATCGGCAATTGGATATTCGGCGCCGTGCCGGGCAACGAGGCGGGCATGGCTCGCTAATCCGGTGATTTTTCCTGCCTTCAGTATCTTGCCGAAAGGGTCTTCTACCGGTTGCCGCGTGTAATCGTTGATGACGACGAAAACCTCGCGCAAAGGACGGCCTTTCGCTTCTTCCTCGCGCCAGCCCGTCAGCGTTTCGGCGACGGGATTCATAATCGTCACATGCCCTTCGACATCGGTCGCGATCACGGCGTCGCCAATGCTTCTCAAGGTAATGCGGAAACGTTCCTCGCTTTCCTGCAGCTCGATCGAGGTCCGCCGATGCTCGGTGACGATGGCGTCCACCTTGGCCTGCAATTCCTCTACCGAGAACGGTTTCGTAATGAAATCCTGAACGCCGGCCCGCAGCAGATTCAATCGTAAATCGTCGTCCGCTTTCGCAGTGAGCATGATGACAGGCAGCTTGCTCAATTCTGCATGCTCGCGCATGGCGGCCACCATCGCATCGCCGTCCATACCCGGCATCATCACGTCGGAAAGCACGAGATCGGGATGCAGGGTTAACGCCATGTCCAGGCCCTCCTGGCCGTTGTAGGCGGAGGCGACACGGTAACGGCGGCTCAAGCACTCGGCCAGAAACGCGTTCATGTCGGGATTGTCTTCTACGACCAGAATCAGCGGTAGGTGTTCGTTCGCCGTGGAGGGCGCCGCCAATAAGGGAATCGGTTCGGGGCCGAGGTTTTCCTTAATGAGTACGTCGAGGGCAGCATCCGCGGCCGCAATGTCGGCATTTTCAGGCGCTTTGAGCGGCAGCTCGACAACGAAGCGCGCCCCTTTCCCGGGTGCGTCTTCCACCCATACGCGTCCGTCATGCAGCGCGACGAATTCGCGAACGATGGCGAGCCCCAGACCGGTGCCGCCGAAGACGGGGCCGGAACTGCCCTGTCCTTGGTTAAACGGCTCGAATATGGTTTCTCGCAACGGCTTGGGAACGCCGGGACCATCATCTCTGACTGAAATGATGGCGCGCTCCCTGGTAGAGTTTAGATCAAGGGAGATGCCGCCGTTCTCGGGGGTGAATTTGAAGGCATTGGAGAGCAGGTTAATGACAATGCGCTGGCATTTTTCCATATCGCACTCCATCACCAGCGTTTCGGGACCTTCTATCTTGAAATCGATGTTTTTTTCGGCGGCCAGCGCCTCGAAATGGGAAGCCGCCAGGCGTACGAGTTGGGCCATGTCCATCCGCGCGTAATGCAGGCGCATGCGGCCCGCTTCCAACTTGACCACATCCAGCAGATCGGATACATGCTGGTAGAGCAAACGGGCATTACGATGGATGACCTCCAGATTCCGGTGTGCGGACGTTCCGGGCTGCGCCGCGGCGAGAAGCTGGCTTGAGGGCCCCAGGATCAGCGTCAGCGGCGTCCTTAGTTCGTGGCTGACATTCGCGAAAAACCGGGTTTTAAGTCGGTCCAGTTCCTGAGTTTGTTGGTAGAGCCGAGTGATTTTTTCGTTCGCCTCCTGGATCGCCGCAAGGGCTTCCCGATTTTCCCGGGTTGCCGATTGCAGGCGATGGTGAAAGACGCTGAAGAGTCCTCCCATGGCCATGAACATGACGATGGACGCCATCTGCATCGGATGTTCCAGGGTAAAGGAATAGCGGACGGGAATAAATAGCCACCATGCCAGCGGAATCGCGATCGAGGTGGCCAGGAGACCGCCCCGGAGACCGCCGATCCAGCCGCTGAAGAATACGGCGGGAAAAAAAAGAAACCAGGAGTAGGGCGCGATTGCATCCCAAATCAGCCATTGCAACCCCGCAGCCAGTATCGGCAATGCGGTCGTCGTGAGGAGATGTCTAAAACTGTAGGTTGCGACGGTTTCGGGCGGATTCCGCGCCGATTCGGTACCTGTAAAAAATGCGCTGTCCATGAACCGTAACAACAGCCCATAGAGCAGCAACGAGGTAATCACCACAAACAGCCAGCCTTTAACAGTGCTGGCCAAGGTGATGCTGGCGGCATCGCTGAACAGCTGCGCCACGATTTTGTCGGAGAGCAGTATCCAAAGCGAGGCGAAGCCCGCATAGATGAAGACGATTTTCAAGAATGCGGCGCGCGCCGCTTTTCTGCGATCAAGGGAAAGGAGCGAAGGCTGGTCGGGATTCATCTGTTTTGTTCGAGAAAGACTTTCCGCGCCTGCCGACGGCTACAAATCATCGAAATGGCGATGGGCGATGGTTTCGAATTCCTGAAAATTGGCCAGAAAGACATCCGTTATGTCCGGATCGAAATGGATATTGCGGCCGGCGGCAATCGTGTCCTTGGCTTCGTGAACCATTACCGACATCTTGTAAATCCTCCGGGAAATCAGCGCATCGAAGACGTCGGCGATGGCCATGATGCGGGCGGAAACGGGGATGGCTTCGCCCTTTAAGCCATCGGGATAGCCGCTCCCGTCCCATTTTTCGTGATGCCATTGTGCGACTTCCTTGGCAAGTTTGAAAAATTCGACCTGACCTTCGGCGTCGGTTTCGGCTTTTTCGATCGCGACGCGCCCCAATACCGTATGGGTTTTCATGGTCTCCCATTCTTCCGGGGTCAGGCTGCCGGGCTTGCGGAGAATGTCGTCGGGCACGCCGACCTTGCCGATGTCGTGTAAAGGTGCCGAGAGTGTCAACATTTTAATGTAGTGCGGCGTCAGTATCTCCTTGAAACGGGAATGATCTTTCAGCAGCGTGGCGAGTAAATTGACATAACTCTGCGTCCGTAGGATATGGTTGCCCGTTTCCGGGTCGCGGGTTTCGGCGAGATGGGCGAGCGCCCGTATGCTAACGGTTTGCATGCGTTCTTTTTCCACCGCATAGCGTAATGCTTCCTCTTCCAGATAGGCATTCCGGCTGTTCAGCCAGTCTCGCGCTTGTTTGGCTTGCAGTTGCGTGCGTATTCTGGCCAGAACCAGCATCGGCCGAATCGGTTTGGTGATGTAATCGGCGGCCCCTTTTGCCAGGCCGAGTTCTTCGTCTTGCGGGTCGTCCCGGGCGGTAACAAATATCACCGGAATGTTTCGGGTCGCGGATTCGGCGGATAAACGGTCGAGAACCTGGTAGCCGTCCATGCCGGGCATCATAATGTCCAGCAGAATCAAATCGGGTGGGGGGTTCTGAGCGGCAAGGCGAAGGGCCGCCGGGCCCGAATTCGCGGCGATGACCCGGTAGCCGGCGCCGAGCAGCAGTTCTCCCAACATGCTGAGGTTGTCGGGCATGTCGTCGACGATCAGCACGGTGGGCTTCGAGGCGTCGCTAGGGCTTGTCGAAAGTTGCATCATGAACTCATTTAGGCAAAAACGAACGATAAAATTATGGGCTAAATTCCGGATAAGTAAAAAGGGAATTGAACGGAGTCGATTTTTGTAGCGACCCGTTGGCTTTTTTGTAAAGATAAGGCCGCCATGAGCGGTACGGTAGGCTCATTTGACTCGGTTCACGATGCGGTTGATTTGTAAGGTTAATCTTTCTCGGTGAGTCGGCAAGCCGATCCCGGTTGCGGCGGCAAGTGTATTAACGGGTAGGCTAACGGTTTTTTCGGGAGATGTCCAATCCGGCCGTAACGTTGCGTAGAACTTTGCGCAAGCCCGCTTTGTCGCAAGAGACGAGCTTTTCGCAATGGGAGGGGCATATGTTTATCCGGATCCATAACCTGTTCCGCGCCGGCAGCGAGATTGCCGGGTTTGGGGCATGAGAACCGAACGCGTTACCGCGGGCGACGCCTTGCTCGTCGTCGATGTGCAAAACGATTTTTTACCCGGAGGCAGTCTGGCCGTTTCCGAGGGCGATCGTATTCTTCCGGTCATTAATCGATATATCGAAAAATTCCATACCCTCGGCTATCCCGTTTACTTGACGCGCGATTGGCATCCTCCCGATCACGCCTCGTTCAGGAATCAAGGCGGGCCCTGGCCGGCGCATTGCGTGGCGGACATGCCGGGTGCCGAGTTTTCGGCGGCTTTGGCATTGCCGGAGGCGGTGCAGGTGATTTCCAAAGGCGTGCGGCGCGAAAGCGAAGGCTACTCGGGGTTCGAGGATACCGATTTGCAGGCAAGACTTGAGCGCGCCGGTATCCGGCGGCTGTTCGTGGCCGGTCTGGCGACCGACTATTGCGTGCTGAACACCGTGCTCGACGCTTTGAAGCGGGGCTATGCGGTGTTTTTACTGCAGGATGCGGTGCGGGCGGTCGACGTCGTTGCCGGCGATGGCGACAAGGCTTTGCAGACGATGCGGAGGCATGGCGCCTTTCTGATCGATGAGGGGCGTCTGGCATGACCGGGAACGAGGCCTTGTCAGCCGATCTTTACCAGTTGACGATGCTGCAGGGCTATCACCAACAGCGCATGGACGATATCGCCGTGTTCGAGCTGTTCGTTCGCAAGCTGCCGGCATGCCGCGGGTTTCTTGTCGCTGCGGGGCTCGAACAGGCCGTCGACTATCTCCAGAATTTGCGGTTTACGCCTGTCGACCTGGATTGGCTGAGCGGCACCGGGTTTTTCAAGGCGGAGTTTTTGCAGCGGCTCCGGCGTTTCCGCTTTACCGGCGACGTGCATGCGATGCCGGAAGGCACCGTGTTTTTTCCGGACGAGCCGATCCTGCGGGTGACCGCGCCGATGCCCGAAGCGCAGTTCGTCGAAAGCCGGCTGATCAATATCGTGCATTTTCAGACGCTGATCGCATCGAAAGCGGCCCGTTCGGTTTTGACGGCGCCGGGCAAGACGCTGGTCGAATTCGGCTTCCGCCGCGCGCACGGCGGCGAGGCCGGGCTCTTTGCGGCCAGGGCGGCGTATCTGGTCGGTTTCAGCGGCACTGCGACCCTCGGCGCCGGCCGCCGGTTCGGCATTCCGATATTCGGTACGATGGCGCATTCCTTTGTGCAGGCGCATCGGAGCGAGAGCGAGGCTTTCGAGCATTTCGCCAGGGCCAATCCGGACAATACGGTGTTGCTGATCGATACCTACGATACCGAAGGCGGCGCGCAAAAGGCCGTCGAGCTGGCTTCCCGGCTCAAATCCTTGAACATCCCGATCAAAGGCGTGCGGCTCGACAGCGGCGATCTGGCGGGCCACGCCCACAAGGTGCGCCGGATACTCGATGCGGGCGGCCTGACCGATACGACCATCTTTGCCAGCGGTAATATCGATGAATATACGCTCGCCCGCTTGCAGGCGGCCGATGCGCCGATCGACGGTTACGGCATCGGCACCCGGCTGGATACTTCCGAAGATGCGCCTTATCTGGATTGCGCTTACAAGCTGCAGGAGTACGCCGGCATTCCGCGCCGGAAGCGTTCCGAAGGCAAGGCGACCTGGCCCGGTGTAAAACAGGTGTACCGCCGGTTCGATGCCGACGGGTTGCTGGCCGGCGATACGATTACGCTGGCCGAAATCCCTTGTGCGGGCCGGCCGTTGCTCAAGGAAGTCATGCGCAGCGGCGCACGGGTCGAGCCTCTGCCGTCGCTCGTCCAAATCAGGGAGTACGCGAAAGATCAATTAAGCCGTTTGCCGGCGGGTTTGCGGACATTGAGCGATGCGGCGGCGTATCCGGTGCAGGTCGCCGCCGAACTCCGTGCATTGACCGAGCGCATGGATAAAGAAACCTTGCCTCGATGAAGCGAAAAAAGCGCATTTGATATTATTCATCTGTGCTGAATAGGGAATAAGACGCCCATTGTTCGCCGACAGCCCAGCGAATCGATTTAGCCCGTCCTGCGCCTATGCCGGCCACACTCGCCAAGGCTTGCTCGTCGGCCGAGAGAACGGCTTCGATGCTGCCAAACTGTTCCAGCAGGTTATGGGCAATGTGCGGGCCTATTCCGGGAAGCGATTGGAGTATCCGCATTTGGATTTTGCGCTTGCCTTTGGGGCGTTTGCCTTTGAATAAGCGGGGCGGTGTCTGCCGGGCAATGTGATCGAACTGGCGGGCGGCATAGAGCATCAGTCTCGCGCTTTCTTCAGCGTCGATGGAACGCAGCAAGGGGATGCCGAGAAAAAGATTGAGGCTGATCAGCGCCCCTTGCACAGCCTCGCGCCGCATGCCGCTTTCGGCCAGATCGTTTGAGCGCCCTTCGATGATCATGGCCTTGAGCAGCGGCGATGCGGCGAGGCGAAGACCTTGTTCGAACAAACGGCCGTCTTTCAGCGAAACGGCGAAATCGCGCCATGTCTTGCGCTCGAAGAGAAGCCTTCCATCCAGCAGATAATCGCCCAAAGGCAGGCGGCGCACCGAAACCTCGGCTCCGTCATGCTTTCGAAGGGCTTCGATGACGCCGGATGGGTGTTCGCGGTCGTCGGCTGTAATTTGAACGGTTGCCATGCGGTTATCGTCACATTCGAGAGGTTCGATGGGGGTTTGCCCGGCGGCTGGATGGTTTGATGCCGGCAGACGGTATTATAATGCCGGAAGTAAACGAATCAGGAGATCGGATCATGGCCTTACAGAATCCGCACGAAGTCATTTATCTGACCGAGGAAGAGTATCTGAAATCGGAATTGACTTCCGATTTCAAGCGCGAGTATCTCGACGGCCAGGCTTATGCAATGGCCGGTGCCGGCTATAACCATAACTGCATAGCCGGCAATGTATTCCGAAAATTCGGCAATCACCTGGAAAGAAAGCCGTGTACGCCTTTTATGGCCGACATGAAAGTCCGGCTCGGCAAGGACTATGTTTACCCGGATGTCGTCGTCGATTGCAGTAAAATGAGCGGTTCGGACATGTTTTCCGAAAACCCGGTGCTGATCGTCGAAGTGTTGTCGAAGTCAACCCGAAAAACCGATACGGCGGTGAAACTTTTACGCTACATCAACCTGCCGTCATTACAGGAGTATGTCCTGATCGAGCCGGATTTCGTTTCCGTCCAAGTACTGCGCCGGAACAGGCATTGGCTGCCCGAATATTATTTTCTGGACGATTCGGTTCCGTTCGAATCGATTGGCTTGAAGCTGACGGTCGAAGAAATCTACGACCGCGTGGATAACGCCGATATGAACGAGTTCAGGCAAGAAAAACAACAGAATGCTTAAAACCGAATTTTTCTTTTCATCGGATCGAGGTTGATCATGAGCTTTAAAAGCAGCTTGGTGAAAATCGCAATCAAATTGACGCCGGACATCGTCGTGAGATGGGCGGCCAATTTCATTCTCAAGGGTATTGCCGAATTATCGGCGTTTCGTTTCGATCTCGACACGCGCCAGGCCTACCTCCAGGGCACGCTGTACGGCGAATCGGAGCCGATCGAGGTCTGGCTGGAGGATTTTGCGATCGAAAGTGATAAGGAATCTCATCGATTGATCATTCATCAGGCCCGGTCGAACCGGCCGTGGCTGAACAATCTGTTCTCCCGGATCGCTGGAAAATCCTGGAATATTCCCGCGATTCCCCAATTTCACGACCAGATCGAGCTTGCCGCCGAGTTATTCAAAACTGAAAATCCGGATCCGTAAGGCGGAACGCGCCAGCGGTTCCGCCGTAGGCTGGCGGACCGCCTGGCGGCCACCGTCCTACGCGTTTGACCATTCGCAAAAGAAATTGAAAAAAGTGTAGGTTAGGCTAACGAAAGAGGTCCATCTTCCGCGATTGATGCGCTTCACTTCGTTCAGCGCATCCTACGGCCCTGAGACGCTAACAGGTGACCGCGATAAGCAAGTAGCTCCGATTAGCGATAGCGTAATCGGAGGAATATTTGGCATTTCACATGCGTGCGATTACGCTGCGCTAATCGCACCTACGGCCCTCAAATTTGAGAGTCAGCCGCTAACTCGTAGGCTGGGTTGGAGCTATGCGGAAACCCAGCGCAGCCTGTGTCCGAACTTGCCGGGTTTCGTTCCTCAACCCAGCCTACCCGCTTTCATTCTGCTCTTTATTGGGTATCAACCCACTCATAAAGCTCAATCGACGCCGGATCGCATTTGCAGCAGCTGCCGCCGCAGGTTGTACCCGAGGGTAGTTTGCGGAGGTTGCCCTTGCTGATCCATTTGCCGAGCATGCCGCGCAAGGCGTCGGGATCGACGTTGAAATGATGGGCCAAGTCGATCAGCGCGACACGGCGCTGTGCCTTGATGTAATTTCGCAGGTCAGACAGGATCAACGGCGGCTCCTTTGTCTAGGGGCGGACCGGACTGTCTGCCGTACCGCCATAATCCTCCAATCACGCAGGCAAAGACGGCAAGTAGGCCTAAGATCCAGGCCAGCGAGTTTGCCGGGTGATGGCCGAATGTCATCGCTTGATAAAAAACTGTCGCGGTCATGTAGGCGAGGCTGGTAGTCCAGAGTACGACGAAAACGGTCCAGCCCCGGTTCGTTTCGCGGTAAATCGCAGCGGTGGCGGCGACGCAGGGCGCATACAGCAGGATGAACAGCAGGTAGGCGAAGGCGCCGGCCTGGCCGTCGAAGCTTTGCCGCATCGCCGCATAGGCGGCGGTTTCGACTTCCAGTTCGCTGCTGGCGGTTTCGATGTTCAGGCCCAGGGGGTCGAACACGTTCTTGGCGACGCCGGCCAGGTTTTCGGGAATGGTTTGCAGCGCGGCAACCAGGGCGTCTTTCAGGTCGAAAGCCTCGGTTTCGGCCGCCGCAGAGCCTGCGTTCATTTGGCTGTACAATGCATTCAGGGTGCCGACGACCGCTTCTTTGGCCAGTACGCCGGTAAAGATGCCGACCGTCGCGGGCCAGTTATCGTTATGGATGCCCATCGGCGCGAAGGCGGGCGTCAAGCCGCGGCCGATTTCGCTCAGGACCGATTTGTCGCTGTTTTCGCGGTCGAAGCTGCCGTCGGTGCCCAGCGCATTCAAAAAGTTCAGCACCAGCACCATCGGCACGATGACCTTGCCGGCGTTGAACAGGAACGACTTGAGCCGGTCCCAGGTGCGGATCAAAACACCGTGCAGGGTAGGGAGGTGATAGACCGGCAGTTCCATGATGAACGGCGACGATTCGCCCTTGAATAGGGTATGGCGCATGATCAGGCCGGTCAGTACGGCAACGCCGATGCCGAACAGATACAAGCCGAAGACCAGATTCTGGCCGTTGACCGGAAAAAACGCGGCCGCGAACAGCGCGTAGACCGGTAGCCGTGCGCCGCAGGACATGAACGGGTTCATCAGGTTGGTCAAAATCCGGTCGCGCGGGTTTTCGAGCGTCCGGGTCGCCATAATCGCGGGCACGTTACAGCCGAAGCCGACGATCATCGGTACGAACGATTTACCGGGCAGGCCGATCATCCGCATGAAACGGTCCATTACGAACGCGGCCCGGGCCATGTAGCCCGAATCTTCCAGCGCGGACAAAAACAGGAACAGGAAGCCGACGATCGGGATGAAAGTCGCGACGACCTGCATGCCGCCGCCGATACCTCGGGTAACCAGCACGGTCAGCCATTCGGGCAGGCCCCAATCGGACAAGACCCGTCCCAGGCCGTCGACGAGCAGCGCCGCGGCCGCTTGGTCGAAAAAGTCGACGAACGCGCTGCCGATGTTGATCGTGAACATGAACATCGCGTACATCACCAGCAGAAAGATCGGAATGCCCAGGAAGCGGTTCAACACGATGCCATCGATTCGTTCGGACGTATGGCGGCTGACTTCGTTTTGTTTGCAGACCGCCGCTTGCGTGAGGTCGTTCACGAAGCCGTAGCGCGCGTCGGCGGCCAGGATGTCGATTTCGTCGTCGGTTTCCTGTTCGATGCGGCGCTGCAGGGCTTTGACCGCTTCGACAACCGAAGGTCCGGCGATTTTCTGCGCCAGCGTGTCGTCTTCGAGCAGGCGCATACTTAACCAGCGCAAATCGCAACGCTGCCGCGCCGCGGCATCGGCAAGCTGCGGCGCGAGTTCGGCGATGGCCTGTTCCAGCGCGGGCGCATAATCGATATTCAGATTGGGGGTCGGCTTGGCGAGAGCGGCCTGATTGATTGCTTTCTTGAGCGCGCCGATGCCTTGCTTGGTCGAGGCGACGATCGGCACGACCGGACAGCCGAGCCGTTCGGCAAGATAGGGAATGTCGATCCTGATGCCCCGCTGCTTGACCGCATCCATCATGTTCAACACCAGGATCATCGGCGTGCGCATCTCGATCAGCTGCGAAGTCAAATACAGATGGCGCTCGATGCTGGAGGCATCGACGATGTTCACGATCAGGTCGGCCTCTTGGGCCGCGACGAAATCGCGCGCGACCTTCTCGTCGAGGGAAACCTGATCGTCGGAGGCTTCGAGGGAATAAGTGCCGGGCAGGTCGACCAGTGCGACCGTTTTGCCTTCAAAGGAATACTCGCCGGTCTTTTTTTCAACCGTGACGCCGGGCCAGTTGCCGACGTGCTGTTTGGCGCCGGTCAGCGCATTGAAAAGAGTGGTCTTGCCGCAATTGGGATTGCCGACCACGCCGACCGTGAAATCGGCGGCCATCAGAGCTTCTCGATTTGCAGGACCGCGGCTTCGTCTTTACGCAAGGTGAGAGAAAAACCGCGCAGGCGGATCTCGACGGGATCGCCCATCGGCGCGAAGCGGGTCACGCTGAATTCGGTGCCCGGCGTCAGTCCCATAGCCAAGAGACGCTTGCGGTAGGCTTTGCCCGCTTTGTCGAAGCCGACGATTTTCGCCAGATCGCCGACGGCAAGTTTTTTCAAGTCAATCAACATAAAATAGCCTTCAAATTGAATCGTTTACTGAATTGACTCAGTTATCAATAATCATTCTCATTTATAGTAAATATAACATAAAATCCGCATTTGTGAAACCGGCGCGACAATTTGCCGGTCAGCCGCTACGGTTCAGGAATTTGGGCACCTCGATGCGGACCAAGCGGGTATAATTGGCAGGTAAGAAACGAACTACAACGGAGATCCGACAATCCATGGCCAACAAAGTCACGATGACCCAATTCCTGATCGAACAGCAGCGCGAGCATCCCGGTACATCGGGAACGTTTACGATGCTGTTGAATGACATCGTTACCGCCTGTAAACAGATTTCGCACAAGGTCAATCGCGGCAATCTGATCGGCGTGCTCGGCAGTGCCGAATCCGAAAACGTGCAGGGCGAGGTGCAGAAGAAACTCGATATCATTACCAACGAAATCATGGTCGAGGCGCTGGACTGGACGGGGCATCTGGCCGGCATGCTGTCCGAAGAAGTCGACGAGCCGATCAAGATTCCCCCGCAATATCCGAAAGGCAAATATCTGGTCTTGTTCGACCCGTTGGACGGCTCGTCGAATATCGACATCAACCTGACCGTCGGCACGATCTTTTCGATTCTGCGCTGCCGCGAAGGTGTGGATGCCGAGCCCGAAGATTTCCTTCGCAAAGGCGCGGAACAGGTCTGCGCCGGCTTTGTCCTGTACGGACCTTCGACGATGATGGTGCTGACCACGGGCCATGGCGTAAACGGCTTTACGCTGGATCAGGACATCGGCGAATTCATCCTGACCCACCGCAACATGACGATTCCTGAAGATACCGGCGAATTTGCGATCAATATGTCCAATCAGCGTTTTTGGGAAGAGCCGGTTCGCCGCTATATTGACGAATGCGTGCAGGGCACGGACGGTCCGCGCGGCAAGAATTTCAACATGCGCTGGATCGCCTCGCTGGTCGCCGAGGTGTACCGGATTCTGACCCGCGGCGGCGTTTTTCTGTATCCCTACGACAGTCGCGATCCGAAAAAGCCGTATAAGCTTCGCCTGCTGTATGAAGCCAACCCCGTCGCTTTCATCGTCGAACAAGCCGGCGGCGCCTGCACGACCGGCCGCGAACGGATGCTCGACGTGAAGCCGCAGAGCCTGCATCAGCGTGTGCCGGTGATCCTGGGCTCGAAAAACGAGGTCGAGCGGATTGTGAAATACCATTTGGAAGGCTGATAATCCACGATGTTCCAAATACCGGCCGGGACTGAGGCTAAAGAGTGCTCGACCTATGCCCTGCCAATGTACTAAGCCGGAATTAGGGCGAAAATTCGCCAATCGATTTTAATAAGGATCAATTTCTCGCGGCCATTTGCCCCGAGGATGAAACAAGGGCGTGGGATTTTAATTTTTTAAGTAGCTTTTGCCATATATTCCGTAGACTGAGTTGTTTATGCTCGAAATGCTTCAGCCCTATTCATTAAAATCGCTGCTTGCGCACCCCGAATTTGTAGAAGGGCAGTTTTGGAATCGCAAAAGCTACGACGCAGATCAACTGGTCATTGTCGAAGGCGAAAAAGGGAATGATATCTACGTGATACTTGAGGGAAAAGTCTCGGTATGTACGAACGTAAAAATTTCGGAAGACCGGCAAATGTTGTCGGGACTTTGCGAATTACTTGAAGGTCATGAGTTTGCGCATTTCTGTTTTTTCGACGACGAACCGTATAGCGCCACGGTCAAGACCATCACTCCCTGCCAAATGGCAATCATCAAGGCGCCAAAACTTAAACAATTCCTCGAACGGAATCCCGAAATTGGGTTTCATCTTCTGTTCCACTGGATGCAAATGTTACTGCCCTATCTCAGGCAGAGTAATAAACGGGTCGCCAATCTTTTCAGCTGGGGTTTGAAAGCACATCAGATTGACTCCTTGCTTTAAGCGTATTTTCCCGATACTTTACTGTTTCTTGAGCAGGTGATTTTTGCAAGTTTCCATTGTCTTTAAATCTTAGGATCAAAGTGTGAAGCCCAACGATTGGCATACTACGCATGCCGCCATTTGGCGCCAGCATAAAGAGTGTTTACGCCCTGTCGCCCGTCTGGATACGATTCGGCTAAAGGATCTGGTCGGCATCGACGAACAGAAACGGCAATTGCTCGATAATACCGCACGTTTCCTATCCGGAATGCCGGCCAATAATGCCTTGCTCTGGGGAGCCCGGGGCACCGGCAAGTCATCGCTGATCAAGGCACTTTTGAACGAATTCCGAGAGGAGGGGCTCAGGATCATTGAAGTAGATAAACAGGATCTGGTTTACTTGCCCGAGATTGTCGACGAAATCCGCGAACTGCCGCAACGCTTCATCGTTTACTGCGATGATCTCTCGTTTGAAGCGCACGACCGCCGTTACAAGTCGCTGAAAAGTGTGCTCGAAGGCTCGATCGAGCTGCCGCCCGAGAACGTACTGGTGTATGCGACGTCGAATCGCCGGCATTTGCTTCCGGAACGGATGAGCGATAATCTCGACACTCGTCTGGTGGATGGCGAGGTGCATTATTCCGATGCGGTCGAAGAACAGATTTCGCTATCGGACCGTTTCGGCTTATGGCTGGCGTTCTATCCGCATTCGACCCAGACTTACCTGAACATCGTCGACAGTTATTTTCCCGCCTATAGCGGCGATCGGGATCGATTACACCGGGAGGCATTGGAGTTTGCGCAAAAGCGGGCTGTGAAAAGCGGCAGGACGGCGAAACAATTTTTCAACCTGTTTTCCGAGCGGCATCGGCAAGAAAACCAGTAAGGTGCGTTTTGGGGTAACGGGTCTCTCTCATTTTTTTCCATACAAATCGCGCAGCGCCCGTTTGGCCTGCTCAAGGATTTGCTTCTGTTCGGGCGCCAGATTCTTGCCGGCGCGGTTGATGTAAAATACCAGCATCGACATTGCCGAGCGGAACGGTTCGGCCTTGCGGCGCGTGCTTGCTTCGGCCGAGTTCCTCAGCGATTCGGCAATCCGCTGCGGATCTTTCCAGGTAAAGACGCCCTGTTCCAGGCTAAGGGCATTGCTTTCGCGCGTGACTTTGGCCGACCATTTGTATGGAGCGGTCTTGCTTGAATCGTTGGTTTGCTGTTTTCGAGTCATCGAGATATTCGAAAGGCGATTATTCGAGCGGGTTCGCCCGCTTTGCCGGAACAGCCCCGTAGCCAACCCATTGCCGCGAAAAATGGTTAGAGTGTAAGCTTATCTTTGTAAAAAGGTTAAAAAAGAGTATGATGGAAAATTCTAGATGATGGTCGTTAGATATGACAAATGATCTTAACCCTGATCGGTAGCAATGCATTCGGCGTCGGAAAATTCTATTGTCATAATCCTTCTGCGGATTTAAGTCCGGTACGATCCACGGGACTGATGAACGGCGGCTTTCGGTTTCTGCTTGAGGAGTATTTATGTCTTATACCATTACTGAACAACATTTGGCTGCCATTGCGGGCAAATCTACCCCTCTAATGTCCGCATTGGCGGATTGGATCAATAAAATCTGCCCTGCCTATGAAATCGATAGGCCGCATGAATATGCGCATTTTCTGGCGCAGGCTTGCCACGAAACAGACCGGTTCCGGACGCTCGAAGAATATGCCTCCGGCAATGCTTATGAAGGACGCAAGGATTTAGGCAATACAAAGACGGGAGACGGAGCCCGGTTCAAAGGGCGGGGGATTTTTCAGACCACCGGGCGCGCCAATTATTTGCAGCTAGGAATCAAAAAAGGGAATGAAAATTTGTTCATTGATTCCCCCGAATTACTCGAACAGCCCGAATATGCGGTATGGAGCGCCTGCGAGTTTTGGGACGGACGGCATTTGAACGATGCGGCCAACGAACCCGACGGCGCAGTTTTAAAGAAGAAATACGGCGGCCAGGTTCATGACGTTTCTCCGGTCGAATTTATCAGCATTTCGATTAACGGCGGCTTGAACGGCATCGAAGAGCGGAAAAGATTCTATGCGATTGCGAAGAATATTCTTATCTGAATCCGGGGGCGTATCGGTCGCTAAAAGAAAAGCCACCGCACCGGTAAGGGTGCGGTGGGCTGAAGGGTAAAAATTACTTGCCCATCAGGGCAGTGACTTCTTCCCGGTTCACGACTTCTTTTTCCTGCAGCAGATTGGCCAGTTTGTCGAGCATTGTGCGCTTTGTGGTCAGAATTTCGCGCGCCCGGCTTTCGCCTTCCTCGATCAGCATCTTGATTTCGGCATCGATCAGGCTGGCCGTGATGTCGCTGTAATTGCGGTATTCGGAGACTTCGGATTCCAGAAACTGCAAATGCTGGCGTCTGCCGTAGACCGGCGGCCCGAGCTTCTTGCTCATGCCGAGGCTGCAGACCATATTGCGTGCAATTTCGGTCGCTTTTTCGAGGTCGTTTTGCGCGCCGGTCGAAACATTGCCGAACACGGTTTCTTCCGCCATCCGTCCCCCCATCAGAATCGCGATCTGGTCTTTCAGTTCGTCTTCGGTCGCAAGGAATTTTTCTTCGACCGGCAGTTGCAAGGTATGCCCCAGTCCTGCTACACCGCGCGGAATGATCGAGATCTTATGCACGGGCTGGCCGGTCGGTACGGTTTCCGCGACCAGCGCGTGTCCGGCCTCGTGAAAAGCGACCCGGCGTTTTTCTTCCGGGTTCAACACCCGGCTCTTCTTTTCCGGACCGGCCAGAATGCGGTCGATCGCGGCTTCGAAGTCCTGCATTTCCACCTGCGTGTGACCGTTGCGAATCGCCAGAATCGCGGCTTCATTCGCAATATTCGCAAGATCGGCCCCGACCAGGCCGGGCGTGCGCCGGGCAATCACTGCAAGATCGATGTTCTTGGCCAGGATCATTCTCTGCGTATGCAGTTTCAGGATTTCGATGCGGTCCTGCAGATCGGGCTTGTCGACAATGATCTGGCGGTCGAAGCGGCCGGCGCGGAGCAGCGCCTTGTCGAGAACCTCGGGCCGGTTGCTGGCCGCCATCACCACGACCCCGACGGAGGTGTCGAAGCCGTCCATTTCGGTCAGCAGTTGATTCAGGGTTTGCTCGCGTTCGTCGTGTCCACCCATGACTACCGGGCCGCCGCGCGAGCGGCCGATTGCATCGAGTTCGTCGATGAAGATGATGCACGGCGCCTTGTTGCGCGCCTGTTCGAATAAATCGCGAACGCGGGCCGCGCCGACGCCCACGAACAGTTCGATGAATTCCGAACCGCTGATGTTGAAAAACGGTACTTGCGCTTCACCCGAAACTGCGCGGGCGAGCAGCGTCTTGCCGGTGCCGGGCGGGCCAACCAACAGCACGCCTTTCGGCATGCGGCCGCCGAGTTTCTGGATTTTTTCCGGATTTTTCAGAAAATCGATCGACTCACCGAGTTCCTGCTTGGCGCTGTCGGCGCCGGCGACATCCTTGAAAGTGATTTTTGGCTGCGTATCCTGGTGAATCCGGGCCTTGTTGCCGATATTCAGAAATGCCTGCGGACCGGCGGCAGCACCGCTGCGGCGAAGCAGCCAGGACCAGATGAACACGAAAATGAAGATCGGGATGATCCAGTTGAAAATCAGATTGGACAGCCAGTTGTCGCCGCTTCTGACGACGAAATCCACTTTGTTCTTGGCGAGCATTTCGGCCAGGTCGGAGTGCCAGAGCGGCACCGTCGTGAAAGGTTTGCCTGTGCTTTCGCCGGCTTCGGGTTTAATGACGCCGCTGAGGTAATGTTCCGAGACGACCACTTTGTCGATCTTCCCTTCCTGCATCAATGTCATGAATTGGCTGAACGGGATTTCGCTCTGACGGATTTCCTGTAGGTTATTGAAGGCGAGCAGCAGCAGGATGAAGCCGAGCGTAAAAATGATGATTCTTTTTTGTTTCGGATCCATGTCCGGCGCTTTATTCAGATCGACCGGCCGTTCCTTGTCGGTCAGAAAATGCATCGCGCGTCCCAGCAGGTTTTTCAAAAAGTTAATAAACTGGCTTAAAGATGCGATCACTAATTTCACAATATCGTTTTCACGCTTTTCCATGAGGTTTTCCCGGAGGTTGGTTTTTTATCCTGATGGGAGAGTCGGCGATGCGTTTTTATCAATCCGAATAAAGATCGATACCACGCTGCGGCGATGGAATCGCCTGCGTTCGACGCGGTAAAAAAAGCCCGTGCAGGAGGCTTTACTCCCCCAAGATTGTCGCGACTTCTTCGGAGCAAATCGTATCCTTATCGGCCGCAAGTATAAATTCCGCAAGTTTGGAGATGGCGCGCCAGTTATGATAATCATTTATGAAATTGAATGCTACCTGATGTAATTGGTTCAATTTCTGATCCCGGGTCTGTTGATCGGGCGAGTAGCGCTGCAAGTAGTCCTCGATTAGCGCCAGGTCGAAGGAACCGCCGTAATTTTCCAGCGCGGGCGGATCGACCAGCCGGTAAGTAAAGATTTCGTCATCCATTTCCGCGACAAATTTGGCTTCCGCCAGGGAGCCGGCGAGCAGATTAATCACGTCCGCCTCGAAGGCATTCAATAAATTTTCCGGATTTCGAATCCAATCTTGCCCGTTTTCCACCGATATATACCGGAAATCGTCCAGCGTATCGGGCAATGTGTGCAGCAGGCGGCCACCTTCGATGCAGGCGATATAGTTTTCGTAAGCGGTCTGAAAATCGGTAACGGTATCGGAGTGAGCGACGCTGAATCTCAGGTTGAATAAGAGCGGAGGAATGCTGCGCATCCGGTTGATCAGATAAATGGCTGCGGCATGGCCGGCTTCATGATAGGCGACGCAGCGTCTGCGTATTTCCGGCGTATACGCGGCGGCATTATTGACATGAATGTTGCGTCTCATGGTATACCTCGTTCTTTTTCAGATAGGGTTTAAAAAATGCCCTGAGATCAGGATGGGTCGTTATCCAAATACCAATAGCGGCACTGGTTGCTTATTTCCTGTTCGGCCTCCAGCCAGTCGTCCAGTTCATGTCCGCTTGCAAATCCTCGCCTTTCGGCTTTAAAGTAGGCCCGTTCCTCAACCATCAGTCGGAATTTGTCGGGGTCCGTATTTCCGTATGTATCAGTATTCAAGGATTTATCGGGTATATTCATTGGAGCTCCTGAATAATCGCTAACCTAATGACTTTAGGATGCTAGCAACAATAATCGGCATTCGGCAATTCGTACAAATACCTATACGAAATTGAGCTTTTTTATGAAGGCCGAAGTCTCAGTATTCACCGGACACAAGCATTTACCGAGGCTTTTATCAGGGAGTTGTTAAGATAATATAGTTTCCGCGGGATCTTGATACTGTAGAATCTCCGCTCGAGTTAAAAACCACGGCGCTCTCCTTATTCTAACGGATATGCAATAGCGACATTTGGCCATTTGCCGATTTATTGATTTATGACCTCCGAATCCAATTCATCAATTGCCCTCGGATTTTGCGATAAACCGTCGGTGGAAGCCGCCGAATTGCGAAAATGCCTGTCTATCGCACAGCAAAGGCTGCTGGCGTCTGAAGAAAGAATCGGAATACTGGAGCAAAAATTAGCCGAGCAGACGCGCGAGCTGACCGAGAGCAACCAGGCGTTGAGACGGAATATTGCGGCGCTTGAGGAGTCAAAGCAGCGCCTGCGGGAACGGGAGGCCAAGCTCAACTCGATTTTTAATGCGGCGGTCGAAGGCATCATCACGATAGACCGCAACGGTTGTGTGGTCACCGCGAATGCCGCAATTAAGGCGATACTCGGCTATGCCGAAGAAGAGTTGGTAGGCAGGAGCATCAATATGCTGATGCCGTCCGAACAAGGCGTACAGCATGACCGGCATATAAAGGATTATATCGATCACGGCCATTCTAAAATCATCGGCAGCATACGGGAGGTCGAAGGCCTGCACAAAGGCGGGTGGACCGTGCCGCTGGATTTGTCGTTAGCCGAGTTTTTTATCGACGGCGAGATTTATTTTACCGGCATCCTGCGCGATACCAGTCAGCGCAAGTTGCAGGAGCAGGAAAACCGGGAGCATTTGGAAGAGCTGGCGCATGTCACCCGCCTCGGCTTGATGGGCGAGATGGCGTCGGGCATCGCGCATGAAGTGAATCAGCCACTGACCGCCATCGTCGCCTATACGGAAGTCAGTTTGAACCTGCTTAAAATGCCTCGCCTCGATACCGAAAAACTGGCCGGGATTCTCGCTAAAACCCATCAGCAGGCGCTGCGCGCCGGCCAGATCATTCACCGCATGCGCGATTTTATCCGCTCGAAAACCGCTACGCGGACACTGGTCTGCATCAATCAATTGATCAGGGATTGCATTGGACTTTGTTCGGACGATATCAAGCTGCAAAATATCAAGCTCGGCTTGGAGTTGACGAATGATTTGCCGCTGGTCTATGTCAATGAGGTCCAAATCGAACAGGTGGTGTTGAATTTGCTTAGAAATGCAATCGAAGCCATGAAAGATCTTGCTCACGATCATCCGCGCCGGCTCGCGATACACACCCGGCTGGATGGTCGCCGATTCATCGAGATCGGAGTCGAAGACAACGGGCCCGGGATTGCCGCTGCCGAACTTGCGAAAATCATGACCCCTTTTTATACGACCAAAAAAAACGGCATGGGCATGGGATTGTCGATCAGCCGCTCGCTGATCGAGGCGCATCACGGGGCGTTGCGTTTTAATAGTCTCCCCGGCAACGGCTGTACTTTTTATGTCACTTTGCCTTCGAAGGAGCAGGCGAATGGTTTTTGAACAGAACAACCCGGTGGTTTATCTGGTAGACGATGAGTTTGCGATCCGCGATTCGTTGACCTTGCTGATCGAAACGGCCGGATTCGACGTGCAAAGCTTTGCTTCCGCGCTGGAGTTTTTGGACTGCTACGACCCCGAACGGCCGGGCTGCCTGTTGCTGGATGTCAGAATGCCGGAGATGAGCGGCCTGGAACTGCAGAAGGCATTGAATGAACGGAGTCTTGATATTCCGATCATTTTCATTAGCGGCCATGCCGAGGTTGCCGATTCCGCGAAAGCGTTCCGTGCGGGCGCTATCGATTTCCTGGAAAAGCCTTTCGAAAACAGCGTGTTGCTGGAACGCATCGCCGAGGGCATCCATAAGGATATCTATGCCCGATCCCAGCAGTCCCTGAAGCGCGAGATCCTGCAGCGGCTGGGGCAACTGACGCCGCGCGAAATGGAAGTCCTGCGCTTGATCATCAGCAGCCATTCCAATAAGGAATCGGCCAAAATCCTGAAGGTCAGCAATCGCACCGTCGATGCGCACCGGGCGCGCATCATGGAAAAACTGCAGGCGGACAGTCTCGCGGAGTTGATGAAGATTGCGATGCAGTGCGATTTGTTATAATGGCCGGTGATGCGGCGGCGTTTCGAATCCGTATGTCATAAGGCCCTAATCATTTCATGGGGGAAAGATGCCCCCTGATATGAGTTTGGGTTAACGGCGGGAGGATTTTCGCGGCTTGCCGAGACGGTCTCAAAATCTGCCGACCTGATTTTTTCCGCGTTCATTTTTTCTCCAATATTCGTGTTTTCTCCCAAAGACTTCATCGAAACTGCCGAAGGTCTCTTGTTCGCGGTCGTCAATCCGCATCCGGAACAGGGCAAAGTGCTGTGTTTTTTGCGCTACGTCAACATTGAAAGGCTTTGGCGCAAGCAGGCGACCGACGAGGCGAACGCCTTCTTGCGCCGAAATCATCCTCATTATCTGCATTATTCTCCGGTTCTGGATGCGCGCCTGCATGCGGTGGACATCGAACGGATCGTCAGGCACCATCGGCCGCAGGACCGACTTCGCCATATCATGCGGCAGTCTCGCTATGATCCGGTCGAACGCGACGTCGTTGAGCTCTGCGGCTTGCTGAGGCAGCAAGGGGTGGACCTGAACCGGATCGGCATTACCGGCTCGGTGCTGGTCGGCGTGCAAAAAGAAAGTTCCGATATCGATCTGGTTTGCTACGGGGGCGAGGCTTTTCATCGCTGCCGTGCCGGCGTAAGAGCATTGATCGAACAGGATCGCCTGCAGGATCTGAGCGACAGCAATTGGCAGGCATCTTACCATCGCCGCAATTGTTCGTTGAGTTTCGAGGAGTACATCTGGCACGAAAAGCGGAAATACAATAAGGCCTTGGTCAACGGGCGCAAGTTCGACTTGAGCTTGATCGAGCCAAACGAATCGGACAGGCAACAGCATTATCAAAAGCTCGAGCCGGTTACATTAACCTGCCGGATTACGGATGACACCCAGGCGTTCGGCTATCCATCCATTTACCGGATCGAGCATGATTCGATCGCGGCGATCGTCTGTTTTACCGCGACTTATGCCGGGCAGGCGTTCAAGGGCGAAACGGTGGAGGTGGCCGGCATGCTCGAACGGAACGCCGAAGGCGTCCGGCATATCGTGGTCGGTTCCAGCCGCGAAGCGCACGGCGAACATATCCGGGTAATCCATGGTTAGGCGGGCCGATATTTCGGCGGTCATCTTCGACATGGACGGGCTGGTGCTTGACACAGAAAAAACCTATCAGGCGGCCTGGCGCACAGCGGGACGGGCCATGCGTTACGATTTTCCGGACGTTTTTCTCGAAGGATTGGCGGGGCTGGCGGGCGATGCGGTGCTCCGAGGGATCGCAAACTTTTGCGGCCCCGGTTTCGATCCCGGCGAATTCAACCGGCTGACGACAGCCTGCTGGCGGGATTATGTGGCGGTGCACGGGATCGAGGTCAAGACCGGTTTTCACGCGCTTCGGGATTATCTGAATCGGGAAGCGATTCCGTTTTGTCTGGCAACGAATAGCGCTTTGGTCAACGCGGAGGCCTGTTTAGCGTTGGCGGGGCTTGCCGACGTTTTCCCCGTTGTCGTCGCGCGCGATCACGTTCGGCGTCCCAAACCGTCGCCCGATGTTTTTCTGCAGGCAGCGTCCGTGCTGAAGGTTCCGGTCGGCCGCTGCCTTGTCTTGGAAGACTCGCCCGCCGGCATTGAAGCTGCTTTCGAAGCGGCGGCCGTGCCGGTAATGGTGCCGTCGATGCGGCCGGTGGATGCGGCAACGCTAGCCCGCTGTCGGTTCGTGCTGAACGATCTGGGGGAACTGCCGGGAATGCTGGGCTAGTTCGCCGCCGCCCGCCTGTTCGTGTATAATGCCCTGTTTTTCAATGCAACTTTCGACCTGATCCTTTGCAATTTCGACATCAGAAAGTATCGGTGACCGCGCCGGCCCGCTTGCATATGGGGTTTATCGATTTGAGCGGGGCCTTGGGAAGACATTTCGGCAGCATCGGTGTGGCGCTGAATGAGCAGGCGACGCGTTTGACCGTTGCCGGGGCGGACCGGCGAAGTGTTTCGGGGCCTGCGGCTGGGCGCGCCGAAAAATGTCTGACGAGGCTGTGCGAAGCGCTCGGCGTGCCGGATACGCTCGAAATCCGAATCGAAAGCGCGATACCGGAGCATGTCGGTTTGGGGTCGGGCACCCAGATGTCGCTTGCGATCGGGGCGGCGTTAAACGCATTTTACGGTTTGGGACTGACTATTCGCGACATCGCGAAGGTGATGGTCCGGGGGCAGCGCTCCGGGATCGGCATCGGCGTGTTCGAACAAGGCGGGCTGGTTGTCGACGGCGGCCGCGGCGAGCACACGGTTACGCCCCCGCTGCTGGTCCGGATGGCGCTTCCTGATGCCTGGCGGTTTATCCTGGTCTTCGACAGGCGCGGGCAGGGGCTGCACGGTTTGCAGGAAATTCAGGCGTTCCAGGACTTGCCGCTGTTCCCTCGGCGCGAGGCCGAGCAGTTGTGCTACCTGTTATTGATGCAGGCGTTGCCCGCGGTGGCCGAGAACGACATTGCCAAGTTCGGCGAGGTGATCACACGCCTGCAGCGGTCGGTCGGGGAGCATTTTGCGGCGGTTCAGGGCGGCGTTTACACCAGTCCCGAAGTGGCCTCGGCCATGCAGTGGCTGGCCGAACAGGGCGCGGTCGCGGTCGGACAGACCTCCTGGGGGCCGACCGGTTTTTGCATGGTAAACGGCGCCGATCGCGCGGCGGCTCTCATCGAAATGGCGGAACGGAAATTCGCGGACGGCGGTACCTTAGTTTTCTCCAGCGCGAGCGCGCGCAACAGCGGCGGTCTGGTTGCCGTGGAGTAGGTTCCAAGCGGATCGGTTTTTGAGGCGAGCTTGGGGCCTGCGCATCATTTGAATTCTTCCGATTATTTGCTGATCATTGCCGGCTCCGGCCGCATGCTGGCAGAGGCGGCTTCCAAGGCCGGCCTGAAAGCGCTGGTGATCGATCTTTATGCCGATCTGGACACCCGGGAATACACGCTCGAGGCCTGCCGCCTGCCGTCGCTGGCGGTCGAAGATGTCGCCCCGGTTCTGGATGAACTTGTCAGGCGTTACGGGGTTAATCAAGTCGTTTATGGCAGCGGCCTGGAGCCTTATCCGGAAACCCTGGATTATCTGGATCGGCGAATGGCTCTGCTGGGGAATGTGCCCGCCGTCTTTCGCCGCCTTCAGGACAAGGCCGCATTTTTTACGGTGCTGGCCGATCTGCGGATTCCCTTCCCGGTGGTGACGTTTGTTGCGCCCGACGCCGACGGGAGCTGGCTGGTCAAGCCGATGCAGGGGCAGGGCGGACTGGGTATTCACCCTTATTCTCCCGGTTCAGCCGATCGCGGCGTTTACTGGCAAAAATTCCAGGAGGGAACGCCGGGCTCCGTTTTGTTTTTGGCCGATACGCACAGGGCATGTGTGGTCGGCTTCCATACCCAATTTCATGCCGATTTAAGCGCCGGCCTTGAATTTGCGTTTTCCGGCCTCATTAACCATGCAATTTTATCCGGCAGCCAGAAATCCCGGGTGGCCGGCTGGCTGTCTCGATGCGTCCGTGCCTTTGGATTGAAAGGTCTGAACACGCTCGATTTCATTCAGGACGGCGAGCGGATCTATGTGTTGGAGATCAATCCGCGCCCGTCTGCGAGCATGCAATGTTATGGCGAGTTGGTGACTTGCCATATTGCAGCCTGCCAGGGCGCCCTTCCGGAGGCGTTGCCGGCGCAGAAGGGATTTACCGGTTTCCGGATCGTTTATGCCGCTAAAGATTTTAGGATTCCCGAGGGGTTTGTCTGGCCCGAATGGGTGATGGACAGACCCGAGGCCGGCGTCTTGTGTCATGCCGGTCAACCTGTGTGCAGCGTGATTTCCCGCCGAAGCGATCCGGAGCAGGTGGAGGCGGAGTTGGCGGGCAGGCAGCAACAAATTTTCAATCAATTAGTCAAGGTTTAATTATGGAATATCAAGCGAGTGTGAATAAATTGACCCAGCCTCTGGTGCAGCATTTGATTGCAAATGCGGACAAACTGCGGGTGGCGGTCGAAACTCTCGACAACGGCTGCACGGTCATCGACGCGGGCATCAAGGTGCCCGGCGGCCTCGAAGCCGGACGGATCGTCGCCGAAATCTGCCTCGGCGGGATGGGAACGGTCACGCTGAGCCACAGCCCTTATACCGCCAACTGGCCGTTGACGGTCAATGTGCATACCGGCAATCCGGTGTTGGGATGCCTTGGCAGCCAGTATGCGGGCTGGAGTTTGTCGCACGAAAAATATTATGCGCTGGGTTCGGGGCCGGCCCGGGCGATGGCGACCAAGGTCAAAGAGAGTAACGAAGAGCCGGTTGAGGAGCTTTACAAGGAACTCGGTTACCGCGACAGTTTCGATTCGACCGTGCTGGTGATCGAGAACGATGCGATTCCGCCGCTGGCGATCATCGAAAAAGTCGCGGCGGCCTGCAAGGTCGATCCTTCCAAGTTGACCGTGATTGTGACCCCGACCAGTTCGCTGGCCGGCGGCCTGCAGGTCGTCGCGCGCGTGCTCGAAGTTGCGATGCACAAGGCCCATGCTTTGCATTTCCCGCTCGAAAACATCGTCGACGGCTTCGGCAGTGCGCCGCTGTGTCCGCCGCATCCGAACTTCGTGAAGGCAATGGGGCGCACGAACGATGCAATCCTGTTTGCAGGCCAAGTCCATTTGTTCGTGAAAGGCAGCGACGAAGCGGCCGAAAAGCTTGCTAATGAATTGCCGAGTTCGACTTCGAAGGACTACGGCAAGCCGTTTGCGGATATTTTCAAGCATTACGAATACGATTTTTTCAAGATCGATCCGATGCTGTTCAGTCCGGCCAGCGTGATTGTGACGGCTGTCGAGTCGGGCAAGAGCTTCCGCGCCGGCAAACTCGACAATGCATTGCTTGACCAGTCTTTCGGCGCATAAAGGACATTCGTGCGCCGCATTGCGATTTTTACCGACGATCCGGGCTGGCACGGCAGACAGCTCAGCCTGGCGTTTGCCGAGCACGGCTATCGCGCGGAATATGTCTCGCTGACCGACTGCCGCTTGACGGTGGCGTCGGGACAACTGCCTCTGTGGATACCCGGGTTTGAGCACGCGCTTCCCGATGCGGCCTTCGTGCGCGGGGTGCCGGGCGGTTCGCTCGAAGAAGTGGTGCTGTATCTGGACGTTCTGCATGCGTTGAAGCTCCTCGGCGTTCCGGTTTATAACGACGGCCGAGCGATCGAACGCTGCGTCGACAAGGGGATGACCAGTTTTCTGCTGCAGCGCGCAGGACTTCCGACACCGCCGACCTGGGTATTGCGCGATCCCGAGGAAGCGCAGCGGATCGCCGAAAACGAACTGCAAAACGGTCATTTATTGATCTGCAAGCCGCTGTTCGGTTCGCAGGGCGAAGGCATCCGCCGGATCGAAAAAATGACCGACCTGTTCTGGCTGACTTCGAGCCGCGGCGTCTACTATCTGCAGCGGTTCGTGCATGCCGCCGGGGAGGGGTATTACGATCATCGCGTATTTGTGATCAACGGTCGCGCAGTCGCAGCGATGCGGCGGCGCGGCAAGTCGTGGCTGAATAACGTTGCGCAGGGTGCGGAGTGTGAATGGGTCGAGGCGAGCGGTGAGTTGGCCGAGCTGGCGGTCAGGGCGACGCTGGCGCTCGACATGGATTATGCGGGGGTCGACATCATGCTCGGCCGGGACGGCCGCTATACCGTGATCGAAGTGAACAGCGTGCCGGCCTGGAAGGGATTGGAGAGCGTCTGTGATGTCAATATCGCGGCCTTGCTGGCCGAAGACTTGCTCGGCCGCTATTTGGGGCTGGGCCGCGTTCAGCCGGCGATTGAAATCCGGTGATCGCTCCCGAGCGGCTCGAAGCCCTGTACCGGGAAGCCTGCGAAATCGAGCTGCAGGCGTTCAAGCCGGGCAATGTCAGCGTTTATGCGGACGGTCATGACATGACGGTGGCCGATTTCAGGCGCAGCGCCGAGGCGAGCTCCGGGCCGTTGTGCAATCCCGCCTATTCGCTCGGCGAAAAAATCTATTATGCAGTGAAAGCCACGCGGGAGGCGGTCGGCTGCAACACCAATCTGGGAATAGTGCTGCTGTGCGCGCCGCTGGCGCAGGCGGCGGCCGATAAATCCGAAGGGGTTACTTTAAGGCAGGCTTTGGATCAGGTGTTGGCGTCCACAACGATCGAGGATGCCGACTGGGTTTTCAAGGCGATCACGCTGGCTGCGCCGGGGGGGCTCGGCAATGCCGGCGAACAGGATGTGCATCAAAAAGCGACGGTGAATCTGCTCGAAGCGATGAAATTAGCGGCTTCGAGGGATCGTATAGCTTTTCAATATAGTTCAGGGTATCAAGATATATTCGATTTCTCCACAAAATTATACTATAATGTTATATGTGGAAGGATTGGTCGTAATTGGGCTGCTCTGGCTGTTTATGTTGGATTGCTGCGCCGGTTTCCCGATAGTCACATTGAAAGGAAATATGGTAATCGATACACCGGGATGGTTGTCGCCAGGATGGCTGTGCTTGAGGATGCTCTGCAACGAGCGGAAAATCCCGAGCAAACATTACCGTTGCTCTATCAGATAGATCAGGAATTCAAGTCGCAGGGAATCAATCCAGGTACGACGGCTGATCTGACCGTAGCAACTTTATTTGCCGTATTGTTGGAAGATATATCAAGCGTTTGATTTCGCTAGGCCTAGCTATGTCAATCGCAAACGTCGGCCGACTGCGGTGATCATATTATCTAATTTTTATTTTTTCTTCACAGGGGAAAACAAGCATGGCTAAAATCAATAAAATGTGCGTAGGTGAATCTTTAGTGGGCGAAGGCAACGAAGTTGCGCATATCGACCTGATCTTGGGACCAAGAGGTTCTGCGGCTGAAAGCGCATTTGCAATCTGCCTGACCAACAACAAAGACGGCTTCTCCAGCCTGTTGGCCGTTGTCGCTCCGAACCTGATGGTTAAGCCTGCGACTGTGATGTTCAACAAAGTGACCATCAAAGGTGCAAAACAAGCCGTGCAAATGTTTGGCCCAGCGCAACGCGGCGTAGCAATGGCTGTTGCTGACAGTGTTGAAGACGGCACCATTCCTGCTGATGAGGCTGACGATCTGTTCATCAGCGTTGGTGTTTTCATCCACTGGGCGGCTGAGGACGACGCGAAAATCCAAGAATACAACTATAAAGCAACCAAAGAAGCGATCGCTCGCGCGGTTGCAGGCACTCCGACTGCGGCTGAAGTTGTTGCCGGCAAAGCGACTGCGAAACATCCATTCGCTGCTGGTTAATCGGCATCCAAGTTTAGTTAATAAGCTTGACAAAAAATACCCCACTTGTTGGGGTATTTTTTTGCCTAAAAGGCGGTAAGGTCGGCGTGTCCGATAGCGCCTGAATGCAGTGCGCTCGCCACCAGGGCTTGTCTTATTCCGATTTTTTGCAGTGCTGCCAAATCTTCTTGGTTTCTGATGCCGCCTGCAGCGATGAAATTTTTGCCGGGATAAGTCTTACGGAAGGCGGTCAGTTTTTCGATGTCGGGGCCGGAGTCGCTGCCGACCCGCTCCAGCGTCATGATGATGATGTCGTTCGGCCAATACTCGGAGTTTGTAAACAGGCTCTCCGGACCCAGCCATTTGCCCCTGAAATCCAGCGATAAAACGAAATCTTTGGCGTAGATATCCAGCAGGCTTAGCGTTTCGGCCCGAAACGATTCGCTTCCCAGCACCGTTTTGAGGTTTGACGGCCGTCGTGAAGCCGAGGCTGAAAGGGGCAAGCCGCGATCGAGCCAAAAATTTCGGTTCGGGAAGCGTTCGGCTGCGGCATGGATCAATTCCTCATGGTTGCCTTTTCCCTCCAGCGCATCCAGGTCGGCAATATAAAAAGTCCGGAAATCGTATAATGCCAGATAAGCTCCAATCACGTCGAAGATGTCTGCCGAAGGGCACAGTACGGTATGGATCGGCCGGTAGGCGTCGCGCCTGCCTTGTTTGGCATGGACGACGGTTCCGCCTTTCAAATCGATGACCGGAATGACTTGCATGAACTCAAAGGCTCCATCTGAGTAAGGTGTATGGCGGCAATGATACAATATTCCCTTTGGAGGCGCCGAAGTCTCCTTGGATGCTGTGCTAATACAAGGATGCCGGTGGGGTTAAGGGGACGTGAAGATTCTGGTATTCGAATACATCAGTGGCGGCGGCTGTAATCGGGAAGAGCTGCCCGATTCGCTGGCGCGCGAAGGTCTGTTGATGCTGAAGGCTTTGCTCGAAGGCCTGAGGGAAATTCCGGGCCTAGCGGTTACCGTGATGCTCGATGTGCGCCTAGCAGAGGTGGTGGTGCCGCCAAATGTTCGGACGGTCTTGATTGGCCGCCAAGACGACTGTTTTATCCGGTTCGAGCAGCTGGTTGAGCAGCATGATGCGGTCTGGCCGATTGCACCGGAGTTCGAAGGAATCTTGTTTTCGCTGTCTAACGCGGTTGAAAGGCTCGGCAGAACGCTTCTGGGGTCCGGCTCCGAAGCCGTGCGGTTGGCGGGGGATAAATACGAGACTTACCGGTGTTTGCTGTGCCGGCAAATTCCGGCCGTCCACACCTGCCGTCTGGAAAAGGTTTCCGTTTTTCAGGGGGAATCGATTGTCAAGCCGGTCGACGGAGCGGGCGGCGGCAGCTGCCTGATCCGCGATGCCGAGGAATTCGAGCGGACCGTCGAGTACTTGCAAGGAACAGGAAGCTACATCATTCAGCCTCATCTGTACGGCGAGAAGACCAGCCTGTCCTGCTTATTCAAAAGCGGGCGGGCCTGGCTGCTGTCGGTCAATCGGCAGGAGTTCGATATGGTGGATAATCAGTATCGGCTGGCAGCCATTCAGGTCAATTATCGGGATGATCTAAGTTCTTATCGAAATCTGGTTGGCCATTTGGCCAAAGCGATGCCTGGGCTGTGGGGTTATGCCGGCATCGACCTGATCGAAACGGCCGACCAAGTGCTGGTTCTGGAAGTCAATCCGCGGCTGACTTCTTCTTTCGCAGGTTTGAGCGATGCTTTGGGTGTCAATGTTGCCGCGTTGGTGTTGCAGTTATTGCAGGGCGATCCCGTGATCCGGCCTAGCGCAAATAAAACGGTAACTGTTCAAATCAAATAAAAGATAAATGATGAATGAGATGATCGGCTGGGATATCGGCGGGGCGCATGTCAAGGCTGCCGCGATGAACGGTCGCGGCGAGTTGACCGCGGTTCTTCAAAAACCGTGTCCGTTATGGCAGGGAGTGGACAAACTCCGTTTTGCGGTTGAGGCGATTCTAAGTGAATTGCCGGTATCTTCTTATCGCCACGCGATCACGATGACCGGCGAATTGGTCGATTTGTTTGCAGGCCGCGACGACGGAGTTAAAACGATCCTCGCCACGATGGTCGAGCTACTGCCAAAGGGTGAGCTTTTGGTTTATGCCGGTAGGCTGGGTTTTCTGGAGGCATCAGTAGTCAAGCATAACCAATATGCGGCGATAGCCTCTGCTAACTGGCTGGCCAGCGCAAGCTATGCGGCGCGAAAAGTCGGCAGCGGCCTGTTTGTCGACATCGGCAGCACTACTACCGATATTCTGCTGCTCGATCGCGGGCAGGTAGCCGCGGAAGGCTATAGCGATTATGAACGTTTGGCGACGCAAGAACTGGTTTATACCGGCATTGTCAGAACCGCCGTGATGGCGCTCGCCGAATGCGTCGAGGATCAGGGAAGGGAAGTCGGCCTGATGGCCGAATATTTCGCGACCGCGGCCGATGTGTACCGGCTAACCGGCGAGCTGGACGAAGTGCACGATCAGTCGGATACGGCGGACGGTGGCGAGAAGTCGGTACTCGCCAGCGCCAGGCGCTTGTCGCGGATGATCGGCTGCGATTTTGATCCTGCCGAATTGCCTCGGTGGCAAAAGCTGGCGCACAATCTGCGCGAAAAACAATTATCAAGAATCCGGCAGGGCTGCGAAAGGCAGTTAGCTCGAAGCGCTCTCTCCGGCTCCGGCCCTTTCATCGGTGCGGGTATTGGACGTTTTCTGGTGAGGCAGTTGGCCGAGTCGATGGGAAAGTCTTATCTCGATTTCTCGGCGCTATTTCCGGCATTATCAAACGAAAACGGGATGTCCGCGGCTGATTGTGCGCCGGCGGCCGCGGTTGCGTGTCTGTCCGGAAAGGATTAACGATTTTACCGGACTTCGGCGGAATTCGGAACAGTCGTTATTTCGTCCTAAGTTCCGAGAAAATCGGAGAAAAATAAAAATATAGAGGCTCTATCCGAGGCGATGCGGTTTTTTTGCTAAACTCGATGCAGCCAAAAATACTTCTGGTTAGGATCATTCGTGGGGAGCATTATGTTAAAAAACGCGCCAGCAATCAATCAGGAAGCCCTGAACGCATTCCTGCACTTATGCCATAGAAAAAAATATCCGGCCAAAGCGACCGTGATCAGGCCTGGCGATGTTGGCGACCGGCTCTATTTCATCATTGAAGGTTCGGTCAGTATTTTTGCCGAAGACGAAGAGGGAAATCAGGAGATCATTCTGGCATATCTGAATAAGAATGAATTCATCGGCGAGGTCGGGGTATTCAAAGGGACGGAAGTGCGCAAGGTGAGCGTGAAAACGCGGAGTCCCTGCGAATTGGCCGAAATCGGTTATGACCGTTTCAGGCAGGTATTGAAAAAGGAATTGCTGGCCTATGCGTCCGATCTGCTATATATGCTCGGCGATCAATTGGCGTCGAGGTTGTTGATGACCAGCCGCAGGTTCTGTGATTTAGCTTTTATGGATGTGGAAGGCCGCATCGCCAGAACGCTGCTCGATTTAAGCAAGCAGCCCGATGCGCTCACCCATCCGGACGGGATGCAGCTGCATATCACCCGGCAGGAAATCGGCCGGCTGGTCGGCTGTTCCCGGGAAATGGCGGGGCGCGTCCTGAAGGAGCTGGAGGAAAAAAAATTGATCACTGCCCACGGAAAGACGATCGTGGTGTTTGGGACCCGGTAGCCCGCCGGATCAACCGCCGAAGATCTGGTAGTCGATCAGGTCGCACAAGCAGTGCGTAATCATCAGATGCGTTTCCAGAACGTGGGCGGCCGAATTTGACGGTACGCGGAGTTCCAGATCGTTTTCATGCAATAACGGGGCGATGCTGCCGCCTTCCTGGCCGGTCAGCGCGATCACCGAAATGTCCTTATCGTGGGCGCTGTTGACCGCTTTCAATATATTCGCGGAATGCCCGCCGATCGTATACACAACCAGAATATCTCCGCTCTGCCCGAGCGCCCGGAGCGGTTTCGCGAAAATATCGTCGTACTGCATGTCGTTCGCGATGGCGGTCAGCATAGTCATGCCGGTGCCCAGCGCAATCGCGGGCAGCGAAGGGCGGTCGCGCTCATAGCGATTGATCAGCGAGGCGACCAGCAACTGCGCGTTGTTCGCCGATCCGCCGTTGCCGCAGGCGATGATTTTCTTGTCGTTGAGCAGGGCATGAACGAGGCGCTGTGAAGCAAAGCCGATCAGTTCGGACAGATTGACCACGGCTTCCTGTTGGGTCTGGATGCTGTTCGTGAAATGATTGATGACGCGTTCTTGCAAACTCATGTCCGTTCGTTTTACGCTGAAAAAGCATGGGTTATCCAGTCGATGCCGCCGTTTCCCGTGATCGCTACCACGTCGAAGCGGACCGGGCAGTCGAGTTTTTGCTGGGTTAAATAAACCTGGGTTGCGGCTATTATACGCGATTGCTTGGTGCGGGTAATGCTTTCCGCGGCGCTTCCGTAACGGCCGGATTTGCGGAATCTGACTTCTACGATCACCAAAACTTTCCCGTCCTGCATGATCAGGTCGAGCTCGCCCTGCTTGCAGCGAAAGTTCCGGTATATCGATGTCAGCCCTTTGCCGATCAGAAATTGACGGGCTTTTTCTTCCGCCGCGTCGCCGCGCAAAAGGTGGGGTGCTTTCTCTGGGATTTTGGCTAGCAGGTTTAGCAGGTTGAATGGATCGTTCTTCATAGAGAAAAAAGATTCCTGAAGGTTGGCCGGGTTATAATTGCCTGATTTGACGGTTAACAAGCGCTTGCTCGAGGGTCGGAGGATTTTGGCATAGTTTTTCGTAACTGTCTTGCGAGCGCTTTTTGAGGCGAATGGATAATGAGCGAATGCGGCAAATTGTATGTGGTGGCGACCCCGATAGGGAACCTCGGCGATATCAGTTACCGGGCGGTGGAAACGCTCAAGCAGGTCGATCTGATCGCCGCCGAGGATACACGGCATATCAAAGCCTTGCTGCAGCATTACGGCATCAACCGGAAAGTCGTCTCGCTGCATCAGCATAATGAAGAGCGCGCCGCGGCCGATTTGCTGGAAAAACTTCGGGATGGCCTGTCGATTGCGCTGGTTTCCGATGCCGGGACGCCGCTGGTCAGCGATCCCGGTATGCCGTTGGTGCAGGCGGCTCGGGATGCCGAGATCGAGGTGTCGCCGCTGCCGGGTGCCTGTGCGCTGATTGCGGCTCTGTCCGCGGCCGGACTGCCGACCTCCCGGTTTTCTTTCGAAGGTTTCGCGCCGAGGACGTCTTCGGAAAGAAAATCTTTTTTCAAGGCAAAAGCCGATTCTCCGGACACCTGGATTTTTTACGAGTCCTGCCACCGGGTGCTGGCATCCTTGCAGGATATGAAAGAGGTATTGCCGTCGGAGCGTCGGATCGTTATCGCCCGCGAGCTGACCAAATTGCACGAAACGATTGTCAAAACGACGCTGTCCGAAGCGGCGGCGCTGGTCGAAGCCGATCGGAATATGCAGAAAGGGGAATTCGTGATCCTCGTTGAAGGTGTGCCGAAAGCGGATCGACCGGTGGCGCTGACGGTCGAACAGGAAAGAGTGCTTGGGAGTTTGCTGAAAGAATGCCCGATCAAAACCGCCGTCGCGCTGGCAGTCGAGATTACCGGGGCGCGCAAAAAAACGCTCTATCAGGCGGCCCTGAGGCTTCAGCATGGGGAGGGGCATGATGAATAAGCGGGCAATTTCCGTTCGGCGATCACTGCGAAACTATGATAGACTATACAGATTGAAAGAGTCGGCTGAGCAGTCGCTGTTTTATCGTAATGATAAGACAGAGGAAAGTCCGGGCTCCATAGGGCAGGGCGCCAGGTAACGCCTGGGAGGCGCGAGCCTACGGAAAGTGCCACAGAAAATATACCGCCCTGCACCTAAATTACCTGAAGAAATGGAGCGCTCCGTTTTTTCAGGAAATTTAGGTGCAGGGTAAGGGTGAAAAGGTGCGGTAAGAGCGCACCGCGTCTCTGGTAACAGAGGCGGCAGGGAAAACCCCGCCCGGAGCAAGATCAAATAGAGGGACAAACGCGCGGCCCGCGCGGTTCCTGGGTAGATTGCTTGAGTTGCAGGGTAACTTGCAACCTAGATGAATGGCTGTTCAAGACAGAACCCGGCTTACAGGCTGGCTCTTTCAATCCTCTTTTCTTTACCGTTTGTGATCTGTCGATCCAAACGTCAAAATTTACCTTTCTGCTTCATCGCTTTTTACCTCGGCGTTTCTTTTCTTTTCTTTCCTTCTCGGATTCTTCCCCAGGCAGGGCGTAAGCTTTGTATATTTTTAAAGTAGTTTCTCATTATTGCTAGATAAACGCCTGATACAACAAATTTTTTGTAAAGGGGTGTTTAGGGTTTTTGCCCGGGCGAATTCGGCAAGCGTAAGTCATTGTCAAAAAAGAAAGAAATTTGTTATGCAGGCTCTTGACTCTGGTTCGCTAGAATCTTATAGTGGAGTCTCAGTGGGAAAAAGTGGAAAATTTTGGTTTTTCTAGTTTCGGAGGGAGTTTTTGTTTCGGGGCATCAGTTCGCTCAATCTTGACGACAAAGGCCGTCTGGCGATTCCGACTCGCTACCGGGATGAATTGCAGGATTGTTGCGAGCGTCAGTTGGTCGTCACCGTTGCGGTCAATGAGTTATGCGTCGGCGAAGCCGGTTGTCTTTGGCTTTATCCGCTGCCCGAATGGGAAAAACTCGAACAAACTATCAGTAAATTACCGACCCTGAATAAAATGGCCGGCAAATTGCGCCGCTTTCTGATCGGTAACGCCTCGGAATGTGAAATGGATGCACAGGGCAGGCTACTGTTGCCGGAAAAACTCAGACGTTTCGCCAATATGGAAAAAAAAATCGTTCTAGTCGGACAGTTGAACAAATTCGAGATATGGAACGAAGACGCTTGGACGACGAAAGAAGCGGAATGGTTGGCCGGCGAAGATAATGACGGACTGGAAGAGCTCGGCACGTTGTCGTTTTAATTAGAGAATAGCGGTGTCGCACTTACCGGTCATGCTGGAAGAGGCGCTTGAGCAATTGGCAATCAAGCGTCATGGAATATATTTGGACTGTACGTTCGGGCGCGGCGGGCACAGCCGGGCGATATTGCAGCGCCTGAATACGGACGGACGCGTGCTGGCGATAGACCGGGACCCGGACGCGATAAAGTCCGAAGCTGCGCAGCACCTGCTGCGGGATAATCGTTTCCAGTTGTTTCACGGTTGTTTTTCGGAGCTGGCCGAGATCGTCGGGCGCGAAGGCTTGAATGGACGGATCGACGGCATCTTGCTCGATCTTGGCGTTTCTTCCCCCCAATTAGACGATCCTGAGCGCGGCTTCAGCTTTATGAAGGATGGCCCGCTGGACATGCGTATGAACAGTGCAGTAGGGCTTTCGGCTACGGATTGGCTGGCGTCGGTTTCTGAAAAAGAATTGGTTCGGGTGTTATTCGAATACGGCGAAGAGCGTTATGCGCGCCGCATTGCGAAAGCCATCGTGACCCGCCGGACTGCCGGGCCGATCAAAACGACCCGGCAGCTGGCCGAATTGGTCGCTGAGGCGGCACCGGCCACGGAGAGGCATAAGCATCCTGCAACACGCTCGTTCCAGGCGATACGGATCGAAATCAATCACGAACTGGACGAATTGCAAAAAGCGCTGCAGCAGGCTGTAGAGGTTTTGAAACCGGGAGGACGTCTGGCTGTAATCTCGTTTCATTCGCTGGAAGACCGGATTGTAAAGCGGTTTATTCGCAGCGAGTCGGGGAGCAAGCACGATCCCGGCAAATTGCCGATCAGGGAGAGCGAGATCGAAAAAGGCGTATTGAAAAAAATCGGCTCTTCGATTAAGGCCGGCAAGCAAGAGATTGAGCGGAATCCGCGTGCGCGCAGTGCGGTTTTACGAACGGCAGAGAGAATTTAGCAGGTGGCGGCATTCAAAAATTTGGCAATGGGTGCGCTGTTCGCGCTGCTGCTCGCGTCCGCCTTGGCCGCGATCTACAGCAAATACCATTCGCGTCAGGTTTTTATCGAAATCCAGAAACAGGAAAAAATTCTGGACCAATATGATGTCGAGTGGGGACAACTGCAATTGGAATTGACGACTCAGGCCGACCAGAGCAAGATCGAACTGAGCGCGCGCGAGCAACTGAAATTGGTCATGCCCGAGCGCGACAAAATTATTTATCTGAAACCATGAGAGATTTTCGCGGCAGAGCCAAATCGGGGGAAGCACCGGTCGATTGCGGCCGAAGACGGAATCTGCTCGTCCTAGCGGTAATGCTGTGCATGGCCGCGTTGGTTGTGCGTGCGATCGATCTGCAAGTATTCGACAGGCATTTTCTCCAGCAGCAAGGCAGTAAAACCTATGTAACCGATGTCGTCGTGCCGGCTTACCGCGGGATGATCCGGGACAGGAACGGTGAGCCTTTGGCGGTCAGTACGCCGATGCAGTCGGTCTGGGTCAATGCGAAGGACCATCATCAGGCCGAGCAGGATTTCGAGGACGATCTGAAGAAGCGCAAAAAAAGTCCGGAAGAAGCCGCGATTCTGCTTGAAGACTACCGCCGCAGGACCCGCGACGCGATCCGCGAGATGGAGCGTCTGCTCGATTTGCCGGCCGGAAAAGTCGCCGGCTTGCTGAACGACAATCCCAAGCGGCAATTCGCTTATGTGATTCGCCGGATCGAGCCGCCGTTGGCCGAGCGGGTAAAGAATTTAAAGATCGTTGGCGTCAATTTTGAGCGCGAGTTCAAACGTTTTTACCCGACCGGCGCGGTTTCCGCTCATGTCGTCGGCTTTACCGATCTGAACGATGGGGGCCAGGAAGGCATCGAAAAAGGTTACGAAGACGTCCTGAAAGGAGTGCCGGGACGCAAGCGGGTGATTCGCGACGGCAAGCAGCATATCATCGAGGATGTCGAAAACATCAGCGATTCGGCGCCGGGACGCGATCTTGAGCTGAGCATCGACCAGCGCATTCAATACATCGCGTATAAAGAGTTGCAGCGCGCAGTGGCCGAAAATAACGCCAAGTCCGCCTCGCTCGTGGTGCTTGATGCAAGAAACGGCGAGATTTTGGCCGCGGTCAGTTTGCCGCCTTTCAATCCGAATGCGCGTGAAGATTTGAAGGAAAGCCTTTACAGAAACCGGGCGATGACCGAGATCTTCGAGCCTGGTTCGACCGTAAAGCCGTTCGTGGTTGCTGCCGCCCTGGACGGCGGTTATGTGCGGCCGAATGAATTGTTCGTGACTCATGGCACTTTACAAGTGGGCAGGCATACGGTCAGAGACGTGCATAACTACGGCACAATGGATCTGACCCATGTGATCAAGAAATCCAGCAATGTCGCGGTTTCGCAGATGGCGCTGAAGATGCCGCCGAAATACTTGTGGGACATTTACAGCCAGCTCGGTTTCGGAGCTTCGGCGAAGGCCGGTTTTCCGGGGGAGGCTGCCGGGCGGCTCCTGCATTATTCGAAGATGAAGGATTTCGACAGGGCGACGCTGTCGTTCGGCTATGGCCTCAGCGCTTCGGTCGTGCAACTGGCGAGAGCCTACACCGCGCTGGCCGACGACGGCGTTCTGCATACGGTGAGCCTGTTGAAACGGGACGAAGACCCGAACCCGGTACGCGTGTTTTCGGCCAAAACCGTCAAAAGCGTACGTAAGATGATGGAAAGCGTGATCATGAAAGACGGCACCGCTTACGAGGCAAGGGTCGACGGCTACACGGTCGCGGGCAAGACCGGGACGGTCAAAAAATCCGACGGCCGGCACGGTTATGCCGGCGGTAAATATTTCGCGGTATTCGCGGGAATTGCTCCCGCCAGCGACCCGAAACTGATCATCACGGTCATGATCGACGAACCTTCGGCAGGCAAATATTACGGCGGACTGGTCTCGGCGCCGGTATTTTCCCGCGTCATGAGCGGCGCGTTGCGCGTGCTCGATGTCGCGCCCGACATGGAAGATACGATGCCGATCGTATTATCCCGAAAAGACGCATCGACAGACGGCCATGAGATTGACTGAGTTATGCGCCGGCCCGATCGGAGCAGTGCAGGACAGGGATATCGCCGGCTTAGCCCTCGATAGCCGGAAGCTTGCGCCGAACGAAGCGTTTATTGCGTTATCCGGCGCGAATCAGCACGGGCTGAAATATGCGCCGCAGGCGCTCGAACGCGGCGCTACCGTCGTTCTGTACGATCCGGCGGGCGGAGGTGCCGAACTGGCGGCTGAGTTGAAGGATGCGCCGCTGATGGCTGTCGAAAATTTGGACCGGAAACTGGGTGAGCTGGCCGCGCGCTTTTATGGCGACCCGTCCCGGAAAATGAAAGTGATCGGCATTACCGGCACCAACGGCAAGACTTCCTGCTCCCAATTTTTAAGCCAACTGTTGCCCGACTGCGGGGTGATAGGGACCTTGGGCTGGGGCGAATGGGGAAAGCTGAACGCCACGCTGAACACCACGCCCGATGCGCTTGCGGTGCAGCGAATGCTGGCGGAACTGCTTAAACGGGGCAAAAAATCCGTTGCGATGGAAGTTTCCTCGCACGGCCTCGAACAGGGACGGGTCAATGGCGTGCGCTTTCTGGGCGCGGTATTCACCAATATCAGCCGCGACCACCTGGATTATCACGGCACGATGGAAGCTTATGCCGAGGCGAAGTTATCCCTGCTCAAACAGCCGGGCCTGACGTTTGCGGCGGTGAATCTCGATGATGGCTACAGCGGACAAATGCTGGCGGCAGTGCCGGCCGGCGTCGAGGTGTGGGGGCATAGCCGTCGGGGAAAGTCGGCCGCAAAAGGCGAAAGCCTGCAGGCCGTCAATGTGCGCCATGAGCCGGACGGCATCGCGTTCGATGTGTGCTGGCGAACGCAGCGGGCGGCCGTGCGTACCTCGCTGATCGGGGATTTCAATATCGACAACTGTTTGAGCGTCATGGCGGCGATGCTGGCCACCGGCGAGTCGTTTGAGCAGGCAGCCATGCAACTGAAGACGCTGGTTCCGGTTCAGGGGCGCATGGAGCGGTTCGGCGGCCATCGTCAGCCGCGGGTTTTCGTCGATTACGCGCATACCTCCGACGCGCTCGACAAGGTGTTGGCCAGCGCGCGGGAGCATTGCCGGGATAATTTGTGGGTCGTGTTCGGCTGCGGCGGCAACCGGGACAAAGGCAAGCGTGCCGAGATGGGCGCCATTGCCTCGCGCTGGGCCGATCATGTGATCCTGACCGACGACAATCCGCGCGACGAAGACGGCCGTGACATCGTGAACGACATTCTGGCCGGCTGCCGAAAGGAACGGGTGCGGGTGGTCAGAGACAGAAAACAGGCGATTGAAAACGCCATTTGCGAAGCGGACGCAAACGATTGGGTGATCATTGCCGGCAAAGGGCATGAAGATTATCAGGAAATAGCCGGCAGGCGCTATCCGTTCAGCGATGCCGAAACGGTGCAAAGAGCATTGGAAATGAGAGTAAGGTGAACATGCGGTTGAGTGAATGCGCACAGCGGCTGAACGGCGAATTGAGCGGAGACGATCGGGTCTTCGGATCGGCCAGCATCGATACCCGCACCCTGCAGCCGGGCGATCTGTACATCGCGATTGCGGGCGAGCGCTTCGACGGCAATGAGTTCGTCGCTCAGGCGGCGCAAAGCGGAGCGGTCGCCGCTGTCGTGCGCCAGGGCGTCAAGGCGGATATTCCGACGATCGAAGTCGCGGATACCCGTCTGGCCTTGGCCGAACTGGGAGGCGTCTGGCGCAGCCGGGCGAACGCCAAGGTCGTCGGCGTAACCGGCAGCAACGGCAAGACCACTGTGAAGGAAATGGTCGCGGCGGTGCTCGGTACAGGCGGCGAGGTGCTCTATACGAAGGGCAATTTGAACAATGATATCGGCGTACCGTTGACGCTCCTGCGTCTTGCCGAACGGCATCGTTACGCAGTAATCGAGATGGGAGCCAACCATCCGGGCGAGATCGCCTATACCGCGGCCTATGCCAAACCTGACGTGGCGATCATCACGAATGCAGGACCTGCGCATATCGAAGGTTTCGGCAGCGTCGAAGGCGTGGCACGGGCGAAAGGCGAACTGTTCGCGGCGCTGAGGCCGGACGGGGTGGCGATCATCAACCGGGACGACGCATTTTTCGGTTATTGGCAATCCGTGGCAAGCCCGCGCCGAATCCTGTCTTTCGGCTTGAGCGACGGCAGCGAGGTGAGCGCTTCGGACATTAAAACCGAAATTATCGAGGGTCGATTCGCGACCGGTTTTACATTATCCGCCCCGGCCGGCCAAATCCGCTGCCGCTTGCAATTGGCCGGCAGGCACAATGTGCTGAATGCGCTCGCGGCCGCGGCAGCCGGACTGGCGCTCGGGCTGAATCCGGAGCAGATCGCGCAAGGCCTGCAATCGGTCAAGCCGGTTACCGGCAGGCTTCAGCCTTGGGTCGGCCGCAAAGGCAATATTGTGATTGACGATACCTATAACGCGAACGCCGGCTCGCTGAAGGCCGGGCTGGACGTGCTGGCCGGCATCGGGAAAAAGCCCTGGCTGGTGCTGGGCGCATTTGCCGAACTGGGGCCCGAAAGTTTGAATATGCACCGGGACATGGGGACGTTGATCAAGTCGAGTGGCGTTGTGCGCCTGTTAGCCACGGGCTCCGATGCCGGGGCCGCGGTTGAAGCCTTCGGCAAAGGAGCCTCTTTTTATGAAACTCAAGAGGCGTTGATTGCGGCGCTGGAGAGCGAATTGACGGGAGACGAAACGGTCCTGATCAAGGGATCGAGAATGCGCCGAATGGAAAATGTTGCGGCGGCGCTGGTCGAAAATTTTAGAGCGTAAAAAACCAAGAATGCTACTGTATTTTGCAGATTTTTTAATGTCGTTTGATAGTGCCTTTCGGGTCTTTCATTACCTGACTTTCCGAGCGATTTTGGGAGTATTGACCTCCCTGGCCATTTCTTTGCTGTTCGGGCCGGCGATGATCCGGAAGCTGACCAACAAGAATATCGGCCAAAGCATTCGCGAACTGGGTCCTCAGTCGCATTACGAAAAAAAAGGCACGCCGACGATGGGCGGCACGATGATTCTGGTGGCGGTCGCGGTCAGCACGCTGTTGTGGGCCGATCTTAAAAACCATTATGTCTGGACGATCCTGTTGGTCACGCTCGGTTACGGGATTATCGGATTTATCGATGATTACCGGAAAGTGATCAAGCGGAACAGCGACGGCCTGTCCGCCAAAGCCAAATATTTCTGGCAATCGGTGATCGGTCTCGTTGCGGCCGTGTTTTTATACAAAACCGCGGCTTTGCCTGCCGAAACCCAGTTTTTCGTGCCGTTTTTCAAGGATGTCGTGTTTAACATGGGCTGGCTGTATGTCGTGTTGACCTATTTCGTGATCGTCGGCAGCAGCAATGCGGTGAATCTGACCGACGGGCTGGATGGCCTGGCGATCATGCCGACCGTGATGGTGGCCGGGGGACTGGGCATTTTCGCCTACCTCTCCGGGCATAACGAATTTGCCAATTATCTGGCGATTCCGTTTTTGCCCCATTCCGGCGAACTGATCGTGTTCTGTTCGGCGCTGATCGGGGCCGGGCTCGGCTTTCTCTGGTTCAATGCTTACCCTGCGATGGTGTTCATGGGCGATGTCGGCGCGCTCTCGCTCGGCGCGGCGCTCGGCCTTCTGGCGGTACTGGTGCGTCAGGAGGTCGTTCTGGTGATCATGGGCGGCGTTTTCGTGATGGAAACCCTGTCGGTGATCATTCAGGTGGCCTCGTTCAAGATGACCGGCAAGCGGGTGTTCAAAATGGCGCCGATTCATCATCACTTCGAATTGAAAGGCTGGCCCGAACCGCGCGTAATTGTGCGTTTCTGGATCATTACGGTGATCCTGGTGCTGATCGGTCTTGCGACCCTGAAGCTGCGTTGAAGCATGTGATAGTGAGGTGAAACATGGAAAACGCTGCCATGATAAAAAAGCTGATTTCCCGTTTCGCGCTGGATCCCCGGCGCGCAAAGGTGCTGGTTGTCGGTCTGGGCGTGACCGGCTTGTCGGTTGCGAAATATTTGTCGAAGCTGGGCTTCAATTTTGCCGCCGTCGACAGCCGGGACAATCCGCCGTCATTGAAAGAATTTACCGGGCAGATGCCGGATGTGCCGGTCTTTACCGGCAAATTCAGCGAAGAAGCTTTCCAGGTTGCGACGCATCTGGTGGTCAGCCCCGGCGTGGCGCTGACCGAGCCGGCAATCGCCCAGGCGATCGCGAACGGGTCTGTGCTCGTGAGCGATATCGATCTGTTTGCCTGTTCGACCAACGCGCCGATTGTTGCGATTACCGGTTCGAACGGAAAGAGCACGGTCACCACGATGCTCGGAGAGATGGCCAAGATTTCGGGCAAGCTGGTCGGCGTCGGCGGCAATCTGGGTACGGCGGCGCTGGAGCTGCTCGACACGCCGGCGGATTTGTTCGTGCTGGAACTGTCCAGTTTCCAGCTGGAAAGGACAACCGTTCTGAATGCGGCCGCCGCGACCGTGCTGAATATTTTGGCCGATCACCTGGACCGGCACCGTGATGTGGAAGAGTATGCCGCGGCGAAACAGCGTATTTTCGACGGCAACGGGGTCATGGTGATCAACGCCGATGATCCGCGGGTAAATGCGATGCGGCGCAAAGGCCGGCGGACTTATGCGTATTCGATTAAGGAAGCCGCCGATTTTGCCCTCGCAAAAATCAAAGGCGTCGAATGCCTGGTCTACGGCGGCAAGAAACTGATGGCGCTTTCCGAATTGCCGTTGGAAGGCCGCCATAATGCTGCCAATGCCCTGGCCGCACTCGCGTTGGGGACTGCCGTCGGGCTGAACCCCGAAGCGATGTGCGATGCGCTCAGACGTTTCAAAGGGCTGCCGCACCGGATGCAGCGGGTCGCGAAAATCGACGAGGTGACCTGGATCAACGATTCGAAGGCGACCAATGTCGGTGCCTGTGTCGCGGCGCTGCAGGGTTATGAACGCAAGGTGGTCCTGCTGGCAGGGGGCGATGCGAAAGGCGCCGACATGCGCGAGTTGCTTCCGGCCGTGCAGGAAAAAGTCAAAAGCATCGTGCTGATGGGCAAGGATGCGGATCTGATCGAACAGGCGCTGGACGGCTGTGTGCCGGTCCTGCGCGCAGAGAACATGCGCGAAGCGGTGCGGCTTGCCGCCGGCCAGGCCCAGCGGGGCGATACCGTGCTGCTGTCGCCGGCCTGCGCGAGCCTCGATCAATACAAAAATTACCAGGAACGCGGGGACATATTCGCCAAAGCCGTCCTGGAACTGAAAGCATGAGCAGCGAGCGCCGCCCTTCTCCGGTCAAGCGCTGGCATTTCGATTCGATGCTGTTGATTGCGTCCGCCAGCCTGTTGTTGATCGGCTTTGTGATGGTGACGTCGTCTTCTCTGCATCTGGGCGTCAAACAGGGCGAAACCTCGCTGCATTATCCGCTTCGCCAGCTGGCGCATATCCTGCTGGGGTTTGGAATGGGCTGGGCGATCATGAAAGTGCCGGTCGCCAGTTGGGAAAAAATCGGCCCGGCCCTCTTGGGCGTCGGGATGATCCTGCTGACGATCGTGCTGATTCCGGGGCTGGGCGTGAAAGTCAAGGGCAGCACCCGCTGGTTGACGATTGCCGGGCTCAGAATCCAGGTCTCCGAAGCAGTCAAGTTTTTCTCGGTCATCTACATGGCAGGCTACGTGAACCGCCGCCAGGCAAAACTTCGATCGTCGGCGATGGGGTTGGTCGCTCCGCTGGGCTTGTTCGCCGTCGTTGCGTTATTGCTCCTGATGGAGCCTGACCTCGGTTCGGCGGTGGTCATTCTGCTGATCGTGATCGGGATGCTGTTTCTGGCCGGAGCGCGCCTGTCGATTCTGTTTCCGCTGGGTCTCGTCGGTGTGGTGGCGTTCGCGTTGCTGGTTTATTTCGAACCTTACCGAATGAAGCGGATCACCGGTTTTCTCGATCCGTGGGCCGATCCGCTCGGCACCGGTTTCCAGCTGGTGCAGGCGCTGATTTCGTTCGGGCGCGGCGAGTGGCTCGGCGTCGGCCTGGGCAGCGGCATCCAGAAACTGTTTTATTTGCCCGAGGCGCATACCGATTTCCTGTTTTCGGTGATCGCGGAAGAACTCGGCCTGATCGGCGTGGTGACGGTGATCGGACTGTTCGCGCTGTTCTTTTGGCGTACGTTCGAAATTGCGGCCGCGGCCGAAAAAGCGGGGCAGCTGTTTGCTGCGTTCATTGCCTATGGGCTGGGATTATGGTTCGGCTTCCAGGCCTTCGTGAACATGGGGGTGAACATGGGCATTCTGCCGACGAAAGGTTTGACGTTGCCGCTGATGAGTTACGGCGGCGGCAGTATGATCGTGATGTGTGCGGCGGTTGCGTTATTGTTTCGGGTCCATACCGAGATCGCGGAACTGCACGCCAGCACGCCAAAAGGAAAATCGAAATGGCAAAACGCATAGTCATCATGGCCGGCGGCACCGGCGGTCATGTGTTCCCGGCCCTTGCGGTTGCGGAATCGTTATTGGAAAAAGGCTGGGAAGTCAGCTGGCTCGGAACGAGGAACGGTTTGGAAGCGCGGGTGGTGCCTGAGCACGACATCGCGATCGATTGGCTGTCGGTCGCCGGCGTCCGGGGCAAAGGCATGCTGTCGAAAGCGACTGCGGTGTTCAAACTGTTGAAAGCCTGTTTGCAGGCGGCCTCCTTGCTGAGAAAGCGAAAACCGGATGTCGTGCTGGGGATGGGCGGCTTTGTGGCCGGCCCCGGCGGACTGATGGCCAGAATGCTGGGGATACCGCTGATCATTCACGAACAGAACCGGGTGCCCGGCACCACGAACCGCTGGCTGGCACGTCTGGCGAGCCGGGTGTTGGAGGCGTTCCCGGACAGTTTCGACAAGAAACGTCAGGCCATATGCACCGGCAATCCGCTGCGGAAAAAATTTTTGCTGGCGTCTGAAATGCAGCATGCCAAGCCCGAGCAGGATTTGAAACTCTTGATCGTCGGCGGCAGCCAGGGGGCGCAGCGGCTGAACGAGATCGTGCCGGAAGCGATGGGCCGTTTGAGCGGCATTCATGTGATTCATCAAACCGGCCCGGCGATGCAGGAGCAGGTGGCGGCGCGCTACCGGGAGCTCGGCGTCAATGCGGAAGCGAGGGCGTTTATCCAGGACATGGCGGAGGCATATGAGTGGGCGGATCTGGCGATTTGCCGGGCCGGCGCAATGACGGTCAGCGAACTGGCCGCCATCGGGTGTCCCGCCATTTTAGTGCCTCTGCCCTGGGCGATCGACGACCACCAGGTCGCGAATGCGCACTATCTGGCCGATGCCGGCGCGGGCCTCATTTTATTGCAGAAAGATTTGACGCCGGAATCCTTGGCGGAAGCTGTGGCGGATGTACGCAATCGCCTGCCGGTGATGGCGGCGGCGGCGAAACAATGCGCGCGGCTGGATGCGACCGAGACGGTCGCCCATTACTGTATTGCCGAGGCAAACTGATGAACATACCGAATATCAATGGGCCGGCGGCGGTTCTCTGCAATATTAAGCGGATTCATTTCGTCGGGATCGGCGGCACCGGCATGAGCGGAATTGCCGAAGTTCTGTTGAACCTGGGCTACGAGGTTTCCGGCTCGGACATCAAGGAAAGCTCGGTCACCCAGCGGCTTGTCGCGCTGGGTGTGAATGTTACCATCGGGCACCGGCGTGAGAATGTCGCTGAGGTCGATGTTGTGGTTGTTTCGAGCGCGGTCGACAGGACGAACGAGGAAGTCGATCAGGCATATCTGGAGCGGATTCCGGTGATTCCGCGCGCGGAGATGCTGGCCGAACTGATGCGTTTCCGCTTCGGGATCGCGGTGGCCGGCACGCACGGCAAGACGACCACGACCAGCCTGGTCGCGAGTATGCTGGCCGAAGGCGGCCTCGACCCGACTTTCGTGATCGGCGGCCGTTTGAACAGCGCCGGCACGAACGCGAAATTGGGCCTGGGCAATTACCTGGTCGCCGAGGCCGATGAAAGCGATGCTTCTTTCCTGTACTTGCAGCCGATGATGGCGATCGTGACCAATATCGATCAGGACCACATGGCGACCTATCAGGGCAGCTACCAGCGGCTGAAGGATACTTTCATCGAATTCCTGCACCATTTGCCGTTCTACGGCATGGCGGTGTTGTGCATGGACGACGAAGGCGTGCGCGAAATTCTGCCGTCGATTTCGAAGCCGGTCACGACTTACGGCGTGCATGAAGAAGCGGACGTGCGCGCGGTGAATATCGTTCAGCAAGGTATGCATACGGCTTTTACCGTGCTCCGGCGCGGGGATTTTCCGCCGCTCGAAGTCACTTTGAATCTGCCCGGCTGGCATAATATGCTCAATTCGCTGGCCGCGATCGGCATCGCGACCCGCCTGGGCGTGGACGATCAGGCGATCGTCGCCAGCTTGCGCGCGTTCAAGGGCGTCGGCCGGCGCTTCCAGATGATGGGCGATATCGAACTGCCGGAGGGCAAGCTGACTCTGGTCGACGATTATGGGCACCATCCGCGCGAAATCGCCGCGACGCTCGAAGCGCTGCGCCAGGCTTGGCCGGAGCGCCGTTCGGTGCTGGTCTTCCAGCCGCACCGTTATACCCGGACGCGGGATCTGTTCGAAGATTTCGTGCATGTGCTGTCGACGGTCGACGTGCTGGTCCTGCTGGATGTGTATGCGGCCGGCGAAGCCCCGATTCACGGCGCGGACGGCCGGGCGCTGAGCCGGGCGATACGGAACCGGGGCAAGGTCGATCCGATATTCGTCGAGAACTGGGAAGAATTGCCGGAAGTGCTGTCGAGTATCGTGAAGCCGGACGATGTGATCATGACGATGGGCGCAGGCAATGTCGGCCAGATTGCAACGCAGTTGCCGGTCATGCTGCAGGATGCGCTGGCCGCATGCTGAATCCGGTAATCGAGAGCATGAAAGGCCGCCTGCTCGAAAACGAGCCGCTCGCCAAACATACGAGCTGGCGCGTGGGCGGTCCCGCCGAACGGATGTACATCCCTTTCGACCGGCAGGATCTGATCGATTTCATCCGGCATTTGCCGCCCGAAGAGCCGGTGTTCTGGATCGGTCTCGGCAGTAACCTGCTGGTCCGGGACGGAGGCATCCGAGGCACCGTGATCAATACCAAGGGCCGCTTGAAGGCAATGGAGCGCCTGGCCGACGGAACGGTGTATGTCGAAGCCGGCGTGCCGTGCGCGCACGTGGCGCGCTTTTGCGGGGAGCAGGGACTGTGCGGCGCCGAGTTTTTGGCCGGTATTCCGGGAACGATGGGCGGCGCATTAAGAATGAATGCGGGGGCTTTCGGCGGCGAAACCTGGGAGATCGTGCAAAGCGTCGAGATGCTGTCCGCGGACGGGGAAATTTACGTGCGGGGAAAAGAGGAATTCCGGATCGGCTACCGGTCGGTGAAGGGATTCGATATCGGGAAAGAATGGTTTATCTCGGCACTTTTGCGATTACCCGAGGGCGATACCGAAGCCAGCCAGCAAAAAATCAGGGAACTGCTGGACCGGCGCGGCAGAACGCAGCCGACCAACCAGCCGAGCTGCGGTTCGGTGTTCAAGAATCCGCCGGACGACCATGCTGCGAGACTGATCGAGCAGTCCGGTTTGAAAGGTTATGCGATCGGCGGCGCCTGTGTTTCCGAAAAGCATGCGAATTTTATCGTGAACCTGGGCAATGCGAAGGCGGCCGATATCGAGGCGCTGATCGTCCATATCCGGCAAACCGTCAAGAACAATTATGGTATCGACCTGCAGACCGAGGTCTGCATGGTCGGCGAAACGAGTGAGGCATTGAGTGCATAACAATCCGGAACAATTTGGGCGGGTCGCCGTGTTAATGGGGGGAACCGCCGCGGAACGCCCGGTTTCGCTGAGAAGCGGCGCGGCGGTTTACGAAGCATTGAAACGCAAGGGCGTCGACGCGGTGGCGATCGATGTAACCGGAAGTCCCGTCGAGGCTTTGCAAGGCATCGCCGTCGACCGGGTCTTCAACATCATTCACGGCCGCGGCGGTGAGGACGGCGTGCTGCAGGGCGTTCTCGAAGCGATGCGGATCCCTTATACGGGCAGCGGTGTGCTGGCGTCGGCGCTGAGCATGGATAAGCTGCGCACGAAGCTGTGCTGGCGCGGATATGGATTGCCTACGCCGCCCTGGACCTTGCTGAAGGGCGAAAGCGATGTCGATTGCTGTATCGAACAACTGGGTTTTCCGGTGATCGTAAAGCCGGCGCAGGAGGGCTCCAGTATCGGCATGAGCAAGGCGCATAACCGCGAAGAGTTGATCGCGGCTTATCGGCTGGCCGCTTCGTATAAATGCGATGTTTATGCGGAAGCTTGGGTAACAGGACAGGAATACACGGTCGGCATTCTGAACGGCGAAGCGCTGCCGGTGATTCGCCTGGAAACGCCGCACACGTTTTACGATTACGAAGCCAAATATCACGCGAACACAACCAAATACCATTGCCCTTGCGGCCTCAATGAAACCGAGGAAAACGCATTGCAGGCGCTTGCGGTCAGCGCCGGCCAAGTGCTGGGCGTAAAAGGATGGGCGCGGGCCGACGTGTTTGTCGATCATGCCGGGCAGGCGCAACTGATCGAGATCAATACGGTGCCGGGCATGACCGATCACAGCCTGGTGCCGATGGCCGCGCGGCAGGCCGGTATGGATTTTGACGAATTGGTGTGGCGGATTTTGGCGACCAGCTACGGTAACGAATGAATGCAAGCTGGAAAATCCTCGCCGCGTTGGGGGTGATCGGCGTCCTGTTCTGGCGATTGGGTTACGGCATCAAGGCCTACGGCTCGCAGATGACGCCGGTCAAATATGTCAGAACCGGCGGCGTTTTCCAATACCTGACCAAGGACGAAATTAAAAATACCCTGTTGCCGCTGGTGCAGGGGGGATTTTTGGCGGCCGACATGCAGGCGGTGCATGAGGCGGTCGCGAAACTGCCCTGGGTGGACAATGTGGAAGTCAAGCGGGTCTGGCCGGATGCGATCGACATCCGGATCGGCGAGAAAACCGCTTTTGCGCGCTGGAGCGAAAACAGTCTGATTACCGGACAAGGGGTGATCTTTTCGCCGCGCAATGTCGACCAGTTTCTGATGTTGCCGAAGGTATCGGGGCCGCAGCGCCAGGAACAAAAAGTGCTGGAAATCATGAAAGGCGTTACGACCGCGCTGGAAGACCAGGCGCTGATATTGACCGAATTTGCGATCAACGACCGGGGGGCGTGGCGGATTAAACTGGCGAACGGAATGGAAATTCTGCTGGGACGGGAAGACCAGTTGAAAAAATTGCAGCGCTTTCTAAGAACGTTGCCGATTCTGGGACCGGAGCAGACGGATGCCATCGCGATCGCGGATCTGCGCTATCCGAACGGTTATGCGGTGACGTGGCGACCCGATGCGCCCGAGATCGACTGGAGCAAACTGGCGGAGCCGAAGCCGGAGGGCGATCAGGCTACGGGTGATAAAACTACGAATAAAGCGACACAGAACAGGAAAAATGGCAAAAAAAACAGAGCGTAATTTAATCGTGGGTCTGGACATCGGCACTACCAAAGTCGCTGCCATTGTCGGAGAGATCACCAGCGAAGGCAATATCGAGGTGATCGGCGTCGGCCAGACCGCATCGCGGGGGCTGAAAAAAGGCGTCGTGGTAAACCTGGAGTCGACCGTCATTTCGATCCAGCGCGCGATCGAAGAAGCGGAACTGATGGCCGGCTGCCAGATCAAGTCGGTGTTTGCGGGAATCGCCGGCAGCCATATAAAAAGCTTGAATTCGCATGGGATCGTCGCGATCCGGGACAAGGAGGTCACCCAGTATGACATCGACCGGGTAATCGATTCGGCGCGTGCCGTCGCGATTCCTGCCGACCAGAAAATCCTGCACATTTTGCCTCAGGAGTTCCTGATCGACCAGCAGGAAGGTATCAAGGAAGCGATCGGGATGTCCGGGATTCGCCTGGAAGCGAAAGTGCACATGGTAACCAGCAGCGTCAGCGCCCAGCAGAACATCATCAAGTGCATTCGCCGCTGCGGGCTTGAGGTCGACGATATCGTACTCGAACAGTTGGCTTCGTGTAATGCGGTGCTGACCGAGGACGAAAAGGAACTGGGCGTCTGCCTGATCGATATCGGCGGCGGAACTACCGATATTGCGGTATTCGTTGACGGTGCGATCAAGCATACCGCGGTGATACCGATTGCCGGAGACCAGGTGACGAACGACATCGCAGTCGCGCTGAGGACGCCCACCGTAAACGCGGAAGAGATCAAGCGCAAATACGCCTGCGCCTTGACTCAGCTCGCCAATGTGGAAGGCACGATCGACGTGCCGAGCATCGGCGACCGCGCGCCGCGCAAGATTTCGATGCAGAATCTCGCGGAAATTATCGAGCCGCGGTACGAAGAATTGCTGATGCTGGTGCAGTCGGAACTCCGGCGCAGCGGATACGAAGAATTGATTGCGGCCGGCATCGTGTTGACCGGCGGCAGTTCGAAGGTTACGGGATTGATCGAACTGGCGGAGGAGATCTTTCACATGCCGGTGAGGATGGGAATCCCGCAAAACGTCATGGGCTTGCCGGAGGTGGTTAAAAATCCGATTTATTCGACCGGCATTGGGTTGTTGATTTACGGGAAGGAACACCAGAGTTACGGAAGACACATCGAAAATGAGGGCGTGGGCTGGTGGGCGAAAATAAAGAATTGGTTTCAAGGTAATTTTTAACTTAATGAAGACGAATTGTAGGGGTGGTTTATGAAGTACGAGTTAATCGATACATGCACCGAGTCGGCGGTGATTAAGGTCATCGGGGTCGGAGGCGGCGGAGGTAATGCGGTCGCGCAAATGGTGAGCAGCCATATCGAGGGCGTCGAGTTTATTTGCGCGAATACCGACGCGCAGGCGCTCAGAAAGTTGAATATGGGCACGATTATCCAGCTGGGCGTCGAACTGACCAAAGGGCTGGGCGCCGGCACGAACCCCGAAGTCGGCCGTCTGGCCGCCGAAGAAAACCGCGACCGCATCAAAGAAGTACTGGAGGGTGCGGACATGGTGTTCCTGACCGCCGGCATGGGCGGCGGCACCGGTACCGGCGCGATTCCGGTCATTGCATCTCTGGCGCGCGAGATGGGCATTCTGACCGTGGCGGTGGTTACCAAGCCGTTCCTGTTCGAAGGCAAAAAGAAACAGGCAATTGCGGAGCAAGGCATCGCAGAGCTTGAAAAATATGTCGATTCCCTGATCACAATCCCGAATCAGAAATTGCTGCCGGTACTGGGTCATAACGTTTCTCTGATCGATGCGTTCAAGGCGGCGAACCATGTATTGCTCGATGCGGTACAAGGTATTACCGAACTGATCGTCCATCCGGGCATGATCAACGTCGACTTTGCCGACGTACGCACCGTGATGAAGGGGATGGGGGCTGCCATTATGGGCACCGGTTCCGCGACCGGCGATCAGCGCGCCCGCGAAGCGGCCGAAAAAGCGATTGCCTGCCCGTTGCTCGAGGACATCAATCTCCAGGGCGCGAAAGGTATTTTGGTCAATATTACCGCAGCCGACATGGGCATTGCCGAATTTAATGAAGTCGGGCAAATTGTGCATGAATTCGCTTCCGAAGATGCAATCATCAAGATCGGTACCGCGATCGACCCGAGCATTGGGGACGAGCTGAAGGTGACGGTCGTCGCAACCGGTATGGGATCGCGGCAGCCGGCCAAGGCGCCGGTCAAACTGATGCAGCGGGCGGCCGTCGGCGAAGCCAGTTACAACGAATTCGATAAACCGACCGTGATGCGCAACAAACCGGAAGGCCGCGAGTCCCGTTTCAGCAAAGAAACCAATCTGGAGCTTCTGGATATTCCGGCATTCTTGCGGCGTCAGGCCGACTGATCGGCCGCCATCGCGTAGGCCGGGCGAGTCAAACAGCCCGGCGCTACGGCATTTTATCGGACTATCTTAGCGCTAGTCCAAGGCGGAGCCTGCGGTTCCTGATTTTGCGGACCGAACATGATAGAATGGACTGTTCCCTGCTTTAAATTCTACAGATCATTTATGATTAAACAGCGCACTTTGAAAAATTCGATCAGAGCCACCGGCGTCGGTCTTCATACCGGAGCGAAGGTCTATTTGACCCTGCATCCGGCCGAGCCGAACACCGGCATCCGCTTTCGCCGGGTGGATCTGGATCAGCCGGTCACGATTCAAGCTTCGCCGAGCAATGTCGGAGAGACCGTGCTGTCGACTACGCTGGTGGCCGGCACCGTTAAAATATCGACGATCGAGCACCTTTTGTCGGCTTTCGCGGGGCTCGGCATCGATAACGCGCTGATCGATGTCAGCGCATCCGAAGTGCCGATTATGGACGGCAGCGCCGGGCCGTTCGTGTTTCTGCTGCAGTCGGCCGGTATTCAGGAACAGGACGTGCCGAAGCAGTATATCCGGATCAAAAAGAGCGTTCGGGTCGAAGACGGCGATAAATGGGCCGCTTTCGATCCGTTCGACGGCTTCAAAGTGACTTTTACAATCGATTTCGAACATCCGGCCTTCGCGGAACATCTCAGAACCGCGACGATGGACTTTTCTTCGACCACCTTCGTCAAGGAAGTCAGCCGCGCCAGAACCTTCGGTTTCATGAAAGACATCGACATGCTGCGGCGCAACAATCTGGCGCTGGGCGGCAGCCTGGACAATGCGATTGTCGTCGACGACGCGAAAATTTTGAATGAAGACGGTCTCCGTTATGCGGACGAATTCGTCAAGCACAAGATCCTCGATGCAATCGGGGATTTATATCTGCTCGGACACAGCCTGATCGGAACGTTCACCGGTTATAAATCCGGCCACGGCCTGAACAACCAGCTCCTCCGGACTTTGCTGGAAGACAAGGATGCCTGGGAAATGGTCACGTTCGAAAACGAGAGCGAGGCGCCGATTTCCTTCATGCGTTCCGCCGAAGCGCCCCGGCCGGCAGCCTGATTTTTCCCCTTTTTATTCGTCTGCCAGTTTCGCAAGCGTTGCGCTGAGCCGCTGCAGCGCTTGCCTTAATTGGCTGTCTCCCATAGTTTTCGCCTGATCACTGAGCATTGCAATTTTTTCGGAGGAAGGCAGACTCGCCTTTCTGCGAGGTTGCGGATGTTCGCTGATTTGATCGGCTAAAATGCGAATTTGCAGTTTATCGATCGTTCCCCCATGCGCATCGCGGGCGGATTGTAAAATTTCCTCCTTTAGAAAGCGCAGCTGCGAAGCCCAAGCTGCCGAATCGGTATAAAGCAGCAGCTTTTTCTCATTAACCACGCAATGCAGAACATGATCAGTCACGGGGGGCGGAAGCCTGCTGCGGATTGCAAGCAGCAGAGACTGCTGCTTGGCCAGCCGGATCTGAAATACATCCAGTGCGCGGTTTTGAAAAGAGTGAGCTAGTTTAAAAGCCATCGGTCGGAAGTGTGGGCGAAGCGGGGCCAATTTTTGTTGGCGAATGCGAGCTCCCATGATAGAAGAGCGGCTGGGTTCCGGTCAATAGCAGGTCGGCCGGGAAGCTCAGGCACGGCCACTGAGGAACCCGCTCCTCCTATATTTATCTAATTATACATTTTATCCCGACATGAAAACCGATAGTCCGCTAATGGGGGGAGTTTCAATGAATGCAATAAGATCGATCTCTTTGCCGGTTCTGTCAGCGCTGGCGGCCGCCGGCTGCGCAACTTTGCCGACAGGACCCAGCGTATTGGTGCTGCCGGGCATAAACAAGACATTCGAGCAGTTTCGCGCCGATGATATGCAATGCCGGCAATATGCTTATGCGCAAACCGGCGGCATAACGCCGGGGCAGACCGCAACACGCAGCGGTGTCGGAACGGCGGTGGCCGGTTCGGCGGTCGGCGCCGCGGCAGGCGCGGCGCTGGGTGGGGGCGAAGGTGCGGCGATCGGCGCAGGAACGGGTTTGCTGGCCGGTTCGGTCGCCGGTTCAGGGACAGCCAGCGCGGCTGGCTATGAGGCTCAGCAACGGTACGACATGAGCTATATCCAGTGCATGTATGCTTCCGGCAACCGGGTGCCGGTCAGCGGCAACTTCATCGATGAATACCCTGATGATCGGCCGGCGGAAAGCGGCGCACTTTATCCGCCTCCGCCCGGAACCCAGGCGCCGGCATCGCCGCCCCGATGAAATTCGGCCGCATAGGCCCATCCCAGGCAGGCAACGAATTGTCCAATCGGATTAGATTGAGGAAAAGTTGAAATGAAACGATATCTCAGATTGATCGGGCTGTCAGGGATGCTCTTATTGCAAGGCTGCTATTATTACGGGCCGGCCGGTGCTTATTACGATTCTTACTATCCTTCCGTCGGTGTGAGCTATTACGGCAGCTACGGTTATTGGCCTTATTCCTATTACAGCTATCGGCCTTACTATTATTCCTATCCTTACCGGCCGTACCGTCCCTACTATGACTGGCGAACCCGCCGGAACTGGAATTGGGGCGGAGGCAGGCGTTGGGGTGGTGTTAATCGTTGGGACGCGCCTAGAGGCTGGGGCGGGGGCGGCCGCCGATGGGGGGGAGGCGGAGGCATCCTGCGTGGGGACGGCGGCGGAATTCGGTCAAGACCGCAAAGTCCTTTCAGCGGCGGCGGGGGACGAAGCCGACGCTGATCTTCAAGCCAGTATGAGCAAATCAGGAGAGGCTGATGAAATTAAGCAGGTTCTTTACGATAAGCGCATTCATCCTTTTATCGGTAAATAGCAGAGAAATATTCGCCTATGGACGCGGTTACTGGGGTGTCTGGGGCCGGCCGCCGGGCTTCAGCCTCTATTTCGGTTTTCCGCATGGGTATCCGCCGTATTACCCGCCTTATTATTATAATTCTCCCCCGGTCTATCAGGCTCCGCCTCCTCCTCCCGTTTATATACAACCGCCCGGAAGAAATCCGGCTTACGGTGCTCGGTATTGGTCTTACTGTTCCAGTTCCGGCAGCTATTATCCTCAAGCGACCGTTTGCCCGGAAGGTTGGCAGACCGTTAGGCCATGTCCTGATGGACAGATGCCGGGCTACTGGTATTACTGTGACGAGCCGGCAGGCTATTACCCTTATGTCGGTCAATGCAGCCGGCCGTGGCGGCAGATAATCCCTTAAAATCTGTATATCTGAGGGGGTGATTTAATTGGATTCATTCTTTTTGATGCCATCCGTGCAAAATCGGTCGAGTTATTCCCATCCATTCAAATCGAATAAAAACAATATATCGGCAAACATGAATCTGTACTCATCCCTCAAGCCGTCATTGCCGGGCGGCTGTAAAATCCGTGCCGTACTATACGCCGCGCGGTTGGATAGCCGCGAGTTAAGAACTATACTGTCGGTAAAATTAGGCTAAACTTAAACAGAGATTGCGCAGGTGCCGGTAATACATTAGTCTGATTCTATCTGCGGGGTGCGAAATCCCTGTCTTTGTCTTTGATGCTGTGCCGGTACGTCTCCCGTTTCGTCAGCCATTCACTACGGAGAATGGTGATACTAATGCTCCCGCAGAGCGCCCGCGATCTGGTCGTGTATCAATCCCCGGATCCTGGGAAAATTATTTTCAGGGAATTAATAAGGGCGTCATAATTGAAAGATATTTTTGCGCGTTCATTTCTAAAACGGAATTGCAATTTGATTCAGAACCGGAAAAAGTGTCCCTCGTTTTTCTCATCCTGTTGCCTTCGGTTACGAAATTTTGAGTCTCGCATCGCATTATTGAAATGAGAACTTCTTCCTTGCGCATACCAATATGGCTTTACAACAGAATGGGTTAGGCCGAATATCAATACAGGATTAACTCGGGTAGCGTAAAAAATATGGACAATGCCGTACTGTCAATTTTATCCAAGGTTGACCTCAATAATTTGCCGGTCGTTCCGAAAGTATTGCTTGACCTGATTAAGGCTACCCAAAACAGCGAGGTAAATATAAGCGAACTGGCGGGCATTATAGGCCAGGATGCCAGCCTGAGTTCGAAGGTGCTCGCCGTCGCCAATTCTTCCTATTACCGTCGATGGGGAGAAATTACGGATTTGAATAGAGTCGTTGTCGTGTTAGGGATCTCTACGGTAAAAACGATTGCAATTACGCGCTCGGTTCAGCAGTATTTTTCCGAAATTCCGCATATAAATCATGACTTTCTCGAGCTTATCTGGTATCGTTCCTTAACCTGCGCACATGTGGCGCACAGACTGGCGAAATTGATCTGTTACCCTTTCCCGGACGAATCTTATTTAACGGGATTGCTGCACAGAATTGGCCAGCTGATTCTCCTGGAATGCTTTTCGAAGGACTATTCGAATTTCCTGAAGCAGCATTTGGACGGGCAGGAAGGAGAACTGGAAAAACGATTATTCGGTGCCAATCACAATGAAGTGGGAGGGGCTTTGATTGAAAGCTGGAATCTTCAGTCTTTTATATCCGATGCGGTATGGCATCAATATCAGCCGTTCGAAGCCATCGCCGATAGCGGCCAGTTGGTGAAAATCGTCAATCTTGCCGGGCGCATCGCCAGCATGGACTCCGCCAATAGACTGGAAGTCCTGGATTTGGCCGAAAAGCTCTTCGGAATCCATCAACCGCTGATCGACGACATAGTCGAAGAGGTCGGCGGCCTGGTCCGGCAGTCTGCAGACGATATCGGGATAAAGGTGGACGCTCCTGAAGGCAAGGGGATAAAATGCCAGACTTCCGTACATCAAAGGGAATCCGCCCGGAAAAGTCTGGGGGAGCGGATCAAATCGCTGATGCTGTCATCCTTTGTTCGGCAGCAGTTGGAGGCGAACTCCGAACTGGCTAAGCTTGTCGGCGTCGTACACAAGGATTTGTGCGCATTGTTCGGTTTTCAGGTTGCCGCTTTTTTTCTATTCCGTTCCGAAACGAACGATTTGATAGGCGTAACCGGTTTTCCGGAAGAGGATTTTCTATGGCCATCGGTCACGATTAACCTTTCTCCGGATCACAGCCTGCTGGCCAAATGTTTGTTGCAAAGACGCATCATGCATTCGTTCGATGCATGTTCCCGAAATCTTAAATCCATCATCGATCGTCAGATATGCCGGTTGCTGGGAGCCGACGGTCTGATGCTGATTCCGCTGTTCGATGGAGAGCGACATGTTGGTGTTATTGCGGCAGGAATCGGTAAATCCGATGCACAGGCGCTCGCTTCAAAAGCCGATTTCATCACGCTCTTTTCGAGAGAGGCGGCGCACGCTCTGCTGAATGTCGTGGCGAACGAAAGAGTCGATCGGCAAAAAGCCGAAGAAATCCGAAAAAATTACCAACTGCATGCCAGAAAGCTGGTGCATGAGGTCAGTAACCCGCTCAGCATTATTCAAAATTATCTGTATTTGCTTTCGGAGCGGTTAAGCGGCGAAAATACGTATGAAATCAAGATCATCCAGGACGAAATAGACAGGGTCGGCAAATTGCTCCTGCATTTGCCTCAAAGTCTCGAAAACGCCCCGGAGGACGATTCCGGTATGACCGATATCAACTTGCTGGTTACTGATTTGAAAGGTCTTTTTCAAGGCGGTACGTTTTCTGGCCGTGAAATAAAGGTTGAAGTTAAGTTGGATCAGGCGATTCCTCCGTTATTGATCAACAAAAACAAACTGAAACAAATATTGATTAATTTATTGAAAAATGCGATAGAAGCCTCTTCTTCGGGCGGTAAAATAACGGTATCCACTAAAGACAACATTTATTTCGGGTCCGGGGAATTTGTCGAGATCAAGATCGAGGATAAAGGTCCGGGTTTGCCCGAAGATGTTTTGCAATGTTTATATTCGCCAGTGACGAGTACAAAAGGGAAAGACCATTCCGGCCTCGGCCTGACAATCTGTAAAAGTCTGGTTGATGAATTGAAAGGAATGATACGCTGCGACTCTTCGGCAGCGACGGGCACGGCTTTTTACGTTTATATCCCTCGAATCATTCTTAAACAAGCCCGATAATTGTAACGGTGAACGCCATGCTTTTTGATTCAACGCTAATATCTCATACGGCCGATTCGGAGAGCGCAAAGGGAGAATCGATTGAATTATTGATTGTTGATGACGAAAAGCTCGTTCGGGACAGTTTGCGCAAGATTTTCGAGTTTGAGGGCTACAAAGTCATCGCGGCGCAAAGCGGCCGGGAGGCCATCGACATATTGGGCAAATATCAGGTGGAGCTGATTTTGCTGGACCTGAACATGCCCGATTGCCACGGCTATGATGTGTTGAAGCATGTCGACGACATGAGATTAAGCGCCCAAGTGATCGTGATCAGCGGAGAGGCGGGCTTTATGGAGGCGAGGCGAACCCTGCGCTACAGCTTCGTTCACGACTTCATTAAAAAACCCTATGAAGTCAAGGCCTTGAAAAATACCGTTGCGAAAGCGCAAAAAATTATCCGTTTGCAAAACCAAAATCAGCAGATTTTGAACCGGTTGCATCATTCCGAACAGATGCACCGGTTCTTTGTAGAAAATTCTCCGGACATTATTTTTCTGATGAACGAGGCCGGAAGTTTTTCTTATCTGAATAGAGCCGTGGAAACGATTCTGGGACGGCCTCTGGCCGAAATGACGGGACAGCATTATTCGAAGTTCGTCTGTAAGGAAGATTCGAGAAAAGCTGACGCCCTTTTTAAGAGCGTGGGCCTCGACCGAAGCCCCATGACGGTCCAGTTACGCTTGCTGTGCCGGAATGAATCCGAATTCAGGCATGTAGAAATTACCGCGATGGGCATCGATCCTTATTCGATCGATTTATTCCGCATGTCCGAGAGCCATGTCCAAGAACTGCCGAGAATTTTCGGCGTAATCAGAAATATTCACGAACGGAAACTGGTCGAGAACGATCTTTGCAAGCTGTATCATGCGATGGACAACAGCCCGAATTTTATTTTCATTACGGACCGGAACGGAATTATCGAATACACGAACCGCAAAATTACCGAAACGACAGGCTATTCCGCTTCGGAAGTGGTCGGTAAGACGTCGAAAATATTCAGTTCGGGATTGTCGGCAGACAGCCAAAAAGCCTTATGGGATACCGTTTCTGCCGGGCAAGTCTGGCGCGGCGTATTGCGAAACCAGAAAAAATCCGGAGAGCTTTACTGGGCTCGCGAATCCATTGCGCCGGTTATCAATTCGGAAGACGAAATTACGCACTTTGTCGCGATTCAGGAAGACGTCACCGAAGCGCTGCAATTGACCGAGAAACTGGCCCATCAGGCAAGCCACGATGCCCTGACGCAATTGATCAACCGGCAGGAGTTCGATCGCCGGCTTGAACGCGTGATGGCATTGACGCGTAAATCCAATGCCGAATATGCGCTGTGCTATATCGATCTCGATCAATTCAAGATTGTGAACGATACCTGCAGCCACGCTGCGGGAGACGAGTTGCTCCGGCAGATCAGCAGCCTGTTCTCGCAGGTGATCCGCCGCAACGATACACTGGCCCGGCTGGGTGGCGACGAATTCGCGATACTGATGGAAAATTGCCCGCTGGAATCGGCGGTTGCGGTGACCGACAAAATTCATCAAGCGGTCGAGCAATTCCAGTTCTTCTGGCAGGACAAAAGTTTCCGGATCGGCGTCAGCATCGGGCTGGTAATGATCGATATTCGCAACGGCGGCTCCGACATTCACATGAAACAGGCGGACATGGCCTGTTTTGCGGCGAAGGAGGCCGGTAGAAACCGTACGCATATTTATCGGGCGGACGACAAGGCGCTGGTGCAGCATCACGGCGAAATGAACTGGGCGGTTCGGATCAATAATGCGCTCGAGCAGGATCTTTTTTGCCTTTATGCGCAAGATATCGTGCCGCTCGGGATGGGGGAAGGCGAACATTGCGAAATTCTGCTGCGGATGAAAGATAGAAGCTGCAACCTGGTTTCGGCCAACGCGTTTTTACCGGCCGCGGAGCGTTATCAATTAGCCACGAAGATCGACCGGTGGGTGATTCGCAACGTATTCAACTATTTTACGGAAAACCACAAACGGCTGGAATATTTGTCGCTGTGTTCGATCAACCTTTCGGGATCGAGCCTGAGTGATCCTCATCTGCTCGGGTTTATCGAAAGCGAGTTCGTCAGAACGGCGATGCCGCCGGCCAAGGTCTGCTTCGAAATTACCGAAACTGCGGCAATCGCGAATCTGACGCTGGCTACCGATTTCATGCGGCGCCTGAAGGAATACGGCTGTAAGTTTTCGCTCGACGATTTCGGAAGCGGCCTGTCATCGTTTGCTTACCTCAAGCACCTGCCGGTCGATTTCTTGAAAATTGACGGTTTTTTCGTGAAAGATATCGAACATGACTCGGTCGATTTGGCGATGGTGAAATCGATCAACGATATCGGCCATATGCTCGGCAAGAAAACGATCGCCGAATTTGTCGAAAACCAAGTGATTTTGCAAACCTTGAACGGTCTGCAGGTCGATTATGCGCAAGGTTATTTCACCGGCAAGCCCAAGCCGCTTTACGAAAATGACGCATTGTGCCAGGCTCCGCCGGAGTTAATGCTCTCGGATATTCCGGCTTTCCCGGTCTAGCGCCCATTATGCCAGTAAAACCGCTTCAAAGAAGCCCGCATCCTTAGCGCGGCCGGCACTTCGGCATCATATTCCGAAGCAGGGAGTGTGCCGTGTTGCACGGCGTTTTCAACGGATTCGATTCATTAAATTCCACAATATTGTTAAGTCTTCCAAGCGCACTTCAATCAATCTCTTTGTAGACAACAATGTGATTTAATGTGATTTCCGGCAATGACCCATCGGTTTATGTCCGCACCCTGCACTTCAATGATTTGGGGGTTTTCTCGCTTTACTGGATTTCCTAAATCAAGTAGCATAAATGATTCATTGCATTTCCTTTTATCGGCGCTTTCTTACACGGCGCAACTGAAGCTAAAATCCTAAATCCTATAGTTCATGTCCATTAATGAAAATCCGTCGCCGGCGAATTTTATTCGCCATATCATCAACAACGATTTAAAGACCAACAAGCACAACGGCAAAGTTGCCACCCGCTTTCCGCCGGAACCGAACGGTTATCTGCATATCGGCCATGCCAAATCGATTTGCCTCAATTTCGGTCTGGCGCTCGAATATCACGGCACCTGCAATCTCCGTTTCGACGATACCAATCCCGAAAAGGAAAGCGAGGAATATGTCGAATCGATCAAGCGCGACGTGCATTGGCTGGGATTCGAGTGGTCCGAACTTCGCCATGCGTCCGATTATTTCGGGCAGCTTTACGATTATGCGGTGCAGTTGATCAAGGACGGCAAGGCCTACGTCGACAGTTCGACGCCCGAGCAAATCCGGGCCAATCGCGGGACTTTGACCGAGCCGGGAAAGAACAGCCCTGACCGCGACCGTTCGGTCGAGGAAAATCTGTCCCTGTTCCAGGGCATGCGCGACGGCCTGTATGCGGACGGGCAATATGTGCTGCGTGCGAAGATCGATATGGCTTCGCCGAACATCAACATGCGTGACCCGACGATTTACCGGATTCGCCGCGTGCATCACCAGCGCACCGGCCACGACTGGTGCCTGTATCCAATGTACGATTATACGCATTGCATTTCGGACGCGATCGAAGGGATTACGCATTCGCTCTGCACGCTCGAATTCGAAGACCATCGCCCCTTGTACGACTGGGTGCTGGAGCAGTTGAATACGCCGTGGCGGCCGCAGCAAATCGAGTTTGCCCGCCTGCAGCTCGAATATACGATCGTCAGCAAACGCAAGCTGAATCAGCTGGTGACCGAAAAGCATGTCTCGGGCTGGGACGATCCGCGGATGCCGACGATTGCAGGGCTGCGCCGGGCAGGCGTGACTCCGGCCGCAATCCGCGATTTTTGTGAGCGGATCGGCCTGACCAAGAAAGATTCATGGATCGAGATGAGCGTGCTCGAACACTGCATCCGCGAGGATCTGAATCAGAATTCGCTGCGGGTGATGGCGGTGGCCGAACCGCTCCGCGTCGTGATCACCAATTATCCGGACGGGCAGGTTGAAAATCTGACCCTGGGTAACCATCCTCAACGTCCGGAGCTCGGCTCGCGAACTGTTCCGTTTGCGAAAACGGTGTTGATCGAGCGCGACGATTTTTCCGAGAATCCGCCGCCGAAATACAAGCGCCTGGTGCCGGGCGGCGAGGTGCGCCTGCGCGGTTCGTATGTGGTCCGCTGCGACGAGGTAATCAAGGACGCGGACGGCAATGTCGTCGAACTGCGCTGCAGCTATGACCCCGACACGCTCGGTAAGAACCCGGAAGGCCGCAAGGTCAAAGGCGTGATCCACTGGGTTTCCGAAGCTCATTCGCTGGCGGCCGAGATGCGCCTGTACGACCGCCTGTTCACCGTGCCGCAGCCGGACAACGAAGATAACTTCCTGAGCGTGCTGAATCCGGATTCGCTGCAGGTCGTCAGCGGCTGCCGGGTCGAGTCGAGCCTGGCGACGGCGGCGCCCGAAAGTTGCTTTCAATTCGAACGGATCGGTTATTTCTGCCTCGACAAGGACAGCGGGGCCGATAACCTGGTGTTCAACCGGACCGTGACACTTCGGGAAGGCTGGGTAAAGGAGTGATAGAAATCTGCCAGGTTTTTAAAACCTGGCAGGTCTGATCGGTCGTCACGGTCTAAGCAGCGTTACCGGCTAATCCTGAAAGCGCCTCAAAATACGGCAGCACATATGGATGTACTTCCGGGTGACGGAACGCTTCGCCGGCGCTCAGCCAGCAATACGCGCTGTGCTGCTCCTTGGGCAAACTTTGGGGGGCTTCGGCCGCGCTGAGCGCATAAGCCAGCACGACGTAATGGGTATCGATACCCGCCGCTCCGGCGAAATTGGTCTCGTACAAATGCGTATAGACGCCAAGCAGCGCCGCTTGCGAGCGTGCGAGAGAGGTCCCCAGTTCGGCGGCGGCAATGCGCGAGAACGCGGCGTCGAGCGTTTCGTTTTTGCGGATGCGCCCGCCCGGCACGAACCAGGTATTCTTGGCCGGTTCGCGGGTGCGCCAGCCGAGCAGCACCCGTCCGGCTTGATCCTGTACGACCAGATCGATCGACACCAGCGGGGTGCGCTCGATCACTTCCAGAAAATCGCGCTCGTCAAGCGTCATCTTCGTCTCCTCACTCAAGGACAGGGGCCGCGCGCCTGCAGCCTTCCAGTAGCGCGGCGGTCAATAAATAGCTCAGCATCAGCATCGCGGCGGTCGACCAGGCCGGCAGCCCGGCGCGGCTCGTCAGCGGCACATGCAGCCAATAGAGGCTGATGCCGAACGTGATATAGAAGATGATACGCTTGAGATCGTAGGCAACGGGGTAGTATTTTCGCCCCAACAGGTACGAAACCAAGGCCATCGATGCATAGCAGGCCAGCGTCGCCCAGGCCGAACCGACATAGCCGTAGTGTGGAATCCACCACAAATTTAGGCCGATCGTGATCAGCGCGCCGCCGAGCGAAACGAACGCGCCCATCAGCGTCCGGTCGGTCAGCTTGTACCAGATCGAGAGGTTCACATAAATGCCCAGAAACAGGTTCGCGAGCAGCAGGATCGGCGTCACGCCGAGCCCGGTACGGAATTCCCGGCCGATGAAATACTGGAAGAAATCGATGTACAGGGTGACCAGCAGGAAGATCGCCATGCAGAAGATCACGAAATATTTCATTACGTCCGCATACACCCGGCGCGCATCGCTCTTGTCCGCGTAGGCGAAGAAAAACGGCTCGGCCGCGTAGCGGAATGCCTGGATAAACAGCGACATTAGGATCGACAACTTGTAACAGGCGCTGTAGATCCCGAGCATGCGCATGTTGGTCAGCGGGTCGTGTGGCAGCAGATATTTCAGCAAAGCCCGGTCGAGCATTTCATTGACGATGCCCGCGAAGCCGATCACGACCATCGGCAGTGAATAGCGCACCATGCTTTTGAATAACGCCTTGTCGAAGCCCCAGAGCAACCCTTTCAACTGCGGCGTCAACAGAACGAATTTGACTCCGCTGGCGGCCAGATTCGCGATGAACACGTAGCCGAGGCCGATCCCGGGATCATAGATCGGCGCGAACCAGATGTGTTCGTTCTTCGCGTACAGCGGCGGACAATAGGCGATGAAAAACAGGCTCAGGCCGACAGTGACCAGAATTTCTAGGATCTTGATTCCCGCAAACCGGAACGCCCTGTTTTCGGCTCGAAGCCTTGCGAACGGAATCGACGCGATCGCATCGAGTCCGAGAATGATCGCAAACCACTCCACATACTCGGGATGATGCCCATAATGCAGCGCTTCGGAGAGCGGTGTCCGGACGAGCCAGATCAACAGCAGAAACACCAGATTGACCCCCAGCACGAACCACAAGGCGGTCGAATAGGCGCTGTCGCGCTGCGGATCGCTTTTGTCGCGGAAGCGGAAGTAGCCGGTTTCGAAGCCGAACACCAGCAGCACCGCAAAAAATCCGGCATAGGCGTAAAACTCCGACACCACCCCGTATTCCGCGGCCGAGAAATGGTAGGTATAAAGCGGCACCAGCAGGTAATTCAAAAACCGCCCGAAAATGCTGCTGAGGCCGTAGATGGCGGTTTGCGAGGCGAGTTTTTTGATGATGCCCATATCGGGTCCGGCTAAAGTCGAAAAGGGAGTTATTCGGTCAATTCGCCGGCAATCCAGTATTGCCCCGCTTCGGCCAGACGGGCATTGAGCAACCGGTTTTCGACCGATTTGTCCCTGCTTACGATACAGCCGACTTTCAGATAGTTCGGGGTGTAGCCGAAAACCCGCTGCTGGTTATCGCCGCAAGGCTCGCTGTAGCCTTCCCACAACACCGGAAACTTGCGGCCCAGATTGTCCCGGTAGAATTTCAGCTTCATTTCTTCGGCCAGACGGTGCAGGTCGGCGCTGCGCTGCTTCTTGACCGCATTGCTGACCTGGCTGGGTAGCGCCGCGGCCTTGGTGCCTTCGCGCCGGGAATAGGTGAAGATATGGATGTGGCCGAAGCCGGTTGCGGCAATGTAATCGTAACTGTCCCGCCATTCCTGCTCGGTTTCGCCCGGAAAGCCGACGATGATGTCGGTGGTGACGTTGAAATGCGGAATCCGGCTGCGCAGGCGCTCGACGATTTCGGTGAATTCCTGCGTTTTGCAGCGCCGCGCCATCCGCCGCAGCACGCTGTCGGAACCGCTCTGCAAGGGCAGGTGCAGATGCGGCATCAGGCGCGGGTTGTCGAACAATTCGAAAAAGCCGTCGGACAATTCCCAGGGTTCGAGCGAGCCGAGCCGGATGCGCGGAATGTCCGTTTCGGTAAGAATTGCTCTGATTAAGTCGGCCAGGTTGCTATTCAGGTCGCTGCCGTAGCCGCCCAGATGCACGCCGGTCAACACCACTTCGACGATGCCCTGGCTGTAGAGCGCATTGATTTCCTCGACCACAGCCTCGACCGACCGGCTTTTTTCCTCGCCTCTCGCTACGGTCACGATACAGAACGTACAGCGGTAGCGGCAGCCGTCCTGGACTTTCACGAACGCGCGCTGGCGGCCGCGCGTGAACAGCGAGAATTCGCCGGGCTCGGTTGCCTGCGCGGGCATGCTGTCCAGGTTCAATTCGCTCAGCGCTTTCTCGACCAGCTTATCCTTGTCCCGGTTACCGATCACCAGGTCGACGCCCAGCTCCGCCTCGGCTTCCTGCTGATTCAGCGTCGCATAGCAGCCGCTGACAACCAGCTTCGCCTGCGGGTTGTCGCGGTGGATGCGGCGGATCGATTGGCGCGATTTGCGTGCCGCATCCCGGGTCACCGCGCAGGAGTTCAAAACGATCAACTGGGCGGCTTCCGGCTGGGCGGTGATCCGATGGCCGGTTCGCTCGAAATCCTGCGCCCAGGTTTCGAGTTCCGCTTCGTTGAGCCGGCAGCCGAGGGTTTGCAAATGAACTAACATCTATCCGAAAAACCGATAACCAATCAAAATAGAGGCGATTACGCCCGCAAAATCGGCTATTATCCCACAACCGGCGGCATGCCGGATATTTTTGATCCCAACCGCGCCGAAGTACACCGTCAGCACATAAAAGGTCGTTTCGGTGCTGCCCTGAATGATGCAGGACAGACGCCCCGCAAACGAGTCGGCGCCGAGCGTTTTCATAGTGTCGATCATCATCGCGCGGGCGCCGCTGCCGCTGAAGGGTTTGATCAATGCGGTCGGCAGCGCGTCGATAAAGCGGCTGTCGACCTGAAACAATCCTGTTAAAAACCTTATTGCGTCGTTCAGGATGTCCAGCGCGCCGCTGGCCCGAAAAACGCCGATCGCGGCCAGCATTGCGACCAGATACGGAATAATCGTGATTGCGGTCTGGAAACCTTCTTTGGCTCCTTCGACGAATGCTTCGTAGGCATTGAGTTTTTTATAGAGCGCCCCGGCGATGAAAACGATCACCAGCGCGAACAGGATCGCATTACTGATCAGCGCCGATTGCACCAGCATTTCTTCCTTCGGTAGGCCGGCAAAATAAGCGAGCAGGCCGCCGACCAGCAGAGTCATCCCGGCCAGATAGGCAAGCACGACTTTGTCGAACAAATTGATTTTCTGGACGAATGCGACCGCCAAGAGGCCGGCCAGCGTCGAGAAATAAGTCGCGATCAGGATCGGAATGAATACGTCGGTCGGATTCGCCGCGCCGAGTTGGGCGCGGTAGGTGAAGATCGTCACCGGGAACAGCGTCACCGACGAGGTATTGATCACCAGAAACAGGATTTGCGCATTACTGGCGGTGTCGGGTGTGGGATTCAGCGTCTGCAATTCCTTCATCGCTTTGATCCCGAGCGGCGTCGCTGCATTGTCGAGGCCGAGCGCATTGGCCGAAATGTTCATCACGATCGCACCGAGTGCCGGGTGATTTTTCGGAATGTCCGGCATCAGGCGGCTGAATAGCGGTGTCAAGCCCAGCGTCAACAATTGGATGAAGCCGCTTTTTTCGCCGATCCGCATGATGCCGAGCCAGAGCGACAGCACGCCGGTCAGGCCTAGGGCAATTTCGAACGCGGCTTTCGCTTGGTTGAACAGCGCGGACATAATGCCGGCAAAAATTTGCGTGTCGTCGAAAAGTACCAGTTTGAACGCGGCAGTGAGAAAGGCGATCAGGAAAAAGCCGCTCCAGATCAGGTTGAGCAGCACTGGCTTACGTTCCGCGGACAGGCCGCGCAGGCAAAAAAAAGGCTGCACCGGACGGTGCAGCCTGGGAGAGGAAATACCAAACTCTCAAAGCGGGGGAGAAGTCCAATGAATACGCATTAACCATGGCAAATCATTACATTGGAGTTTAGGATAAAACCCGTAATTTTCAAGAGCGGATCAGATTTTTTTTGCCAGGGTTTCGGCGTAGCCGGTATAACCGCGCGGCGTCAGGGCCAAGAGGCTGGCTTTGGCGTGCTCCGGAATTTCCAATTTCTCGATGAATGCCCGCATCTCTTCTGGCGTAATGCGCTGACCGCGGGTCAGCTCCTTCAGTTTTTCGTAGGGCTTTTCGATACCGTAGCGCCGCATCACGGTCTGAATCGGCTCCGCGAGCACTTCCCAGTTAGCGTTTAAATCGGCTTCGATCGCCTCGCTGTTGATCTGCAGCTTGCCGATGCCTTTTAAGGTCGATTGAATCGCAATGCTAGTATGGGCGATCCCGACGCCGATGTTGCGCAGCACGGTCGAGTCGGTCAAATCGCGCTGCCAGCGCGACACCGGCAGCTTTTCGGCCAGGAAACCAAACAACGCATTGGCAATGCCGAGGTTGCCTTCGGAGTTTTCGAAATCGATCGGATTGACCTTGTGCGGCATCGTCGACGAGCCGACTTCGCCGGCGACGGTTTTCTGCTTGAAATAGCCGAGCGAAATATAGCCCCAGACGTCGCGGTCGAAATCGAGCAGAATCGTATTGAAGCGGGACAGGGTATGGAAAAGCTCGGCGATGTAATCGTGCGGTTCGATCTGGATCGTATAAGGATTGAAAGTCAGGCCCAGCGATTCGACGAAATCTTGCGCGAAGGCTTCCCAGTTGACTTCGGGATAGGCGACGCTGTGCGCGTTGTAATTACCGACCGCGCCGTTGATCTTGCCGAGCAGTTCGACCTCTGCCAACTGCTTGCGCTGGCGTTCCATCCGGGCCGCGACGTTTGCGAATTCCTTGCCGGCGGTGGTCGGACTCGCGGACTGGCCGTGCGTGCGAGACAGCATCGGCTGGCCTGCGGTTTCGACTGCGATTTTCTTGACGGCCGCGATGCAGGTGTCGATCTGTTCCAGCATCACCATGCGGCCTTCCTTCAGCATCAGCGCATAAGATAGGTTATTGATGTCTTCAGAGGTGCAGGCAAAATGGAAAAACTCGGAGACTTTTTCGAGTTCCGCGTTGCCGGCGATTTTTTCCTTCAGGAAATACTCGACCGCCTTTACGTCGTGGTTGGTGGTCCGCTCGATTTCCTTGACCCGCGCCGCGTCCGCTTCCGAAAACTCGTCCGCAATCGTATTCAAGGCTAGCAGGGCCGCCTCGCTGAATATCGGCACTTCGGCGATTTTCGCCTCGCGAGCCAAAGCCTGCAGCCAGCGCACTTCGACGAGCACGCGAAAGCGGATCAGGCCGTATTCGCTGAAAATCGGGCGCAGCTTTTCGACTTGGCGGGCATAGCGGCCGTCGATCGGGGAAATGGCGGTGAGTGCGGAGGATTGAGTCATGAAAAATAACAAGTGCAATAGTTGAAAAGGTTATTCGTTGGTTTTGCTTTCGATGATTCCGCCGCCTAAGCAGACTTCGCCATCATAAAACACCACCGACTGGCCCGGCGTAATCGCGCGCTGCGGCTCGTCGAATACCGCCTTGCAGCGGTTTTCCGGCAACGGGATCAGCGTGCAGGGCTGGTCGGTCTGCCGGTAGCGGGTTTTGGCTGCGCAGCGGATCGTTGCGACCAATGGCCGATTGCTGCACCAGTCCAGTTGGCCGGCTTCGAGCACATTGTGCAGCATCAGCGGGTGGTCGTGGCCCTGGCCGACGATCAGTATGTTGTGGTCGAGGTCTTTGTCGAGTACATACCAGGGCTCATCAGGGGTATTTTGAACGCCGCCGATGCCGAGCCCTTGGCGTTGGCCGAGTGTGTAGTACATCAGGCCGTGGTGGTGGCCGATCGTTTTGCCTTCCGGGGTGCGGATATCGCCGGGTTGGGTCGGCAGGTAGCGCTGCAGGAACTCCCGGAATTTGCGCTCGCCGATGAAGCAGATGCCGGTGCTGTCTTTTTTCCGGGAATTCTCGAAACCGGCTTTCTCGGCCATCGCCCGGATTTCGCTTTTGTGCAGGTGGCCGATCGGAAACAATGTGCGCGACAACTGCTTCTGGCCCATCGTGTACAGAAAATAGCTCTGTTCCTTACCGGGATCGAGTCCTTTCAATAAAAAGTACTCGCCGCCGCGCTCTTCGACGCGCGCGTAATGGCCGGTCGCGATGTATTCGGCGCCCAGGTCTTCGATCGCGTAATTCAGGAATGCCTTGAATTTGACGTGTTTGTTGCAGAGGATGTCAGGATTCGGGGTGCGGCCTTTCGCAAATTCGGACAAGAAAACTTCGAAGACTTCGTCCCAGTATTCGGCCGCGAAATTGACCGTTTTCAGTTCGATGCCGAGCCTGTCGCAGACCTGCTGCGCGTCGGCCAGATCCTGCATCGCGGTGCAGTATTCGGTGCCGTCGTCTTCCTCCCAATTTTTCATGAACAGACCGGTCACCTGATGGCCCTGTTCCAGCAGCAGCAGCGCGGTGACCGAGGAGTCGACGCCGCCCGACATGCCGACGATAATATTTTTAGACATGGTTCAGATCGAGCAGGGATTGGATTAACGATAACGGATAACGGGCGCCTTTGAGGTATTCGTCCACGCATAAAGCGACGAGTGGGCTTCTCAGTCGTTGGGGGGCGGACAGTATCTCTTCGCGCGTGAGCCAGTGGGTCGCGATGATCCCGACGTCCAGCGCAAGTTCCGGTTCATGGCTGTGGCAACTGCCGGAGAAACAGAGGCGCAGGAAGCTGGGAGACTCGGGAGTTCGGCGCCAAAGCTGAATTCCGACGAGATGTTCCGGTTCGAAACGCCAGGCGGTTTCTTCGAACACCTCGCGCCGCGCTGCCGCGAGCAGGTCTTCGCCTTCTTCGAGGTGCCCTGCCGGCTGATTCAGTTTGATTCCGTCAGTGGTTTCCTCTTCTACCAGCAGGAATCGTTGTTCGCGCTCGATGATTGCGGCCACGGTCACATGTGGCTTCCAAACCATTCATTTTCCTCGGATGACAAAACGATCATTCTACTCGATTTGGGGCGGCAGCGGGGAACGAATTGAACTCTTCGCATTAATCGTGTCAAACGGAACGAGTAGAAGCGATTGCTGATATTTGTCCGTTTTATAGCGTTGAAAAAGCGCTATACTTCAATTAGGCGAAAGCGGGGGGAAATACAGTGAGTATGAGCTTGAAATCAACTGTCGTTTGGTATTATTGTTAAGTCTGTAAAGATTTTTCACCGCGATTTCTATGTCTGATTTTGATCCATTGCATGATAACCAAAACGGCCTCGTTTTACAGGAGGCCAAACCGAAGCTGAAAAAACCGCCGCTTTATAAGGTTATTTTATTGAATGACGATTTCACGCCGATGGATTTTGTGGTTGAAATTCTGATGGAGTTTTTCGGCATGCCTCATGAGAAAGCAACTCATGTGATGCTGCAGGTACATATGCAAGGAGTCGGTGTATGCGGGACTTACTCCAAGGATGTGGCGGAAACCAAGGTCTATCTGGTCAATGAATATTCACGTGCACATCAGCATCCGTTAATGTGTACAATGGAAGAAGCATAAATTGGTGAGCTTATGTTAAGTAAAGAACTTGAAGTTACTTTGAATAATGCCTTTAAGAATGCGCATGAGAAAAGGCACGAGTTTATAACGGTTGAACATTTGCTCCTGGCGTTGTTGGATAACCCTTCCGCCGAGGCGATCATGAAAGCCTGCGGCTGTAATATGAAACTTTTGAGGGGGCAATTGACGCAATTCATCGACGAAACCATTTCCCTGATTCCTCAAGGCGTACAGCGGGAGACGCAGCCCACCTTGGGATTTCAACGGGTGCTGCAGCGGGCCGTCTTTCATGTTCAGGCTTCCGATAAAAAAGAAGTGTCCGGCGCGAATCTGTTCGTTGCGCTGTTCAGCGAACAGGATTCCCATGCCGTTTACCTGCTGAACAAACAGGACATTTCCAGGCTCGACGTGGTCAATTATCTCGCGCACGGCATTTCGAAAATCGATCAGGAAAATCAGGCGTCCGAGGACCGCAATTCCGACACGTCGAATCCGGATGCCGAACCCTCCGGAAGCCCGCTGGACAAATATACGACCAATTTGAACGAGGAAGCGCGCCGCGGACGGATCGATCCATTGATCGGGAGAGAGGCGGAAGTCGAGCGGACGATTCAGATTCTATGCCGGCGCCGGAAAAACAATCCGCTGCTGGTCGGCGAGGCCGGGGTCGGGAAGACGGCGATCGCCGAAGGTCTGGCAAAACGAATCGTTGAGGAAAATGTGCCGCGCGTGCTGAAGAACAGCGTCATTTATGCTCTGGATCTGGGCGCATTGGTGGCGGGTACCAAATATCGGGGCGACTTCGAAAAACGCCTCAAGGCGCTGGTCAACCAGCTCAAGCGGGAGCCGGATTCGATTCTGTTCATCGACGAGATTCATACGATCATCGGCGCCGGTTCCGCGTCGGGCGGTGTGATGGATGCGTCGAACCTGATCAAGCCGCTGCTCGCTTCGGGGCAGATGCGCTGCATCGGTTCCACAACGTTCCAGGAATACCGCGGCGTATTCGAAAAGGATCATGCATTGGCGCGCCGCTTCCAGAAAGTCGATATTATGGAGCCGTCCGTCGAAGACACGGTGCTGATCCTGAAGGGCTTGAAAGCCCGCTTCGAGGAGCACCACGACGTGGTTTACTCGACCGAATCGCTGCGCTTGGCCGCCGAGTTGTCCGATCGCTTCATTAACGACCGGCATTTGCCGGACAAGGCGATCGACGTGATCGACGAAGCCGGTGCCCGGCAACGCATGCTGCCCGAAGATGAGCGCAAACAGGTAATCGATGCGGGCGAAATTGAAGAAATCGTTTCGAAGATCGCTCGCGTACCGGCCAAGACGGTTTCGTCGAACGATGTCGACAAGCTGGCGAATCTGGAAAAGAATCTCAAGATGCTGGTGTTCGGCCAGGACGAAGCCATTGCCGCGTTGGCTTCCGCGATCAAACTGTCGCGGGCCGGACTTCGGGAAACGCAAAAAACGATCGGTTCGTTCCTGTTCGCGGGACCGACCGGCGTCGGCAAGACCGAAGTTACGCGGCAACTGGCCAAGATTCTGGGCGTCGAGCTGATCCGTTTCGACATGTCCGAATATATGGAGCGGCATACCGTCTCCCGCTTGATCGGCGCGCCCCCCGGTTATGTCGGTTTCGATCAGGGCGGACTGCTGACCGAGCAAGTCACCAAGCATCCGCATGCGGTATTGCTACTGGATGAGCTCGAAAAAGCGCATCCGGACGTGTTCAACTTGTTATTGCAGGTGATGGATCATGGCACGCTGACCGACAATAACGGCCGGAAAGCCGATTTCCGGAACATTATTCTGGTTATGACGACCAATGCGGGATCCGAAGAGGGCAGTCGCGCATCGATCGGCTTTACTCAACAGGATCATGCCGGCGACAGCCTGAAGGCGATCGAAAGAGGATTTTCGCCCGAGTTCCGGAACCGGCTCGATGCGATCATTCAGTTCAAGCCGCTGAATATTTCGATTGTCGGACATGTGGTCGATAAGTTTATTTTCGAACTGGAGGCACTGCTGGCCGATCGCCACGTGACTTTGACGCTCGACGCCGATGCCCGCTTGTGGCTGGCCGAGAACGGCTGCGATCCGAAAATGGGAGCCCGGCCGATGGCACGGTTGATACAGGAAAAAATCAAGAAGCCGCTGGCGAACGATCTTTTGTTCGGCAAGCTGGTCCAGGGCGGCCATGTCAGAATTTATGTGGAGAACAACGATCTGGCTTTTGCGATTGAAAGCAAGGATTTGATCGTGCCCGAAAGCATTTAGAAGTCGGAATGCGAATGCGCGATCCCGGACGCGGAGTCCGGGTTCAGCGCATCCGGAAGGTAATCCGGCCTTTGGTTAAATCGTAAGGCGTCATTTCGACTTTGACGGTGTCGCCGGTCAGAATACGAATGTAGTGCTTGCGCATTTTGCCCGAGATATGAGCCGTCACGATATGGCCGTTTTCCAGCTGGACTCTAAACATCGTATTCGGAAGGGTATCGATCACCTTGCCTTCCATTTCAATTTGATCTTCTTTTGCCATTTTTTGATCCTGGTTATTAAAATCGGTAATCATACCATAAGCCGTTCCTTCGCGACAAAAGACGAGGCGAACAATTGCAGGGCATTCCTCTGCCTTTACCTGAAAAAGACGGGCAGGGAGGAGGTATATCCGTCTCCGTACAGGAGAGCTGCCATACTTTACTCCGTGTCTGCTTTTATTTCACAATCTGAGAATTCCCGCCACTCCTGGTCAATATAGACCTGCATCGGCTGGTAAGCGCTCTTATAGACCATTTTCCGGCAGTTTTTTATCCAGTAACCCAGATACAGAAATTCGCTCTGCTGTTTTCGCGCTTCTTCGATTTGCCACAAAACAGCATACATTCCCGGACTGAATTCGTTAAATTTGGGATCGAAAAAGGTATAAACCGCCGACCAGGCATGGGTGAAGCGGTCTATCACCGCAACGGCCGCCGGCTCTCCTGCAATGGAAAATTCGGCAAACAGAGTATCGCACCATTCGCTGCCGAGAAAATCGATATAATCCTCAGGGCCGGTGTGCGCCATCAAGCCGTCCGGATGCCGGCTGTTCTGGTAACGCAGATACATATCGTAATGGGCTTGTTCGAACACTGCCGGTTTGATCACGACCCGGGTATCGGCATTTTTTTTACGGCAGCGTTTTTGTTGCCGGTTCGGTTTGAAACGGGCCACCGGGATTCTCACCGGGATGCAGGCTGAACATTGGGGGCATTGCGGAGCATAGACGTCGTTGCCGCTGCGCCTAAAGCCGTGTTTTAGCAATTCCGCATAGATCGCCGGCGTGATCCGGAACGCCGGATGCACGAACGCCGATCGCGCGGTCTGCCGGTCCAGATAACTGCACGAATGGTCGCCGGTAATGAATAAGGGAATCGAAGTCATGCGGCCTGCCAGGCGCACGCGGCGGCAGGCTGCGTGCAGTAGCGGTCGAGCAACCGCATGAAATCGTTGCGCCCGATCAATTCGGCGCCGAGGCTGGCCAAGTGGTGCGTATAGACTTGGCAGTCGATCAATTCGAAATGCCAGTCTCTGAGATGCCGAACCAGCACCGCAAATGCAGTTTTCGAGGCGTCGGTCTCCGTATGAAACATCGATTCGCCAAAGAAAACGCGGCCTATCGCGACGCCGTATAATCCGCCGACCAGCTCGCCTTCGCGCCAGGTTTCGGCCGAGTGCGCAAAGCCCAAGCGATGCAGTTCGCGGTAAGCGCGCATAATGTCCTGGGTGATCCAGGTGCCTTCCCGGTATTGCCGGGACTCTCCGCAGGCGGCGATTACTTTGTCGAAAGCGGTATCGAAAGTCACAGTGAACGTGTTTTTGTGTAAAGTCTTTCTTAGACTGCGGGAGACCAGCAAATGTTCGGGAAACAGGACCAGTCGGGGATTAGGTGACCACCATAGAATCGGTTCATTGGCGTTGTACCAGGGGAATATCCCGTGTCGGTAGGCATTCAACAAACGGGTGGCCGACAAGCAACCGCCCACCGCGAGCAAACCGTTCGGTTCCGCCAAGGCGGTATTCAGCGGCGGGAAGGGTTGATCCGGCCGGTGGGGGTCGAGTATCGCTATCTTCATCCGTTTGGGATTGGCAAAAAAAGCGCGAGTCGGGTTTTGATCGAGCTTCGCGCAGTTAGACCGTGCGGCTTTAGGTCAATTCATCGAGATATTTTTCTGCGTCGAGCGCCGCCATGCAGCCCGCACCCGCGGAGGTGATTGCCTGTTTATAGACCGCATCCATCACGTCGCCCGCTGCGAACACGCCCGGTATGCTGGTGGCGGTCGCGTTGCCGGCGATGCCGCTTTTGACCTTGATATAGCCGTGTTCCATTTCGAGTTGCCCTTCGAAAATATCGGTGTTAGGAGTATGGCCGATTGCGATGAAGACGCCGTGCACATCGATCTCCTGCGTTTCGCCGGATTGCGAATGTTTTATCCGGACTCCGGTAACGCCCATGTCGTCTCCGAGTACTTCATCCAGCGTGTGACCCCATTCGATCGTCACATTGCCGTGGGCGGCTTTTTCGAGTAACTTATTGGAGAGGATTTTTTCGGCGCGGAATTTGTCCCGGCGGTGTACGACCGTTACGTGCGAAGCGATATTCGCCAGATACAGCGCTTCTTCAACCGCGGTATTGCCGCCTCCTATCACTGCAACCGGTTTGTTTTTGTAGAAAAAACCGTCGCAGGTCGCACAAGCGGAAACGCCCCGGCCTTTAAAGGCTTCCTCGGACTCCAGCCCCAGATAGCGGGCGGATGCCCCGGTTGCAATGATCAGCGCATCGCACGAATAGCGTCCGGCGTCGCCGGTCAGCACAAACGGTCTTACCGACAAATCGGCGGTATGAATATGATCAAAGATGATTTCGGTCGCAAAACGCTCGGCATGTTTGCGCATCCTTTCCATCAGATCGGGACCCTGCAGTCCCTCCACATCACCCGGCCAGTTATCGACTTCGGTTGTGGTAGTCAGTTGGCCGCCTTGCTGCAGGCCGGTAATCATGACCGGGTTCAGGTTCGCCCTTGCGGCATAGACCGCGGCGGTATAACCGGCCGGGCCGGAGCCGAGAATCAACAGACGGCAGTGTTTGGTGTCGCTCATTCGGACCTCTTCAGGGATAAACAAAATTTATGCAATCAATTATGCAGATGAATACGGAGTTCGTAAACCGGAAAAATTTACGAGTGAAATAAGGGTTGGATGTACAAGAATCAAGTGTTCGCCGCGAAATTATTCATGTAATCTCTTTGGTGCATGTTCTATAATCATGTTTTATTGGTATTTATTTTTCACCAAGATATATTAGGTCTGCTGTGATGGAAGAAAAAACTGTTCGTGGCTTGCGTGAGATCGCCGTTTTGGTTTTTTTTGCCTTCGGCCTGTTTTTTTTGATCGCTCTGGCGACTTTCAGCCTAGACGACGCCGGCTGGACCCATAGCGGGACGACAAAGGCGATTGCGAACGCCTGCGGCGTGTTCGGCGCTTGGCTTGCGGATGTGAGCTTCAGCTTTTTCGGCCTCTTGGCTTATCCCTTCCCTCTGCTTATTTTCTGGGTCGGCTACAGGCTGCATAAACTGCAGGAGGCTCCCAAGATCCTTCCCATGGCCGTAAATGCGGCCGGCATTTTTGCCACGATCGTTTCGGCGGCGGCATTGCTGAATCTTTATTTACTGCGCCCTGGCGTCGACCTGCCGAACAGCACCGGCGGAATCGTCGGCCAGGAAATCGGCAATACCCTGGTCGTCAAACTGGGCAATTCCGGGGCTACCTTATTCTTGATGGTCGGCCTGCTCGGCGGGATTACTTTGGCGACCAAAGTTTCATGGCTGTCCGTGCTGGATCTGATAGGCAAATATACCGTGTTATTGTTCAGATTGTTGTTTGAACGGGCGGCGGGTTATAGCGAAAGAAAATTTAATATGCAGGAAGAGGTTGAAGAGCCGGAAGAATATTTCAGCTCGTTCAGCGCTGATGAGCCAGCGCCGGTGCCTTCTCCTAAAAGCGAAACCGAATCGGCCAAGAAAGCAGCCAAAACGTTGCCGGTTCTCGAAAACGAAGCCGAATCGGTCAAGAAGGCGGCCAAAATGTCGCCGGTTCTCGAAAAGGTACTGGCCGACGCGCAAAAAGCGGTCGCCAAGCAGGTTGCGAAAAAAGCCGCTGCCGTGCGCTATCGGAACAAAGGCGCGCTGCCGTCGCTCGAGCTGCTGGACAACCGCGATACCCGCGTAAAAGGCTATACGCAGACCGATTTGGAAGAAATGTCCCGGCTGGTCGAGAACATACTGCAGGATTTCAACGTCAACGTGGAAGTCGTCGGTTTTCTGCCGGGCCCTGTCATTACCCGTTTCGAACTGCAGCCGGCGCCCGGCGTGAAGGTCAGCCGGATCAGCTCCCTGTCGAAGGATTTGGCCAGGGCATTATCGGTGACCAGCGTCCGGATCGTCGAAGTGATTCCGGGCAAGTCCGTCATCGGCCTCGAAATTCCGAACCGCGAACGCGAAATGGTCAATCTGCGGGAATTGCTTTCTTCCGGTGCTTTCGTCAAATCGAAGTCGAACTTGACGCTGGCAATGGGCAAGGATATTTCCGGCGCGCCGCTGGTCGCCGATCTCGGCAAAATGCCGCATGCGCTGGTCGCGGGAACCACCGGTTCGGGGAAATCGGTGGCGATCAATACGATGATCCTGAGCATGCTTTACAAATCGACGCCGGAGCAGGTCAGGATGATCATGATCGATCCGAAGATGCTCGAGTTGTCGGTTTACGAAGGCATTCCGCATTTGCTGACACCGGTCGTCACCGACATGAAGGAAGCCAGCAATGCCCTGCGCTGGGCCGTTGCCGAGATGGAGCGGCGCTACAAGCTGATGTCGAAGATGGGCGTCAGGAATCTGGCCGGTTTTAATCAACTGGTTGCGGATGCCGATGCGCGCGGCGAAAAAATCAAAGATCCGATGTTCCAGCCGCTGAATCCGCTGGCCGAGGGCGAAGAGCCTCCGGTTTTGGAGGCGTTGCCGAGCATCGTGATCGTGATCGACGAATTGGCCGACATGATGATGATCGTGGGCAAGAAAGTCGAGGAGTTGATTGCACGGCTCGCGCAAAAAGCCCGGGCGGCCGGAATTCATCTGATCCTGGCGACGCAGCGGCCTTCCGTCGACGTGTTGACCGGCTTGATCAAGGCCAACGTGCCGACCCGTATTTCATTTCAGGTGTCGTCCCGGATCGATTCCCGGACCATTCTCGACCAAGGCGGAGCGGAAGCCCTGCTCGGCAACGGCGATATGCTGTTCTTGCCGTCGGGCACCAGCATACCGGTTCGCGCGCACGGCGCCTTCGTCGACGATCATGAAGTGCATCGCATCGTCGAGTTCTTGAAGCTGACCGGGCCGACCAATTACCTCGAAGAAATCACTCGCGATGCATCCGATACGGGCGACGGTTACGGCGGGTCTGGCGGCGGGGGCGGCAGTTTCGGCGATCCCGAGGCCGATGCCTTATACGACCAAGCCGTCCAGTTCGTGACCGAGACGCGCAAGGCCTCGATATCGAGCGTGCAGCGGCGTTTCAAAATCGGCTATAACCGGGCCGCGACGATGATCGAGACGATGGAAGCGGCGGGCGTGGTGAGTCCGGCGGAATCCAACGGTTCCCGCGTCGTGCTGGCGCCCGCGCCGGTAAGGGACTGACGCGTGCGCGTGGCAATCGTCGGCATCCTGATTCTGGCGGCGGCTGCCGGCGGCGGCCGGCTATTGGTTCGGCGGCATTCCAAAGAGCACGCGGTCCAGGTCAAGGCGGTGCTCTTCGGACTCTATTTTTGGGGTCTGGTTTTTTTGCAGTTGATCTTCGCTGCCTTGTTTTATTCCTTTCAGAAATAATCCGATTCCATAGCTGATTCGGAGGTCCGGGTCGGATCGACTCTCTTCGATCGGTTATGTCCGGCAAATCCGGCCGACAGTGCTCCGGTGTTTGGCTCGCTTCAGCCTTCAAGGCGGTCAGGCGGTTCTTTACATGCGGCTGCTAATAGCGGCAAAAATTACAAATTATTCCATCCTAACGGCATTTGTTGGCAGAAGTCTGAGGGCCGGGTAACCGGTCCTCGCTCAAACCCAGGCGGAAGGGGAATTGATCTTTTGCTCGACTCCGATGATCGCTCGATTCAATGAGCTCAAGCGTTTCTCCGCATTGATCTGAAGGCCCATCATGTAGAAAATCGGCATCCAGAGCGGATTGATCAATATGCCGCCGAGTGCGCTTTTCAGTGTCCTCTTGAGGTTTTTGGCCGGATTGAACGACTCGGCCAGGGAGTCTGCGGGAACTTCGGCAAAAACTGCCGCGATCGGGCGGAGCAAGGCAATGTCCTGATTGCTTAAGCGGGACATCGAGGCGAACAGTTTGCGCTCCATTTTCCGGTAATTCCGGTGCGCCAGGGTCACGCTAATCGCAAAGGTCAGGGCGACCAGCGGCAACAGCACGACCGGCGGCGCAACCGGGGCAAACGTCGAGGACAGCATCACGATCCCGAGCCCTAGCATCAAGAGATCTTCGCCGTGTTCGACATCGCGGTCGATCCCCTGCACAATCGCCTTCACGGGATTATCGGACGATGCTTGTAAGTAATGATAGTCTTGTTTCATATATACCTCCATCCAGCCGGCTTGCCGATCACACCATCAAAACGAGAAAAGTCAAGCCGGCTTTTAAGGATTATACCGTTTGGCCGATATTTGCAGAGAGGACATTTCGTCGCATCGGCTTGAATGCATACGCGGAGCCCAAAACTCCCGATGCGGCTGCACGGCCGCTCGTCGGGTAGCTTGTTCGTTGTTTATCCGTTCAGAATTTGCTCTAATTGAAACTCTACGTAAGAACTCGTGTTTCTTTCGGCCAGAAAGGAGCGAATTGGAGCGGTATGCGAAAAAAACTGATAAAAATCCCTATTGTGGCGAGCCTGTTCGTTTTCTGTTCGGCCGCTTTGGCGGACCTCACGATCAATATCGATGGGCAGGAGTTTCACTCGGATCAAAACGGCTATTCGGAAATTCGGTCGGAAAACATGCCGGGCAATGGTGCTGTCAACCTTAGTGCTCGGGCATATCGGCCGAAATTGATTCGGAAAGAAAGGCCGAAGGCCAGATTCCGAATGGCCGATCCTGTTCCCGTAAGGAACGGGCGCATAGCGAACAATAAGAACAAAAAGGAATTCGAACCTTTGATCGCGAAAGCGGCCGATAAGCATCATGTCGACCCGAAGCTTTTGCATGCGGTGATTCAGGCAGAATCCGCCTATAACCCATCGGCGGTTTCCTCGGCCGACGCGGTGGGCTTGATGCAATTGATGCCAGGGACCGCCGCAAGGTTCGGAGTGGTCGACCGCTACGATCCTGTACAGAACATCGAAGGCGGTACACGCTATCTGAAGCATCTGCTGAATCTTTTCAACTCCGATTTGCGTCTTGCGGTCGCGGCCTATAATGCCGGCGAAAATGCGGTGATGCGGAATCATTACGATATTCCGCCTTACGCGGAAACCCGGCATTATGTCAGCGAGGTATTGTCTTTGCACCAGCATCCGGAGTTGATCGGCAAAATGGCGAAGCGCGGCTCAGGCTGGAGTGGGATTCAAATACTTGAATGGAATGAGAGTTATTGGTCCCGTTAAGGTCAGGGGAGTGCCCGAAAGGCGAGGTTGGGTTATTCGCTTCGAGACTTCTTTTTGATAAGGAGGCGGGTACAAAAAAGGCCGGTCAGCAATGCTGGCCGGCCTTTTTCATAATCCCGTCAATAGCGGATTATTTCGCTTTCTTGCGCTCCAGGGCTTCCTTGATCACTTCGTCCGCCACGTTTTTCGGGCATGGCAGATAGTGCGAGAATTCCATGGAGAACTGGCCGCGGCCTGAAGTCATCGTGCGCAGGTCGCCGATATAGCCGAACATTTCGCTCAGCGGCACGTCCGCTTTTACGCGGACGCCGGTAACGCCCGGATCCTGCGATTTGATCATACCGCGGCGGCGGTTCAAGTCGCCGATCACATCGCCGACGTTGTCGGATGGCGTGAACACGTCCACTTTCATGATCGGTTCGATCAATTGCGGCGCCGCCTTCGGAATCGATTGACGGAATGCGGCTTTCGCGGCGATTTCGAACGCGATCGACGAGGAGTCAACTGCGTGGAAGCCGCCGTCGAGCAGGGTGACTTTGAAGTCCAGGCACGGATAGCCGGCCAGAGTGCCCTGATCGAGCATGCTCTTGAAGCCTTTTTCGACCGCCGGCCAGTATTCGCGCGGTACGTTACCGCCGGTCACCGCCGATTCGAAGGCGAAACCGCTGCCCGGCTCGCCCGGCTCGATTGCATAGTTGATCTTCGCGTATTGGCCGGAACCGCCCGATTGCTTCTTGTGGGTATATTCGTCTTCGATGCGGCGGGTGATCGTTTCGCGGTATGCCACCTGCGGCTTGCCGACGGTTACTTCGACGCCGTGGGTCCGTTTCAAAATGTCGACCTTGATGTCGAGGTGCAATTCGCCCATGCCCTTCAGAATCGTTTCGCCGCTTTCTTCGTCGGTCGAAACGTGGAAAGACGGGTCTTCCGCAACCATTTTGCCCAGCGCGATGCCCATTTTTTCGTTCGAGCCTTTATCTTTTGGCGTCACTGCAACCGAAATGACCGGATCAGGGAAAACCATCGGCTCAAGCGTCGCTGGCTTATTCGGATCGCACAAGGTATGTCCGGTCTGTACGTTTTTCAGGCCGATCAGGGCGACGATGTCGCCCGCTTGGGCGGTTTCGATTTCGGAGCGGTCGTCGGCGTGCATTTCCACCATACGTCCAACCCGTTCGGTCTTGCCGGTGTAGGTATTCAACAAGGTGTCGCCTTTCTTCAGGCGGCCCGAATAAATGCGGATAAAGTTCAGGGCGCCGAAACGGTCGTCCATGATCTTGAATACCAAGGCGCGCAGTGGGCGCTCCGGATCGACGGCGGCAAATTCGCCGGTCGGATTGCCTTCGATGTCGGTTTCGGGTTGCGGCTTGACTTCGGTCGGATTCGGAAGGTAATCGACGACGCCGTCCAAAACGAGCTGTACACCCTTGTTTTTGAAAGAAGATCCGCAAAAGGTCGGGAAAAAGTCCATGTTGATGGTGCCTTTGCGGATGCAGCGCTTGATGGTTTCGACATCGGGCTCTTCGCCTTCCAGGTATTTTTCCATTACGTCGTCGTACTGATCGGCGACTTGATCGATCAGTTTTTCGCGCCATTTTTCGGCTTCGTCCGCCATATCGGCAGGGATGTCGGTGATTTGATATTTCATCGGATCCCCGGAGTCGTCCCAGATCCACGCTTTACGGGTCAATAAATCGATGACGCCGGAAAATTGATCTTCGCGGCCGATCGGCAGCGTCATCACGACCGGTGTTGCGCCCAGGACGTCTTCGACTTGCTTGATTACGCGGAAAAAATCCGCACCCAGACGGTCGAGTTTGTTGACGTAGATCAGGCGCGAGACTTTAGAGTCGTTCGCATAGCGCCAGTTGGTTTCGGATTGAGGTTCCACGCCGCCGGAGCCGCAGAACACGCCGATGCCGCCGTCCAACACTTTCAGCGAGCGGTATACTTCGATCGTAAAATCGACGTGGCCCGGAGTGTCGATGATGTTGAAGCGGTGATTTTTCCAGAAACAGGTGGTGGCCGCCGACTGAATCGTGATGCCGCGTTCCTGTTCCTGCACCATGAAGTCGGTGGTTGCTGCGCCGTCGTGCACCTCGCCGATCTTGTGGATCTTGCCGGTGAGCTTCAGAATACGCTCGGTCGTGGTAGTTTTGCCGGCATCCACGTGCGCGAATATGCCGATGTTTCTGTAAAGGCTTAAATCAGTCATGTTGTTACTCTAAATGTTGGGCATAAAAATCTTTTTGCAATAACCGTCCCGCGAGTATTCACTCAAGCAAATTCGACCGGAGCTTTGAACGGCGCAAAATACGACCTGCTGCCTGATGCCGTAGACCGCAGTCAGGGTAACCAAGGGTTGGACGGAACGCATCGAAGTCTGGAGGGTGGAATCACGTCGAGCGCAGGCCTCGGCAAAGGCCGGACCGGCACGCGCCCAGTTTCGATAGCCGGCTATTTTAACCTAAATTCTTTATAAAAATATATAAAAACATCAAGTACGTACTGCCCGGCTTTCCGTTTTCGGCCATTCCGGGCCGGCGGACGTGAATTCGAACCCCTTTTGCGATTTTGCGCCGGAGCATTTGCAATATTGGAGAATGTACGCAATAGTACGGGGAGAATGCCGATATTAAGCGAAAGTGCCCGGTAACGCCGAGATAAAAGCGGCGGCGGTCCGGTAGTTGGATGTTAAAATACGGCCCGGATCGGTATTACGCCGGCTACAGTCTTCCGGGCTCGTACAGCAGTATTAAGTCATATACCAATTTAAAACATGAGGATAGTATGCGGAATCTGAAGTTCTTACCCGCGCTGATCGGAGCGATCCTGGGAATCGCGGTCATTATCTATGTTGCCTTCTATTTCATTTTCCTCGACCTATTCGTTGATTTGTGGTGGTTTCAGTCGCTGAAGCAGGAGCCGTACTTCTGGCTCAGGCTGCTTTACCGGTTTTTCCTGTCGGGCGGCGTCACGCTGGCTTTTTTCCTGATTTTCTTCTTCCATTTCTGGGTTGCCTCTCGCTATCTGGGCTTGAATCCGCCCGACGAAATTCTGGCCGACCTGGACAAACGCCGCCGTTTCCAGCGCTTTGCCGATATCTTCATGAGCGGTTCGGTCAAGGTCTATACGCCCATTTCGCTGATTTTGGCCGTCTTTATCGCGATTCCGTTTTATCGGCAATGGGAGTCGGCATTACTGTACTTTTTCGGCCAGCCGTCGGGCGTCACCGATACCGTTTACGGTAACGACATCAGTTTCTACTTGTTGTCTTACCCGATTTATCTGCTGATTCAAAAAGAATTGTTGACGACCGCGATCGTCATTTTTATCGCAGTCGGCATTTTGTATTGGCTGGAGCATATCTTCATCCCCAACCAGAACAAGGAATATCACATCGGCGCAAAAATTCATTTGACCGTGCTGCTCGGCTTCGTCGTGCTGTTCGTGGTCTGGGGTTTTATGCTGGATCGGTTTGCGCTGCTTTACAACCATTCGCACGAGCCGATTTTCTTCGGACCGGGATTCGTCGAAATCAATTACAAGTTGCCGCTGATCTGGCTCGGTATCTTCACTTTTGTGGCGGTCGCGATAACCGGTCTGCTGTTCATTTTCTCGAAGGAACACCGCGTTAAAGGGCCGTTTTTCATTTCGTCGGCCGCGTTTCTGTTCGTCTGGTTTTTGCCGAACGTCGACTCCATTCCCGCGGCGATTCAGAAATACATCGTCAATCCGAATCCGGTCAAGGCCGAAAAACCGTTCATGCAGCATAATATCGACGCGACGCTGAACGCGTATGACCTGAGAAACATCAATATTATCGATCAGAGTATTAATTTGAATGCGGCCGAAGACATTGCGACCTGGAGCACGCAAAAGCGTTTCGAGAACATTCCGGTTTGGGATCGGGAATATTTAATCGACAGCTATCAGCAGCTGCAGGAGATCCGGCCCTATTACGCCTTTTTCTCGGTCGACGAAGACCGTTATTTTTTGTTGGGTCATACCCGCCAAGTGAATCTGGCGGCCCGCGAAGTGAACATCGGCAAACTGCCTGAATCCGCGCACGCTTGGGAGAATATGCATTTGCGCTATACGCATGGAACCGGTGCGGTTGCGTCGCCGGCCGCCCAGGATGCCGATATTCCCCTGGTCTGGTATTTGCGCGACCTGAATCTGTACTCGCCGGTCGGATTGACCACCAAAAATCCGGACATCTATTACGGCGAGGGAAGTTACGATTATGCCGTCGTGCCGAACACGCTCAACGTGGTCGGGCTTGAGCCCGCCGATCCCAGCATCGAACGCCAGTATGCAGGCGAAGGGGGGATTCCGATTCCGTCCTGGTTCCGAAAGGCGCTGTTCGCGTTTTATTTCAAAGATGAAAAGATTTTCTTTTCGATATCGATCACCGACAAGAGCAAAATGTTAATCCGCCGGAATATTACCGAGCGGATCAAGTCGATTACGCCTTTTCTACATTTGGACAAGGATCCGTATCTGGTTGTGGCCAAGGACCGCCTCTACTGGATTCAGGACGCCTACACCCTGTCGAACTGGTATCCGGCTTCGAAGCCGGCCGCGGATGAATATCTCAAAGGTGACCAATCTTTTAATTACATCCGTAATTCAGTCAAGATCGTCGTGGATGCCTATGACGGCGCGGTCGACTATTATATTGCCGATCCTTCCGATGTATTGATCAATGCCTATGCGCGGGCCTATCCGAGTCTGTTTAAAAACATGGAGGAGATGCCGGTAGAACTGCAGAGGCACTTGCGTTATCCGCGCGAGCTTTATTACATGCAGATGAAGGTGTTTGCAAGATATCATCAAACACGGCCGGAGCTGTTTTACGAGCAGGCGGAAACCTGGCAGTTCGCGAGTGTGCGCGGCGAGGAGGTTAGGCCGTATTATCAGACCATGGATTTCGGGAATTGCAACGACAAGGAAGAATTCGTGATGATCAACCCGATGACCCCGATCAATCGAGACAATCTGAGCATGATCGGTGTCGCCAGTATTCTGGACAAGGAAACCTGCGGCAACAGTTACAAGCCGGGCATTACGGTTTACCGCTTCCGAAAGGAGGTGCAGGTGAACGGTCCCGCCCAGGTCGAAGCATTGATCAACCAGGATCCGGAAATTTCCGCGCAGTTTACCTTGTGGAACCAGGGCGGTTCGCGGGTCGAATTGGGGCGCATGGTGATTTTGCCGATGGGCAATACGGTGTTGTACGTGCAGCCGGTTTATCTGGTGTCGACCAAGGTCAAAATACCGGAATTGCGGAGGGTGATCGTCTCGATCGGTAATGAAGTGGTGATGGAAAAAACCCTTTGGGCGGCGCTCAATCACCTGAAGCAAACGTTTATAAAAGAAGCCTCGGAAGTAAATGGGTCAGGCACCGCGGAACCTGCCGCTCAGTAAGACGGAGCGAAGCCAATAGCGGACGCATCGCAGGAGCCGAGTCCGGAAAAATCGGGGCCTCTTGCGGTAGAATGAGGTCTTTATAAAGAGACCCGGCAGGTTTTAAAAACCTGCCGGGTCTAGGCCTTCGTTAAACGAAGCAGCAAGCTTGGCAATTCAGCGCCGCATTAATCCGCACAACCGGTCTTCCAGTTCGAACCGCTTGGCCAGCGATTCGCCCAGCGCGGACAAATCGTCAGCCAAGCTCGCAAAGGCCGAGGCCTCGCCGGCGTTTTCGTATTTGTCGTTGAAAGAAACCGACATCTCGGTGACTTCGGAAAATTCCGGATAGATGTCGGTCGCTACCGCGATCAGGCTTTCGCGGCGTTCGGTGCCGGACAGGATTCTTTCGTACAATCCGAAATGCCCGAGCGAAACGTAGTCGACCAGCACTTCCGCAAATCGCATCAGCTTGGTTTTGACCGGTTCGAGGTCGTTAAACGGCTTCAGCTCGCCGATCTGGCAATACAGGGACCACAAGTCCCGTCTTTCGTTTTGCAGTTCGTCGATCAGCTGAGTGGTACGCTGTCTTCTTTCCGGCCGTGCCGGTTCTACTGTCGTCGCCATAGCGGTTTCCCCTCAAATGGATTGCGCATATTTTGCCTTAACTTTATGCCGGATGCTGCTAATCCGCAACGTTTTTTTGTAAAATTAAAGGTCAGCCATGCAGCTTGTCTTTCAACATGCGGTTGACTTCCTCGGGGTTGGCTTTCCCCTGCATCGCTTTCATGACCTGGCCGACAAAAAAGCCGAACACTTTGTCCTTGCCGCTTCGGTACTGTTCGACTTGGCCCGGATTGTCGGCGATGATCTTGTCGATGATCGCTTCGATTGCGCCGGTGTCGGTGATCTGCTTTAAGCCTTGCTTTTCGATGATTTCGTCGGCCTCGGCTTCGCTTTGCCACATGGCTTCGAACACCTGTTTCGCGATCTTGCCGGAAATCGTATTGTCGGCGATCCGTTTCAAGAGGCCGGCCAGACGGTCGTAGCTGACCGGCGAATCGGCGATTTCTTGTCCCGCTTTGTTAAGAGCGGCCGATAATTCGCCGGTGACCCAGTTCGCGCAAAGTCGAGCTTCACAACCCGAGGCTGCCAGCAGCGCCTCGAAATAATCGGCCGTTTCGCGGGAGGAGGTCAGAATCGTCGTACTCTCGTCGTCGAGGCCGAACTGATCCTTGAAGCGCTGCTTCTTCGCGTCCGGCAGTTCCGGCATCGTTGTCAGCACCTCCGCCTTGAATGCTTCGGAAATGTACACGGGCAGCAGATCGGGATCGGGGAAGTAGCGGTAATCGTTCGCTTCTTCCTTGCTGCGCATCGAGCGGGTCAGGTCTTTTGCCGCATCGTAAAGGCGGGTTTCCTGCACGACGGTGCCGCCCGCTTCGATCAGGTCGATCTGCCGTTCGACTTCATAGTTGATCGCTTTTTCGACAAATTTGAACGAGTTGATGTTTTTCAGCTCGGCGCGGGTGCCGAATTCTTTCTGGCCTTTCGGGCGTACCGAGACGTTCGCGTCGCAACGGAACGAACCTTCCTGCATGTTGCCGTCGCAAATGCCAAGGTAGCGCACCAGTTCGTGCAGCTTACGCATATAAGCGACCGCTTCTTTCGCCGAACGCATGTCCGGTTCGGAGACGATTTCGAGCAACGGCGTGCCCGCGCGGTTCAGGTCGATGCCAGTCAGACCGTGAAAATCTTCATGCAGCGATTTACCCGCATCTTCTTCAAGATGCGCGCGGGTAATGCCGATCCGTTTGGTTACGCCGTCCACCTCGATGTCCAGATGGCCGTTGCCGACGATCGGCAATTCGAACTGGCTGATCTGATAGCCTTTCGGCAGGTCCGGGTAAAAATAGTTTTTACGCGCGAACACCGAATAAGGCGCGATCTCGGCTTCGATCGCCAGGCCGAATTTGACCGCCATATTGACCGCTTCCTGGTTCAATACCGGTAAGACGCCGGGCAGGCCGAGGTCGACCGCGCAGGCCTGCGTGTTCGGTTCGGCGCCGTAGGCGGTTGCCGCGCCGGAAAAAATTTTGGATTTCGTGGCAAGCTGGGTGTGAATTTCCAGGCCGATGACGGTTTCCCATTCCATTTCTTAATCTCTCTATTCGAAACCCGGCGGCGTCAGTTGATGCCATTGAGTTGCAAGCTGATATTGGTGTGCGACATTCAATAAACGGTCTTCGGCGAAATAATTGCCGATGATCTGCAGGCCGACCGGTTTGTCGGAAGCAAACCCTGCCGGAATTGACATCGCCGGGAGGCCGGCAAGGTTGACTGCAATCGTATAAATATCGGACAGATACATTTCGATCGGGTTGCCGATTTTTTCGCCGATTCCGAATGCAACGGACGGTGCGACCGGCCCCATCAGAACATCGACCGACGACAGCGCGTTTTTGAAATCGTCGCTGATCAGGCGGCGGATTTTTTGCGCCTTGATGTAATAGGCATCGTAATAGCCGGCCGACAGCGCATAGGTGCCCATCAGGATCCGCCGTTTGACCTCGCGTCCGAAGCCCTCGCCGCGCGAACGGGTGTAAAGGTCGGTGAGGTCGGCAGGCGCCTCGCAGCGGTAGCCGAAGCGCACGCCGTCGAAGCGGGACAGGTTCGCCGAGCATTCGGCCGGCGCGATCACGTAATAGGCCGGGATCGCCAGCTTTAGGTTCGGCATCGAAACCTCGACGGTTTCCGCGCCCAGCTTGCGGTATTCAGCGAGCCCCGCCTCGATCGCCGAGGCGACTTCCGAAGACAGGCCCTCGCCGAAGAATTCCTTCGGCAAACCAATCTTCAGGCCGTCGAGGGGCTGTGTTAAACCGGCCCGGTAATCGGGAACCGGCCGGTCGACACTGGTCGAGTCCTTCTCGTCGAATCCCGCCATCGATTGCAACAAAATCGCCGCATCCTCGGCCGTCCGCGTCATCGGTCCACCCTGGTCCAGGCTGGACGCATAGGCGATCATCCCGTAACGCGACACCCGCCCGTAGGTCGGCTTCAGCCCGGTGATTCCGCAAAAGCCGGCCGGCTGGCGGATCGAGCCGCCGGTATCGGTGCCGGTCACGCCCGCCGCGAGCCGGGCCGCGACCGCCGCGGCCGAACCGCCGGACGAGCCGCCCGGTACCGCGTTCAGATCCCACGGGTTTTTGACCGGGCCGTAAAAGCTGGTTTCGTTCGACGAACCCATCGCGAATTCGTCCATGTTCAGCTTGCCGAGCATCACCGCGCCGGCCTTTTGCAGCTTGGCGACGACGGTCGCATCGTACGGCGCGATGAAGTTGTCGAGCATTTTCGAGCCGCAGCTGGTCCTGATCCCGTCGGTGCAGAAAATATCCTTGTGCGCGATCGGAATGCCGGTCAAGGGTTCCGCATCGCCGGCGGCAAGCTTGGCATCGGCCGCATCGGCCTGTTTAAGTGCCAGATCTTCGGTCGCCGTAATGAAGGCGTTCAATGCCTGATGCTGACTGATTCTCTCCAAATAGGCCAGTGTCAATTCGCGGCTTGAGAACTGCCGGCTGCGGAGCCCTTCGGCCAATTCCGCGATGGTCTTGTTATACATTCCCGGTTTATCCTTTATTCAATCACTTTCGGGACCAGATACAGTCCGGCCTCGACTTGCGGCGCAATCGCCTGAAATTTTTCGCGCTCGTTCCGTTCGGTCACCCTATCGTTTCTGAGCCGTTGGTGCAGATCCAGCGGATGCGCCATCGGCGGCACATTTTCGCTGTCGACGGCGCCCATCGCAGCCATCAGTTCCAGCATGCCGGACAAATCTTCCGCATAATGCGGCACATCCTGTTCGTCGATTCCAAGACGCGCCAAATGCGCAATTTTTTTTACTTCGTCTGCCGTTAACGACATTGAATGACTCCCTCAGAAAATTTAAAATCGCGGCCGGATAGACGCAGTGGTGCGGATGAATTCAGCGTCTTGCCATAGGATTGCTCATCATCATTCCGCCCGCTAGCCGCATGCGAAAAGTGCCAACAGGTATTCGGAATCCGGCCCTTGAAATATGATACTATATCTTGCTCGAATACCGGCTCGATTGATAAAGTAGTCTCATTTATTTCCCGTCAGGAACCATCCTCAATGCTATTCAAAAGAATTCGTGGAATTTTTTCCAACGATCTCTCTATCGACCTTGGAACCGCCAATACCTTGATTTATATCCCGGGGCAGGGCATTGTCCTGAACGAGCCCTCGGTTGTCGCGATCAAGGAAGACAAGATCCGCGGGGCCAAGACGATTGCGGCCGTCGGCGCGGACGCGAAACGCATGCTCGGCCGAACCCCCGGTAACATTACCGCGATCCGTCCGCTGAAGGACGGGGTGATCGCCGACTTTGCGGTCACCGAACGGATGCTGCGTTTTTTTATCGAAAAAGTGCATAAAAGTAAAATTTTGCGGCCGAGCCCGCGTATTCTGATCTGCGTTCCTTGCGGCTCGACCCAGGTCGAGCGGCGCGCGATCCGCGAATCCGCGGCGATGGCCGGCGCGCGTGAAGTGTATCTGATCGAAGAGCCGATGTCGGCCGCGATCGGCGCGGGGCTGCCGGTTGACGAAGCCTGCGGCTCGATGGTGCTGGACATTGGCGGCGGAACGTCCGAAGTCGCTGTGATTTCGATTAACGGCATCGTTTATTCGTCGTCGGTGCGGATCGGCGGCGACCGTTTCGACGATGCGATCATCAATTACGTGCGCCGCAATTACGGCACGCTGATCGGCGAGGCGACCGCCGAAAAGATCAAGATGGAAATCGGCACCGCCTACCCCGGCAGCGAGGTCAAGGAGATCGAAGTGAAGGGCCGCAATTTGGCCGAAGGGGTGCCGCGCAGTTTCGCGCTGAACAGCAACGAAATTCTCGAAGCCCTGCAGGAGCCTTTATCCGGCATCGTCAGCACCGTGAAGGCTGCGCTCGAACAGACGCCGCCCGAATTGGGCGCGGATGTCGCGAACCGGGGCATTTACCTGACCGGCGGCGGTGCGCTGCTGAAAGACATCGACCGACTGATCGCGGAAGAAACCGGTTTACCGGTATTCATCGCGGACGACCCGTTGACCTGCGTGGCCCGCGGCGGCGGCATGGTACTCGAAATGATGGACAAGAAAGGCGTCTCCGCGTTTTCTCTGGAATGACCGGGCTTCTTTACTCCTGTCCGGGGTTGCGGATCGCGGTGCGGGCGGCCGGTTTCAATTCGCTGTTTGTTTAGTTCGTTAAGATTGCTCACGGTCGCCGGTCGGCTTGCCGCGGCCGGAGCCAATCGCAGAGGAATTTTGCCATCAAACTGTTATTCGCCACCGGCCCATCGATCAATACCCGCTTGCTGATCGCCGTTCTCGCCTCGATTGCGCTGCTGTTCGTCGATCAGAAAACCCGGCACCTGGAATCTCTCCGCACCACGCTTTCGCTGCTGACCGACCCGATCAAATACCTGGTCGACATGCCTACCACCGTGTTCCGGCATACCGCCGATTCGGTCAGTTCGTACGCGGCTCTGAAAAAAGAAAACGAGCGCTTGCGGGAAGACCATTTGATGCAGCAAACCCGGCTGCTGAAACTTGATGCGCTCGAAAAGGAAAACATTCGCCTGCGCGCGCTGCTTGAAAACTCGTTCAAGCTCGGCGAGCAGGTGATGATCGCGGAACTGTTGTCGATCAAAATGGCCCCTTACGAGCATGTCGTGGTCGTGAACAAGGGTACCCGTTTCGGAGTGCATCCCCAGCAGCCGGTCATGGACGAAAACGGCGTGGTGGGGCAGGTGATCCGGTCTTTCCCGATGACATCGGAAGTGATGCTGATTACCGACCCGAATCATGCGATTCCTGTTCAGGTCAACCGGAACGGGCTGCTGACGATTGCGGTCGGCAGCGGTCAGACCAATCGCTTGGTCTTGCCGTTCCTGCCGAATGACGCCGACATCAAGCCCGGCGACTTGTTGATCACTTCCGGGCTCGGCGGCGTGTTTCCGCAAGGCTATCCGGTTGCGGTCGTCGATAAATTCACGTCGGAGTCGGACAAGCCGTTCGCGACCGTGACCGCCACGCCCAAGGCGTTTCTGGACCGCAGCCGCGAATTGATGATCGTGTGGAGCAATTCGACTCCGATTCCTTTGGTCTCCAAGCAGGCCGCCGAACAGAACCAGGTGCTCGAAGATGCTCTTGAATAACAAGTACGCCTGGGGGCGTATCGTGATCACCCTAGGATTGGCGATGGCCCTCAGAATCGTGCCACTGCCCGGCGATTGGGCGTTTCTGAATCCGGACTGGGTGTTGTTGAGCCTGATTTACTGGTCGCTGGCGGTACCGGAAAGGGTGGGCATTTTTTATGCCTGGTCGTTCGGGCTGTTGACCGATATGTTATTCGGCCGGTTGTTCGGCCAGTATGCACTGGCCTATTCGCTGGTGATCTTTCTTTGCCTGAAGCTGCACAAACGCTTGCGCCTGTTTCCGCTGGCACAGCAGGCTCTGTTCATTTTTTTCTGCCTGCTGTTATCGCAGCTGTTGTTGTTTTTCATTAAGAACGCGCAGCATCCGGCGCAATTGCATGCGACTTTCTGGGTGCCGGTCCTGACCGGTACGTTGTGTTGGCCGCTGGTGTATACGACGTTGCGCTTCGTCCGTCTGGCGAAACGCGTCAAATAATCCGGGCCGGATCATGGACCGCGTGTTTTCGATCAAAAACGACCTGGCCGAGAATCGCCTGTTTCTGCGCCGCATCTATGTTGCCCTGATCTTTATCGGACTGATGAGCGCGGGGCTGGTCGTGCGCCTGATGTATCTGCAGATCGTCGGTCACGAGCATTATGCGATGCTGGCGAAAGAAAACAGCGTCAAGCTGACGCCGGTACCGCCGACCCGGGGGATCATCTACGACCGCAACGGCAAGGTTCTGGCCGAAAATACGCCGTCGTACAGCCTCGAACTGATCCCCGAACAGATCCGCGACATGGAGGATACGTTGAGAAGGCTGCAGGAGTTGTTCGATCTGCCGGACGAGAAAGTCGAACAGTTCCACAAGCAGCGCAAACGCGAAAAGCGCTTCAACAGCGTGGTATTGCTGCCCTCGCTGACCGACGAGGAACTTGCGAAGTTCGCGGTATCGATGCCTTTTTTTCCGGGCGTCGAAATCAAGACGCGCCAGGTGCGCCACTATCCTTATTACGAGCTTGCCTCGCATGTGGTCGGTTACGTCGGGCGCATCAACGAAACCGAGTTGAAGGAGTTGCCGATGCCCGAATATCAAGGCACCAACCATATCGGCAAGCTGGGCATCGAACGGACTTACGAAACGCAACTGCACGGCAAGGCCGGTTATGCCGAAATCGAAACGAACGTGCAGGGCCGTTCGCTGAATACATTGAACGAAGTCAAACCGGTGCCCGGCGCGAACCTTTACCTGACGCTCGATATCGATCTGCAAAAGACGGCTTATGACGCGCTCGACTTTTATAATGGTGCGGTGGTCGCGATCGATGTGAAGACCGGCGGTGTTCTGGTGTTTGTGAGCCGCCCGGGGTTCGATCCGAATCCTTTTGTGGTCGGCATTCCATCCGAAGATTATAAGGCATTGAACGAATCGGAAAACCAGCCGCTGTACAACCGTGCATTGCGCGGCCTCTATCCTCCCGGATCAACGATCAAACCGTTCATCGCGCTGGCGGGGCTGGAGTACGACAAGATCCGCGCACCGCAAGGTTTGTATTGTCCGGGATATTACACCTTGCCCGGCGTCGATCACCGCTACCGCGACTGGCGCAAGGGCGGCCACGGCACGGTCGACATGATCAGGGCGATCACCGAATCCTGTGACGTGTATTTTTACCGCCTGGCGCAAATGCTCGGCATTCAAAAGATGCACGACTTTCTGCAGCAATTCGGTTTCGGCGAGAAAACGGGCATCGATCTTTACGGCGAGTTGGCGGGGTTGCTGCCGTCGCCTGCCTGGAAACAGGCGAAGAAAAAACAGCGGTGGTATGAGGGGGAAACGCTGATTACCGGGATCGGCCAGGGCTATCATCAGGTCACGCCCTTGCAGCTGGCGCGGGCGACTGCGACATTGGCGAATCACGGCCAGATCGTCACGCCGTTCCTGGTCAATAAAATCGTTACAGCCCAGGGCGTCCAGAAGAGTCCGGAAAAGCCCGCTGAAATCATCCCGTTGAAAGCGCAGAATCTCGATCCGATCGTGGCCGGCATGATCAACGTCGTACACAGCGCTTCCGGCACGGCGAAACGAATCGGCTACGGCATTCCTTACCAGATTGCGGGCAAGACCGGCACGGCCCAGGTGTTCGGGATCAAGCAGGGCGCCAAATACAACGAGAGCGAAATCGACTTCAAATTGCGCGATAATGCGCTGTTTGTGGCCTTCGCTCCGGCCGACGACCCGAAAATCGCGGTTGCGGTCGTCGTCGAGCATGGCGGGCACGGCGGTTCGGTGGCGGCGCCGATTGCCGGCAAAGTGATCAAGCAATATTTACAAAATCTTCATGAAAACTGAGACTCGGCGCGAACATTTTCATCCGCCGTCGGTGATCGGCAAATTGCTGCGCCGGATGCACATCGATATTCCGTTGTTTCTTTGCCTGTTTCTGACCGCGCTGTTGAGCTTTGTGATCCTTTATAGTTCGGGCGGCCAGGATTTCGGAGTCTTGCTGCGCCAGGCGGCGCGTGTCGGGCTCGCGTTTTTTTTGATGATCGTGTTGGCGCAGGTCAATCCGATCCAGTTCAAACGCTATTCGGCTACTCTGTTCGGGATCGGTATTTTTTTGTTGATTGCAGTGCTGATCATGGGGCAGATCGGGAAAGGTGCGCAACGCTGGCTCGATCTCGGCTTTTTCCGTTTCCAACCGTCCGAAATGATCAAGATCACCACTCCGATGATGATTGCCTGGTATCTGGCCGAGCACCATCTGCCGCCGAAGCCGAAACAACTGGGGATTGCCGGTTTTCTGATTATCCTGCCGACTTTGCTGATCGCCAAACAACCCGATCTCGGGACCGCGCTGCTGGTCGCTTCTGCCGGCGCGGCGGTATTGTTCTTTGCCGGCCTTTCCTACTGGTTTCTCGGGGCGATCATCGGGCTGGTCGGCGCGTCCACGCCAGTCATCTGGCACCTGATGCACGACTATCAGCGCGACCGGGTGCGGACTTTCCTGAGTCCTGAAGCCGATCCCCTGGGACGGGGCTACCATATCATCCAGTCGAAGATCGCGATCGGTTCCGGCGGCATTTACGGCAAAGGCTGGCTCGGCAGTACGCAGTCCGAGCTCGAATTTCTGCCCGAAAGCTCGACCGACTTCATTTTTGCGGTGTTCGCAGAAGAGTTCGGGCTGTTCGGCTGCATCGCGCTGTTGGCCCTATATTTGCTGATTATCGCGCGCAGCCTGTATATCGCCTCGCAGGCGCGGGACAGTTATAACCGTCTGCTGGCCAGCGCGCTGGCCTTTACTTTTTTTGTCTATGTGTTCGTGAACATCGGCATGGTGATCGGGATTCTTCCGGTCGTCGGCGTGCCGCTGCCCTTGATCAGCTACGGCGGCACCTCGATCGTCACGCTGCTCGCCGGTTTCGGCATTCTGATGTCGATCCACACGCATCAAAAATTTTCGATTGGTTAAGGAGCCTGTCCATGCCTGTTCGCGCCGCTCTGTTTTGTTCCCTGGTTGCGCTCGCCTCCTGTGCGGGGCAGCGCGAGAAAAGCGCCTTCATCGAGGCCATGGTCGCCAAGCATCAGTTTTCCGAAGACGAACTGGAGGATGTGTTCGCCCAAGTCAAAATCAAGGACGATGTGCTGAAGAAAATCGCGTCCCCGGCGGAGGGGATGCCTTGGCACAAATACCGGAAAATTTTCCTGACCGATGCCCGCATCAAGGAAGGCGCGGCGTTCTGGCGCCTTCATGCGGATACGCTGAAGCAGGTTTCGGAGCAATACGGGGTGCCGCCGGAAATCATCGTCGCGGTACTCGGCGTGGAAACGCTGTACGGCCGCCGTACCGGCTATTACCGAGTCATCGATGCGTTGTCGACGCTCGCTTTCGCGTATCCGCCGCGCAGCCCTTTCTTCAGCAAAGAGCTGGAGCAGTTTCTGCTTTTGTGCCGTGAAGAGAAAGTCAGTCCATTGCGGCCGGCCGGTTCGTACGCCGGTGCGATGGGAATGCCGCAATTCATGCCGAGCAGTTTCCGTGCTTTTGCGACCGATTTCGACCAGGACGGCAAACGCGATTTATGGCGCGACCCGAAAGACGCGATCGCCAGTATTGCCAACTATTTCAGGGCCCATGGATGGGTCAGGAATCAGCCGGCTGCGGTGCGGGTTTTTGCCAAAAATGAGGATTACAAAGCATTATTAAGCGACAAAATTAATAGAGATTTAAGAATTGATGAGTTAGAATCGGTCCGTGTTGAATTTTCAAGACCGCTACCTTTAGAAAGTAAAGTAAAACTTCTGGCGTTCGAGCAAGAACATGGCGACGAACTTTGGGCTGTTCTAGACAATTTCTCGGTTATCAAGCGTTATAACCAAAGTTCCTTCTATGCCATGGCCGTTTATCAGCTCAGCCAGGCCCTCTTAAATTATCAAAACTCATCTCCCTATGAATAAAATCATACCGGCTCTCTCTATTACTGTGCTTTGCAGTTGCTCAGCGACTCAAGTCAAGACCTCTTCACTCGCTACCGATATTACCGCAGTACCCTACACTACCGCTGAAGCGGCGGCCTCGCAGGCCGAAGAGCGACCTAGGCGGCACCTGACCGCCAACCACCAATTCCGCCATCATACCGTACTCAACATCAGCAAATCCCAAACCCCTTCTTCCGATGCCGGACAGGAGTCCGAGCAGGATGAAGCACTGCTGCCGCGCCTCGCCCGTTACATCAAGCAGGGCATCGCTTCCTGGTACGGTCCCCGCTTCCACGGCAAAAAAACCGCCACCGGCGAAATCTTCGATATGTATGCGCTGACTGCCGCGCATAAAACGTTGCCGATTCCTTCTTATGCCGAGGTGACCAACCTCGAAAACAATCGCAAGGTGATCGTGCGGATTAACGATCGCGGCCCTTTCGTTGCCAACCGTGAGCTGGATTTATCCTATGCCGCTGCCCAAGAGCTTGACATGAACGGCACCGCCCCGGTCCAAATCAAGCCGATTTCGGACAAGCAGGCGATCCGCAAAATGCGGGAAGTTGCGAAAGAACAGCGGAAGCAGGGCATCTACCTGCAGGTCGGTACTTTTAAGAGCGCCCGCCAGGCGCACAAGCTGAAATACAAAATTGCGGCCAAGCATCTGGCCAAAACCAAAGTGCTCGCTTCACGGCATCACAAATCCACGCTCTATACTGTTCAGGTCGGTCCGGTCGACAGTCAATCCAAGGCGGACAAGCTGAATGTCCAGTTGGCCAAGCTCGGCATCACCGGGGCTCAATACGTGACGGAAAACGACCCAAACGAAAGCGTCATGATACAATAGCGTTTACGTTCTTTTCAGTTAGTCTTGTAGCGCAATGTTTTTTAAGAGAAAATTAAAGCTGATTCCCGGTTTTTTCATGATCGTACTGCTCGCGCTCGCGCTGCAGGCAAATGCCGAATCGCTGGAGATACAAACGCCCGCGCCTCCGGCCATCGATGCGAAAGCGTATATTCTGCAAGACTTCCAGACCGGCAAGGTATTGGTGGAAAATAACGCCGACGAGAGGCTCGCTCCGGCCAGCCTGACCAAAATCATGACTGTCTATGTGGTGTTCAAGGAACTTGCGAACGGTCATTTGAAGCTGGACGATCTCGCCACGATCAGCAAGAAGGCCTGGGGCACTTCGGGTTCGCGGATGTTCGTCGAAGTCAACGCCCAGGTCAGAATCGAAGACCTGCTCAAAGGCGTGATTATCCAGTCCGGCAACGATGCCAGCGTGGCATTGGCCGAACATATTGCCGGCGACGAAGCCACCTTCGCGGACATGATGAACCAGCACGCTGCGCGGCTGGGTATGAAGAACACGCATTTCAAGAATGCGGACGGCTTGCCGGTGGAAGACCATTACACCTCGGCACGCGATCTCGGGATTTTGACGACCGCGTTGATCAAGGAATTTCCGCAGTACTATCCCTGGTTTTCGCAAAAAGAATTTATCTACAACAATATCGTTCAGCATAACCGCAATTTGCTGTTGTCACGGGACAGTACCGTGGATGGCGTCAAGACCGGCCATACGGAGGATGCAGGTTATTGCTTGGTCGCCTCCGCGCTCCGTAACGACATGCGCCTGATATCGGTGGTGATGGGGACCAAAAGCGTTAATGCCCGGGCCGTCGAGAATCAGAATCTGTTGAACTACGGCTTCCGCTTTTTCGAATCGCCTCGTCTCTACGAGGGCAAGACTTCCCTATCCGATTCGAAAGCCTGGAAAGGCGACACTCAGACCGTGCCTTTGGGGCTTGCGGAAAGTCTGTATGTCACGGTGCCGCGCGGCAGTGCGGGCGACGTGAAAACGGCCATTCGCGTCAATGCCCCGATTGTGGCGCCTTTCAAGGAAGGCGACAAGTTCGGTACGGTCGAAGTAACCTACAAGAATCAGGTGGTGGACCAAAAAGATCTGATCGCCTTGAAGGCAGTCGGTGAGGGGAGCGTGTTCCGCCGTCTTTTCGACGGCATTTTGATGCGGTTTGCAAAAGCGGATGGCCAATAACCCCGTTTATCTGAACGGCCGTTATTTACCTGTCGAAGAGGCCCATATCTCGGTTCTGGACCGCGGCTTTTTGTTTGGCGACGGGGTCTATGAAGTGATTCCCGCCTATCGCGGCCGGCTGTTCGAATTCGAATCCCACCTGGCTCGGCTGGAGAATAGCCTTGCTGCGGTCCGGATCGATAATCCGCACACGCCGGAAGAATGGCGCGGCATTCTTGCCCCGCTTCTGGAGGACGGAACCGACCAATACGTCTATCTGCAGATTACCCGCGGTGCCGCGCCGAAACGGGACCATCTGTTTCCCGAAAACGTCCCTCCGACCGTTTTCGCGATGAGCTCGCCCATTCCTCCTTATCCGGAGCGCGATACCGGCATCAGGGCCGTTTGCCTTGAAGACAGCCGCTGGGATAACTGCCATGTCAAAGCGATCACCCTGCTGGCCAATGTCCTGCTCAGACAGGAAGCGGCGGAGTGCGGCGGAGCGGAAGCCGTTCTGGTCAAGAACGGCTTCGTGACCGAAGGTTCCTCAAGCAATGTCTTTGCGGTGCTGAACGGCGTATTGGTTACCCCGCCGCTGAGCCGCGACATTTTGCCCGGCATCACGCGCGAAGTGATCTTGAAAATCTGCCGGGAGAGCCATATCTCATGCCGGGAACAATTGATTGCGGCCGACGATCTGAGACAGGCCGACGAAATATGGATCGCGAGTTCGGTCCGGGAAATCGTACCGGTTGTCGAACTCGACGGCCGGCCCGTCGGCGGCGGTAAACCCGGCCTCGTCTGGCAAAAGGTGAACCGTCTGTTTCAGGCTTATAAACAATCCGTCTCATGAACGAAGAATCCCTCTTAACCTTTCCCTGCACCTTCGCGATCAAGGCGATGGGCAAGACCAGTCCGGAGCTCGACCTGGTCGTGGTGGAGATCGTGCGCCGACACAGCCCGAACATCGGCGAGGGCGCGGTTTCCTCGCGCCCGAGCAAGGGCGGCAACTATACCGCAATCACGGTCACGATCGAAGCGCACAGCCGCGAACAGCTGGATGCGATTTACCTGGACCTGAACCGCAGTCCCCACATTCTGATGACGTTGTAAGTCAGGCTGAAGGCGCAAGGCGAAAGCCATTTGTCTTTTTCTCATGTCGATTACGATCAGACAGCTCGGCTTACAGGACTATGAAACGGTCTGGCAAGCCATGCAGCGCTTCACCCTGGACAGAACGCCGGAGACGGACGATCAAATCTGGATCGTCGAACATAAGCCCGTTTATACGCTCGGATTGAACGGCAAACGCGAGCATTTGCTGAACACCGGCCCGATTCCGGTCGTTCAGTGCGATCGGGGCGGGCAGGTGACTTACCACGGTCCCGGCCAATTGGTCGTTTACCCCTTACTGAACATCAAGCGCCGCGAACTCGGCGTACGCCCGTTGGTGACGCTGCTCGAACAAACGATGATCGCCGTGCTCGCCCATTACGGCATCCATGCCCTCGCGCGGCCCGAAGCGCCGGGCGTCTATGTGGACGGCAAAAAAATCGGCTCGATCGGAATACGGATCCGGAACAACTGCTGTTATCATGGGCTCAGTTTGAATAACGCGATGGATTTGACGCCGTTCAAATTCATCAATCCCTGCGGCTATGCCGGGCTCGAAGTCACGCAACTGGCTGACCTCGGTGTTGCGGTCGATTTCGATGAGCTGGCCGAACGGCTTCTCCAAATACTGACGGAAAAACTGCCATCATGACTTACCAAGCACCTTCCCGGGCCACGCCGGAAACGCATCAACGCAATACCGAAAAACTCGCGCGGATTCCGGTCAAGGTCGAAACGGGCGATGCGCCGCTGCGCAAGCCGGAATGGATCAGGATCAAGCTTTCCGCGGGCGAGGAAGTGACCCGGGTCAAACGGCTGCTGCGCGAGCACAATCTGCATACGGTCTGCGAAGAAGCCGCCTGTCCGAATCTGGGCGAATGCTTTCAGCACGGCACCGCGACCTTCATGATCATGGGCGACCTCTGCACACGCCGCTGCCCGTTCTGCGACGTCGCGCACGGCAAGCCCCTGCCGCTCGACCCGAACGAACCTCGCCAGTTGGCCGAGGCGGTCAAGGCGCTGGCGCTGAATTACGTGGTGATCACTTCGGTCGACCGCGACGATCTGCGTGACGGGGGCGCAGGTCATTTCGCCGATTGCATCAAGGAAATCAGAGAGCGATCCGCGAAGACCAAGATCGAGATTCTGGTGCCCGATTTTCGGGGACGCATGGACAAAGCGATCGCGATTCTCGCGGCTCAGCCTTGCGACGTGTTCAATCACAACCTCGAAACGGTGCCGCGGCTGTACAAGCAGGCCCGGCCGGGCGCCGATTATGCGGGTTCGCTGAAATTGCTCGAAGGCTATAAAAAAGCACGGCCCGAGACGCCGACCAAATCCGGCTTGATGCTTGGGATCGGCGAAGAGCCGGAAGAAGTGTACCGAGTGATGCAGGACCTGCTCGACCACGGTTGCACGATGCTGACCCTCGGCCAGTACCTGCAGCCCAGCAAGGCGCATCTGCCGGTCAAGCGCTATGTGTCGCCGGCCGAATTCGACGAATTCGGCGAAAGAGCCAGACGCATGGGCTTCGAACAGGTCGCTAGCGCGCCGCTGGTTCGTTCCTCCTATCATGCCGATGTGCAGGCGAAAGGCGTAATAGGCAATTGACCCATTTCCTCGCTTTAGAGCATTTTCGTTTCGGGTTGATGGTCTTCGTGTTGGGCAATGCTGTGAGGGGGTTACCGGAAAAATGAGGACCCAAAGTCCGACTGTGTAGGCGCGGCTTCAGCCGCGATGAGGGCGCTATCGCGGCTGAAGCCGCGCCTACAGGGACGTGACCGAATGGCCCGGTGACCGGATTTGAAGGTGTACCAATTCTCTCCTTATCGGCTGTAGCTCACCATCGATCTCGGCAAATTATCGGGAGCCGAATCCTCAGGTCAGTGCCGTTACCGTGAAAATACCCAGTAGGATGTGCTGAACAACGTGAAGCGCATCGAGTACCCTTCAAGGGATCGTTCGCGATCGATACCCTGTAAGATTGCGCTTCCTAACGTCGGCAACTGCTCCTGCGTTGCCCTATCTCTGTCCATAGACTACCCTTTAGTTGGTGGCATCCCTGCAGTCGTCGGCACATCCTGCGCATTTTCATCTGCCGGGACGATGAAAGAAAGCGGCTTCATGTCGGTTAAGTTAAAGAAACTCCGAACAAGTCGGAATCAGGTTTCTTCATGGAGTGACAAAGCTTGCTTTATCAATCAGCCGTCAGCTGCAAAGCAAGCTTTGCAACTCTCGGGGGTAAACTTAACGCCATTACCCCTCAGATTCTGATCACCCTACAACTTACAACTGCCTCATAAACGCCACCAAATCCTGTTTTTCCTGCGTATTCAGTTTCAGTTGCAGCACGATGTTGAAAAACTCGACGGTATCTTCCAGCGTCAGCGCACGTCCGTCGTGCATGTAAGGCGGCGAATCCTTGATGCCGCGCAATGTAAACGTCTTGATCGCACCGTCGCCCGGCTCGTTCACGAAGCGCTCGATATGCAAATCGTGCATTTGGTGATCGAGATAAGTCGGCGGCATATGGCAGTTCGAGCATTGGCCTTTGCCGAAAAAGATTTTCTCGCCGCGCGCCTCGCTTTCGGTGGCTTTGGCCGGGTCCAGCCTGCCGGTGCCCGGATCGAGTTTCGGCGCAGGCGGGAAATCGAGCATGTTCTGCATCTGCGCCATGTGGCTGACCGGGATGCGATCAAGGATGTTCATGCCTTTTTTGATCGCATGAATCTCGTCGCCGTTGAAATACGCGGTGCGCTGTTCGAACTCGGTAAAATCCTCCACCGAGCGCAAGCTGCGTTTGGAGCTGTGAATTTGTTGGTTGAACATGCCCCTAAGACTGGTGGTATCGAGCCGGAAGCGCCGTTCCTGCGGCCGGATATCCGGACTCAAATGGAACTGGCCGGTGGTATGACCGTTCACGTGACAGTCGAAACAAGTCACGCCGAGGCTGGGTTCCTTACTTTTGCGGTCGTCGGTCGGGTTGAATTCCTCTTGCGGAAACGGCGTCACCAGCAGTCTCAAGCCGTCCAACTGCACCGGCGTCAGGATGTCCTTGAACAGGCGATAATAATTGTTGATCGAAACCACCTCGCCGCGCGATACGTCGCCCAGTTCCGGCCGGTTGTTCAGGAATATTGCCGGCGGGAACTCGGGCAGGAACGCTTCGGGTAGGTCGAAATCGACATCGAAGCGCTCAAGCCGCGGAAACATGTCGATCTGCATTTTCGGAAATACCTGGCCGCCGTTCGACTGCAACGGATGCGGTAGCGACGGGTAAGGGAAGATGCCTTGCGTCCTGATTTCCTCGGGCGTCGCTTCGCCGAGCTTCTCCCAAGTCATGCCGGAAGGTAGCTTTGCCGTAGGGCCCACCGCCAAGGGTTTGCCGCGCGACATCTTGGCCGCCGGATCGGTCTTGACGTTGAGGTTATAGCGTTGCTCCAGCAGTTGTTTTTGCGCATTCATTACGTCGGTTTTACCGCCGATTTCTTTTTTCATGATGTCTTCGGGCTTTTGCATGGGCTGGTCCGCGTTTAACGGATCGCGGTAAAAATCGAAGCCCGAGATCCTGCCGCTTTTGGGCTGGCCCTTGAACGTCGGGGACAGCGGCGAAGGTTTGTTCGGAGTGAACATATCCGAACGGTCGTGCTCGGTCTTTTGCTGTTCGGGCCTGTCGCTTTGAACCGTGCGCGGCGTCTGCGCGTCGAAGATGGCGTCAAACAGCCGTTTCTCGCCCTGAGTTTGGGCAGTCGCGGCAAAACAGCCGCCCAGCAGTATCAGCCCCGACGATATTTTCATTATCTTCTTGGACGTCATGGTCTTCTCCTTAATGAGGCTTAAGAAACGTTTTAAAATCGCCGCGTGGCGCCTTGAGGCCCTAAGAGAAAGATCATCCTCTTAGCAGGAGCATCTAACTTATGTTTCAATTAACGGAAATGATGAATTTGCAACAGTGAGAAAACAAAAATCAACATCTCGCGTATAGTCAGATAATGACTGTACCCATAAATCAGGGATAGTTCTGTACGATAGCGTGCATAAGCTCATTGACGGTCTGTCCGGCGATTCAGAATGGCCGAGATAGGGCAGGATAGACGAAAGGATGGGAATGAAGGGAAATTTGACGGGATTTCTTTCCCCGGACGATCCACAAGGAAGAAATCGTCCGAGACGGAGCAATAATCAGGAGTCCTTTAAAATGATTATTAGCGGCGCCGGGATTATTTGCTTGCTACAATCGGAATATTCTTGTTTTTGAGGGCGAATAACCGATGGCGTACCATTTGAAATTTATTCTGGCAGTTTTTCTGGCAATAACCGTTTTCGGAAAGGCCGGAGCCGTAGAACTGCCGCCGCCGGCCGATTTGTCGAGACAATCTGCTCTGCCGAGCCGAAAGGTGACCGTCGTCGAACCGCATGAATCGACGCACGAGCGGCAGAAGCTGGTTGAATATATGGCGTTGCCGGTCGACGGGCTTTTGGCGCACTGGTTCGGCGGCCGCCGGGTGTCGGAAGAAGCGGAGATCGTGTTTCTCGCCAAGGACGGCTACCGCTCTGTTATCTCGGGTCCGCAACTGAAAAAATACCGCGCTTTTCTGGCCTTTGCCCGCTCCGATGGCGCGCCTTTCACCGTCGACAACAGCAGCCAAAACGAGCGTAAAATCCCGCTCGGCCCGTATTATCTCATCTGGGATAATAGGGAGGTGCCGGAGCTCTTGCGCCAGGGAGCTTATGGCTGGCCTTACCAGGTCACCGCAGTCGAATGGCACAGTAAAAGCGAAGATCGGGCGCTGCTTCCCGCTCGCACCTCCTCCACGCTGGAGCAAGGTTTTGCGGAAACCAAGGGATACTGCCTGACCTGCCACAACATTCGCGGCATCGGCGGTAAAAAATATCCGGTCGATCTGATCCGCGCCCTATGCCGCTGGCAGGAGCCCGATCTGAAAGCCTGGATCGATTCGCCGAGCCGCATCAAGCCCGGCACGGCTATGCCGCCTTTGGCCCGCCTGTTGCCGGAAGCGGAACGTCAGCGGATGATTGGGCGCATCGCGGGATATTTGGATGCGATGAAAGTTGAATCTTCGGAAGCATGCGCAAGATCGGCACCATGAGTGAACGGGAAGGCGTGATCAAATACCGTCTGGATTATCGGGTTGCGCCGTCTCGAAACGTAGCGGAATTTGCCGAGCTGAACGCCTGGCGCAATCTGTTGTGGCGGATCGGCGTAATCGGGCAGGACGATGCCCGCTATGACGGTCTGAGCTACGGTAATCTCAGTCTGCGGCTGAACGGCGAGAGTTTTTGGGTGACCGGCACCCAAACCGGCCATTTGCCGCATCTGACAGCCGACCATTATGCTTATGTCCGGCAGGCGCGTCCCGAAGAAAATTACCTGCAGGCCGAAGGCCCGCTGCCGCCGTCTTCGGAAGCCCTCACGCATGCGGCGATCTATCGTGCGGCGCCGAAGGTGGGCTGTGTCGCGCACGGGCATAGCCCTGAAATCTGGCGGCATGCCGAGACCTTGGGGCTCACCTGCGTGGCGGAAGCGATTGCCTACGGCACGCCGGCGATGGCCCAGGCGGTCAGCGCGATTGCTGAAACGAATCCGGAACGGGGCATTATCGTGATGCGGGGCCACCTCGATGGATTGTTGACGTACGGCAGGACGCCGGAGATTGCCTGCTGGCAGATGGCGCGGAGTTTGGCCTGCGCCTGGGCGCTGGCGGATTTATCCGAAGACCGGTAATTAGAGAGGCGGTAAGGTTCTGTCTAATGGGGATGACGACCCATGCCGTTAAGATATTGTGTAAGCCGGATAAGCGAAGCGCATCCGGCGATCATACGGTGGATGTGCTTCGCTTATCACCCTACGCTCCATCAACTTAACGGCCTGGGTGCCGCTCAGGCTCGACGTATACCGTTATTGGAAAAGCAATATATTATCTGCCTGCAGCGCAGGTTATATTGCGCGGCTTACAGGGATGAACGGTTATAAGCCGCCAAAACCTGCTTGACGTAGTTTTGGGTTTCAGGATATGGAGGGATCGAGTAATTGTATTTGATCACCGCGCCTTCGCCGGCATTGTAAGCCGCCACGGCCAGTTCCAGATTCGGGCTGAACATTTCGATCAGGTCGCGTAGATAATGGGTGCCTCCGTCGACGTTCTGAAGCGGGTCGCGACGGTCGTCCACGCCGTAGCGCCGGGCGGTGTCCGGCATCAGCTGCATCAGGCCGACCGCGCCGGCCGAGGAAACTGCGCCGGCGTTATAGGCCGATTCGGTCTGGATCACCGCATGGACCAGTTTGGGGTCGACCTGATGGCGGTAGGCGGCCTCGTTGATCAGATCTCTGAATTTATGCTTGTTCTGGCCGAAATAGTTCCGGTAACCGGCCATTGCCGGAGCGGGCCGCATATAATGCGGCTTCGTTTCCATGATGCGCCGGTACAGGCCGCTGCTGGCAGGTCTGGGTTTGATATTGGTGTAGTAGGTGCGTCCCGCACTGTCGACATATTTATAGATGTCGGCTAGCGCGCCGCCGGACACGCTTAGGGTGATTAGGATTGTGATCCATCTCAGCATGGCTCCCCCTTTTATTGTTTTGCATTAATACTAACCAAGCTCGCGGCTTTCACCGCTTTTTGAGTTGCTTTTTCAATTGTTTCCGCACTGGCGAGCGCCACGCCCATCCGCCGGTTGACCAAGGCGCGCGGCTTGCCGAACAGGCGAATTTCGCTGCTCGGAACGTTCAGTGCGGCATCAAGTCCTTCATAAACCACATCTTCAGCTTCTATCCTGCTCAATATGACCGCGCTCGCGCCGCTTCTCAAGAGGCTCGTGTTGACCGGCAGGCCAAGGATCGCGCGCGCATGCAGCTCGAATTCGTTCTGCTGTTGAGTAATCATTGTAGCCATGCCGCTGTCGTGCGGTCTGGGACTCACTTCACTAAACCAGACATTGTCGCCTTTCACGAACAGCTCGACGCCGAAGAGGCCGCGTCCGCCGATCGCCCCGGTGACTTTCAGTGCAATCTCCTGAGCCGCCCCGATGGCGGCCGGCGTCATCGGCTGCGGCTGCCAGCTTTCGCGGTAATCGCCGTGTTCCTGCCGGTGGCCGATCGGCTCGCAAAAACGGGTTTCGATCTCGCCGTTCGGGTTCAGTGCGCGCACGGTCAGCAGGGTTATCTCGAAGTCGAAGTCGATTTTGGATTCGACGATCACTTTGCCGGTATCGACCCGGCCGCTGGCCTTCGCGTAGTTCCAGGCCGCTTCCAGCTCTTCCGGGCTTTTGACCATCGACTGGCCCTTGCCCGAGGACGACATGGTCGGCTTGACAAAACAAGGATAGCCTATTTTTTGCTCGACGGCGTGTTTAAGCTCAGCAAAACTTTCCGCAAACGCGTAAGCGGAGGTCGGCAGCTGAAGCTGTTCAGCGGCGAGCGTGCGGATGCCTTCGCGGTTCATCGTGAGTTGAATGGCGCGCGCATTCGGGACGACCGTACTGTGGCTTTCCTGTTCGATCTCGGCCAGCGCGTCGGTCGCGATCGCTTCGATTTCCGGAATGATGTAATCGGGCGCTTCAAGCGCGATGATTTTTTTGACCGCCTCGCCGTCGGTCATGTCGATCACATGGCTGCGGTGCGCGACGTGCATCGCCGGCGCATCGGGGTAGCGGTCCACGGCGATCACCTCGACGCCGTAGCGTTGCAGCGAAATGACCAGTTCCTTGCCCAGTTCGCCGCTGCCGAGCAAAAGGGCCTTAGTGGCGCTGTTCGATAATGCGGTGCCTATTTTCATGACGATCCTGCCAGATAGTTGTCGATATCTTCCTTTGAAAAGCCGATTTTCTTGGCGACCCGGTCGGCATGGCTGACCCGCGAAATGCCCGGAATCAGCCGGTAAGTCGGCGCCTCATGCGCAAATTCGACTTGTTTGGCGATGCCCATGCCTTGGGCGATGAAGTGATCGACCAGTTGGTGGTTGTGCGTGATCAGCACGGTGCTGTTGCCTTTCCGGTAAAAGCCGGTCAGGACGTTGATCGACGATTCCATTTTTTCCTCGAACGTGGTGCCTTCGGACATCTCGTCCAGCACGACCAGACTTTTCGAGGTCGAGGCCAGAAAAATGTCCTTGGTCCGTTTCAATTCGGTGCCGAAGCGGCCTTCGCCGTCGACCAGATGGCTGATTTCCGGCGCCTGGTAGAAGATCCGGTCCGCGACGGTCAGCGTCGCAGCCCTGGCCGGCACATAGCAGCCGATCTGCGCGAGCAGCTGGATTTGGGTGATTGTTTTGCAGAAAGCGGTCTTGCCGCCGCTGTTCGGACCGGTGATCAAGACCAGCTTGTCGTCATCGAGCACGAAATCGTTCGCGACATAATTCGGATTCGCCTTGCCGAGCACCGGGTTTTTGGCGGCAGCCAGATTGATCCGGTGATGCGGCGCGTCGACCAGGGCAGGCAGTGTCGTCTCGCTGCCGAACGCTGCGGAGAATTTGACGAAAGACAGCAGTTCGTCCAATTGCCCGAGCGCGTCCAGCGCTTCGCCGACCTCTGGGGAGCTTCGGAATCGGTTGCGCAGCGGGATGATGCAATTGTCGCGGTCGTAGCCGCCGACGATCGGGAAATAAACCAGGAACAGGGGGGCGAAGAAAATAATCTGCGCAGGCGTGGTGATACTCATCGCCATCGGCAGCAGCCCCAGAATGAAAGCCAGCATGGCGAAAATCAGCGGCTTGAACAGGCGCGGCTTGAAAATGACCGAAACCGGAAACCAGCCTTGCTTTTCTTCCTTCGATTGGATCACCCCTTCGGTCACATAGACCGGGCCCGCTATCAGCGAGTAATCGCGGCTGGCCGCGAAACGGTGGATTTTATCGAACACGGTGTTCAGGAAAGGGCTCTGAGGCGCTTCGATTTGCCGAATCCGGTCGACCAGATCGAGCATGAAGCGTACGCCGCTTCTGTATTGCGCATAGCCGTAGCCTTCGATTTCATGCGCGCCGCGCGCCGAGCCGAACGAACCGACAAACTCGGCGTACAGCAGCATGTACAGATTTTTTTCGGTATCGGCCGCATGCTGAACGATACTTTCAAGCACTTCCCGGAGCGCCGGATTCCGACCGATTTCCGCGGCGGCTTCCTGCTTCGCTTTGAGAAGTCGGATGTCGTCCAGCGGGCGGGACAGCGAACGGTACAAAAACGCCTGTCCGACCGTGGTCGAGCAATGATTGACCGCTTCGAAAAGGTTATCGACTTCGATCGTGTTGAAGGCGCTCTGGTCGATTACGCCGGCGCCCGTTTCCAGGGGCTGGGTGGATTTGATTTCGGGCCAGCTATGCTGCCAGCTTTGTAATATCGTTTCCGTCATCGGTGATCTCTCGTTGTCGGTTTTGTGGAACAATACCTGTAGCCGTGAGACGGCAAGGCCGGACTGAGAAACCTCGAAGCCCGGCTCCCCGATTCCGCAAGGCTTCATCGAGGCTATGTCTACTTTAATGATCCGGGGAGTATAAGTAAGCGTTTGCGGCGAATTTGTCAAATCACGAGCCGCTTTGCACGCTCGGCAAGTGCCCAGTGCTTTTCTTCAATCGCTCGACAGCAGTAAATTGACGAGCACGTCCGCATGCGCATCCGAGTCGTTCAGCGCCGGAATATAATGGTAAGCGCTGCCGCCGGCCTTCAGGAAGGCTTCCTTGTTCGCGATCGCGATCTCTTCCAGCGTTTCCAGGCAATCGACCGCGAAGCCGGGGCAGACGAGATCGACTGTTTTGACGCCACGTTTCGGCAGTTCCTGAAGCGTATCCAGGCAATACGGCTTCAGCCACTCGGCCTTGCCGAAGCGCGACTGGAATACCATTTGCCATTCGTGATCCTGTAGCGAAAGCTGCTTTGCGATCGCGGCGGCCGTCCGTTCGCAATGCGAGAAGTACGGATCGCCCAGTTTGGTCAACATTTCCGGCAGGCCGTGAAACGACATCAGCAGCCGTTCGTGTTTGCCGTGCAGGTTCCAGTATTGCCGGATCGAATCCGCTACCGCGGCAATATAGCCGGGATCCTGATAGTAATCGCCGATGAAGCGGATTTCAGGAATATGCCGCCACTGCATCAGCTCGGCGGCCGCCGCGTCGAAGACCGAGGCGGTCGTGGTCGACGAATATTGGGGATACAGCGGCAGTATCGACACGCGGTCGACGCCTGCTTCCTTGAAAGCCCGCAATTGATTCGCAATCGAGGGTTCGCCGTAGCGCATCGCCTCGCGTACCGCGATGTTTTGCGCCGCCAGTTTGGAGGCGGCTTTTTCGGCAAGCTGCCGGGTCAGATAAATCAATGGCGAGCCTTTCTCATCCCAGACCTTGCGGTAGGCTAGAAAAGACCGGCGCGGCCGAAGCGGCAGCACGAACAGGTTTAGAATCAGCCACCATAACGGCCGGGGCAGATTGACGACGCGCGGATCCCAGAGAAATTCGCCCAAAAACCGGCGGACCGCCGCGACGGTCGGTTCCGCAGGCGAGCCCAGATTGACCAGCAAGACGCCGGTTTTTTTCGGGCTCATGCTATGGCTGGCGGTTGATCAGGTTCAGGAATTCCGAACGCGTATTCATTTCTTTGCGGAAGATGCCGGTCATCACCGACGTCGTCATCACCGAATTCTGCTTTTCGACGCCGCGCATCATCATGCACAGATGTTTTGCCTCGATCACGACCGCGACGCCTTTTGCGTCAACCGCATACTCGATCGCATCGGCAATCTGCTTGGTCAGTTTCTCCTGGATCTGCAGGCGGCGGGCATACATATCGACGATCCGCGCGATTTTGGAGAGGCCCAGAACTCTGCCGCGCGGCAGATAGCCGACATGGCATTTGCCGATGAACGGTAGCAGATGGTGCTCGCACAACGAATACAATTCGATGTCCTTCACGATTACCATGTCTTCGGTATCGGCCGTGAATACGGCATTGTTCAGTACCTCGTCGAGGTTTTTCTGGTAACCGTTGTTCAAAAACTTGAATGCCTTGGCGGCGCGCTTCGGGGTATCTATCAGCCCCTCGCGGTTCAAATCTTCGCCCACCGCTGCGATAATCTTCGAGAAATATTCTTCCACGATTCAGTTCTCAATAAATACAAGACCGCCGCAGTATAACATCATTGTGCGGTGAATTTTAATGCTTCGCGGACAACCGCGGCGTCCGCGCCGTATTTGATCGCCTCTTCGCTCAAATGCCGGCGCCAGGAACGCGCGCCCGGCTCGCCGTGGAACAGGCCGAGGATATGCCGGGTAATGCTGTGCAGGCGAATGCCTTCGGCCAGCTGCCGCTCGATATAGGGCATCAGCCGGTTGACGATTTCGTTGCGCGGCATGGTATCGGCCGACATGCCGAACAGGCGCCGGTCGGCCTCGGCCAGAATATAAGGGTTGTGATACGCCTCCCGTCCCATCATCACGCCGTCGACGCCATTTTGTAGCGCTTTCTCCGCCTGCTCAAGGGTCGTGATGCCGCCGTTCAATACGATCCGAAGCGGCGGAAAATCCTGTTTCAGACGGTAAACCACCTCATAGCGCAAGGGCGGCACTTCCCGGTTTTGCTTCGGGGACAGCCCCTTCAGCCAGGCCTTGCGGGCATGCACGATAAAGGTCCGGCAGCCGGCTTTGGCGACCGTGTCGATAAAATGGGCCAGTTCCTCGTAGGAATCCCGATCGTCGATCCCGATCCGCGATTTCACGGTTACCGGCATCGACACCGCATTCCGCATCGCGGCGACGCAGTCCGCCACCAGCTCCGGTTCGGCCATCAAACAAGCGCCGAAACGGCCGTTCTGTACCCGGTCGCTGGGGCAGCCCACGTTCAGGTTCACCTCGTCGTAGCCGAAATCTTCGGCGATCTTCGCGCAGGCGGCCAGATCCCGAGGATCGCTGCCGCCCAATTGCAGCGCCAAGGGATGCTCGCTCGGATCGAATTGCAAAAACCGCTGCCGGTTGCCGTGCAGCAGGGCGCCGGTCGTGACCATTTCGGTATAGAGTAGTGCCCGTTTCGTCATCAGGCGGTGAAAAAAGCGGCAATGGCGGTCGGTCCAGTCCAGCATCGGGGCGACGCAAAACCTATATGATTTATTCATTTTAAAAAAATCTAGGATATTCCAAACTTGAAAAATTAGGATTAGGCCAGTTACAACTTCCCTATGGTTCCCGCGTTTAGCGTGCACATAGGGCATTAAAATGGGAGCCGGAATAAGGACGCAGCGCGTGGGAACGATCAGAAAAGATGTTTTATCCCTGGGTATTGTTGCATAGGAGCATTAACTCAGAAACTATTTAAACTTCACTGGGCCGGCTCTATAGTTATTACGATTGTTTTTTCACTAGGCCTGGCAAAACCTATAATGCGAAATTGCGATCATCACTCTGCCAGGACAATACCATGCCCACTATTTATGCGATCAAACCCACTTTCCAAAACCTGCTGCGGCCTCTGGTGATCAGTTTGGCAAAGCTCGGCGTCACAGCCAATCAGATTACGATCGCGGCATTGCTTCTGTCGAGCGCAACCGGGCTGGTGCTGATGTTTTCCGATGCGCAGGCTGCGGCTTTTTTGTCGTTGCCGCTTGTGTTATTTGTACGAATGGCGCTGAATGCGATCGACGGCATGTTGGCGCGCGAGCACGGAATGAAATCGCCATTGGGGGCGATTTTAAACGAACTTTGCGACGTGCTCTCGGATACGGCCCTGTATTTGCCGTTCGCGCTGCTTCCAAACGTGTACCCCTGGCTTATCGTATTGCTGGTGATCGCGTCGATTCTTAGCGAAATGACCGGCGTAATTGCTGTCCAAATCGGTGCCTCGCGCCGCTATGACGGCCCGATGGGCAAAAGCGACCGCGCTTTCGTTTTCGGGACGGCCGGCCTGGTGCTGGGATTCGGCATTCAGCCGGACGTCTGGCTGAATGGGCTTTTTGCATTGATGTTGGCACTGACTGTCTTGACGATCATTAATCGCGCCCGGCAGGCGCTGAAGGAACTCGTATCATGAACTGGCCGATCCTGCCCCTCAGCATTCAAATCGCCTTCCTGAGCGTCGGTATTTTGCTCGCGCTGAGCAGTCTGATTTCGATTGCACTGGTCAAAACCCGTCCCGAACGGAATTATCGCGAACTGCGCCAGCGTGTCAGAACCTGGTGGTTCATTGTCGGCATCTTTGCGCTCGCGGTGCTGGTCAACCGCACCGTTTCGGTCGTGCTGTTCGGCTTCATCAGCTTTCTGGCTTTCAAGGAATATCTGTCGCTGATCCCGACGCGGCGAGCCGACCATCGCGTGCTGTTCTGGGCCTATCTTGCGATTCCGATCCAGTTTTATTGGGTATGGCATGGCTGGTACGGCATGTTCATCATTTTCATTCCGGTCTACATGTTCTTGCTTCTGCCGATGCGGATGATCCTGGTCGGCGAAACGCAGGGCTTTTTGAAAGCGATCGGCACGCTGCACTGGGGCCTGATGATCACCGTGTTCAATCTGAGCCATATGGCCTTCATGCTGGTGCTGCCGCCGGAAAACAATCCCGCCGGGGGCGTGGCAGGGCTTTTGCTCTATCTGGTGTTTTTGACCGAAATCAACGATATTGCTCAATATGTCTGGGGAAAAAGCTTCGGGCGCCGGAAAATTTCACCCAAAGTCAGCCCGAATAAAACCGTAGCGGGTTTTCTGGGCGGCCTACTGACAACGACGATGCTGGCGATCGCGCTGGCGCCCTGGCTGACCCCTTTGACCTCTGGCGAAGGCGCGGCCGCGGGCTTGTTGATCGGGGTAGCGGGATTCGTCGGCGACGTGACTATTTCGGCGCTGAAACGCGATATCGGCGTCAAGGATTCGGGCAGTCTGCTGCCGGGGCACGGCGGCATCCTCGACCGTCTGGACAGCCTGACCTATACCGCGCCGCTGTTCTTTCATTTCGCCTATTACCTGCATTATTGACGATGTTAAGGATCCTGTTCTACCTGTTCATCGTCAAACCGCTCGTGTTGATCGTGCTCGGCATTAACGCCAGAAACCGGCACTTATTGCCGGTTAAGGGCCCCGCGATCATCGTGGCGAATCATAACAGCCATCTCGACACGCTGGCGTTGATGTCGCTGTTCCCCTTATCGCTGGCGAGCAAGATCCGCCCGGTCGCGGCGGCCGATTATTTTCTGCGCAATCGGTTATTGAGATGGTTTGCGATGGACCTGATCGGCATCATTCCGATCGAACGGCATGCCGCCGGCAAAAACAGCCGGCTATTGACTCCGCTGACCGAAGCCCTGCAAAACGGTGAAATTCTCATCCTGTTTCCCGAAGGCAGCCGCGGCGAACCCGAAACGCTGGGCAAACTGAAAAACGGCATTGCGCATCTGGCCAGTGAATGTCCGGAAACGCCCGTCATTCCGGTATTTTTCTATGGACTCGGCAAATCCCTGCCGAAAGGCGAAATCATTCTGGTGCCGTTCATTGTGGATGCGTTTATCGGCGAGGCTTTGTATTGGAGAGGCAGCCGGCAGGCGTTCATGGAGGCGCTGACCGAAAGCATGGCCTCGCTCCAGAAATTGGCACGGCAAAATCAAAGAGAAAGCGCAGGATAGGGAATATTTTTTGTTTAGCCGCCCGCCAAGGCCAATAGAGCGGCGCGCTACGAAGCCGGTATGCGGTTGTAAAATCAAATAGGGTTTGCAGCGCAAGCCAGTCATCCCGATTCGGATCTATTGCATTCTGATCGGGTAATGCAGGACTGGCGCCGGCTGCGGCGGCGAGCCGGTCGGGATCGATCTGCAGAATTTCCATCAAAGCGGTTCAGGCAGGGGTTAAGGTCTGCAATCCCGCCGGCACGGGCGGCTCGATATCGTCATCGCCCACTTCTTCATTGCAATTGCACACTCGCGCCAGCCAGTCCAAGTAAAGCGGCCGCGTATCGCCCCGCAATAATTCGTCCCGCAATGACAATAAACTGCACATCCAGCCCGGGCCGCCTTCCTGGCTCCGAAAGCGTTCGAATTCACCCGAATCGTCATTAAAGCCCCAATACACTATCCAGTGATCGGCCGTAGGCGTTACGCCGAAAGTCTCGCTAAAACCGGATTGCGCGCCGCGGCGCGATGGCAGGGTGAATGCCTCCAGCGCAGAGCTTTATCCCATGCCGAGATGGGTAAACGCAACATCAAACTGCAATGATTGTTTATGTGGCGGATAGGACAGACTTCAAAGGTTCAAACGAGTAAATTTTTTTTTCGCTCTTCCATAAAAATTTTGGGATTACAGGAGCAAGGGACGAATGATGCTCGTGGAAGCTGTGGATTATAAAAGCTTTATCTTGAATATGCTGCGGCTTGGCTGCACAACTTCTAAGAGGAGAAAGAATCATGAAGATCGATAAGCGAAATTCGCCTTTACAGTTTAAACCTTTGACCAAGGCGGTCATGTTGGCCTGCATTCAATTTTCTGCGCTTGGGGTTATCGCCGGCATGGCGCAAGCCCAAACTGTCGCCCGGAACGGCAACACCATGACTGCCACCGGCGACCAGAGCACCACCGGGCAGAATACAACCCAAGGTAATACGGCCACCACAGGTGCCCTAGGAGCCACAGGCGGAGCGACCGGTGCAACAGGTGCAACAGGCGGAGCGACAGGTGCTACAGGTGGGGCTACCGGCGCAACAGGTGCAACGGGCCAGAATATCGGTATCCCGCAAAATCAGCTAAACCGTTATCGCGTGACGAGTCTGGTGAGCGATCAATCCGATTCCCGTCTGATAAATCCTTGGGGGCTGGCGTTCAATCATGATAGTCCAGCCTGGATAGCCAATAACGGCTCCGGGACAGCGTCGCTTTACGACGGCAACGGAACGGCGTCCACTAGTTTGCCTTTTGTCACGCTTCCGCAGTCAGCCGGTAGTCCTACCGGTATCGTTGCCAACCATACCAGCGATTTCGATCTTCCGGTAAGCAATGGAGCGACCGGAGCAACCGGAGCAACCGGAACGGAAGACAATCCGGCCCGTTTCATTTTTGCGACGGAGGAAGGCAGCATCGCTGGCTGGTCTCCTTCGACCGATTTAAATAATGCAATCGTTCTCGAAAATGCCGTACCGCCGAGTGGCGGCGAGGCGCCCGTTTACAAAGGACTCGCCATGGCCAGCAACGGACAGGCGCATTATTTATACGCCACAGATTTCCATAATGCCAAAATCCAGGTATTCGACAGCGGTTTCAATTGGGTGGATCCGCAGACGGAACTGGGCTGTAATTTTACCGATTCGAGAATTCCCGCCGGCTTTGCGCCATTCGGCATCCAAAATATCCATGATGTGCTGTACGTGACCTATGCCAGACAGGATCAGAACGGGGAGGACGATGTGCCGGGGCGCGGCTCGGGTTATGTGGATGTGTTTGATGCGAACGGGTGCTTAATTCGTCGTTTTGCATCTCGCGGACGGTTAAATTCTCCATGGGGAATGGCGATGGCGCCTGCCAACTTCGGGGTTAATAGTAATATGTTGTTGATCGCCAATTTCGGCGACGGCACTATCAACGTCTTCGATCCTGTTACGGGTCGCCCCCGTGGGGCGCTGGCCAACCTAGGAAATATAGGAACCAGGTCGGGAAGCAGGATATCGATCGACGGTCTATGGGGCATTGCGTTCGGAAACGGCGTTTTGAATCAGCCGACCAATACTTTATTCTTTACCGCAGGTCCTAACAACGAAGCGAACGGGGTTTACGGAAAAATCGAAGCGGTAACTCGAACTGGGCAAACAGGAGCGACAGGCGCCACGGGGGCTACAGGTGGTACCGGAGCTACAGGCGGCACCGGTGCTACAGGTGGCACCGGAGCTACAGGTGGCACCGGAGCTACAGGTGGCACCGGAGCTACAGGTGGCACCGGTACTACAGGTGGCACCGGTGCTACAGGTGGGGCTACCGGCGCGACAGGCGCTACCGGTGCCACAGGCGCTACGGGTGGAGCCACTGGAGCGACAGGCGCAACCGGTGGTGAAACTGGTGCGTCGGGTACTGTCCCCGCCGGCTCGGGAAGCACAGGTGGCGTAGCGAGTTAAAAACCGGGACGACTGCGCTTGAGTCGGCATTGTGATTTTAAGCAATCCGGCCTATTCCCGAGTGAATGGCCGGATTGCCTGCTTTCACCTTTCAGACAGATCTGAATCGATGTCTTTGACCTTGAAATTCCTATAATTTCCAGCTTAACGCCCGCCGATAAGTTAAAATAGCCGATTGCCAAATCCTGTTTTAACTCCATGAAAAAAATCGAACTTCTTTCTCCCGCCGGCACCCTGAAAAACATGCGCTACGCATTCGCGTACGGGGCCGACGCGGTGTATGCCGGACTGCCGCGCTACAGCCTCCGGGTGCGCAACAACGATTTTCTTGCCGAGAATCTCGGCATCGGGATCGCCGAAGCGCACCGGCTCGGCAAGAAATTTTTCCTGGCGACGAACGTGATTCCGCACAACGCAAAAATCAAGACCTTCCTCAAGGACATGGAACCGATCGTTGCGATGCGGCCGGACGCCCTGATCATGGCCGATCCCGGTCTGATCATGATGGTCCGCGAAGCCTGGCCGGAGATGCCGGTGCATCTGTCGGTGCAGGCGAATACGGTCAATTATGCGACGGTCAAGTTCTGGCAGCGCTTCGGCGTCGAGCGCATCATTCTGTCGCGCGAGCTGTCGCTGGACGAAATCGCCGAAATCCGCCAGCAATGCCCCGATATGGAGTTGGAAGTGTTCGTGCACGGCGCGCTCTGCATCGCTTATTCCGGACGCTGCCTGTTGTCCGGCTACTTCAACCGGCGCGACCCGAACCAGGGAACCTGTTCGAATTCCTGCCGCTGGAAGTACGATACGATGCCGGCCCAAGAAAACGCCGAAGGCGATTACCTGCCGGCCGGCGGTTCCCTGTCGATGAGCGATTTGAGCCACGGGGGCTGCGGCGGCGCCGACCGCCATCCGCTGGCCGACAACATCTATTTCCTGCAGGAAGAAAACCGGCCGGGCGAGTTGATGCCGGTGATGGAGGACGAGCACGGCACCTATATCATGAACTCGAAGGATCTGCGCGCGATCGAGCATGTACAGCGCTTAGTCGAGATCGGCGTCGACAGCCTGAAAATCGAAGGCCGGACTAAGTCGCACTATTATGTTGCGCGCACCGCGCAGACCTACCGGCAGGCGATCGACGATGCGCTGGCGGGACGCCCGTTCCGTCCGGAACTGCTCGGCGTGCTCGAAAACCTTGCGAACCGCGGCTACACCGACGGTTTCTATCAGCGCCACCATACCCAAGAATACCAGAACTACATTACCGGCTATTCGAAAAGCCATCAACAGCAATTCTGCGGCGAAATCCGCGGTTACGACAGTGCCACCGGCCTTGCGGAAATCGAGGTGAAAAACAAGTTTGCGGTCGGCGACCGGGTCGAACTGATTCTGCCCGAAGGCAACCGCGACATTGTGGTCGAACGGATGCAGAACCTGCACGGTCAGGAGATGCAGGAAGCGCCGGGTGCGGGCTATGAGGTGAAAATACCGATCCCGGCGGCGAGCGCAGGGTATGGGCTAATGGCCAGATATTTTTAAGGAAATTCTGATTAAGTCCGGGAATCTCCCTCTCCCACTGGAAGAGGGGGCTTATTCAGAGCTGAGCCCCGAAGTTGCAAAGCTGGTTTTGCAAATCAAATCATCAAACCGAGTGACAAAGCCGGCCTTGTCACTTCATTCAGCGGCCTGATTCCGGCTGATCTTAAGGAAACTCTGATAGGTTTCCTCTTCTCCCTTTGGGAGTTACCGTGAAAATTCGCATAATTGTAGGGTGGATAAGCGACAGCGCATCCACCATCGGGCATTTAACGGTATTGCCCTCTGAGAGAGGGGTATTTTACGGCTTGTTCAGAGTTTCCTTGACGACATGGACGAGCATCGCGGGAATTGCCGGCCCATCCTCCATCCTATGATGCCCTTGTGGGGAGTTCGTGTTGCGAATCACGGATTGGATGGCGTATCCGCCGGCAAAAAAATGCTTTTCAACTCTTCAGGAACCAGTGCGTAATTCCGCCAGATTCGCTCCACGTCTTCCTGATTATGAGGTCCGAAGCGGTCCGGAAACTTTTTCAGCATCGCGATGCCGTCGACGACCTGCGCGCGGTGCAGCGAGGCGACCGCTTGAATGACCAATAACAGGTTATCTTCGGCAATCGGCGCTTCCCGTTCGAGATAAGTGTTGATCATATTGGCAAATTCGATGGACGGCATCTGAATCGGAAGAAAAAGGATCCATTTTTCTATTTCGTGATCCGTGGTTGCGCGCATGATTTCCCCGAGCAGCTTATAGATGGGCTTCTCGCAGCGGGAATACGCCCAGATGTAGTTCAGCACCCATCCCCGGTTGTCGTCCGTCAAATCGCCTGCATGCAGGATCGGTTCGGCCTGCCGTCGAAGTTCTTCGGCAATTTCGGAAAGCTGATATTTGCCGATGAAATCGCTGGCAAGATACTTCAAGTTCTTGTGGCTTTTCGGTTCTATCCAGGTGCTGAGTATTTTCACCGTTTCCTTCGGGCGCATTTTGACAAGCGTATCGAAAAATTCGAGGCTCTCGGTAAACGTATATTCATTTCCATCCGGCCGCGCCGGATAAAAAAGCGTAGGCGTTTGATTAATCTGGCTGGCGATTTCCTTTAACAAATGAAAAACTTCATCCGGAGTCAATACGCTGTAGGCTTTTAATGCCTGGTAAACCTGTTCCTGGCTCTCGTGTAGAAGGTTTCTCAGAATCTCTTCCCGGAACAGATGCGAGGTATATTCGTACGTCAGTCCTATAATTACCGCGACGATCAGCGCGATCGACATATGCTCCGCCCATTTCTGCAAAACTTCCGGCAACCGGGGTTCGAAGTATTTCAAAAAGAACGCGCTGATCAGAATAATGCCGAAAATAACGAACGGAATGGCCGAGTATGAATTTTTGTTTATGGATGGCATTGATTCTCTCCAAAAAACCCATCCTCATTTGAAAGACGGCCTGAGGAAAGGTTCAGCTCTTTAGGATGGGGTTAATCTTAACATCCCTCATGATTCCCGCGTCCCGCGTTCACGAACCGCAGAGTAGGGGGACGACCCGCGGTAGGGTACGCTGTGCGTACCTTTTCACCTCCCAAGGTACGCACAGCGTACCCTACGGAGCTACTTTGCCGTTTCATGCCGGAGAATGTGCTGCAATTAATTTCTTTATGTGCGGAACCGTACCGACTTCCTGTAACGCTACCGCTACTTTATTCCCCAAGGACTCAGTAATGCGCTGCAAAAACGATTCTTTTTTGTTCCGCTTGTTTATACAAGCGGAACTTCAATATAAAGGAATGCTATGAATAGATATAGAACTATCTCCGAGCGCGTGCATGGAGGCTACCAACTGGTATGGGTCCCGAAAAGAAGAATGAAAGTAGTATTTATCGGGGGGAATTTGAGAAGATATCTGGGTAATTTTTTAAATGAGCCTGCCAAGCAAAACAGTATTTTTATTGTAGAAGGCAACGTGTTGAACGACCCTTATAAAGGATATTATAGCGGACCTAAAAAACACGCTCAGCCTAGAATAGTGGGCTATCTGAAAGGCAATGGCACGTTGGAGATAAATCGGAATTTTAAAAGAAACCAAAAGCCTGGCCATGAAAAAAGTTATTCGGCAAATCGGTATGCGGTTTCCGCTGCCGATTCGGCTAATCGTCTTTCCGATAAAGAATATTTCGATGATTATGGAACTGAAGAAGCTTATTTCGCCAAATCGGGTTGGATGTAATTATGTGCGTTAGCGTACCGATTACATTTAAATTAATAATTATTCTATAAAAAAAGTGAATAAAATACTTATCTATCGCATTGCATTAAAAAGCGTGCTGTAGGGCAACTCCCGTAATTCGATTTATTGTCATACTTGCATAGGCACAGGGCACAAGGGGGATTTTTAGGAATCTGTAGGGATGCGGAAGTTAGGGCAATTGAGGGGTGGATCCGGATCCAGTTCATAGGGATATGATCGGACTTGCCAGCGAGGCGGCTGGTTTCGGCATTTCTCTTGTGCCCTGTGCCTATGCCGGAATGGCGGTATTTTTTAACGAATCGCCGGTACGACGGAAACCGGCAATCGACTGTGGGGGATGGCGGGCTCTGACGGATAAAATGCAGTCGAATCAGCTTATTCGTTTACGCAGATTATGTAATATTCAACGCAGGTTTCCGGCGGGCCGATACAGGCCGGTACGGGCTCGATTGATTTATTTGATCGGCAGCTAGGCCTGGCGATTCAATAGCCATATTTCCCTAGCAGCACCGGAAAGGAGGGTACGGATGTGTGGAATTGTAGGCGGTGTAGTCAAGCGTGATTTAGTGCCCATTTTAATGGACGGACTAAAAAAGCTGGAATACCGGGGTTATGATTCGGCCGGTTTGGCCGTTATCGGCGAGCAGGGGATACGCTGTAAGCGCATGCAGGGTAAAGTCAGGAATCTTCAGGATCTCCTGGATGAAGACCCGATTTCCGGTTGTACCGGCATCGCGCATACCCGCTGGGCCACTCACGGCAAACCGAGTCCCGAGAATGCGCATCCGCATATTTGCCGGAACAAGATCGCCGTCGTGCATAACGGCATTATCGAAAATTACCGGCAACTGCAGGAGCAGCAGCTGAAAAACGGCTATGCGTTTGCTTCGGAAACCGATACTGAAGTGATCGTGAACGAGATTTTCGACGCCTTACAGCATACGGACGGGCTCTTGAATGCCGTCAAGCGGTCCATTCCCAAACTTGAGGGAACTTATGCCCTGGGCATCATGAGCAATGACGAGCCAGGCCTTCTGGTCGCCTGTCGGCAAGGCAGCCCCCTGATTATCGGGATCGGAGCCGGCGAATATTTCATCGCCTCCGATGTGGCCGCGTTGCTCCCGGTCACGCAGCGCTTCATCTTTCTGGAAAACGGCGATATTGCGGCGATCCGTCAGAGCGGCGTAACGATTTACGACAGGAATGACCGGAAAGTGATACGGCCGGTAAAGGATAGCTTATTAACGGTCGACTTGATCGAAAAAGGCGAATACCGCCATTTCATGCTGAAGGAAATCTTCGAGCAGCCTTTTGCGGTCTCGCGCACCCTGCAGGGCAGATTCGTGGATAACCGGCTGCAGGAAAGCGCTTTCGGACGCCGTGCCGCCGAAATATTCGATGCCGTCAAAGCCGTGCAGATCGTGGCCTGCGGCACCAGTTACCATGCCGGTCTGGTCGCCCGCTATTGGCTTGAAAGGCTGGCCAGAATTCCCTGCAGCGTCGAAATCGCCAGCGAATTTCGTTACCGGGAGCCGATACTGGGTCCGGACACACTGGTCGTAGCCATTTCGCAATCCGGCGAAACTGCGGATACGCTGGCGGCGCTTCAGGAAGCCAAGAAACTGGGGGCGAAATATTCGCTGGCGATCTGCAATGTGGCCGAAAGCTCGCTGGCCAGAGAGGCCGACGCGGTATTGATGACCCGAGCGGGTCCCGAAATCGGGGTTGCCTCGACCAAAGCCTTTACTGCGCAGCTGACCGTATCGATGCTGCTGGCCATCGCGCTCGGAAGGCGGTTCGGGCTATCCGAGGCGCTCGAACGCCAAATTACCGCCGAATTGTTCAATCTGCCGGCCGAAATCGAAAAAGTTCTGCAATTGAATGACGAAATCAGAAACTTGGCGAGACAGTTCACCGAGAAACAGCATGCGTTGTTTTTAGGCCGGGGAAGCCATTACCCGATCGCGCTGGAGGGCGCTCTGAAGCTGAAGGAAATCTCCTATATCCATGCCGAGGCCTATCCGGCGGGTGAGCTGAAACATGGCCCCCTGGCGCTGATCGATTCGAGGATGCCGGTTGTTACGGTCGCGCCGAACGATCACATGCTCGAAAAACTGAAAGCGAATATGGAGGAGGTGAGTGCCCGGGACGGGCAACTGATCGTGTTCATGGATGAACGGCTCTCGTCGGCGGTTGAGGCCGGCAACCTCAAAATTATCAAGGTGCCGCAGGTCGAAAACCATCTCTCGCCCGCCGTTTACAATATCCCTTTACAACTGTTGTCTTATCATGTCGCGGCTTTGAAAGGCACCGATATCGATCAGCCGAGAAACCTTGCGAAATCGGTCACCGTGGAATAGAAATAGCCCGTTCAAAGGCGCGAACCGTTGCGGTCATTTATGAATATAACGGGCCGGCATGACTTTATGGACGGTGCGGGGAGGCGAGATAAAATCGGAAGAAACTTGGGGGTAATAGCGAGTCAATAAGCGCTTGAATTCCTGTTTCACTATTTTGTAACACTCGCAGGCCTGGTTTTCCAGCCCCGGCCTGTCGAGGATGGTGATGTGGCCGCGGCTGTAGTTGATTAAGCCTTTTTTCTGGAGTTTGCCGGCGGCTTCGGTAATCCCCTCGCGCCTGACCCCGAGCATGTTCGCGATCAGTTCCTGGGTCATCGCCAGTTCTTTCGACGGGAGCCTATCGAGGGTCGAGAGCAGATAGCGGCACAGTTGCTGTTCTATCGAATGATGGCGGTTGCAGACCGCAGTCTGAGCGGTTTGAGTAAACAGAGCCTGGGTATAGTGCAGCAATAATTTTTGCAGCATGCCGTCGCGCCGGCCGCCCGACCGGTTGAGCTCCTGCCGGAGGATGCTGCCTTTCAGGCGATAGGCATGGCCGGCGCTTTGTACGACCGCCAGGTTATGCATCGGTTCGCCGCTCATGAACAGGGATACGCCCAGCATGCCTTCGTTGCCGACGCCGGCAATTTCGGCGGAAGTGCCGTTCTCCAGCAGATTCAGCAGGGAAATAACCGAAGTGGTGGGAAAATACACGTAAAAAAGCGGATGATTCAACTCGTAAAGCACCTGGCCCTGTTTGATCTGGATCAGTTCCAGCATCGGCGACAGCCGCTCCTGGGTGTGCCGGGGCAGCGCATTGAGCAGGGAATTCTGTTGTGGATTGGAGTCATATGCAAGCATAATAAAATGGCCTCTCTGCCAACCAGCGGCGGCGAAGTGGAATACGGGGTTAAGGGGCTTAATCGACAATTCGTCATTAAGATGACCGGGTTTTTTATATTCGGAAAAATCCTTAATACCGTTAAGCTAACGCAGCCTTTCTTATTCCCTTATTTCCGGAAAGATGGAATTTCTATTAACTTAACGGTATCGTTTTATTCGAGAGATAATTCGAATGCAATGAACGGCGCTTGAATCTTTTTAATAAAATAGTAAATCATGATGAAAGATAGGGATGTCATATTTCTATTCATTCTGATATCACTAATTTTGTTGATAAAATAATCATTGTTCGCAAATTAATTATTTTACTTGCAGGCGAGCTTTACATTTTATTCGGATATTGAGTGCTAGCCTGGCGAAACATTAATTTCCTGTTCGGCAGAGTACCAGTCTTCCAATTCATGACCCGGCTCGAATCCTCTTTGTTCCGCTTTGTAATAAGCCAGCTGGGCAATTCTGGCTTCTCGGTCGAAATCCATTTCCGGGGCTTCTTGATAGACGGAGAGAATTTGCTCTTGCTCCGGCCCTTCTTGATCCGGAGTTGATTCTAGTTCTACCGAAGCGTCGTCCTTTGTGACTTTAGCATTTCTGGAAGCCATTTTTTCTACCTCGCGCATGGTTGAAAATCATCGAATTACTACATTTAAAACAGCAGATAATAAGCCTGAATTATTTTTCTTAAATAAAGCGGTTTAAAAACGACATAAAAATCTTTGTTTTAATTTGGAAAATTTAATTAATATATTCGTTAATTCTCGGTGCATCTTACTTTACAGTAAAAAAAATAATTGTAAACGCGCAAGAAAGAAGGATTAATGATAAGGAATGGATAGAATAACTATCCGTGTGGGGAAGGGGACGCGTTAAAGCCGTGCCGCTGAATAAGCTTTATTTGATAGAGCTTTTTTTCGGTATTCGAACGGGTAATCGAATAATGTGGATTAGTTTTAGATTTATTGTTCGGTAGCTTTAACGCTCCGTTATGCACCTCGGATAGCCCATACTGCACGAATAGCTCGAAGCTTGCCGTCCTTGGGGCTGGATTCGGCAACTGCTCCCTGCGTTGCCCTCGATCGCTTGTTCCCGACGCGATCTACCTCGCCCTTCCTTGGGCTCGTACCTCTCTCTGTCCATAGACCACCCTTTAGTGGTGGCATCCCTGTAGTCGTCGGCAACTGCTCCCTGCGTTGCTTCATTAACTATTTGCAAAGCAAATCCCCCCTGCCCCCCTTTTTCAAAGAGGGGAAGCGACAGCCCTGTCAAACGTTATTTTGTCGACGTGGTCAATGCTCAACTGAGTGGGACAGCGGTTTATAACCTGTCTTTTGATCACAACTCAGCAAGGGAGGGGTAGAGCGAAGCGAAACTCATCAATACGAAGTACGCTATAGCTATCCACGATGGGTTTCGGCTATCGCCTCTACCCATCCTACAGACTACAGACTACAGACTACAGACTACAGATTACAGACTACAGATTACAGATTACAGATTACAGATTACAGATTACAGATTACAGACTGGCGCCCCCCCCTTTGAAAAAGGGGGGCAGGGGGGATTTTATTAGGCTGCTTTCACAGCGTAACAGCCTTTAACGCTTAATCCGCATTTATGTATAAGGGCATGGTTCAAAGCTGGCTTTGAACTCCACTGCCTGAGTTTTGCAGGCGGTTAGGATTCGTCAGGGATTGATTTCCAGCGACAGCAGAATCATCTGCGGCATATTGATCTTGCCCATGATCCGGCTGGCGTTGATCTCCAGCCTGCGGCGGCCGATGCCGGGAATTTCGCGTTCCAGCTTAAATCCTTTAATGGGCTGCTCGTTCGCTAATACATTCTCCAGCAGGCGGCGAAGCTCGGTAAAATCGGAGAGGCCCGCCTTCAATTGAAAGATTTCCTTGCCGATCGTCTCCTCGGGAGCCAATCCGAATTCCCTGTAGAACGCCTGGCTGGCCGATACGACCTTTAGCGCTTCGGTGAGTACCAGAAGAGGCTGGTGTACGAGGCTGACGATGCTTTCGGCCCGCACCAGCGCGTCCTGCGACGCGATCTCCTTCACGCGCGAAGTAATGTCGGTAAAGGTCAGCACCACCCCGTCGATGATATTGTCCAGCGTCCGGTAGGGCTGGATGCGCGCCATCATCCAGGTATTGTCGCCGATGTACAGCTCGCGCTCGTAAGGGATCAGCGATTCGAGCACGGCTTGCGCCGCATGGTGAAGGTCGTCGCCGTTGATGGCCGATTTGATGTCGTTCAAAGGCCGGCCTACGTCCGAAGGCACCAGCCGGTAAATCCGCACCGCTTCGCGCGTGAAGCGCCGGATGATCAGGTTCCGGTCGAGAAAAATGATCCCGACGTTGATGTTGTCCAGCAGGTTTTTCATGTCGTTCTGCATGCCGGCCAGCTGCTCGATTTTGGCCTGAAGCTCCGAGTTGACGGTGACCAGTTCTTCGTTGACCGACTGCAACTCTTCCTTCGAGGTTTCCAGTTCCTCGTTGGTCGATTGCAATTCCTCGTTGGTGGACTGCATTTCTTCGTTGGCGGACTTGAGTTCCTCGTTGGACGCCTGCTGTTCTTCGATACTGGCGCGATAGCTGGTTTTCAACTGCTCCAGTGCCCGCTCCAGTTCTTCGATGCGTCCCTGTTCGCCGGGTTTGGTGGTGCGTTTGCGTACCGGTTTGGCGAGATCGACGGTGACATCCTCAAAGCTGATCAGCAGCAGATTCTGGTTGGCGTCCGGGTTGGAAATAGGGCGCACCGACAGGCTGATCGGGGAGAAACCGCCGTTGGTTCTGACTTCTATCTGCCGGTTCAAAACTTGTACTTTCTCATTGGCTGCCACGTGGATCGCGGTGCGCAGCTCCATCCCCAACCCTTCGCGGGCCATCTCGATGATGTTGTGCGAGGGCTGGCCGGGGGCAGGGCGCAGATATTTGCCGGTTTCGCCGTGAATGAACAGGATGTCGCCTTTATGGTCGGCGATCACCGAAACGGGCGCGAAAAACTGCACCAGCATGCGCCGTGTCAGCTCGGCAATGTTGAATTCCCTGATCGTCTTCATGTTTTCGTCGGAGGTTTTTGTAACGTTTCCCAGTCCCCAGGATATCCCTTGCGCCATCATGGTCCGGGCGGAGGTTAAGGAATGCACGGCGCGATAGAGCTTCCACTTGCGGTTCAGCACTTTGAAGAGTTCGTTATGACTGCCGATGCTTTCCGAAGGCGACAGGAACAGCACGCCCTCCGGCTTGAGCGCATAATGAAACGCCGGTATCAGCCTGTCCTGAAGTTCCGGCTTCAGGTAAATCAGCAGATTGCGGCAGCATAAGAGGTCGAGTTTGGTGAACGGCGGATCCTTGATCACGTTTTGCACCGCGAACACGATCATTTCCCGGATCTCCTTTTTGACCCGGTAACCGTTGTCTTCTTTTAAAAAAAAACGGCGCAGCCGTTCCGGCGTGACATCCTGGGCGATGTTGGGCGGATAAAGGCCGGTGCGGGCGATTACAATCGCATCTTCGTCCAGGTCGGTGCTGTAAATCTGGACCTTAAGCTCTTTCTGGAGCTTGTCCATCAGTTCGCGCAAGACGATCGCAATCGAGTAGGCTTCCTCGCCGGTGGCGCACCCGGCGACCCAGACCCGGAAAATAGCGCCTTCCGGTTTATCCTTGCACAACTGCGGCAGTATGGTTTCTTCCAGGATCGCAAACGCTTCCGGATCGCGGAAAAAACTGGTTACATTGATCAGCAGTTCCTTGAACAGGGTGTGGACTTCGTCCGGTTTTTCCTTGAGGTAGCGGATATAGGTATCGGTATCCTTAATGTCGTTCTGCAGCATGCAGCGCTCGATGCGGCGGCCGATCGTGCTTTCCTTGTACAAGGAAAAGTCGTGGCCGGTAATCGAGCGGAGCAGCAGCAGAATACGCATCATGCCGCTTTCCGGTTTGGGGCGCGAGGCCGCCGGTTCGCCTTCGGCGGCGGGTTTTTCGGCCTCGGTGATCCGGATGTGTTCGGACTCGGCGATCAGCGCATCGGGCATTTTATCGACAGGCAATACCCGCGCCGCATAGCCGGTCTGGATCACGCTGGACGGCATGCCGTCGTAACGCGCCGTGTCGGGCTTCTGCACGTAAGTCATGCCGCCCGCGCCGAGTATCGCGCGGCACCCTAAGGTGCCGTCGGTGCCGGTCCCGGACAGGATGATCCCGACCGCGTTTTCTTTCTGGTCCTCGGCCAGCGAGCGCAGAAAGGCGTCGATCGGCAGGCGCTTCCCGCGCGGCACATTCGGGATGCTGAGCTGGATTTTACGGTGAAAAATTTCCATGTCCCGGTTGGGCGGAATCACGTACACCTTGTCGGGGGCAACCGGCATTTGGTCCTGCACTTCGACGACCGGCATGCTGGTCGAGCGCTGCAGGATTTCGGTCAGCAGGCTGGCGTGGCTCGGGTCGAGATGCGGCACCAGCACAAAGGCGAGGCCGCTGTCGGCCGGCATATGCTGGAAGAATTCCTCGAAAGCTTCCAGACCGCCGGCGGAGGCGCCGATTCCGACAATTTTGAAAGATCCGGCCGTATTTTCGGGAGATTTAGGGGAAGTATCCGAATGGTTATTGGATGAAGATTGGGTTTTGTTCACGATGACTTTTTGGCCGCATTTGAGTTTTCATCCTGCAGGATGACATAGTGAGTTTTTCGGCATTGAGCGAAACGAGATCAATTGTTCCCTTAATCAAGGCCGGACGGAAGCTTTCAGTTTTTCTGAATACCAGACATCAATATTGATCCATGGCCTATTGGCTGTCAAAGAATATTTCTCAGGAAAATCAGACAGAGTGGGGGTGATCGATCCATTTTGCCGAAGCGCGGTAATGGCTTTTTGCTTGAGGCCGATGTTCGGTTTTATGGCGCCGGCTCAGAAGAGGGCGACATAATCGCAAACGGAAACAAACCGAAAGAGGGAGGCAGGCAAAGCTGAAGCTGATCTTCGGCCCTTATTGTCTCGGCCCGGCATTGGCCGAACAGATCCCGGTATTCCTCGGGTGCCGCCGGCGGCAGTTCCAGCCGGGTGTCGTTCCAAAAATCGCCCGGCGGATCGCTTTTGTCGATATATAAAGCGGCGATCAGGCGGGGAACCACGATAATCACGAAATGGTTCTGGTCTTTTCTGGCGAACGCCAAGAGACGCTCGGCGCCGTTGCCCTGGATATTGATTTTCAGGTAGTCGCCGGTTTGAAACAGCGCGGCATGGCGCAGCCGAAAACGCAGAGTCTGCATCATGACGAACAGCTTGATGCGCCCGTCTTCCATGACGGAGAACAGGGAACGCAGCAGCTGAAGGCGGTTCTGGCCGGGTTCGGCCAGCATCGCATCCAGTTGTTCCATCGCCTGATGGTGCCGGTCGAAATCGAGCGGGCGCCGGTTGTCCGGATCGACCAGGCTAAATTGCCAGAGTTCGCTGCCCTGGTAAATGTCGGGCACGCCGGGCGAGGTCAACTGCAGCACCGATTGCGCAAGGGTGTTCAACAGGCCGGGCGTTCGAATCCGTTTTTCGAATTCGGTAAATTCCCGTAAAAACATCGGATTGGCGTTGGTGTCCAGGCAGCGGCAAACGAACGCGTCGACGGCCTGCTCATAATTCTCGTTCGGGTCGATCCAGGACGTGTAAAGCTTCGCTTCGCGGACCGCCTTGATCATATAGGCCCGGATGCGTTCCCGGTAATCCTTCAGCGCCGTATCGTCCATGGGCGTCAGCGGCCAGGTTCCGATCAGCACCTGGTAGAACAGATATTCATCGTCCCAGACGAGCGCGTTCCGGCCCGCTTTCGATTTGGGCTGTTTGGTCAGCTTCCGCCAGCGCAGCACGGCTTCCTGCCATTGCCGCGGTATCTCGCTCAGCACATTGATCCGGGCGCGCATGTCGGCGCTGTGTTTGCTGTCGTGCGTGGACAGCGACAGCATGCTGTGCGGCCATTTTTTGAGCCGTTCCTGGTTGAAGTAATGGAAGGCATTCACCGAATAGCCCAGATGGCCCGGATCGCCGCCCACCTCATTCACCGAAATGAGCCGGTTGTAACGGTAGCAGGCGGTATCCTCATAGCCTTTCGCCATGACCGGCGCGGTGTATTGCTGCAGCTTCATCGCGAACTTGAGCCGCTCCCTTTCCGAAACCGGCGAATGTTGTTCCAGGAGCAGGATGTTCCGGATGAACTCGAACACGGTCTTGTCGGCGGCGCGGCTGCGCTGCTTGGCCTGCTCAATTGCCCAGTTGATGTACTGGCTGTCCTTTTTGCCGATGCTGTTGCTGTTGATATAGGTCCGGTAGACCGGAAAGCAGGCGATCATTTCCGATAAGGCTTCGCGCAGGGCGTTCAGCGTGTAATCGCGGGTTTTCGGGTTCGCATTGGCAATTTTACTGAGCTGGTTGGCAAGTACATTCAATTCGCCTCCCATCAGCGTCTTCATCACCAGTTTTTTGGACTGATAGACCAATTCGCCGAAATCCTGGCGCTTTCGGGCGAAACGGCCGTAACAACGCGTCAGTTGCGCTTGTGCATTGTTGTCGATGAACACGCCGTTCACGATATTGGCGAACTCGTAGCCGGTGGTGCCGTGAATCGGCCAGTCGCTGGACAGGTATTCGTAATTGGCGACGATTTTTTCGGCCACCACATAAACCGGGGGCATGTCTTTCGGTTCGGTTTCGATATTCAAGAGGATGGCCGCCATCTTTTTATTCAGGCGTTCGTAATAGGCGACCGGATCGTACAGTCCGTCCGCATGATCGATCCGGAGCCCTTGAATCTTGCCCTGCCCGAGCTGGGACAGAATCAATTGATGGGTGGCATCGAACACTTTTTCGTCTTCGATGCGCAACCCGGCCAGATCGTTGATATCGAAGAACCGGCGGTAATTGATTTCGTCCCCGGCTACGCGCCAGTAAGCCAGGCGGTAAACCTGTTTTTCCAGAAGGGCGTGCATTTCGCTGCTCTCGCCGCCGTTCCGGTTGATTTCCGCTACGCGGTAGGCGATGAAGCGCAGGATCGGCGGATTGTCCGCGCAGAGCCGGGCGAGGTGTTTCTTGAAAACTTCCTTGTCCCGCCGGCGTTCTTCTTTTTTCTCTTCCGTGGTTTCGGTGCGCAGCGGCAGTTTGCTGAAACTGTTGTCGAGGGTCTGGTATTCCGGAAACACCGGGTCGTCCGGCGCGAAAGCCTTCGTCAACTGCTCGTGCTGCGAGTTCAGGATCAGCGGATAAGTCTGCGGATCGATCGGAAAACGGTGCTGGAAATAGTAAATGCCGAATTCGCCGAGGGTGGCGTCGAATTCCAGCGTCAGTTGCTGCTGTTCCAGGATCTCGCCGTACAGGCCGCCGAGCACCGGAATCAGCAGCTTGTTCTGCAGCGCCTGGTTGACGGGATGCCATTCGATGTCGAAAAAATCGGCATAGCCGGAAGCTTGGCCGTTCTCCAGTATGTCCTGCCACCAGAGATTGTCGCTGCCCATCACGCCCATGTGATTCGGCACGATGTCGGCGATCAGGCCCATGCCGTGGCGCTGCAGTTCGGCGACGAACCGGTCGAACGCTTCGGCGCTGCCGATTTCCGGGTTGATTTCGCTGTGGTCGACAATATCGTAGCCGTGTGCGCTGCCGGGGCGGGCCTTCAGGTAAGGCGATACGTAACAATGGCTGATGCCGAGGCGGCGCAAATACGGCACCAGCCGGGTTGCTTTCGCAAACGTAAAATCTTTATTCAATTGCAGGCGGTAAGTCGATACCGGAATCGCCGCTTTTTGGCGCAGAAGCGCGGATTCGGCGGTATGCTCCTCACTTTCGCGGGGAAGCGGATAGCCGGCTGTCGACTCGATCATCATCAGGTTCCTCCAGGCAGAACAGAATCGACCACGGCGGTAATTTCCCTTGCCGCAGCGTTTCCGGCAGCTCGCCGGGAGTGGCATACAGCACTCTGCCGGCGGTAGGGCATTCCGCTTCCGCCTCGGTAGCGCCCAGGTTGGCGGTCAACGTCAGCATCGCGCCGCCGTTCAACTGCCACTGCACCTGTATGGAACGGTCGGCGATCAGCCGGTAACCGGCCTGTTTTCCGGTGACGCCGTGCAGTCTTGGGATGATTTCACGCTTACGGATGCGCAGCAATTCCCGGTGAAAATCCAGCCATTGCCGGTGCGGCAGCAGCGTGATTTCTTCCCAGCGCAGGATCGCCGACTGATAGGTTGACAGCACATTCGGCGAAGGCAGGGCGCTGGCGCTGGGCGCCGTTTCGCCTCCGAACTCCGGAAAATCGGCAAATTCCTGCCGGCGCCCTTCCGCCACTTGCCGGCCGAGTTCCTCCGGAAAATCGACAAAATAAGGGAAAGGCTGCGTGCATGCCCATTCCTCGCCCATGAACAGCAGCGGGATCGAGGGCGCCAGCAAAACGATCGCGGTTGCCGCGCGCACGGCTTCGGCCGGGCAGAGTTCGGTAATCCGCCGGCCTTGCGGCCGGTTGCCGATCTGGTCATGATTCTGCAGGAAAGAGATGAAGGCGGTGAGCGGCAGATCCGGGCTGGGCTCGCCCCGGGCTAGCCCGGCCCGATAGGGCGAGGTTTCTCCCTGATAGGCGAACCCCTGCGTCAGGCACCGCCCCAGCAGATGCATCGCTTGGTCGCGGTAGTCCCGGTAGAATCCGAAGGTTTCCCCGGTCAGCAGCACGTGCAAGACATGATGCATGTCGTCGTTCCACTGGGCATCGAAATACTGGGTCGGGTTGTTCTTGCCGCGCCTTAGATAATGGCCGGCATTGTTGTCGTTTTCCAGGATCAGGTAGACATGGCGGTCGTAGCCCGGCCCCTGGCGGACCGCATCGGCCAGTTCCTCCAGAAAGTGGGGTTTTCTGGAATCGAAAATGCTGTGTGCGGCATCGAAACGCAAGCCGTCGAAATGGTATTCTTCGAGCCAATACAGGGCATTGTGGATAAAGTACTGGCGTACCCAGTGGCTTTGCCCGAAATTGATCGCATCGCCCCAGGAGGTATCATGGTCCGGGGTAAAGAACTCCGGCGCGTAAAGGCGGAGATAATTCCCTTCGGGCCCGAAATGGTTATAAACCACATCGTTGAAAATCATCAGGCCTTTCGCGTGCGCGGCGTCGACCAGCTCTTTCAGTTCGTCGGGCGTTCCGTAGCAGCTCGCCGGCGCGAACGGCAGCACTCCGTCATAGCCCCAGTTGCGCCGGCCGAAAAAATCGGCGATCGGCATCAGCTGAATCGCGGTGACGCCCAGATCGATCAGATAATCCAGCTGTTTCCTGACCCCGGCAAAATTGCCTTCTCCGGAAAAAGTCCCGACATGCAGTTGATAGAACACCGCGCTTTCCCAGGTCCGGCCCTTCCAGTGGTGGTCCTGCCATTGCCAGGCCGCGGGGTCGATTACTTGGCTCGAACCGTGCACGTCCTGAGGCTGATAGCGGGAGCCGGGATCCGGCACATGATGTTTACCATCGATCAGGTACTGGTAATAAAATCCGGTACCGGCCAGTTCGGTCGTAATGCCGTACCAGCCTTCGTCTTCGGCGGCCATGTGCAGCCTGACTTCGGGCGCATCGCCCTGCAGGCATAGCTCAACTTTATCCGCTCCGGGAGCCCACAGGCGAAAATTCACTCGGCCGTCGTCGAGCAACCGGGTTCCGAAAGGCATCAGATGTGATCTTTTTATTCCTGCCATGCGTCGTCATCCGCTCACTTCGATTCGATCGTTCGCATGATGCTGCAGTGCGACCATCAAGGTCAGGTGTTCGCGCAACTGGCGGGTCAGAAGAAAGTTTTCGCGCACGAACGCTTTGCCTTTAACCCCCATTTCTTCCATTTTCTGCCTTTGATTCAAAAGATAGCGGATTCGCAAGGAGGCGCCTTCCGGGGTATTGACCAGAAACCCGGTATGGAAATTGATCACCTGCAGGCGAATGCCGCCGGTATCGCCGCCGATCACCGGTTTTCCTTTCCAAAGTGCCTCGGTCACCGTCAGGCCGAAACCCTCCTTGGTGGATTTTTGCAGCACGATATCGGCGAGCCGCTGTAACGCATTGATCGTCCGGTGCGCGTCGGGCGGGAGCAGCAGAATTTTGATACTGGGGTCATCGCCGGCTGCGCAGCGCACCTCGTTCAGGACGGCTTCGCCTTCCGGGTCGTCGGTGGCGCTCCCGCCGGCCAGCACCATTTGCAGGTTCGGGATATAACACTTGGCCATTTTGTATGCTTCGATTACCCCGACCGGGTCTTTGAAGCGGTCGAAGCGCGAAACCTGAACGATCATCGGCGCGTCCGGGTCGATGCCGAAATGCCCGCGCACCGAATCCAGTTCTTCCTGCGGCAAGTCGATATTCTTGTCGCTCAACGGGTCGATGCTTGGCGAAATGATATAGGACGGATGCGGCATTGGCTGGACGAACTGCGGCAAGGAAAAAATGCTCGCATCGTAGCCGCGCACGAACTGTTCGATGAAACGCCAGGGACGCCGGTACGGATGGCTGGCATCGATGTGGCAGCGCCAGATCCATTTGCCTTTCCGTCCCTTGCAATATTGCAGCAGCGCCGCCGGTTGCGGGTCATGGATAAAAACAAAATCCGCCTCTTCGAGAATGGGCCGCAATTGATTTGCATTCTGTTCGTTTACTTCGCGGAAATGGTTCAATTGCGCTTCGGGTATGCCGATCTGGTTGCCCTGGATCGCATTGTGCAGGCTCTTGGTGCATTGATAAAACTCGCTGTCTCCGGTAATGACTTCCCAGCGCATGTCGATTCCCAGCTCACGGCCTAACGGCACCATTTTTTCCAGGATTTCGGCGACGCCGCCGCCGAGGCGTGTCGAATTTACATGAACCACGGTTTTTCCTTGCAGCGATCGAGACAACTGCTGCAAATGGCGGATCACGTCCTCGCCGGTCACCGCGGCATAGGATTCCAGCATGGAGGTCATGACACGGCCTCCGTAATATAGTTTTGAAAAGTGGTGGCCAGTTGTTGGCGCAACTGGGTCAAAGTGATGAAATACGGATCGATTTTCGATAATTGATCGATCAAAGGTCGGTAAGTCTCGCCGAAAAAGCCCAGCCATTGGCGGAAATCGTCGATATTGCTTTCGGTACGGCGGCGCGAGTCGATGAAATGATAAAAAATGCTGTTGGCCGACAGGAGAGGAATCATTTCCACCATCTCTTGCGGCGTGGCCACCGAGGTGCGCGACTCGAATACGACAATCTGCGAGCGGATGAATTGAAAACGCTGCGAGGCTTGGGACCATTGCAGGTATTCGCTTTCTTCGAGCCGGTCGTCGATGTACTCCAGCAAGCGGTAGCGCAGGTCTTCGGGATTATTGTAAAAGGTCGGGTCAAGAACGGCCAATTGTTCGGCCAGTTTCGTATCGTGCAGGCTGTGGCGTACCCAGCTCGCAAAATCGTTGATATATTCCGCCTCTTCAAAGTGAGGCAACAACAGATTGCCCCAGAAATGGTAATAAAGACTGTCCGGGCTCAGTGTTTCGATATGGTCGCGGAATTCTTTCAAGGTCGCCGCGCGTTTGTGAGTGGCAATCGCGATTAATGCGCAATCTTTAAAGACAAACCGCGGAATATCGGTTTGGGTTTGGTCATTTGCCGCATTCATTAGGATTAACTCCCCCGGTAATCGCGCAAAATGGTGCGCCGGTATTTTTCCGAAACATGAAATTTACCTGTTTGCTAAAATTTCTTAGCAAGTAGGATTATTTATGAATGCCTGGATTTTTAGTTTAACTAAATTGGTTGTAAATGATTTTTGTTCGCGGATTCTTGTTTTTGAATAATTTGTTAGAGACAAGGGCCGTTATTCAAGTTCCAATTTTGTTCGAATGCGAAATAAGTATAAATTAAGTGCATTAATCAAAAAATAAGAATAACTTGTAATAATATAATGATTTATAATCATTAATTGATTAATTAAGTTGTTTATATATTCGATATTTCCGGGTTTTGTTCTTGATTTTTTTAGGTTTAGCTAAGGGCAATCGACGAGTTGCTGGTACAGAAAGAGGCATTGCATAAAGTGATTGTGAGTGACTTAAAATACCCTTAATAAAGCCTCAATTTTTTTTAAAAAGTGCCTGCCTAATGCTGAAGTCGAACTGCGGTGCCAATCTTTAATTCTTTTATATTCTAAAGGCTTAGCCAGGGCTAGAGTCGTAGCTTTTCGGGAATTGATACTTTGTATATCCATTTAATATCCTTAGCCCCTCATTATTTGTATATTTACAGTTTTCTAGATATAAATATAAACTAGCATCCGTCGGCGAAAAGGGCAATGTCGTTAAGTTGGACCGTCGGCCGGCGATTTTTGCCGGAATGAGGTAGTTTTTAACGGCATTGCTAGAGAGGGAAATTCCCCGGAACCGATACAAAATTTTATAAACATTCGGATCGATGGCATGAGAATCCGGTTTGGCTCGTGCTATCCAGGGAAGCCAAAAGAACGCATGAGGAGCCGAATTTTTGAAATTAAATCATCTAAAAATGCGGTTTTGTCAGCGGCTCGAGTCAGTGCGGATTGGCTTTGACGTGCTGATGAAAAACGGCCGGGCAAGCTACAGGAAGATCGGAATATGACACGATCGGCTCCGGCAGGCGCGGGCATCCTACCCGGGGCTAGGGCGGAGATAGCGGTATCTTCCTTATGCTATCGAGGAAAAATAGTCAATCTGTGTTGCGTGTAAGGCGTTGTAAATTGATTGGCGCAGGGACCTTTGTGTAGCTAGCGCTATGCCTGCCCGGCCGGATGCCCTACTTGGTTTAGATAATAAAAAACAATGGAAAATGTCATTTTAAGGTGCGCCGAACGAAAGGGCTTGATTTTTGCCGGTTTTCGTTTGGTGTTATGCGGATGAAAAATCGATGGCAATTAGGAACATTTTATGAATCAGTACTCCCACAACTTAATAAAGGCATCGCGTCTGGCTCATAAAGAGCTCAGTAGAAGAAACGCCATCCATGAGGCCGGACATGCTGCCGCCATTTATCTGGGCAACAAGCAAAAAGGTTTGCCGCCGGTCTATTTTCGGATTACGATCAATGGTATAGTGCAAAGCGGTAGCCAATCAAAACGTCTTCTCGGCGATCCTTATGATACCTATATTGCCAAAATGGAAGGCGGTCGCCTGGTTCAGAATCTGCCTACGTCACTTGCTGCAGCGACAAAGGACTTTTCCGCTGCCCAGAAAATCGCCTATGAAACCGCTTTCGAAGCGGACATCATCAATTTGCTGGCGGGGCCGGTGGCTGAAGCCAAGGATGTAGCCATGCGCGATAACGAACTGGTCAATTCGGACCGGATCAACGTCAAGGCGCTGCAGTACTATGACGGGTCATATGAATTGGATGTTGTCAGGGAATATTTTGAATGTTTTTTTGATAACGAAGACCTGAAAAAAAGAAAAATTAATGAATTCTTCCTGGCTGCATTCGCCTTCGTCAGCGATTACTCAAACTGGAGCGCCATCAACAGGCTGGCGGATCATATTCTGGCTGATGACAAGCTCATCATTGATTGCGATGAGATTATTTCGGTTTTGGAAGATGAAAGCCGTTTTCCGTTGACCGATTCGGTTTTGTCAAGCTCCATGTCATTATCGGGAAGTTTTTGAATTTAAGCTGATTTCGATCATTATGAACAATTCGCCGAGCATGAAATCTAATTACAATTATATAGGTAGAATATGCTGATGAGCTTAATTAGCATTCCCCTCATGTAGAGCTGTTGCCTGAGTTTCGCGGTAAGAATCTGCCGGTTTTCGAGCAGACGGAATCTGTAGTAAATTGTATCCAAAATTAATATGCTGTTGACAGTTCAAATTTCGATGGAGCTCAACTGATGACTATGAAGACCGATCTACTCTTCGATCAGCTACAAAGGCAGTTAGAGTTACGCGAAAAAGCCGAAGCTCGAATTGCCCGTGTCGCCATAAAAGACCGGGAGGTTTTAAGTCCCGACAAACTGTTGCACGAATTGCGGGTCCACCAGATCGAACTGGAGATGCAAAATGAGGAACTGCGGCGTTCGCAGGCCGAACTGACTGCCTCGCGCGACCGGTACGCCGACCTTTACGATTTTGCGCCGGTCAGTTATTGTACGATTACTTGGGGCGGCGTGATTCTCGAATGCAACCTCACCGGCGCGAAATTGTTCGATACGCCCCGCAGAAAGCTGATCAATCGGCTGTTTGCGCAGTTTATTGCCGATGAAGAAAAAGACCAATGGCACCGGTTTTTTTGCCAGGCTCGCCAGAATGCGGATAGACAGAGCTGCGAAACGCAGATTCGGCGCGCCGACGGTTCCGTTTTTTATGTGCAGGTCGACTGCCTGCGCATCGAGATTGACGGCGAACTGCCGATTTTCCGTTTGACGCTCAGCGACATTTCTTCACTCAAGCAGGCCGAACAATGCCTGCGCGTGGCTGCCGCGGCTTTCGAGACCCAGGAAGCCATCCTGATCACCAACGCGGACAAGCTTATTCTGCGCTCCAATAAAGCCTTCACCCGGATTACCGGTTACAGTGCGAAAGAAATTGTCGGTCAGACGCCTTCATTCTTTCAATGCGGCCTGCAGGACGACTCGTTTGCGGAATTTTTGTGGATCTCCATGGTGCGCGACGGCTACTGGCAAGGCGAAGCCTGCGAGCGGCGCAAGAACGGCGAGGTTTTTCCCGTCTCGCTCAGCATCACCCAAGTACTTGGACCCGAAGGTCGCATCAGCCATTATGTGATCTGTTTTTCGGACATTACCTTGCAAAAGGAAGCTGAAAAAGTTCTGCTGAACAAAAAGGCCTTCCTCGAAAAGCAGATCAAAATCATGCATTCGGACCTCGGGAAAGCCAATAAGGAAACTTCCGAAATAAACACCGCTTTGCAAGTGATGCTCAAGCAGCAACAGGCGGAGCTTTCCAAGGCCCAGTTCTCGCTTTCGCAGGAAGCGGAAAGAACGGTGCTGCCTTTTCTGAAAAAGCTGAAAGAGCATACCCGCGATAAAAACGAAATCCGCTTGATCGGCATTCTGGAGGTCAACTTAAAGCATTTGCTGGATTCGTACGGCGTTTCGGAAAGCCTGCCGGCCGCCTATATGAAGCTGACCCCGGTCGAAATCCAGGTGGCGTCGATGATCAGGCAGGCCATGCCGACAAAAGTGATTGCTTCGATGCTGAAGCTCTCACCGGGAACGGTCAACATCCACCGAAAGCACATCCGCAAAAAATTGGGATTGAACAGCCGTTCATTGAATCTGACCGGCTATTTGATGTCCCTGCATGAAGAGATCTCACACGCCGATCAAAGCCTGCTTCTAGAAGAAAATTGAATCCCGGCTCCGACGGGTTCAGGCGCATGATTCTTCCTGTATCGGAAGAATCATGCGCGGGCTTATTAGTCTTCTTTCCTCTCTTTCTTTTGTTTCTCTTCAGAATTAGGTTCGGCCGGCTCGTTCTTTGATTGGAACGATAAATCTGTTTGTCTCGGTAAATGCTCCCGCGGGAATTAAGCCTTTGTTTGTACCGCAGCGCTCTGCTTCGCGCCCTATGTCGACTGACTTTAAACGTAAAAAGCCATGGCGCTTGCGTGGCATTTCAGCTTGAAAATCCCCTCTCGGTTTATTAAAAAATAGGATATCTATTCTATCCATTTCTTATCATTAATTGCCTGTTATTTAATGTTTACATTTACTTGTTCTGTTGTAAATTTAATTAATTAAAAAATAAAAAGAACAGCTGTTATTAATTGTAATGAGGGTGATGAATTATGGTTAAGCAAGAGATATCGATAGAGTTTTTCGCGGCTTTTATTCTGGTTTTATTTTCCGTTGCCCCGCTGGCGCATGCAGCCGGTACCAGTGAAGAAGAACAGCAGCAGGAAGAGTCGTTTAGCGAGCCTGTTCAGGAATTGACGGGAAGGGCGGGAGATGTTCCGGTATATTCTCATATCTACGGCGCCGATTTTATGACCGAGCAAGAAAGATGCAATTATTTGCTGAAGCTCGACGGTATGAAGACGAAGGAGGAGAGGGCTGCATTTCGAGCCAGCCACCATAAGGAAATCGATATGCGGCGCAAAGAAAAAGGCGGCTGACGTTTTCGGCTTTTAAATATAAATAATAAAACAATAATGTAGAAGCCATGAAAATTCGAATAATGATAATCGGTATCATGCTGGCGGTATTGTTTCGAGTAAATAATCAGGCAAATGACGCGGAAAAAAATAATCTTTCTCCGCCGAGTCTAATCGTCGAAGCTATTGTGCATTATTATCCACATGCTTCTGTCGAAGAAGCGGGAGTATTGATGAAATCCGGAAACAATCCTGAGGGCTATCAATCCGGAGCCTTTGAAATCGGCAAAAAAATAGAGCCCTATAGAGGGCAGGCGAGATACATTATCAATACCGACCATTTCTGAATCAAGCTGACAGTCCGGGTGCAACTTTTTATATTATTGCTCTGTCTTTTGTTGATATAGCCCTTATTTCCTGCAATGACCGAACCTAAATTCTTTGGATTCTTCATTTCGGAAAATAAAGCGGCGAATTCTAGCGTATCAGGTTGTTCCGGAGGATGACATGCATTCCCGACGAGTTGTTTGCGCAGCGGCTGCTTTCTTTCTGCTGATGAGCGGTCTTCCGGATGCGTTGGCGAAACGAGTCAGTGAAGAGGCTTACCGCTATCCCTATAAGGATCCCTGGATCGCAACCTCTACCGTTTCCCTGATGCAGGGGAAGGAAACCATTCCGGACGGCGATATCCGCGATCTTCAGATCAAGATTCTGGAGGGTCGCAATCATCCTTACCTGGAAGGGAAAGGAGAATTGCTTTACCGGTTTTATCAGCAAAAGGCTTCGGCTCCGCTTGTTTTCATCCTGCCCGGAGTAGGCAGCTCGGCATACGCCGGCTCGGCCAGGCAAATGGCGGAATTTTTGGCCGGGTACGGGTTTCATGTGCTGGTTCTGCCTTCCCCGTTCCATTGGAATTTCGCTTTGGCGGTAAGCCGCTCCGGTCTGCCCGGCCTGACCGGGAAAGATGCCGAAGATCTTTACCGGTCGATGCAATTAATCCTGAACGAAGTCAAGCTGCGATGGCGGGCCAAAATCGGCAAGACCGGGATGTTGGGATTGAGCGTTGGGGCGCTGGATGCGGCATACATCGGCGAACTGGATACCGCTCAACATAAAATCGGCATTTCGACTTACCTTTTGATCAATCCTCCCGTCAATCTGTTGCAATCGGTCAGGCGTATCGACCACATGGCCAGCCTCGGCGATGTGTATAGCGAAAATCAGCGCGATTACCTAGAAAGTTATGCGCTAGGCCTGCTGGGCGAGGCATTGCGCAACGATCCCGATAGTCCGGATTATTTCCTGGGATGGGATCGCAGAATTGGACTTACGGACAGGGAAATCGGGTACTTGATCGGAGAGCGGATGCAAAGGGCGGTTGGTGATGCCATTTACGCAGCCGATCTGGCCTTGAATCTGGGTATTTTGAGAACTCCGATCAGTTGGGGGGATCGCACTCAGCGGTTTCGCGAGGCCCACTCTTATACGCTGACCGAGTATCTAAAAAAAATTCTTATTAACCGGCTGCGGCAGATGGGGAACACACGGATTGACCCGGATGAAGTCAATGCCCGGAATAGCCTTCCGGCCATCAAAACGATGCTGGAAAATAATGAGAACTTTTTTTTAATGCACAATCTGGATGATTTTCTGCTTACCGATCAAGACATCGCCTTTCTGGAAAAAACATTCGGCGACCGCGCCATTATTTATCCTCATGGCGGTCATTTGGGTAATCTTTGGTATTCGGCAAACCGAAAAGATATTCTCGCCATTTTCAGGCCGCTATTGAATTAATAATATTTCTGTTGGATATCGTACTGACAATAATTGAAGTTAACTCTATATTTTCAACGCCTTTACGCGTTACTCGAATTCCGGTTTATCCGATTTTGATCGTTCGGACGGGAAAGGGCGTAAAGAATGATATATGACTATTAATCCAATAGGGAGAATCAATATGCGTATTTCTAATTGTTTAAGTAAAAAGCTCTGGTTAACGATCGGCTTTTGCCTTGGCCTGGCGGGCATCGCTCAGGCGGGTACGATGCGCGATACCGGCGCGGGTTCCGGCACTTCGCAAGAAAACACGGGAACGTCCGGAGGCTCGATGGGAAGCTCCGGCAGTTCTCAGGGCACTACCGGCAGCGGTAGTTCGCAGGGCAGCTCCGGAACTTACCGAGGCACCACCGGTTCATCGCAAGGCATCACCGGAAGTCCGGAAGGAAGCTCCGGCACATCGCGCGGCACATCGCCGGAAGATTCGGGCACCTCTTCGGGGAATTCAGGAACTTCCGGAAGCTCAGGAACTTCGGGAAGCTCAGGAACTTCCGGTCGTTCAGGTACTTCAGGTGGTTCCAGCGGTTCGTACGGCACTTCGCAGGGCGGTTCGGGCACATCAGGCACCATGCAGGAAGAAGGCTCGGGCGCCTCAGGCTCTTCAGGAGGCTCAGGAACTTCGCAATGAAGAAAGGTATGTGGATACTAATAAGGAGAATCGATATGCGTATTTCTAATTGTTTAAGTAAAAAGTTCTGGTTAACGATCGGTTTTTGCCTTGGCCTGGCGGGCATCGCTCAGGCGGGTGCCATGGGCGGATCGGAATCCATCAGCCCACAAGAGCGCACGGGCACCTCCTCCGGTACTTCACAGGGCGGTTCAAGCGGTTCGATGGGAGGCTCCGGTAGTTCTCAGGGTACTACCGGCAGCGGCGGTTCGCAGGGAATTTCAAGAGGCTCAGGCACTTCAGGGACATCCGGTGGAGCCTCTGGTATGCAACAAGGCGGTTCGAGCAGTATGGGCAGTTCGCAGGGAATGGGCAAAATTCAGCCTTTCCAAAGCGTGGATAAGAATGGCGACAATTATGTAACCAAAAGCGAGCTAGCCGATTCTCCTTCTTTACTTAAGCATTTTGACCGCGCCGATGCCAATAAGGATGCTCAACTGGAAGAAAATGAGTATAAAAACCTTATGATGGAGAATCAGCAATAAAGGACAGGATTTATCTAAAGACTGATTCATATTAATCCCTCCTGAACTACTCCGCTTTAGTCTTATGTTTGTTAGTGTACAGACTTATTCTTGTTTTTAAATAAATTAATTTTTATTCCTGAAGAATAACGGTAAAAGACATGGAATCGGTTTTCTTCAGGAGGGAATTCAATATACAAAATTAAGGTAAACGGTATGAGATATAGCTTGATAGAGAATGGTGACAGCCAGTTTAAAGGTAAATCGAAGGAGAAAAGGCGCAGGTTTGCCGATGATGAATCTGGACGATTTTCAGGCAAATCGGATACTCCCCTCAAGAAGACCCAAAGGAAGTACAAGATCGCTAAAAGGGAAGCTGACAAACAAATCAAGGATTGGGAAAAAGCCTACAGTTAGTACCCTGATCCGTTCCGGGACCTTAGGCGAGGTCTTATAGTTGGTGCCGGTAAACAGCCGGTGCTAATGATTCTGCCAAATTCCAAGGCAAAAAACATGAGGAGCATGAAAGATGAATACGAATAAAATTTTTATGACGATTTTTTTGAGTTTCTTTCTGGCTTTGACCGGATGTCAAAAAGACGGCTCGGGCAGCAAGTCGGGCCAAGGAACGCAAAGCTCCGGCACCGGTACGAGCTCGACTCAGGGTTCGGGATCTACGGGAACGCCAGGCTCAGGCACCGGAACGGGGTCAAGCGGAACCAGTTCGGGTAGCGGAACCGGTTCAAGCGGCGGGACAGGTTCAACTGGCGGAACAAGTTCAGGCTCGGGCACTGGTACACCCTAAAGAGCCTGTAACCCACCTGCACGAGAGGCATGAAAATGAGCTTAAACAGAATTTTTATGACGATTTTTTTGAGTTCCCTCCTGTCTGTGGCCGGGTGTGAAAAAGACGGCTCGGGCGATAGGACGGGGCAACCTCCGACGCCGGAAACAGGACGTTCCGACACAAGGATGAGCTCGACGCAGGGATCGGAACGTACGGCAACAGGGAGTGTTGCCGACCCGACCAGGGCGGGAGGCGAAGGAGCCTCGGGGACCGGAAGTCCGGAAGGCCCGGGAGCAGGGCCGGATACCTCCGGGACGGCAAGGTCGGGCAGCGGAACGGGCATGGGCGAGGGAAGTGCGCCAGGGGCCGGCGAGCCAAGAACCGGGCTGGAAGAGGCCAGCGACTATATGGACGATTCGGTCATTACGGCTAAAATCAAGCAGGACATTCTGAGCGATCCTCTGCTTAAGGCTTCTCAAATCGATGTGGAAACCGAAAATGGCGTAGTTAAGCTTTCCGGAGCCGTCGGTTCCCAGCAAAGTATCGATAGGGTCAAAGCCATTGCGCAAAGCGTCACGGATGTGAAAGCGGTGGAAAGCGAACTTGTCATCAAGGAGGGCATGGGTAAATAACCCTTGAAGATGCATCGCATTGCGAGCTGCTGCCTGACCGGAAGTTTCAGCTTGTAATGCAATGTAAAAATAACGGAGTTCCGGGTAGTCGATCCTGGCTGAGGGGCCGGCTTTACCGGATAGCTGTCGTTCGGGTGGCGCCCTTCAGGGAGCCGTTATCCTTTATGAATTAAGGAATAGGGGAAAACGGTGTTTTGAATGCAGCGGTTCAGCCTGGGGAGCGGTGCCGAGGAAAAGGAGTTCTTATGCCTAAGGCTCCGAGCAGCAAGGAATGGGACGCAGCCGGATCATCCTTCGCCCCCGTCTTGATCAGTAACGCCAACGAACGTCCTTGCAATACGAAATTCTCGCCGGCAAGGCATTCCCAATCCAGTGTATCCGGTTGCGCGGTATTCACGGCGGTATACCAACAGGCATCCGTTTCGTCTTCCGGAAGACGAAACGGAATTTCGCCGTCGTAGCTGTTCAACAGCAGCAGAAAATCGTTATCCGGAATGGGCTGGCCATGTTCGTCCCGTTCGGTGATCGCCTTGCCTGACAGATAGACCCCCAGGCAGCGCACGTAGGTCTGATTCCATTCGTTGCCGTTCATTTCCTGGCCGTTCGGATTCAGCCAGAGTATGTCCTTGTCGTCCGCGCCGGAGATCGGGCGTCCCTGAAAGAAATTGCGCCGGCGGAAAACCGGATGCTGTTTGCGCAAATGGATCAATTTCCGGACGAAATCGCTCAGTTCCCGGTCTTCCGGACGTAAATCCCAGTCAATCCAGCTAAGCGGATTATCCTGGCAGTAGGCATTATTGTTGCCCTGCTGGGTGCGGCCCATCTCGTCTCCGGCCAGCAGCATCGGAACGCCCTGGGAAAGAAGCAGGGTACTCAGAAGATTACGCTTCTGTTTGGCGCGTAAACTGCGCACGCCGGGATCGTGGGTCGGGCCTTCGACGCCACAATTCCAGGATTTATTGTTGTCGGTGCCGTCGTGGTTATCGTCGAGATTCGCTTCGTTATGTTTGCCGTCATAGCTGACCAGGTCGTGCAGCGTAAAGCCATCGTGCGCGGCCAGAAAATTGATGCTGGAATAAGGCTTGCGGCCGCTGTGGCCGTAAAGGTCGCTCGAACCCGTCAGACGGTAGGCCAGATTGTCGATCAGTCCTTCTTCGCCTTTCCAGTAGGCGCGTACTCCGTCCCGGTATTTATCGTTCCATTCGGCCCAGCCGACCGGAAAATTGCCGACCTGGTAGCCGCCTTCGGCCAAATCCCAGGGCTCGGCAATCAGCTTGACTTGCGAAAGTATCGGGTCCTGATGAATGATGTCGAAGAAAGCGCTGCGGCGGTCCACTTCATTCGTTTCGCGGGCGAGCGTGGAGGCCAGGTCGAAGCGGAAGCCGTCTACATGCATTTCAGTTACCCAATAGCGCAGGCTGTCCATGATCATCTGCAGCACGCGCGGATGCCCCATGTTGAGCGTATTGCCGCAGCCCGTATAATCCATGTAATAGCGTGCGCAGTTGTCGCCGGTCAAACGGTAATACGCGGCGTTATCGATGCCCCGGAATGCCAGAGTCGGTCCGAACTGGTTGCCTTCGACGGTATGGTTGTAGACCACGTCCAGAATGACCTCGATATCGTTGCGGTGCAGGGTCTTGACCAGGTTTTTGAATTCGTTGATCGGATCGACATACCCGTAGCGGCTTTCCGGTGCAAAATAACCGATCGAACTGTAGCCCCAGTAATTGCGCAGGCCCTTATCCACCAGATGGCGTTCGTCGATGAAGGCATGGACAGGCATCAGCTCCACGGCGGTCACGCCGAGTTTTCTCAGATGGTTTATCACGGGTTCGGAAGCAAGTCCGGCATAGGTCCCGCGTAAAGCGGAGGGAATCAGCGGATGGAGTTTGGTAAAGCCTTTGACGTGCAGCTCGTAAATGATCGTATCCTGCCAGGGAATCTGCGGCGGCTGATCGTATCCCCAACTGAAGGCGGGATCGATGACCCGGCATCTCGGCATATGCGAGGCGCTGTCCCGTCGGTCGAATGACAAGTCTTCCTTTTTATGGCCGATCCGGTAGCCGAACAGGGTATCGCTCCAGTGCAGCGGACCGACGATCGTCTTGGCATAAGGATCGAGAAGCAGTTTATAGTGGTTGAAACGGGCGCCTTCCAATGGGGCATATTTTCCGTAAACGCGGTAACCGTACAAAAGGCCGGGACGGGCCTCGGGAAGGTAACAATGCCAAATATGGCCGGTCTGCTCCGGCATCGGAATGCGCTGGAACTCGCGGCGCCCTTTGGGTTCGAACAAGCACAGTTCGACTTTTTCGGCGTGTTCGGAAAACAGGGCGAAATTGACGCCTTTGCCGTCCCAGGTTGCGCCCAAAGGGTAAGGCTTGCCGAGCCATACGGTTGAAATCCTGTTCCTGTCGATCATGGAGACAATCTCCCTCATAAAATGCCTTGTTTCTTCGCTTCCGTTCGCCGCCTGGCATAGTCTGGTTGTCCTTCTGAGCGGACAATGGCAAATACTCGCTTTTTTTGTCGTGGCGGTCAATCTTCGTCCAACCTTCGTCTATTCAAACCGGAGGTCGGGTTTAAAACAAGCAGCTCTAAAATTAATTTCCCGGGAAGATGCCGTCTGTGCGGTAGCGTACGGAATCGCCAGCAGCCCAGCAAGCCTGATATCTCAATGCGATTTTATCCGAATGTCTGCCTCTATCCTGAAGCGGGGCCGGTTTTCGCTTTTCAGCCCACGCCGAGCAGAGACCATCCGGTGATGCCTATTATCCCTTGTCGATAAGTTTCCGTTATAATACGCGGTTTTGCAGTCAGTCCAGAGTATGTCCGAAGTCCTCTCAGAACTTAACCGCCGGCGCACGTTCGCGATCATTTCGCACCCGGACGCGGGTAAGACCACGATCACCGAAAAGCTACTCCTGTTCGGCGGCGCGATTCAGCTGGCGGGCTCGGTGAAAGGGCGGAAGGCCGCCCGGCATGCGACCTCCGACTGGATGGAGATGGAAAAGGAGCGGGGGATTTCGGTCACGACCTCGGTGATGCAGTTCGAGCACAAGAACGCGATCATCAACCTCCTCGACACGCCCGGCCACGAGGACTTCTCCGAAGATACCTACCGGACGCTGACTGCGGTCGACTCGGCGCTGATGGTGATCGACTCCGCGAAAGGCGTCGAGGAGCGGACGATCAACCTGATGGAAGTCTGCCGTTTGCGCACGACGCCGATCCTGACCTTCATCAACAAGCTGGACCGCGAAGGGCGCGAACCGATCGAACTCCTGGACGAAGTCGAGCATGTATTGAAGATCCAATGCGCGCCGATGACCTGGCCGATCGGGATGGGCAAGCGCTTCAAGGGCGTCTATCACCTCTATAAGGACGAAATCCACCTGTTCAGCCCGCAGCACGGCGGCCGCATCGCGGAAGCCGAAGTAATCAAGGGGCTGGACAATCCGAAGCTGGACGAATTGCTCGGCGATCAGGCCGAGGAGCTCCGGATCGACATCGACCTGGTCAAAGGCGCGAGCCACGAGTTCAGCCTGGACGCCTATCAGGCCGGGGCGCAGACGCCCGTCTTCTTCGGTTCCGCGATCAACAACTTCGGGATTCTCGAGCTGCTCGACGCATTTGCCGAATTCGCGCCGCCGCCCCTGCCACGCCAGGCCGAGCAGCGCACCGTGCATCCGGAAGAGGAAAAATTCACCGGCTTCGTATTCAAGATTCAGGCGAACATGGACCCCGCGCACCGCGACCGGGTCGCCTTCATGCGGATCTGTTCGGGCAAGTTCGACAAGGGCATGAAGCTCCACCACGTCCGGATCGGCAAGCCCATTCAGGTGGCCAACGCGATCACGTTCCAGGCGGACACCCGCAAAGCGGTCGAGGAAGCCTATCCGGGCGACATTATCGGTCTGCACAATCACGGTACGATTCAGGTCGGCGACACGTTTACGATGGGCGAAACGCTGAAGTTCGGCGGGATCCCATATTTCGCCCCGGAACTGTTCCGCCGGGTCGTGCTGAAAGATCCTCTGCGCGCGAAGGCGCTGCAGAAGGGGTTGGTGCAGCTGACCGAAGAAGGCGCGACCCAGCTGTTCCGGCCGCTGAAGAATAACGACCTGATTCTCGGCGCGGTCGGCGTGCTGCAGTTCGACGTGACCGCGCACCGGCTCAAGAACGAATACAACGTCGAATGCGTTTACGATGCGGTGAACGTGTCGACCGTCCGCTGGGTATCGTCGGACAAGCCGGCCAAGCTGGAAGAGTTCAGGAAGAAGGTGTTCGACAACCTGGCCGAAGACGGCGGCGGGTTCCTGGTGTATCTCGCGACCAGCCGGGTCAATCTGCAATTGACCGAAGAACGCTGGCCGGACATCAAGTTCAGCGCGACGCGCGAGTTGTAGGGAGGCGATGATCGTAGGGTACGCTGTGCGTACCTTTTCGGGAGCCGTAGAGTAGGATGTGCTGACGACTGCAGGGATGCAGGAGATAGATCGCGTCGGAACAAGCGATCGAGGTACGAAGCGCATCAATCGCGAGCGATACCCTAAAGGGCACTCGATGGGCTTCGTGCCTCAGCCCATCCTACGGTCTTATTCGTACCGTTTTCAAAGAGTTTTAACAAAAAACCATAAAGTACGCCCAGCGTACCCTACGGAATAAATTGGCGCAGTACCTTTTGGGAATAAAGCTGTAGATACCGTCTTAAAAGTCAAGACAACCTTCCATAATCAGGTTGATAAGGTTGACGAGTTTTCAGCACGCCGAAGCACAAATGGACTCATTTGCGCATGACGGCACCCAAGGCGGACATTTTGGTTTTGCCGCGCTCTTGCAGGCGCTGGTAGAGGTCTTTGAGGTGAGGGTTGTGTCGAGTGCCGACGACCGCGGCCATAAAGAGAATCGCACGGATACGGGCAGGTCCGGCTTTCGACAAGCGGGGCCGTCCCAGAATCGAGGTGCCGGATTGACGCTCTACCGGCACCAAGCCGAGATAGGCGGCCAATTGCTCGGCGGACTGAAAGCGGTGATTGTGCATGATCGAAAGCAGGTGATTACCGACTTGCGGTCCCACCGCCGGAATGCTGGTCAACAGCTCCCGGTCGTCTTTCAGGCCGGGATGCTGCTGGATATGATCGTCGATGTCTTGCTGGAGTTTGGCGAGCTGGGTTTCCAGAAAGGCAATCGAATCTGTCAGGGATTGATGAATCAGCTGACAGGTCTCGGTGGCGTCGGCTTTTTCCAGGCGGTTGCGCTCGCGTTGTAAATCCTGGGCAATGGCTTCGCGGCGTGACAGCAGGGCTTGCAGGATACGGGCTTCCCGGCTAGGCGGCTGCCAAGGTCTGGGATTCAACAAAGCGCCATAACGGGCCAGAATCAGGCTGTCGACCCCGTCGGTTTTGGTGCGGATGCCGAGGCTGCGGCCGAAGTCTTTGACTTGCGCCGGATTGACGATGGAAACCGTGACCCCGGCCTCGGTGAGCGCCGAGGCGGCCTGCTCGTGGTAGACGCCGGTGCCTTCCAGGATGGCGTGGAGTTCGTGGTTGGCCACCTGCTGCTTGGTACACCAGGCCAGCAAATCGGTAATGCCGGCCTTTGAGTTAGCTACGGTTTTGGCACGGCGCTTGCTGCGGGCGACCTCCAGCAATAAACTACAATCCAGTTTAGCTTTAGAAACATCGATCCCAATAAAAAACATTAGCTTTGACACAATGACAGACGATAAAACAAACCAACTGAGCCCACTTGCCTTGTGCATACAGGGTCAACGCCCTTGGCTACCGTTCAGTGTCTGAGTTGGCATCAGGAGCGAGACAGAAGGCTTGATCTACAGCACAAGGTCGAACCTTAAGGGCGGTTACAAGCTCATTCTGCCTCAGGTCATGATAGCTAATCACGACCTGGATAAAGATACAAGGGCGTTTTCGCGATAGCAAAACGCCAACAGGCTTCAAAGCGATGGCGGATTGCCTAGCGGCGAATCCGCTACAAAGGCTAAACCTCCGTAAGATGCGCCGTATGTGTAGGATGTGCCGAGGAACGAGGCGCATCGGTCGAAATATAACGCGAACGATGCGTTTCCCTTCGTTCAGCACATCCTACGTTTTTATTCTGTCCAGCCGCAAAAAACTGTAGCTGAAACCCGCGTCCGCATCATTCTCGACATCTTCCCGGTCCACTTCGGACCACTCGCTCATATCCAGCTCAGGAAAGAAAGTATCTCCCGGAAATGCCTTTTTGATTTGGGTCAGGTAAATCGTCTCGGCCCGCGGCAGCAGGGCTTCATACAGATCGGCTCCGCCGATCACGAAAATCTCGCCGTGCTCTCGGCAGCCGGTCCGGATCGCGGTGTCGAGATCGTGCACGACCACGCAGCCTTCCGGCGCATAGGCCGGATTGCGGGTCAGGATGATGTTGGTGCGGCCGGGCAGGGGCCGGCCGATCGATTCAAAAGTCTTGCGGCCCATCAGGATCGGCGAGCCCATCGTGATCTTTTTGAAGTGTTTCAGGTCGGCGGAGAGGTGCCAGGGCATTTTGTTGTTCAGGCCGATGGCCCGGTTGCTCGCCATCGCGACGATGAGTGAGATTTTCATGCAGGGGTGGTTTAAAATCGGGGGCGATTCAGGTTCAGGACAAAACGGACATCATACTATGAAACAGATTCTGGTTGTATTCACCGGCGGTACGATCGGGTCGGCCGCCGGCGAAGGCACGATCAAGCCGTCCGAAGCGGCGCCTTTCAAACTGCTCGGCGAATTTCGACGCCGATTTCCCGAAAAGGCCGACGAGATTGCGTTTGAATCGGTCGAACCGATTCGGCTGCTCAGCGAAAATCTCGCCCCCCCCGCCTGGCCGATCATCATCGAGGCGATCGCAGCCAAGCAGCCGGAACGTTACGACGGCGTGATCGTGACGCACGGCACCGATACTCTGGCCTATACCGCGGCGGCGCTCGCTTTTTATTTCCACGGGCTGAAGGTGCCGCTGCTGCTGGTATCGAGCGACCATCCGCTCGATCATCCGCAGGCGAACGGACTGGACAATTTCCGCTGCGCGGTCGATTTTATCCTGGACGTGAAAGAATCCGGCGCATTCGTGCCTTACCGCAATCAAGGCCAGACCATGCAGGTGCACCGAGGCACGCGGCTGGCATCGTCATTGCAGCTGAGCGGCGATTTTTTCAGCGTGCAGGGGCAAAGTTACCTGGAATATCGCGACGGCCGGTTTTTGAGCCAGGGATTGCCGGCATTATCGGCGCGGGCGGAGACGGCTGGGGTCAAAGCGCGGTTTTCGGAGCGGATCCTGATGATCCGGCCTTATCCGGGGCTCGATTACACTCATTTCTCCCTGGACGGCGTCGAGGCGGTCCTGCACGATCTTTACCATTCCGGCACCGCCTGCAGCACTCCGCAATGGGGCGAAAATCATTCGCTGCTCGCGTTCATCAAACGCTGCCGTCAGCAGGGCGTGAAAGTGTATCTGGCGCCGGCCCGAAAATCGCCGGATACGTATGAAAGCACCCGGTTTCTGCTCGATGCGGGCGCGGAGATGATTTGGAACATGTCGCTCGAAGCAGCTTACGTGAAACTGGCGCTGGCGTATGGGAATTTTCGGGAGCCGCAGGATATTACGGCGTTTCTGGCGGCGGATATTGCCGGGGAGCTTGTTTTATAAAACTTATTCTGTTTGCCAAGTGCGGCTAAGCTAAGCCGTCATCCCGGCAGGGATTGCCGGGATCCAGTGGCCAAGGAAGGCGACACTAAATCTGGCCATAAATCTTGCCATGTAGAGTTGCTAAGTTCAATCAGACGTTTTTTAGCGATACGGGGCCATTTTTTTATCTGCTTTTCCCTCAGAATTGCACTCTCCATCTGTCCATGAACTTCATACCAAACTAATTGGGTAACTCCATAACGTGCAGTAAATCCTCCTATCAGTTTCTGGCGATGTTGATATATACGTCCAATTAAGTCCGAAGTAACACCCACATAGAGAGTCCCATTCTTGCCGCTGGCAAGAATATAAACACAGGGATGTTTTTCCATTTGTTATACCTTGAGCGCTACCACATCCATGTATACTGGATCCCGGCAATCCCTGCCGGGATGACGGCATTTGGGGGATTTAAAAACATACCCAAACTGGTCCCAATATAGACTTACCGAGGACTTTTGCAAAGCACTTGGCGAATTTCCCCATCCGTTATTGAAAATCCTCCATTCGCTCCCCATATCCCCCGCAACTTAGAAATTCTCTCATCAAGAGGTAAACCTATATGCGAATGGATAAATTGACCGGCAAGTTTCAGGAAGCGTTGTCGGATGCCCAGAGCCTGGCTTTGGGCAAGGATCACCAGTTCATCGAGCCCGTGCATCTGATGATCGCGTTGATGGATCAGGAAGGCGGCACCGTCAAGCCGTTGCTGGCGCAGATCGGCGCCAATACCGCCGGTTTGCGCACGGAACTCGGCCAGGCGCTGAACCGGTTCCCGACCGTGTCGGGCACGGGCGGCGACGTGCAGATTTCGAGCGAGCTGGCGCGCCTGCTGAACCTGACCGACAAGCTTGCCCAGAAGCGCGGCGACAAGTTCATCGCCAGCGAACTGTTTCTATTGGCCGCGTTCGAGGAAAGGGGAACGTTGCAGGACCTGCTGAAAAAAGCCGGCGCGAGCAGGCAGGCGATCGAAAAAGCGATCGAGGCGATGCGCGGCGGCCAGCAGGTCGATGATCCGAATGCCGAGGATCAGCGCCAGGCGTTGAAAAAATACACGATCGACTTGACCGAACGCGCCGAAGCCGGCAAACTCGATCCGGTGATCGGCCGCGACGACGAGATCCGCCGCACGATCCAGGTGCTGCAGCGCCGCACCAAGAACAATCCGGTGCTGATCGGCGAACCCGGCGTCGGCAAGACCGCGATCGTCGAAGGGTTGGCGCAACGGATCGTGAACGGCGAAGTGCCGGAAGGGATCAAAGGCAAGCGGGTGCTGGCGCTGGACATGGCGGCGCTGATCGCGGGCGCAAAATTCCGCGGCGAATTCGAAGAGCGCCTGAAAGCAGTGCTGAACGATCTGGCCAAGCAGGAAGGGCAAGTAATCCTGTTCATCGACGAGCTGCACACGATGGTCGGCGCAGGCAAGGCCGAAGGCGCGATGGACGCGGGCAACATGCTGAAACCGGCCTTGGCGCGCGGCGAGCTGCACTGCGTGGGCGCGACGACCCTCGATGAATACCGCAAGTATGTCGAGAAGGATGCGGCGCTCGAACGCCGGTTCCAGAAGGTGCTGGTCGACGAGCCTTCGGTCGAGGATACGATCGCGATTCTGCGCGGCCTGAAGGAAAAGTACGAGGTGCATCATGGTGTCGAGATTACCGACCCCGCGATCGTCGCCGCGGCGGGGCTGTCGTACCGTTACATTTCCGACCGTCAACTGCCGGACAAGGCGATCGACCTGATCGACGAGGCCGCCAGCCGGATCCGGATGGAACAGGACTCGAAGCCCGAAGAAATGGACAGGCTGGACCGCCGCCTGATTCAGCTGAAGATCGAACAGGTCGCGTTGAAGAAAGAATCGGACCCGGCCTCGAAAAAGCGGCTCGAAATTCTGGAAGAAGAAATCGCCGAAGTCGAAAAGGACTATTCGGATCTGGAGGAAATCTGGAAGGCCGAGAAGGCCTCCCTGCAAGGTTCGGCGTCGATCAAGGAAAAACTCGACCATGCCAAGGTCGAGCTCGAATCGGCGCGGCGCGCGGGCGATCTGAACCGGATGGCGGAGCTGCAATACGGAGTGATTCCCGATCTCGAAAAGCAGCTGGCGCAGGCGGGCGCCGGCGAAACGAAGAAGATGACTCTGCTCCGCAACAAGGTGACCGACGAGGAAATCGCCGAAGTCGTCTCCAAATGGACAGGGATTCCGGTCTCGAAAATGATGGAAGGCGAGCGCGACAAGCTGCTCAGGATGGAGGAGGAGATCAGCAAGCGCGTGGTTGGCCAGGAAGAAGCGCTGAAAGCGGTCAGCAATGCGATCCGCCGCTCGCGGGCGGGACTGTCCGATCCGAACCGGCCGAACGGCTCTTTCCTGTTCCTGGGGCCGACCGGCGTCGGCAAAACCGAGCTGTGCAAGGCGCTGGCCGAGTTCCTGTTCGATACGGCCGATGCGCTGGTGCGGATCGATATGTCCGAGTTCATGGAGAAACATTCGGTCGCGCGTCTGATCGGCGCGCCGCCGGGCTATGTCGGCTACGAGGAAGGCGGCTATCTGACCGAGGCTGTGCGCCGGAAACCGTATTCGGTGATCCTGATGGACGAGGTCGAAAAGGCGCATCCGGACGTGTTCAACGTACTGCTGCAGGTGCTGGACGACGGACGCCTGACCGACGGGCAGGGTCGTACGGTCGATTTTCGCAATACGGTGGTGGTGATGACTTCGAACCTCGGTTCGAGCCGGATCCAGGAGCTGGCGGGTGAGGCGAATTACCAGGAAATGAAGAACGAAGTGATGGACATCGTGGGCGGGCATTTCAGGCCCGAGTTCATCAACCGGATCGACGAAGTGGTGGTGTTCCATCCGCTCGAACGCGAACAGATCCGCGCGATTGCCAAGATTCAAATCGCCAATCTGCAGAAACGCCTGGCGGATCGCGAAATCGGCTTCGAGATCAGCGAAGCGGCCCTCGACCGGCTGGGCGAAGCCGGCTTCGATCCGGTCTACGGTGCGCGGCCTTTGAAGCGGGCGATCCAGCACCAGCTCGAAAACCCGCTCGCGCAGGAAATCCTGGCCGGCCGGTTCGCGCCGGGGGATACGGTCAAGGTCGAGCTGGAAGAGGGACTGCTGCGGTTTGTGAAAGGCTGACGGACTAACCTTCTATAACCGTAGGATGTGCCGACGTCAGGAGGCGCATCGAGTGCCCTTCAGGGTATCAGTCGCGAATGATACATTGAAAGGTACTTAGATGCGCTTCACTTCGTTCAGCACATCCTACAAGCTGTCACCGTAGGATGGGTACGACTGCACGGATGCCACCACTAAAGGGTGGTCTATGGACAGAGGTAGGGCAACGCAGGAGCAGTTGCCGAGAGGCGTCAGCCGAAGCTCATCGATCAAAACACGCCGCAGCCTGATGATGGTTTTCGCTTCGCTCTCGGCAACTACTCCTGCGGTGCTCTCGATCACTTGTTCCTGACGTGATCTCCCGCCCCCCTCCGTGATGGTCGTAATTCCTACACGCTTTTCGGCATGGGTTTTTGGACGCTGAGGCGGGTTGGTTCATACTCAGCCCGATGACGAGAATTTGCTATGCTTAAGGATCGTGACCGCAGCCGCTGCGGCAGCTGTTACGATTCTCCTTCCCAAAGCATACGCCTGTGAAATACCTTGCCATCCTGCTGATCGTTTTCTACCAGAAATTCATCTCGCCCCACAAGGGCTTCCGTTGCGCTTATGCGGTGCTGCACGGCGGCGATTCCTGTTCCGAAGCGGTCAAGACTATCGTGCGCGACAAAGGCCCTTTCGGCGGCTATCGGGACATCCGCGCCCGTTTTCAGGCATGCAAGGAGGCCAACGAAACCCTGATCGGAAGCGGACAACGCCGGCGCGGCCGAAACGATTGCGACGAGTGTCCGGATTGCGACTGCGATTGTTCAGAGGCCTGCCGCTTCAAAAAAGCGGACGCCTGCGAACACTCGAGCTGCGACTTGCCGGACCTGCCTTGCGATTGCTCGTTTTGATCGGTAATTGATAGCTTAGGAATAGAATCTTTGCTTATCATTTAGGCCAAGGGCAGGTTTTTGAGAAGTATTACTTGGAGGAATTGTCTGGTAATTTGTCTTTAAAGGATGATATGTTTCTGCCATTCCATGCACAGTTTTAGAAAAGAACGACTATTATCTTTTGCTTGCTGCATATCCATTAGTGATGAAAAGGCAGGTTGGTCGGTGGTTTCACGATATTTCCCATCTCTTATTCGGCTACTGAGCCAATTTTTCGCGTCGCGGATGCGTTCGGCATCGGCGATATCTCCAGTTGTCATTGAAAATCCTCGTTGTCCGTTCAACGATTTGGCGGAGGCGATAAACCAAGCCTCATATTCGCGATTGGCAAGGACAACCGATATTTTTCTATCTGGTGCTATGTTCCGGGCACGTAGTTGAATTTGTCTGCCTAATTCTGCAGGGCAATCATCATCAGCATCCAGCAAAATAAGAAGCCATCCGTTTATCCCGCATTTGTCGGCGGCGAGTAAAACCATGCGTCGAAACTCTTCATCCTTATTCAGAAAACGATCACGACGAACTCGAATAGGCTTCGGGATTTCAACGTGATTTTCAGGAGTCAGCCATTGCCCCATGCGCCGCAAAAGCAAGGGGAGGGCAGCGACTTCGCCATCGCCCTCAACAATTGATGCGATTATCACTGCTGATCCCCAAACAAATCGACTTGATACGACCCCGTTTCAGCGAGTAATTTTGGATCTGGGGCCAGTTGATCAAGACGCAAAAGTTCCCCTGCGGAAAATAAATGGTTGCGTATGGCATTGCGAGATGCTTCATCAATGGGAGCGATTTTGGTTTCACCTCCATTCGCTACTACGGCGAGTAATGCTTCTGAAGTTATGGATGCATCATCCAATAAATCCGGGCTATGGCTAGTGATAATGACCTGAGTATGCTCTGAAGCGCGCTGCAACGCCTCCCTCAGTGCAGATGACGCAGCAGGATGCAAGGCTGTTTCCGGCTCTTCAATGCCAATCAGCGAAGGGGTATAATCCCGGTTGCCTTGAAATAAGGCCGTTAATACGCCGAATGCCCGTAATGTTCCATCCGACATATTCATCCCCAGAAATTCCCAGGGATACTTCGAACCGGCCATGTCCTGCCTGAAAGCGACAGTTTCCATCGGTCCGATTGCAGTTCGTTTCACCCCGTGAACCATAGGCACCACTGTATGTAGATATTCTTCTATTACTTCTATAGCTTCAGGAGCATTGCGTTCGAGGTGGCCTAAAACGCTGGCTATGTTTTCTCCGGCTGATTTAAGAAGGCGGCCGTCTTGAGGTTTTTGTAGTTCGCGTATCAATTTTGGATTGAGGTTGTAAAAGCCCATTGCTGTCAGTGCGTCAAAGACTGGCCTAAATACCGGCAAGCCTGATGCACTGACTAATGCAAGACGGTCGGAAGTTACTGCCGGAAATGTATCCTCGCTGGTATCTTTGAGCTTACCCCCTTCGAGCCTGAAGAACGGTCCTTTTCCGATTCCATAAAGACAGCATTCCTCGGTCTGTACCTCATAGCCTCTATCTTTTAATGCTCTAATGTTAAATGCATAATGGCCCTGTTCCCCGGTTCGGAGGCGGAATTCCAGGCGGACACCGAAATGGGTAGGATGTCCGCTAGACCTTCTTCTCACCTCGGATAATCCACCGCGTTCATTCAATGCATTATCGAGCGAGCCGACTAGTGCGTCCCGAACAAAGTGTAAAGCATCGATAAAATTGCTTTTTCCGGAGCTGTTAAGACCAATCAGGTAAGTAAGTTCGCCCAAACGGACATCGCAAGAGGCGATGCTTTTATAATTGCGCAATACGACACGGGTAAGAAAACGGCTTGAAGATCGAGGCTTAGGTTGGCCCATTAATAGTTCGTCTATGGATAAGTAAAAATAATCGATTTAGATATAATTAAATTTTTGTTTTTTCTGCCATTATAACTGTAATGTATCGATTAGCCGAGCTGATACCGCACCGTGTTCCTTATGAACTTTAATTCATCATTAGCTTTGGTGCGGTATACAAGATTCGGCCTTTATTTTATAAACTTTTATTCAGCGCTTATAAGTCCCGACCAATTCCGCATGGTCGAGAATATGCCCGTCCATTGCCTTCATTAGCGCGGCTTTGTCCGGTTCATCCAGGTCGGGCAGAAGCGTGTCCAGCGCATACAGTTTGAAAAAATAGCGGTGCGTCCCGAAAGTCGGGCAGGGGCCTTTGTAGCCGGTTTTCTTCCAGTCGTTCCTGCCCTGCAGGGTGCCTTGGGGCAGGTTTTCCGGGCCGATGTTCGGAAATAGCTTAGTAGCTGAGGTGGGAATGTTGTACAGCACCCAATGGACCCAGGTCATCACCGGCGTGATGGGTGTTGGCGCATCCGGGTCGTCGACGATCAAGGCGAGGCTTTTGGCGTCCGCCGGAATATCGGACCAGGCCAGTTCGGGCGAGACGTCCGAGCCGTCGCAGGTAAACTGTTTCGGAATTGCGCCCTGATGAGGAAAGGCGGAAGAGGTGAGCGCCATTTGAACTTTGGCGCCCGGTTCACCCGCCGAAAAGGCGCTTGCGGAATAAGAGCAGGCCATTATGAAGGCCATGGGGATAAAGGAAAGATTCAGCGTTTTCATTGTTGCCTCCTTGTATTCAAATCAATTGCTAATAATCGAAGACTTGCCGTTGAAAGTGACGAAGTTTGGGTTTTCCGCGGCGCAACTTTATCTTGGAGTAAATTCGACGCTCAAATTCTCCGGCATCATCGTAAAAGAAAAAAGCTCCCGAACCGGCGGCCCGCTTTGATTGCGGCTCACGGTGAAGTTCCGGCACAGCATCGCCACCGCCATTTTGATTTCGAACATGGCCAGGCTGCGGCCCGGGCAAAAGCGGGGGCCGGATCCGAAAGGCACGAAGGCATTCCGGTTGTGGGGGCAGACAGCCGCGGGAGCCAGCCAGCGCTCGGGTTTGAAGGTCGAGGCTTTGCCGAAGTTTTGTTCCTGCAATGTACCGTATCGGCTCAACAGGACCAGCATCGTTCCCTTCGGAATCCGCGTCCCGTTCAGCTCGACATCCTTGATCGGTTCCAGGTACAGCATCGGCGCGACGCTTTTCAAGCGCAGCGTCTCCTGGATGACCGCTTCGATATAAGGCAGTTTCTCGAGGGTCGCAAAGTCGGACGGTAAAGGCTCGTCGGCTAACATCGAATCGGCTTCCTGTTGCATCCGTTGCTGGACTTCAGGATGTTCGGCGATCAGATAGAGCAGCCAGGACAAGGTATGGGCGGTCGTATCTTCGCCGGCCAGCAGCATCGTCAGGATGTTGCCCTGAATCTCGCCGTCGGCTAAGCCGGCGCCATTTTCGTCCCGCGCCAGCAGCAGGGTTTCGAGAAAATTCGCCGGTTGCCGATCCGTTGCCGGCTGCTTTTCGAGGCGATCGCGGGTTTGGCGAATAAAGCCGTTGATCGTGTCTTTAATGATCGCGAGCGAATCCAGCATTTCGCGGTCGCCGGGCAGCTTGACGAAATGCCAGTAGGGGAACGGGGAATTCGCCCAACGGTTGAAACCGGGCAACTGGCGCTCCAGATGCCGCTGAAAGTCGGGGTTTTGATTTTCGAGCAGATTGATGTCAAAGCCGAACGCGAATTGGGTGGTCACATCGACCGTGAACAGCATCCATTCCTGGGGCAGGGGAACCGGTTGGCCGGCGGAGATTTGCCAGCGGTTGTGCAGCCGTTCGGTAATGCGGCGGAGAGTGGGGAAGAAGCGCCGCAGATTCTCCTGGCGGAACGCCTGCATCGTCAATGCGCGCTGCCGTTGCCATTGTTCGCCTTCCGCCGCGAACACGCCGTGCGTGCCGAGCTCTTTCATGATGCGTTCGAGCAGGCTTGCCCGGCGGTAAGTGTGCGGACGGTCGCGTAAAATCCGCTGGATCAGCTCGCTGTCGCTGACTACGACGAGCGGTTTGTTGATCAGCTTGAATCGATAGAGGGGGCCGTAAAGTTCTGCCCATTCTTCCAGGATCAGATGCAGCTTCGACAGATCGATCTGCAGCAGATTGCCGAGAAGCGGCAAGCCCTTCGGGCCGGGTAAAGGGGAGGATGCGGATCGTTGATCGAAATACATACCGGGCCGGAAACTATCGCGAATGCTTTTCCAGCTCGCTTTGGCAAGCCAGGCAATATTTGCAGGGAATCGCCTTGCGCCGGCTTTCCGGTATCGGTTCGCCGCATTCTTCGCAATGCGTGGCCGATTCGCCCGCATACATCGATTTGCGTTGTTCCTCGATAAAAATATTGGTCATCTGCTCCATGCGTTCAAGTATGGCGTCTGTTCCGCCTGCCCATGCTGTTGACATTGTCGATCTACTCTAAAAAACTGAAACGGGGATTCCGGAATGGGTAAATGTTTGAATATTGGGTCAGGTAAAAGTTTCGCCTCCGCAAAAAACGGCTCTGTTCATGATGGCGTCGGCAACATAGGTCGAAAGGAATGATTGAGTCGGCCTTTCCCGATAATTTTTATAGGGAACGAATCCTGAATTTTATCAATAACGGACGATTTTAACTAACGGCCGATTGCACCGCCATTCGCCTCGTCGCGATAAGCGTGCCGCGATCCGGCCGCGCGGCCGCTGATTCGGCGAAAAACGCTATCCCGTGCGGTCACGACAGTTGCGTGCAGGCCGGCACCAGCAAGGCGGCACTGCCGGCCCAAAGCACGCCGAAAAAAGACAGCAAAGCAAGCAGCCGCATCACGCCGGCAAGAAAAGACAATGATGTTTCCGGCCGGTTCATGCGCAGCACCGCAGCGGGTTTTGCGATCAGCAACAGCAATATCAGCAGCGCCGCAACGGTCGCGGCGATGACGGCCATCTGCGCTTGATCAGCGGCGCGGCTGCCGCCGAGGATATCGCAGAAGAGCGATTGGATCGCGTACACCGCGGCGAAATGCAGTCCCCAAACGAACGAAGGGCCGACCAAAGCGATCGCCACGGTACCGACCGATTTTTCGGAAAAAGGCGATTTCGATGCCGTCATAAAAGCCATCTCGGAAAGCCGTGAATCAGCAGCAGGCCGACCAGACCCTGCGCCACCGCGTAATAAACCAACAGGTTGGTATTTTCCAGCGTGGCCGAACGCACCCGGTCGAGTTTGCCGGTGAAGTGGCGCGCAATCACGAACAGTGACATGATCAGCACCGCAAACACGAGCTGGCCGGTCAATACGCCATCCATATAGACCAGCGCGCCGTAGCTCGATGCGGTGGGGCGGAGCCCGGCCTGCCAGTGACAGCCGATCGCCACGCCCACCGCACAGGCCGTCGAGAGCGCGCCCGAGCCGATCAGCAGCGGCGTCCAGAAAGGCTTGCGGCCCGGCGCCGCCAGCGTCTTTTGGGCGAGCGCGAACAACGCCGCGCCGGCAATGAACAAAGAAGCGCTCAACGCCGGCCACTCTAAATCGGGCAGGCTTTGCGCGCTTGCTGGCCAAACCTTGGGCGAAACGGTCCACAGATAAAAATAGGAGAACAAATAAGCCAGATAAAGCGAGCCGGCGACCAGCATCAGAATCACCATGGCCCACCAGCCGTGACCGGTCGGACCGGTCACGTAAACGGGAAGCGTAATGCCGGCGCCGATCGGCACCGGCCCTTTGCCGGGCCCTTTATCGAGCTCCCACACCCAGACCAGACAGCAGGCGATTGCCAGCACACCGCATATCAGCGCCGGAACGACCACTTTAATCGTCAGCAGCAGAAAACAAGCGGCGGTAAAGACCGCCGCAAGCAAATGCCCCCAGCCGTTGCCGGGCATCTGGATCACATATTGCGGTTTGGCGTCGATGACCGAGGTGACGATCGTCTCGCGGGCGCCGGTCGGCGCATTCGGCAAATAATGCCGGCCGGCGTCGACCTCTTCGGGCAGATCGGGCTGCGTCCACAGCGGTTCGCGGCTGGTCACGTGCGGAATCGAGCGCGTCGAATAAAGATCGGTCGGCAGCCATTCGAGGGTGCCGGCCTGCCACGGATTGGGTTCGCCGCAGGGCCCCACCCGAAAATTACGCACCAGGTCGATGATAAAAACCACTACCCCGATGCCGATCAGGTAAGCTCCCAGTGTGGAGACCAGATTATAAGGACCCCAACCCGACGCTTCGGAATAGGTCCATACCCGGCGGGGCATGCCCAGCAGCCCGGAAACATGCATCGGCATGAACGAAACGTTAAAGCCGATAAAGATCAGCCAGAAGGACCATTTTCCCAGCCGCTCGGACAGCCTGCGCGTGCTGATCATCGGCGCCCAGTAATAAAACGTCGCGAACAGCGGGAACACCATCCCGCCGATCAGGACGTAATGCAGATGCGCGACGATGAAATAGGTATCGTGCGCCTGCCAGTCGAACGGCACCATGGCCACCATCACCCCGGTCAGTCCGCCGACCGTGAAAATGAACAGCATGCCCAGCACGAACAGCGAAGGCGTGGTCAGCCGGAACCGTTCCTTGGCCGAGGCGATGGTCGCGATCCAGGCAAACACCTGGATGCCGGAAGGCACCGCGACCGCCATGCTCGCCGCCGAAAAGAAAGCCGTGCTCAGCGCAGGAATGCCGGTGGCGAACATGTGGTGCACCCACAGCCCGAAACTGAAAAAACCGGTTGCGATCAGGGCCACGACGATCAGCCGGTAACCGACTAAGGGCGTCTGTGCCATGGTCGGCACGATCATCGACACCAGTCCGGCCGCGGGCAGAAAAATGATGTATACCTCCGGATGGCCGAAAAACCAGAACAAGTGCTGCCACAAGAGGGGGTCACCGCCCAAAGAAGCGGTAAAAAAAGGCCATCCGAAGGAACGTTCGATTTCCAGGAACATCGTCGCGAGGATCACGGCCGGGAACGCCAGCACGATCATGCCGGCGAACACCAGCATGGACCAGCCGAACACGGGCAATTTGTCGAGCGACATGCCGGGCGGCCGGGTCCGTAAAATGCCGACGATGATCTCGATCGCGCCGGCGATCGCGGAGATTTCGATGAAGCCGATGCCCAGGAGCCAGAAATCGGCGTTGTCGCCGGGCGAATATTCGGTCAGCGTCAACGGCGGATACATGAACCAACCGCCCTTGGGCGCCAGGCCGTAAAAAACGGTCGAGAAAAACACCCCGCCGCCGATGATATAAGCCCAGACCGCGAACGCGCTGAGGCGCGGAAACGGCAGGTCGCGCGCGGCCAGCATCTGCGGCAGCAGCAGCACGCCCAAGGCCTCCATGGCCGGCACCGCGAACAGGAACATCATCGTGGTGCCGTGCACGGTGAAGATTTGGTTATAGAGATCCTGGCCGACCAGATCGTTTTCGGGCACGGCCAGTTGCGTACGCATCACCAGCGCCAGGAGGCCGGCGAGCACGAAAAACGCGAAGGCGGCGCCGAGATACAGCAGCCCTACGACCGTGTTGTTGACCGCCGTAATCCACCGCCAGCCGGGCGGGGTTGACCAGATGCGCAGCAGTTGTTCCTTCTCGCCGGCCGGCCGCGGCAGGCTGTTGGGCAATATGCCCCTTTCTTGAATGCTATCCGCCACCGGACCCCCTCATCGAATAAAGCAAAACCATGCCGCCGCCGTACACGGCCAGCACCGCGGCCGAATCCCGCCCCATGCGGAAAAAAGTCCGGTTGGCCCGTTCGGCGAGCCCCATCAGGAACAAGCCGGTAACGGCCAAGCCGAGCAAGGCTCCTATCGCGGAAAAATTGCCGACCCGGGACAAAACCGGATCTCCCGGAGTTATCGCATCGATGCCGAACAGCAGCATCACGTTGATGATATTGGAGCCCAAAATGTCGGAAATGGCCATCGTATAAAGGCCCCGGTACATGCTGGCGAATACCGTGCTCGCTTCCGGCAGGGCGGTCGCGAAGGACATCAGGGTCATCCCGACGAATGACGAGCCCAGCCCGCTCTGCCGGGCGATGACGTCGCCTACGGTGGCCAGCACATAGCCGGCGCACAGGATGACCAGTGCGCTGGCGGCGGTTTTGGCGATAAGCCGGGCCAGCGGATCGCGCCGCAAGGGAAATTCGCTTTCGTCCTGGCCGCTGCGGTCTTCCTTGCCCAGCGCTTCATCCTCGGGATTGTTCACGATCCAGGGATAGCGCCCTTCGGCTTCGCTGATTTTGACGAAACTGAACAGCGAAGCTCCCAACAATCCCCACGACCAGATGCCGGCGCCGAACAGCGGTGCGTCGCCGACGATGACGGCCATTGTCACAAAGGTCAGCAGGCAAATCACCAGCGCACCCTGCAGCATGACCACGGGATTGGGGATGACCGAGGTTAGCGCCCGCTTGCCGGTAAAAATGTCGGCGATGGCCAACAACGCGACCTGGAACGCGATACCGCCGAGCATGTTATTGACGGCAAGCGTGGCATTGTTATTGAAGGCCGCGCTCAGGCTGGTGGCAATATCCGACAAAGAAGTCACGCCGGCCAGCAGAAACAGCCCGAGCAGCGCCCGGCTAAGCTGAAGCCGCTCGGCCAGCTCGTCCGCATAGGCCGCGATCTTGGTGCCGGCAATTCCGACCGCGCCGGCGGCCGCCGCGAAAACCGCAAGATTGATGGTCAGGCCGTATTCGGCAAAATTCGGCATCATGCTACTCCAGCCCTTTCAAATAAGCCGATAAATCGTGAAGTTCGCTTTCGGAGAAAAAATCGAAAGGCAGCATCAGGTTGTCCGGTTTTAGCTTTTGGTGGCGGCCGATCCATTGTGCAAAGCTGTCCGGCGTATTCGGCAAAATGCCCGCGCCGAGCGAAACCCTGCCGCCCACATGCGTCAGGTCCGGCCCCACCTTGCCGTCGGCCGAGGTGCCGCGCACGGTATGGCAGCCCCCGCAGCCGCTGACCAGAAACAGTCTTTCGCCGGCTTTCCGGGCCGCCGGCTGCGCGTCCGCCTTTTCTTTGGCGAGCCAGGCGTCATAGTCGGCAGGCGCCATCGCGACCGCATAAAAAGCCATCAGCGCATGGGCGCCGCCGCAGTATTCCGCGCATTGGCCGCGTACGATGCCGGGTTTGTCGACGGCGAAATGCAGACGGTTGGTGCGCCCCGGAATCATATCGACCTTGCCCGCATAAGTCGGCAGCCAGAAGCTGTGAATCACGTCCGCCGTCGTCAGCTCGATTTCGACGGGACGGCCGGTCGGAATGCGTACCTCGTTGGCGCTCTCGGTCGTCCGGCCGTCGCCGTGCAGGTAGATGACCCGCCACCACCACTGTTCCCCCACCACGGCGATATGTACCGGGTTTTCGGCACGGGCCAATCGTTCTCCTGCATTTAATATCGAAAAACCGTAAAACAGCAGTACGCTCAAGGTCGCGACCGGGAAAACGACGCCGCCCCACATCACGCTTTTTTCGCCGGCCAGCCTGCGCCGCCAGCCTGCGGGGCCTGCTATCGCCAGGCCGGTCAACAGGCCCATGAAAACCGTGATCAGCACGGCGGCGGCGAACATGATCCAGGTCAGCAGAGTGATGCGCGACGCTACCGGCCCGAAACCGGCCAATGCCGATTGTTCGCCGCTGCAGCCCGCCACCGCCGTTATCAGCGCGATCGCTAAAATCAGTTTCGGCCAGCGGCGGCTTACGGTTTTCATGGCCGGGAATCCTTTTCTTTTTCCGCCCCGGCCGGAAAGGCGGCCGCCTGCCACGGCCGGCTCGCAAAGAACGAGGCCGCGGCCAAGACCTGCTGTTCGGTCATGCGCTTGGCGACCACGGACATCATGGCGCCATGCGGGGTTTTATCGCGGACGCCGCGCCGGAACACCTGCAATTGCTGCCTAAGATACGGTTCGGACTGACCGGCCAGACGCGGGTAATCCTCCCGGCCTTTCTCGGTATGGCAGGAAAGGCAGGCAGGAATTTTGCGCGCCCGGTCGCCCTGTTCCGCCAGTTGGCGTCCCCGCTCGCGCTCTTCTACTGAGGCGGAGCGCGAAACGGGAGAAGAGGCAGGACTCAAGGCGGCGTAATAGGCCGACAATCGGTCGATCTGTTCGTCGTCGAGGTCGTCGGCAACCGGTTCCATAAAGCCGCTCTGCCGCGAATCGTCACGGTACTCCTGCAGCGCCCTTTTCAGGTAAGACTGATCCTGGCCGCCAAGGCGCGGAATATAAGGACTGGTCGGCGCCGCTTCGGTCGTGTCGTGGCAGCGGCTGCACGCTGTCAGGTCGAGTCGGGGCCGTCCCGCGCTGACAAGTTCCTTGGCGGAATAATTTCGGGCTTCGCTATGGCCGCCGGCATGGTGGCGGTAATCCGCCTCGGTCATCGACGGCAACATTTCCAGAAATGCCACGACCGCCCAGACTTCGTCATCCCGGCCCGTGCCGCTCCACGCCGGCATGCCGGTGAACTGAATGCCGTGGCGCGCAATCCAGAACAGTTGCGCGCGCGTCCAATGCGCGGCATGGATCTGCAGATCGGGAGGATGGGGCAGCATGTGCGCGTAAACCGGATTGACCGCCTGTCCCGGCGCGCCGTGGCAGGCCGCGCAGGTGCCTTGAAAATGCGCCGCTCCCAGCGGCACCTGTTCGGCAAACTCCAGTTCCGGGGCCTTGACGGATCGGCTGTTGAAAATCACCGACCGGTCCTTGGCCATTTTCAGAAACGCCTCGAGCCAGGGGTGGTGGCCCGCGCTCGCCGCTACGTTGTAAATGCCGGAATAAGCGATCAGCAGGGCAAGTGCGACGCCGCCGGCGAAGAGTCCGAGCGCCCAAAGCAGAAGGGAACGCCAATGCGCGGCTATCCACTCCGTCATGACCTGTTTTCCGAAGCCATGACAGGCGGCGCGGTTTCCTTTTGCGATTCGCACAGCTCCCAAAACCAGCGGTAAATCAGCACGGTCGCGGCGAGCAGGTACGTCAGGGGACACGCCGTGATCATCAGCAGCCCCGCCAGCTGCTGGTCGGCAAGATCGATCCCCGCGGCCGAGCCGAACGCGGCTTCGCCGTAAAGCACGCGCGGCGCAAAGGTCAGCAGGACGGCATAAAGGCAAAACAGCTTGCCGGTCAACAGCAGGACGGCGACTTTTTCCCATAAACGTGCGCCCGCCTGATCGAATATGGCAAGCCAGAACCACAAAGAGGAAAAAAGCAGCATGGCGGATACGGGAACGCCGGTTTGCCCTGCCGCCAATCCGGGCGGCGAATGCCACGCGAAAAATAAAACGGCCTGCAGCGCGGCAGCCGCGGGCAGCGATTTCAGGCCGGCCCTCCGGAAAACCGGCATGCAGCACTTTCCGATTGTGCATGCCAAAAGCGGTGACATGACCGTCATCAAAACGATATGGGCGATCATGTGATGCGAGAAGGTGCCTGCGACTTCGTTATAACCGATGACGGAAAATATCAGCGCCGCGACCGCAGCAAGTTCCGCAAACATAAAGTCGGTAACGGGCTTCGATTGCATTGCCTTTCTCCGTTGTCAGCTATTGGATTAAAAAGGAGACAGCCATCCATAAGCGGCCATACACAGAAGATTGACCTGGAGATCAACTTGTTAAATGGAGGGAGTAAACCCATAAATCCTCCTTGAACGATGGATCAAAGTTTCAAGCTCCCGTAAGAAGCGATGCCGAAACAATTCAAAAAGAAAGCCAGGTACAGCGCTTGAATTAGAAGCGTACAGCTATCGGCAGGAGATTTGAATAAACAATAACGGTTTATTTAGGGTAAAGAATGGATAAGGCATGTAGCTACTCGATACGATGTGGCATGAAAAAATCGATGTAACCGCTAACTGCTTTGGGATAAGTCTTCATAACGAAGAAGACAACAAACTATTGGATTGGAGGGGTTGGATAATGTAAAGGCGTTCAGGCTTGATGACAATTTCAAACTTTGGTTTAGATAAAGTCTGAAATTAACAGACAGAGCACGATAGGATGGGCTGAGGCACGAAGCCCATCGAGTGTCTTTGAGGGTATCTATCGCGAACGATGGGCTTCCTTCGTCAGCCCATCCTATGGGCCTACCTTGTGAATGCGGTCTTCAGACTGAAGCTGAAACAAGGAATTATCAATAACTTCTCGAGTCTCCTCTTGCAGCATGACTCACAACTAACAGCCTCCGGTAAATTCGGGATAGCTCAATAGTCCAAAATTCATAAACTCTATGGAAAGGAAGCATATGAATAGCAAAGCCTGGTTGATCAGCCTATTTTTGGCCACTATGCAGACGGAAAGCGCGCAAGCGGATGACTATCGCACGCCACGGGCCGGCGAAGAGTATCGTACGGCGTTATTCGGCATGCCGGTGACTGCGCCTAAGCGCGATCGCCGCCGGGTGACTGCTTTGACGCTGGGGCTGACTTACATTCCGGATGGGCCGAACACCCCAGTTATCATTCCTTTCGGCGGAGCACTGCTGTTTCCCAACGAGCATAGCAAGGGTGAGGATGTCTTCCAGCCCCTCGGAGCGCTCTACGTCTGGCGCCATCCGGAGGATAACAAACAACGTTTCCGCGGTGTCATTTCAGGACTCTACAACGACCTACGCTATAATTTCGCCCCGGAGTTCATGCACGGGCCGGAATTTGTTTTCACCTTCGAGAACCTCACGATTCCCGTCGAACGGCCCGAATATATCGAGGGAGAAAGCATTGATGCTGTCGAATTGAAATGGTACTACGCGCGTGCCGGGCTGGGATTGGGCTATCGTACGCTGATTGGCCCCGGCCATCAGGACAATGCTTTGGAGTTGGCATTGACATACGAACCGGGCTATCTTTGGTTCGAGCGCGGCAGCGATACCGCGCAGAATTTCATTACACCGCAAGATACCTATGAGGGTAGAGTACATTTCCGCCTGCGCGCCGATGCCTTGGAACGCAATCTTTTAGAGCTTGCCCACCAAGGATGGTCTACGGGTGTGGACCTCGTATACGGTCATCGAAATAACTGGGAAAACTGGGGTGAACCGCAACTCGGTTCGTCTCATGCCGGCACTCAGCAGGACTATTTTGCTGCCAGCGCCTACATGGTGGCGGCAGACGGTATACCAGGCGTAAAGAGTGATCGGCACCGTTTGATTGCCAGTGCCTATGCCGGAATCGGCAAGAATTTGGACCGTTTTTCCGCCTTCCGCTTGTCGTCGCGTCCAACCGCTTGGGAGTGGGACGCCTTATCCATCCCGGATTTGCCGGGTACCGCATCGGTGAATTCTATTCGCGCAGTTATGGCCTGATAGAGCTGCGTTATCGTTACGAAGCGTTGTTCTTCGTTTATCCCTATTTACGGGGCTCCTTGGCTTGGGTCGACCGTCTGCGCTTCAAGGACAACGGACAGGTGGGGAATCAGATGGATGCGTTGCCTTCCGTGGGGGCCGGTTTGATTTCCGGCGCGCCCGGCAATTCCGAAGTGACGTTGGACTATAGCTACAATTTCGGCATCCTGCGAAACTCCGGGGGAGGTCCTCAGTTCGGCGGTCACAGCGTAATTTTTACCTGGTCCATGGAGTTCTGACCGACCTTATACCGGCAGGCTCCCGTTCTCCGACACAGGACTATACTCGGCCGGCGGGTGATTTCATCGCGTCACGCCGGGTAGGCGATCGTCGTCATTAGCGCCAGTGCCGGCTGCCGGGAATCGAGGCGCGTATGTTGGACGATGACCGGTACGTCCGCTTCGATGACGCTAGCGTAATCGGTATTGTGCGGCACGGGCTCGGGATCGGCGAAGTCGTTGAAACGCAGATGCCGGGTGCGCTCCGCCTCGACCGTAAAGCGGTACGGTCCGGCGGGCTCGCGGTCCGAAAAGTAAAGCGTGATTTCGATCCGCGCGTCGCGCAGGCCGCAGTTCAGGATACAGATCGCATCGTGGCTGACCAATTCCCTCCCGCTGCCGGTACTGCCCGCCGGAATGTAACCGTCGGCGATGATCCAGCGCTTGTGGCCGATATTCATGGCGATGACCTCCTTCGGTTGCGGATGGATTTTAGCGTCGGTACGGGCGAGCCTCGATCCGGTACGGATGAATCACTCTTTACACAACTTCTCGCCTTGCCAAGCATGGAAGTTGTAGGATGGTTTTCGCTTCGCTCTACCCATCCTACGCTCCGGGCGATTGCTCCTGCCTGCCTCTTGCGCCAAGTCCGTTTAACGATGTGTAGGCACTTATGCCCAAAAGGAGAGTGAGATATTCGATTTATTCAAAGCCCTCTCAGACGGATTTATCGCGGCTGTCCCGCCACCGCCGGCAGGCCCACCAGCCGGCCGCCAGTAGACCTGCGGCGACCGGGCCGCGGTAAAGGCTTGCCCACAGTTGCAGGGTGCCGTCTTCGGCCCGTTCGGCGAAGCGGCCGCGGGCCGCAAAATCGCCTGCCACGGGCTGCCATAGGTTATCGGGATCCGTGGCTTCGGCCGGCTGCCGGCTTTGCTGGGCGGTATAGCCGGTACGCGCCAGATAGCGGTCGGCCAGGCCGGGGACGAACTTATTCGCCCAGATGGCTTTGATGGTCGGCAGGCCGACATAGACTTCGCGCCGGTAGTGGCGGCTGGCCCAGCATATGGCCCTGGCCGCCATTTCCGGTTGAAAAATGGGCGGCACCGGCTGCGGCCGTTTTGGCAGGTGATTTTTGCCCCAGTCGAATTGTGGGGTATTGAGCGCCGGCATATGCACCATCATTACCCTGACATGGCTGCGGTCGTGCTGCAATTCGCAGCGCAGGGCATCGGTAAAGCCGCGGATCGCGAATTTGGCGCCGCAATAAGGCGCCTGCAGCGGAATCGCCCGGTAAGCCAATGCCGAACCGACTTGAAGGATCAGACCCTCATTACGGGGCCGCATGCGCCGGAGCGCCGCCATCGTGCCGTAGACGGCGCCCAGATAGGTCACTTCGGTGGCTCGCTTGTAATCCTCCGGGGAAATCTCGTGGAACGGGGAATAGATCGTGGCCATTGCATTGTTGATCCAGACGTCGATACGCCCGAATGCCGCTTCCATGTTAGCCGCCGCCGCTTCGACCTGCGCCGCGTCGGCAACATCGGCCGGACATACCGCCGCCGTCCCGCCCAGGCGCCGCACTTCTTCGGCTGCCTGTTCGAGGCGGACCGCATCGCGCCCGATCAAGCCGATGCAGGCCCCTTCCTCGGCGAACCGCCGCGCCGTGGCGCGGCCGACGCCGGCACCCGCGCCGGTGATCGCCACGACTCGCGGCGTTCGGGAAATACGGCCCTGTTTCGGTTGCCTGTCGTTCATAAAGCCTCCTCCGGATTTATCGCCGATAGATTGTGGCATGCGTTAGGCGCTAGTACATTTTCATATTGCGTATAAGGCGCGAATTTGTTCGTCTTCAAATCAGCTCGGACAATTCAGTTCTTGTCCCTGTAGGAGCGGCTTCAGCCGCGATGAGGGCTCTATCGCGGCTGAAGCCGCTCCTACACGGGGGCGCAATGAGGGAGATATTTTTCCAAAATCCCTAGCAGCCTCGTCATAGCCGATAAACCCGAAACAAAAATGGTCTAAAGCCGGCGTTTTCGAGGCATTGACGGGTTTCCGCTGCGCCTCAATCCGGAACCGATTCGCTTCTTCCTTCCCGCAACGCCATGAATAGGACGTCCGCCGTATGCAGAGCGCGCCTTTCGGTCAACTGGGCGATTTGTTCGCGGCAACTGTAGCCGTCAGTCACGATCAGGGTGTCCGGTCCGGCCTGGCGCACCGCCGGCAACAGCACCAGCTCGCCGATTTGCGCCGCCACGTCGGCTTTATTCCGTTCGAAACCGAACGAGCCGGCCATGCCGCAGCAGCCCGAGTCGAGAACCTGTACGTCCAGCCCGAGCTTGTCGAGCAGCGCCTTTTCGGAGGCGATGTCCGCGAGCGCTTTCTGATGGCAATGCCCGTGCAAAAGGGCTTTCTTCTCCAGCTTCGGGAAAGCGAATTCCGGCGCCTTCTGCATCCAGAACTCGCTGAAGAAATAGGTCTGCCGGCTCAACCGCTGCGCCAGTTCATCGTCGGGAAAGAGGTTTACCAATTCGTCGCGGAAAACCGCGACGCAGGCGGGTTCCAGTCCGACCAGCGGCATGCCGCCTTCAATGGCGGGACGCAGCTCGGCAAGAATCTGCTGTAGCCGCTCCTTGGCCTGGTCCAGCATCCCTAAGTCGTACAGCGGCCGTCCGCAGCACAGGCGCCGCGCGGGAATGCGCACCTGAAACCCGGCAGCTTCCAGTACCGCGACAGCCGCCTTGGCGGTTTCGGGATGGAAATGATTGTTGAACGTATCCGGCCAGAGCAGAACGGCCGGCTGGCCGGGACTGCCGGGCGCACGCGCGTTGAACCAGTGTCGGAAGGTTGCCGGCGCAAAGCGCGGCAAGCGGCGCTGGGATGATATCCCGCCCGCGAATTTGATCAATGACCCGATCCCCGGGGCTTGCGCCAGCCAGTTGACCGTTCCCGGCGCGTAGGCGGCCAACGCGGCCCAGCGGTCGAGCCAGCCGAACGCATAAGCCTGGCGCGGCCGGAGTTTGTGCCGGTAGTAATGCGCCAGAAACTCGGCCTTGTAAGTCGCCATGTCGACATGGACCGGGCAGTCGCCCTTGCAGCCTTTGCAGGCCAGGCACAGATCGAGCGATTCTTTCACCGCTTCGCTTTGCCAAAGGTCCGTGATCACGTCGCCGCGCAGCATCTCGAACAATAGTCGCGCCCGGCCGCGCGTGCAGTGCTTTTCTTCGCGCGTGACCCGGTAACTGGGGCACATGGTCTGCGAATGCTGCTGCCGGCAATTGCCGACGCCGACGCAGCGCAGGGCGACCCGGCTGAATAGCCCTTTGTCTTTCGGATACTGAAAATACGTGACCGGCTGCTCCGGTTTGTAGCCGGTGCCAAGGCGCAGGTTCTCGGTGGGCAGATAGGCATCGACGATCTTGCCCGGATTCATTTTTCCGTCCGGGTCCCAGATCGATTTGAATTCCCTGAACGCCTGCACCAGTTCGTCGCCGAACATAAGCGGCAGGAATTCGGCTTTGGATTGTCCATCGCCATGCTCGCCGGAAAGCGAGCCGCCGTAACTTATAACCAGTTCTGCCGCTTCGTTCAGAAAGGCGTGAAATGTTTGTATCCCGCTTTCGGTCTCAAGATCGAAATCGATGCGGGTATGGATGCAGCCCTCACCGAAATGGCCGTACAGATCGCACGCATAGCCGAATTTTTCCAGCAATTTGCGGAAATCGCGCAGATAGTCGCCCACCTTGTCGGGTGGCACGGCGGCATCCTCCCAACCTTCCCAGGTGATCTTTTTGCCGGGCACATGCGCGGTCGCCCCCAGTCCGGACTCGCGCACCAACCAGATCATTTTCTCTTCCGCGGGATTGTCGAACAATTTCATCGCCGGCGGGTGGTCCGACTGTTTGAGCGCTTCCATGCAGGCCTTGGCTTTGGCGTCGGCCTCGTTTTTACTGTTGCCGCCGAATTCGGCCAGCAGCCAGCCGCCGCCGTCCGGCAGTAACCGAACGTCCCGGGGATGCAGGTGGATGGCTTTCATGTCCTCCACCAAAAGGTTATCAAGCCCTTCGAGGCCGATGGGCTGATGCCGGAGGATATCGGCCACATGATCGCCGGCGCTGAACACGTCCGGATAGCCGAGCACCAGCAGCGACCGTGAAGGCGGACTGTCGACCAGCCGTAATGTGGCTTCCAGAATGACCACGCAAGTCCCTTCCGAGCCGACCAGCGCGCGGGCTACATGAAAGCCGTTTTCGGGCAACAGTTCGTCAAGGTTATAGCCGGAGACGCGGCGCGGGATTTTCGGGTAGCGTGGCCGGATCCGATCGGCCTGTCGGTCGGCCAATGCCTTCAGCCGCGCATGGATTTCGCCGCGCCGTCCGCCCTCGGCCACAATGCGCTCGAACGCCTGCGTATCGGTTTTGCCGACTTTCATGCGCGTGCCGTCGTAGAGCAACACGTCCAGCTCGATGACGTTATCGACGGTCTTGCCGCCCATCAACGAATGCACGCCGCAGGAGTTGTTGCCGATCATGCCGCCGAGCGTATTGTGAGAGTGCGTCGAAGGATCCGGCGCGAACGTCAAATGATGGCGTTCGGCGGCATCGCGCAGATCGTCGAGCACGCAGCCGGGTTCGACCCATGCGGTTTTGGCGACGGGATCGAGTTCGAGGATGCGGTTGAGGTATTTGGACATATCCAGCACCACGGCCACATTGCAGCATTGCCCGGCCAGGCTGGTGCCGCCGCCGCGCGAGACCACCGGCGCGCCGTAACGGCGGCAGGCGGCAACGGTGGCGACGACGTCTTCGACCGATTGCGGTACGACCACCCCGATGGGCACCTGCCGGTAATTGGAGGCGTCGGTGGCATATAGCGCGCGGCTGCCGTCGTCGAAGCGCACTTCGCCCTGGAGTGTTCGGCGGAGTTCCGCGGCAAGGGCCTGTGCATCCGGTTTGGAGGTCGTCATCGGTCAAATCGCATAAGGCAAAGCATCGGCATGCTTGAATATCAGCCCCGAACCCGGCCGGGAAAGATCGGGCCTCAACTCCCCGTTCACCGGTTCGAGCGCGCCGTCGAACAGCATTTTCTCGATGCGCACATGGTCGTAAAAAAATTCCAGATGCCGTACCGGCGTCTCCGCGCAGCCGGCATGGACATGCATCGACGGCGCGCAATGGCTGGAAAGCGGAAGATTGAAAGCGCGGCACAGGGCAGCCGCCTGCCGGAAACCGGTCATGCCTGCGCAACGGGTCGCGTCGGCCTGCAGCACGTCGACGGCGCCGGCTTCCAGCATGCGGCGGAAGTACACGCAGTCGTAGCCGTATTCCCCGGCGCTGATGTCCATGTCCGGCGGCGCCCGGTCGCGAAGCAGCCGCAACCCTTCCAAATCGTCGCTCGGAACGGGTTCTTCGAACCAGGACACGCCCGCTTCGGCAAAAGCCTGTGCCATTGCCAGGGCCTGCTTGCGCGAATAGGCGCCGTTGGCGTCGACGAAAAGTTCCGCGTCCGGCCCGATCGTTTCGCGCGCGGCGGCGACGCGGTACACGTCCTGCTTCGGTTCGCGGCCGATTTTCATCTTGACGCGCCGGATGCCTTGCTCGACCCAGCCGGATAACTGGGCCTGCAGTTCCTCGATCGAATAGGAGGTAAAGCCGCCGCTGCCGTACACGGGGATGCCCGTTCTCACCTGTCCCCACAGCGAAACCAGAGGCAGATCGAGAAGCCGCGCCTTCAAGTCCCACAGCGCGTTATCGACGGCCGCGATCGCCATTGAACAGATGCCCGGCCGGCCCAGATTGCGGACGGCTGCCGTCATGGCGTTCCAGCAATACTCGACCGCCAGCGCATCGCAGCCGATCACCCGGCCGGCCAACGTGTCGTTGATCAGTTTAGCCGTCGCCGTATCGGCATAACTGAAGCCGATGCCGGTCTTATCGGCCGCACGGGCTTCGACCAGCACCAGCGTGGTCGCTTCCCAGGCGAACGTGCCGTCGGATTCCGGCGAAGCGGTCGGAATCAGGAAGGCCGACCCGTGCAGGCCGGCGATAGGTGGGCCATTGAAGTTGGGGCGGTTTGCCGCGCGCATGATCTTCGCTCAAAAGATCTGCTTCATCGAAGCCTTGATCACATCGACCGAATCCGGGTCGCCCTGCAGGATCGCCGAAGCGTAGGCTTTCGCCTGCTTGAAGGTGATGTGCGGCGGCAAAGGCGGCACGTCGGGATCGACATAAGCCTCCAGCACGACCGGCCGTTCGGCGCCGAGCGCGCGCTCCCAGGCGTCGGCCAGCTGGTCCGGCTGGTCGACGCGAATCCCCTGCAGGCCGGCCAGTTCGGCAAAGCGCGAATAAGGGAAATCGGGCACATCCTGCGAGGCTTCGAATTTCGGATCGCCGGCCATGGCACGTTGTTCCCAGGTCACCTGGTTTAGGTCGCGGTTGTTGAGAACCAGTACGATTAATCGGGGATCGCTCCAGCGCTGCCAGTATTTGCCGATCGTGATCAGCTCGTTCATGCCCAGCATCTGCATCGCGCCGTCGCCGACCAGCGCGATGACGGCGCGGTCGGGATGGGCGAACTTGGCCGCAATCGCATACGGCACGCCGCAGCCCATCGTCGCCAGGCCGCCTGACAGAGACGCCATCATGCCGGTGCGGATTTTCAGGTCGCGCGCATACCAATTGGCCGCCGAACCCGAATCGCAAGTCAGTATGCAGTGATCGGGGAGGCGCGGCGACAGCTCCCAGAACACCCGCTGCGGATTGATCGGATTGGCCGATTCCATAGCGCGGTCCGCCAGGGTTTCCCACCAGTTTGCGACGTTCTTTTCGATCTTTTCGCGCCAGCTGCGGTCATCCTTGCGTTTAAGGAGTGGGATCAGCAAGCGCAGGGTTTCCGCGCTGTCGCCGATCAGGTTCACCTCCATCGGATAGCGCAGGCTGGTCATCCGGCCGTTGATATCGATCTGCACGCCGCGCGCCTGGCCTTCTTCGGGCAGGAATTCGGAATAGGGGAAGCTCGAACCGACCATCAGCAGCGTGTCGCAATCGGTCATCATCTCGTAGCTGGGCCGGGTGCCCAACAGCCCGATGGAGCCGGTTACGAAGGGAAGATCGTCGGGTACGGCGGCCTTGCCCAGAAGCGCTTTGGCTATGCCCGCACCGAGCAGATCGGCCACCTCCAGGACTTCGTCCGCGGCATGCAGGGCTCCGGCTCCGATCAGCATCGCGACTTTTTCGCCGGCGTTTAAAATGTCGGCCGCACGCTGGAGTTCTTCGATTTGCGGCACGGTGCGCGGCGGTTGGTAACCGATGCCGGAAAATACGCTGCCGTGTTCGCGCGGCGGCTTTTCGGCATCCATTTCTTGCACGTCGTTGGGAATGATGATGCAGCAGACGTTGCGTTCGACTTGTGCGATGCGCATGGCGCGATCGACGATATGGCGCATTTGCGACGGCGTGGTGACCATGTGAACATATTCATGGGCGACATCCTTGAACAGCGAAATCAGATCGACTTCCTGCTGGTAGTTGCCGCCCAGCGATTCGCGTTTCTGTTGCCCCACGATCGCGACCACGGGCTGATGATCCAGCTTGGCGTCGTACAGGCCGTTCAACAAATGGATCGCGCCGGGCCCCGAGGTGGCGATGCAGACGCCGACTTCGCCGGTGAATTTGGCGTGCGCGCAGGCCATGAAGGCGGCCATTTCCTCGTGCCGCACCTGGATATAGTCGATCAGGCCGGAGGCCCGGTTCAGCGCGCCGAACACGCCGTTGATGCCGTCGCCCGGATAACCGTAAATGCGTTTGACGCCCCATTCCGACAAGCGCCGCACGAGAAAATCGCTGACGTTGCCTTTCATCGCTCCTGCTCCGTGTAAGCTTCGCATTCGAGATGGCCGCAGTCGCAGCTATCCATCGTAGCCATGCTGGCACAATGTTCGCTGCAGTATTTCTGGTCGGGAGAGACGTTGCAGCTGCAGGCGGGATTGGCGCATTTCGAGGGGGTATCGTCGGTTTTCTGGATATTTTCTGAGATGGCCATACAGTATCTCCTGAATATTATTCTCGTTCCTTATTCTATTAATAATCATTTCCCCGTATGTACGTCAGCGAGCTTAGGTCGATCTTTTTAACGGCCTGCGCTTTATTAACGCCCGTTTATATATTTGGCGTCAGGCGTAATTCTTAGATAAGAAAGGTTTTGAGATAGGGTAAGTGTTCATCTCTCTTCTTTGAAAAAAAAGGGGTTTGAGGATTCACCTTCCCCTTTGAAAAAGGAGGATTTTGTCAAAAACAACTTCCCCCTTTGAAAAAGGGGGATCGAGGGGGATTTATTCAAAAAATCTCTCCACCCCCTTTTTTTCAAAGGGGAACTGGACACTTACATGTATGATGGGCTGGGCGAAGATGTAGAACTACACCGAAGTAGCTTTGCCTAAGCCTGTTTGATTTTCCGCCGTAAAAAAACAGCATCTCAAACCGAAGCGGAGTTCGATCTAAAATGCTGTATATCTGATTCATCGCAATGAGTCCGGTCGATCAATAATTATTGAATTTGACCGATAGCCCGGCTCACGTCGGCAGCGGTCCGGTAATCTTGTTCCGGCAACTGTTGGAGTGTCTGCATCACATCCTCATCCGCGCCCTGATCTTTGGCGTGGTTGATAATCTCTTCTTTATCGGCAGGGTAATCCATGCCGGATAAGCACTCTTGCACTTGAATAGGATTTGCTCTTGCCATAACGCCTCCCTTATTTACTGTATAAATTCACCTAGCGCTCTTCTTATAAATCTATAAGAATTGTTTTATTAGGGACCCGGCCGCAACATGAAGTTCCTTTTGATAACGGTTCATCCTAATCCGCGAACAGTCATTGCCGTATATAATTCTATGATCCGGTCGTTTCCATTTTCCTGTGCAATCATTCCGGGCCGGGTTTTCAGGAGATCAGTTGTGCCCCATCATCATGCTCTTCATCCCGCCCGGTTTGCGGTCGGGCCGTCCCGCTGGTTGCAGTATGCCTTATTGGCCGGGCACGGCCTGGCGATGGTCGCCTGCCTGATCAGCGCCTTGCCCTGGCCCGGAAAACTCTTGCTGAGCCTTGCGCTTCCCGTGCATTTTTACTTTGCGGCGAGGGATGCGGGAAGCCGTCAAGTCGCGATCGGCTATCTGGAGGGTTCGGGTTGGGTCATCGATGGCGAACCGGTGGAGATACTCCCGTCATCCGTTCTGGCGCCGTTTGCGATCTGGCTGCACTACGAGCCGCGCTCGGCCCGCAAGAAAGCGCTGCTGATCGTAAAGGATGCGATGCCCGATACCGAATTCCGCCGCTTGACCGTGAAGCTGAAAATCTCGGCCGCCTGAATAACCGTTTGCTGTATAATTGCCGCCCTTAAATACCCTCTCTGATTCGAAAAATAGCAACCTATGGCATTGTATTGTGGAATCGTCGGGCTGCCGAACGTCGGCAAATCGACCCTGTTTAACGCGTTGACCCGGGCCAAGATCGCGGCCGAAAACTACCCTTTCTGTACGATCGACCCGAACGTCGGCGTCGTGCCGGTGCCGGACGGACGGATGGACAAGCTGGCGGCGATCGTGAAGCCCGAACGCGTGCTGCCGACTACGATCGAATTCGTTGATATCGCGGGCCTGGTCGCCGGCGCCTCGAAAGGGGAGGGGCTTGGCAACCAGTTTCTCGGCAATATCCGCGAAACCGATGCGATCGCGCATGTCGTGCGCTGCTTCCATGACGAGAATGTCGTGCACGTTGCGGGCAAGGTCGATCCGGTTTCCGATATCGAAGTGATCAACACCGAACTGGCGCTGGCCGACATGGCGACCGTCGAGAAAGCGCTGACCCGGGCTGCGAAAGCCTCCAAATCCGGAAATAAGGACGAACTGGCCAAGAAAGAGGTGCTCGAAAAAATCTATCAGCACCTGGATGCGGGGCAGCCGGCGCGCGCGATGGGGTTGTCCGACGACGAAAAAGCCTTGGTCAAGGAACTGTGCCTGTTGACGATTAAGCCGACCATGTACATCGCGAACGTGCAGGACGACGGGTTCGAGAACAATCCGCTGCTCGATGCCGTGCAGGCGTTTGCCGCGCAGGAAGGCGCGACGGTCGTCCCGATCTGCGCGGCGATCGAAGCCGAAATCGCCCAGCTTGAAGACGAAGAGAAGCAGGAGTTTCTGGAAGATCTGGGCCTCGAAGAGCCGGGCCTGAACCGGGTGGTCCGCGCCGGCTACAAGTTATTGAACCTGGCGACCTATTTTACCGCCGGCGTGAAGGAAGTCCGCGCCTGGACCATCCCGATCGGTGCAACCGCTCCGCAAGCGGCCGGCGTGATTCACACCGATTTTGAGCGCGGCTTCATCCGCGCCGAAGTGATCGCCTACGAAGATTTTATTGCCTACAAGGGCGAGCAAGGGGCAAAGGACGCGGGTAAATGGCGACTCGAAGGGAAAGACTACATCGTCAAGGACGGCGACGTGATGCATTTTCGATTCAACGTTTGACAAAGAGTCTTACCCTATTTATAATTCCGCTTCTATTGAAGCTATCAAGCAGGCGATGTAGCTCAGCCGGTTAGAGCGTGGGATTCATAACCCCAAGGCCGGTGGTTCGATCCCACCCATCGCCACCACGAATTCAAGGCCTTACGAGAAATCGTAAGGCCTTTTTTATTGCGCTGAAGTTTTATGTAACCCGCATGTAACCGATCGTTCAACATTTAGCTCAACTGCCGCTTTTTTAACTTCCATCGATTCCATTTTCTTGCCCTTTATTGAGCACATCAGCATTAGGCAGATTTCGCAAAAAACCATCCTTCCCTGCGCCCGGCTCGGTACGCCGAAGGGGTAACGGCCAAACGGCTCGGCCGGCCGCGGGGTGGCTGCTTCTCGGCCGGTTTTGCGGGGCGGTGGCGTCTTTTATATTTTCCGCTCGTGATGGCGAACCGTTCGGCGACCGGACGCCCGATCGGCACAAAAAAACGCGTTGCCCCGGTTTTCTGGAGTGCATTGTGACTCTTGACGGACTCTACGCCTCATTGTCGCGGTGGCGAGTGATTACGGCCGCGAGAAACCAGCATTTTGTCTGTCCAGGCTTTCTAACGGCTAGGCACGGATAGCGAAATCGTTTGGAAGGAAGGGAAAAGCCGGGCACGAGGCCCGACTCCTCCTTGAGGGGCTGTCCAATACAATCCACCATAACAGAATCAATACGGCGCAATTCGGCCGCTGTTTTTGATGGGCATAAAAAAACCACGGTTGAACGTGGCCTTTGGGGGCGGGGCTTGGTTGCGCGGGGTGCAAATCCCGACACCCGCCTTTGGCGAGTGCAAGCGAGTCATAACCGCCGGAGTGATCGATGTCAAACTTTGAACGCGCCATTTCTTTTTTCGGCGGCGTTTTTTAATGGGGCTGGGTTTGAAGAAGTCGTCTGATGAGTCATTCTGGCCATTTCCAACCGCTTCGCGCTTGCATTACAGAATGCCGCCAATCCTTGCTTAACATGCGAAAAAGCGGCTTTATGATCGAGATTGCAAGCCAGCGCTTCTTTGAGTAATTCGCCGGCCAGCACATGCGCGGCCGTCATTTTAACGCGTAGCGCATCCGGGATCTGGTCCCGCCGATCGGCTTCCAATCCGAAGGTGTGATTGATCAGTCGGTTGAAATTGACATGAAACCACCTTTCATCTGTCGAACTGCCGGCCTGACGCGCACGTTCGGCCAAAATGCTGATCTGATCATGCAGTTCATGGTAAAACGGCAGGTAATCGGCTTCGGTCTGCCGATGCCGGCGGAATCTGGAAAAGGCTTTGACTAATTCCACCTTTAGCGCTCTGACGATTGGCGTGTTTCTGGAATACGTCAGCAGTAGATAAGCTTGATCTTCGTTAAGCAGAGCAACGCGCTGTTTCTGCTGTCCGTCGTTTGTTTCAAAGGGTCGCGTTTGAAACGCGACCCTTCCCAATTCTTCGAAGTCGCTACGGTACTGATCTATTAACGCGATAACGTTCTTATGCCGGTTGCCGAGACGGTCAGCCAATAAGCGGCTATCAATCCTTGCTTCGTTTTTGATGGCGTGCAGTTCAATGATATTACTCATGATTACGCACCTTCGGCAACCAGAAACCCCGCCTGAATGACGTTGCCTTTATATTCCAAAGTTTTTTATTTTTTGACCACTGACGGACTTGCTGAAGGGTTTCTTCGACCTTTAACACATCGAGAGCGACGCCGGTCTGGTTGCGCCAGTTATCAAAGTCTTCCTCTCTTTCTTGATATACAAGTTCTGTTTTAGAGCTTGAAGACGCTGTGGTGGTTTTTGGTTGCGACAGCTTGAGTCGTTCCAGTTCTCCAGCCAATACAACCATTTTGCATTCTGATAACAGGATGGGGGGCGGCATAATGTCATCAATATTTCCGCCGCGTTGCCGATGTTCTTGCAACATATTCTCAGTCGGGTAACGAACATTTGGCCGATAGAGCACAACATGATTAAAGATGGGATACCTCCATTGTTCCGCTTGGGCGTCGTATTCCCAACACTCACCAACCAAAGCCAGTGGATGCCGGTAATTGTGGGTGTATCTCACTTCAGGATCAAGTGATACCACGGCTGTAGCAGGGCCAGCTTCAAATCGAGCAAGGCAAGACTTGCTTATTTTGCGGGAATGCGGGCTATAGAGCACAGAAATATCGATTACATCAAAGCCTAACCCCTCAAAAACTTGAGTGTTCCAATTTGCCAAAAGAATATGAATTTCAATATTGCCTTTGACACCCTGATGAATAATGTCATCAACGGAACAATTCAAAATCTTGGCGGCATCTTCCAACGGATAATAGTCACGCTCCATTTTTCGCTTTCCTTCAAAGCATTATCTTTCAAAGGGTTGCCAAGCCAGCCGGTGAAGGAAACCGGTTTTCGGGGGCCATCCTAGACTTGGCAAAAAGATTATAACTGCTCCAGTGCGCGGCGTATCAGTTGGTAGAGTCCGGGCAAATCGTGCTGAATGGTTTTCCAAACCAGCTCAAAATCGACCGCAAAATAGCCGTGAGCAACCCGGTTGCGCATGGTGTACATCAGAGACCAAGGCACATCGGGGGGCCTGTCTGCAAATTCGGGATGATGGCGTTGAATATTGTTCGAGGCCTCGCCGATGATTTCAAAATTGCGGATGACGGCGTCTTCTCGTCGTTGAGAAAACCCAAGTCGTCAACGTCCTCGGTATAGCGCTCGATGCGTTCGATCGCTTCCAGGATGTGTTCGAGATAATCGGGAATGCGAAGTATGTCCTGCTTGCTCATACAGGCACCGCTTCGGCGATAACCCGGTTTCGGAACTTTTCCGGCAAAGCTTTTGGGGTGAGCACATCGACCGAAACGCCGAGCAATTGCGCGATTTCGTACTGAATAGCGGCAACGTCGAGCAGCGTAGTTTGATCCGTGGGGTCGACCAACAAGTCAAGGTCGCTTTCGTCGTTGTCGACGCCATGTAAAACCGATCCGAAAACCCGTACATTCTGCACGCGGTGGCGCAGCGCAATGGCACGAATTTCTTCGCGGTGATGGTGGAAAGCTTCGGATGGCTTCATATTTAAATGATTTTAAATGGGTTGCAAAAACGGATTGGCGATCACAAGCCGGCCGTCGATTGCTTGGCCAAGCTGTAAATCACGACGTTGGTATCGATGAACTCACCGGGCATTGGCTTCGTCCCGGTCGAACTTAAAACCGCCCAGGTCTTTACGGTATGGCGCGAAGAACGCCTTTAATGATTGTTGCCGTTCTTGCTCGGTGGCTCGCGCTTCCATTTCTTGCCGATGCTTTACGATCAAGCGCTCGATCAAATCGCGGCTTGAAATGTGCTCTTTTGCAGCCATAAGGTTGAGTTGTTCGGCGGCTTGGTCGCTGATGAGTAGGGTTTGCATGGGGGCTGGTCTCGTAAGGGTTGTATTTGGACGGAGTGGGCATGTGCCCTGTCTCGCCTGCTCAATGACTCGATTTCGGAACTTTTCCGGAATGTCGTTAGTTTCATCTATCGTTTTAATCTATCTCAAGGAATACGCATGTCAAGCAGTAGGTATTACTTAACGACACGTAAGCCGTGCGCTTGCGTGGTTTCGGCAAACTCGACGCCGGCCTGTTCCAATATCCAAGCTTCATATTTTCCATGCCAGATGGCTAGCAGTTCGAGCGGCCGGCTCTTGTAATGGCGTTCGGCGGTGGCGTTTGGCCGATGTCCCATGATTTGCGCGACTACGCCTACCGGCATTTCCACCCATTCGGCCAGGCTGGCGAATGTGCGGCGTAAGCCGTGTACAGTAACATGTTCCAGTCCGGCCGCAGTTAACGCCCGGGTATGGCCTTTCCTGGGCTCCGCCAGTTTGCCGTCGGCGGCTGTGGGGCTTGAGAATACCCATTGATTACGCCGTGGCAGTTGCACGATCAGGCTGTGTAAATAAGGGGTTAAGGGAATCACGCTACCCTCGGCTTCCACCTTATCTTTGATCCAGAGAGCGCCCAATTTAAAATCGATGTCGTCCCATTTCAGCCCGGCCAGCTCTTCACGGCGGGCGCCGGTCAATATCAATCCTTGCAAGTAGGCGGATACCACCGGATTGCTCAGGTTGCGCACGGCGGCAAACCAGTCTTTTAGCTGGCCTTTATGGAGAAGGTCCGTTTTTTTGGTCCCGGCTTTGGGAACTGATTTTTTAACCTGTTTGGTCAGTGCGTCGGTATCGATCACATTTTTGTAGGTCTTATGCCCGGCGCACCAATGCCAGAACGCCCGAAACAGAATATATCCGTTTTTGGTGACGGTCGCTCGGGTCTTGCTCTCACGGGATAGCCACTGCAGCAACACATCGGCGTTAATGTCGGACAGACACATTTGCAGAAGCGGAAACAGAACACCTTGTACGGTAACGGCGGTGCCGCGTTTTTTGGGCTGCCCTGGGGCTGACGCCGCGTTATCTTCGCGTTTGCCGGAAAAACGAATTGGGGCATGGTATTTCTCGCAAGAAAGGCTATAGTGTCGGATGATCTTTACACACTGCAACCGCATCAGAGAATCCGCTTGATCAGGAGGAGTTATGCGCAAATTCATTATCCCTTTGTCGGCGGCGTTGCTGGTAACAGCCTCACAGGCGTCTTTCGGCGATCAGATTTACAAATGCAAAAACGCGGAAGGCCGTTTGCTGTATCAGAAAACACCCTGCGTCGCGACTGCCGAAACGCTTTCTTCCTGGACACAAACTTATAAGGCTCCGCTTTCACCATCAGCCGATGCCAAGTCCGGGTCGGCGCCGCTGTTAGTCAAGCAGCACGGCAGCGGACATTATTTTGTCGACGGCGCAATCAACGGCAAGGCGCTGGTTTTCGTGATCGATACCGGGGCATCGGTCGTATCGTTGCCTAGCAATGAAGCATCGGCGGCCGGCATCGCCTGCAGAAAAACGGCGCTGATGGAAACGGCCAACGGCCTGACCGAAGCTTGTACGGCAGTGATTCCGGAACTCCGGTTCGGGCATTTCCTGATCAAGAACGCCGAGAGCATGATCGTGCCGAATTTGGGCCAGCCCTTGCTGGGGATGAACATTCTCCGCCATTTCAAGATTGCGCAGGATAACGGCGAAATGCGCATTTCTGTGCCTTAGCGGATAGGGTAAAACGGCCCGGATTTTGGTCGACCGGGCCGCCAAACCCTGCGTGGAGGTTAATGCAGTTTCGTCAGCCAGGCCGGATCGATTCTGCAGCCGCCGACTTCGGGGCGGTCGGCAATGTCTTGTTCGAAATCGCGGAACGTCGGCAGCTGAAATGCGATCCGGCTGATTTTTCCGTCCGCGAATTCGAATTCCAGCGCGCCGCCTTTGGCTCTCGGGCTGCCTTCGCGGGTGGTGAAGAGCAGGATGCCGACGCCTTTGCCTTGCAGGCCCGGCGCCGGACGCGCACAGCTCAATTCGCCGATTTTCAGGCCTTGAAATACCTGGGTCAGCTGCGCCGCGCTGACCTGAGTTCCTTCCCCGGGAATTGGCGAAACGGGCGGAACGGATGGCACGGTCTGTGGTGCGGGAGGCGCCGGCGGGAGGGCGGTATCGATCAATGCTGGTGCGGCAGGAACGGCCGCCGCCGGCGGATTCAGCAGTTTTTCCAGCCCGAAATCGCCCAGATGGTTTTGCAGCAAGACCTTGCCGTTCACCTTGTCGCCGGTCATCAACAGCGGATACAGCTGCCGCTCCATTTCGGCGGCCGAGGTATTTCGCAGCACCGCCAGCAATTGCCGCTCGATCGATTGCAGCGGCGAGAACAGTTGTTCCTGCTGGAGGCTCGTGGCGCCGAGCTGATCCCAGTCGGCCCGCGTATTAACCGCCAGGCCCATCGTTTTCATCACCGTATAATCGTCTTCCGCAAGGCAGGCGTCGAAATTCTTTGCGCGGTATTCGGCGATCGCTCTCGGGCGGAGTCCGCTGTCCGTTGCCCGGCGCCGGTCGGTGTTGTAGTTTTTCCAGTCGCCGCTGTTGGCGAGGAAGTAATACAGCAGCGCGTTGCGGTCGAACTTGTTGAAGCCCAGCGCCTTCATGGTCAGTTTCAGCTTCCGGCAGTTGTTTTCCACCTCCGCGTAATTTTTCCAGTCCGGCTTCAGATTGGGTTTGTCGAGCGGCTGCGACTGGTCGAGTAATTGTGCCAGGCTGATGTCGCCCGATGCGGATTTGATCGTCGACCGGTTGAGTTCTTCGAAGGACATATCGCGGGCGTCGGGCACGCCGTCGGACCCGGTGCGCAGGAGCAGGGTCGGCGCGATTTCGGGATAAACCTTCAGTTTGCCCAGCGTTCTGGTTTCGAGTTTGAACGGGTTAAGCCCGCCTTCGTCGATCTCGAAAACGTCGAATACGGCCTGATTCAGTTTGCCGGTTTTGCCGGCGTAGGCGGTCAGCGCCGGCAGCGAGTGCGATTCGGAGCTTTGCTTGGCGGAGGATTGAGTCTGCGCCGGAACGGCTTGTTGGTTGTTCTGTACCCATTGCCCGGCCATCTGTCCCATGATCGCGACGCCGAGCCCCGCGCCGGTCAAGGCCAGAATGCCGCTTGCCGCATTCACGTCGCCGACCAGGCTCGATACGTCCAGATCGCTGTTCGCATTGGTATAGAAATCGTAATCCATCTGCGTTTGTCTGCCGGTATCGAGGCGGAGCCAGGGCGTCAGATACAGTTTTTTTGCGTCGAACCTGAAGTTGCACTTGCCGGTTGTGGCCTGGTACAGAAAGCCGGAGGCCTCGCCCTGAAACCTGATCGTGTCGTTCCGGACTCGGTAAACCAGGGCGGCCGACAGATCGCCTTTTTGGTAGGGCGCGAGATCGGAACAGCCGCCTTTCAGAAAATTGTCGCCCTGGCCGGAGAATTCGGAAACCAGCCGAACGTAGTAGTCGTCGCCGTCAATGGCTTGAAATCCGGCCAGCGGCTCCAAAGGCTGAGCGGTCATTGCCGGCCCGTCTACCGCAATCTGGCGGGTTTCCGCGCAGGCGGTCAGCAACAGGGCGGCCAGCGTCAATAAATGTCGTGATGAACAGTGTGGAAAAGACATGATGAAATTTTGGATGCGCCGCGGTTGCACGGCGGGTGATAATGGAACGATAGGAATTCGGGATTTTACCATCTTTCGCTTTGACGGTTAAAGCCGATATGTACGCACCTCATCACCTATCAGTTTCAGATAAACTATGCCGTGTACACAACTATTGATTC
>NZ_JAERVK010000047.1 GCF_016745425.1 Candidatus Methylomicrobium oryzae | reverse complement strand
CCGAACGGTTGCATGGAAATTCCAAATACCATCAACGGTTTGACGAAATGGCGCGGAAGCTGTGCCTGCTCGGCGCCACTGATGCGGACATGGCCGATTTCTTTCATGTTTCCGAGTCCACGATCAACCTGTGGAAGTTGGCGCATGAATCTTTTTCGGAGTCCATTAGGAACGGGAAGCTGATGGCTGATGCCAACATGGCCGAACGCCTTTATATGCGCGGCATGGGCTATTCGCATCCAGAAGAGAAGCTGTTTTGTCACGAGGGGGAAATCATCAGGGCAGAGACCATCAAGCACTATCCGCCGGAAACAAAAGCCAATCCGGCTTGGCTCTACAATCGCCGGCCGGACAAATGGCGCAACCGTGTCGAGGTGAAAGAGGAGGTTACCATCAGCCAAATTCCGTGGGAGGAACTGAAAGAGATTACCCGGCAATCGGTCGAGAAGTCCCTGCAAAAGCATCAGGAATTCATTGAGGGCCGTTACGCGCGGCTAGGCATTCAGCGCGACTATTCCAGTGATTGATGGCCAGAAAAAGGACGCTCGTTGATGATCCCCGGTGGCTGGAATTATGCCGCGAATACCAGGGCGATATTGTCCGCTTCGGTGTCGAAGTCTGCGGGTATGAGCTTTCGGTTCAACAGCAACGGCTTTTGCTGTCGATTGCCCGGCCGCGGGCGAGGACTTCGGTAGCCTCCGGGCACGGGACCGGTAAAACGAAATCGCTTTCGATCATCGTGCTGTGGCATCTGCTGTGCTTCCCGAAGTCGGTCACGCTGGTAACCGCCAATGACATGGACCAGCTGAACGCAACACTCTGGAAAGAAGTGGCGGTCACGGTTGAGAAGATCGGCCTGGGGGCGTTTTCGTGGATCTACCCGCATGTCTTTGTCGGCGCCGACAATCACTGCCATGTCGTCGGATTCGATGACCAGTGGTTCGTCGAGAGCAAGACAGCCAATGCGAAAACCGCGAACAAGATGGCCGGCCGGCACGGCGAGAATTTTCTGGTGATCGCGGACGAAGGCTCCACGGTGCCGGACGAGGTGTATACCACGCTGACCGGGGCCTTGACCGAAGCGCATAACCGGATGCTGATAACCAGCCAGTACACCCGGTTATCCGGCTATTTTCACCGGACGCAAACGGAATTGAGCCGGGAAAATGGCGGTGATTGGGATGCGATGACGTTTTCCTCGGTCGAGTCGCCCTGGGTTTCCGATGCATTCCTGGTCGAGAAACTGGGCGAGTATGACGACGATGAAAAGCGGGTCCGCATCTTCGGCATGCCGCCCGAGGATTCATCGAAGTTTCTGATGTCGCAGAAGGTCTCCCATGCGCTGTACACCCGGGGCAGAATCATCGGTGATGACGAGCCTTACGGCTGGGTCGTATCGTCGGACGTGGCTTTAGGCGAAGGGCTTCGCGATAAATCGACGATCGGCGCCGGTCGGGTGATCGGTTACGGCGATTCCGGGCCGGAGGCTCGGCGGGTAGAGGTCGTGCTGATCCCCTTGTTCACGAATCAGGTGAAATCGAGCAAATTGGCGCCCAGAATCGTGGAGGCCGGGGCCGAATTGTCGAATGTGACCTATGTGGTCGACAAGGGCGGTATCGGCGGCACCATCTGTCAGCAGATTGAAGAGCAAGGGCATGTTTTGATTCCGGTATTGTGGGGCAAGCCCTGCTGGAAGAAAGAAAACAAGGACCGGTATCTGAATTTGCGCGCGCAGGCTTCGCACCATGCGGCCCGAGCCGCGAAAGAAGGCCGGCTATCGATTCTGACCTTGGATTACAAGAAGGAAATGGTCGCTCAATCCTCGGGGATACCCAAGGACCATAGCGGCAATTTCAGGCTCAAGATCCCGGAAAAAGGCTCGCCGGCCTGGGAAGGTCGAGGCAGTCCGGACTTGTGGGATATGGTCTGCTTCTTCTTCCTGGAAAACGTGCATTACATGGTGGCCGATAAAACAGGCGCGGCAAATACCGAATCTGCAGCTGAACAAGCGCAGGCGGCCGCCGCCGATCTGTTTAAGGATTTGATGACGGATTGAAAACCCTTGCCAGAGCCCCGCCAATGCCGCCGGGGCTGCGACCGGGAAGCACGCGGGAAAGGTAAAGATTATTAAATTTATAGAGGTGGTTGATGACCGAAGAACAGCGCAAAAAATTATTCGAGGATGCCGAGGTAGCAAAGGCTTTGTTCAAACTTGCGACAGTGGGTTATTCCACAACGGAGCAGGCCGCGTACCGGGATGATGACGGTACGCTTCGGCTGGTGACCGTCGAAAGAAATTTTCCGCCCAGCGTTGAGGCTCAAGTCTTCTGGCTGTGTAACCGCCGTCCCGAACAGTGGAAGATAGAC
>NZ_JAERVK010000046.1 GCF_016745425.1 Candidatus Methylomicrobium oryzae | reverse complement strand
CTAACGAATAAGGTTAGATGGTGCGAGCGCAGCGCGCGAAGCCACCATCTGAACCGGTTGTTGGACAAGCCCGGTGTTCGCAGGTAGGACTTTATATAAGAAAATAGCTTTTCGGAGTTTTGGGTTTGAGGCGGCTTGTTTTAAGGCATGAATGCTCAAAAACAAGCCGAAATGATCGCCACGGCAGTCCGCCACCCGGAAACGGCCGGTTTTAAGTGCCTTTTGCCTCGGATTGGGGGCGAGCACCGCCCTCGGCGCAAAAATGCCGCTTTCGGCTTGACCGGAGAGAAAGCCGAGCTTACATCACCTGTTCCCTCTAAATTTCGTTAGCCGGTGGGCTTTGTGTCCCGATGGTGAACGGCGGCGGAATGCGCGTTTTGATAATGCGCATGATGCCCCCGCAGCACCGGCACGTGAGGGATGGCCGTTTTCTCAGCCAGGCCAGCGCCCGGTGCGGATTCACGCCAAGCAGGACTTGCAACAAGCCAATCAGCCGTTTGCTGTTGGGGTGTAAAAAGCCGAAATTGCGGGCACGCCGGAAACCCTTAGGCAAGACATGGCGGAGGATCAGCCAGAGGAATTGGGCGCCGGGCAGCGTTCGGGTTTGCATCTGTCGGGTTTTGCTGTCCTGGTAACGGAAAGTCACCTGGCCGTCCCGGCAGGCGACAATATCCTTTTCCTGGATGACGCCTTTATAAAGATAGCGGCCAAGATAGACCAACGCCTTGTCGCCGCGGCCGACCGACTTGACGTCGACGACCCATTTTTCGGGGTAACGGGATGGGAGATCAAGCTCGGATTGACGGATTCCTTCCAGCAGTTTGGCGCGAAAGACCTTGGCCAGCGCCTTGTGATTGAACAGGTAGCCGGTTTGGTTTTTACCGTGGTTCTTGGTGCGCCACAGGCGTTTGTCCGCATCGATGGCCGCCGCCGGCATCACCAGGTGCACATGCGGGTGATAATCGAGGCGGCGGGAATGGGTGTGCAGCACCGCGATGGCGCCGGCGTTTCCCTGAAGTTGTCGGTCGTTGAGGGTAAAGGTTTTGACCGTCTCCCAGCTACACCGAATCATCAAATCATACAGCGTGCGTTGCTGCTGCCAGGCCAGCGCTCTGAGCTCTTCTGGCAAGGTGAAAGTCAATAAAAAGTACGCGGCGGGCACCTGCCTTTGCAGTTGTCTTTCCAACCATTGTTGAGATTCGTGAGACTGGCAGTGGGGACAGTGGCGATGGCCGCAGGAATGCGGCACGAAGCGTTGGCTCTCGCAGTCCGCGCATTGAGCCAGCATCACGGGACTTTGCGAGGTGCGGCAGTGCTTCATGGCGGCCAGCGCTTGGCGCTGGCTGGGCAGTAGCGCATCCTGATAGCCTGCCAGAAATTCGGTTTCGAAGGTTTGAATGAGAGCGGAGAGCAGGATCATTTGACCTTCCCCCAGTTCAGGGCAAAGCCATTCATCAAGGTATTGATCACCTGGTGGGCATTCTGATTCGTGCCGTCAGTCAGATGGGTATAGCGGGCCGTGGTGAGGATACTGTGGTGGCCGAGGATTTTCTGCACTTCCAGCAGATCGACACCGGCTTCGATCAGATGCGTGGCGTAGCTGTGGCGCAGGCTGTGCGGAGAAATCTTTTTTTTAAGCCGCAGTCGTGAGCCACCTGGCGCAGTGTCGTTTGTACACCGCCGCGATCCAGCGGCGTGGTCGCCCGGTAGGCCGACTTCAAGCCACCGTGCCGGTTAGGAAACAGCAAGACAGGGTTGCGATGCACTTGCCAGAAGCGGCGCAGCAAACCCAAGGTCGCCGCCGGCAACGGTACCAGGCGATCCTTGTTCCCCTGAGCATCGCGGATATGTACGCGCTGGCGTTCGGCATCGATATCGCCGACTTGCAGGCGTAAACCCTCACCAAGACGCAGCCCTAGACTGTAGACGGTGAAAAAGAAGACCCGGTAACTGAGGGTGCGGGTGGCCAGAAACAAACGTTGGGCCTCCTCAACAGTGACAATATCCGGCAAGCGCTGGGCTTTGGGCGGCTTGATCAGATGGGGCGCTACCCAGGGTTTGCGCAGCACATGGGTATAATAGAACTTGAGGCCGTACAGATCGAGTTTGACTGAACTCCAGGAGTGCGACGCCAGCAAATCGGTGAAATAATCGGTCAACTGCGCTTCGGACAGGTCCTCGATGCGTTCGTCAAAATACTCGCCAACGCGGCGAATGGCACGGGCGTAAGCCTCTATCGTCTTGGGCTGAAGCCCTTTGAGCTTCAGATGTTTGAGATGGGCTTGATAATTTTGCTTGAAATGGGATTCAGATGATGCTGTCATTGATGTGTAACCTCATGCTTCGTCGTAGAATGGTCCCTCGTGGTGAGGGCGTGAGGTTACATTTTATTGTCAATCAAGCGGCTTGGCTTTTCTCCGCGATAGCGGCTTCGTCCAAC
>NZ_JAERVK010000045.1 GCF_016745425.1 Candidatus Methylomicrobium oryzae | reverse complement strand
TTTCAATCAGTTAACAGATCAATTATACCACAAAGCGCTTAACTTAACGGCATTGCCCCCCCCCGGCGATATTTGAATTCATGCCGGTAAGGTTGTTTCGATCGGCACCGCCCTACTCTCTGGCTGACAACTCATCCAGGCCATCAAGTAAGGCGGTAGCTTGACAGAAATCGACGTCTTTTTATCCGATTTTTTCGGTCTGGGCATTATAAATGCTCAATAATATTGTATTTGTGATTGCGACGCTTTAAACACGTTAAGGCCTTATCACGGACAACCTTAAGGTGCTTAAAGACATAGTGCTTTTTGTCTATCGTTTTTAATGTTTCTTCGATTAATAATCTATTTAACCTGATAAACAAGTCATAGGCCTGGAGAACCAAAAGCTGACATTTCTCCATATATGCCCCTTTGCTATTGATGGTTACCCCCCAGTTGAGTTGATTTATTTTCAGTATCCCTATAAATAAAATAAAGTCAAGCTCAGATATGTGTTTTTTTCAATCGAGAAAATTCGCCGAAGCGGGTTTGTAAGAATTGGAGCGCGTAGGACCGTAGGGCGCAATAGGCAAAGCCGTATGCGCCGCATGGAAACTCCACATCCGACGGAATACGCTTCGTTATTCCGCCCTACGCGGGCTTTAAGAAAATTTCATTGTCCTTTAAGAAAAACCCGCCTATCCTTTAAGAAAACAATTTTCTTAAAGGATAAAGCATGAGCAATAAAGAACGCGGCGAGCGGATTCGCCGCCAAATTCTCAGGGACGTCAGGCACCATCCCATCGATATTGCAAAACATATCGCCGCTATCTTCTCGATCACTCCCCAAGCGGTCAACAGCCACATCAAACGCCTGGAAACGGAGGGCTGGTTAAAATCGAGCGGCACCGGCAAAGGAAAGAGGTACTTTCTAGGCGACCTAAGAGAGTATAAGTCGCAGTTTCCCCTGACTGAAGAATTCACGGAGGACGGCGTTTGGAGGAATCACTACGCTTTCGTATTCGACGGTTTACCCGAAAACATCGTCGACATATGCCATTACGGTTTTACCGAAATGGTCAATAACGTCATCGACCACTCGGGCGGAAAACATATTTATCTATCTGCGGTACGGGATAAAGAAAAAATAGTCATTATTGTAATCGACGACGGCGAAGGTATTTTCAGTAAAATTAAGCGGTTGTGCGATTTAAGCGATGAGCGACAAGCCTTGTTCGAATTATCAAAAGGCAAGCTGACCACCGATCCCGATAACCACACCGGCGAAGGCATCTTCTTTACTTCGAGGGTGTTCGACGAGTTTGAAATCGAATCGGGCGGGATCCGGTTTAGCCACGACGACACATTCGACTTCGACTTTATTCTTGAGTCGCATATTTCCAGAGACGAAGACGGTACGGCAGTCTACATGCTCATCAAGCGCGATTCGACACGACAGATTCAATCGGTGTTCGACGACTATGCGGGACCTGACGAATTTCAGTTCAACAAAACCGTCATTCCGGTACGCTTGGCCCAATACGGTAATGAAAAACTTGTTTCCAGGTCGCAAGCGAAACGATTACTGGCTCGCATCGAACGCTTTCAGTATGTTATTTTCGACTTTGAAGGCGTGGCGGCAATCGGCCAAGCCTTTGCCGACGAAATATTCCGCGTCTATGCGCAGGCCCATCCGGAGATAACATTGCTGCCCGATAAAATGGAACCCAACGTAGAAAAGATGGTTAGTAGGGCTATTGCTTCTAAGGCAGCGAATTAACTTGCAAGCCGGATTCGCCGTCAGGCAAATTTGTGATTTTCGTCGGACATATCGGCTATTTCCCGTTCGGCTTTCCGGCAGAGCAGCCGGTAATACAAAAACACGTGTTCGTTCATCATGTTGCGGCGAAAACTCCTTAATTTAGGTGTTGTTTTTCTATAATCACGCAAAACTTGAGGAGGTTTTTCATCCATGCGCGTGACCTGCCCCCATTGCCAGCAAAAAGCCGTTATCACCTCGTCCAACCAGCTCAGTCCCGCCGTGAAGGATCTGTATTGCCAGTGCATGAATACCGAGCAGTGCGGGGCGTCGTTTGTGTTCGTGCTGGCCTTCAAGCACGATTTGAATCCCCCGCACCATTCTACCCGGCAGCTTGCCGTCAGCCTGATCCGGTCGCTGCCGGCCGAAGAGCGGCGGCTGTTGCAGGGGGATTTGTTTAATTGATCACATGCAGCATTTCGCAATAGTCTGCGAGATCTGAAGCATGTCGTGATTGACGCAAACTCTTTCCATCTCGCCATTCATTTCATGCTCGATACAGGTTTTATCCAAGGAAATAGCCCAGTATTGAGTAATTTTATCCGGATCGATTTTTACATTGCCATCGTCCGTTTTCATTCTCACTAACATATCGCCCTCTTATTATTCAAAAAGTAATGTAGATACTGTTATCCGCGTCAAGCCTGATGAAGCGCAGGATCGAATGGTTTAC
>NZ_JAERVK010000044.1 GCF_016745425.1 Candidatus Methylomicrobium oryzae | reverse complement strand
TTTATTGTCAATCAAGCGGCTTGGCTTTTCTCCGCGATAGCGGCTTCGTCCAACATTGCGCTCAACCGGAGCGCGGTTATAATGCGGTTTTATTTTCAGCTTCCCGTGCCGCGCCCGGTTAGCTCTACGTTGGGCAGTACAGGGCTTTTGCATATTGCATCGCGTAACCCATACGGTTACAATTGCACTTATGATCAAAAGCTTCGCTCATAAAGGTCTGGAAAAGTTCTTTGCTACGGGTAATCAAAGCGGCATCCAAGCAATTCACGCCAAACGCTTGCGTCTAATTTTGGCATTGCTAAACGATGCCCATCAATTGGGAGATTTGGAAGCTCCCGCGCTACGTCTCCACCCTTTAAAAGGCCATTTCGAAGGCTTTTGGTCTCTGACGGTGCAAGCGAACTGGCGAGTTATCTTTCGCTTTGAGGACGGCAATGCTTACGTTGTCGATTACTTGGACTACCACTAATGAGGTATGTCAATGAAAATGTATAATCCCCCGCATCCGGGTGAAATTCTTTATGAACTTTGGTTGCAGCCTCTCAATTTAACCATTACCCAAGCAGCCAAAAAGCTCAACGTTACCCGTAAAACAGTGTCGGCATTGGTAAACGGTAAAACCGGGGTGAGTCCCGAAATGGCTTTGCGGCTGGAGTTGGCTTTTGGTAAAAGTGCTGAGTCATGGCTTGCTGCCCAGTCGTCTTATGATTTATGGCAATTGGAATCTAAACGCGATAGTTTGGGTGTCCATCGTGTGGCGGCTTAATCTGTTCATTAACATTGGAGGCCAAGCTAAGTTCCAAGCCCAACAAAACGGTCAAAAGGACGCGCCGGCCATTGGCGGTTTTGTAGGTTTGCTTTTTAAAACAGGTTCGGCGGCTTCGCTTGGCTTCCTTCAACGGCGCGCCCCTTACCTTTGCGTTATGCGAGGAAGTCATGATTGATCGCCAAGCGAGAAATAAGCTCGCCGAGGAAATCCGGCACTTCGTCGAGTGCTTTACGGACAACTTTCAGTTCGACGATGCAGCTTGGGAAATCGAGACAAAAGATCGTGGCGTCACTGCAGTTTATGAAGCCATGTGGTTAACTTATGACGATTTGACTAGGCACAAGATGGATGGGGCTCACGCTTTGAGCAATGAGCAACTGACAGTCGTTATGCGAGCAATCGTTTTCCTCAAGAGCGACTACGAGTACAAGTGGCCGAGTTGGCCTCTTTACTATAGGGTTGCGCGCCCTCTTCTCTGGTTGATTTCGTTGGGTCTCGTGACCAAGCGTCTTGACAACCATTTCCATCGAAACGGGGATGACGAAGCGTGGCCTTTCTTCAAGGTTGAAGAATATCAGGCGGCGTTGAAGTCACCGCGCTATCTAAATGGCGCGCATAACACTGCGCTCCAACCGACGCCAGGCGGCGATGCCGCCTGCCTCGGCTGAGCTAGACGTTAGCCATTCAGGAGGTTCCATGTTCACCGAACACAAAGCGAAGGAATTTGCCGAGCACTGGATACAGGCATGGAATAGTCATGACATTGAAGCCATTGTTTCTCACTACGCAGAAGACGTTGAATACTTCAGTCCATTCCTTACCAGACTAGCTAACAATCCCCACGGAACACTCTGCGGAAAATGGGCGTTAAAAGAGTATTTGACAAAAGGGCTGGCAGCGTATCCCGATCTTAATTTTGTACTAAAAAATGTATTCTTCGGGGTGCGTAGCGTTGTTATTCAGTATCAGAGCGTAAACAATCTAAACGCATCTGAAGTATTTGAGTTTGATGAAAACGGACTTGTGAGTCGCGTCCAGTGTCATTATGACAAGTGGTAAATGACCAAACCCTCGCCGCACGGTGAAGTCCATAGCGTGTGCGTGAGATCGAACTCGGTTGCACCGATTTTCTTATCACTAGAACAGAAAGACCAAAGCAATAAAGGAACCTTGATGAAAGCAGAATATCCAGATTTTATCTATGCAGCCGACGCGCCTTTGCGTGCAAAGCCCTCCGTTTATCCACCGATGTTGGCTGATCGAGTAAAGGGACGCGAGAAACGTCCGCTAGGGGATATTTTCGGATTAACCAATTATGGGGTCAACCTGACACGCCTACCTCCAGGCGCAGCGTCGTCTTTGCGCCACGCGCACGCTAAACAGGATGAAATCGTATACATCCTGGAGGGATGCCCAACCCTGCACACCAACAATGGCAAGACCCGGTTGTCGCCTGGCATGTGTGCAGGATTCAAGGCCGGGACGGGTAATGCCCACTCCCTTCTCAACGAAACAATGGAAGATGTACTCTATTTGGAAATTGGCGATAGAACAAGCGGCGATGAGGTAAGCTATCCCGATGACGATTTATGCGCTAAATTCGTAAATGGGGCATGGGTATTTTTTCGCAAAGACGGAACACCTTATTGATCTTGTGTATATGAAGCGTATGACATGGCTAACGAATAAGGTTAGATGGTGCGAGCGCAGCGCGCGAAGCCACCATCTGAACC
>NZ_JAERVK010000043.1 GCF_016745425.1 Candidatus Methylomicrobium oryzae | reverse complement strand
ACGCGCGACCCCCGCTACAAAAAATTGGCAAGTTTTGCCTAGGTACCGGTATGGAGATAAGGAGAGAAACATGCTGATCCGTTCAGCCAAGCTCAAGCTGAGTTTAGGCATTGTCCTCCTGCACGGTCATTCACAGATGTTGTACGGGATCATGGATGTCCTGCACTACTAGAAACAACGCAATACTGATCATAAGCCATAAGGAGATGTCATCATGATAAAAATAATAAGAGTAAAGGAGCTCGACTGGAGGCCTGGCTTTTTCCATAATTTTTTAAGCTCTGTCGGTCAGCGAATTTTGTACAGGGTCGTGAGCGCAGGGATCGGACTTTTATTTGCCGGATTTACGGAGTTTGCTGTCGCCCAAACGGCTGGCCTTGTGGCTGCGTATTCCTTTGATGAAGCAGCCGGTTCCTTAGCAGGGGATTCTTCTGCCACGAACAGTCACACGGGCACGATCCAGGGCGCAACGTGGGTATCGGCCGGGCGATTTGGCAGTGCATTGCGTTTTAATGGAACAAATGCCTTGGTCACAGTAGCCGATGCGGCGGACCTTGACCTTGGTAGCGGTATGACCTTGGAAGCCTGGGTGAACCCAAGCGCTTTGAGCGGTTGGCGTACGGCAATTTTAAAAGAAAAGCCGGCTGGACTGTCTTATGCACTTTATGCGCACGACAATGCGCCGCGGCCAGCCACTTACATTAACACTGGAAGCTCCGACATTGCCGCAAGCGGCGGTTCCGGCCTTTCTCTTAATGCCTGGACGCATTTGGCTTCCACTTATGGCGGCGGCACACTTCGGCTTTACGTGAACGGTGTCCAGGTGAGAGCCGTGGCCGTGAACGGGAATCTGGTCGCCTCAAGTCTCCCGCTCCGGATAGGGGGCAATGCGATCTGGGGTGAATACTTTGCAGGGTTGATTGACGAGGTGCGAGTTTATAATCGTGCCTTGAGTACCGCCGAGATTCAAGCCGATATGACTACGCCTGTCGGATTGGCCCCGACGCCGCCTCCGCCTCCTTCCTCTTCCGAGGTCGGCGAATGGGCCCCGCCAGTCCAATTGGGGCTTGTGGCTGTAGACATGATTCATCTTCATACCGGAAAGATTCTGATGTTTGCCGGTGAGAACGCGGGAGGGTCGTCTGCGACTGTCTGGGATCCTGCGACGGGAAATTTCCATCCTGTCCCTGCGCCTTATAATATCTTTTGCTCGGGGCATACGGCCCTTGCTGACGGCAGGATTCTGATAGTCGGAGGACACGATAATGCTCATAACACACTCGGTTCAAACCAGGTAGCGATTTTCGATCCCGTAACGGAATCATGGACGTCATCTCCGGATGTGCCCGCGATGTCGTACCGGCGGTGGTACCCCACTGCGACGACGCTGGCCGATGGACGAGTTCTTGTAACGTCTGGCGCCACCACCTGCTTCGACTGTATCGCTGATATACCCGAAATCTACGATCCGGTGACCAACACGTGGACTCGGCTGGATGGGGCACAGCTCGCGTTTCCCTATTACCCTTTCATTTTTCTGCTTCCCGACGGCCGTATTCTAAATGCCGGGGCTGGGGAGCAGCCGGCCGTCACTCGTACGCTTGATCTGGCGACACAACAATGGACGACCATGGATCCTACGGTAGTTGATGGGGGCAGCGCTGCCATGTTTTTGCCGGGGAAAATCATTAAGTCAGGGACTGCTGCAACGACTGATATTTCTAACCTCCCTACCTCCGAGACGACCTATGTTCTGGACACAACCCGAGCACCGTCCACATGGCAGCAGACGGCTCCTATGGCCTTTCCACGCGCGTACCATACCCTGACGCTATTACCGGATGGCAAAGTGTTGGCAACGGGAGGCGGAGTCACGACCGAAGGCAAGAATATCTCCGCTGCCGTCTATGAGGCAGAAATGTGGAATCCTTCTACCAGAATGTGGAACACCATGGCGGCAATGCAAAATCCTCGATTGTATCACTCCACGGCATTACTGCTACCGGATGGACGTGTCGTTGTGGCGGGAAGCGGCGACAGTTACGGTGGCCCCGACCAGCTTACTGCAGAGTTTTTTTCACCGCCTTATCTTTTTAAAGGAGCCCGTCCGGCCATCGCATCCGCTCCACTGGAAGTTGCGCACGGCACCACGTTTTCTTTTGATCTCGCCGATGCAAACGCTATCGGTTCGGTAGCATTGGTAAGACCGGGATCGGTTACCCATCAATTCGATGAAGATCAACGCTATTTGACCCTCACATTCTCGCAGAGCGGTAATCGCGTTAGCGCCGACGCCCCTGCAACAGCAAACCTTGCACCGCCCGGCTACTATATGCTGTTCGTGCTGAATAATACCGGGGTGCCTTCGGTAGCGCGCTGGATTCATCTTGCGTCGGGTACCGAGGATACGACGGCGCCGACGGTGACCGCGCGGAATCCGGCGGCGGGTGCGACCGGGGTGGCGACTGGCACGGCCGTGACCGCGACCTTCAGCGAGGCGATGGACCCGGCCACGCTGACCA
>NZ_JAERVK010000042.1 GCF_016745425.1 Candidatus Methylomicrobium oryzae | reverse complement strand
GTCGAACGTGGCGTTGCAATGCGCTTCGCCGTTCACGCACAAGCCGATCAGGCCGGCGTTTTTGAGTGCCTCGATCAAGGCGGCATCGGCGGTTTCCAGCACGGTCGCGGCATGGCCGTTGTCGAACAGCTTTCTTTCCAGTTGATAAGCGATGTCCCTGGCGTTCGGCCCGGTGAGCGCAATCGCCGCGGCCTGTTGGCTGAAGCGGGCGGCGCGTTCCTCGACGCTGACCGGGCGTAGGGTTTCCTCTTCGGTCGTGCCGAGGATCATCCCTGCACCGACCGTGCCGTTGGTCAGGCGATCGATGATGATGAACGAGCCGGTGCCTTTGCTGGTTTGATAAGCGTCGAACACGACCGGCGCATTGACCGATACGGTGCAGTTGCCGATCTCGTTCAGCTTCAGCTCGCTGGCGTCGTGGTGTTCCAGCGTATTCACGTCGATCCGGTGGTGGATCATCGATACCGAGCCGGATACGCTGCGGGTGGCCAGCTTCAGGGTGTACTGCCGGCCCGGCGTCAGCGCTTTTTCGTGCAGCCAGACGAGGTGCGCGCGGAATTTATCGGCGACGGTCGCTGTTTGGGTTTCGCTGCCGACGATCAGGTCGCCGCGGCTGATGTCGATCTCGTCTTCCAGGGTGAAAGTGACCGCCATCGGCGGGAACGCTTCGGCAAGCTCGCCGTCGTAGGTCACGATCGATTTGATCGTACTGGTCTTGCCGGAAGGCAGGGCGGTGATTTTATCGCCTTTCCGGAACACCCCGGCCGCGACGGTGCCGCAGAAGCCGCGGAAATCCAGGTTGGGTCGGTTCACAGACTGGACCGGGAAGCGCGCATCGGCAAAGTTATGGTCGTTCGCAATCTTTACGTTATTCAGCGCGTCCATCAGCGGTTCGCCGTCGAACCACGGCATATTCATGCTGCGATTGACCACGTTGTCGCCGTCCAGTGCGGAAATCGGGAGGAAGCGGACGTCGTGCAGCGACAGCGCGGCGGTAAATTGCAGATAGTCGCGCTTGATCTTGCTGAAGGTCGCTTCGCTGTAATCGACCAGGTCCATTTTGTTGACTGCGACGATGATGTGTTGGATGCCGAGCAGGGACGCGATAAAGCTGTGCCGCTTGGTCTGGGTCTGGACCCCGTAGCGGGCGTCGATCAGGATGATCGCCAGATCGCAGGTCGACGCGCCGGTCGCCATGTTGCGGGTGTATTGCTCGTGGCCCGGTGTGTCCGCAATGATGAATTTGCGGGTCGAGGTCGAAAAATAGCGGTAGGCGACATCGATCGTGATGCCCTGCTCGCGCTCGGCCTGCAACCCGTCGACCAGCAGCGCCAGATCGATCTTGCCCGCGCCGGTGGTGCCCGACTTGACGCTGTCCGCCTGCACTGCGGCCAACTGATCTTCGTAGATCATTTTCGAGTCGTGCAGCAGGCGGCCGATCAGTGTGCTTTTACCGTCGTCGACGTTGCCGCAGGTTAAAAACCGGAGCAATTCCTTGCGCTCGTGTTGCGCCAGATAGGCGTGGATGTCGGTACTGATTAAATCGGACTGGTGGGACATGAAATTGTTTTTTCCTTGATAAGCGGCGAAATCCGTATTACGTTGATATTGGCTTTTCGCCTTGAAACTTTAACCTGCTGTTAAAAATAGCCTTCGCGCTTTTTCTGCTCCATCGAGCCGGCCTGGTCGTGGTCGATCAGGCGGCCCTGGCGTTCCGAGGTCGTGGTCAAGAGCATTTCCTGGATGATCTCGGGCAGCGTCGTCGCGTTCGACTCGACCGCACCGGTCAGCGGATAACAGCCCAGCGTGCGGAAGCGGACTTTCTTCATTTCGACCTTGTCGTCCGGTCCGATCGGCATCCGTTCGTCGTCGACCATGATCAGCATGCCGTCCTTGTTCACGACCGGACGCTCCTTGGCAAAATAAAGCGGCACGATCGGAATGTTTTCGAGATGGATGTATTGCCAGATGTCCAGTTCGGTCCAGTTCGACAGCGGGAAGACGCGAATGCTTTCGCCCTGGTCGATCTTGCCGTTGTAGATGTTCCAGAGTTCCGGGCGCTGGTTTTTCGGGTCCCACCGGTGGTTTTTGTCGCGGAACGAATAGACCCGCTCTTTCGCGCGCGATTTCTCCTCGTCGCGGCGGGCGCCGCCGAAGGCGGCGTCGAACTGGTATTTGTCCAACGCCTGCTTCAGCGCATCGGTTTTCATGACGTCGGTGTGTTTCTTGCTGCCGTGCGTGAACGGCCCGATGCCTTGGTCGACCCCGTCCTGATTGATATAGACCAACAGTTCGAGGCCAAGATCCTTCACCAGCTGGTCGCGGAAGGCGATCATGTCGCGGAATTTCCAGGTGGTGTCGACATGCAGCAGCGGAAACGGCGGCTTGCCCGGATAGAACGCTTTCATCGCCAAGTGCAGCATCACCGCGGAATCCTTGCCGATCGAATACAGCATGACCGGCCGTTCGAATTCGGCGGCAACTTCCCGGATGATGTGGATGCTTTCGGCTTCCAGCTGTTTCA
>NZ_JAERVK010000041.1 GCF_016745425.1 Candidatus Methylomicrobium oryzae | reverse complement strand
GGATAAGCCTCCGGTTACAATATGCGCCAGTCGGCGGTCGGAAATGTCCTGGCCGATGTCATCCTTGTTGATGTTGATCGACAAGCTTTTACGTAAACCATCGCTGACGACTGGCATCATCACCTGAGGGGCTTCGGCGATCACTGGCGGTTTCGGCATAGCCGGCATGGATGGAGAAGGAGCGGAGACGGTTTGCACGGCCGGCGTCTGTACGATCGGTGCGATTTTGCTTTCGATGGCCGCCAGGCTGAGCAATTGAGTCTTTTCGTTCCGGGCGCGGTTCAGCGTGCCTACCCGGACTTGATTGGAGGATTTGGAGAACAGTCTATCGTTATTCGCGATCTTGTAATCCTGCAGCGCCGACACGAAGTCCGCATCCGAGAGCTTTGCTTGGTCTTTCCCTTTTAAGGCTCTCTCGATCAGTGCCGTATCACCGCCGAACTGTACCGAAGTGCTCCAAACCGCATCCTGGACCGCTTTGCCGCGGCCAGCGATGTCGATCCCGGCTTGCTTTAACCGCGCCATTTGCGGATCGAAGTGGGTTTGCTTGATGAAAGCGTGCTGCGCCGTGCCGAAGGCGGGATCTTGTTGAGCGATTTCCTTCCAGCGCCGGTTGAATTCTGCCGTCCCCGGCGCCAGCCCTTCAAACTGGTTTTCGTAACCGCTGGCTTTCAGGAAGTTCTGCAGCGTGCCCTGCTTCGAGGAAAGCTGATAGGTGCCGTAGGAGGCGCCGCCGAAATCACCTTTTCCAGTCGAGACCGTACCGGCGCCGCCTTTGCCGGATTCGAAGAACTGGCTGGTTTGGCCTAATACCCAGTCTTTGGCTTTACCGACTGCATTCGCCGCCGGCTCGATCACGTTCCGGCTGGCCGCCTCCACGGTCTTTTGGTACGCCGTTTTGACCGTCGCGCTGGCCGTCTTGGCCTTTTCCTTCACATCGACGCCGGTCTGGTCCTTGACGAACGCATTGGCCTGGTTGGCGGTATCGGACACTTTGCCGACCACCGCTTTGGCCGACTCGCTGACAATCCCGAATTTATCCGCGAAAAACTGGCTGACCGGCGCCCAAATGTCCGTGAAGAACTTGACGCCTTCGTCCCATTTGCCTTTGATATAACCGGTTGTCGCTTCCCAGCCGACCTCGAAACTGTCCGCCGCATTGGCGAAGAACTTGCGGCCATCTTCGGTGAATACCCCCCAGGCCGCCGTTGCCGCCCCGGCCAGCGCCAAGCCGACCGGACCGAAGATAAACCCGAGCGCGGTCATCAGCAGAGGCAGGATTCTGCCCGCAACGCCTCCCAACAGGCCGCCTAAAAAGCCGCCGCTGCGGGCGCTGCCCGAGCCTTGCGCGTTCTCGGTATTTTCGTCAATCTCTCGCAGCACCCGTTGCTCGGTCCGATCGAAGACTGTCTGCTCTTTCCGAAACAGCCTGAGTTCTCCGAACAGGCGCCGGTACCATTTGTTTTCCTTGCAGTCATCGCCGGCAAAGAACTGATAACCCTGTGCCAGTGGCTGCGCCACTTCATTAATCGCCTTGATGGTCGGATCGGCCTCTTCAAGACCGGCCGCTGAGCCTGTCACGGCGTCAGCAAGCCGGTCGGCCATGCCATTGAACAAACGCTTCTGTTTGCGCTCTTCTTCGTCCGGGTTTGGATTATTGTTCGTAAAGCGGCCGCGAGCGTCTCGATTGTGCCCTGGCGGAACCTGTGATCCGGCGGCAGGTCTGTTTCGCCGCCGGCCGGGGCCGACCGTCTCGCCGCTCAAAGGTGGAAGGATCGGCGCCGGGCTGCCGCTATCGCCTTGCGTCTGCCGACCGCTGCCGGGGACGGCCGTCTCGCCGCTCAAAGGCGGCAGGATTGGCGGCTGGCTGCCGCTATCGCCTTGCGTCTGCCGACCGCTGCCGGGGACGGCCGTCTCGCCGCTCAAAGGCGGCAGGATTGGCGGCTGGCTGCCGCTATCGCCCTGTGCCGACGCCAGGAACGACCGCTTGATGTCGGCCACGTCGTTGCGGATGCGCTCTAAAAGCTCGGCCGCCCGGCGAATTTCGGGGATCACCTCGCCGATTAGAAAGCCTTGTGAGTCGTGTTGAAGTGCCATGAGGGAGTGTCCTTTTAGTGCCGGACCGGGGAGGCCGGCCGGATCTGAGTAATCAACTGATAGTTGACGAACAGCATTTGCCAAAGCGCGTTCTTGTCGGTGCGGTCATTGAACTGAATGCCGTCCCGATCCAAGGCATCGATCAGTAACACCAACGCCTCGGCCAGCGCCTTATTGACCTCGGTGTGATCGTTCACATCGAACGGATTCACGCGGGACAAAACGCTGAGCTGGCGCAACGTGGGACTTTGTTCGAGCTGCGAATCGCTGAAGGTTTTCACGATCTGGCCGCCTCATCAATCAGTTTCGCCGCGGCAAAGGCGCGTGTTTCCGGCGGTACAGTGGTATCTTTCATGAGGGCTTCGAGTTCTTTCAACGCAGCGCTCCGCAGCGTGTTGATCGAACGCCGGCCGATCGGCCGTCCGGTCTTTTTTGGGGGGTTGGTTTGCATAATGGTTACCTTTAATGCTGCTTAATGGGGCCTGTTGTGGAAGTAGTCATCGAGCTGGGTTTCAAGCTTTCCAAAGATTTGAGCCATGGTGGTATTGTCTATCTTCCACTGTTCGGGACGGCGGTTACACAGCCAGAAGACTTGAGCCTCA
>NZ_JAERVK010000040.1 GCF_016745425.1 Candidatus Methylomicrobium oryzae | reverse complement strand
CTTAGGCTAACGGCATCTCTCATCGGCCAAGCTCTTTCACATCCTTAAGTTTAGGTGAAGAGAAAGAAAATGGTAGGCGTTGCTTTTATGAATATGTTGTTTGATCCCATGAAAAAAGACTTCGGGGCTGGCGCACGCGCGACACCCTTGTCGGCATCGAGCGCCTGTTGTCCTGCTGTTTTTTGACCGGCTTTAGCTCCGTCAAACCTTGAGTTTGTTGAATTTCGCCCGCATCGGGGCGCCGATAGGCTTTGCCGCCGTACGCACAATAGCCGTGGTCGGCCAATTCGGGTGCCACTTTGGCTTTGAAGCGTGGGTTTGTTTCGCCAGCGCGACCGGAAACGAATCGATGAGCCAAGCTTGGGGCCCGGGGTTCCGTTCTTGATCGCACGGTCACTCCCAATAAGGAAGCCCGCATCAGTCAGTCTGTTCAGCCGCTGAACAAAGACGACGTAGCGCGGTAATCTTGGAAACCTGGCTCGCAAATACGGAACCGCATCGTCCCGCTCAGGCACAGTATCCTATTGACCTTAATTTACATGGGGAGACGATTAGCTTGGGGGAAGCAATTTAGCCAATGAAGGTTGGTTTAATTTGCCTATGGCGAACTCGGCATTTTGACGCAGGCGCGGCCTGTAGTCGGCGGGTACCCGGTTTTCCTTCAATAACTGCAGGCAGACATTGAACGTTTCGCGGTAATTCCCCGTCCAGTAGGCCAGTACGGCATACTCGTCCCGCAAGCCGTAATCGGCGATCCAGGATTCGACAAACAGCCCGGTGGCGGGACGCGGCAGGCGGACGGCATACTGCGCCAGGATGTAGCCTTGCTGATAGAGATTGTGCTTCCGGCAGATACGGGCCGCGCCATGCAGCCCTTCCAGGCGGGTAGGCAGACTTTCATGCGCCGCCATGAAGGCCTGTACGACCTCGGCCGCCTCATACCCTAAACGCTCTTTGAGGCGGGCGGCATTAAGTAGGCTGACAAACACCTCTTCCTGCCAGAATCCCTGCTCTGAGCGGCGCAGGTAAGCCTGCAGCGCCGGCGCGTGATCGCCGCTGTCGCGATAGCTTTGCGCCAAGTAAAAGGTATAACGGGAAATCAGGAACGGATCGGTTTCTTCGGTCAGGGCGGCTTCCAGTAAACGGGCGTCATCCTGAAATTTTTGAGGATTATGGCTGCGCGCACTGTCCTGCAGGGGACGGTTGAAAAAGCCGCTGACGCGCGCCCGGGACAGCGAAGAAGGGGCTTCGAGGTATTCATGGAGTACCCCTTTGTAACAAAAGTTCAGCCGGTTGCTGAACAGCTGGGGCCTTAAATAGCTGAGATTGCCGTAGCGGGTTTCGATATCGTAAAGGTCCAGGGTCAGCCCCTGTTTGAAACGCTTCGGCTCGAATCCGGGCTCATAGACCAGCACTTCGTCGGCATCGATCATCAGACCATAGTCGATATCCTCATGCTCCCGAAGTTTTTGCAGCGCAAAGCTGCGGTTATAGGCAAAGTCGCGCCAGGGCTCCTCGATCACTTCGCCGGGCACAGACTGTTCGTGCAAAAACCGGCGAATCGCCGCCTGGGTGCCGTCCGTGGAACCGGTATCGACGATCAACACGTAGTCCACCAGAGGCTGCACGTTCTCCAGACAGCGGCGGATAATCGGCGCCTCGTTTTTGACGATCATGCACAGGCCGATACGGGCCATAAAATCTCCTCTCGTAAATGCGGCAGGCCGGAAACCGGCCTGCCGTCCCGATTAATTCGGGTTATTTCTTGCAGCGATCGGCACAACGTCCGCCGCATGCCTATACGGATACGGACGTGGACGGATCAATTGTACAGTTCGCTGCAATCGCCGTTAGCTCCGGCTCTTAATCCAAGAGCAGGGCATTCAGCTGTGCGCTGACCGAGGGGGCCAGAGTCAACGTTAATGGTATTGCCGAATTATTCCGGAGCGTGACTACGTCGCCTGCCGCCAGGTCCAAAATCGCCGTGCCGGAAACTTGGCCTACTGCAACCAACGCGGTTACATTTGTTGAAGCAATAGGTGTGCCGTTGACTGCGATCGCTATTGCGGATCCGACACCGGCCGTGATATTCACCTCATAATCGATCTTATAGGAACCCGCGATGGGTACAACCACTGTTGTCGTTGTAGGATGGGTAACTCCTACTAACGGCCCGCTATTGGAAAAAGGAACATCGGCTCCGCCTACGACAGTAGCGTCTGCGATAGTCGCCAATTCATAGGAATAACCGAATGCGCCAAGACCGGCCCCTGTAGCGCCGGTTGCACCGGTTTCACCCGTTGCGCCGGTAGCGCCGGTTTCTCCTGTGGCGCCGGTAGCACCGGTTTCGCCTGTGGCGCCGGTTTCTCCTGAAGCGCCTGTTGCGCCGGTAGCGCCGGTTTCGCCGGTAGCGCCCGTGGCACCGGCGGCCCCGCTAGCGCCTGCCGCCCCGGTCGCGCCCGTTGGGCCGGCGGCACCTGCCGCGCCGGTAGCGCCGGCGGGGCCGGCTGCACCTGTGGCGCCGGCAGGGCCAGCAGCCCCGGTAGCGCCCGCAGGGCCGGCAGGACCGGCCGCACCTGTGGCGCCGGCCGGACCGGCTACGCCCGGAGCGCCGGCAGGACCGGCCGCACCCGTGGCGCCGGCCGGACCGGCTACGCCCGGAGCGCCGGCGGCGCCCGTGGCGCCGGCAGGGCCTGTCGCCCCGGTGGCAC
>NZ_JAERVK010000039.1 GCF_016745425.1 Candidatus Methylomicrobium oryzae | reverse complement strand
ACGACAACGATTCGACAGGTCGACCTACCTTGCACAAACCCGATAAGGGCGATGATAAGACCGTAAACGTGAATAAAAATAAACCGGTCGGACAGGTTTGAGGTGCGCTCATTACGGGGGGCTTATTACCCCCCTTTTTTTCGTCGGACGAATTACGGGTGCTTGGGGGATGGCGCGTTTTATCCCTGAAAGGGGCGGGGTGATTCCGGTCGAAACGAACAAGTAAATATCCGGTAAGTTGAGAAGAATATCGATGCTTCTCCTGGCCCCGGAAAATAAGCTGAACTGTATGGATGTATCTCCAAAGCCAGAGTTTCTGTCAAGGAGCTTTAGAGTAGAGGATAGGCAACGCTGAGTTGCCCATCGGTTTTGTCTGAATTTTATGCACGCTTTTTGTCTTTCTGGCTTTCCAGTTCGTCAAGATAGCTTCGAAAATGTGCGAAGTTATGCATTTTGACCACGCCGACTTCATTCAGTATGGATTCGTAATAAGGGGCTGCACGGCCTCCAACAATGATGGCAACGTCAATGCCTACCAGTTTCCTTAGCCTTCTCAGTTCTTTCGGCACCACATTGTCGTCTGCGCACGAACTGATGCTGATCGTAATGGCTGCCGCATCGGTAAATTTGGCTGCAGCTGCAATTTCTTCGGCCGGCAGGTTCGCGCCTAAATAAGTGACCTGCCAACCTTTCAATTCGGCGATAATGGCGGCCAGCAATGCGCCGAGTTCGTGTAATTGTCCGACTGGTGTAGTAACGACCATTTTGGGAGCGGAAGGCGGACAGGACGCATTGTTGCGCAAAAGGTAGATCAGCGACCTGATGATCGAGGAGGCCATATGTTCGTGCACAGGCCGAAGTTCGCCGGTTTTCCAGCGTTCGCCGATCAGGGTGAATAAAGGATCCAGCAGTTCTTCAATGAAATTTTGAATGCCGAGTTCGACGATCGCGTTCTCGAAGTGCGATTCCAGCGTTTTGCCATCGAACGCGGTCACGGCGGTATAACATTTACCGACATATTCTTCCGCTAACGCTTTGTTGGGATGCCCTGGCGTAATCGGGATCAGCTTTGTCGGCTTTGCGGCCTCTTCGGCTTGCAGTAATTTTTTCAGCTCATCCAGCGAGTAGTGGGCAATGCGGCTGATGTTGTGGCCATGGCTCGTGGCTTGATTCAGGAGCGTCAGACGGGCAATGTCCTGTTCGGTATAAATGCGGTGACCTCCTGCCGTGCGGGTTGGAGTTACCGCCTGATAGCGCCGCTCCCAGGCTCTGACCAGTTCGGTTTTGATGCCCGATCGTTTGGCGACAGTGCTGATCGAATACTGTTCCGGATTGTCCTTAATATCAGTCATATCGGTCGGTGAGCAAGAAAATTAGGCGTAAGACGGCTAAAATCCCATGCCTATTGTTCAATTATAGTGTAAGTTATTGATATTTAAAAAGCGTTGGCGATTGTATAAGCATTATACCATCATGTTGAACAAAAGTTAGACGAATCTTGGATTTCGCTCTGTATGTTGAATCTAAGAGCATCGGTTTGTTTATGAAAAAACGGATTGATTTTTTGATTGTCGGATTCGGTCTTGCCGGCGGCTTGTTGGCGTGGGAGCTTATGCGGCGCGGCAGCAGCGTTCGGGTCGTCGACCGTGGAGATCTCAATGCTTCGCAAGTGGCGGCCGGCTTGATTAATCCGCTCACCGGCCGCCGCTTCGCCAAAACGGAAGGGGTCGACCGATTTCTGCCCGCTGCGAAGGCTTATTATCGGATGCTCGCTGATGCATTCGATCGGCCTTTTTTGATCGAAAAGCCGATGCGCCGTTTATTTCGCTGCGAGATGGAGGCTGTCCATGGCCGAAAAAGGCTGCAAGATCACGCATACCGGCCTTATATAGACAATATGGTCGAAATGGCGGGCGGAGAGAATGATGGAGGGTATCTGGATCAGAAACAGACCGGTTATTTGCTGACCCGGCCGTTATTGGCCTGCCTGCAGGAATTCTTGCAAAGCCATCAGGCTTACTTTCAGGCCGCTTTAGACTATCGGGAGATTCGCCTGGATGCCGAACCGGGCTGGCGGGATTTCAGCATTCGGAAAGTGATATTTTGCGAGGGGTTTCATATGCGGGACAATCCCTGGTTTTCGTGGCTGCCGCTGCGGCCGGCCAAAGGCGAAATCCTGACCTTTGCGCACCGTCTTGCCATGCCCGACCGGATGCTGAACGACGGCCACTGGCTGATCCCGATCGGTGAAGGGCGGGCGCGCATCGGCGCAACCTTCGATCGCGACAACGTCGATACGCACCTTACCTCTGCTGCGAGAATGGAATTGGCTGAAGCGGGAGAACGGCTTTTTGCAGGCTTGCAAAACGCCGAACTGGTCGCGCACGAGGCGGGTGTCCGTCCGTGTACAATGGACAGGCAGCCTTTTGTGGGCAGTCATCCGCGTTATTCTTATTTGAGTATTTTTAACGGCTTCGGCGCGAAGGGCAGCCTGTCCATTCCGTGGCATTGCCGCCGTTTTGCCGATTATCTGTTAACAGGCGAAGCCTTGCCCGAACGCTGCGATGTTAAACGCTATGAAAAAACGCATTTCTTTGGTTGATAAAGCGCATGACCTGGTCGGTGCGCGGCTCCATCCGGGCGCGGCCGCCATCGATGCGACAGTCGGGAACGGTTATGATACGCTGTTTCTGTTACCTCATCACCTATCAGTTTCAGATAAACTATGCCGTGTACACAACTATTGATTC
>NZ_JAERVK010000003.1 GCF_016745425.1 Candidatus Methylomicrobium oryzae | reverse complement strand
GATGCAGGAGGTAGGGCAATGCAGGAGCGATTGCCGAGGGGTTAGGGGAGATTTTTTTAAATAAATCCCCCTCGATCCCCCTTTTTCAAAGGGGGAGGTGTTTTTGACGAAGTTTCCCTTTTTCAAAGGGGGAAAGTTGTTTTTGGCGAAACCCTTAGCGGTAAAAACGATTGCCCCCGTAATAGCGGTCGTTATGCTTGAAATAGCGGATATCTTCCGAAGCCCGCGTGAGCTTTTCCTTCAGTATCTGCCGCTCCCGCCAGTCCAGACGGCCATCCTGCTTGAAGCGGCGTTCGACCCGCTCGATATGCCGCTGCTGACGTGCCAGCTGGGCATATTCGTAAGGCGTTAACTGTCCTCTTGTCAGTCCGCCTTCGATACGCTGACGCTGCCGCCACTGTTCTGTGTTGATTCTAGCGCCTCCCCGATGGCCGTGAAATCCCGAGCCGTCGCGGTAATCACGGTAATGCGAATCGTAATGCGCCTCGGCGTTGCCGATCAGGAATAAGCCGCCCAGCAACGCCAAAATTTTGATAATTTTCATGATCTGTCTCTATTTGTCGATGACGGCAACAGATTAATCCCGGCAAGTTGAACCCGAACTGAACGATTTTAAAAATGATAGAATGCCGTGCAATGAACGCGATCCCCTTACAACCCCGAATTTATACCGTCTCGGAACTGAACCGCGCAGCCGCGCTTGCGCTTGGCGAACATTTTTTGATGGTCTGGGTCGAAGGCGAAATCTCCAATCTCAGCGCTCCATCGTCCGGCCACCTGTATTTCTCGTTGAAAGATGCGGGCGCGCAGGTGCGGTGCGCGCTATTCAAAAATCAGCAGCGCGGGCTGCGCTGCAAGCCCGTCAACGGAATGAAGGTGATCGTCAGGGCCGAGGTCAGCCTGTACGAACCGCGCGGCGATTACCAATTAATCGTCGAACGCCTGGAGGCGGCGGGCGACGGCGCCCTGCGGCGGGCTTTCGAAGCCTTGTGCTGGAAACTGTCCGAAGAAGGGCTGTTCGATCCGTCCCGCAAAAAAAGCCTCCCGCGCCTGCCGCGGGCAATCGGCATCGTCACCTCGCCCACCGGCGCCGCGCTTCGCGACATTCTCAGCGTACTGAAACGCCGCTTTCCGGCCATTCCGGTAATCATCTATCCGGCCTCGGTCCAAGGCGCCAATGCCAAACTCGAAGTGGCCGCGGCGATCGATATCGCCAACCGGCACGCGGACTGCGATGTGCTGATCGTCGCGCGCGGCGGCGGATCGCTCGAAGACTTGCAGGCCTTCAATGAAGAAATCGTCGCGCGCGCGATTGCCGCGAGCTCGATTCCGGTCATTTCCGGAATCGGCCACGAAACGGATGTGACGATCGCCGACTTCGCGGCCGACCTGCGCGCCGCAACCCCGAGCGCAGCCGCCGAACATGCCACGCCGGACCGGCAGCAGTGGCTGAACGCTTTCATGCAATTGGACAAACGCCTCGAACAATTCCTGCAGCGCAAACTGACAGGCACGCATCAACGCCTGGAATGGCTCGGCAAACGCTTAAAGCAGCAGCATCCCGGACAAAAACTCAGGCGCAACGCGCAGCGGTTGGACGAACTGGCGTTGCGCCTGACGCAGGGAATGCTGCGCAAGCAGCAGCAACACCTTCATCAGCTTGCCGCCGCGAACGCCAAATTATGGCAGTTTAATCCGGCCGCCCGGCTGCGCAGCCAACAGCAGCGGCAACAGTATCTGGGCCAGCGCCTGCAGCGCGCGATGCAAAACAAGCTGGAACAGAACCGGCTCAAACTGGCGAACACCAGCCAGACTTTGCATGCAGTCAGCCCGCTCGCGACCCTGAGCCGGGGCTATGCGCTGGTAACCGAGACGAAAAGCGGCCGTCTCGTCCGCTCCACCCGGCAGCTTGCTGCAGGCGACAGGATTCAAACGCGGCTTGCCGACGGCCGATTCGTCAGCGAAGTCGTGGACATATTGAACGGCTAAAAATCAGGCCGCTCTTATTTTTTCCAGAATTCGGGCAAAAACAGGATGATGATCGAGAAGATCTGTACGCGCCCGAGCAGCATTGCAAAGCTGCACACGGCGGTCTGGAAATCGGTCAGGCTGGCATAATTGGTCGCAGGGCCCACTTGGTTCAAGCCGGGGCCCGCGTTGTTGAAGCAGGCGATCACCGCGGACAGCGCACTGATAAAATCCATTCCGCTCAGGAGCAGCGTGAACACCAGGATCACAACGCACATGAAGTACATGAAAATGAAACCGGTCACCGAGGTCACGATCGCATTGTTGATCACTTGGTCGCCGATTTTCAATGGCCGGATCGCCTGTGGGTGGATGAATTTGAACAGCTCCAGGCGCGCCTGTTTCAACAGGATAATCGTGCGGATCATCCGGATACCGCCGCCGGTGGACCCGGACGAGGCCGAGAGGCAACTGAGGAACAGCATCCACATCGGCACGAAAATCGGCCATTGGTTGAAATCCTGAGTCGCAAAGCCGCAATCGGTGGCGATCGTAACCAAATTGAAGGTCGCATGGCGCAACGCCGTCCAATAATCGCTATAAGTCCCTGCCTGCCACAGTACCGCCGCCGATACCGCACAACTCCCGAGCACCAGCGTCAAAAAGGCGCGCGCCTCCATATCGACCGCATAAGGCTTGAACGAAAGTTTACGTATCGCGATAAAGTGGGTCGCAAAGTTGATCGCGGCAATCAATTGAAAGATGGTCAGCACAATCTCGATCGGCAACGAGTTAAAAAAACCGACGTTCTGATCGTGCGTCGAAAAACCGCCGAGACTCATCGCCGCGAACGCATGGCAGATCGCGTCGAACCAATCCATTCCGGCCAGCTTCAAAGCCAATATGCACGCGACCGAAATGCCCGCATAGACCATCCACAGCGCTTTCGCGGCCTGTGCGATCCGCGGCGGCAAATCCGATTCCTTGACCGAACCCGGCGTTTCGGCGATATAGAGCTGCATGCCGCCGATGCCCAAAATCGGCAAGATCGCCACCGCGAAAATGATGATGCCCATCCCGGCGATCCAGTTCAGCTCATGCCGCCACAGATTGATCGACATCGGCAGTTGGTCCAGGCCCGACAACAGGGTCGCGCCGGTGGTCGTAAGGCCCGAAGCCACTTCGAAATACGCATCGATAAAGCCCATGCCTGGGAAATAATATAAGAGCGGCAGCGTGCAGAAGATCGGTGTAAGCGACCAGGTGATCGCGACCAGCAAAAAACCGGTCTGCCGCGAGACTTTCTTGGGAATCCGAAGCGTCGGGAAAAACAGCAAGGCGCCAGCCAACAAAGTAATGATTGTCCCTCGAAAAAAAGCCGATGTCGCGCCGTCGTCGGCGAAATACGATGTCATCAGACAGGTCGCCATCAGGCCGCTGAAACCCATCGTGACCAAGCCGAAGATATGGAAAATCGTCAAAATCATAGCGTTGACCGTGCGGAATGGCTAAGCCATCCCTCCAAACCGGTTGAAGAAATACCGAAAAGGCTCGGGAGAGAAAATTTCGAATGGGATAAGAGCGGGCAAAGGCCGCGAAAATCGTCCATGGTTCCCGCTTTATCAGACCTTATGCAATGGCTGAAAGATTTTTTCGATATTGCTGACCAGCTTTTTGTCCATTGCGAACATGACCACATGGTCGCCTTCCTCGAAGATCACGTCGTGATGGATCGGAATGACTTCGCCGTTCCGTATCAGGGCGCCCATCACGATGCCGGCCGGAAAATGGATGCTGTCCACGCGCCGTCCGACTACCGAGTTCGGATCGCTGTCGCCGCTGTAATGCGCGATCGCCTCGATCGCTTCGGCGCTGCCGCCGCATAATGAACGCACCTGCACCACATCGCCGCGGCGCACATGCTTTAGAATACTGCCCAGCGTTTCCTGATTCGGCAGCACCGCGACATCGATATCGGTATCGGCCAGCAGCTTGGTGTAGGATTTATGGTTGAGCAGGCAAATCGCCTTGCGTACGCCCAGGCTTTTCGCCAGCGAGGCGGAAATGATGTTGACTCCGTCATTTTCGGTGATTGCGCAAAACAGGTCGGTACTGCCGATCGATTCGTCGATCAGCAAGGTTTCGTCGGCGCAATCGCCATGCAACACTACCGTTTTTTCGAGCTCGTTGGCGATCTTATTCGCCCGTTTCGGGTTGAGTTCGATGATCTTGACCTGATGGTCGTTCTGCAGCGCCAGCGCCAGCCGCTTGCCGACATGCCCGCCGCCGGCGATGATGATCCGCTTCAGCGGCGCTTCCAGTTTATGCAGCGACTTCAGGACGTGCCGGACCTGCTCGCGCGGCGCGACCAGAAAAATCTCGTCGCCGGTTTCGATCGTCGCGTCGCCGTTCACGACCAGAGGCTTGCCGTCCCGGAAGATGGCGACGATGCGGATTTTGGCATCGGATAAATGCTCCTTGAACGCGCGGATCTTTTTACCGGTCAAAAAGCCGTTCGGCACCACTTTGACCGAAAACAGCCGCACCAACCCTCCCGCGAAATCGGAAATGTGCAGCACGCCGGGAAACTCGATCAAATTGCGGATCGACTCCATCACGATCTGCTCGGGGCTGATCACGATGTCGATCGGAATGCCGGCCGGGCTGAATAAATTCGGGTTTTTCATGTAATCGATCGCGCGCACCCGGGCGATCGTTTTCGGGCGGCTGTACAGCGCGTTGATGATCAGGCAGGCCAGCATGTTGGTTTCGTCGCTATCCGTTACCGCGATCACCATGTCGGTATTATGCACGCCGGCCTGTTCGAGTACGCTCGGATGCGCCGCATTGCCGCTCACCGTCGCAATATCGAAGCGCTGCTTCAAGGAATCCAGGAGCTCGGGCTTGAAGTCGATCACCATGATATCGTTTTCTTCGCTTGCCAAAGCCTCGGCGACCGACGAGCCGGTTACGCCCGCTCCGAGAATGAGGATTTTCATAATCGAATTATTAATGAACCAATCGAATTAAATTGGCGCGATATTATAAATATCGTGCTGAATATTTCATTAAAATTATGCACCTACCTCAACGGCAAGCCAAGCGCCGCCGCGGGAGCCGGAAGATTTACCGATACGAATCAATCGCCTGTTAAAATAGGGCTGAATGCACGCCGCGATAAAGCACATCATTAAAGCCGTTAACTTCAGTAGCCCATGCGGATTCCATAGGGCAGCCAGCTACTGGCCGGCTTATGGGGAGCCATTCTCGTTAACGGCACCCGTACGGCAGGTTCAATCCCATGGTTCAGGAAGCATTAAGTTTGAAGCCAGATAATAACGCCAGCTCGATATGCACCGTTCAGACAATTGGAACCGGCTTTCATCCCTGAAAATAAACTGCGATGATATGAGTCGTCTGTAGTGGACCGGGAAAGGCTTTTTGAATATCATCCCCAGCCAATTTTTTCACAACAATTTCATTGAGTAACTATGAATAAACTTTATCGATTCGGACAAATTGCCTCACTCGCCTCTGCCGCTTTGATCACGGGATGCATGGGGGGCGGCCTCGGCAACAATGCCGGCTATCCCGGCGGCTATCCTGCGCAGGGCTACCCGGCTCCCGGATACCCCAATCAGGGATATCCGTACGGAGGCAACCCGTATGGAGGAAATCCTTACGGCGGCTATCCGAATACCGGCGCACAGTCTGGGCTCGGCTCGCTTTCGGGGGCGGTTATTGCAGCCATTATCCAGGGCATGGCCGGCAGCGTTTTCAACGGACAAATCGGCTCGCAGCTTGCTCCTGTCGACCAGAACTTCCGCCTCCAACAATTGGGCGGATTATTGCAAACGGGCAATATCAACCAGTCGCAGCAATGGCTGAACCCGCAAACCGGAAGTCAAGTTGCGATCAACCCGATCGGCCAGCTCAGCCTGAATCCGCAAACCCAACAAAAATGCCAGAATCTGGAAGAAACCGTTACGCTGCCGGACGGGAAAAAGATCCGCGAAAAGCGCACGGCTTGCCTCGACCCGAAAACCGGAAAATGGAATCTGGTCAAGTAACGATTTGAACGGGTATAACTTCCCGGTTTTCATCTGTTCGCATTGCGTAGCTTTTCAGCGCGTATATGTTCAGTCCCCCTCTTTGAAAAAGACGACTGCATGGATGCAGGAGGTAGAGTAACGCAGGAAGCAGTTACCGAGGGGTTAGGGGAGATTTATCAAAATATAAATCCCCCTCGATCCCCCTTTTTCAAAGGGGGACTTGAGCGTTTATTTCAGCCTATCCGTAGTCTACCGATCTCGGGAAATTATTCGGAGCCAAATCCTAAGGGCCGAAACACCCGCTTCACTGTACCGTTTGCGCTTTTGCCGGCGGTGAGTCATTCCGTACATCTCACTCTATTCCGAGGGCATGGTATGATATGGCGAATTTTTTAGTTTTTTATCCTATTCAACCCGATTGCCCTGCCCGATGAACGATTCCTTTCTGTCCATAAAGCCCATCCCGAATGAAGAACGCCTGATCATGGCCCTGGATGTGCCCGGCTTCGAACAAGCACGCACTTTGGTCGAAATGCTCGGCGACAGTGTCGTGTTTTACAAGGTGGGGATGGAATTGTTTATGTCGGGCGATTATTTCGGCTTCATCGAATGGCTGAAACAGCGCAATAAAAAAGTCTTCGTCGATCTGAAATTTTTCGACGTGCCTGCGACGGTGGGACGTGCGATCAAGGCGCTGAGCAGCAAAGGCGTCGATTTCGCAACGATTCACGGTAACGATGCGATCATGGAAGCGGCCGCCAAGGATAAGGGCCCCTTGAAAGTTTTGGCGGTCACCGCGCTAACCAGCCTGGACCGCGGCGACCTGAACGACCTCGGTTTCCAGTGCGACGTGCGCGAGCTGGTGCTCTCGCGCGCTCGGCGCGCCTTGCAGCACGGCTGCGACGGCGTCGTTTCGTCGGGACTCGAAGCGCCGATGCTGCGCGAGGAGCTGGGCCAGCGCCTTTTGGTCGTCACGCCGGGGATACGGCCGGTCGAGAACCGCGAAGAAGACGATCAAAAACGGGTGGCGACCGTCGAAACCGCCTTCCGGAATGGCGCCGATTATATCGTGGTGGGCCGGCCGATACGCGACGCCGCCGACCCGAAAGCGATGGCCGAAAAAATTCAGGGACAGATTCGCGATCAATTCCGTTGAGCCGGTGTTTCTGTTGCTCTTAAATCCTTTGCCCGACCGCGCGTTAATGCGGGGAAATGATGGTGTTTGACCCCGCTTTTTCGACATCCTATCCGGTCGCGTTTTTGATGGGGCTATTCAGCAGCGTCCATTGCATCGGGATGTGCGGATCGATTATCGGTACGCTGACGCTCAGCTTGAGCTCCGAAATCCGCGCCAAAAAATCCTCGCTGATTCCTTACGTCTTCAACTACAATGCCGGGCGCATCCTAAGCTATGCACTGGCCGGCGCCCTGGCCGGCATGATCGATCTGTTGATTTTGCATTCGGTCGGACGCATACAGGGGTACCGGCTGCTGCAAATCGTTTCCGCGGTGATCATGACCGGCTCCGGCCTTTATATTGCCGGCTGGTTTCCGCGTTTCGCCTATATCGAAAAAGCCGGCCTGCGGTTGTGGAAGCTGATCGAACCTTACGGGCGCAAACTGATCCCGGTCAAAAACCGCTGGCACGCCTTCCTGTTCGGGATAGTCTGGGGCTGGTTGCCGTGCGGCCTAGTCTATGCGGCGCTGGCCTTGGCCGCAACCGCCGGCAGTATCCCGCACAGCATGCTGACGATGTTTTTTTTCGGACTCGGCACTTTACCGGCTGTAATGGGTATCGGTATAATGACAGGATCATTGGTGCGGTTATCCAGATGGCGCTATTTCAAGCAGGTTGCAGGCCTGATCATGGTTGCGCTCGCTTTGTTCGCCGCCCTGCCGTGGCTGAATCCGATGGCTTACACGGCGCATTCCGCAATTCATTGAGAGAGGATCCACTTATGAACCCTTTTAGCTCGATCATTGGTCAATCCCCCGCATTGGAATCGTTGTTGCGCAGCGCCGGCATCGCCGCCATGACCGATGTCACGATCTTGATTAAGGGCGAAACCGGCACCGGCAAGGAAGTATTGGCGAGTGCCCTGCAAAAAGCCAGTCCGCGCGCGCACAAGCCGTTCATTACGCTGAACTGCGCCGCACTGCCCGAGACCCTGATCGAATCCGAATTGTTCGGCCACAAAAAAGGCGCTTTCACCGGCGCGATTGCGAACCAGCAGGGCCTGTTCCAGGCCGCCGACGGCGGTACCCTGTTTCTGGACGAAATCAACTCGTTGCCGGTTTCGATCCAGGCAAAGTTGCTGCGCTTTCTGGATTCGGGCGAATGCCTCGCAGTCGGCGACACGAAGCCCTATAAAGTCAACGTGCGCGTGATCGCCGCGACCAACAGCGACCTCGTCCAGCAAATCGCCGCCGGCGAATTCCGGCAGGATTTGTATTTCCGCCTGAATGTGGTACCGCTGGAACTGCCGTCCCTCGCCCAGCGTTCCGAAGACATCGGACTGCTGATCAACCACTTCCTGGACGTATTCTCGAAAACGCATTCAATCGACGCCCCCAAATTCAGCCGGCATTCGCTCAAAATCCTGAAGACTTATCCGTGGCCGGGCAACATCCGGGAATTGCGCAATTTGTGCGAACGGCTGTGCATTTTACTGGCGGGCAGAACCATCGAACCCGAGAACCTGCCGTTCGAATTTACCCGCGGCGCGGAGGAAGAACGCAAGCTCGAAACCGGCTTCAAACTTCCTGAAGGCGGCGTGCAATTGGACACACTGGAAGCCGACCTGATCTATCAGGCCTTGAATCGGACTCATGGCAACCGCAGCCAGTCGGCGCGATTGCTGGGTCTTTCCCGGGATACGCTGCTTTACCGGATGCGCAAACACGGCTTCGCCGCGCAGTAGAAATGCGCCCGGGAAAGCTCTCCAATCCCATTATTAAAATAAACCATCCGCAAACCGGCTAAGACAAGGGCGTCCGATCGTCCCTCCATGTTGTGCTATCTCGGACGGCGACAATGGGGCAAATACGCTCTTCCCCCTCCCCTTAGTTTGCATGTAGGGTACGCTGTGCGTACCTTTTCACTTCAATGGTACGCACAGCGTACCCTACCGCAGCGGCTGACAACTCAAGCTAGGCAGGAGGACGGGCTTACGATGAGCGAGCACTCGGCGGGGAAGTAATGATCGACCAAATCCTGCAAACGTAGCCTGCAATCGCCTTCGCGTCCTTCACGTCGCCAGACAGCGAACCCACTGCACAGTAATATTGTCGCTCTTGCCGCTTGCGCGCAAGAGCGAGAGTTTGGCTATTTTTCCCAAGTCATCCAGTTCGGCTTGGGGCTGTGCCAGCTGAACCAGTTCCTGAGTTTTCACATTTTCCCAAAATCCGTCACTGCAGAGAACAAAGGTTTCTCCCGCTTGCGGAGCCGGATAGACATTGATCTCGACTTCATGCCCCTTCGCGACGTTGATGCTGCGCAACAGGCAATTCTGCTCCGGATGGCCGCCCATTTCGGCTTCGGTGATTTTGCCTTCTTCCAAGAGCCCCTGCAGAACCGAATGATCCCGCGTTCGCCAGACGATCCCCTGCGAATTCAGCCTGTACACCCTCGAATCGCCGCAATGCGCGGTTAATACGTACGCTTTGTCGAGATAAAGAATCGCACAGGTGGTGTGCGCCTGAAGAGCCTCCGAATCATGCGCCGACAGCTGCCGCATTTCTTCGACCGCCGCATCCGCCCACAGCGACATGGTGACCGCCGGTTTCTCGCGCATCAAATCCGCAAAGAACTGCGTGTTCTTGATCAGTCCGTGGCAAAAGAAACGCGAAGCTTTTTCCCCGGCATAATGTCCGCCCAGACCATCGGCGACGACAAACACGGCAAAGTCGCGGCCGATCCGGTAAGCCATACAGTCCTGGTTGATCTCCCGGTCTCCCGGGGAAGTCAATTGGTGATGGACCAGCTTCATGCGCTGCTTTAACGGCCGGATAATCGGCTTTGAATCATCAACCGTTTCAAATCCCCCACCGCCTGCGCAAAGCCGCTGAACAATGCTCGGGCAACGATCGAGTGACCGATATTCAATTCGACGATTTCGGGAATCCGGCAGATAGCCTGGACATTATGGTAATTCAGCCCATGTCCTGCGTTGACCTGCAAGCCGGCACGATCTGCCAGCCGCGCGGCTGTCCGGATGCGTTCCAGCTCCCGGGCGCGAGCGGCTGGAGTCGGCGCTTCCGCATAACGGCCGGTGTGCAGTTCGACGACCGGCGCACCAGCCTTGACCGCGGCTTCGACCTGCGCCGCTTCCGGATCGATGAACAGGGACACTTCCACCCCAACGGCCACCAGCCTAGCGCAGGCCGAGGCGACGTGAAGCAGATTGCCCGCCACGTCCAATCCGCCTTCGGTCGTCAATTCCTCACGTTTTTCCGGCACCAGACAGCAGGCGGCCGGCTTGAGCTTTTCCGCGATGCCGACCATCTCTTCGGTCACCGCCATCTCCATGTTCAGCCGGGTCTGGATCATTTCCTTCAGTAAAAACAGGTCGCGATCCTGAATGTGCCGGCGATCTTCGCGCAGATGCGCGGTGATGCTGTCCGCACCGGCCTGCTCGGCCGCCAGGGCCGCCTGAACGGGCTCCGGATACACTGTGCCGCGCGCCTGCCGGACGGTAGCCACATGATCGATATTGACGCCTAATAAAATTTCTCTGCTGTCCATGAATTACAAACGTTTGATGATTTCGTTGAGAACCTTGCGGCTGTTCAGCGGTTTCCCGTGCAGCAACTGATCCAATACATGCCTCAGCAAGGATTTCGCCTCCGCCAGCACATCCGGATCGCCGAAATTCCGGGCCTGAATCGCCAGCAAGCTTTTTCCGGTATAAATTCCCTCGGTAGCTTCGACCGGACTCAGTTCGGCGCCGAGGTGGTATTTTTTCGACGGATCGACCGGCTTACCGTGCTGCATATCATACGCAAGCTGCAATCCGTAGCCGGATTTCTCGATCAGATTGAGTTCGAAGTTTCGCAGCACCGCTTCGAGCGGGCCGCCCTGCCGCAAATCGGCCAGACATTGGCAATAATCGGCAAACAGTTCGGGGTGCGGATCGTCCTTGTGCAAAAAAGCTTCGATCAATTCGTTCAGGTAGAAACCGCAGTACAACGCCAACCCGGTCAGCGGCTGAAACGGCTCCGCCAGTTCGACATCGGTCAGGGTCTTTAATTCCGCTTTGCCGAGATAGCTCAGCCGCAACGGGATAAAGGGCTGCAAGAGACCCTGCGATTTCGATTTGGCCTTCCGGACGCCTTTCGCCAGCAGCGAAAGGCGTCCGAAATCCCGGGTAAACGCTTCGACGATAAGGCTGGATTCGCGGTAGTCCCGCTGCTGGAGGATATAGGCAGGCTGCAGGAAAACCCGATTTTCAGTCATTAAAGCCGAGGCTCTGCAAGGTACGCTCGTTGTCGGACCAGCCCTTTTTGACCTTCACCCACAATTGCATATAGACCTTCCGATCGAGCAACTTTTCGATATCCAGCCGTGCATCGGTGCCGACTTTTTTCAGCATCTCGCCGTCCTTGCCGATCACGATCGTTTTCTGCGCCTGCCGCTCGACCCAGATCACCGCATAAATCTTGGTGATACCGGGCTGTTCCTGAAACAGCTCGATTTCGACGGTCAACGCATACGGCAATTCGTCGCCGAGTCGGCGCGTCAGTTTTTCGCGGATGATTTCGGCGCACAAAAAGCGCTCGGGACGGTCGGTAATCTGGTCTTCGGGATAGATCAGCCCGCCTTCGGGCAGCAGTTCGAAGATCGCTTTTTCGAGCTCTTCGAGATGGGTGTTTTTGAGCGCCGAAATCGGCACCAGATGCTTGAACGGAAAACGATGCTGCGCCTCGGCAAAAAACGCCAGGATCTGTTCCTTGTCCTTGATCCGGTCGACCTTATTGACCGCCAAAATAACCGGCAAACCTGCCTGCTCAAGTTTTTTGAAAATTATCTCGTCATACTCATGAAAAGACAGGCCGTCGATCAGCCAGACCACCACGTCGACGCCGAGCAGCGCGGTATCGGCGGCCCGGTTCAGATAGCGGTTCAAGGCACGCTTGTCGCTTTGGTGCATACCGGGCGTATCGAGATAAACGACCTGTCCGGCCTCGGTCGTATTGATCCCGACGATCCGGTGCCGGGTCGTTTGCGGCTTACGCGAGGTGATGCTGATCTTTTGTTTCAGCAGATGATTCATCAATGTCGACTTGCCGACATTCGGGCGCCCGATCAGGGCTGCGAAACCGCATTTCATTGACCTGTTTTCTCCAGCAATTGCAGCATTTTTTCGGCTGCCGCCTGTTCAGCCCGTTTTCTCGACACCCCGGTACCGATACTGGCATCCTTGAGCAGCGGAATCGTGCATTTGACTTTAAAAGTTTGCTCATGCGGCAAACCGGACATGGTCAGCAGCGTATATTCGGGCAGTTCCACTCGTTTGGACTGCATCAGTTCCTGCAGTTGCGTCTTCGGATCTTTCTGCCAATTGTCCAGTGTCAGAGCCTGCAGTTTTTCCTGAAACAACTGACTGATCCATTGCTTGCAGGCTTCGATGCCCTGGTCGAGAAACAAGGCGCCGATCACCGCCTCCAGCGCATCGGACAGAATCGACTCGCGCCGGAAGCCGCCGCTTTTCAACTCGCCGGATCCCAGCAGCAGATAATCGCCGAACCGGTGCGCGCGCGCCAGCTCGGCCAGCGAAGCCTGATTGACCAGATTGGCCCGGAGCCGGCTCAGCACGCCTTCGGGCGCCTCGGAAAATTTATCGTACAAAATCTCCGCAATGACGAACCCCAGAATCGAATCGCCCAAAAATTCCAGGCGTTCGTTATTTTTCGCGCCGGCGCTGCGATGCGTCAGCGCGGTCGAAAAGAGCTCGGGATTATTGAATGCCAATCCCAGATTACGGGATAAAATCTTCGGATCCCTGATCACACGTCACTGTCCCCGCCGGCTTCTATCATGTCGTGAAATTCGACCAATACGCTGAGATTGTAGGCCATCGACTCGACAACCTCATATTCGATCTCGACCTTCACATAGTTGCTGCTTTTACTGATTTTAATATCCTCCGGTTCAATGAAATCGACATAACCGATATTGAAACGCTTACTGAGACTGCTCCGGATTTCTGATTCGCTCATCTCCGGAAATTCGGGATCCCCCTTCAACGCGGACAAGGCGCTGGCGACCTTGTTGTGATCCAGATAAATCGGCCCGATCTTCAAAATCAAAAATACGAAAAACCCGAAAATAAAGAGCAGAACGCACAACGAAATAAACGTAAGCCCCCGCTGATGTTTCGGCAATGTTTGCATAACGACTCCGGATGGATAATGAATGAATCCACTAAGTCTAGTTTATTTTAACGCGGTGCCAATGCGGTCGAAACCGACGCCTTTATGCTGCCAATCCCAGCTCATCCAGATGAAAAACGCCTTACCGACCAAATTCTGTTCCGGCACCATGCCCCAGTAACGGCTGTCGTTGCTGTTGTCGCGGTTGTCTCCCATCACGAAATAATGGCCCGGCGGCACCACGAACACCCCTTCCACTGAGGGAGCTTCCTGGCGGACCAGAATTTTATGCTCGACGCCGGTCAAATCCTCGTTCAGCTCGACCGCGCCACTCATATCCTGGCCCTGCCCAAAACCTTCATAGATACCGACAGGCTTCTGGGCCACCGGCATATCGTTCACGAAAACCGTTTTGTTGAAATAACCGATCCTGTCTCCCGGCAAACCGATCACGCGCTTGATGTAATCAACCGTCGGATCTTTCGGAAAGCGGAACACCACGATATCGCCGCGCCGGGGTTCGTTTAAATCGATCACTTTTTTATTGATCACCGGCAGACGAATCCCGTAAGCGAACTTGTTCACCAGAATGAAATCGCCAATCAACAAGGTCGGCATCATCGAAGCGGACGGAATCCGGAACGGTTCGGCGATGAAGGAACGCAGCAGGAACACGATCAGCACGACCGGGAAAAAGGAATGCGCATATTCGACCAGCCAGGGTTCGTTTTCCGCGTCGTAAGGTTTGCCTTTGCTCTTTAAATAGGCGACGTAGCCGCCCCAGATGACGCCCGTGACCACCGTCGCCACGAGCAGAAAAAACGAAAAATCGTAGTCCATCGCTATCCCGTCGAATAATGATTAAAAATGGTGGAGCCGCTCATTCCTTGTTCAGCTGCAGGACCGCCAGGAAAGCCTCCTGGGGTATTTCGATATTGCCGACCTGCTTCATCCGTTTCTTGCCGGCCTTTTGCTTTTCGAGCAGTTTTTTCTTTCGGGTGATGTCGCCGCCGTAACATTTCGCGGTCACGTTCTTGCGCATCGCCTTGACCGTCGAGCGGGCGATGATCTTCGCGCCGATCGCGGCCTGAATCGCAACTTCGTACATCTGCTTCGGAATCAGGTCTTTCATTTTTTCGACCAGGTCGCGGCCGCGGCTCTGGCTCTGGTCGCGGTGCACGATCACCGACAGCGCATCGACCTTGTCGCCGTTGATCAGCACGTCGAGCTTGACCAGGGGCGCTTCCTGGAAGCGCAGAAATTCGTAATCGAACGATGCGAAGCCGCGGCTGACCGACTTCAAGCGATCGAAGAAATCGAGCACGACTTCGCTGAGCGGCATCTCGTAATGGATCGACACCTGCCGGCCCACGAACTGCATGTCTTTCTGCACGCCGCGTTTTTCGATGCACAGATTGATCACGCTGCCAAGGTAATCCTGCGGTACGAAAATATTCGCACGGATAATCGGTTCGCGGATTTCTTCGATCGAGCCTACTTCGGGCAATTTGGCCGGATTGTCGACCATCACGACCTCGCCGCCGTGGGTCACGACTTCATAGACGACGGTCGGCGCGGTCGTGATCAGATCGACATCGTATTCGCGTTCGAGCCGCTCCTGCACGATCTCCATGTGCAGCATGCCCAAGAAACCGCAGCGAAAACCGAAACCCAAAGCCTGCGACGTTTCCGGCTCGAACTGCAGCGCGGCATCGTTCAGATTCAATTTTTTCAATGCCTCGCGCAGTTCCTCGTAATCGTCCGAGCTGACCGGATAGAGACCTGCGAACACGCGCGGCTGCACCTTCTGGAAACCGGTCAGTTGCTCGGCGGCCGGGTTGTCGGTCCAGGTGATCGTATCGCCGACGGGGGCGCCGAAAATGTCCTTGATGCCGGCTACCACAAAGCCGACCTCGCCGGTATTGAGCATGTCCTTTTCCAGCCGCTTCGGCGTAAACACGCCCACCTTTTCGACCAGAAACGACTTGCCGGTCGACATGATCGTAATCTTCTGTTTACGGCGGATGCTGCCGTGCACGATTCGGACCAGCGACACCACGCCGAGGTAGCTGTCGAACCATGAATCGATGATCAAGGCCTGCAGCGGCCCTTCGGCAATACCGGTAGGCGACGGGATTTTAGTAACCAGCTGCTCCAGAACATCCTGCACGCCAAGCCCGGTCTTTGCGCTGATTTTCAAAGCATCGTCGGCCGGAATCCCGATCACATCCTCGATCTCGGCGATGACCCGCTCCGGCTCGGCCGAAGGCAGATCGATCTTGTTTAGGACCGGCATCACTTCCAGGCCCTGCTCGATCGCGGTATAACAGTTCGCCACGCTCTGCGCTTCGACGCCCTGCGCCGCGTCCACGACCAGCAGCGCACCCTCGCAGGCGGCCAGCGAGCGCGAGACCTCGTAGGAAAAATCGACATGGCCCGGCGTATCGATGAAATTCAGCTGGTAAGTTTCGCCATCCTTCGCCGTATAGTCCAACGTGACGCTCTGTGCCTTGATCGTGATCCCCCGCTCCCTTTCGATGTCCATCGAGTCGAGCACCTGTGCGGACATTTCCCGGTCGCTAAGTCCGCCGCAGATCTGAATGAAACGGTCCGCCAGCGTCGACTTGCCGTGATCGATGTGCGCGATGATCGAGAAATTTCTGATATGTTTTAAATCCACTACGTTTTCTAGTCTGTCAATGAAACTGAACGGAAGGCGGGATAAATTAGGAATGATCGTCCAATGACTTTGGAGCGTGCCGAACCGCGCCCGAATAAATCCTGCATTATAACAGAATCAAGCCGTGTATGACCCGACTTTCACAGCGCGGCCAGTCATCGGGCGAAACATTTTGGAGAGGTACGGGCCTCATCGTTCCACAAAGGTATTCCGGAAAACGGTCAAGGAGCCAGCCCGCCAAAATCCACCCAAAACATTGATATTAAAATAAAACAGACTTCAGCACCAACCGGAAAACGCGGTAGCCGTGGCGCGGCCGCCGCTTTGCTTTTGCTTAATTCCTACCTACAATATTGTAGAAACCAGCCGACGTCCTTCCCGCGGAACGATCCGGCGGTACAGGATTTAGGCCTTTCCCTGAAAAACAACGCATCCGAAACCCATAAAGCTCCAAGAACTCATGCAATACGCCATTGCCGATAATCACTCAGACATTATGGTGAACCACCTTCACGACTTTACGGTTCCCTGGGCGCAACGGATTGTTAAACGCCACTGCCTTGAAACCCGCGTCGAAAACATCGAACTCATTTCCGCCGATATCGGCACGACGACCCGCGTGCGCCTGGCAGTCGACCACGACGGTCCGGAATCGCTGCCCCGCCGCTGGTTTGTCAAAATTCCCTCGCTGGCCTGGCGAGCCCGGTTGATCACCGCCCTGCCCCGGCTTTTACACGTCGAAACCCGGTTTTACCGCGACATCGCCCATGCGGTTCCGCTGGCCAGACCCGCGCTCTTGGCCGCGCAGAGCCGGTTCGGCAAAGGGGCCACGCTGGTGTTGTCCGACATCGCCGAAAGCGGAGCCATGCCCGGCCGGGCCGGCGAAGCCTTGACGCTGCCTCAGGCCGCCGCCGTCGTCGAGCAGTTAGCCCGCTTTCACGCGGCCTTTTGGGGCATTCACCACGATCGGAACTACCGCTGGCTGGGCGGCCCGATCCGCCGCCTGGAAGATTCGCTAGGCACCTTGATGGCAGTGCCTTTGATGCAGTTGGGTCTGGAAAAAGCCGCAGAGGCCGTACCCGCCCATCTGCATCGGGCCGCGCTCCATTATGCGCGCCGCCGCCGGCGGATCATGCAGTTCCTGAACGGCGGCACCCAAACGCTGATCCATCGCGACTGTCATCCCGGCAACTTTTTCTGGAGCGATTCGCAACCGGGATTCCTCGACTGGCAACTGGTCCGGATCGGCGAAGGCGTCGCCGACATTGCCTATTTTCTAGCGACGGCGCTGGAGCCCGAACTGCGGCAAGTGCACGAACGCCCGCTGCTGGATCTATACCGGCAGACGCTGGCTGCGCACGGGGTCGCCGAAACTGCGCCGGACCTGCTTTGGCAGCGCTACCGTGCACATCTTTCCTACCCTTTCGAGGCGATGGTCGTCACCCTGGCGATCGGCGGCATGATGGAAGAAAATGCCAACCTCGAAATGATCCGGCGCGCCGCATGCGCCATCAGCGACCTGGACGGCTTCGAGGCACTGGCGGAGGCCTAGGTCTTGACACGCTGCCGGTCATCATGAAATTCAGCCACGGAAAGGTGCCGCGTGAAAATTTGAGTCCTCAATCGCGCGTAGGCCTCTTTCCCCTACGCGCTTCATCCAGGAGTTTCACGGTAACTATATGGCAGTAGACAGGACAAGCCATTCTCTCCCTTGATGGCAATGTCGTTAAGAGTTTCGTCAAAAACAACTTCCCCTTTTTTCAAAGAGGGGATTTCGTCAAAAAACACCTCCCCCTTTGAAAAAGGGGGATCGAGGGGGATTTATTAAAAAATCCCCCCGTCCTTCGATAACTGCTCCCTGCGTTACTCTCGATCGCGTGTTCCCAACGCGATCTCCTTTCCCCCTCCCTGGGGGCGTCGATCGCTGGATCCCGACGCGATCTACCTCGCCCTTCCTTAGGCGCGTACCGCCTGCATGAACGCCAGGGAGGACGTGCATGCAGCGATTGCACGACTGCAGGGAGGCAGGAGGTAGGACAACGCAGGGAGCGGTTGTCGACGACTGTAGAGAGGCAGAGGTAGGCAATCCAGGAGCTATATTGCCGAGGAGCAAATCTCAGTCGTCTTTTTCAAAGAGGGGAGTGAAGCCTCTCCTTTTCGAAACAATCAACATTCGGGGAAGTTATTTCCTACCAGATCCTAAGATAAGCCGGAATTACATCGCTTAATGGAGTTGCAAAGCTTGCTTTGCAACTCCCCTGCTACTTCAGGAAGTTCTGAATAATTCCACTCTCCCTCCGAGAAAGGTTTAGGACAATAATCCATTGATTTTCATTCCCTCTTACATACATGCCGCTCCCGGCGTCCTGAAGTCGGCAAAATCGTTCGATCCCTCTCTCATAGGGCTTGACTTGACTGACAGCGTTTATCTTGCTCTCCAAGATATCTTGCAATCCCCTGCATTCCGGATCAGAATCCGAAATGTTCCTGACTCAAAGGTGGCAACAATGTTGAGAATGGTTTTTGAAATTGTGATGGCGCTGGCGGTTATCTTAAGTTTGGTATTTTTTACCAAGATGGGCTCGCTGGACAATCAAACCGACGACGAAGACAAGCCTGGCGGCAACAGCGAGTAGAATCTCTCTTTTAAAGTCAAGGCCATGTGCGGCCGATCCACGACCGTACACCGGCGATTCTTGTTCGCAACGATTGAAACGCCTGACTGCAAACGAAATCCAAAGGCGATCTCAATTAAGCTGCCTGTGCGGCAGCGGACAATTCCGGTTCAGCTGCGACAGCACCACCACCTTTCTAAGCTGCCTGTGCGGCAGCGGACTCGACCACAGCGCCGCCTGAATCCGCTCATCATTTCTAAGCTGCCTGTGCGGCAGCGGACGCAAACGATGGATTTCGCGCTTGATTAACTTATTTCTAAGCTGCCTGTGCGGCAGCGGACTTGCTGATATTGTCCGCTCCTGCGAATTGATTTTTCTAAGAGGCTGTTTGGAAACTCTGATTTTCGAATTGACTCTATAGGGATTTTTATTTTCAGTGACCCGATAATGCCTCAAAAAAGCGAAAGAAGCGCTACCCAAGCAACCTGAGCGATGGCCCATGGCGCTATCTGAAGCCCCATCTGCCGGTATCGGCTGTGGGCAGGCCACGCGAAGTGAGCCTGCGCCAAGTCATCAATGCCATCTTGTACAGCCTGAAGACCGGTTGCCAATGGCGGCAGTTGCCCCGCGAGTTTCCGGCATGGACGGCGGTGTATTATTATTTCAGACGCTGGTCCTCCGACGGCACCTGGGCACGGTTGCATCATCGGCTACACGCCAGACTGCGGCAGCAATTGGGACGTCATAAACACCCCACAGCCGGTTGTCTGGACAGCCAGAGCGTCAAGTGTACCGCGGTATCCGGAGTGCGCGGTTTCGATGCCGGGAAAGGGATTAATGGCCGCAAACGCCATCTTCTGGTGGATACCTTGGGCTGGCTTATGGCCATCGTCGTGACGGCCGCCAGTGTACAAGACCGGGACGGAGCACGCCGGCTGTTAAGCCAGCTGCCCGGTGGCTGTAAAAAGTTGCGCAAGGTTTGGGTTGATGGCGGCTATAGCGGTCAGCTGCTGGGCTGGGTGGCAGAACGCTTCAAGTTCTGTCTGGCGGTGGTGTTGCGTCCCAAACAAACGAAGAAGTTCGTACTGCTGCCTCGCCGTTGGGTGGTTGAGCGCACCTTCGGCTGGTTGAACCACTCACGCCGCCTCAGCAAAAACTATGAGCGTCTCACTTGCACGGACGAAACCTGGATTTATATCGCCATGACGCGTCTGATGTTGAATCGCTTGGCTTGAAGCGGGAATTTCCAAACAGCTTCTAAGCTGCCTGTGCGGCAGCGGACATCTCGCGGTCGTCGATGTCTACGTCTATCATTTTCTAAGCTGCCTGTGCGGCAGCGGACGTTTTAAATCGACCTAATAACGTTTATTCTATTTTCTAAGCTGCCTGTGCGGCAGCGGACGTTTTAAACGACCTAATAACGTTTATTCTATTTTCTAAGCTGCCTGTGCGGCAGCGGACCAGCAAATGGCCGCGAAGCACCAGAAGGAAAATTTCTAAGCTGCCTGTGCGGCAGCGGACGATATCGGGTAATAGCATGTGCGTCTTATCCATTTCTAAGCTGCCTGTGCGGCAGCGGACCCGGCGCATCGGCCGTGGACGATTTCTATACTTTTCTAAGCTGCCTGTGCGGCAGCGGACGAGTCCGATGTCGACTACATTCTTAGCTTTATTTTCTAAGCTGCCTGTGCGGCAGCGGACTTGACGAGGACAGCAACACGCCAATCTGATACTTTCTAAGCTGCCTGTGCGGCAGCGGACTTGTCGCTCCGGACGACCATCAGGCGCTTGATTTTCTAAGCTGCCTGTGCGGCAGCGGACGTCGTATTCGGTGCGCGGCTGCGGCTTCTTCATTTCTAAGCTGCCTGTGCGGCAGCGGACTTATTATTCATTCATAATGAAACGTAAGATAATTTCTAAGCTGCCTGTGCGGCAGCGGACCTGGCTATAAAGTCACGGTAGTCAAGAATCAATTTCTAAGCTGCCTGTGCGGCAGCGGACCATGCCCATAGCCCCCGTATAGCCTTGAACAATTTCTAAGCTGCCTGTGCGGCAGCGGACCCATTGGCGCGGCCGTTGCTTCTCCTGGCAACTTTCTAAGCTGCCTGTGCGGCAGCGGACACCGCACTTCACGCAGTCATGTTCACGTACCCTTTCTAAGCTGCCTGTGCGGCAGCGGACAGGCCGGGACTTCGAACGCTTGAGCACAAACTTTTCTAAGCTGCCTGTGCGGCAGCGGACGGTACTTGGGGAACCATTCGTCGTAAAACTGCTTTCTAAGCTGCCTGTGCGGCAGCGGACCCGTTGACGGCTACGCAGGTCGGTGAGTTTCATTTCTAAGCTGCCTGTGCGGCAGCGGACACCTCGAAGCAGCAGGAGGCCAAAACCTACCATTTCTAAGCTGCCTGTGCGGCAGCGGACGCACTGAGAATCGGCGGTGATAGATTCCTGATTTTCTAAGCTGCCTGTGCGGCAGCGGACGATTGGCGGGAGTCGCAATTAGGCGGCGTGATTTTCTAAGCTGCCTGTGCGGCAGCGGACAAGGCATTGTTAATGTTGGTATTGTCAGTGTTTTTCTAAGCTGCCTGTGCGGCAGCGGACGACGATGGGCGGCGAGCGAAACACAGGCACTTTTTCTAAGCTGCCTGTGCGGCAGCGGACGAACTCATCTGCCGTCTGCGTGAGGCTGAGAATTTCTAAGCTGCCTGTGCGGCAGCGGACGCCGGCGAGGCACCCACGGGTCCGCGCAAGCTTTTCTAAGCTGCCTGTGCGGCAGCGGACTCGATCGCGCGCTGGCGGGCCGCTTCGATGTCTTTCTAAGCTGCCTGTGCGGCAGCGGACCAGAAGACGTGTCAAAAGCGCAGCGCACTATTTTTCTAAGCTGCCTGTGCGGCAGCGGACGCCGCAGCCGACTACGACGCCTACAAGCGACTTTTCTAAGCTGCCTGTGCGGCAGCGGACATGATTTTAGCTGCGTATGTTTTCGATGTACTTTTCTAAGCTGCCTGTGCGGCAGCGGACTTGGAAGCGAGCTGCTCCCGTATTCGATTGAATTTCTAAGCTGCCTGTGCGGCAGCGGACCCGGCGCTCTGGACAAGCTAGGCGAGGTTTTATTTCTAAGCTGCCTGTGCGGCAGCGGACTTTCGGCGCGTCCTGATCGCATAGCGCCCATATTTCTAAGCTGCCTGTGCGGCAGCGGACTCCGCGGCATATGCGGAGACATCATCGATAAATTTCTAAGCTGCCTGTGCGGCAGCGGACTCGAATACGATGGCGTCCAGTTCTTCTCTTGTTTTCTAAGCTGCCTGTGCGGCAGCGGACGAGCTGGAGGTGGCGGCATGAAACCGCTGAATTTTCTAAGCTGCCTGTGCGGCAGCGGACCATAAGGCGCCGCTCTGGTCGGTCGAGAAACATTTCTAAGCTGCCTGTGCGGCAGCGGACACGTGGCGCCTCTGACTTCCCCGGCCGCATCATTTCTAAGCTGCCTGTGCGGCAGCGGACAATAGCGACATCGTATTTTTTGATGGCATTCATTTCTAAGCTGCCTGTGCGGCAGCGGACCTCGAAGCAACCAATCAGGGCTGGAATGTCCATTTCTAAGCTGCCTGTGCGGCAGCGGACCAAATTGCTCATTTTGTTTCATCCACGCCACATTTCTAAGCTGCCTGTGCGGCAGCGGACCGCGAACGGTGCGCTGCTTCCGATTCATGAATTTTCTAAGCTGCCTGTGCGGCAGCGGACAATTCCCAAATCCCGCGCGTTTTTAGCAGACTTTTCTAAGCTGCCTGTGCGGCAGCGGACATTCAGCAGCCGTGCGATGTCGCTCAGAGTCTTTTCTAAGCTGCCTGTGCGGCAGCGGACACCGGGGAGAAAACATGAAATTAGGAGTAGCATTTCTAAGCTGCCTGTGCGGCAGCGGACTCCAATGCTGACAATAGTTTTATCAGTCGTAATTTCTAAGCTGCCTGTGCGGCAGCGGACTAAATGAGCTATATCTAGCTTGCGATCATGAATTTCTAAGCTGCCTGTGCGGCAGCGGACCGCCACGCCTCGCAAGTCGACTCGACCTTAAATTTCTAAGCTGCCTGTGCGGCAGCGGACACGTACAAAGTCAAGATCAATGGCGTTGAAAATTTCTAAGCTGCCTGTGCGGCAGCGGACGAACAGGTTTATTCTTCGGCGCAGTCTCAATCTTTCTAAGCTGCCTGTGCGGCAGCGGACACATGGCGGTAAGAGCGGCGGTAATTGTCGAGTTTCTAAGCTGCCTGTGCGGCAGCGGACGACCATGGCCTGTACCAAAAAGAACAGGAACATTTCTAAGCTGCCTGTGCGGCAGCGGACGCGCATTCCATCCTGATATCCCGTAGGTAATTTTTCTAAGCTGCCTGTGCGGCAGCGGACACGCCGAGAAACTGCAAGGCCAAGGAATTTGCTTTCTAAGCTGCCTGTGCGGCAGCGGACTCTACGTTATCGGTTTTCTTAGACAGAGTGAATTTCTAAGCTGCCTGTGCGGCAGCGGACTTCCGGCGCGGCCAGAGCCGAGCAGCAATACCTTTCTAAGCTGCCTGTGCGGCAGCGGACAATCAAGATCGAGTCGCTGCAATGCGGCGACTTTCTAAGCTGCCTGTGCGGCAGCGGACTTACGCCTTTGACGACGGAGACGTGAATCTCTTTTCTAAGCTGCCTGTGCGGCAGCGGACCCTGGACGCGACAAAGAAAGATAAGCCTGATCTTTCTAAGCTGCCTGTGCGGCAGCGGACGCTCACGAAAATTGGGATGTGATCGATTTACCTTTCTAAGCTGCCTGTGCGGCAGCGGACGACGATAAAGTTATGCCAATGAGCGAAGAACATTTCTAAGCTGCCTGTGCGGCAGCGGACAAGCACTGGTGCTGCTGGCGTAAAATATTCCACTTTCTAAGCTGCCTGTGCGGCAGCGGACTCTAAATCCATCAGGGTTAAGTTTTCTGTAAATTTCTAAGCTGCCTGTGCGGCAGCGGACGCTGTCAAGAAAGCCACGCAAATGCTTGATAATTTCTAAGCTGCCTGTGCGGCAGCGGACTGATCCTGTTTACGGTCTTTCGCGCTGCGGAATTTCTAAGCTGCCTGTGCGGCAGCGGACAGCGGAATGCTTTCCGGCATGTCGAGAAATTTTTTCTAAGCTGCCTGTGCGGCAGCGGACAGACAACACGAACGAGGCCAAAGATTACCCTAATTTCTAAGCTGCCTGTGCGGCAGCGGACTGATTATAAAAAACTTCCAAGCCAGCTGCAGCAAGGGCTGAGCAGGGTTAACTCCATTTTTACCATCCGCAAACCCAAAGTCTACAACTAGCTGATTTTGATTATATTTTTAAAGAACGTAGAAATTTGGGTCAAAATTCGGGTACGGTGCTTCTGGCGCTGAGGCCATAACAACTAAAACCACCGGCAACCGGTTCCGCGACCGAGCTTTTTTCGATCCACAGACAGAAAGGCTGCTCAGTGCTCAAGCTCTTCAAGCGGATGAACGGCAAAGCCACGGATTGCCGCGGCATTTCGCAATAACGAAACGCCGTTGGGTAGCAGGCATCCCCGCCTTCCGGCCGCACCTGAACGGTTGTGTTCAGGGCGGTTTCAAAATCCAGGTCATGACGCTTGGCATAACGCCGCGCCAAGCGCTCGGGGTTCGTTTTGGGTTGCCGGCGGCGGTAAACCGCCTGACCCAACAGTTTTACCGGCACAGGACGGATTCCCGTGCAATGCACGTAGTCGCTGAGCAGCTTCAGGCTGTTCGGTGCATTGAAGCGTGTCAACGTCGCTTCGTCATCGGCGAACATCCGGCACTTGCTACCCAATACGCCGAATTTTTCACCTATTTTGTATTCCGGAAACGATATGCCGATCGGCACCCGCTTTTGCTCGTCCTGCATTTCGACCAGACCGAGATGGATTTGCTGGAAAGCTTTGGACCAGAGGCTAAACAGATTAATGTCAAAATTCGGCAATAAGGTGATTTCAACGTAATAATTCATGGCTTCTCCTTGTTACCGGATAACGTCGACATAGGCCAAGCCTTTTTTACCCAGATAAAAACTGGAAACGCCGGCGGTATCTATCATGTTTTTCAGTTGTTGGGCTTTTTCATCTGAAATGTCGAGGTTGATGTCCAGCGTGCCATTGGCTTTGGTCAGCTGGGAAACCACTTCGCCTTCGCCTTTACGCTTTTCCTTCAATTGGAAGGGATTGCCCCAGATGGGTTTTTTGCTGCCCGTGGTGTACCGGTCCATAAAATCTTTTGGCGTAAACCCGCGTTTCGAGATGCCCGCGATACCGCTTTTATTGGTTAATGCCTTAGATATATCATGACCTTCTTCTTTTAACCGGAATATCTGCAAATATAATGCTGAACAGTACAGTTCGATCGGTTTGATTTTTCCGTCGGTTATTCTGTAAGCCACATCGGGAAACTGTTTCTGTAAGGTTTCTACGGCTTTCTGCACTGATTCCAAATCAATAGCTTTTAACTTATTCAATTTGCCCAATTTTTGCAAAACGCCGAAAGGATCGAATTGTTCAGAGCATTGAATTTTGTAACCGGTGTCAACGATAAAGTCACACAAACTCTCAATATGTAATACCAACACCCCCCAAAAGGCGCTTGAGTAATCCGAGTTAAATACCGGATCATTGGCGCTTATCATACCGGTGAACGAATTTTGATCCGTGTTGCCGGTCATGTTGCGTATATAAACTACTTCGCTGGTGGGTGCGCCATACTCTTGTTGGTCTTTAAAGGTAATATGCGGCTCCAGGTCGGCGAAGAAGTAATTAGGGCAGTGTCTCGATTGGTAGAGTTTACGTTGATCGCCGATGAGCCGGTTCAGAATTCCCATTACCGTATCATGCGTAATACCGCGCTTGATAAAGTTCGGATAACGGCCTTCGCTATCTCGCTTGCCCAAAGTGGTCATGGAGCCGATAAATTCCCGACCATTTCTAGGCAATGGCTCATTGTTGGAACCGTCTAAAAACGAGTTCCGCCAAGACGCTTCATATTTAATGGTAATGCGCATGGCGTTTCCTTATTTAGCGTAAAAATAAACCGCATACGGAGATTTAGGCTCTTCGGCTATTTCGCTTTCGTTGCGTTTAATACGCATCATTTTATGGCTGTCGTTGTAATCGGCGAGCACACTATCCACATACATGTAGCCTTTAGCTTGTCGGATGCTGAGTTCATTAATCATGCGCAGAGTTTCCTTGATCAGAATATCGACAGCTTCATTGTTCAATAAAATTCCCACTTCGCCTTCCTCGAAAATCGTACCGCCACGCACGTAGTTGGGATGGAAAACCGCCTTGGGGGTCCGGGTCGGGTCTAGGCTTTTAATGAAAGCTTGCACGGCCTCGGCAATTTTTTCCCCTTCGCCATCTTTGATTACCATTGCGGCGCGGTCAAATTTCTTGTCCAGCGAGATGAATTGCAGTTGCTCAATACTGATTGAACCGTAAGCCAGATATTGGGTTTCGCCAAACGTGGTTTTCGAGAAAAAGGAATTGCTGGCGATGTCTTCGCCTTGATCGTCTTTATCTTTTTGCTTGGAGCCGGAACGCCCCATTTGTTCGAAATTACCGTTGCCCAGTTGGTCTATAAAATCTTCGAGCAACAATGGGCTGGTGCGTTTACATTGGCTGGCGGGAACCACATAGCCGCGTATTAATCCAGTAATCGACGTAAGCACAGTCAGCAGATTTTTGTCTTTGGCGTAATGCAGGTCATACGCCTGATCCCTAAACAAGTGATGGCGTACGCAATTCTGGCTGATGTACATCGGTGTTGCTTTAAAGTCGATTTCAGACGGGTCTTTTTTAAGTTTGTAGCCTTTTTCGCTTTCCTTGCCCGTCAGATTGGTATAGCCGCGTAATTTAGGCATGGAATGGTTGTCGATAATTCGTCCATCGCTTTGCAAGGTAGTCGGCCCGTTCCAATTCACTACGCCATAGCCATAAGCCACCACTTTAAAATCCACGCTTTTGATGCCGGTAATTTTTTGCATATTTATTCCTCGTTTGATGTTAACTGCTTGATTGAAATAGCGCCGATAGGCTGTCTGTCGCACACGGCGTAGTAAATAGCATGACTATGCCGCGCGCTGTCTCCGCCGACCCGATCCAGTCCAGCTGGCGTGTAACTCAGATAAATGGGAAACTCCGGGTCTCTTGCCTCGTTGAGCAAAATGAAGTCTTTATAAGCTTTCTGGCCGCCGATGACGTTGTGATGCTTGTTTTTCATATACGCCAACAAGTTTTTGTCGCTGTCGCCATAACCTTGAATTTCATCCAGTGAAGCGGTCAAGTTGTCGAAATCGTCCCGTTCATTTACGGGTATTTCATAAGCGTATTTTTCGCAAAAGACAATTTGAGCCGGATTGCTGACGTCGCACACCGCCATTTGTACAAATCGGTTTTCGCCGCGCAATGAATATTTGCTGATTTTGCCGCGACCTTTGTCGGTGATCTTTTTTGCGGGAATGGTGATAGGGTCAACAATTTTTTGCCCGATCAATTGCACACCCTGTTTAAAACAGGCCAACAAGTCCGAGCCCATGCTTTGCTGTGCCAATTCCGAGTTGTGAAAAGTCCGGTAAAGCCTGTAGAGTTCCGGCAACTGCAAGGTTTTGCCCTCAAGCTGCTGGGCTTGTAAAAATTGATACCAAGCTTTGGTTGCCGCAAAGCAAAATTGGCGAGCTAAAAAACGTGCCGCCGCGCCGGTGCCTTTGCCTTGATGGATAGATTCAGGTACGGCGACGTTATAGATATTGATGTTCGAGTTGGTGCCGAAACGGTCAAGCCTTCCTAAGCGCTGTAGAAAATTTTCGGCAGTGGTGATTTCCGAAACCATGCTATCGCAAGTGATGTTTAACGAAGCCTGCACAATCGGTCCGGCCCGCAATACGTCGAATTTTCGTGTCCCGTCTTTTTTGAAAGAATCGTAAACTTCGTTGAACCATATCTGCTTATCGCTTTTTTTAAACTTCGAATGCAGCAGTACGGCGTTTTCTTGGTATTGATTGCAGATGAAGCTTTTTTGTGCGGTTTGCGCGGTATTGCTGATAACGATGGAATTGCCGTTTTGGCTTCGGTATAGCGGATTGCTATCGTCTTGTTGAGTTTCATCGAATATCTTGAATTCGACACGGTAGCCGCTGGGGTTGAAGCTCGGCATCTCGATGATGTCTTCCGGTTGAATTTCCAGCACAGACTTAAGGTAAAAGTAATGCGGCGTGGCTGATACTAATAAGGTATTGGCAAGGCTGCCCTGGGCTTTTTTACAGGCTGTCAATTCGGCAAACAGCAAGTTAAACGCAGGCATGGGGATATATTCGTGGAACTCATCGAATACGACATGGGCGTTCAATACATTAATCAGCGTGTTGACTTTGGTGTGGGTGATGATGGCGCTGAATACCTGATCGATGGTGGTGATGACTATATCGCCGGAAAAATACTCGTCTTCCGCCGTGACACGTCCCCACTCTTTGGTGTATTTGAATTCGCCGGTATTGATTTCGATTTTTGTATCAGGCAAATACCGTTCTGAAATCAACTCAAGAAACAAGCCTTGGCAGACCTGCACCCTGGGGCAAATCCAAATAATTTGCTTGGCATTTTTCAGTAGTGACCACTCCAGCGCGATTTTAGTTTTACCGCATCCGGCAGGTCCGGCCAGCACCGCTACATCCGACGCTTTATTGAGTCGTTGGGCAATTTCCCCTTGCTTGTGGCTGCGTTCGCTGGATGGGAATTGGCCCAAGCAGGTTGTAATATGCGAACAAAGGTTGCTTTCCACCAGCAAGGTTTCATCAACCAAAATATGCAGACTGTTGTGCTTGACATGGTCATGCAAATCTTCGGCGGGCAACGCTGAAATCAGGCGGTCGGCGGAAATCACACATGCACGCATTACATTATTCAACGCGTTATCAGTAACATGCTGACAGTATTTATCTATGCGTTCTTCGGGTTCGTAAGACTTATAACTGGGTAGAGGCGTGATTTTAATGGTGTCCAATATATCCAAATCAACAGTTTCGCTATAAATCTTGGTAATTAGCGAGACATCAATTGAACGGTACTGGCAATCTATTTCGCTGACCTGCTTCAACAATCGTTGAGCTTTTTCGATAATTTCTTCGAAAGTTGCGGACGTTAAACTGCCGTTGAATTTCTTGTAAATCCCGCCGAAGTTTGAGAATTCAGGGTCTTTTTCTTTGCGATACGGCTTGGCGTGATGCCAGTAAATCACATGTTTTATCGCTATCTTATGGCCTGTGCTGATGCCTTTAAATGAGAGAGGATCAAGCAATTGGTACAGCAATACTGAAATTTCGTTATGGCGCGGGTGTTTGTCGAAGCTGAATTTGTTGTCATCAATATGTTGTCCATCTTCGGCCTGATAGTCTTTTTTCTTGGGGTTTCTGACCCATTCCTGAAATGCAGGGTCAATTTTGCCCAAATCGTGCAGACATCCTGCGACAAATATTGCTTCTGCGCTTATGGTCGAATCGGGTATTAGGCGTTTAAGCAGTTGCTCGGCAATAAAACCCACGGCAAATAAATGTTCTGCCAATGATTGCAGGTGGGTATTCGCGTACAAGAAATTTGGGTTGGGGGCAATGCTTGGAATATCCATGATGAGTTCCTTGCTGGTGGAATTAACTGGCACAATACCTTGTGCGTTGAATTGGTCACGGTTACCGACTATCCAAACCAACTCGCTCCGGCTTCGCGACCTGATCCAATGGCAGGCCACGGCGGTGTTTTTAGTGGCGGTCTTGCGCAACAGGGTTTTGACGGCGATCAGGCCTTCTTCGGTGATCACCGTTTGCCAGGTATTGTCGCCGATGCGGTTGGCGAAGGCGTCGAGCACGCGGCGGGTGCGGTTCAGGGCTTTTTTCCGGCATTGGCTGACGAAAGTGACCATCATGGCTGAATTTCCCGCAAGGCTTGTTGCTTGACGTGGTCGAACATGAAGTCCAGCGCCTTGTGTTCGGTAAACTTTTGCAGGATTTGCTGACGGAATTCCTGTTCGCTCATCTTTTCCTTGGCGCTCACGAATGCCCAGGGCAACACAATCGCGTCCTTGACCAGATCGGCCACGTCGAACACCAGCGCGCCGCGCCGGGTCTTGCCGTGCAGTACCGCAAAGCCGTGCGGAATGCCCAGCACCCACAGCGTGGTCGCGGCCAGGCCATAGGCCAGATAATTGCCGTGGTTCAAAAAACCGTTGGCCAGGTCCGTCGCCTGATGGTCGCGGGTGAAGTCGCTTTGTTGAGTGGCTCTGGCCGCGTAGCGATAGAGCTGTTTGGTCAACAGCGCTTCGCGTTGCAGAAGATCGCCGGTTTTTTCGGCGCTGTCGATTTGCGCCGCGTAGTTGTCCAGGGCGGCGGCGAGCCCGCTGTCGTCGGGATAAAAGTTTTCGGCCTTGAGGTCCCGGTCCTTGTCCCAAACCCGGCGCAGGTAATCGACGCGGGCTTTTTGGAACACCTTGGCGACGGCCAGGCGCTGAGTGTCGTCGAACCAGAATTTCAGCCAGCCCTGGATATACTCGGTGGGCCGGTATTCGCTTTGCGGATTCAGCCATTCGATTTCGCAGCCGCTGAACAAAGGCGTTCCCCCGCCTCCGCAAAACCCGACCAGTACGCCAGCGCTGGCCAGCATCCGCATCGCCGCTTGGGTAATTGACGTACCGGTGCCGAGCAGCATCACGGTGGTATTGGCAATCGGGATGTTCCAGTACAGGTTTTCGTCTTTGTTCTCGGTCAGGTAAAGCACCCGCCCGTCTTTCTGCATGACGCGGCATTTTTCCAGGTAATAGATGTTGGCGCGTTTGGAATGCAGGATGGCTTTTAAATCGGTGAGTTGATCCATGGCTTTGCACTTGTTTCACAATTTGAGTTTGTCCCCCCGATGTCCACAAAACAGCCTTCGCCGCTGTAACGGGTACCTTACGGAGTCTCCGCCGAAGTCGGCCTCTCCTTCGATGACAGATAAATCATCGGGATATTTAATCGCTCGGCCTTTTTAACCGGCGCCGGCAGTCTAACAAACCAACTACCTATCGGCAATGAGCGGCGGGCCGCTTTCAGGGCAATTGCGCTATGTGCTTAATGCTCGTCATTCCGGCAGGGATTGCCGGAATCCACGACTGCAAGGATGCAGGAGGTACAAGCCCAAGGAAGGGCGAGATAGATCGCGTCGGAACACGCGATCGACGACCCCACGGAGGGGCGAGATAGATCGCGTCGGGAACACGCGATCGACGCCCCCAGGGAGGGGGAAGGGAGAGCGCGTCGGGAACACGCGATCGAGAGTACCGCAGGAGCAGTTACCGAGAGGCCATGGATGGCGTACCGTAGGGATTTAGGAGGTTTCGGAAAAACCTGCATGATATTTTTTTCGCGGGTTTTACATCCCTGTAAACTGGATTCCGGCAATCCCTGCCGGAATGACGGCTTTTTATTCATAGCGCGATTGCCCTGTGGGGGGCCGCTTTCAAATCTTTGGAGATTCGCACCGCAATCTGAACCGATTAGCGAGGGGCGGATCTGAAGACTCGATAGGGCTCGGTTAAGGCAATGTACCTTTGTCGAAAAATACCTGGAATTTTCGAACTCTGATTCGGCAGCATTGTCCCAATTTTTGCATATACCTAAATTATTGTGGAAATCGGCTGTATCGATCTTTATCGCCGTAACGCCTTGCTAACGAAAAAAGATTAGCGCCTTAATCTTCTCCCAATCCATTCAATGGATTGCGGAACCGTCAGCCGGACCATTCCACTTGTCATTCACGGTAAGCGGAGGATTTATCGATGATAGCCGAAGCCTCTCCTGTTTCGCATATCTTGCCGCTGCTCGTTTTTTTCGGCGCTATCTTCGCCCTTACCGCCGTGATGCTCGGCGGTGCTTATTTTCTGGGGCAACGGCACCGCACCCCGCGCGCCGAAGAGCCCTTCGAATCCGGCATCGTTCCGACCGGCGACGTGCATCTCCGCTTTTCCGTGCATTTCTATCTGATCGCCATCTTTTTCGTGATTTTCGATATGGAAACCGTGTTTCTGTTCGCCTGGGCGATCGCCGTGAGGGAGGCCGGCTGGACGGGCTTTATCGAAGCGTTGATTTTTATCGGCATTCTGATTGCGACGCTGATCTATCTCGAGGCGATCGGCGCGCTCGACTGGCGGACCCGGCGGCAGCGCCGTGAAGCTGACCGTCGCCAACATGGGAGTGATGCATGCACTGGACCCTGACCCGCGCCGAGGATGATCCCGCCCCGCAACCGGGAGCCCATCCCAACGAAGACGTCCTGCGCCGAAGCTTTTTGCTTGCCAGGCTCGAAGACATGGTCGCCTGGGGACAGGCCAATTCGGTCTGGCCTTTCAATTTCGGGCTTTCCTGCTGCTATGTGGAAATGGCGACCGCCTTCACCAGCCGGCACGACATGGCCCGCTTCGGCTCCGAAGTGATCCGGGCGTCGCCCCGCCAGGCCGATCTGATCGTGATTTCGGGCACGGTGTTCCGCAAAATGGCGCCGGTGATCAAGCGGCTCTACGACCAGATGTTGGAGCCGCGCTGGGTGATCTCGATGGGCTCCTGCGCCAACTCCGGCGGCATGTACGACATTTACAGCGTGGTGCAGGGCGTGGACAAGTTTTTGCCGGTCGACGTGTATGTGCCGGGCTGCCCTCCCCGGCCCGAAGCGCTGCTGCAGGGGCTGATGCTGCTGCAGCAGGCGATCGGCCGGGAAAGGCGGCCTTTAAGCTGGACCGTCGGCGAGCAAACGGTCGTCAAGCCGGCCGAAAAACCCAGCTACCGCGATCTGCTCAACGATGCGAGGATGCGCACTCGCGAGTTGAGAAGCCCGGACGAACTCTAACCCGGAGGCGACATGAAAGCTTGGGAGGATAAACATCGATGAACGCTGAGGCAGGCAACACCGTTTATTCCCCCGCCGCTTCCGAAATCGCCGAGGCGCTTGCCGAGCGGCTCGGGATTGCCGGCCTTATCTCCCAACCCACCGCCGACGGGATCACCACCTTGTGGGTTCCCCGCGAAAAGCTGCACGCGATCCTGGGTTGTTTAAAACGCGAACTCCTTCCCCCCCATGTGATGCTGTTCGACTTGACCGCGATCGACGAGCGCCGGCGCATTCACCGCCAGGGGCAGCCGGAAAGTGATTTCACGGTCGTCTATCATCTGCTTTCCTTTGGCCGAAACGCCGATATCCGGCTGAAAGTGGCCTTGCATGAGAACGCCTTGACGCTTCCGACGGTTTCGGACCTTTGGCCGTCGGCAAACTGGTACGAACGCGAGGCCTGGGACATGTTCGGGATCGTCTTCGAGGGCCATCCGCATCTTCGCCGAATTCTGATGCCGCCGACCTGGCAGGGCCATCCGCTGCGCAAGGATCACTATGCCCGCGCCACCGAAAAGGAGCCCTTTACCCTCCCCGACGAACGGCAGGACATCGAACAAAATGCGCTGCGTTTCGTGCCGGAAGACTGGGGCATGAGCCGGCGCAGCGAAGAGAGCGATTTCATGTTTCTGAACATGGGGCCGAACCATCCGAGCGTTCACGGCGTGTTCCGGGTCGCCCTGCAATTGGACGGCGAAGAGATCGTCAACGCGCTGCCCGACATCGGCTACCACCACCGCGGCGCGGAAAAAATGGGCGAGCGGCAATCCTGGCATACCTATATTCCCTACACGGATCGGGTCGATTACCTGGGCGGCTCGATGAACAACCTCCCCTACGTGCTGGCCGTCGAGAAACTGGCCGGGATCAAGGTCCCGCCGCGCGCGGAAGTGATCCGGGTGATGGTCGCCGAACTCTACCGGATCGCCAGCCATCTGTTGTTCTACGGCACCTATGCCCAGGACATCGGCCAGTTGTCGCCGATTTTTTACATGTTCATCGACCGCGAACAGGTCTTCGATATTGTCGAGTCGATCAGCGGCGCCCGGATGCATTCGAGCTATTTCAGGATCGGCGGCGTGGCGATGGACCTGCCGAAGGGCTGGGACAAGCGGATTCGGGAATTTCTCGACCATTTTCCGGGACGGCTCGACGACTACGACAAACTGGTGATGCAGAACGGCACGATCAAACGCCGTACCCAGGGGGTAGGCGCTTACAACACCCGGGAAGCGATCGACTGGGGCGCGACCGGGCCGGGGCTTCGGGCGACCGGCTTCGGCTGGGACTACCGGAAGGCACGGCCCTACTCCGGTTATCAGAACTTCGAATTCGAGATCCCGATCGCGCAGAACGGCGACTGCTACGACCGCTGCGCGGTGCGGGTCGAGGAAATGCGCCAAAGCGTCCGGATCATCGGGCAATGCCTGGACAACATGCCCGAGGGGCCCCATAAAGCCGAACACCCGTTGACCACACCGCCGCCGCGGGCCCGAACGCTGCACGATATCGAAACGCTGATCCAGCATTTCCTGAACGTGAGTTGGGGGCCGGTGATTCCGGCCGGCGAAGCCTCCTTCACCGTCGAGGCCACGAAAGGTCTGAACGCGTACTATCTGACCAGCGACGGCAGCGGCATGTCCTACCGCACCCGCATCCGCACCCCCTCTTTTCCGCATTTGCAAATGATACCGATGATGTGCCGGGGCATGATGGTCGCCGACCTGATCGCAATTCTTGCCAGCATCGATTTTGTAATGGCTGACGTGGACCGCTAATGAAGGCAGAAACGAATACACGCTCTTTGAGCGCCGCCGAAATCGACGAGATCAATGCCGAACTGCCGCACTATGAAGACAAGTCGGCCGTCTCGATCGAAGCATTGAAGATCGTCCAGAAACACCGCGGCTGGATTTCCGACGACAGCTTGGTCGCGATTGCCGAATACCTGAAAATATCGCCCGCTCAGCTGGAAGGGGTCGCAACCTTTTACAATCTGATTTACCGCCGGCCGGTCGGCAAAAACGTGATTCACGTCTGTGACAGCGTCAGTTGCTGGATGCTCGGCAGCGACCGGTTGAGCGAGAAGTTGTGCCGGCATTTGAACGTGAAGCCCGGCGAAATGTCACAGGATGGCGAATACACCGTTTTGCCGATCGTTTGCCTGGGCGCCTGCGACCGTGCCCCGGTCGCGATGGTGAACGGCGAGCTCAGGCCGGACCTGACCGACAATATCGTAAAGGAACTCCTCGGAGAATAATGCGAGATGGCGACGATGGACAGACCGTTAACCCAGAACATCCGCACGGGCCGCGCTTTCGCGACCCTGGAGGATTACCGTAAAACCGGCGGTTATGAAGGGCTGAAGAAGACGCTCGCCGACCTCAAACCGAAAGACGTCCAGCAATGGGTCAAGGATGCGGGACTTAGAGGCCGGGGCGGCGCAGGCTTCAGTACCGGGCTCAAATGGAGCCTGGTGCCGATCGACCAGGCTCCGGCCCAACCCCGCTATCTGGTGATTAACGCGGACGAGATGGAGCCCGGTACCTTCAAGGACCGGCTGCTGCTCGAAAAAGATCCGCATCAGTTACTCGAAGGCATCGTCATTGCAGCTTACGCCATCCAGGCGCAAACCGCTTACATCTTTTTGCGCGCGGAGTACCGCCTGGCTGCAGAGCGCTTGACGCGGGCCATGCAGGAAGCCCGCGCGGCGCATTATATTGGCGCACATATCCTCGATTCGGATTTCTCGCTCGAGATTCATCTCCATACCAGCGCCGGCCGCTATATCTGCGGCGAAGAGTCGGCCTTATTGAATGCTTTGGAAGGCAAACGGGCCACGCCCCGCCCGAAACCCCCTTTTGCGGTAGTCAGCGGCCTGTGGGGCCGGCCGACGGTCGTGAACAATGTCGAGACGCTATGCAACGTGCCCCATATTCTGCGCCACGGCGCAGACTGGTACAAAGGGCTTGGGCGCGGCGCCGATGCGGGCACGAAGCTGTTCGGCGCCAGCGGCCGGGTCAAAAAGCCAGGCCTGTGGGAACTGCCGATGGGCACGCCGATTCGCGAAATCCTGGAAGACCATGCCGACGGGATGAAAGACGGCTACAGACTGCGCGGCTTCCTGCCCGGCGGCGCCTCGACCGATTTTCTGCTGCCCGAGCATCTGGACGTGCCGATGGAGTTCGATACGGTCGCCAAGGCCGGCAGCCGGATGGGCACCGGCACCATCATCGTGCTCGACGACAAGACCTGTCCGGTGCAAATGGTGCTGAACCTGGAGCGATTTTTCGCCCAGGAATCGTGCGGCTGGTGCACCCCGTGCCGGGACGGCCTGCCGTGGACAGTGACGCTGTTGCAGGACATCGTCGAAGGCAGGGGCCGCCCCGAAGATCTCGATACCTTATCCCGATTGACCCGAATGCTCGGCCCCGGCAATACGTTCTGCGCACTCGCACCGGGCGCGATGGAACCGCTGCAGAGCGCGCTGAAATATTTTCGCGAAGACTTCGAGCGCTACATTTTTCAAAACCGCACGCTCAAGGAGGCCGTCTGATGGCGACCATCGAAGTCGACGGCCGTACTTACGAAGTGCAGGACGGCAGCAACCTTCTCGCCGAGTGTTTGTCGTTGGGGTTGGACCTGCCCTATTTTTGCTGGCATCCGGCGATGGGATCGGTCGGCGCCTGCCGTCAATGCGCAGTGATCCAGTACAAGGATGCGGAAGACACTCGCGGCCGCCTGGTGATGGCCTGCATCACGCCGGTCGCGGATAACCTGCGCATTTCGCTAAATGCCGACGTGGCCCGGCAATTCCGCGCAGACAACATCGAGCTGTTGATGATCAATCATCCGCATGACTGTCCGGTTTGCGAAGAAGGCGGAGAATGCCATCTGCAGGACATGACGCTGATGACCGGCCACACCTCGCGCCGCTACCGCGGCCGCAAGCGGACCCACCGGAATCAATATCTCGGCCCTTTCGTGAATCATGAAATGAACCGCTGCATCGCCTGCTACCGCTGCGTCCGTTTCTACAACGACTACGCGGGGGGCGCTGACCTCGAAGTACTAGGCATCCACAACAACGTGTATTTCGGCCGCCATGAGGACGGCACGCTGGAGAGCGAATTCAGCGGTAATCTGGTCGAAGTCTGCCCTACCGGCGTCTTTACCGACAAGCCTTTCAGCGACCGTTATACCCGGAAATGGGACTTGCAGACCGCGCCATCGGTCTGCGTGCATTGCAGCCTCGGCTGCAACACCACGCCGGGCGAACGCTACGGCGAATTGCGCCGGATCGTGAACCGGTACCACGGCGACGTGAACGGCTATTTCCTGTGCGACCGGGGCCGCTTCGGCTACGGCTTCGTAAACAGCGATCTTCGGGGCCGCTTTCCGCGGATCGAAAGACAACCTGTTGCCGTGGCCGGAACCGCGATCGAGCATTTCAGAACGCAGATTCGGAGCGCGAAAGGCATCATTGGCATCGGCTCGCCGCGCGCCTCGCTGGAAGCGAATTTCACGTTGCGCGAACTCGTGGGTGAGACCAATTTCTTTCTCGGGCTCGATGAGACCGAACACGACTTGCTCGAATCCATCCTCGGCATCCTGGCGAACGGCGGCATCCATACACCGACGCTTCGCGAAACCGAACAGGCCGACGCGGTCTTGATTCTGGGCGAGGATGTCACCCACAGTGCGCCGCGCCTGGCCCTGTCGCTGCGGCAGTCAGTACGCAACGCGACATTCGATCTGGCCCGGCAACTGAAAATCCCGCGCTGGCTGGATGCCGCAGTCCGACAGCTTGAAGGCCAGGTGCAAAGCCCGCTGTTCATTGCCTCTGTTCATGCCACGCGCCTCCACGATAGCGCGGCCGAAACGTTTCACGGCAGCCCGGAAGCGATCGCCCGCCTTGGTTTCGCGATCGCGCACTCGCTGAATCCGGAATCGCCCCTGCCCTCGGGTCTGGATGAGGCGGAGGAGGCTCTGGCAGCCCTGATCGCCGGCCGCTTGCGGGAGGCGAAACGTCCGCTGATCGTCTCGGGCACGAGCTGCGCGAGCCTGGCAGTCGTTCAGGCAGCCTACAATATCGCAAGAGCGCTGCCGGCTCAGAACAAAGGCTTGCTGTATGCTCTCCCCGAAGCGAACAGCCTGGGCTTGACGATGATCGGCGGCAGGCGCCTGAAGGACGCTTTCGCCCGCGTTCAGGACGGTTCGGCCGATACCATGGTGATTCTCGAAAACGACCTCTACCGGCGCGCGCCGGCTCCGCAAATCGACGCTTTTCTCGATGCCGCTCGGCATGTCGCCGTGATCGACCACCTGGAAAACCCGACCACAGCGAAAGCCGGCCTGCTGCTGCCGGCCGCGACGTTCGCCGAATCCGAAGGGACCCTGGTCAATAACGAAGGCCGTGCCCAGTGCTATTTTCCGGTTTATCCGGCGCAGGAACCCATCCTGGCCGGTTGGGAGTGGCTGATCCGTGTGATGGATAATCCACGATGGCACCATTTCAGGGATCTGACATCGGCCTGCGCGGCGGCAATTCCGGCGCTTGCCGGAATCGAGCGCTTCCCGGCAGAAGAGCATCTTCCCAAAATCCCGCGCCAGCCGCACCGTTACAGCGGCCGCACCGCAATGCATGCCGACGTCTCGGTAATCGAACCTCCGCCGCCGCAGGACTGCGAAACCCCGTTCGCATTCTCGATGGAAGGCGATACCGTGCATGTACCGCCGGCTTTATTGCCGGTCGTGTGGGCGCCGGGATGGAACTCCAACCAAGCAATCAATAAATTCCAAGACGAAGTCGCCGGCCCCCTGCGCAGCGGCAACCCCGGCATCCGCCTGATCCAAGCTTCGGGCATGCTGCCCTGGTTCGATCGAATTCCGCCGGCTTTCGTACCGGAACGGGGTTTCTGGCGGATCGTCAGGCTGCCGAATATTTTCGCCGGCGAGGAACTCAGCGCGCATTCGGCGCCGGTCGCCGAACGGTTCCCCGACGCCTGTGTATTCGTCAATCCCGAAGATGCCGAAACGCTGGCCGTTTCAAACGGCGATTCGGTCGAAATCCGTTATGAACTGGAGCTCTCTTCGCTCCGGATTCCGGTCCGCATCGACAGCACAATGCCGGCCGGTTTGCTCGGCATTACGGCCGGCCTGCCGCCGTTTCGCCATCTGCCGAACGGCGCACGGGTCGCCCTGATAAAAGCCGGACCCGAAGCGCCGGCAAAGACGGGAGAAAACCAATGAACGACGAACTCGGCGAAGCCCCCGACATTGCCGGCATCCTGATCGCGGTGATCGCCGTCGCCGCGCTGCTGATCTGGGTCGAGCGGCGCCTTTTGGCTTTCTGGCAAGACCGGCTCGGACCGAATCGTGTCGGCCCTCTCGGGCTGATGCAGGTGGTCGCGGACATGATCAAAATGTTTTTCAAGGAGGACTGGATACCGCCTTTTGCCGACAAACCGATCTTTGTGATCGCGCCGACGATCGTCTTCATCACCGCGCTCGCCGCCTTCGCGGTGATCCCTTTCGCCCCGGGCGTCGGGATCATCGATTTCAATTTCGGGCTGCTTTATTTTCTGGCGCTGTCCTCGCTGTCGGTCTACAGCATCGTGCTGGCCGGCTATGCGTCCAACAACAAATATTCGCTGCTCGGCGGCCTACGCGCAGCCGCGCAGACGGTCAGCTACGAGGTCTTCATGGGAATTTCGATCATGGGCGTCGTGATGCTGGCCGGTACGTTCGATTTAAGGGAAATCGTCGAGGCCCAGCGCGGCGGCTGGTTCATCGTGCCGCAGTTTGTAGGCTTCGTGATCTTTCTGATCGCGATCGTCGCGGAAAGCCGCCGCGGCCCTCTCGACCTGCCCGAAGCCGAACAGGAATTGGTAGCCGGTTTCCATACCGAGTATTCCGGGATGAAATTCGGGATGTTTTTCGTTGGGGAATACGTCGCGATTATCTTGAGCTCGGCGATCATCGTGACGCTGTTTTTCGGCGGCTGGCTCGGCCCTTGGCTGCCGCCCCTGGCCTGGTTTTGCCTGAAAACGGGCATCGGGGTGCTGTTTTTCATCCTGATCCGCGGCGCCTTGCCGCGCCCGCGCTATGATCAGTTGATGGCCTTCGGCTGGAAGATTCTGCTGCCTGCGGGTCTGTTGAATCTGGTGATTACCGGCGCGCTGGCGCTCCCGCCGGGCTGACAATCGAGACGAGGAGCTTGCGATGCTGAGCCAACTGCGATCGTTATGGGAAGTGTTGAAGCACACGTTCGTCAAAGCGGACACGGTCGAATACCCGGAACAGAAACCGGCGCTCTCGCCCCGCTACCGGGGACGCATTGTGCTAACCCGCGATCCGGACGGCGAAGAGCGCTGCGTGGCCTGCAATCTTTGCGCGGTGGTGTGCCCGGTCGATTGCATCGCGTTGCAGAAAACCGAGGACGAAAACGGCCGCTGGTATCCCGAGTTTTTCCGGATCAATTTTTCGCGCTGCATCATGTGCGGATTTTGCGAGGAAGCCTGCCCGACCTGCGCGATCCAGCTGACGCCCGACTTCGAGATGTGCGAATACGACCGGCAGAACATGGTCTATGAAAAGGAGCATCTGTTGATCGACGGCACCGGCAAATATCACGATTACAACTTTTACCGGGTTGCCGGGATGGCGATCGGCGGAAAAGCGAAGGGACAGGCCGAAAACGAAGCTCCGCCGGTCGATTTGAAAACCTTGTTGCCCTAAAGGTGAACCCATGGCGCTGATCCTGTTTTACCTGACCTCTGCGGTTGCGGTGTTCGCGACGGTGATGATGCTGACCCGGCTGAATGCGGTCCATGGGCTACTGTACCTGATCTTGTCGCTGCTGGCGGTCGGCGTGATCTTCTTCCTGATGGGCGCCTATTTCGCTGCGGTGCTGGAAGTGATCATCTACGCGGGCGCGATCATGGTGCTGTTCGTATTCGTGATCATGATGCTCAACCAGGGTCAAACGACAACCGCCCAGGAACGCGTTTGGCTTGAGCCCGGCATCTGGCTCGGCCCGTCGTTCCTGGCCCTGATCCTGCTCGTCGAACTGGTCGTGATTATCGCTCACGGCGGTCATATCGAAACCGGCCAGGTCGTAAGCGCGAAACAGGTCGGCATCGCCTTATTCGGCCCCTATCTGATCGCGGTCGAACTGGCCTCGATCCTGCTGCTGGCCGGACTGGTCGGCGCTTACCACCTCGGCAGGCCGATACCGAAAACATTACCGCCGGAGAGCAGGCCATGAACACGATTCCTTCGGAATTCGGGCTGATGCTGTCGGCGGCGCTGTTCGTGCTCGGCTTGATCGGCGTAGTGGCGCGCCGCAATCTGATCATGATCCTGATGTCCCTGGAGGTGATGCTGAATGCCGCCGGGCTGGCGTTTATCGTGGCGGGCTCGCGCTGGGGACAGGCCGACGGACAGATCATGTTCCTGCTGGTGCTGACGCTGGCGGCCGCGGAAGTTGGGGTCGGACTGGGACTGGCGCTGCAGATTTTTCACCGTTTCAAAACGCTGGACGCCGATGCGGTCAGCGAGATGCAAGGTTAATACAAGTAGGATGTGCCGATGTAAGGAGGCGCATCGTTCGCGAGCGACACCCTGAAGGGCACTCGATGCGCTTCACTTCGTTCAGCACATCCTACGCATTTTTCATCTGCCGGGATGTGGATAGTAGCCTCATGGTTGTTAAATAAAAACTTTATTTTGCCCTCATCCTCCCTCTCCCCAAGGGAGAAGGAATCGTTCTTTGGACTCAGCCGTACAGGAGGATTCGACCGTGGAATTGTTAGGCTGGATACCGTTCTTTCCGTTGCTCGGCTTCCTGGCCCTGGTGTTTTTCGGCCGGAGTCTGTCCAAGCCGATGGTCGCCCTGATCGGCGTCGGCAGCGTGGGCATTTCGGCCTTGCTGGCCTTCCTGGTCGGATTCGAACTCCTGCGCGGTTCGATGGCGCCCTACCGGCTGGCGCTGGGCTCCTGGATCACTACCGGCGATCTTACGATTCCGTTCGGTTTTTATCTCGATTCGTTATCGATGACGATGCTGTTCGTGGTGACCGGCGTCGGGCTGCTGATCCATCTGTACGCGGCCGAATTCATGGAAGCCGATGCCGGTTACGCGCGATTTTTCGCCTATATGAATCTGTTCGTCGCGGCAATGCTGACGCTGGTGCTGGCGGATAATCTGCTGCTGCTTTATCTCGGCTGGGAAGGCGTGGGGCTAGGCAGCTATCTGTTGATCGGCTTCTGGTACGTGAATCCGGATAACGGCTACGCGGCGCGCAAGGCGTTCGTGATGACCCGCGTCGGCGATATGGCGCTGGCGCTGAGTCTGTTTTTGCTGTTTACCGAACTGCATTCGCTCGATATTCAAACGGTGATGGAGCGGGCCCAGAGCGAATGGAAAGTCGGAGCGGTTCTGCCTGTCACGGCGGCTGCACTCCTGCTCGGCGGCGCGGCCGGCAAATCCGCGCAATTGCCGCTGCAAACCTGGCTGCCGGACGCGATGGCCGGCCCGACGCCGGTCAGCGCGCTGATCCATGCGGCCACGATGGTCACCGCCGGGGTTTACCTGATCGCCCGCACCCATGTGCTGTTCATGCTCGCGCCATCGGCACAAACCGCGGTTGCCGTCGTCGGCGGCGTCACCTTGCTGATCGCGGGCTTTTCGGGGCTCGTACAGACCGACATCAAGCGGATCCTGGCCTATTCGACGATCAGCCAGATCGGCTACATGTTTCTGGCGCTCGGCGTCGGCGCCTGGTCGGCGGCGATTTTCCACCTGCTGACGCACGCCTTCTTCAAGGCCCTGCTGTTCCTGGCCGCCGGCGCGGTAATCTTCTGCTTCCACCACGAACACGACATTTTCAAAATGGGCGGCCTGCGCAAGGCAATGCCGCTCGCTTTCTGGAGCTTTCTGATCGGCAGCGCGGCCTTGGCCGCGCTGCCCTTTACCTCCGGCTATTACAGCAAGCACGAAATCCTGCTGGCGGCTTTCGAAACCTCGCCGATACTTTGGGGCATGGGCTGTCTCGGTGCTTTGATCACCGGCATCTACAGTTTCCGCCTGCTGTTCGTGGTCTTTTTCGGCCATCAAACGCGAGAGGTCGAAGCGGCGATCGGCAACCGGATGCGCATCCCGCTCGTTCTGCTCAGCGTTCTGGCGCTGTTCGGCGGCCTGCTGCAAATCCCGCTGGACACGGTCTTTCCTGCCTCAATCGAGACAACTCTGCCTTCTCCGTCCCCGTGGGTTTCGATCGTTACGCTGATGATGCCGATCCTCGGCTTGCTGATCGCGGCGCTTTTCTATCTGACCGGCACGTTGTCTTCGACCGCTTTCACGAACGAGCCGATCAAACGGCTGTTATTATCAGGCTGGGGCTTCGATGCGCTTTACCGGACACTGTTCATCCATCCCTTTGTCGCGCTGACTCGATGGAACAAAAAAGACGTGCTGGACAGCCCGTATCTCAGGACGGCCTGGCTGAGCCGAAAACTGCACGATTTGACCCGTGCAGCCCAGACCGGGCGGATCCGCTGGTACGCGGCGTCGATGGCCTGGGGCGCAGTCGTCGTGATTGCGATAGGGCTGCTGTCATGATGTTATCCGCCTTGATCGCCGTACTGTTTTTCGGCGGCATCGCCGCCTGGATGTCGGAGCAACGGAACCCGAACGCTCCGCGCTGGTTTGCCCTGGCAACGCTCGCTCTGGAAGCGCTGCTGGCCGGCTGGCTGTTTGCCGGAATCCCTGCCGCGGAAATGGCCGTCCCGGCCACGGCCTCCAGTTGGCTCGCCGAAGTGAATCTACTTTGGATTTCGCGCTTCGGGATCGGTTTCCATCTGGCGGCGGATGGTCTCAGCCTGCTGTTGATCGCGCTGACTGTCCTGTTGGGCCTGATGGCGGTCGCGAGTTCCTGGACCGAAATCGACAAGCGAACCGGATTCTTTTATTTCAATCTGCTCACCTGCCTGGCCGGCACGGTCGGCGTGTTCCTGTCAGCCGACTTGTTCCTGTTCTTCCTGTGCTGGGAAGCGATGATCGTCCCGATGTATTTTCTGATCGCGATCTGGGGGCATGAAAACCGGACCTATGCGGCCATCAAATTCGCGGTTTTCACCCAGGTCAGCAGCCTTGTGATGCTGGTTGCGATCATCGTGCTGGCGCTCGCCCATTACCGTTCGGGCGGCGCCTTGACGTTCGATTATGTCGCTTTACTGCATACCAAGCTCGATTCCAATCTGGGCTACTGGCTGATGCTGGGCTTTTTCATCGCCTTTGCGGTCAAGCTGCCGGCCGTGCCTTTCCACACCTGGCTGCCGGACGCCCATACGCAGGCGCCGACTGGCGGCAGTGTGATCCTGGCCGGCATCCTGCTGAAAACCGGCGCCTATGGATTGCTTCGGTTCGTGATCCCTTTATTTCCCGAAGCCGCGCACCGGTTTGCGCCGATCGCGATCGCGCTGGGCGCGGCGAGCATGCTCTATACGGCGGCGACGGCCTTCGCGCAGTCCGATTTCAAACGGCTGGTCGCTTATACCAGTATCAGCCATATGGGCTTCATTCTGCCGGGGGCATTCTCCGGAAACCTGCTCGCGATGCAGGGCGCCGTCGTCACGATGATCGCGCACGGCCTGAGCGCCGGCGCGCTGTTCATGATCGCGGGCTTTCTGCAAAACCGCCTGCATAGCCGGGAATTCGGAGAGATGGGCGGTTTGTGGACGGCCATGCCGCAATTGTCCGCGTTGACGCTGTTTTTTGTGATGGCGACGCTGGGGCTTCCGGGACTTGGAAATTTTGTCGGCGAGTTTCTGGTGCTCGCGGGACTGTTTGAGGCGAGTCCGATCGCCACGGCCATCGCCGCGCTCGTGCTGATTCTGTCGCCGGTCTATGCGCTGATCGTCATCCAGAAAGCTTACCACGGGCCCTTGCAAAACCGGCCGGTGTTGAGCGATGGCAGTTTCCGCGAACTGGCCGCGCTGGGCTTATTGGCGGCAGCTCTAGTTTGGCTCGGCCTTCGCCCCCAAACCGTCCTGGACGTATCGAAACCGGCGCTGCAGTCGGTCCGGCACACCCTCAACGCAAGAGAAACCTAATGCATTCCGACGCGCTGATCGCCCTGCTGCCTTTCCTGATGATGACCGCCACGGCCGTCGCCGCGATGCTCGCGATCGCGATTCGGCGGAATTTTGCACTGGTCAACGGACTCGTCGGCGGCGGCATCGTCCTATCGCTGCTGTCGCTTGCTCCTGCCAGTCATCGGGCGCCGGTTCAAGTGACAGAATTACTGCGCATGGACGATTATGCGCTGTTCTTTATTGCACTGCTGCTGTTGGCGGGTCTCGCGGTGCTGGGCTTGTGCCATGACTATTTCAAGGAACGCGAAGGCCAGAACGAAGAACTTCCGATTCTGCTCGGCACCGCACTGCTCGGCGGCTCGGTGCTGGCCGCCAGCAGCCATTTCGCCTCTCTTTTCCTGGGGCTGGAAACGCTCAGCATTTCCCTGTTCACGCTGATCGGCTATCCGGTCGAGCAAAGGCGCTCGCTCGAAGCGGCGGTCAAATATCTGATATTGTCCGGCACATCCTCCGCCTTTATGCTGATGGGAATCGCCTTTCTCTATGCCGAGAGCGGGGAACTGAGCTTCGGTGGCCTAGGCCGATTTATCGCGTCTGAACCCGCGATGAATGCCGTCATGGTCAGCGGGGTCGTGCTGATCGTGGCCGGGCTCGGCTTCAAACTGTCGCTGGCGCCTTTTCATTTATGGACGCCCGACGTTTACGAAGGTGCGCCGGCGCCGGTCACCGCCTTTATCGCGACCGTTTCGAAGGGCGCCGTCTTCGCGCTGCTGCTGCGCCTGTTCGTCGAAACCGGCGGTTACGGTTTCGCGCCGCTCCGGCCGGTGTTAAGCCTGATCGCGGTTCTTTCGATCCTGGCAGGCAATCTTTTGGCGCTGCTGCAAACGAATGTCAAACGGCTACTGGCCTATTCTTCGATCGCCCACATGGGCTATCTCCTGGTCGCGTTTATCGCCGGCGCCGCGATTGCGAAACCGCTGGTCGCGGAATCGGTGACTTTTTATCTGGCCGCCTATTTCATTACGACTCTCGGCGCTTTCGGCGTCGTGTCGATGCTTTCTTCGGCGCAGTTGGAGGCCGCCGATATGGCCCTGTTTCGCGGTTTGTTCTGGCGCCGCCCTTATCTGGCCGGTACGTTCACACTGATGCTGCTGTCGCTGGCCGGCATTCCGCTGACCGCCGGTTTCATCGGTAAATTCTATGTTTTTACCAGCGGTGCGGACGGCGGTTTTTGGGGGCTGCTGACTGCAATAATCGTCGGCAGCGGACTGGGGATTTTTTATTATCTGAGGATCATTCTGGCGATGGCGATGGAGGTCGAGAAAATCGAACCCGAATCCGAAGAAAAATTCGTCGGTCTGCAGTCCGCCGTAACGCTTGTCGTGCTGAGCCTGCTGCTGGTATGGTTCGGGGTTTTCCCCGGCGACTTGATCCCATACATTCACGCCCTAGCGGGTTCGTTCGGCAAATAGCCTGAATACCGGTTTGACGAAGATATTGAAAATACCCGAATCTCTGGAATCGATTCGAAATTATCCGGAGGGAAATCAGCTCATTTCAGCCATTCACGTTTTTCGTCGAAACGTGTAGGATGTGCCGACGTAAGGAGGCGCATCGATCGCGAACGATACCTTGAAGCGCATCCTACAATTCTGTTGCGATGGGTTTCGGCTGGCGCCTCCCGGCAACTGCTCCCTGCGTTGCCCTCGATCGCTTGTTCCCGACGCGATCTACCTCCCCCATCCATGGGTGTCGTAACGCCTGCGCCTTTGTAGTCGTACCCATCTACGGACTTTTCCAATATCATAGACCTGCCGGATTTTTAAAACCTGGCAGGTCTTCAGCCTTAATCCCTCATTCAGGAGTTTTTTTCCATGACCATTATTCACGAACCGCGACCGCCCTTTCCCCCGTTTACCCGTGAAACCGCCACGCAGAAAGTCCGGATGGCGGAAGACGCCTGGAACAACCGCGATCCCGAACGGGTCGCGTTGGCCTACACCGCCGACAGCCGCTGGCGCAACCGCGCCGAATTCCCGGTCGGCCGCGAGCAGATCATCGAGTTCCTGACCCGTAAATGGCAGACCGAACTGGAGTACCGGCTGATCAAGGAATTATGGGCTTTCGAAGGCAACCGGATCGCGGTCCGTTTTGCCTACGAGTGGCATAACCGGCAGAACGAATGGTTCCGTTCCTACGGCAACGAGAACTGGGAATTCGACGAGAACGGCCTGATGCGCCGCCGTTATGCCAGCATCAACGACTTGCCGATACAGGCATCGGAACGCAAGTTCCATTGGCCGCAGGGCCGCCGCCCGGACGATCATCCGGGGCTCAGCGAACTCGGGCTTTAAAGATAGGCCCTGAAAGAGAAGGCATTCTGAACTCCGCCGGCTTTCAAAGATTCCCTCCTAAGAACTTAAAAAACCGGACTATAGATAAACTTGCAGGCGGTTCGGTTTGGGATATTCGCTTGCCGAAAAAACCATCTCATCCGATTCCGTCATCATTAGCCTCCTCCGGTAAATCAAAAGGGTGAACAGCTTGGCGTTGTCCACCCTGCCACCTCAATGCCGTTAAGTGAATGGGCAGTAGGGTGGATAAGCGCAGCGCATCCACCACGCAATCGCCGTATTTCCCAGAGGGCACAAGTGCACTGCGCTTATCCGGCCTACGTAATACCTTAACTTAGGCATTGCCCCCCGTATTTCCCTCACCAGCCTGTGGACCGGTCCAGCACGCCGCCGGGATATATTTCCGGCACATGGCCTCTAATCGAATAGAGCTGGAAAAAATCCGGCAAAAGTCGCCGCCAGATTTGCCTCGCAGTATCAGGCGGCAAATTATTACCTATTGAGTTTAATCCGTTAGGAGGTGAATAACATGAACATCCTGACACGAAACGAATTGAAAAATATGCAGGATAATCGGGAAGATTTTCTGCTGCTGAACGTTCTCTCGGAAGATGCTTTCCGGAAAGCCCATATTCCGGACTCGCAAAATGCGCCGGTATCCGGAAGCGAGTTTCTACAAAAAGTGGCCACGCTGGCCGGACCGCAAGGCAAGGATCGCCCGATCGTCACCTATTGCGCCGGCTTCCATTGCAATGCCTCGAAAGAGGCGGCCAATCGGCTGACCGCGGCCGGTTATTCGCAAGTCTCCGCGTTCGAAGGCGGCATGGAAGACTGGGCGAATGCCGGCTATCCCATTGAATCCCATAGTTACACCTAATCGGGAGAAATATCATGCCGAATATGAATATCCCCAAACCCAAAATAGATCATGTACTGGTCGGTGAAGCGCTGGTTGGAGAAGGCAACGAAGTGGCACATATCGATCTGATCATGGGGCCACGCGGTAGCGCTGCGGAATTTGCTTTTTGCAACGCACTGACCAACCAGAAGCGTGGCGACAACGCACTGCTGGCGCTAATAGCGCCCAACTTGATGACCAAGCCCCCGACAGTCATGTTCAACAAGGTGGAAATCACCAACGGGCGGCAGGCGGAGCAGATGTTCGGTCCGGCGCAAAGAGGGGTCGCAATGGCGGTCGCCGACTGCGTCAAAGAAGGGATCATTCCGTTGGCCGAGGCGACGCATGTATTTATCTGCGTAGGCGTTTTCATTCACTGGGACGCTACCGATAACACCAAAATTCAGGACTGGAATTACGAAGCCGTCAAACTGGCTATAAAGCGCGCCCTCGAAGGTCGGCCGTCGCCTGAAGAAGTGATCTCCCAAGAGCATGCCCAGCCCCACCCGCTGGCTGCACACAATTGATGCGGCGTGCCTGACAGGAAATGCCGATCCGTGGGATAATTCGAGTTTTTTCGAATCTTCCGTTCTCGAATGACCCATGCGATCATCAAGGCCCGGCGCGGGCGGGCCGCCTGGCTCAAACTGCATCTGCTGCTGGCGCTCGGCGCCGGTTTTTTGTTTGCCCTGCTGGGCCTGACCGGCAGTTTCAACATTTACCGGGAAGATATCGACGAACTGCTGAATCCACGCCTGGTGGTCGACCGTCCCGAAGGCGGTTACCAATCGCTGGACAAGATCTTGGCGGCGGTGCGCGCAGTGCATCCGGACCGTCACGGCGCTTGGACGCTCGAAATGCCGAGATCCCCGCACGGGATGATTACCGCCTGGTTCGAAAAACCGCGCGAAACGTATTTCGAGTGGTACGCTCCCTTGATGGTGTCGGTCAATCCCTACACCGCTGAGGTCGTCGCGAGCCGCTTCTGGGGCTCGACCTTTACGACTTGGTTCCTGGATTTGCACAGTCATCTGCTGCTCGGCCTGACCGGGCGGAAAACGGTGGGAAGTTTGGGGCTGCTGTTGATGCTTTCGGCATGCAGCGGGCTGTATTTGTGGTGGCCCGGCCTAAAGGGGCTACGCAAAGCGCTGACGATACGGAGGCAAGCTGGCCTGCTGCGTTTCGCGACCGATTTACACCGGATCACCGGTTTTCTGAGCGCCGTAGCAATCATCATGCTGGCCGGCACCGGCTTTTTGCTCTCTTACCCAAAGCTGGTGGAGACGCTGACCGGCGAGGCCGGAATGGGGCACGGCGAAACGAACGGCGCGATCGTCAGCACCGCCGTGCCGAACGATCATCCACTCGGCCTGGAAGGCGCCGAGTTCATTGCCCGTGCGCCGTTCCCGAATGCCGAATTGCGGCAGATCAGCACGCCGATCGGCGACAGCGGGGTGTTTGAAATCCATTTTCGCCAGGACGGCGAAATCAATCAGCGCCATCCTTTCACCACCGTGTGGGTAGACCGCTGGAGCGGCCACATTCTGGAGGTGCGCGATCCGGCCCGATTTACGGCCGGACAAATCGCGGCGGCTTGGCTATGGCCGCTGCATTCGGGCGAGGCCGTGGGCGCCTCGGGACGGTTGCTCTGGTTTTTGGCCGGACAGGCACTGTTTTTTCTGTACCTGAGCGGTCTGTTCCGATGGCTGTGCCGGCGCGGCGTGCTTCGGGATCGCGCGGTCGATTTTACGCCTCTGAAAAAAGCCGGTTACCGGATCCTCGCCCTGGCTTGGCGCTTGGGCCTTGCGCTCGGGCGGCTGACCGCTGAATCCGGGCGAAAAGCCCTGCCGCAAGCCGTTGCGTGGTGGCAAAAACTGAGCCGGTAACCGTCGGCGGCCGGGAAATCGGCTCTCGGAAGACATTACGGCATGAAAGCGCAACGCAGATGCGTTACACTTCCGGCACGCCTTCGACGTCTTCCTGTACCCCTTCGACGGTTTCTTCTTGCGCCGTTTCCGCGAAGATCTCCGAAACCTGCGTAATTTCTTCGCTGGAAAGCGACAGCGCGCTGCACATCTGCGCGGTCAGCCGGAGCCCCAACTCCCGATAAGCCTCGACCTGAACCTCGTCAAAGAACTGGTCGTTCGTGGACTGATTCGGAAACTCCTCATGCTGGGCGCGGTAACTGTAGATTTCCGCCGGCAAATCCTTGGCCAGCGTCGCCCTGACGATATACAGGGTGCCCTTTTTGGCGGGCTCCGTGGCGCTGGCCGGGTAATGGATCGTTCCCCGGTCGAAGCCCATTCTCGAAAAGCCGAAGCGCTTCGCGTACACGCTTTCCCCGTCCGACCCCGGCATCAGGCTTTCCAGCTCGTCATTGAAAGTAACCGTGACGTCGAAGTCGACCTGGATCCGCACCAGCAAACTGCCGATATCGTCCAGAGTGAAATTCGGGTCCGCGCCGGCCGAAGAAAAATAGAGGGTGTCGACGCGCCTTCTGATCAATTCATACAGCCCGGTATTGTCGAAATGGCCGCCGTCGGTCAGCTCCAGATAGCCCACGTTTTCCCTGAGGTCCTGTCCCAATAAGCCCTGAAAAAAGCCCGGATAGAAAAAGTTGGGGCGCCTGTTCATATCCGACAGGATTTTCCGCCAACCGGTCACCGCCGGATTCTGTATCCAGAAGCCCAGCCGGATATTGAAAAACGTCAGCAGAAACGAAACCAGGCGGTTGCGGGTGGTGCCCTGTCCGGAGTTGGCGGCGTTCGGATTCAACGCGGCGCCCGAAATCGACACTGCCGTCGCGAGGGTCATTTCGCCGTCGGACAGCGCTTCCATCGGATAAAAACCGACCGCGTCGCCGCCGCAATACAGATGGGACATGATGAAATTGTCCCCGGCGCGGCCCCGGTATTTGGCATTGGGAGAATCGACCAGAACGGCATTGGTATTGATGATGTGGTAAGGCCCCCATTGATCGGGTCCGGAAACTTGGGTAAAAAAAGCCACATCGGCTTCGGTCGCCAGTTCCCAACGCGTATTGTTCACCGCTTGCGGATTCGGCAGAAAGGCTTCCATCAGGCGGTCGCGATCCATCCGTCCGATGCCGAACAGATTCAGGTTGACAAACCATCCGGTCAGGACGACGCCGGCGATCACCAATCCGTAAAGCCACTGCATGTCCGATTGATCCCAATCCAGCGCGAATTTATAACCGACCGCCATAATGCCGAAGATCAACAATGCCGAGGTCAGCAGAATACGAATCTCCGTCATTGCGCCTTTGCCGGCCTGATTGCCCTTTTGCTGCTGGAAAAATTCGTAAACCGATCCGATCATGCCGAGCAGCGCCGGAAAGGAAGTGGTCATATATTCCATTCCGCGCAGTTTATCGCTGACGAATTGGTTGATTTCCGGCAGCAACGCCAATACCCAGAATGCAAGCGCCAGCAAAATGATCTTGCCCTGCACGCGCTGAAACCAGAAACGCCCGCGATACCCGCGCTGCTCCGTCCCTAACTTCCGCCAAGTCATCCAGGCATACAAAAAACTGGTGATCCCGAAGACCAGCACCATGGCCAGCGCGGCTTGGGTGAAAAAGGAGGCCGGCTGCCAGCCGTTTGTAAACGGCAGCATCCAGGGTTGCGGCACGAACAGACGGAGGTTGACGAAAAGATAAAAGAGGCTGACGATCACCGCGAGATAAACCGAAGACGCCAGCGTGATATTACGCAGCAGGACGCCCAGCAGCGACAAGGCCGAGAGGCCGCTCGGCAGCAGATAATTGCCGTTCTGCCTCAGGAAATTCAGCGGCGAATGGAGCGCATCGGAAGCAAACGGAAAAGTCCAGGACGCGCCTTTCTTTTTATTCTGGTAATTGAACCAGGTCAGCGAGGAGCCGATATAGCCGCCGCCCGAAACGGTCGATAAATAATCCACCCGACGCAAGATATTGTATTTGTTCAAACCCTGCAAAACACCCAACGCGAACGAAGCGGAACGGATACCGCCGCCGCTGATCGCCAGCCCGGTAAGGCGCCTGGCTTCATGGGCTTCCCGAATATCGCCCCGGTTCAGCCGCTGGTTTTTGATGACTTCCAGTTCTTCCTGCTGAACTTGCGCAAAACTGGTTGCGGATTGTGCTTCTGCCATGCCGTCCCCCTGTGTGTGATGGCCCTGTTATCTGCGTGCCGGAACTTCTCGAAGCCTTTCCTTCTAACAAAGGTCGAGAAGCTCGGATGCCGATTCAAATGAACGATTTTTATAATTTTTTTAGAAACCCGGCGTCGTTGGTTTTTTAATCCGTCGCTTCGGCTAGGAACTTATAAATGTAGGCCCCGAAAAGCGCGCCCGCAATCGGAGCGACCCAGAACAGCCAAACCTGTCCGAGTGCCCAATCGCCGGCATAAACCGCGACGCCAAGGCTTCTGGCGGGATTGACCGAGGTGTTGGTGACCGGTATGCTGATCAGATGTATCAGAGTCAGGCCCAAACCTATCGCGACAGGGGCAAAACCTTGCGGCGCGCGGCGATCGGTGGCGCCGAGAATGATCAGTATAAACATCATGGTCATCACGACTTCGGTCACTAACGCGGCGCCCAGAGAATAACCGCCGGGCGAATGCTCGCCATAGCCGTTAGCCGCGAAACCGGCCGCGGCATCGAAACCCGCTTTGCCGCTGGCGATCAGATAGAGGATGCCGCCGCCGACCAGTCCTCCGGCCACCTGAGCCAGAATATAAGGTAACAGTTTATTCGCCGGAAAACGCCCGCCGGCCCATAAACCGATAGAGACGGCGGGATTCAGATGGCAACCGGAAACATGGCCGATCGCATACGCCATTGTCAAAACCGTAAGCCCGAAAGCAAACGCAACCCCCAGCAATCCGATGCCCACATTCGGAAACGCGGCCGCCAATACTGCGCTGCCGCATCCGCCCAAAACCAACCAGAAAGTTCCCAAAAATTCGGCGCCTATTTGCTTCATGTTTATTCTCCTGCAATTCATGATAAATAACTCGGATAATCCTGCGCGGATGCGCGTCCCTTGCGGAATACTTCCTCACCGTCCTGAACCCAAAGTCCATAACGGCCCATCAATCACAAACTTAAATTAATAAACAAACGAATAACAGCCGCCTTGAGGATATCAAGCCTTTACTTTTTCCGTTTGCTTAGGGGAACGGTCAAACAATAAAATCAATTGCCTCATTATTTTTAAAAACGACGAGGCAATATAGACAGGCTTCGGGAAACTGTCAATTTCTTTCCAGTTAATAACATCCGGATAAAGAGGCGGGGATAAACGCTTGAATCTTTACGCCAGAATAAAAATCGACTCATGCCTGTATCCCTATCAGGAATAGCGGACAATCGACGTTTTTTTATATTGAGCCCTTTATGCATTTTTCGATCATCATTCCGGTACTGAATGAGTCTCAGTCCCTGCCCCACTGCCTGGCCGCCCTGCAGCCGCTGCGTAACCGGGCCGAAATTATCGTCGCCGACGGCGGCAGTACCGACGCTACGGTAAGAATCGCCTCCGGATTGGCCGACCGGGTGATTTCCGCCCGCAAAGGCCGAGCCCTGCAAATGAACGCAGGCGCCCAGCAGGCGAAAGGCGATGTGCTGCTCTTTTTGCACGCCGATACGGCGTTACCGGATGCGGCACTGGGGCTGATCGAGCAGCATCTGGCGGAGGGCGGACAATGGGGGCGTTTCGATATCCGCCTGCGAGGCCGGCCCGTGATGCTGAAGGTAATCGCCCGGATGATGAACTGGCGCTCCCGGCTGACCGGGATCGCGACCGGCGACCAGGTGATTTTCGCGACCCGGCAGGCTTTTTTCGGCGTAGGAGGCTACCCTGAAATCGCGTTGATGGAAGACATTGCCTTGTCAAAATTGTTGAAAACTATCGGCCCGCCGATTTGTCTCACCGCAAAAGCCACTAGTTCCGGCCGCCGCTGGGAATCATTTGGGGTATGGAAGACGGTCTTGCTGATGTGGTCGTTGCGCCTTCGCTATTTTTTCGGCGCCGAACCGGCCAAGTTGGCAGTACTTTATCAGAGGGGGCGCTTTTGGAAACGGTAATCCGCCTATCCGCCGCACTGGGCATTTTCGTGATCATGGCCGGCTGGGAACGCTGGCGTCCGAAACGGATGCTGCAGCTTGGACCCAGGCAGCGCTGGCCGATCAATCTGGGCCTGGCCGCTTTCAACATGATCCTGATGGGAGTCACCATCGGCAGCTTCGCCTATTTGAGCGCGGTATTCGCGCAAACGCACGGCTGGGGCATGTTGAACCTCGTGCTGACGCCTCATTGGCTGGCGGTTGCCGTTACACTGATCTTACTCGACTTCGCCCTCTACGCCCAGCACATCCTGATGCATAAATGGCCCCTGCTCTGGCGCCTGCATCAGGTGCACCACACCGATCTCGAATTCGACGTCACCACGGCGGTCCGATTTCATCCGCTCGAAATCGTGCTGTCGATGCTTTATAAAGTCCTCTGTATCCTCCTGGTCGGCGCCGACCCGGCTTCGGTGATCTTCTTCGAGATCGTCCTGAACGGCGCGGCGACCTTCAATCACAGCAATGTCGATATCCGGCCCGCGCTCGACCGGAAACTGCGTTGGCTGATCATCACGCCGGACATGCACCGGATTCACCACTCGGCCCGGCGCGTGGAAACGGACAGCAATTACGGATTTTCGATTTCGCTCTGGGACAGGCTGTGCGGCACCTATACCGCCGATCCGAAAGAGCCGCAGATGACGATGACGCTCGGCTTGGCTCCTTACCGAAAGCCCGAAGAATTGGGTTTTCTCCGGCTGCTGCGGCTGCCTTTGAAAACCTTACGCTGAAACCGGCCAGCTACGAATTTCCCGGATCCGCCGGCTTGAAAAAGCAGACCTAATCCGAAACGGCCAATGCTCCGGCGTTAACCAGATTGCCGGCCAAATCGGCCACCATCTGATCGGCGACGCCCACCACGCGGATATTGCGCCGGATCGTGGCGGAGTAGTTTTCGTGCAGATGGCCATGAAACACGTGTTTCACTCCCATCGCGGAGGCCAGCTCGCCGATTGCCGCAAATCCGAACCGGTGCGAGGACGGGGCTTCGTGCGTGACCAGGATATCGGCCTGCAGGGCTTTCATCGCTTCGAACTCGTCATGCCAAATTGCAGAACGGTATTTTAACGACAGCTCGGGATAACGCTGCGCAGTTTTCTGGTTGTTCAAGAAATGACATTTGTTGATCCACTTCGGCGGGGCAGGCGGATACCAGACCCTACCCAAAAAAATGCCGCCGAGTCCCGCGATTCGCAGCCCGGCGATTTCCTTCACGCGAAGGTGCAGGCTGTAGCCGGCAAGCGAGGAATTGAACAGGCTGTGGTATTTGCAGGGCGACTGGAAGTCATGGTTGCCCGCAATCCACCAGATTTCGGTCAGGCCCATGATCTCGGCCAGATAGTGCTCCAAAGGGCGTTCCAAATCGTAATCGCCGAGCAACACGACCGCTTCGGGACGGCATTTCCGGACCGCCTCGATCAGCGGCCGAAAATTTCCGTGCGGATCGCCGGCAAACAGGATTCGGTGATTGGGGTTCATGATCGCTCTTAAGCGCGGATTCCGTCGATTTTAAAACCCCATGTTATCATCAAACGGCTGAGCTTCTCCAGCACCAAAATCCGTCGTAGCCGGAGAAACCTAATCTGTCATTTCGCATCGCCGATCGGTGCCGCAAACGCATCGCCTACCAACTCACCGACGTTCGAACCGGTCAGGCTCTTCAGGAACGCGACCAGCGCCGCCGCTTCCCGATCGTTCAGCGGCAAAGGCCGGATCAAAGAATCCTGGTTTTCGTTGGGACGCCCGCCTTGCCGGTAAAATTGCACGACTGCCTCTAACGTCCCCAGGCTGCCGTCATGCATGTACGGCGCAGTCAAACCGATATTGCGCAGAGAAGGCGTGCGGTATTTCCAGCGGTCCTCGGGTTTTTGGGTGACTTCATAACGGCCGAGATCGTTGCCCTTGTCGCCGGATACCGAATCGATCACCTCGCGGTCGACTTCGACGAAGGTGCCCGGCGCAATCTGCACGCGGCGCTTTGCGTTCGAGCCGTCCATCGCCGCGGCAAAACCGATCCCGGTATTGTGGAAGCCGTTGTCGGTAAACAGCGCAAATTTCGAATCGACCGTGTGGCACCCGGAACACCGGGCTTTGCCGGTAAACAATTTGAAACCCTGCTGCGCCTGGTCGCTCAGCGCTTTCTTGTCCTTACCGTAGAACCAGCGGTCGAACGGCGAATCGGCCGAGTTCAAGGTGCGCTCGTAGCTGGCGATCGCCATCCCGAGGGTTTCCATGCTCGGCCCTTTGCCGAAGGCTTTTTGAAACAGTCCCCGGTAATCCTCGCTGTTGGCGACCGTATCCAGCACATAACCGATCGACGGATTCGCCATCTCATCGTGCGCGAGTAGCGGCCCCCATGCCTGTTGCTCCAATGTCGTTTCGCGACCGTCGTGAAACAGGCGATCGAGATAAGCCACATTATATAACGTCGGGGAGTTGCGGCGGACCGTCCGCCCTTCGACGCCGACCGCGGTCGCCATTTCGTTGCTGGTAAAGCCCTGCTCCGGAATATGGCACATCGCGCAGGAAAAGGTCTTGTTCAGCGACAGGCGACGGTCGTAAAACAGTTTGCGGCCCAGACTGATTTTCGCCGGGGTTAAAGGATTGTCCTTCGGCACCGGCACGGGCGGCAAGCCCAGCATCGGCTTTCGAGCCGCCTCCAAAAGGTCGATCGCTTTGCCCCGCCGCTCCTTCATTGCCAGCGAATGGGTTTGATATTCGGCGCTCTGATAATCGGACTTGTCATCCCCGGCCTGATACACAGACGGCTTGCCGGCCGCAGCCGCCTTGGGCGCGGCGGTATTGGGTCGGCCGCTCAACAAGGTCTTGATGTCGTTGATCAGCGTATCCGCATGCAGAAACGAGACGCTGTAAATGTTCCGGATGCGTTTGTCCGTATCGATCAGATATACCCGCAGCACATGCGAAAACGTACCGGTGCTCTTGCCTTCCGCGTCGTAAACCTTCTGCACCGTATGCTTGTAGCCTTCGAGAATCGGCTGCAGGTCGGCCTCGGAACGCGTCGTCAGAAAATGCCATTCGATGCCCGGCGCCTGAAACTCCTTGCCGTATATCGCCATTGTGTCGGGCGTATCGTGCTCCGGATTGAAGCTGAGCGTAATCAGCCTTAATTTGGCGGCGATATCTTTCTCATCGGCAAGGCGCCGTTTGATTTTATGCAGCACCGCGGTCGCCAAGGGACAGCCGTTCACGTCGCTGCAGGTCGAATAGACGAAACTGAGCAGCACGATCTTGTCGCCCATCAAATCGTAGAGATCGATCGTCTTGCCGTCGCTGTCCAGCACCTTGCCGTTTGCAGCCTCCCCCAAAGGCGGCAACGCGTAAGTGCCCGGTGCCGGCAACGCGAACTGCAGATTGCCGTAACCGGGCGCGAGCGGCGGCTCCGCCGCCCCGAGACAGGCAATTCCTGAAAGATTGATCAGCAGGACGGCAAGAAATGTTTGCCGAGAGATAATGCACGATTTCATGGATGTTCTTTTTACAAACCGTAAACGCGGATGATTTCGGAGATCGCCTGGGTGACTTTTAGTTCCAGGTCCGCATGCCAGTTTTCTTCGTTCTGGCCGTAGAGGATCACGCGCCGGGTGCTCAAATCGATCGGAATGTCGCCGGCGTTCCGGGAGATGATCAGCACAGGCTTGGCGAGCGTGTGCGCGATGCCGAGCTCATAGAGCACGTTCGGATTGCGGCCGGTGATGTCGGCGATCACGAAATCGGCCGTATTGAGGCTCCTCCAGATATCGACCAGGATATCGGTGGGCGTGAACACGTCATCGCCGCGCACCGCCTGCACCGACAGCGCTTTACAGGCATCTGCCAGAATCTTGTGGACGTCGTTCGACCAGGCGTAACTGAAAGGCATCACCAGGAAGCACGCTCTTGTTTTCGAACCGGCATCATCCGTTGCGGACGCAGGAAACAGTTTTTCCGGCCCCAAAAAAATCACATCCTTCTTCAGCCGGCGCGCGGAGGCGTCCAGAAAGTCGAGATAAGCCCCGAGGCCGGTCGATTGCAGCGCAGTATAGATGCGCGTATCGGCCGCGCGCCAGTCTACTCCGACCAGGCGGTTTCGCAAGAGGTGTTTCGCATGGGATTTCAGGTATTTGACCGTCTCATCGAAGCGGTCGGTCAGCCAGACCTCGATTACGACCAGCCCAACCACGAACAATACTCCATAAAATGACTTCCATACCCGGTGAATCGGCAAAAACCCCACCGCGACCGCCAGCAGCAGCCCGCCCAGCGACAGCAAGATCAGCAGCGCCGAAAGACCGGACCGACCCTTGCCCGGCTCCTGGCCGCTCTCGGTTTTCTGCGGCAGGCCGGAGAACTGCGTCAGGGCGGCCAACATCAATAATTGTCCGAACATCCAGACCGCCTCGATGCCGTACGGCACATCGTTATCGCTGTAGGCCAGGTCGCTCGCCAGCAGCAAGGCGGTCGCCACCAGCGTCATACTGACGGACGGCGATTGTTTCAGCAGAACCGAAATCAGTCCGGAAACCAGCATCAGGAACTCGAAACCCGACACCACCGCATCCAGGCGGCCCGCCGCCTCGCCGAGCAACGGCAAATATTGGGGATAGTAGAAATTGGCCAGAATCAAAAACAGGCCGGCGAACAACAGCGCAAAGACGCCTTGGGTCAGCGCCGTCGGCGGATAGCTCCGCCATTGTTCGAGCACCAGATAACTCCACGCGCACACGCCAAAAAAGGCGAATCCACCGTAGCTGATGCTCGAATAGGATGGCAGACCGCCGCTGAAATGGAAAGCCTGATGAGTATCCTCCGGATCGTAGGTAATCCAGGACAAACTCATCATGATCAGACTCAGGCCCTGGAGTATCAGAAAAAATCTGTAAGGCCTCGCGGTTTTACGGGCAGTTAGGAATGCGGCCAGCGCCGCCGCTATCGCTGCCGAAGCCTGATCCCAGTTATAAAAGTTCAGACCGAAGGACTGATCGCCCAACACAATCCAGAATGTCAACCAGAGCAGATACAGCGCGGTCAAACCGCCCAGCCATAAAGTTGTCTGCCCTTGCATTCGCCTGCGCCCCGTCGTGTAAGTGTAAGCGCTGTAGCTTAACAAGCATTTTTGATACTGTCTAACCGGAATTACCAGCGGCAAAATCACGGACGCATCCAGTCGCTGCGGATGCCTTATCGCTTTCGGATTTGAATGGGCCGGCCCAATTGCCGTAGAGAGAAACGGCGGCACCGTCCCGGATTCCGCGGACGCGGCGGGACGAGGCTCGGAAAGAAACAATGGGTTGCGGGTTATTCGGCGACCGAATTGACCGCGCTCAACATTTTAGCCAGTTCGCCTTTCTGGTAGAGATCGGTCATGATGTCGCAGCCGCCGACCAGTTCGCCCGCAATGTAAAGCTGCGGATAAGTCGGCCAGTTGGAGTAGCTTTTCAACGCTTCGCGCAATTCGGGATCTTCGAAGATATTGACATAAGCGTATTTTGCGCCGCAGGCATCCAGAATGTGCACCGCCTGCCCTGAAAATCCGCACTGCGGAAAATCGGGAGAGCCTTTCATATACAGAACTACAGGATTGGATTCCAGCTGGGATTGGATTCTTTCGATAACACTCATGATTTTTTTAACACTCGATAATGAAAATTAACTGATTCTAGCAAGTTTAAACGCATTAAAAAAGCAAATCTTTAAGCCGCTACTTGCCTGATACACAATAGAAATTTATAATCGGCCCTTTTTTCTGCCGGCTAGGGTTTACTGCCGGTTTTTTCATTTACAGGTCAATGAAAATGAACAGTCACATCATGCCGACTTACGGGCGCCTGCCGGTGACCTTCGTGCGCGGGTCCGGCGCGTGGTTATGGGATACCGACGGCAAGCGCTATCTGGACGCCTTGTCCGGCATCGCGGTTTGCAGCTTGGGGCATGCGCACCCGGCCGTTCATCGCGCGATCTGTAAACAGAGCGAAACCCTGCTGCACACATCGAACGTCTATCAAATCGCCGTTCAGGAAAACCTCGCGGCCAAGCTTGCCGCACTGAGCGGAATGGACAATGTCTTTTTCTGCAATTCCGGCGCGGAAGCGAACGAAGCCGCGATCAAAATCGCGCGCAAATACGGCCATAGCCTGGGCATCGATATTCCTCGGATCATCGTAATGGAAAAAAGTTTCCACGGGCGCACGCTGGCCACCTTGAGCGCGACCGGCAATCCGAAGGTCCAGCAGGGCTTCGAACCGCTGGTCGAAGGCTTTATCCGCGTCCCTTATAACGACGTGCCCGCGATCGAACGGGCGCTGGCCGAACACAGCGGCGTGGTCGCGGTACTGGTCGAACCGGTGCAGGGCGAAGGCGGCGTGAATGTGCCGTCGGCGGACTATCTGAACCGGGTTCGCGCCCTTTGCGACCGCCATCATCTGTTGATGATGCTGGATGAGATCCAGACCGGCATCGGCCGCACCGGCAAATTCCTCGCCTTCCAGCACAACGGGATACTTCCCGATGTAGTCACGCTTGCGAAAGCGCTCGGCAACGGCGTGCCGATCGGCGCCTGCCTGGCGCACGGCAAAGCGGCGGAGGTCCTGACCGCAGGCAACCACGGCTCGACTTTCGGCGGCAATCTGCTCGCCTGCAGCGCGGCCTTGGCCGTTCTCGACACGCTGGAACAGGAAAAGCTGGCCGACCAGGCGGAACGCCACGGCCGGGCGATCCACGCAGCGTTCAGCGAAAGCCTGGACGGCATTCCGGGCGTCGTCGACATTCGCCACAAAGGCATGATGATCGGCATCGAGCTGGATCGCCCGTGCGGCGATCTGGTTTCCGCCGCCCTGGAAAGAGGCCTGCTGATCAACGTAACGAATGAAAAAACGATCCGCCTGCTGCCGCCGTTGATCTTCGATGAGGCCCAAATCGAATTGCTCGTCGCCACTTTATCCGGTCTTGTCAAAGACTATACAGCACAAGATGTAACCCTATGAAAGTCAGACATTTCATCAGCCTCCTCGACATTACCGGCTACGAGTTCCGGAAACTGATCAGCCGGGCCATCGAACTGAAAAAACATCGCGACCGGAATTATTATCCGTTCAAAGGCAAGGTACTGGCGATGATTTTCGAAAAGTCTTCGACCCGCACGCGCGTCTCGTTCGAAGCCGGCATGGCGCAGTTCGGAGGCAGCTCGATGTTTCTTTCGCCCAGGGATACCCAGTTGGGCCGCGGCGAACCGATCGAAGACAGCGCGAAAGTGATCTCGAGCATGGTCGATTGCGTGATGCTGCGCACCCATAGCCATGAGATGGTGGCCACGTTCGCGCTGAACTCCCGCGTGCCGGTAATCAACGGCCTGACCGATGAACAGCATCCCTGCCAACTGCTGGCCGACATGCAGACCTATTTCGAAAAACGCGGCGACATCAAGGGCAAGACGGTCGCCTGGATCGGCGACGGCAACAACATGTGCCATTCCTACATCCATGCCGCGATGCTGCTCGATTTTCATTTGCATATCGCCTGCCCGGACGGCTATCGTCCGAATCAGGCGATCGTCGAAGCGGCAGGCGATCACGTAAAATTCTTTGCGGCTCCGAGCGAAGCGGCGAGAGATGCCGACCTGCTGGTCACGGACGTCTGGGCCAGCATGGGGCAGGAAGAGGAACAGAAATTGCGCGAACTGGCGTTCAAGGATTACCAGATCACCGCTGAAGTGATGCGCGCCGCCAAGCCCGATGCGCTGTTCATGCACTGTCTGCCCGCGCACCGTGGGGAGGAAGTTGCCGCCGAGGTAATCGACGGGCCGCAGAGCGTCGTTTTCGAAGAAGCCGAAAACCGCCTGCATGCCCAAAAAGCGCTGCTCGAATTTCTCATCCCGGGTAAATAACGTTAAAATCGGATTTCCTCAGACCCTAGAGATTCCATTCGTGAAACGCCTATTCATTGCTTCCCTGCTGATCGTCGGCGCCGTCCAGGCGGCAGAGCCGAATAAGACGGTCTATGTGACCGACACCCATATCATCGCCTTGCGCAGCGAGGAAAGCAACAAAGGCGCCCTGGTGCGTTCGCTTGAAACCGGCACCCCCCTGACCGTGCTGGAAGTCAGCAGGAAAAGCGGCTATTCCCGCGTCCGGCTGGAAGACGGCACCGAGGGTTATATCCTGACCCGTAACACAATGAAAGAACCGCCCAGCCGAACGCAGCTGGAATCGGCAACCCGTGAAAGTGCCGCATTGAAATCCGAAAATGCGGCTCTGAAACTCGAACTGATCAAGCTGAAACAGTTCCTGACGCCCGGCACGACGCTCGAACAATCCCTGGCCAAAGAGCGCGATAAATTGACCCATGAGCTCAGCGAGCTGAAAAGAACGTCGGCCGACGCGATCCGGATCAAGACCGAGCGCGACAATTACCAGGAACGCTATGTACAGATCGAAAAGGAAGCCAAGCAGCTGGAGCGCGAAAACGCGGCGCTGAAGGACCGCTCGGAACAGGACTGGTTTCTCTATGGCGGCATGGTCGCCTCGATCGGGATGCTCCTGGGCTTCATCCTGCCGAAACTGAGCTGGCGGCGCAAGTCGAGCAATTGGGATACTTTTTATTAACCGTTAATACCGGCGCTTGGACTTTAAAGAACGGCGCCCGCTTTTTTCTTTGCTTTTTCAACTTATCCTGGAACAGATACATGGCCAATTCCGGCAGCGATAAAACCCGCCATTTTTCATCCCTGGTCGTCGACGGCATGGAGCGTGCGCCGAGCCGCGCGATGCTGCACGCGGTCGGCTTTACGAACGAAGACTTCAAAAAACCGCAGATCGGCATCGCTTCTACCTGGAGCATGGTCACGCCCTGCAACATGCACATCAACAAGCTGGCCGACGATGCGGCGCGCGGCGTCAACCAGGCCAACGGCAAAGCGGTGATCTTCAACACGATCACGATCTCGGACGGCATCTCGATGGGCACCGAAGGGATGAAATATTCGCTGGTGTCGCGCGAGGTGATCGCCGACTCGATCGAAACCGTTGTCGGCTGCCAGGGTTTCGACGGCATCGTCGCAATCGGCGGCTGCGACAAGAACATGCCCGGCTGCATGATTGCGCTGTCGCGCCTGAACCGTCCGGCCATTTTCGTTTACGGCGGCACGATTCTGCCGGGCTGCCACAAAGACAAAAAGCTCGACGTCGTGTCGGTGTTCGAAGCGGTCGGCGCGCGCGCGAACGACAAGATCGACGATGCGGAACTGGCCGCAATCGAAGCGAAAGCGATCCCGGGCGCCGGTTCTTGCGGCGGCATGTATACCGCAAACACGATGGCTTCCGCGATCGAAGCCTTGGGCATGAGCCTGCCGAACAGTTCCGCGCAGGCGGCTGTCTCCGAAGACAAGCGCCTGGATTGCGAACGCGCCGGCGCCGCAGTGCTCGAATTGTTGAAGAAAGGCATCAAGCCGCACGACATCATGACCAAAGAAGCGTTCGAAAACGCGATCACGGTCGTCATCGCGCTCGGCGGCTCGACCAATGCGGTGCTGCATCTGCTCGCGATGGCGAACGCGGCCGGCGTCGATCTCACCCTGGACGATTTTACCCGCATCGGCAAGCACGTGCCGATGGTCGCCGACCTGAAACCGAGCGGCCGCTACTCGATGGCCGAACTGATCGAAATCGGCGGCATCCAGCCGCTAATGAAAGAGTTGCTCGACCGCGGCCTGCTGCACGGCGACTGCCTGACCGTAACCGGCAAAACACTGGCCGAAAATCTGGCCGAGGTTAAGCCGTATCCGGAAGATCAGGACATGATCAAGCCCCTGGATCAGCCGATCAAAAAAGACAGCCACCTGGTCGTCCTGTACGGCAACCTGGCCGCCGAAGGCGCGGTCGCCAAGATCACCGGCAAGGAAGGTCTGGTCTTCACCGGCAAGGCGAAAGTCTTCGACGCCGAGGAACAGGCCCTGCACGCTATCCTGAACGGCGACATCGTCAAGGGCGATGTGATCGTAATCCGCTACGAGGGCCCGAAAGGCGGCCCCGGCATGCGCGAAATGCTGTCCCCGACTTCGGCGGTGATGGGCAAAGGCCTCGGCAAGGATGTGGCATTGATCACCGACGGACGCTTCTCCGGCGGCACGCACGGCTTCGTGGTCGGCCACATCACCCCGGAAGCCTATACCGGCGGCGCGCTGGCGATCGTGCAGAACGGCGACGAGATCACGATCGACGCCGAAAACAATCAGTTGACGCTGCATGTGAACGAACACGAAATCGCCCGCCGTTTCGAAAAATGGAAACAGCCGGCTCCGCGTTACACCCGCGGCGTATTGGCGAAGTATGCGAAACTGGTCAGCTCCGCTTCGAAAGGCGCGGTCACCGACAATCTGGATTGAAGTAGAGTACGCATTGCGTACCTTCAGCAGAGGTAGGTCGGGCAATAGCTTTACATTGCCCAACATTTCGAGGATATCGCCTTCGTTCCGTTGGGCTTCGTACCTCAGCCCAATCTACGCACTGGTCAGCTCCGCTTCGAAAGGTGCAGTTACCGACAATCTGGATTGATAGAATGTAGGTTGGGTTAGCGAAGCGTAACCCAACACATCGAAGCCGTAAATGTTGGGTTACGCTTCGCTAACCCAACCTACAAAAATCACATTTTTGCCCAATCCTTTCCTTTAATGCTACCCGCCCAATCCTTCGTTAACTGGTTCAGAGATTCCTCGCCCTATATCCACTCGCACCGGAACAAAACCTTTGTAATCAATTTCGGCGGCGAGGCCCTGCTCGACCCCGATTTCGACCATCTGGTCCACGATTTCGCGCTGCTGAAGAGCCTCGGCATTCGCCTGGTGCTGGTGCACGGGATTCGTCCGCAGATCGACGAGCGTCTGAAAAAGCTGGACGCCCCTGCCCTGTTTCATAACAATCTCCGGATTACCAGCGAACTGGCGCTGCAATGCGTGAAGGAAGCGGCCGGCACGGCGCGGGTCGAGGTCGAGGCGCTGTTGTCCTTAGGCCTCGCGAACACGCCGATGGCAGGCTACGGTCTCCGGGTCGCCTCGGGCAATTTCGTAACCGCCAAGCCGATCGGCGTAATCGGCGGCGTCGATTACGGCCACACCGGCGAAGTCCGGCGGATCGACGGCTCGGCGATCGAACGGCAGCTCGACCAGGATGCGGTCGTGCTGATCTCGCCGATCGGTTATTCGCCGAGCGGCGAGGTGTTCAACCTGTCCGCCGAGCAGGTCGCCACCCAGGTCGCAATCGCCTTGAGAGCCGAAAAGCTGATCCTGCTGACCGAGCAGAGTTTCTGCGATCCCCGCAGCGGCCAACAGATCCTCCAAATGACCACCGCCGAAGCGGGCGATTTCCTCGATCGGCATCCGGACCTGCCGAATATTGTCTCCCTGCCGCTGAAAGCCGCGATCCAGTGTTCGAACGCGGGCGTCGGCCGCGTCCATCTGGTTGATCGGAGAACCGACGGCGCCCTACTGCTCGAACTGTTTACCCGCAACGGCGTCGGCACGCTGATCAGCGCGACCCCATTCGAAGAATTGCGGCCCGCGACGCTGAACGACATCGGCGGCATTCTGGAACTGATCAAGCCGCTCGAACAGCAGGGCATCCTGGCCAAACGTTCGCGCGAAAAAATCGAAATGGAAATCGCCGATTATATCGTCGTCGAACGCGACGGGCTGGTCATCGGCTGCACCGCGCTGCATCACGATGAACCGAGCCGAAGCGGCGTGATCGCCTGCCTCGCGGTCCACCCGGACTACCGGGGCGGTTCGCGAGGCAGCCGGCTGCTGGATCATGCCTATGCCAAAGCCAGGCAGTCAGGCCTGAAAAAGATCTACGCCTTGTCGACGCAAACGATGCACTGGTTCATCGAGCGCGGATTCAGCCAGTCGGACCTGACAAGCCTGCCGGATTCGCTGAAGAGCCTTTATAATCCGCAGCGGAACTCCAAGATACTGAATAAAAAGATCGACTGAAATCCAGCCATGCCGGCGTATACTCTCCTGCAAATTTCCGATCTGCATCTTCTTCCGCATCCGGGAGATACGATGTACGGCATCGACACCGAGTATTATTTTCACCGGGTGCTCGAATACGCGCTGGCGGCGCATCCTGACATCGATCTGATCCTGGTCACCGGCGATCTGACCCAGGAACCCTACCTCGACAGTTACCGGCGCATCGCCGAAAAGCTGCAGAGCGCGGAAATTCCCTGCATCTGCCTGCCGGGAAACCATGATGATCCGGCGCTGATGCAAAGCGCTTTGAACAGGGGGCGGGTCAGCTGCAATAAACAAACGTTTCTCGGCAATTGGCAGATCATTGCCTTGAGCAGCCTGATTCCGGGTAAGCCGGGCGGACGGATCGATGCACAGGAATTGCGGTTTCTGGAAGATGGCTTGCGCGCTTACCCGGACCGGTATGCGCTGATTGCGGCGCACCATCACTGCCTGAAAACCGGCAGCCTTTGGATGGATACGATGATCATCGATAACAGCGGGGAATTTCTTGCCGTGCTGGGACGGTACCCGAAAGTCAGGGCGGTCGCCTGCGGCCATATCCATCAGGTGATGGACCAGCAGACCGATGCGGTACGCATATTCAGCGCGCCTTCGACCTGCTTTCAGTTCGAACCCGATAGCCTCGCTTTCAGCCTTGACGACGCAGGGCCCGGTTATCGGATTGTTCGTCTTTACCCCGACGGCAGCCTGGAAACCGCCGTTTACCGCCTGCCCGAAAACCCGGCGGTTTAAAGACCTCAATAGACCTTTATTGACTGCCCCTGCCTGAAAGCCGTTATGCCTTGGCGGCAGCCTTTCTATGTCTCGGCCGGCGGCTGCCTTTCAGCCTGGCAGGCGGCATCTGATCCTTAACCGTTTTGCCGGCCATATCGACGGGCAAGCCTTCGATGGCCAGAATCTCGCTCAATTCGGTCATCGCGCGCAGATAAACCTTGCGCTTGAAATAAACGACATCTTTCAACGGTTCCCAGTAATCCACCCAGCGCCAGCTGTCGAATTCCGGTTTCGGGCAATGGTCGAAGCGCACGTTCGATTCATGCGTGAGCAGCCGCAAAATAAACCAGATCTGCTTTTGCCCGATGCAGATCGGCGCGGTATTTTTGCGGATATAACGTTCGGGCAACTTATACCGGAGCCAGTAGCGCGTCCGCCCAAGCACCTGAACATGCTGCTGCTGCAGCCCGGTCTCTTCCCACAATTCACGATACATCGCCGTTTCGGGGTCTTCGTCTTGATTGATACCGCCCTGAGGAAATTGCCAGGCATTCATCCCCATCCGTTTTGCCCAAAACACGCGACCCTCGTCATTGCAAAGGATGATCCCGACATTGGGCCGGTATCCTTTCGAGTCTATCATGTTAAAACCTTGTTGTTTACCTCACCTTTTCCTCGGCGCGCGTATGATAAAATGACGAGGTAGGTAAGGCAGTTATAATGAATACCTCATTGAACCATAAAATCAACCGAGTTTCCATAGGCAGCTAGCCTTTTAATCTGGACAGGATACCCGTGAGTTTAGCCATTTTCGATTTGGACAATACCCTGATAGCCGACGACAGCGACTACCTATGGGGGCAGTTTCTGGTGGACCGCGGCATCGTCGACAAGGACGAGTACGAGTTGGCGAACGCGAAGTTTTACGACGACTACAAACGCGGCACCTTGAATATCGTCGAATTTTTGCAATTTTCGCTGCGCCCCCTCTCCCTGCACAGCGCCGATCAACTTCATCGATGGCGGGCCGAGTTCGTCGAGGACGTCATCCGTCCGCTGCTGCTGCAGCCTGCTCTGGAACTGGTCGGCAAACATAAAAAGCGCGGCGATACGCTGCTGGTGATTACCGCCACCAACCGCTTCGTAACCGAACCGATCGTCAATCTGTTCGGGATCGAAAACCTGCTCGCGACTACGCCAGAATTTAAGGAAGGACGCTACACCGGCGGTTTCATCGGCCTGCCCTGCTTCCGGGAGGGGAAGGTCGCCTATCTCGAAAACTGGCTGCAAGACTCGAACGAGACATTAGAAAACAGCTGGTTTTACAGCGATTCGCACAACGACCTGCCGCTCTTAAGCAAGGTTGAAAATCCGGTCGCTGTCGATCCCGACGCGATATTGAAGCAGCACGCCGAATCGGCGAAATGGCCGATCATCAGCCTGCGCAACGGCGTCTGTCCGGACGATCACCTGCATAAATGACCGGCAGCCGCGCGATGGAAAAGCAGGACAGCCTCCCCGAAACGGAAACGGCCGACACGGCCGGGGCAAAGCCGCCGAAACCCGCCCGGAAACGCAATCCATCGCCCTCGGCACCGCGCAAAAAAAGCACCTCGAAATCGCCCGCCGCCTCAAAATCAACCACTCAAAAGAAAAAGAAAAAAACGCCGCCTCCCGGCTATCTGCAGCGCAAGCTGGCCCTGCTGGCGGTCGAAGCGATCAGCCTCATCGGGGCCGCGATTTCGGCCATCATCGTGCTGCTCGGCTATTCCGCCGAGCACTTCACCGGCACCCGTTTTTTCGCCAACCTGCTGCCGTTCGCGTTCGGTATATTGCTGCTGGTCCTGCTGGCGGCATTTTTCCTGCTCGGCTGGTGGCGGCTGCGCCAACGGCTGCATCAGAAAGCCGAGATCTTGGCGCCGGCGGTTGCCGCGGGCCTTGCCGTCGTGATCGGTTGGATCAGCGTGCAGGATAATTTCGCGCTGGCTTACGGACATTTCAGAACGCTGGTCGGCGGCAAAGTAGAAGCCGGGCGCGTGACGCTGGCGCATCAAGTCTATGCGGCATACCGGCGCTACGGCACCCGGGACCTGCAAAAAATACTGGACCGGGCCGCGCCCTTCACGCCCGCGATCGAAGCGGCGGCCGAAGCTTTCGACGTCGACGCGAATATCCTGCACGGAATCGCGGCGGCCGAGTCTTCGTTCATGCCGAGGGACAGCGCGGACGGCGGCCGGGGCTTGTTCCAGATCACGCAAGTGCCGAAAACGATCACCCGCGAAGCCGCCGAGCAATTGGAGGTCGATAAACTGGATCTGCAAAACCCGAAGCACAACGCCTTCATTGCCGCCGCAACGTTCAAACACTACCTGAACGAAATGAACGGCGACCTGTTCCTGGGCCTTCTGGCCTACAATATCGGCCCGGCCAACGGCGGTTTACGTTTCATCATGGACCAATACCATGCGTCCGACTTCACGACCATCCAGCCCTATCTGCAGGAAATGCCGCGCGGCTATCCGGTGCGGGTATTATCGTATGCGCTGGCTTTCAGGCTCTGGCGCGAGGAAGGCAGACTGCTGGCCTACGAAGAAGGCCGCAATGCGGTTCACATCCAGAATATCGGCATACCGGGCCTGCACGGCAATTTTTATTGAGTTGGCAGGACAATTGCGCTATGTCTTGTTTTCCGAAGTCCCGCGTTGCGGGACCGCGGTCCAAACGCCGGACGGGATATTTATCCCGTTCGTACCGTTCGGAGATGTCCCCAAAGGCCGGTTTGCCTGTGTTTTCGAACAGTTCAAACCGACTGCACCGCTTCGCTAAAATACGTAGTAAGAGTTAAAGGCCGTTACGCTGTGAAAGCTGCTTAACAAATCCCCCCTGCCCCCCTTTTTCAAAGGGGGAAAGCAAGGTAGGATGGGGTAGAGCGAAGCGAAACCCATCAATACGAAGTACTATAGCTATCCATGATGGGTTTCGGCTGTCGCCTCTACCCATCCTACAGACTATAGACTGGCGATATCCCTTTTGAAAAGAGAGCGAGTCTGCCGGCAATATCCCCCCTTTGAAAAAGGGGGGCAGGGGGGATTTGCTCTGCAAATAGTAGGTGGATGGAGCAATACCGATACAGCGCTTAATTCGCATTAAAACGTGCGGACGGGTTAAAAAACCCGTCCGGCGGAATCGCCACGCCCCAAAGCGGCAGCCTATTCGCTTTTAGGACGGGCCTTCTCATTTGCAACCAGAACCTTGTCGATTCGCGTGCCGTCCACATCGACCACTTCGAAATACCAGCCGTCGTAAACGAAGTGATCCGCCACATGGGGTATTCTTTCCAGATAGAACAGGATGAATCCCCCGACGGTATTGAACGCCGTTACCGCCTCGCCGGGAAACGGCCCCGTCATGCCGATCGCCGATTTCAGCCGGGCGATCGAGACACTGCCGTCCACCAGCCAGGAGCCGTCGTCGCGCTGTACGATGTCGGGATCGAATTCGGCTTCCGGGCTCGGCAAATCGCCCACGATCGCTTTCAATACATCGCTCAAGGTAACCAGGCCTTCCAGTTCGCCGTATTCATTCACGATCAGCGCAAACTCGTCGTGCATTTCCCTGAAAAACGCCAGAAGCTCAGGCAGCATCAACGAATCGGGCACATACAGCGGCGCGCGCAGCACAGGCTCAATGTCGAATTCTCCCCCGTCCATCAGGATTTTCAACAAATCGCTGCGGTGTAGAATGCCCAGGACATTTTCGACACCACCGCGGCAGACTGCGACCTTCGCATAAGGGCAATCGGCAATCAGGCGTTTGACCGCCTGCTCGCCGCTCTCCAGATCGACGATAAAAATATCCTTGCGCGGCGTCATAATGGCACCGACCCGCTGCTCGTCGAGCTTCAACACATTCGAGACCAGCAGTCCTTCCTGGTCATGGAACACGCCCGCTTCCGAACCGATGTCCATCAGGATTTTGATTTCTTCGTTGGTCACCGTCACCTTCCGGAGCTTATGGGCGCCGATCATGCGCAGCAGCACGTTACTGGAAGCGGACAAAAGCCACACCAAAGGCGCGGCGATCAGGGCCAGGCCGTTCATCGGCCCGGCCATCACGCGGGCGATGTTTTCCGGGCGCAGCAATGCCAAGCGTTTGGGCACCAGTTCGCCCACCACGACCGAAAAATAAGTGATCGAGATGACCGTTACCGCTAGCGCCAGATTTTCAGCATAAGGTGCAAGATACGCTACTTGCCGAAACTGGTCAGCCAACGGCTCAGCCAGTACGCCCTCGCCTACTGCGCCGTTCAGAATGCCTACCGAAGTGATCCCGACCTGGACGGTGGATAAAAAGCGCGAAGGTTCCTGATGAAGTTTCAGGGCGGCTTGGGCGCCCGGCCGATGCTCGTCCGCCAATTTCTGCAGCCTTACTTTGCCGGATGAAACCAATGCCATTTCCGACATGGCGAAGAGGGCATTAATCAGAATCAAAATAAAAATAAGCGCAATGTCCATGATGCAGCCGCCAGTCCCGTCAGGTACGGTTCAAGTATTTAAAGAACGGATTTTACACGAACGGGCGCGTATTCAGCTCAAAATGGCGTTAATCCTTATCCAATTCGAGCTCTTCCTCTGTCGGCAAACCAATCGGCGGCTCGAACAAGCGATAGAGCACCGGCACCAACAGCACGGTCATCACCGTAGCGCTAAACAGTCCCCACACGATGACAGTCGCCAAAGGTCGCTGGACATCCGACCCCAGGCCGGTCGCCAGCGATGCCGGCACCAATCCCAGAATCGCGACCAACGAGGCAATCAGAATCGGCCGGACGCAACGCACCGAGCCCTGAATGATCGCCGCTTCGAGCGCGGCACCGTTCATACGCAGTTCGGTGATCGTACGGACGATCAGCACCCCATTCATGATCGACACGCCGAAAACCGCCGCGAATCCGACCCCCGAAGACACGTTCAAATGCATGTCGCGCAGATACAGCGCCACTACGCCGCCGACAAACGCAAAAGGAATCGCGAACAGCAGGATGAGCGCCGCGCGCAGCGAACCGAAAGTCGCCAGCAGCAACATGAAGATCACGCCGATGCTCATCGGCACTAGAATGGTGAAATGTTGCGCGGCGCGTTCCAGATTTTCAAACATGCCCAGCCAAGCCGCCCGATAACCGCTCGGAACGGTGATTTCTTTCGCGAAAAGATTTTTGGCTTCCGCTACGAAACCGCCCTGATCGCGGTTCACGATATCGGTACGCACCGTCAATCGGCGGCGGCCGTCTCCGCGGGCAATGATCGTCTGCCCATCGATGATATCGATATGCGCGACCTGCGCCAAAGGAATCGGTATGCCCTCGGTATTGTAGACCGGCAGCCGCCCTATCGCGGCAGGCGAGCTCAGGTATTCCTTGGCAAAGCGGGCAACAATGTCGATGCGCCGTTCTCCTTCGAATAAATGGCCGATCGGCGAACCGCCGACCGCAACGTCGATGAGCCGATTCACATCTTCGATACTCACATTGTAACGCGCACACAGGAAACGATCCGGTTTGATCACCAATTGCGGCTGAGGGCCTTCCTGTTCGATGCTGACATCCTCCGCCCCCGGTACCCTCGCCAGCAATTCCTTGGTTTTTTGTGCGAGGCGCAGCAAGACGTCCGAATCGGCGCCTGAAAACTCCACCGCCAGATTCGCCGAGGTGCCGTTCGCGTCCTCGGTCACGCTGTCGATGATGGGCTGGGTAAAGTTAAAGCGCGTGGTCGGAAACTCGGCGCGAAAGCGCTTTCCCAGCGCGGCCAGGAGTTCCTGCTTTCTTGAAAACTGTACCCACTGATCGCGCGGCTTGGGGCTGATCAGCATCTCTATCCGGCTGGGCGGAAAAGGATCGGTGCCGCTGTCGCTCCGTCCCGCCTGCACGACGATGAAATCGATGTCGGGAAATTCGAGCGCAATCTGCCGCAGCCGCTGCCCGAACTTGGACGTCTGCTGCAAGGCGGTGCCTTCCGGAAAATTCGCCCGTACCCAGGCGACACCCTCATCCATGTAAGGCAGAAATTCGGTGCCGAGACGCGGCACGATGGCCGCCAAACTGACCACCAGCACGGTTGCAGCGGCCATCACGGTAGGCCAGCGGCGGCGCATCAAGGTTTCGAGCAGCCTGGAGTAGCGGGGATAAAGCCACCTCAGCAGCGGGTTCTCCCAATCCCGGTAACCGTGCCGAAACAGATAGCTGGCCAGGGCCGGCACCACGAACAACGCAAACAGCATCGCGCCGAACAGAGCGAATAATATCGTCAACGCCATCGGCCGGAACAGCAAGCCTTCGATGTGCGTCAATGTCAGCAACGGCAAAAAGGCGCCGACGATCATCAGGATCGAAAAAAAGACCGGGCGTTCGACCTCCAGCGACGCATCGAGCACCGTTTTGACGGCGCCTATCCGACTTTGTTGCCGGTTCGCCTCATGCAGACGATGGGCGATGTTTTCGGCCATGATCACTGCGCCGTCGACGATGATGCCGAAGTCGATCGCCCCGATCGAGAGCAGGCCGATAGGAATGCCGATCGCGTTCATCAGCACCAACGCGAACAACAGCGAAAACGGAATCGTCAAGGCGACGAGCAAGGCCAGGGAGGGGCGTCCCAGAAAGAACAGCAGCACCACCGTCACCAGCGAAATACCGAGCAAGACGCTGTGGCTGACCGTATGCAGGGTGCTGTTGACCAGCATTGAACGGTCATAGAATGGCACCACCTGCACGCCCTGCGGCAGATCGACCTGGTTCAGCACCGTAATGACGTCCTTGACGTGGTTCAGCACGGTCGAAGGATTTTCGCCTCGCCGCATCAGCACAATGCCTTCGATCGTCGCATCGTTGCGGTTTTTGCTGAGAATCCCGGAAGGTACTTTCGAATCGATCTCGACATCGGCCACATCGCGCACATAGATCGGCGTGCCGCCATGCGATTTAATGAAGATATTGCCGATTTCCTCGACGCTTTGCAGCGCACCGCGTCCCCTGATGACGAAAGACATGCTCCCGCGCGACAACACGCTGCCGCCGGCGCTTTCGTTGTTGGTCCGGATCGCGTCGACCACATCGCTCAAAGATAGGCCGAAACGCTGCAATTGCGCAGGATTCATCAGTACGGCGTACTGTTTCTCGTAACCGCCGAAATTGCTCACGTCGGCGACGCCGGAAGCGCGCAATAAATGTGGTATCACGGTCCAGTCATTGATCGAACGCAGTTCGATCAGATCGTAGCGCCCGTCCGAAACCAGCTCATAACGCAGGATTTCGCCGTAGGCGGTCGCCAAGGGCCCCAATTCGGCCGAGGCGCCGTCCGGCAAATCGAGACCGGTGAGCTTTTCCTGGACCCGCTGCCTGGCCCAGTACCCCTCGACGCCCTCTTCGAAAATCAACTGCACGACCGATAAACCGAAGATGGTGCGCGAACGGATCGTATCGACGCGCGGCACGTTACGCATCTGAATTTCGATCGGTACCGTGACTTGGCGCTCAACCTCCTCGGGCGCCCTCCCCGGATAGGTCGTGATCACTTGCACCATTTGTGCCGAGATATCGGGATAGGCATCGATCTGCATCCTGGAAAAAGACCACAGCCCCAGCAGCGTGATAATCACCGCGATGCCCAGCACGATCAGGCGATGGTGCATCGCATTGTTCAGCAGGCGTGGGATCATTCCTTTACACCCTCGGGCTGCATTTCTCTGGCAATATCTTCATTCAGCAACGCCTGCACCAGCATCGGCTTCAACAGGATCGCGCCATTGCCGATGATTTTTTCGCCGCCCTTCAGGCCTTGCAGAATTTCGACCCGGTCGCCGATGCTTTCCCCTACCAGTACTTCAGTGATTTTCCATCGTTCCGGCCCATCGCCTATGAACACAAAATCGGCGTTCCGGCTGTGCAAAATCGCATCCGAGGGCACCAGAATCGCCATCCGGGGATCGGTGCCGAGGCCGATTTCCGCGTACATGCCCGGCTTGAATTTATTATCCGGATCCGGCAGCTCGAAGAACACCCGCAAAGTATGCTGTTCCGCCGACAAGGCCGGAGCCAGACTCTTGACTTTACCGATGAAGGACTGTCCCGGCAGGCCATAAAATTTGGTCACGCAGGCCTGCCCCACCGAAACCAGATTGATCTTCAATTCCGGAACATCCGCCTTGATCAAGGACGTGCCGGAGGTGGCATTTTCCAGCAACGAAGGATCGACGCCGTCTTGCAGCAAGGTTCTTTCCAATGCCGCACGGTTGCGAGTCGCGACCGTCAACGCGGTCTCGGCCTCGTAGACTGCCTTCTGGCCTTCCAGCTGCACTTGCAACAGATTCGCCTCCGCGGCAGTCAGATCGCGAATCGCTTCGGTGCCGGTCGCGACCAGCTTGCGTAAACGGTCCACTACCAGCTTTTGGGAATGGGTCTGCGCAGCGGTCAATTGGCGGATCTTTTCCAGCCGTTTGATATTGAATTCTTTTTCCGCCCGCGCGCGTTGCCAATCTGCATAGACGCCCGAAAGTTCGATGCTGTTGAATTGCCAACGATCTTCGCTCGGGTTGGATCCCGGCGCCAAATGGGCGACGACGGAACCCGTCGCCAGCAATAGGGGGGTAGTAATCTGGTCCTTAGGAACGGTCGAAATATCCAGCTTTTGTTCAAGCAGGCTGCCCGCCCTAACCGCAACGGTCCTAGGACCGGCCAGTTTTACTACCGCCGTGTTGTCGGGGGCGTTCTGACCGGCATGGCCGGGATGCCCGGAAGCCATCATCAACAAAAAGGCCACGGCGACGATGATGCAGCCACCGTAAAAAAACACACGCCTGCCGAAACGGGGCAAAAAAGGATGGGTCATCGCAAGACTTCTTTGCCGACGGCAGCATTGAGTTGAGAAAGTGAATGCCAGTAACTGGAACGGCTGGTGATATGCAAACGGTAGGTCTCAAGGTAGGTTCGCTGGGCATCCAATACCTCGATCAGCGTCTTACCGCCCAATTCATACGCCTGGTTGATTTTGTCGCGCACGTTTTTGGCCGCATCCAATTGGCCAGGGTCATCATTGACCAGAACCTGGTGAGCGGAGGCAAACGCCTTGACCGCCTGATCGATTTCGCTGCGCAGCGCAGTCAACTGCGCTTGCAGATTGGCTCTGGACTGGATCAATACCGAACGCGCCTTGGCAATATTGCCCTGATTGCGGTCGAAAAGCGGCACGACAATGTCGACACCGGCTCCCCAGGAATTGGCATCCGGATAACCGATGGCCTGCTGCTGAAACTGGCGGGTATAGCCGATTTTCGGCACGACTTGCGGATAGGCGTTGCGTTCCTCCAGGGCAATATCGGCATTCGCCTTGTCGAGCTGGCGTTGCAGGGACAAAAGATCGGGCCGGTTTTCCTCCGCCAGCTTGAAAGCCTTTTCGATTTCGAGCGGCGTAGCGGGATCGGCCACGTCCAAACTTCCTTTGACCGCGACCTGCACGTTTCCGGCAATGCCGAGCAAGGCACGCAATTGATTCAGCGCCGCATTCAGCTCAAGCTCCCGCGCATGGACATCACGGTGGCTGCTGAAGATGGACAAACGAATCCTATCCGCCTCTATCGTGCCGACGCCCCCCAAGGCCACGCGATTTAGAATAATCTGCTCGACCCGGGTCAGATTGGCATTGTTTTCCTGCGCCAACTCCAACATTGCCTGCGCTTCGAGCACGGTATAAAAGGCGGAAATCGCCGAAGCGATCCGAAGCCTGACCGTATTGGCGAATTCCGCCGCTGCAATATCCACACCGTGCTGACCGGAGACTATCGCGGCGGCACGCTTGCCGAATAAAAACCAGTCGATCGGCATCGAAATTCCGGCATCGAATTGCGGCGGACCACCCTGTCGGTCCACCGTAAACGTTCGATCCAAAGGCATCAGGGAACCGCTCACCGACACATCGGGATTCGGTAAAAGTCCGGCGGTGATCAGGTCCGCTTCAGCCTGATGAATATTCTCAAAAGCCGACAGAATGACCGGATCGGCCTTTAAGGCGGTTTGAATGACCTGATTTAAATTGAATTCCTTCGCCTGAATTTGCGGCGAAGAGGGCTTTTCATCTTTGAGAGATACCGCTTCGGCTTCAGGAACGGAAACCGAATCGTCGGCAGTCCTTTTGAAGTCCTGCATGTAGGTCGGCGGTAGAAGTGGCTGATACGCGGGCGCAACACACCCGTTCATCAGGACCAAAACAGAAATTGCAGAAGAAAAACGCGCGCTCTTCAAATGCATGCCAGTGCTTATACGCATGTTGTCAATTCTATTTTGTCAACGGAGCAGATAGGGCTCAAACATCGGCAACTCCATGAATCTCAAGAGAGAGCTATAGAAGATAATTCCGGGTTTCGGCAGTTCGAATAAAATTTGGCGCAATTATTTTTTCGATTCGCTATTATAACGTATCGCATAAACTTGGCGCGGATCAACCTTCGATTACCAACATCGACCCCGGAAATTTTGATAAAAAGACCCCGGTAAGATTGCAAAAGCTTGAATTCGACCGCCAGGCACCTTGAAGCAGTCGATATAAAATGAGATTTGCATATGACAGGTTGATTAAAATTCGAAGATCCGGGCGAAGCTCTGTATAAATCTAAAAAGATAAGCAATTCTAATGCCAGAAACCAGAACCATAAGATACCACTTAAAAAACAAATATTTACATAAAGCTTAGACGATATCCCTCAAAGGGCGATGGTTTGAAAAAACCATGGATTTGAAAAAACACCGTTTTTAATAATTAAGGAGTCGTTCAATATCGTGGAAAAAGCTCTGAATGAATTAAGCGCCCCTCCGGTAATAATTAACTCAGCCCCGATCGACCGGAGGATGCCCACCGTTAAAACAACTGGGACTCAGCGTCCGCTCTGGGGAAAGAAGCTCAGCAGAGGGCGTGACCACAATTTTTGCCAACAATAATAGTCCCGCCAAATCCTGCCGGCACTTGACGCGATTATCGCCAGCCGCCGCCCAATGCCCTGTAAATATTGACAGTCGACAGCCGTTCCTGTTTGATCACGTCGATCAATTCGAGATTGGCCTGCAAAGCGTTCTGTTGCGCGATCAGTACTTCCAGATAGGTTGCCCGCGCGGACCTATAAAGCTCCTTGGAGGTATCGACGGACTTTTGCAGCGTTTCGCTCTGCTGCTTTTTCAACTCATGCATGCGTTGCAGATTCCGGAGATTGGAGAGCTGATTCGCCACTTCGACATAGCCGTTCAAAATGGTTTTCTGGTAGTTGTACATGGCGGTCAACTGATTGGCCTTGGCGGTATTGAACTGGGCTTTCAGCGCATTCATGTTGATCAGCGGCGCCACCAAGGTCCCCATCAGCGAATAGGCGAGCGAGGCCGGCGACTGAAACAGGAATTCCGGATTAAAGGCCTGAAAACCCAGCGTCGCGGTGATGTTGAAATTCGGATAGAAAGCCGCCTTTGCCGCCTTCAAATCAAACTTGCCGGCCTCGATCTCGAATTCGGCCGCGCGGATGTCGGGGCGGTTGGCCAGCAACTGCGAAGGAATGCCCGCCGAAATCTGCCGGGGAACGGCCTGGAACAAAACGTCTTTCTTTCGCGGTATGGGCTGCGGATAGCGCCCGAGCAGGAAGTTGATCCTGTTTTCGGTTTCGGTGATGCGCTGCAGCGTCTGTTTTTCGAGCACCTCGGAATTGAGCAGTTGGGCGCTGAATTGCTGCACAGCCAATTCGTTGGCGCGGCCGGTTTCTTTCTGAAGCTTGATCACCTCCAGCGCCTCCTGCTGTTTCCGAAGCGTTTGCCGAATAATGTCCAGTTCGTTGTCCAGCGCCAGCAATTCGTTGTAATGGATCGCCACATCGGCGACCAGGTTCGAAATCACGAACCGGCTCCCTTCCACGCTGGCCAAGTATTGCGAAATGGCGGCCTTGCGCTGGTTCCGCAACTTGCCCCAAACATCCACTTCCCAGGAGGCCTGCAGCCCCAGAAAAATATCGGTCAAATTTTCCGGAACGATTTGGCCGGGCGTGATATAGGTAGAGGCGTTTCCCGCCCCGTCCATCGTGTACAGCCCGAATTTCTGCACCCCGCCGCCCACGTTCAAGCCCACTTTCGGAAGCAGCGCGCCGTTCGCCAGTTTCACGCTGGAACGCGACATCTCGATGCGCTGCAGGGCGATTTGTAAATCGAGGTTATTGCGGATCGCGGTGTCGATCAGCTCGACCAGCAGCGGGTCGGCGAAGTATCGGCGCCAGCTGATGCCGGCGATCGTGGCATCATCTTTCCGGTTCGGGAAGGTTTTGGGTATTTCCTTTTCCGGAACGGATAGGTCGGTGTTGAGCGCTCCGCAACCGGTAGCCGCCGAAATCACTAAACACAGGGCCGTGCGGAAAAAAATTCGACATTTCAATTTCATTTTTACAGTGTTTCGGTATAGGCAATTTCTTCTTTTCTTTTTTCGGAATTGCGCTTCTCAGCAAGGGTTGCAAACACCACATACAAACCGGGAATCACGATCACCCCGAACAGCGTTCCGAAAATCATGCCGCCCGCCGCCGCGGAGCCGATGGTATTGTTGCCGATCTTGCCCGCGCCGGAAGCGAACATCAGCGGAACGAGCCCGGCGATAAAGGCAAAGGAGGTCATCAAGATGGGGCGTAAACGCAGCGTCGCCGCCTCGATGGCCGCTTCGAACGGCGTTTTTCCGAGCCGGTGCTTCAGGGCCGCGAATTCGATGATCAAAATGGCGTTCTTGCCGAGGATGCCGATCAGCATGACCATCGCGATCTGCGCGTAGATATTGTTCTCCAGCCCCATCAACCACAGAAAAAACAAGGCGCCGAACACGCCGATCGGCAAGGAGAGGATCACCGGCATCGGCAGGATGAAACTTTCGTATTGCGCCGCGAGCAGCAGGTACACGAACAACAGGCAGATCAGAAAGATGTACACCGCCTGATGGCCCGCCTGGGCCTGATCGCGCGACGAGCCGGCCCAATCGTAACCGAAACCTTTCGGAAGTTTCGCGGCGGCGACTTCCTTGATCGCGGCAATCGCCTGGCCGCTGCTGTACCCGGGCGCAGGCTGGCCGTTGACCATCGCCGAGGTATACATGTTGTAGCGCGTCACCTGTTCCGGGCCGTAGACCTTTTCGACGCGCAGAAAGGACGAAAAAGGCACCATGTTCCCGGCATCGTTTTTGATGTACAGCTTCATCAGGTCGTCGGGCTGGGCGCGGTATTCGGGCAGCGCCTGCACCATCACTTTGTACAGCTGGCCGAAACGGATGAAATTGGTCGCGTATTCGCTGCCGATCAGGGTTTGCAGGGTGCTCATCGCATTCTCGGCGGTAATGCCTTTTTGCGCGGCCTTGTCGCCGTCGATATGCAGCAGGAATTGCGGAAAACGGGCGTTGAACGTCGTAAAGGCATTCACGATCTCGGGCCGCTTGTTGAGTTCCTCGACGAAGGCGTCGGCCGTTTTCTGCAGGCGATGGAGGTCGCCCTCGCCGGTTTTGTCCAGCAGGCGCATTTCGAAGCCGCTGGAATTGCCGTAACCCGGCACGGGCGGCGGCGTAAAAAACTCGATACCGGCATCCTGGATATGCCGGGTTTTTTCTTCGAGCAGACGGATGATCTCCTTATCGGAAGCGCTTCGTTGTTCCCAGTTTTTCAAACTGATCAGATTCATGCCGTAAACGGCGCCCGTGCCTTCGGACAGCAGGCTGAATCCCGCCAGGCTGGATACCGAATTCACGTCCTGTAGACTCGAAGCGATCCGCTGCACAGCGTCCGAGGCTTTTTCGGTGCGTTCCAGCGTCGCGCCGGTCGGAGCCGTGATATTGACGTAAATCGTCCCCTGGTCTTCCTCGGGAATGAAGCCGGAAGGCACCAGGGCACCGATCAGGCCGGCGCCCGCGGAAAAACCGAGCAATATCCCGAACGTGACAAGCCTTCTGCCGGCGATCGCGCCCACCAGTTTCCGGTAGTTTTCGGACAGCCCGTCGTACCAGGCATTGAAGCGGGTAAAAAATCGCTGGGTCCCCGATTTTTTCGGATGATCGGGGTCATGGCCGTTTTTAAGAAATACCGCGCACAGCGCGGGAGTGAGGGTCAATGCGGTGATGCCGGAGAGCACGATCGAACAGGCCATCGTCAGCGAAAACTGCCGGAAAAACACGCCTTCCGGGCCCTCCATGAAGGCGACCGGCACGAACACCGCCGACATTACCAGCGTGATCGCGATGATCGCTCCGCTGATTTCGCGCATCGCCTGCTCCGTGGCTTTACGCGGCCCTATTCGCGAATGTTCCAGTTTGGCGTGCACGGCCTCGATGACCACGATCGCATTGTCCACCACGATGCCGATCGCAAGCACCAGCGCGAACAAGGTGATCAGGTTCAGAGAAAACCCCATCATCTGCATGAAAAAAAACGTGCCGATCAGCGATACCGGCACCGCGAAGATGGGAATGACGGTGGAACGGAAATCCTGCAAAAAGACGAACACCACCAACGCGACCAGCAAAAAAGCTTCGGCCAGGGTTTTGATCACTTCATGGATGGAAGCATCCAGAAACTCGGAAACGTCGTAACTCAGCGTATAGTCCATGCCCGGAGGGAAAGAAGCCGATTTGATCGTCGCCATCGTGGTCTTGATCTGCTCGATCACTTCCTTGGCGTTGCTGCCCGGACGCTGCTTCAGCAGGATCGCGGCGGAAGGCCGCCCGTTTTCCTTCGACAGAACATTGTAATCCTGCGAATCGAATTCGATCTCGGCCACGTCCTTCAGCCGCAAAATTTCGCCGTCTTCCCGGCTTTTCAGGACGATGTTCTCGTAGGCCTTTTTCGTGTTGAACTTGCCCGTGTACTTTAAAACATATTGCAGCGCCTGGGCTTTCTTGCCCGAGCTTTCGCCGACTTTACCGGGTGCCGCCTCGACGTTCTGCGCCTTGAGCGTATCAATGATTTCAGCGGCCGAAATGCCGTACATCAGCATCTTGTCGGGCTTGAGCCAAACCCGCATCGCGTATTCCCGGGACCCCAATATTTCGGCGAAGCCTACGCCTTCGATTCTTTTCAGCTCTTTTAAAACGTTGATGTCGGTAAAGTTGTAAAGGAATTTCTCGTCCAGCGACGGATCGGAGCTCAGTATGTTGATGTACAAAAGCATCGCGTTTTGCACTTTCTCGACAATCACCCCCGCTTTAATCGCTTCGGCAGGCAATTCGTCCAAAACGGAAGATACCCGGTTCTGGACATTGACCGCCGCCACCTCGGGGTCGGTCCCGGCCTTGAAAATAATCTGGATTTCGCCGGCGCCGTCGTTACCGGAAACAGACGACATATAGGCCATGCCCGGCACGCCGTTAATCGCCCGCTCGAGCGGCGTGATCACCGCCTTGACGACGACTTCCGCATTGGCGCCGGTATATTTCGTCGTGACGTTCACCTCGGGAGGCGCGATATCGGGAAACTGCGTCACCGGCAGCCGGATCAAGGACAACAGGCCGATCAACGTAATCAGAATCGAGATCACGATCGACAGGACCGGGCGATGAATGAATTTGTTGGTCATGAGGATTCCTGCCCTTGGATCAGTATGGGCCGGCCTGCGGCATCGCCGCCGGATCGACGGGAACAGGCCGGATTTTCTTGCCCTCCCTTTCGTTGCCGGCGCCTTCGAAGAGAATCCGCTCGTTTTCCGACAGGCCGGATTCCACGACGTAAAAATCTTCGAAACGCATTTTCGGAACGATGTTTCTTTGTTTCAGGCGCCCTTCGCTGTCGACCACGAACAGATAAACCTTGTCCTGAATTTCGAAAGTGGATTTCTGCGGCACCAGCAATGCATTTTTCAGCCGTTCGTCGACAATGACCTTGCCGTTGGCGCCGTGTTTTAACAGGCCGTCCGGATTCGGAAAACGGGCCCTGAAAGCGATGTTGCCCGTCGAACGGTCGAATTCGCTTTCGATCGCTTCGATTTTGCCTTTAAAACCGTAGTGCTTACTATTCGCGAGCTTTAAGCCGACTGTGCCGATTTCCTTTTCCCCATTCGTCCTGTAATTGAGGTAATCGATCTCCGAAAGATTGAAATAAGCGAACACTTCCCGGTTATCGGAAATGGAGGTCAGCATATCGCCCTCCAGAATCAGGCTGCCGACCTTGTTCGGTATGCGGTTGATAGTGCCGTTGAAAGGCGCCCGGATTTGTGTAAACGCAATGTGTAAAGCCGCTTTTTCGCTGTTTGCCTTGGCCTCTTCCACGTCGGCCGCCAAGGCCTCGGTTTTGGCTTGAGCGACTTCGAGCTCGGTCCCGGACACGATGTTTTTGGCCGCCAGCAGCTTGACATTGGCTAAATCCACTTTGGCTGCCTTCAAATCGGCCAGGGTATTTTTATAGACCGCATTCGCTTTTTGAAGCTCCTTTTCGAACTCCAATGCGCTCAACGTGAACAATAATTGATCTTTCTTGACGGCCTGACCTTCGTCCACATGAATGTTGTCGATGTATCCCTTCACTTTGCTTCGGACCTCGACATATTTCACCGACTGAATTTCGGCGACGTAGTCGCTGCTCCGGGTGATGTCTTTTACCATCGGGTGGATCACTTCGCGGAGTTCGGCGGTTTCGGTCTCCGTTTTCGAAGTGCAGGAGGCCAAGGCCAGGCACAGGGCGAGCAATGCGGTTCGGCTGTTTTTCATTGAAAGAGGGATGTCATTGGCAATCCTAAAATCACAGCAATGATCATGCCGCTTTAAGTCGGAAATAAATTCATGTCGTTTTTCATGAGGTTGCTTCGAAGTAATTTTTTCATTTGCTTACCGGCGTGTTGCGTCTTGCGACAAAGCGGCGCAAAATACCTCACCATGTCGGTGATTTATAAATTGACCCTCTCCCTGTTTGCCCTGTCTCTCATGGTGTTCGGCATCTACGGGACGTATCAGCTTCGAACCGAATCGCAAAATTTGCGGGACGAAGTTGAACAGGAAACACGCTTGCTGGCCTACAGCCTGCTCGTTTCGGTAGAAAACGCCTTGCGGGATGAGCAAACGGAAGACGTACAGGCGCTGTTGCAGCAAATAGACCGGCTCAGGCCTTCCATCGACGTACGCATCTATATTCGAAACCGCAACGTCATCCGTTCGGCGGCGGAAGGGCTGGCTTGGCCCGAACAAGTCGAGCATACCCTCTTCCAGACCACTCTTGAGGGTGAAAGAAAAGAATTTTATTTTCCCGATGAGGATCCCGACTTTCTTGTGGTGTCTTTGCCTTTCGGCAAGAATTCCGGGGCAATTCCGCCGGGCAATCTGGCGCTGGTGCGCTCGCTGCAGAAAATGAAGGCGGATTTGAGCAGCATGAAGACCTATATCGCGGTTTCCTTTTTTTCTTTCATCTTATTTGTCACTCTCCTTTGTTTCTTTTTGGGCCAAATCTACATCTCCCGTCCTTTACAGGAACTGCGCCAAGCCATGCTCGCCTTCGGGAACGGCAAGGAGCCGCCGAAGCCCTTGCCCATAGACGGCAGCGACGAGCTTGCGTCGGTAAGGCAGGAATTCAACCGGATGACCGCCCAATTGTTTTCGGCGCATTGCCGGCTCGAAACCGAAACCCAACAACGCAGGCAGCTCCAGCGTGCATTGCAGAATGCCGATAAAATGATCACGATCGGCCAGCTTTCGGCAGGCCTGGCCCATGAAATCGGGTCGCCCCTGCAGATCCTCAACGGTCGGGCAAGAGCGCTTGCCAACGGCGGCGACGATCCGGGAGAAGTGCGGCGAATCGCCGATATTCTGGTCGACCAGACCGACCGCATTACCCGTATCGTCCAGCGCCTGCTGGAATTCGCCCCGCGCCATCCCTCCGAACCCGTGCCGTGCGACGTCATCCAAACTGTGGCAGAGGTGATCGACATGCTGGGTTTCGAAGCGCGCCGGCAAGGGGTAACCATGACTTATACCCGTCCCGAAACACTGCCTTTGGGGATGATCAACAAAGACGGCGTCCAACAGATCGTGTTAAACCTGCTGTCCAACGCGCTGGCGGCCATCGCCGGCCCGGGCGAGATCGGCATCGATCTGGCGCAGGAGTCGATCGCCTATGCCGACACGCCGGTCACCGCACTCCGGCTGACCGTCTGCGATACCGGAACCGGCATCGCCCCGGAGCATCTCCCCCATCTCTTCGAGCCTTACTTTACCACTCGCGGCAAACAGGGCGGCACCGGCCTCGGGCTGGCCGTAGTCAAGACGCTGGTAACCGAAATGGGCGGCACTGTCGCAGCCGAAACCACCGCCGGCAAAGGCAGCCGGTTCATTGTCCATCTGCCCTGGAAAAATCCGTTATGACCGAAGAAAACGCTCGCCTGCTGGTAATCGATGACGATCCCGGCGTTGTGGATTATCTGCTCGAAATGCTCAGGCAGCAGGGTTATTCGGTTACCGGCTGCACACAAACCGAACAGGCGCTCGAAGCGATAGAAAAAGAACCGTTCGGCCTGGTCGTTTCCGATGTGGTCATGCCGGGCATGCGCGGTCTCGAATTAATGGCCGCGATCCACCGCAAACGGCCCGAACAGTTGGTATTGCTGATCACCGCCTTCGGCAGCATCGATTTGGCGATACAAAGCATGCGCGCCGGCGCCTGCGATTTTTTAACCAAGCCGTTTCGCATCGAAGAGCTCTATGCCGCGGTAACGCGCGCGCTTGAAGATAGGCAAATGCGCCGCACGGCAGTAAAAATCGGCGAGAGCGGCGGAAAAAACCCTGACGAAAGCACTTTCATCACCCGCAGCCCTTGCATGCTTCAACTGATCAATCTGGCCACCCGGGCGGCGGGGGTAAATTCAACGGTGCTGCTGACCGGCGAAAGCGGTACCGGCAAAAGCGCGGTGGCCCGCTGGATTCACGACAACAGCCCGAACCGTTCGGGCCCTTTTATCGCGGTGAATTGCGCTGCGCTGCCCCACAGCCTGGTGGAAAGCGAACTGTTCGGCGTACGCAAAGGCGCTTTTACCGATGCCAGCAAAGATCGCCCGGGGCTATTTGTACAGGCCGACTCGGGAACGCTGTTTCTGGATGAAATCGCCGAACTGCCTTTGGAAATTCAACCGAAACTGCTGCAGGCATTGGAAACCGGAAAAATAAGGGCGCTGGGCGACACCCGGGAAATCCGCCTGAACGTCCGCCTGATCGCCGCGACCCACCAACCTTTGGCGCAGCGCGTCAACGATAAAACGTTTCGCGCCGACCTCTATCACCGGCTTAACGTAATCAATCTCGAAGTGCCTTCTTTAAGGGAGCGCAAGGAGGATATCGACGAGTTGGTCAACGTATTGCTTCACAGGATTTGCCGGCGGCTCGGCAAACAGGAATCCGTCAACATTTCGATGGAAGTATTACGCTGGTTCCGAGCTTATCATTGGCCCGGCAATGTCAGGGAACTGGCCAATACGCTGGAGAGGGCCATCGTACTTGCCGAGCATGATACCCTGCTGCTGGAAGATCTGGCGCAAGCATCGAAACTGCCGCCGAGCGAAAGGGATTTTCTCGAGTCGGCCATGCAGCAGGGATGGACGCTGGCGAATCTCGAACGGGCTTATATCCGTCATGTATTGGAAGCGACCGGCGGCAATAAAATTCAGGCCGCGCGGATACTTGGCCTGGACCGCAGCACTTTATACCGCAAACTGGGCTGAGGCTTACTCCGAATGGCGCCCTGGCTCAGCCGAGCGGATTGACCGTTAAAACTCAGAAATCGCGCATCTGCCGGCGCAGCGTCTCCATTTCTTCGAGCAAATCCAGCACCAGCGCGCTTCCCGGCAGATTCACGCCCAGATCGTGCTGCAAGCGGATCGCAATTTGGACCCGTTTCAGCGCCCGCGTATCGAAGCGCCAGGTATGGATCGAAGCGCCCTCCGGCTCCAGAATGCCTTCCTCGACCATTTCGAATACCTGTTCCCGGGTGGTTTTCGCGCACTCGCACAGTTCCACCAGCGAAAATTGGACCGATTCGTCCATGACCGTTCCGGTGACCACCAACAGTTCTTTTTTCATCGGTCGATTCCCATGTTCTGGCGCGGATTCATCGGCATCAGCTCGGCCATCTGTTTATACAGCGCGGCGGCGGCCTCGTTGGGCGCCGGCGGCGTCACGATTTTCAAGGTGACGAGTTGATCGCCCGGCGTCTCCCCCGGCAATCCGCGCCCCTTCAAACGCAACTGCGTCCCCGATTGCGAACCGCGAGGAATTTTGACTTCGACTTTTCCTCCCAGCGTAGGAACCGGCACGCTGCCGCCCAATGCCGCTTCCCAGGGCGTCACCGGCAACTCGATCGAAACATCCTTGCCTTTCGCCTGGAAGTAGCGGTGCTTGTTGAATTCGACTTCGAGGTACAAATCGCCGTTTTTTCCGCCCTGCATGCCCGGCATGCCCTGCCCGGTCAGGCGAATGCGCTGGCCGGCCTGAATCCCGCGCGGAATTTTGATATTGAGCGTTTTCCTGTTCGATACGATGCGGCCCTGGGCGTCGAGTTCCGGCGTATTCAGGGCAACCGTCCGCGACGCGCCATGGTACGCATCCTCCAGGTCGATCAGGATACGCACCTGCTGGTCTTCGCCCTGACTCTGAAACCCGCGATAGAATGCGCCTTCCCGATGCGGCGAAAAGCCCCCGCCAAACAACGCTTCGAAAAAATCGCTGAAGCCCGTTGCCTGGCCGCCGCCCGCGAAACCCGTGCCGAAACCGAACTCGCGCTGCCAGTCCGGGGGTGGAGTAAAGGTCTGCCCTTCCTGCCAGTTCTGGCCGATTCGGTCGTAAGCCTCGCGTTTTTTCGAATCTTTCAGGACCTCATAAGCCTCGCCCAGTTCTTTGAATTTGGCTTCCGCATCCTTTTCCTTGCTCACATCGGGATGGTATTTGCGTGCCAACTTGCGGTAAGCTCTTTTAATTTCCTCCGGCGTTGCCTTACGATCAACACCCATGATCTTGTAATAATCTTTATATTCCATTGGCTTCGACAAAAAGTTGGAAAACGCTGAAAATCATGATAATCCTAATCCATTAAAACTATAACTAAAACTTCGGGTCTTTTGTTTTAATGGATATAGCCTCATACATTCACGATGAGTCTCAGCTAAAATAGAAATTGCGTGACCGCTTTTGCCCCTCCCGCTTCATTGGATGAGTAATATTGAATGAAAATGACACCGCTGCCATCTTCACAACTCTATAAAGCCTGCGATACCTCACAACTGAACTTCGCTTCCACACAGGAGCTGGAGGATATCGCCCTGACGGTCGGCCAGGAACGTGCGATCGAATCGCTCAAAATCGGTATCCGGATCGCCAAAAAAGGCTACAACGTCTTCGCAATGGCTCCCTCGGGCACCGGCAAGCTGACATCGGTCTTGCAGTTGGCCGAACACGAAGCCAGTCGCCATGAAGTCCCGGCCGATTGGTGTTATGTAAACAATTTCGCCCAGCCGGGCAAACCGAAAGCAATCAGGCTCGATCCCGGCGAAGGGCGTATTTTTCAGACCGATATGGAGAAATTGGTCGACGAACTCAGCATTGCGATTCCCTCCGCGTTCGACGGCGACGAATACCGCTCCCGAGTCGGTGAACTGGAAAGCAAATCGCGCCAGCATGAAGTCGACCAGCTCAGCCAGCTTCGCGACGAGGCCGCCGAAGCGCACGTCATCCTGACCGAAACGCCGACCGGTTATGCATTTGTTCCCGCCGACGATAATGGAGAGCCGATCAGCGCCGAAGAGTTCAACAAATTCGATAAAGACAAGCAGCATCAAATTCAGGAAGCGATTTTCGCTTTCCAGGAACGCCTGCAGAACCTGCTCAAGAAATTTCCGGCCTGGCGCAAGGAAACCAAACGCAAATTGCAGGCCCTGAACCGCGAAATCGCCGAACTGGCGGTCAATCATTCGATCGACGACCTGCTCGCCAAATACAGCCGGCAGAATGCGATCATGGCCTACCTGAAAGATGTCAAACAAGACATCATCGAGCATATTCGCGATTTCATTCCGCATGCCGAGAAAGTGCTTCCTTTCATGGAAATGCCGCAGGAACAGAGTCCGTTCAAACGCTATCAAGTCAACCTGATGGTCGACTTCAGCCAGAAAAAATCCGCGCCGGTCGTGTTCGAACAGCATCCTAATTACGGCAATCTGATCGGCCGAATCGACCATCAGGCTTACATGGGCTCATTGGTGACCGATTTCACGATGATCCGGCCCGGCGCGCTGCACAAGGCGAACGGGGGCTTTCTGATCCTCGATACGCAAAAACTGCTGCTTCAGCCGTACGCCTGGGAAAGCTTAAAGAGAACCCTGCAGACAAGCGAAATCCGGATCGAATCGCTGGAACGCGCACTGAGCCTGATCAGCACGGTATCGCTCGAACCCGAGCCGATCCCGCTGGACGTCAAAGTGATCCTGATCGGTGAACCGATTTTTTATTATTTGCTGAGCGCCTACGATCCGGAATTTCACGATCTCTTTAAAATCGCCGCCGATTTCGACAATACGGTGTCGCGCGAAACCGAAACCCGGGACTACGCGCGCCTCTTGGCAACCCTGGCGCGGCGCGAAAAGCTGCGGCCGCTGAGCCGTGCGGCAGTAGCCCGCGTCATCGAACACAGCGCGAGGATGGCCGGCGATACGGAAAAACTGTTGACCCACCTGCGCAGCATTACCGACCTGCTGACCGAATCCGACTATTGGGCGGGCAGCAACGGCCATACCGAGATCACCAACAGCGACGTGCAGCAGGCGATCGACCACAAGATCAAACGGCTCGACAAGGTACGCGAGAAACTTTACGAAAACATCCTGCGCGGCACGCTGATGATCGATACCGAAGGCGCGGTCGTCGGCCAAATCAACGGCCTGTCGGTGCTGCAGCTCGGCGACTTCATGTTCGGACAGCCGTCGCGAATTACCGCGACGACGCGCCTCGGCAACGGCAAAATCGTCGACATCATGCGCGAAACCGAGCTCGGCGGCGCCCACCATTCCAAAGGCGTGCTGATCCTCTCAAACTTCATCGCCGCGCGCTATGCGCGGAAAAGCCCGTTTTCGATGGCCGCCAGCCTGGTTTTCGAACAGTCATACGGCCATGTGGACGGCGACAGCGCCTCCCTGGCCGAACTCTGCGCAATTCTTTCCTCGCTGGCGCGGGTGCCGCTCCGGCAGGATATCGCGATGACCGGCTCGGTCAACCAGCTCGGTCAGGTGCAGCCGATCGGCGGCGTGAACGAAAAAATCGAGGGTTTCTTCGACATCTGCTCCGCCAAAGGACTGACCGGCAACCAGGGCGTGATCATTCCCGCCAGCAATATCAAACACCTGATGCTGCGCTGGGACGTGGTGCATGCGGCGCAAACCAAACAATTCTCGATCTTCGCGGTTTCCACCGTCGACGAAGCGCTGGAAATACTGACCGGCATCGAACCGGGCGAAGCCGACGCCGCAGGCACCTACCCGCCGGAATCGTTCAATGCCAAGGTCGATGCGCAGTTGCAGCAGTTTACGACGATAAGAAAGGATTACGTCAAATCCCAAGCGGATCAAGCCTGAAAGGATGCTTTTCCCTCCTCTTCTCCTTTAGGTAGCGCGCGATGAAAACCCCCGCCTTTTTTCGCCCGGACATGGCATCGAAGCTCGACGGCCTCGCCGAGCTCGCCATCGATTGCAGTTACACCTGGGCGCACGGCGCGGACGAAATCTGGTGCGAACTCGACGAGCAATTATGGACGCTGACCCGAAACCCGTGGCTGGTGCTGCAATCGGTGTCCTATTCGCACCTGGAAAAACTGTCCGAAAATCAGGACTTCTGCCAAAAGCTTCGCATAATCGTGTCGGCGCACCGGCTGGCCTTATCCGAAAACCGCTGGTTCCAGCATCATTACCGGCAGCAGGCCGCCCTGAAAAAGATCGCCTATTTCAGCATGGAATTCGGGCTCAGCGAGGCGCTGCCGATCTACTCCGGCGGCCTTGGCCTGCTGGCGGGCGATCATTTGAAAGCCGCCAGCGATTTGGGCCTGCCGTTGGTCGGCGTGGGCCTTCTCTACCAGAACGGCTATTTCCGCCAGGACTTCGATGCGCACGGCAACCAGATTGCGCTCTATCCTTCCAGCAACACCAGCGATCTGCCGATCACTCCGGTGCGCAATGCCAACGGCGAATGGCTGCGCATCAAACTGCTGACCCCATATCAGCTTTGGGTGCGCGCCTGGAAGGCGCAAATCGGCCGAATTGAACTGTACCTGCTCGACACGAACGACCCGATCAACCATCCGGTCGACCGCTGCATTACCACGGAGCTTTACGGCGGCGGCTCCAATCACCGCCTGGCGCAGGAAATTCTGCTCGGCATCGGAGGCTGGCGCGTCCTGCAGGCTTTGGGCATTACGCCCGACGTCTGCCACCTGAACGAAGGGCACGCCGCGTTCGTGGTGCTGGAGCGGGCGCGCGACCTGATGCGCGAGAAAAATCTCGATTTCGCGACCGCTTTGACGATCGGCCGCGCCGGCAACCTGTTCACCACGCATACGCCGGTCGAGGCCGGTTTCGACCGCTTCAGCCCGGAACTGATCAACAACCAGTTGGGACTGTACGCGCAAGAACTCGGCATCGACGTGCCGACGCTGCTGAGCCTCGGCCGGGTGCCGGGCTGCAACGACCCGCAGGCCCTGTTCAACATGGCTTACCTGGCGATACGCGGCAGCACCGCCGTCAACGGCGTCAGCCGCCTGCACGGGGAAGTCAGTCGAGATATTTTTACCCCTTTGTTTCCTGACTGGTCCCGCCATGACATTCCGGTGACGCATGTGACCAACGGCGTGCATGTGCCGGCCTGGGACTCCAAAGAGGCGGACGAATTATGGACGCGCCAATGCGGCAAGACCCGCTGGTTGTGCGACCCCGAGATTCTCGGCAAAAACTTCAACCGCGTCGGAGACCTGGAACTCTGGAACATGCGCGCTCAAAACCGCGACCGCCTGGTCCATTTCGTCCGCGACGAATACAGCCGCGAAATCAATATCCACAGCAATCTGACCGAGGGCGAGCTGGAAAAACGCGTACTGCGCCTGTTCGATCCGAACGTGATGACGATCGGCTTTGCGCGCCGCTTCGCGACCTACAAGCGCCCGAACCTGCTGTTGACCGATCCGGAGCGGCTGGCCCGCATTTTATGCAATCCTTCAAGGCCCGTGCAGTTGGTCGTATCCGGCAAGGCGCATCCGGCCGACGTGCCGGGACAACAGCTGATCAAGGACTGGCATCAGTTCATGCGCCGCCCCGAGATCCGCGAGCGTGCGGTATTCCTGAGCGATTACGACATGATCACCGCGGAATACCTGGTGCAGGGCGTCGATCTCTGGATCAATACGCCGCGGCGGCCGTGGGAAGCCTGCGGCACCAGCGGCATGAAGATCCTGGTCAACGGCGGCCTGAACGTTTCCGAGCTGGACGGCTGGTGGGCCGAGGCTTATACGCCCGAAGTCGGCTGGGCCTTGAACGGCGACGAAGCCGGACATAGCGACCTGGAACAGGCCGAGATGCTTTACCGGCTGCTGGAAGAAGAGATCGTTCCGGCCTTTTACGAGCGCAACGAACAAGGCATTCCGGAACGCTGGACGAAAAAAATGCGCGCCAGCATGAGCTTGCTGACTCCGCATTTCTCCGCCAACCGGATGGTCCGGGAATATACCGAGCGTTTCTATCTGCCGCTGGCCGCGCAGTATCATCAAAGGGCAGCGGCGCAAGGCGATCTGGGCCAAAGGCTGACGCAATGGCTGCAGCGCGTGCAGGACTTCTGGCCCAAAATCCATGTCGAGCAGGTGCAGTCGGAAGATCACGGCCCAGAGCAAACCTTCAAACTGCATGTCTACCTGGGCGACTTGGCCGCCGAGGACGTTTCGGTACAGCTGTTTTCCGAACCTGCGGCCGACATTCCGGAAAACATTTACCCGATTCCGATCGCACACCCGATTCCGGGCGCCGTCAACGGCTATGTGTACAGCCTCACGATTCCGGCGGTCCGCCCGATCCAGGATTACACGCCCCGTATCATTCCCCGCCATCCCGGTTGTCTGGTTCCGATCGAAACGCAGCATATTTTGTGGATAAAATAGCGTTTCCGCATGTTTACCGCCAAACCTCGCGCCCCACAGTCAAATAGAGCAAGCGCCCAGAAAACAGTCGACCTGCCCTATTTCGACGCGCTGCTGAAACTGCTGCACAGCGGCAATGCGGCGGTCGAGCAGAGTTTCGGGAGGCACGTGCACTGGGGATATTGGGAACATCCGCAGGCAGCCCTCCTGAGCGCTACCGATTTTGCCGAAGCCGCCGAGAACCTGAGCCGGGAACTCTGCCGGGCCGCCTCGATAGAAACAGGGCTGGCCGTACTGGATGTCGGCTGCGGTTTAGGCGGGACGATCGCGCATATGAACGACCGATACTCCGACATGCAACTGACCGGTTTGAATCTGGACGCCCGCCAGTTGCAGCGCGCCCGCGACCAAACCGTTACCCAAGCCCGGAATCGGATCGACTTCGTCCAAGGCGATGCCTGCCGGCTGCCGTTTCCGGACCGGAGCTTCGATGCGGTGCTCGCCGTCGAATGCATTTTTCATTTTCCGAGCCGCGAGCTGTTTTTTCGGGAAGCCTGGCGCATATTGAAGCCGGGCGGCATACTCGCTCTGTCCGATTTCATTCCCGCGCCGGTAATCGTTCCTTTCGCCAAAATCAGGTTGCCCGAGCGTTTAAGCCGGGGATTTTACGGCAAATGCAACGTGCAATATACGCTTACAGACTATCGGCAATTAACCGACAGAACCGGCTTTACCTTACTTTGCGAACGGGATATTACGAGAAATACGCTGCCGACCTACCCTTACCTCAGACGGCTCGCCCGGCAGGCAGGCTACTTTAACGGCTTCGCAATGGTTGAGACCGCTGCTTTGGAACTGCTGAGCCGGCTCAGGCTGATCAAATATTTCGTTTTCGCGTTCGAAAAAGGCGCCGACGACTCCGCACCTTTAATGGGATAGCCTGACCGGCGCGATCGGCAGCATGATCAAAAAGCCTAGACCCGAACCGAGCGCCAGCCATTTTACGAACGTATAAAGCCGGCGCAGTTTGCGGTTGGCCTTGTTGACGATCGTAAACTCGTTCAGATAAATCGTTTCGCAGGCGCCGTTGCCGGTATCCTCGCGTGTCGTGCTGGTGCCCCGGTACAAACCGTTGGCAGGGTTCGCGTATTCTGCGAGCGAGCCGTTAAGGCGGATATGGTCGCCCGGCTCGGCCTCCATTAGCGCAGCTTTGACCAGCGCCTTGTCGGCCAACAGATGATTGTTCGACAGTGCATTCATCTTAAACGCGTTGCCGGTCTCGCTATCCTGCCAGGCAGCCCAACAGGTCCAGGAATCGTTATGGAACTTGACCTGGCGATAAACGCCGGACTGCACATTCTCGCCCCAAACCACGCACAAATCGCGCAGGTTCAGGAAATCCTGCCAGCGGCCGTGATGCCAGATGTCGTCCAGTTGATCCGCATCGTGCAGGCTGACGACGACGCCGTCGAGCCGGTAGGAAAATTTGGGCGTCACCGTATAATGCTGCCCCTTGACTTGCGCTGTGAAGGCGGCTTCATCGGTCGGTTCCTGTTGGGGTTCCTGAAGCGCCTCGGCATCGTAAAAAGAAGGCTCGGGCAGTCTGTCCTTGTAGACGTACAGGCTTACCCAAAGCAATGCGCTGACCCAGAAGACCCTCTTGAACAGCGTTTCCAGAAACGACGACAACACCCTACTCAACGGTGCGGCAAATACGCAGTCATTCACTCATCGGCAAATGCAGCGCCATTTTTTTTAAGGCCAGCGCACCTTCATAGAGCGCTTCGGACAGCGTCGGATGGGCATGGATGGTCTTCGCGAGGTCTTCGCTGCTGGCGCAAAACTCCATCGCGAGCACCGCTTCGGCGATCAGTTCGGATGCCTGCGCGCCGATCATGTGGACGCCGAGAATCCTGTCGGTTTCGGCATGCGCGATCACTTTGACCAGCCCTTCGGTTCGTCCCATCGTCAGCGCGCGCGGCGAAGCTTTCATCGGAAAAAAGCCGACCTTCACCGGTTCGCCGCGCGCCCTGAGCGCCTGCTCGGTTTGTCCGACCCAGGCAATCTCCGGATCGGTATAAATCACGCTCGGCAACAGATCGTAGTTGATGATCGGATGGAGGCCTGCGATCTGTTCGGCTACGAACACCCCTTCTTCGATGCCCTTATGCGCAAGCATCGGGCCGAGCAGAGTCAGATCGCCGACCGCATAGACGCCGGGCAGATTGGTCCGGCAATTTTCGTCGACATGCACATAACCCGACTCGTCGAGCAACAGGTCGGCTTCGGGTGCAGCCAATCCTTCGGAGTTGGGCTTCCGGCCGATCGCGACAATCATCCTGTCGACATGCAGCACATCGTTGCCCTCGTGATTCTGGTATTCGATCACGATTTTGCCCTCGCTTTTCTTCGCTGAAACTACGCGCGCGCCGAGCCGCATCTCCATGCCCTGACCGGTGAAGATACGGTAAGCTTCAAGCGAGATATGCTGGTCCGGCAGATTCAGAAAATTTTCCTGAGCCTCGAGCAGAATCACCTCGCTGCCTAAGCGGTTCCAGATGCTGGCAATCTCCAGTCCCTTGATCCCGGCACCGATAATCGCAAGGCGTTTGGGGACCGAATCCAGGTTCAACGCGTCGCCGGTGTCAATGATGTATTCCCGGTCGATCGGCGCGCAAGGCAATTCCAGCGGCTTGGAGCCCGTCGCCAGAATGATATGGTCCGCGTTCAGGTAAGACGCTTCGCCGCCTTTTACCGGTACGATTTCGACCAGTCCCGCCTGCAGCAATTTGGCTCTGGCATGAATATGATCGATCTTGTGAGAACCGAACAGTCCGGCAATGTGGCGGTTGATCTCCGCAACGATCCGGTCTTTCCGTTCGATCATCCGCCCGACATCGAGCGAAATGTTCCCGACGCCGATTCCGTGCTGCGCCAGGCCGGTGGTCAGCGAATGATAAATCTTCGCCGACTCGAGCAGGGCCATCGACGCGATGCAGCCCGCGTTCAAATACGCCCCGCCCAGATTGGGCCGGCCGAATCCATCGCTCCAACTGTCGACGCAGACCGTTTTCAACCCCAGCTGGCCGCAGCGTATCGCCGTCACATAACCTGCCGGACCTGCACCGATGATGATCACATCGTACTTCGCTCGTTGTTTCGGCATGTTTAAATGTTCAGCAGTAAATGGGCCGGCGACTCCAGACACTCTTTGATCGTGACTAAAAACTGCACCGCTTCGCGGCCATCCACCAGGCGATGATCATAAGACAGCGCCAGATACATGATAGGCCGGATCACGATCTGACCGTTCTCGACGACCGGCCGTTCCTTGATTGCATGCATGCCCAGAATCGCGCATTGCGGCGGATTCAGAATCGGTGTAGACAGCATCGAGCCGAATACGCCGCCGTTGGTAATCGTAAAGGTGCCTCCCTGCAGGTCTTCATAGCTCAACGTGCCGGTGCGCGCCTTCTCGCCGAAATCGGCGATGCTTTTTTCAATGCCGGCAAAATCCAGTTGATCGGCATCGCGCAGCACCGGCACGATCAGGCCGCGCGGGGTCGAAACCGCGATCCCGATGTCGAAATAGCCGTGATAAATGATGTCGTTGCCGTCGATCGACGCATTGATCGCCGGAAATTTTTTCAGTGCTTCGATTGAAGCCTTCACGAAAAACGACATGAAGCCGAGCTTGGTACTGTGTTTTTGCTCGAATCGCGTCTTGTACTGGTTGCGCAGATCGATCACGCTCTGCATGTTGACTTCGTTGAAGGTAGTCAGCATCGCCGCGTTTCGTTGCGCCTCCAACAGCCGCTCCGCGACTTTCGCGCGCAGCCGGGTCATCGGCACGCGCTGTTCCGGGCGCAGGTTCGAGGGTCCGCGATTTTGCTCGGGCGCCGGACGCGGCGCCTGGTCCGGCAATGGCGCCGGCGCTTTCAGCTCGGCTTCGGGCGCAGCCTGCTTCTTCAAATGGTCGAGCACGTCGGACTTGGTAATCCGTCCACTTTTGCCGGTGCCGGTAATTTCCTGCGGGCTCAGCGTCGTTTCCTGGAGCAGGCGCCTGACCGAAGGGCTTAACGGCATTTCCGCGGTCTCCTGGCGAGGCTCCGCGGTTTTCGGCGTCGCCGCGGGACTTTCAACAGGCGACTGAGTCTTGGCCGCATCGGTGCCGGCCCCGGAAGTGTCGATGACGGCCAAGACCTCGCCCGCGGTCACGACCGTACCGTTTTCCTTCAGAATGCTGCTTAACACGCCCGCTTCGGGAGCCGGAACTTCAAGCACGACCTTATCGGTTTCCAGATCGACCAGATTCTCGTTCCGGGCCACCTGATCGCCGGGCTTTTTATGCCAGTTCACTAAGGTGGCATCGGCGACCGATTCGGGTAAATGGGGGACTAACACTTCAATGCTCATATTAACTTCCTTAGGAATTGCCGTATAAAGCCGAATCCACGACGGCTTTCTGCTGTTGGATGTGTTCATGGAAATGGCCGACCGCCGGCGCCGCGGACGGCTCGCGGCCGCTGTAGCTCATTCGGATGTGCGGCGCCAGGTTGTCGCGGAAATGGTGGTTCGACTGGTACCAGGCCCCCTGATTCTTGGGTTCTTCCTGACACCAAACGAACTCTTCCAGATTCGGATATTTGGCCAATTCGGTCTTGAACAACTCGGTCGGAAACGGATAAAGCTGTTCGATCCGCCCGATCGCGACATGTTTCAGGCCGGCTTCGCGGCGCGCTTCCAGGAGATCGTAATAGACCTTGCCGGCACAGAATACGTAGCGGGTTACCTGCTGAGGATCGATCTCGTCCACCTCGCCGATGACCGCCCGGAAATGGCCGTCGGTCAATTCTTCCAGGGTTGAAACGGCCAGCTTGTGCCTGAGCAGGCTTTTCGGACTCATCACGATCAGCGGCTTCCGGTACGGCCGGATCAGCTGCCGGCGCAAGAGATGGAAGATTTGCGCCGGGGTCGTCGGCGAGCAAACCTGGATGTTGTGCTCGGCGCAGAGCTGAAGATAACGCTCCAGCCGGGCGGAAGAATGCTCCGGCCCCTGCCCTTCATAACCGTGCGGCAGCAGCAGCACCAAGCCGCACAAACGCCCCCATTTGGTTTCGCCGGAACTGATGAACTGATCGATCACGACCTGGGCGCCGTTTGCGAAATCGCCGAACTGCGCCTCCCAGATCACCAGCGTGTTAGGCATCGTGGTGCTATAGCCGTATTCGAAACCCAGCACACCGGCCTCGGACAGCAGCGAATCGAAAATCTCCACTCGCCCCTGGTCCTTATCCAAATGTTTCAACGACACGTATTCTTCGTTCTTCAACTGGTTGTGCAGCACCGCATGGCGATGTACAAAGGTGCCCCGGCCCACGTCCTGGCCGGTCAGGCGCACATGGTACTTTTCCATCAGCAGCGTCGCATAAGCCATGTTTTCCGCGAAGCCCCAATCCAGCGGCAAGGCACCGGCCGCCATCTTGCGGCGGTTGTCCATCACCTTGGCAACGCGCGGATGGATTTCGAAGCCGGCCGGCAACCGCAGCATACGGTCGTTGCAATAGCGGATCCGGTCGAGCGAGGCTGTCGTATCGCACGGCGCTTCCCAGTTCTGGCCGTGAAACTGATTCCACTGATGCGTATAGGAATATTTCGGATTCTGTGACAAAGGCCGCGACACCACCTGACCCTCGTCGAGCATTTTCTGGTAGGTGCTCTCCATCTCCGCCGCTTCTTCCGCCGAAATTACCCCTTCGGCGACCAGCTTCTCGGCGTAAAGCTTTCGAGTCGTTTTGAGCTGGCGGATTTTCTTGTACATCATCGGCTGCGTCGCGGCCGGCTCGTCGGCCTCGTTATGGCCGAGCCGCCGGTAGCAGATCAGGTCGATCACCACGTCCTTCTTGAAAGTCATCCTGAAATCCAGCGCCAGCTTGCTGACGAAAGCAACCGCTTCCGGATCGTCTCCGTTCACATGAAATACCGGCGCCTGGATCATGCTAGCAAGATCGGTGCAATAGAGGGTGGAACGGGCGTCCCGCGGGTCGCTGGTGGTGAAACCGATCTGATTGTTGATCACGATATGGATCGTACCGCCGGTTTCGAATGCGCGGGTTTGCGACATATTCAAGGTTTCCATCACGATACCCTGGCCCGAGAAGGCCGCATCGCCATGAATCAGAACCGGAACGACCTGATCCTTGCCGTCGATGCCGGCACGGTCCTGCCGTGCCCGGACCGAACCTTCGACCACCGGATTGATGATCTCCAGGTGTGAAGGATTGAACGCGAGCGTCAGGTGAATCGGGCCGGTCGGCGTATCGATATCCGACGAAAAGCCCATGTGGTATTTGACGTCGCCCGAACTGACGCCCGGCGGCGATGATGCCGAATGGCCCGCAAACTCGTCGAACAATAGAGCCGGACTCTTGCCGAGAATATTGACCAGCACGTTCAAGCGTCCGCGGTGCGCCATGCCGATTACGATTTCGTTGACTCCTTTGGTGCTGCAGCCCATAACCAGTTCGTCGAGAATCGGGATCAGCGATTCCCCGCCCTCAAGCGAAAACCGTTTCTGGCCGACGAATTTGTTATGCAAATAGACTTCGATCCCCTCGGCCGCCGTCAACAATTTCAGCACCCAGCGCTGTTTCTCCGGATCAAGTGTCAGATTGCCTTTGGCGTTTTCCATCCGGCTGATCAGCCACCGGCGCGTCGCGGTATCGACGATATGCATGTATTCGGAGCCGATGCTGCCGCAGTAAATCTCTTTCAGATTCGCGATGATTTCACGCAACGGCAGGCGGTCGACGCCGTGCAGGATGCCGGTATCGAACCAGGTATCCATGTCGAGTTCGGAGAGCCCGTAAAAGGCCGGGTCCATATCCGGGGGCGGCGGCAGGGTCTTGCCGAGAGGATTGTTGTTGGCGATCTGATGCCCGCGCACCCGGTAGTGATTGATCAGACGCGCGACCGCAGCCTGCTTCTTAACGCTCTCTTCGGTAAAGCCCTGCAGTTGCGCCAGCCGCCCTTGCGATTTCGTCGCGAGTTCGGCAAACCGTTCGACAATCGGGCTATGCGGGGTCTCATAGCCGCCGCCGTTCTGAATCGAGCGAAAACGCTGCCGCCAATCGGGATCGACCGACTCGGGGTCTTTCAGATAACGCTCGTATAAATCTTCGATGAACCAGGCGTTGCTTCCATACAGGGAGGAAGATTCCCGGAATTTTTCAAGCAGCGAAGCCATGATAAGTATCCTGATGGAAAAAAGCGGAAACGGCTGTCTGTCCGGATTAATATTCGCACGCAATAGCGTAGTGGTATATTACCAGTATGTACGGCCTTTGCTCACTAAATAAATGCGCGATAAATGTGCGCATAAAACTTGAGACAACGGAATTTCTTGAACTGTAATCGAAAAACGTATGACAGACCCTAAAAACATCGTAATCAAAGTCAAATACACTACGCCAGACGCCGCTGCCGAAACCCCGGTCCCGAACGTGAAAATGATCACGGAATGGAACATCAAACGCATCGCCGGCGCGATAAGCGCCTTGATTTTGTTGATTACGGCGCTGTTCCTCCTGCTGCTGGCCGGTAATTCCGAACCGGAAGTCGCCGCACGGAACGAAGCTGCGCCGGCACCGACACCTTCCGCCAGCCAAAGAACTATCCAGCCCAACCCGAAGCTTTCCTCGCAAGAGGCTTCTGTAACCCCAGAGAAGCAGGCTGCGATTCCCGCTTCCCCTCCGAGAGTGTCTACTCACTCCAAAACTTCCGTCCCTACAGGTAGCGGCGGTCGAATCCGACGGGCTGCGCTTGCCTACCGCATTGTCGATAAAGAACCGGCCGATTTGATCGAAGGCAACGTCAGCATCGGCAACGGAAAACCCATGCAGGTGTATTATTTCACCGAAGTCAGGGGCAAAACAGCACAAATCCTGTTTCACGAATGGTTTAGAAACGGCCGGATGGTGCTACGCCACCCTGTTGCTGTCGCCGCGGAAAGATGGCGCACATCCAGCCAACGCGAACTTGGCCCCAATGATCGAGGAAACTGGTCAGTACGGACTATCGACAATTACGGCACGGTTATTAATGAAATACGTTTCACTGTATCGACCGAATAACCCGTTCCGCCCTCTGGCTTATAGCCTTGAATTATATTACGCATAAAAACGCGCCCTGCCGTTCAGTTAAATATTACTGAATGTTTCCTTAAAACTTTGGTCACAGTAATCAATATCTCAATATCGGAATTTTCTTCTACAGAGATTTTGTTTTTTCTTAATAATAATCTCAACCATGCCGGATGCAGGATTGCTGATACGGAGAATCAGCGTGATCAATTTCACTAAATGATATAAGGCATGTTTTAAAATCGATATTGGTTATGATAAAATTTAAATTCACTAAATTTTGAGCAATACATTATGACTGATTTTCAGAATCTTTCTGTGAACGAATTACAAACGGTTATCGAAAACGCAGAGAAGGCGTTAAAAAATAAGCTTGTCAACCACCGCAAAGAAATCATAACGCAGATAAAAGAATTGGCTGCTTCGATCGAAGTGACGGTGGAAATCATCGAGAACGATAAAAAATCGCCCCGGAAAGGCGTTAAAGTGCCAGCGAAGTACCGCCACCCTAATGATCCGAACAAGATCTGGACGGGACGCGGCATGATGCCGAAATGGCTGCGCACTTTAATCGAAGAAGGACACGACAGTTCGGAATTCAAAATCTAAAATCGATTTCGAAAGATCTGGCTCGGGTTTTAAAATCTAAATCGATTTCGAAAAAATCTGAAACTGTATCTAAGGAAAAAATCGTTCTAATACCTTAACTCTGTCACGAAACGGGATTCCGCGGCTGCCATATGGCGAGAGAACGGAGCCTCAAGCATGGACTGATGTTATGGCAAAGATGGGGATATTCGACAAAAAGACTATCCCCATTTCAAAGCGGTCACTTTTGTTCGATTTCCCGCAAATAAAGCGTCGCCCCGATCACCGCAGCGGGCGCAACGATGATATTTACGATCGGCACAGCCAAACCCGCTGCCGCCAGCCCTCCGAAACTCAAAGCCCCCCATCTGACGCTGCCGATGAGTTTGCGCTGTTCGGAAAACAGAACTCCCGCATTTTCCAACGGATAAGCCAGATATTCCAATGCCATTCCCCAAGCACCGAATAATGCCCATAATAACGGTGCAATCACATTAACCCCCGGAATAATCGAAATTATTACCAGCAATATTGCACGCACCCCCAAATAAGCCGCCCGCCGCAATTCGGCCTTGAAGACCTGGAGCCAGGGCGCCTCTGCCACCGTTGCCGATTCTCCGGCGGCAACCCCCAAGGTCGCGGCTGATAACATGCCGTAAAACGGCGACGCAATCAGATTGGCCAATACCGTAAAAGTAAAAAATCCGCCGATAAAAAAACTTATAAAGAATAGCGGCCACAATATCCAGCGCAGCCATTGCAGCCAATCCGGAATAAATCGATCGATCATATCGCCGAGATAAAGATATCCCAGCGCGAATGCAACCGCATACAGCACAAGATTGACCACTACCGGAATCACGACAAATTTTCGCAGTTTCGGATTGCCGAGCAAGCGGATTCCCTCCCCGAAAAATTTAATCGCCAGCAAAGGATTATTCCCTCTTCGATCTAACATCATTCGCAATACCTCCCGTATTTATTATGGTCAGGACATCCGCAAGCGGGCCATGCCGTCGGCGGACGGATTCGGCACGACTCCCTTTTCAGTCACAATCGCATCGATCAATTCCGACGGCGTCACGTCGAAAACCGGATTCCAGGCCTGGACCAGCGATTCCCGCTCCCGATAACAGGCGGGCAGCAGCTCCGCCGGATCGCGTTCTTCGATCTCGATGCGGCTGCCGTCGGCGATCGTCCAGTCGATCGTCGAAGTCGGCGCAACCACCATGAATTTGACGCCGTGCTGCCTGGCCAAAACCGCCAAGGCATAAGTGCCGATCTTGTTCGCCGTATCGCCATTCGCCGCGATGCGGTCCGCGCCGACGATCACCCAGTCGATCGCGCCGGAACGCATCAGCCAGGCCGCCGCCGAATCGGCAATCAGGGTCGCGGGTATGCCGTCCTGGGACAATTCCCAGACGGTCAGCCGCGCGCCTTGCAGCCAGGGCCGCGTTTCGCCCGCATAGACCTTTACCGGCCGACGGCTGTACAAGCTGCGTATCACGCTGAGCGCGGTCCCGTAGCCGCCGGTGGCGAGCGCGCCGGCATTACAGTGCGTCAAGACCCCTTTCGCGCTGCCGATCAGGTCCGCGCCAAGTTCGCCCATCGTCCGGTTCGCGGCAATGTCGTCCGCATGGATCTTTTCGGCTTCCGCAAGCACCGCGGCCAAAGGCGCATCCAGGTGCGCATCGAGCGTCTTTTTCATCCGGTCCAGCGCCCAAAACAGATTCACTGCGGTCGGCCTCGATTTGGCCAGCCTGTCGATATCGGCATCGATCTTGGCACGCCAGTCCGCTGCATTCTCGCCGGCATGGCGCATCACCGACAATACCACCCCATAGGCGGCGGCAATCCCGATTGCCGGCGCACCGCGCACCCGCATCGAAGCGATCGCACGGCTCACATCTTCGGCCGTGTCAAAATCCTGATAAACGATCCGTTCGGGCACTTTCCGCTGATCCAGAACCTGCAATGCATTACCGGTCCACTTGAGGGCTTCGACAGACAATCTGTTTTGTTTCGTCATTATTTAGTCAAAAATCGTCGTATATAAAGTTATAATTCCGCGCTTCAATCAAGGAATGCCCATGCAAGTCGATACCCTGATCCATGCCCGCTGGATTATACCCGTTGAGCCCGAATCCGTAACCTATGAAAACCACAGCCTGGCAATCGACGGCGGCCGGATCGTCGATCTTTTGCCGACCGAAGCCGCTCGGCAAAAATATACCGGGACGCATATCGAAAACCTGGGCAGCCACGCGTTACTGCCGGGGTTGATCAATTGCCATACCCATGCCGCGATGACACTGTTGCGGGGCATTGCGGACGATCTGCATTTGATGGACTGGCTGCAGAACCACATCTGGCCGCTCGAACAGCGCTGGGTCAGTGAAGCGTTCGTCAGGGACGGTACCGAACTGGCGATCGCCGAAATGATTCGCGGCGGCACGACCTGTTTCCAGGACATGTACTTCTTCCCGGACGTCGTGGCGCAGCAGGCCGTACAGCACGGCATCCGCGCCAGTATCGGCCTGATCGTGGTCGACTTCCCGACCGTCTGGGCCGAAACCGGCGATGTCTACATCGAAAAAGGCCTGGCTTTGCGCGACCGGCTTCGCTACGAGCCGCTGCTGACGACCGCATTCGCGCCGCATGCGCCTTACACGGTATCGGACGCGCCGCTCAAAAAAATCCGGATGTTTTCGGATGAACTGGAACTGCCGGTACACATGCATGTGCACGAGACGAAGCACGAGGTCGAGGAGGAATTCGCCAAGACCGGCCTGCGGCCGCTCCAACGCTTAAAAGCTTTAGGACTGTTGAGTCCGATGCTGTCGGCAGTCCATATGACGCAACTGACCGAGGACGAAATGGATCTGCTCGCAGAAACCGGCGCGCACGTCGTGCATTGCCCGGAATCGAACCTGAAACTGGCCAGCGGCTTTTGCCCGGTCGCAGAATTGATTGCCCGCGGCGTCAACGTCGTGCTCGGCACCGACGGCGCGGCCAGCAACAACGACCTCGACATGTTCGGTGAAATGCGCACCGCCGCGCTGCTCGCCAAAGCGGTCGCGAACGATGCAAGCGCCCTGCCCGCCTCAATGGCGCTGAGAATGGCGACGATCAACGGCGCCAAAGCGCTCGGCATCGACCGCGAAACCGGCTCGCTCGAAACCGGCAAAGCGGCCGATGTGATCGCGATCGATTTAAGCGACCTCGAAACCCAACCCTTGTATTGTCCGGTTTCGCAGATTGTCTATGCGGCCAGCCGTCGGCAGGTCAGCGACGTCTGGGTCGCCGGAAAACGCCTATTGAAACAACGCGAATTGACGACGATCAATTCCGGCGAATTGAGCGGAAAGATCGGCGATTGGAAAGACAGGCTTGCATCCTGATCTGTTTACCGTAACAAAAAGGTATGCACAGCGTACCCTATGTGTTGACCAAGAACAATAACCTAGTAAAATACTAAACTATAGCCACCCACGCTAACGCTTATGACTGCATCCAATAACGTCCACCTGCACGAAATCAACAAGTTCGGCTCGCAAGCCGAGCGCTGGTGGGATCCGCAGGGCGAATTGAAAACCCTGCACGACATCAACCCCCTTAGACTCCAGTTCATCCGGCGCTTTACCGACCTGAAAGGCACCCGGATCGTCGACGTCGGTTGCGGCGGGGGCATTTTGACCGAAGGCCTGGCCAAAGAAGGCGCGGATGCGCTCGGCATCGACCTGAGTGCAGAACTGCTCGACATCGCCGACCTGCACAGCCTCGAATCCGGCATCCGTACGCAGTACCGCAAAATCAGCGCCGAAGACCTGGCTGCGGAGCAGCCGGCCGGCTTCGATCATGTGACCTGCATGGAAATGCTCGAACACGTGCCCGATCCCGGCTCGATCATCAACGCCTGCGCAACGCTGGTCAAACCGGGCGGCATGGTGTTCTTCTCCACTTTGAACCGCAAGCCGAAGGCCTATCTGCTTGCGATCGTTGCGGCCGAGCACGTGTTGAAGATGCTGCCGAAAGGTACCCACGAGTACAAAACCTTCATCAAGCCTTCCGAACTCTGCCAGTCGGCGCGCAACGCCGGCCTGCAGCTGAGCGGTATGGTCGGGATCGAATACAATCCGCTGACCAAGCGCTTCAGTCTCGGCAAGGACATCGACGTAAATTATATCGCCGCTTTTCGGCGATCCGAGTAAGCGCGATGGAACTTGCCTGCGTATTGTTTGACCTGGACGGCACTCTGGTCGATACCGCGCCCGATCTGATGCGCTGTCTGAACCTCTCGCTCGCCCGGCACGGCTTTCCGGAAGCCAGCGGCACTGCGGTCAAACCGTTCATTTCGTTCGGCGCCCGCGCCATGATCGCTGCCGGCCTGACCGAACCGGTCGCTGGCGGCGTTCAGGAAACACTGCTTGCAACGATGCTCGACTGTTATGAACGGCATATCGCCGATCAGTCGAGCTTCTTTGCCGGTATCGAAGACACGCTGGCGCAAATCGAAGCACAAGGCCTGAAATGGGGCGTCGTGACGAACAAACGCGAGCGTTTCACGAATCCGTTAATGGCGGCCTTGAAGCTGACCGGCCGCGCCGCCTGCATCGTCAGCGGCGACACGACCGCTTATTCGAAACCGCATCCCGGGCCCATGCTGGCCGCCTGCGAACAAGCCGGAGTAAAACCGGAGCAGTGCGTCTACATCGGCGATGCGGTTCACGACATTGCCGCCGGCAAAAACGCCCATATGAAAACACTCGCCGCAAGCTACGGCTATTTGAAGCCCGGCGACCTGCCGGAAACCTGGGGGGCCGACTCGGTGATCGATTCACCCCTGCAAATTACCGACTGGATAGGAGCGCATCGATGCCGCTGAGCCATCAAGTGATACTGATTACCGGCGCGGGAGGCGGCCTCGGCGCCACCGCCGCGCTGACGCTCGCCAAGCACGGCGCGCATGTGATTTTGCTCGACAACAAGATTCCGAAACTCGAAGCGGTGTACGACAAGATCGTCGAGGCAGGCGCCCCCGAACCGATCCTGTACCCGTTCGACCTGGCCGGTGCGAGTGAAAACGATTTTCAGGAATTGGCCAACCGGATCGACGAAAAATACGGGTCGCTGCAGGGCTTATTGCATTCGGCTGTCGAATTCAGCGGCTTTACGCCGATTTCGCTGCTCGGCACCAAGGAATGGGGACATGCGCTGAACGTAAACCTGAACGGGCCGTTTCTGCTGTGCCGCGTGCTGCTGCCGGTACTGCAGAAGAGTCCGCACGCCTCGATCGTATTTACCTCCGACTCGTCCGCCCGGAACGCCCCGGCTTATTCCGGTGCTTATGGCGTCTCCAAATTCGCAGTCGAAGGGCTCGCCAAAATTTTGGCCGAAGAACTGGAAAGCGCCGGCAAAATCCGGGTCAACATCATGGTGCCCGGCCCGGTCGACTCCCCGCTCCGCAAAAAAGCCTATCCCGGCGTCGACAACACCAAATTACCGTCGATGGAGTCCCTCGCACCGGTCTACCGCTATCTTTTCAGCCCGCAGAGCATCGGCGTGAACGGCCAGGTGATCGATGCGCGGACCTTCCATCTTTAAAGCACTTTTATGACAGAACGAGAAGCCTTTGTCCTAACCCGCGACGTGGACGTAATCACGATCCCCGACGGCGTTCCCAGCACGTTGAAGAAAGGGGAAACGGTCGTGATTCACCAATCGCTGGGCAACAATTATACGGTGGTGACCGAATACGGGCATATGGTCCGGATCGACGGCAAGGATGCCGACGCACTCGGCAAGGAGGCGCACGAACTGCATACGCTGGTGTCCGACACCAGCCCCGAAGCGGTCGAAAAAAACTGCTGGGAAGTGATGAAAACCGTGTACGATCCGGAAATCCCGGTCAATATCGTCGACCTCGGGCTGGTATACTCCTGCAAGGTCACACCGGTCGGCGAACATCTGAACGATGTGCATATCCGGATGACGCTGACCGCCCCCGGCTGCGGCATGGGCCCAGTGATTCAAGGCGACGTCGAAAGAGGTATCCGCGCGCTGCCGGGCGTCGATCATGTTACGGTCGAAATCGTGCTCGACCCGCCCTGGTCGCGCGAGATGATGTCGGAAGTCGCGCAGTTGCAGTTGGGCCTTTACTGATCCTTACTCTCGGCGGGGCCGCGAAGACACATCTATCCCTCGTCAAGGCGCCCCGATCTTCCACACCCCGCCGGTCGTACCGAAAGGCAGACCTGTTCTGTTGCCCAACACGTAAAGCTCGCCCTGAGCATCCTGTCCAAAACCCAATAAAAATAGACCCAGCCCCTGCTGGCCTTGGATCCGCATTTCCGCCAATCCGCTCTTGCGGGCTCGCTGGCCAACGGCGATGTTTCTACCGCTCAAGAATAACAGCCGTCCTTCCTGAGCGGAGGGCTTGGCGTAATCGCCGAATACATAGCGCCCCCGCAAACTCCAGATGTTGCCGCCGCGATATACAAAGCCGCCAACCACGGCCGTACCGTCGTCATGATCGTATTGGGCGACCGGCGCAGTCATGTCGGTTGACGGACAATTGCCGGGCCGGCTGACGAATCCTGCCTCATCCCCGTTAGCGTTGAAGCAGAAAGTGCCTTCACGGACCGGCCAGCCCAGATTGGCTCCGGGCCGGATCACATCGACTTCCTCGATATCGTTCTGGCCTGCATCGCCTGCAAAGAGCGCGCCGTTGGCGCTGTCGAAGGAAAAGCGGAAGGGATTGCGCAAGCCGTAAGCGAAAACCTCGTCACAGATCCCGTCGGCACAGCCGGCCTGTCCGCCCGGCGAACCGCTCGCGAAAGGGTTGTCGGCCGGAACCGAATACTGGCGATTGGGCGCGCTCCGACCATTCGGGTCGATGCGCAGGATCTTGCCCAGCACATTGCCACGATCCTGCCCGTTGCCTTGGGAACTATGGCCTACCCCTTGATCATCGGCATTGCCGCCGTCTCCGGTAGAGATATATAACATGCCGTCCGCACCGAAATTGAGCGCACCGCCGTTATGATTGAACTGGGGTTTGTCGATGCGGAGAATGACCCTGGAACTGCTGGTATCCACCAAGGCCAGCGGATTTCCCGGCGCCGCTACCCGCCATTCCCGAACGACGCTTTGATGATTGGGCGATGTTCCGGAAGGAAGGGTGGAAAAATCGGCCGGATCGCCTGTAGATTCCGAAGTGAAGGTATAGAGAAGCCCATTTGTCTGATAACCGGGGTGGAAAGCGAGGCCCAGCAAACCGCGTTCATCGAACGTATTGGGCCCTTGAGAGCCCAGAGGAACCAGTATCCCGCTTAAATCCGCGAATACCGCCTTTTGTCCATTGACCAGATCGATGACCCAGATGACCCCGTTCTGGTCGGCCACAAACAAACGGCCGGCATCGCCTGGCGCGGCAACTCCCCAATTGGGCGCGGTGAGTCCTTCCGCGACGGGAGTCAATTTGATATTGACGTTTCCTTTTCGGATGCGGGATTTAATCGGATTGTCGAGCTGTTGTGGGGGGGGCGCATTCGCATCACGAACAATCACGGTGCCGGTCATACCCATCTGCCAATGGAGAGCACAGAAATAAGGAAAGCTCCCGGCCTGGTTAAAGGTCTGGTCAAAGTTGAAAGGGATGCTTTGAACTCCGGAATCCCAGCGTCCGTCTGGAGTTCCGGAAACGCCTGAAGTCGTCGTATGACTCTCCTCGATCCAGTTCCAGTGCACCGTATCGCCGACTTGCACGCTCACCGTCTTCGGTGCGAATACAAAATCCCGCACACTGACCTCCACAGTGGCGGCGGCCGAAATCCGGCAAAAGAGCCAGAAAATGCAGTATGCCGATAAAAAACGCGGACTGTATCCTGGCCTGTCGATGAACTTTTGAATCATCATTACGCAACTCCTGCCGGCGCAGTTAGGGCATCCGGCGTAACGCAGAATATTAAAGGACGCTTGATCCGGCGGAATCGGCGAAAGATAAGTAACATGAAGGAGAACCTGGCGCCATCATGCGGATCGCCTGGCGACAAATAGAGGCGGAAACTCTACCGATCCGTAATTGTCAGGATTTGTCGATATGCATGGAATATAACGGGAAAAGAAACAATGCGAGCGGAAAATAAGGATAGCGAAAGGATACCGAATGGATATCCTATCTCTCGTGAGAAAATCGCTTCCGGTATCCGGCGCCGCCGGGTTTTGCTTGACCGGGAAGCGTTACGCGGCCGTTCTCCTACTCCTCGACAGCAAAGTCGAGAATCTCTTTCAGCTTTTGGTTCATTGTTTCCAAGAAACGATTCAATTCGGGATTGTCCGAATCGGTCGGTAACAGGTGAGTCCTGACGATCGTCTTGCCGTCCTGCCGATACATTACGACATTACAAGGCATATACTTTATCGCTTCCGGTGCCATCTTCAGCATTGTCCTCGCATGGGTCAGGTTGCAGAACTGGATCGTGTCGAAATCCGGAAAATCCTTGTCGCCGCGCTCGCGGATCACTTTACCGACCCGGCTGTGTGCTGTTATCCTGAAATTGTTTTCCGCAATCGCGCTTTTCAGCTCGTCGAGTACTTCGTCGTAGGGCTTTCGCGTCTCGACCTGGTAGTAGTACACATACTCGCCGGGCACCGGGGCGCCGCCGTTTATCCCTGCGCAACCGGCAAGGAATAACAGGCTGATCAAAATCACGGCACATCGGAACATGGTCAAAACGAAAAGTGAACAACCGTCACAGCTTAACATTATGCACGATCGAACAACAGTGGCAGGGGTGATTCTGGCGGGAGGTCGGGCACGCAGGATGCACAATCAGGACAAAGGGCTGATCCTGTACCGCGGCCGTCCCCTGGTCTGTTACGCGATCGACGCGCTGGCCGGCGCAGTCTCCGAAATTATCATCAATGCCAACCGCCATCTCAACCGATACCGTGCTTTTGGCCGGCCGGTCGTGCCTGACCTGACCGCCGGTTTCGACGGGCCATTAGCGGGCATCCTGGCTGCGATGCGGCATACCGAAGCGGAAGTCCTGGCGGTGTTGCCCTGCGATTCGCCGCTGATTCTGGCCGAACATGTAGACAAGCTGCTCGCGACAAGGGCAGAGCACGACGCGGACATCGCGGCCGCGCACGACGGTGAGCGCCTGCATCCGGTTTTCCTTGCGCTCAAAACCGATTTGAAAGACAGCCTGCAAGAATATCTGAGCCACGGCGGCCGTAAAGCCGACCGCTGGCTCGAACTGCATCGGCTCGTGCCGGCCGATTTCAGCGCCACACCGGAGATTTTCGCCAACGTGAATACGATGGCCGAACTGGCCGCGCTGGAGGCCCAAAATGAACGGTAAAGCCTTGCGGATTGGTTCGGCGCTCCCGGAGGGGCAAGCGCAGCCCTTCTTTCCTCACCGGCGCCCATCTGTTTCTCAATAGCCCGGCGCCTGAATAAAATATCAAGCAACGGATTTCGCCGGCCCATTCCTGTAACAGCACTATAGACTTGCCGATCTGCCCGATTTTTAAAAATCCTGTCAGGTTTGCAACCGAAAACTTATTTTTTCTAATCACCCGATTTGTTCGATCCGATAAAAATGGAACTACATGCACACCCGGACCCGAGCCGGCGTATTGCCGCCGTGCAATCGCCGATCATTCCTGTCGTCGGCGCCTGGACCCGCGACAATCCCGGCACGCTTTCGCTCGGCCAGGGTATGGTTTCCTATCCGCCGCCCGACTCGGCCCTCGACGCGATTCGCGATTTCGGCAGGCAAGCCGAGCAGCACCTTTACGGTTCGGCATTCGGTTATTCGCCGCTTTTAGACTTGCTCCGGGACAAGCTGCGCCGGGAAAACGGAATCGATACGGACACCGGCACAGGCGTGATGATTACCGCGGGCTCGAACATGGCGTTTCTGAACGTACTGCTTGCGATCGCCGATCCCGGCGATGAAATCATTCTGCCCCTGCCCTATTATTTCAACCAGGAAATGGCAATCCGCATGCTGGGGTGCCTTCCGGTTGGCGTACCGACCGACAGCGCCTATCAGCTCGACGTCACTGGCCTGCGTGCAGCGATCAACGAAAAAACCCGCGCGATCGTCACCATTTCGCCGAACAACCCGAGCGGCGCGGTCTATCCCGAAGCCGCGCTGCGCGCCGTCAACGCGCTGTGCCGCGCATACGGGCTGTACCACATCAGCGACGAAGCCTACGAATATTTTACCTATGGCGAAGCCCGGCATTTCTCGCCGGGCTCGCTGCCCGGCGCCGCGCCGCATACGATTTCGCTCTACTCGCTCTCGAAAGCCTACGGCTTTGCAAGCTGGCGGATCGGCTACATGGCCTATCCCGAAGCCTTAACACCATCGCTGCTGAAAATCCAAGATACCAACCTGATCTGTCCGCCGCTGGTCAATCAGATCGCCGCCGCCGGCGCGTTAAGAACCGGCGCCGATTATTGCAAAAACCGCCTGCCGGAGCTGGCTGCGAAACGCGAACAGGTGATCGCCCGGTTGCAGCCGCTGAAGGGCTTGTGCGAAATCCCGGAGCCCGAAGGCGCCTTCTATCTGCTGCTCAAGATCGATACCGGAAAAAACGACCTCGAATTGGCGAGAATGCTGATCGACGACTTCAAAGTCGCCGCCATTCCAGGCAGCGCGTTCGGATTGGCCGACAATCCCTGTCTGCGTATTTCGTACGGCATGCTGGATCAAACGCAACTCGATGCCGCCATCAGCAGGTTGATCAACGGGATTCGACGATTGACGATGTAAACGCCCGCTGTATTTCTGAAAACGCCTTGCATGACAGTTCTTCTTATATCTTGAAGCAGAAATGTTGCGTCCGTTCATTCGGCAATTCCCCCTCTGCCTTAACGGTACTGCCCCCGGTTCGCCCGCTTCATTTCTTATCCGAAACTTTTATTTATGCTCAACCATCAAATTGATTATTTCTGCTCTTTTTACAATATTGAAATTTCAATAACATAATTTTTTGTCACTTTTATGATCTTTTTACTTCGAAATTCAATTGTGTTAATCTGGGTGGACCACTTATGAACAACGCGAAAAATCCCTTCGATTGTTCTAATTTTTTAGCCAGAGAGACAAACATGACTGAATCCGGCGCTAGCCATGCCGAAGTGCAAGATATCATCGCCAAGCTGAAAGACCTCCCCGGCGCGCTGTTACCGATCCTGCACGGCATCCAGGACAAGCTCGGTTATATCCCGGCCGCCACTATTCCCGACATCGCTAAGGCGTTGAATCTATCCCGCGCCGAAGTGCACGGGGTCATCAGTTTTTACCACTATTTTCGCGAGACACCGCCCGGAAAAACCACCGTCCACATTTGTCGTGCCGAATCATGCCAGGCGATGGGAGGCAAGCAACTGGAGGCGCATGTCAAAAACAGACTGGGTATCGATTATCACGAAACCACCGCGGACGGCGCTTTCTCGCTGGAGCCTGTCTATTGCTTGGGGCTTTGCGCCGCCTCGCCGTCGATGCAGATCGGCGAGCAGCTTTACGGACGCGTCAGTGCGGACTTGTTCGACTGCGTAATCAAGCCTGAGGAGGCATCTGCATGATTCACAAAATTTATATTCCGGGTGATGCAGCTGCCGTTTCATTGGGCGCAGACCGCGTTGCGGCGGCCGTCGTACAAGAAGCCGTGAAACGCGGCATTCAGATTGAATTAGTCCGCAACGGCTCGCGCGGGCTTTTCTGGCTGGAACCCTTAGTCGAAGTTGCGGTCACTAAAGGACGGATGGCTTACGGGCCGGTGCAAGCCAAAGACGTCGCCGGATTATTCGATGCCGATTTTCTGAACGGCGGCAATCATTCCCTCGCACTGGGCCTGATCGAAGAACTCCCTTATCTAAAAGCTCAACAGCGCTTGACGTTCGCACGCGTTGGAATTACCGACCCGGTGAGCCTCGACGATTACCTCGCTCACGAAGGCTACCGCGGCCTTAAAAACGCGCTCGCCATGTCCGGCGCGGACATCGTCAAGCAAGTCACCGATTCGGGCCTGCGCGGCCGCGGCGGCGCGGCGTTTCCGACCGGAATCAAATGGAACACGGTGCTGAACACTCCGTCCGAGCAAAAATACATCATTTGCAATGCGGATGAAGGCGATTCGGGCACCTATTCCGACCGAATGGTGATGGAAGGCGACCCGTTCGTCCTGATCGAAGGCATGACGATCGCCGGTATCGCGGTCGGCGCAACCCAGGGCTATATCTACCTGCGCGTTGAATATCCGCATGCTCATAAGGCGTTGAATGCGGCGATCTCCAAAGCTTACGAGGCAGGCTACCTCGGCGACAATATTCTGGGCAGCGGTAAAAAATTCGACCTGGAAGTACGCCTCGGCGCGGGCGCTTACATCTGCGGCGAAGAGACATCGCTGATGGAAAGCCTCGAGGGCAAGCGCGGCCTGGTCCGCTTCAAACCGCCCCTGCCGGCGATCAGTGGCCTGTTCGGCAAGCCGACTATCGTGAACAACGTCATTTCGTTGGCCTCGGTGCCGATCATTCTGGACAAGGGTGGCAACTACTACCGTGACTACGGAATGGGCCGCTCACGCGGCACGCTGCCGTTACAACTGGCCGGCAATATCAAACACCCGGGACTGGTCGAAATTGCGTTCGGGATGACGCTGCGCGAACTGCTCTACGATTTCGGCGGCGGCTCGGCGAGCGGGCACCCGATTAAAGCCGTTCAGGTCGGCGGACCTCTGGGCGCCTTCCTGCCCGAATCGCAATTCGACACTCCGCTCGACTATGAAGCGTTCGCGGCGATTTGGGCCGTGCTCGGCCACGGCGGGGTAATCGCGTTCGACGATACGGTCGACATGGCCGAAATGGCGCGCTACAGCATGGAATTCTGCAAGATCGAATCGTGCGGCAAATGCACGCCGTGCCGGATCGGCTCAACCCGGGGCGTCGAAGTGATCAGCGACATCATCGAAGGACGCGATCTTGCAAAGAATGTGCCTCTGCTGCGCGATCTCTGCAATACGTTGCTTAACGGCTCCCTGTGCGCTCTGGGGGGCATGACGCCTTATCCGGTACTCAGTGCCCTGAACCATTTCCCGCAAGATTTCGGTATCGCCGGCCAAGCCGACGCCGCCTAATAAGACGCCGCCTGATAATAAGAGGTATTCGCTATGTCGCTCGATAAAGAAAAAGATTTCGGCACCCCAGCCAGACAATCCGATCAACTGGTCAATCTGGAAATCGACGGATTTCAGGTCACTGCACCTGCCGGCACATCGGTTCTGCGCGCAGCGGCCAGCATCGGCATCGATATTCCGAAGCTGTGCGCGACCGACAGCATCGAGCCGTTCGGCTCCTGCCGCTTGTGCGTGGTCGAAGTCAAAGGCATGCGCGGCATGCCCGCCTCCTGCACCACGCCGGTCGCCGAAGGCATGGTCGTCACGACCCAGAATAAAAAACTGGCCGATGTGCGCCGCGGCGTCATGGAACTCTACATTTCGGATCATCCGCTCGACTGCCTGACCTGCGCCGCGAACGGCGACTGCGAACTGCAGGACATGGCCGGGGCGGTCGGCCTCCGCGAAGTACGCTATAATCCTGCCGGCGAAAACCATCTGGGCGCAGTCAAGGATCAAAGCAACCCGTACTTTACATTCGATCCGAGCAAATGTATCGTCTGTTCGCGCTGCGTGCGTGCCTGTGAAGAAACTCAAGGGACCTTCGCGCTAACGATCGACGGCCGCGGCTTTGCCTCGAAAATTTCACCTAGCCAGAACCAGTCTTTCATGGATTCCGAATGCGTCTCCTGCGGCGCCTGCGTCCAGGCCTGCCCTACCGCGACGCTAATCGAAAAATCGGTGATCGAACACGGCACACCAGAACATGCGATCGTAACCACTTGCGCCTATTGCGGGGTTGGCTGTTCGTTCCGCGCCGAAATGAAAGGCGATCAGGTAGTCCGGATGGTACCGCACAAAGACGGCAAGGCCAACCATGGCCATTCTTGCGTGAAGGGCCGTTTCGCATTCGGCTATGCGACTCATAAGGACCGGATCACTAAACCGATGATCCGCAAGAGCATCAAGGACCATTGGCAGGAAGTCAGCTGGGAAGAAGCGATCAGCTATGCCGCCTCCGAGCTGAAACGGATCCAGGCTAAATACGGCCGCGATTCAATCGGCGGCATCACTTCGTCGCGCTGCACGAACGAAGAAACCTATTTGGTACAGAAACTGATCCGTGCCGGCTTCGGCAACAACAATGTCGACACCTGTGCACGCGTCTGCCACTCCCCGACCGGTTACGGGCTGAAGCAGACTTTCGGCGAATCGTCCGGCACTCAAAACTTCGACTCGGTAATGAAGGCCGATGTGATCATGGTAATCGGTGCGAACCCCACCGACGGCCATCCGGTATTCGGCTCGCAGATGAAAAAACGCCTGCGCCAAGGCGCGAAGCTGATCGTAGTCGATCCGCGCGAGATCGATCTGGTTAAATCGCCGCATGTCAAGGCTTCGCACCATTTGAAACTGCGTCCGGGCACCAACGTCGCTCTGATCAATGCGCTTGCGCACGTCGTGGTCACCGAAGGCTTCATCGATGAAGCCTTTATCGAGGGACGTTGCGATCTCGAGTCGTTCAACAAATGGCGCCGCTTTATTGCCGACGAACGTCATGCCCCCGAAGCGGCCGAAGCAGTGACCGGCGTACCGGCCAGCGAAATCCGCGCCGCCGCTCGTCTTTATGCGAATGCAGGAAATGCTGCGATCTACTACGGCCTCGGCGTCACCGAGCACAGCCAGGGCTCAACAACCGTGATCGGCATCGCGAACATCGCAATGGCAACCGGCAACCTCGGACGCGAAGGCGTCGGCGTGAATCCGCTGCGCGGCCAAAACAACGTGCAGGGCTCCTGCGACATGGGCTCGTTCCCGCACGAATTCCCCGGTTACCGCCATGTTTCGGACGATGCGACACGCAAGCTGTTCGAACAAAACTGGGGCGTCCCGCTGCAAGGCGAGCCCGGTCTGCGCATTCCAAACATGTTCGATGCGGCCGGCGACGGAAGTTTTAAAGGCCTGTACGTCGAAGGCGAAGATATCGCGCAATCGGATCCGGACATCCAACACGTGCATCATGCGCTGGAATCGATGGAATGCATCATCGTGCAGGATCTGTTTCTAAATGAAACTGCGAAATTCGCGCATGTATTTCTGCCCGGCTCCTCTTTCCTCGAGAAAAACGGAACCTTCACGAATGCCGAACGCCGGATCTCGCCGGTACGCAAGGTCATGGCGCCGCTCGCAGGTTATGAAGACTGGCAAATCACCCAGATGCTGGCAAATGCGATGGGCTATCCGATGAACTACAGCCATCCATCCGAAATCATGGATGAAATCGCCCGGTTGACGCCAACCTTTACCGGTGTCAGTTACGATAAAATCGACAGCCTCGGCAGCGTTCAGTGGCCGTGCAACGAGGCCGCGCCGGAAGGCACACCGACCATGCACGAACATCAATTCATGCGCGATAACGGCAAGGGCTTGTTCATGCTGACCGAATACATCGCGACGCACGAACGCACGACCCGGATGTTCCCGTTAATCCTGACCACCGGCCGGATCTTGTCGCAATACAACGTCGGCGCACAAACCCGTCGCACCGGTAATGTAGCCTGGCATGCCGAGGACCGTCTCGAAATCCATCCTCATGATGCGGAAGACCGCGGCCTGAAGGACGGCGACTGGGTCGGCGTCAAGAGCCGTTCCGGTGAAACTGTGCTGAGAGCGCTGATTACCGACCGTGTTCAGCCGGGCGTCGTTTACACGACTTTCCACTTCCCGGAATCTGGCGCAAACGTAATCACGACCGACAATTCGGACTGGGCAACCAACTGCCCCGAATACAAAGTCACCGCCGTGCAGGTCACCAAAGTCAGCCAGACTTCGGAATGGCAGCAAAACTATCAGGCATTTTCCGAAGAACAACTGGAACTGCTCGCCAAGGGATAAGCATGGCCAATGTCGTGATGCAGCCGCTTTCGCCCGAGCTGGGCTGGCCGAGTTACCAGCAAAGCCGGGTCGAGCGCTGGCGCGGCCAGCAGCACAGCATCCAGCAGGATTATATTGCCGAAGAAGTGCCGGTGTCGCTGGTTTACAACGGCCAGCCGCATGTAGTGATGCTGATGACGCCGGCTAATATCGAGGATTTTGCGCTCGGATTCAGCATAACTGAAGGCATCATCCAAGATCCTGCCGAACTGCTGTCGATTCATGTCTATAACCGTTCGAATGGAATAGAAGCACGCATTAAAATTCCCGAAGCACGTTTTGCCAATCTAGCCGACAAAGGACGCAATCTGACCGGCCGGACCGGCTGCGGACTCTGCGGCGCGACGACCTTGCAACAGGCGGTGCGTGACACCAAAATGGTCGGCGGCGATTTGCAATTGGCCGCTGGCGAACTGTTCGCAGCACTGAACGAAATTCGCCAGCAACAAACACTGAATCAACTGACCGGTGCAGTGCATGCGGCCGCATGGATTTTGCCGGGACAAGGTATCCAATACCTTCGCGAAGATGTCGGCCGCCACAACGCACTCGACAAATTGATCGGCTTGTTATTGCGTCTCGGCAAAAACCCGGCTTCCGGATTCCTGCTCATGACCAGTCGGGCCAGCTACGAATTGGTACAAAAGGCCGCCAGCGTCGGCATTACTCTGCTGGCAACCATGTCCGCACCGACCGGATTGGCCATTCGCCTTGCCGAAGAAGCCGGCATGACCCTCGTCGGTTTCGCCCGGGATGATCAGCACGTCGTCTACAGTCGCCCCGAACGGCTGACCCATACCATTTATCCTACCCTGATTACCTGATAATTGAGCAATGCACATCGAAAAACTGATCAAAATGGCTAACGATATTAGCGATTTCTTCAATTCGGAAAGCGATAAGGAACTCGCGGCCGAAGGCGTTAAAAATCATATAAAAAGATCTTGGGATCCTCGAATGAAGAACCAGATCATTGCTTACTGCCAGCAAGACGGCAAAGAATTAAGCCCTCTGGCACAAAAAGCAATACAGAAACTGGCCTCCTGATCCTATAGCACTAACCAGAACTTTTTCCCGAAGAAGTTGGATTAACCTACACGACGGATAATCCAACTCAACGCGTTCCCCCGCAATAAACTTAAAAGAAATTCTCAACAAACTCTCACCTTCCATAAGGAGCCCCATTAAAGCGAAGCTTTCTCATTCGCGATCAAAGGCCCGGCAGATCTCCCCTCAACCGATAAAAAGTTAATTGCCAAACGGTCGACGATCAGGGTCTGCTCGATGAAATCCGGCTCTTTTCAGTACATTTCTGGTTCGAACCTACGCCTCAGACAATGCCCGGATTATCCTCACTGAAGGCAAATGAATTCACTCCTTCCTGTGTATCCGACAGATACAAAATTTCAGACAAAAAAAAAGGAGGACCTCGGTCCTCCTTTTTTGATAGCGGCGGAAAGAGCTCTTTTTAGAAGCCTAATCCGACATAACCGCCGGCGGTGAAACCGTCGGTATTGACGCCGTCCCCTGCACCGCCAGTCAAATGGTAACGACCGTCGACACCGACATACACGTCTTTCCAGACTTTGTAGTCAGCACCGGCGCCAAACATCACGCCTGGGTTGAATACGGTGATCGATTCAGACGGCGGGCTGATGATGTGCAGACCCAAACCGACCGGAATGATCCACGGTCTGAAATCACTGCCTTTCATGAATTTGATTTTAGGAGCCGCGGTCAGAGACAATTGAGACACGCTAACTTCGCGCGTTGGTCCCAAAGCGCCGGTGGCCAGGAAAGTAGGATCCTGTGCAAGAACGTTGCCCTGGGTCGCAGTAGCAAATTCTTTCCATTCGAACATCAGTTCGGCCAATACTTCGGTGTTGTCCATCAAGCCGAACAGGTCGTCATTGACGCTGAAATCAAAACCAGCGCCGATGTACCAAGCGTCATTGTCGCCGTTTTGACCTGGCAATCCCAACTGGCTGCCGGCTACATCGCTGTAGATCGAAACGCCGTCGCGTTTGTGATCGTTTCGTGCATAACCGCCACGGAAGAAAACCATGTTATCCTTGGTTTCAACCTTAACCGGTGCGGATTTAACTTGCTGCATCCATTGATCCAGCTCTTGAACTTTTTCGGAATCGGCTCGAGGTGCGTTGACTTGGGCGCGCAGGCTGGCCAATTCGTTTTGAACCGCCTGCAATTGCGCTTCCAGAGCATCCGCTTTGTTGCTTGCGGCTTCGGCAACGCGCTCCGCTTTCGAGTGGGCCTGCACTTCCGGCGCGGCGGCAACGCCTGCCAGAGTCAAAGCCGCTGCCGCAATAGCGCAGGGTGTATAAATTTTCTTGCTCATTTATTCCTCCTCATGAGGTTGTAATTTTACAAAATTTTGCTTTGAAACAACAAAGCGTATTCCACGGCGTAATAATAGCAATAATACCCTCCCATTACAAGTTTTTATGTTAATTTTTTTATCATATTTTTTACTTTAAAAACAAAAACTTAAATGACTTTGGCAAAAAGAATATTATCATTGTACGCCTAAAACAACAAAATCGGCGGTCAATTTCCGTGATTGCAACATAGTTGTTGGAAAGACTTTCTATTCTCTACTAATCTAAAAAGTAATTTCTAATAAACTAAAAATACTTTGTAGAAGCTTTTTTGTTGCACTCTAACAACAACCAAACAATTGGGTATCTGAAAGGCAGAAAGTAAAGTTTCTGCTCATTCTCAGCTTTAATGCCATGAATATCCGCTATTTATCATAATTCGCCCCTTCTTACCATCAAATACCGAACCGGGAACGGCAATATTATGTTAGATTAATCAGCTTTTAGGTTTCCAAAGGTGACTTGAGGCTTGGTAAACCGATCCGCTTCAGTAAACCGATATCTACACCTATCGATTATTTATACTTCTGAACCAACATCCCGGTTCTTTCCCCGGCTTTTATTGATCCATGATCCAACATCCAGACTTCACGCTGATCGGCGGCGGCATCATCGGCCTTTTAACCGCCAGAGAACTCCACCAAGCCGGCGCCCGCATTACGTTGATCGAAAAAAACCGGCTCGGCCAGGAATCATCCTGGGCAGGCGGCGGCATTTTGCTCCCGTTATACCCTTGGCGGCAACCGGATGCGATTTCCCGCTTGGTGATGCGCAGCCTCGTCTTATATCCGATCCTGGCCGAACAGCTCATAAAAGACACTCGGCTGGATCCCGAATGGACGCCATGCGGTTTACTGGTCACCAAAAATCCCGACATCCAGGCGGCAATCGACTGGTGCCGCCGCAACGTAATTCGGTACGAAGCGCCCGGAGCGGCTTTTTTCGATAATCTGAACACCCGGCCCGAAAATCCGCTTTGGCTGCCCGATATCGCGCAGGCGCGTAATCCCCGGTTAGTCAAATCGCTCAGACAGGACTTGACCGACAGAGGCGTTAAAATCATCGAAGCGTGCGAATTAGTTTCAGCCAACATGTATCAATCCCGGATTAATGCAATCAATACCACGCAAGGTACATTCGCAGTCGACCGGCTGATCATCAGCGCCGGTGCTTGGACCGGCGAACTATTCGGGCAACTGTTTCCGGCCCTGCCGCCGGCTTGTATGCCGAACATCGTGCCGGTCAAAGGCCAAATGCTGCTGTTCGAAGCCCGGCCCGATACGCTCCGGCATATGGTACTCGACGAGGACCGCTACCTGATCCCGCGCCGGGACGGCAAGATTCTCGCAGGGAGTTCGGTCGAACTCGCTCAATTCGACAAAACGCCGTCGCCGGAAATACACAATAAGTTGAAGGATTTTGCTTGGGCGCTAATGCCTTCATTAAAGCAGTTCCCGATCATCAAACATTGGGCGGGCCTCAGGCCGGGAACCGAACACGGCATCCCTTACATCGGCCGGCACCCCGAAATCGAGAATCTCTACATCAATGCGGGCCATTTCAGAAACGGTCTGGCAATGGGACCGGCTTCGGCCGAACTGCTGGCCGATCTGATCCTGAACCGCACACCGCGCGTTGCGCCGGAACCTTATCAATTTTCCAGCCAGCATTAATCGTTTTTTCGACATGAATTTCTACCCTCTATTACGTCCGTTCCTGTTTAAGCTATCTCCTGAAACCGCGCATCGCGTTACGCTGAAAATGCTCGATGCAGCTTACGCCTCGGGCATCAGTCGTTCGCTCTATCCTGAAGTTGAGGCTGCGCCGATAGAAGTGATGGGATTGAACTTTAAAAATCGGGTCGGGCTCGCAGCCGGCCTTGATAAAGACGGCGACCATATCGATGCATTGGCTTCGCTCGGCTTCGGTTTTATCGAGATCGGAACGGTCACGCCTCGTCCCCAGCCCGGCAATCCGAAACCGCGCTTGTTCAGGCTGCCCGAGCATCGGGCGATTATCAACCGGATGGGGTTCAACAATCTTGGCGTGGATCATCTGGTCGAACGGGTCCGCCAGGCCGACTACAAGGGCATTCTAGGCATTAACATCGGCAAGAATTTCGATACTCCGATCGAGCAGGCAGCCCAGGATTATTTAATCGGCTTCCGCAAGGTCTATCCCTGGGCCAGCTACGTCACGATCAATATTTCTTCGCCGAATACGAAAAATCTGCGCCAACTGCAGCAAACCGACGAGCTCAAAAACCTGCTTTCGGCCTTGAAGGAAGAGCAATTCGCATTGGCCGAGAAACATCTGCGTTACGTACCGGTCGTCGTCAAAATCGCGCCGGATCTGAACGACGAAGAAATCGAACAGATTTCCCGGTTATTGGTCGCCTTCGCGATCGACGGTGTGATCGCGACCAATACGACGCTCGACCGTACTGCTATCAGCGGGCATCCGTTGGCCGCGGAAGCGGGCGGATTGAGCGGAGCGCCGGTCAAGGACAAGTCCACGGCTGTCGTACGCCGACTGGCGGAAGAATTGAATGGACACTGTCCGATCATTGCGGCGGGAGGCATACTAAGTGCGGAGGACGCGCTGGAGAAGCTCGCGGCCGGCGCCAGTCTGGTGCAAATTTACAGCGGCTTGATTTATCAAGGGCCGCAGTTGATTGCGGAGTGTATAAAGCAGTTGAATGCGGCGTAACGGCGTAGGGTGGGTTAGGCGCGCAGTTGAAAGGTTTTAAATGTATTGCGCTGTTTTCCGCACGCCGTAACCCACCGTTGGTATAAACGGCAATGGCGGGTTACGGCGCGCGGAAAACTTTCTCGTATATCAGAGGTTCAAGGGTTGGAGCGCCGTAACCCTCCCTACGATTCCGCAATAAACATATTATTATGCGCCGGCAACCGACATCCGCTCGATCAAAATCGATCCGGTGCGGACATTGCCACGCAGATCGACATCGTTACCGACTGCCACGATATTCCTGAACATATCCTTCAAATTGCCGGCGATTGTGATTTCTTCGACCGGGTATTGTATCTTGCCGTTCTCGACCCAAAAACCGGCCGCACCGCGCGAATAGTCTCCCGTGACCATATTCACTCCCTGCCCCATCAGTTCGGTCACAAGCAGGCCGGTATCCAGCAGCTTCAGCATCTCGTTGAAATCCTGCGTGCCCGGATCGATGAGCAGATTGTGCACGCCGCCGGCGTTGCCGGTGCTCTTCATGCCGAGCTTTCGGGCCGAGTAGGTTCCCAACACATAACTGCGGACGACGCCTTGGCTGACGATGTCGTGCGGGCGGGTCGCGACGCCTTCGCTGTCGTACGCTGCGCTGCCGAGTGCACCGATCAAATGCGGGTACTCATGAATATGGATGAATTCCGGAAAAATCCGCTTGCCGAGCGAATCCAGCAGAAAAGAAGACTTCCGGTACAGTACTCCGCCGCTGATCGCGCCGATGAACGAACCGAGCAGGCCGGTCGCAATCTCCGCCGCATACAGCACCGGACATTGCCGGGTGCTCAAACCGCGCGCGCCGAGGCGCCTCAACGTGCGCTGGGCGGCTTTCTGGCCCACATGAATGGCTGACTCCAGATCCGAAGGATTCCGGGCCACGCTGTACCAGTAGTCGCGCTGCATGTTACCGCCGCGTTCGGCCAGCACCGAACAGCTCAAGGAATGCCGGGTAGACATCGTTCCGTGCAGGAAGCCCAGCGTGTTGCCCAGCACATGGATGCCCTGATGGGTATTCACGCTGGCGCCTTCCGAATTGCTGATTTCGGGATCGTAACCGCGCGCGACATCTTCGCATTCGATCGCGAGCGCAATCGCCGCTTCTGCATCGATCGGCCAGGGATGGTTCAGCTGGAGATCGGGGAATTCGGTCGCCAACAACTCCCGATCGGGCAAACCGGCACAGTCGTCGGCATTCGTGTACCGGGCGATGCTGCAGGCCGCCGCGACGGTATCCTTGATCGCCTCGGGAGAAAGATGCGTGGTGCTCGCCGAGCCCTTGCGCTGGCCGAAGTAGACCGTTACGCCGAGACCTTGGTCCCGGTGGTGCTCGATCGTTTCGATATCGCCCATCCGGGCCGTCACCGACAGGCCGTTTTCCTGGCTGAGGCCGGCTTCCGCGGCGCTGGCGCCCTGCCGGAGAGCCTCGTCCAGCAAAGACTGGACGATGGCTTTCAATTCGCTGAGTTGATCCTGGTTTTGCAAAATAGACTCTTGGGATTCGGTATCGGGTTGCTTTATGAACCCGACCTGATGAATTAAAGACCTGCCAGGTTTTTAAATCCTGGCAGACCTGATGATTTTTTCAAAAATCGGTTAAACGCTCGTTCCGCCCACGGTCAAGCCGTCGATTTTCAGGGTCGGCTGGCCGACGCCGACCGGCACGCTTTGGCCATCCTTGCCGCAGGTGCCGACGCCGGAATCCAGCTCCAGATCGTTGCCGACCATCGACACGCGGGTCAAGACATCCGGCCCGTTGCCGATCAGGGTTGCGCCTTTAACCGGCCGGGTAATTCTGCCGTTTTCGATCAGGTAGGCCTCGCTGGCCGAAAACACGAATTTACCGGAAGTAATGTCGACTTGTCCGCCGCCGAAGTTTTTCGCGTAAATGCCTTTCTCGACGCTGCGAATGATTTCTTCCGGATTGTGCGGACCGGGCAGCATGTAGGTATTGGTCATCCGCGGCATCGGCGCGTGCGCATAGGATTCCCTGCGGCCGTTGCCGGTGGGTTTGACGCCCATCAGCCGTGCATTCGTCTTGTCCTGCATGTAGCCTTTCAGGATGCCTTTTTCGATCAGGACCGTCCGCTCGGTCGGAGTGCCTTCGTCATCGATATTCAGCGAACCGCGTCGGCCCGGCAGGGCGCCGTCATCGACAACCGTGCAGAGATCGGAAGCGACCCGCTGTCCCACCCGACCGCTGAACGCGGAAGTGCCCTTGCGGTTGAAGTCCCCTTCCAGCCCATGCCCGATCGCTTCATGCAACAGAATGCCCGGCCACCCCGGCCCCAGAACAACGGTCATATTGCCGGCCGGCGCCTCGGCCGCTTCGAGGTTGACCAGTGCCTGGCGCACCGCTTCGCGTCCGTAATTCAGCGCCCGGTCCTGTTCGATGAAATAACGGTAATCGCTGCGCGCGCCGCCGCCCATGCTGCCCTGCTCGCGTCGGCCGTTCTGTACGACGATCACGGTCACATTCATTCGGACCAGCGGCCGCACATCGGCGGCCAATGCACCGTCCTGCCCCGCAACCAGGATATGGTCATGGACGCCGATCAGGCTGACGATCACCTCCTCGATGCGGGAATCCAGCTTGCGCGTTTCGCTTTCGACCCGGCGCAATAAATCAATTTTCTGCCGATCTTCGAGCGATCGGATCGGGTCGATCGGCGCGTAGTAGGACGGCCAGCTCGGCGGCAAAGACAATCCCACGCTGGCCTGTTGAGCCTGGCGCACGATCGCCTTCACGTTATTGGCCGCCTCCATTAGGACCGGCAGTTCGATCCGGTCGCTGTAGGCAAAGCCGGTCTTGTCTCCGGACACGGCCCTCACGCCGGCGCCCTGCGCGATGTTATGGCTGCCCTCCTTGATGATGCCTCCTTCCATGACCCAGGATTCGGCACGGGTGGACTGGAAATAGATATCGGCCGCATCCGCCCTGGAAGACATCAGGCGGCTCATGATCGTATCGATTTCGCTTTCGGTAATGCCTGAAGGTTTCAGGATGGCCTGTTTGGCCAGGGTAATCAATTCCATTAAAACGGTTCGGTTAGAGTAAAAAGGCGCAAGGTCGGTATAAAGTCATCAATCTTCGCGGAGATCGTCTTTCAATGTGAAATAGAGCGATCTCAACAGTTTTTCGTCGCCGTCGCCGGCCGTCGGCTTGTCCTCCTCCGTATCTGCCCCGCCGGCAATTTCTTCATCGTCACGGTCGGTTCTTTTCCGGTATTCTGCATCCTTCCCCGGCGCAACGGTCACTTTCGAAATGGAGTCTTCCGGCGAAACGGTCAACACATAGGTCTGCTTCTCATAATCGTTATTGAACAGGTCAAGGGTTTTTTCGATCACTGAGCCGTGCACGGACACATAACTGTCCGCATCGTAACTGACGTAAAATTTGCCCTTGTCATGTTCAAGATCGGTGACTTCAATCCCGCTTTGGATCATTGCGCGCTTCAGCGAGTTCCAGGCCGTATCGAAAGGCTGCCTGAGCGTCAGCACCCAAGGCGGCGCCTCGCTGATCGAAACTGCCTGATCGCCCAGGCCTTTCTTGATTTTCGCTTCGGCCTCATCGCGGTCTTCATCGGCGCCCGGGGCGGCGTCTTCCGGCTCCTTATCCGCGCCCGCGTTTTTAGGCGCCCCGCCGGCCGGTTCCTGCTTCTCGATCACCAATGTCGGAGGCTTCTCGAGCGCCGAGGTGTCGCGGTAACGCGGGTCTTCGGATGCACAGGCCGCCAGCAACAAACAGGCAAACAGTAAACCGAAATGCAGCCGCATACCTTTTTTTCCTTAAATGAACCGACGATGCTGCAGCACCGGAAACGCCGTACGAACTTTTTCGAGACGCTCCAGATCGATGTCGGCCATCACGAAGCCGCCGCCGGTTTTGTAGCAATCCAACACCACGCCCCACGGATCGACGATCATACTGTGCCCGAAGGTCTTGCGTCCATTGATATGGAAACCGCCCTGATTCGGCGCGATGATGTAGCACAGATTTTCGACCGCCCGGGCGCGCAGCAGCAGTTCCCAGTGCGCGGCGCCGGTCTCGGCGGTAAACGCGGACGGGATGATCAGGATTTCCATCCCCATCCGGGCCATTTCCCGGAAAAACTCCGGAAAGCGCAAATCGTAGCATACGGCGATGCCTATCCTTCCGAACGGCGTATCGAAAACCAAAGGACGCGCACCCGCCTCGATCGAATCGGATTCCCGGTAGACTTCATTCGTCCCCGGCACGCTGACATCGAACAGGTGCATCTTGTCGTAACGTGCAACCCGCTCGCCGCGGTCGTTATAGATCAAGCAGGCAGCTCTAACTTTATTTTCGGCATCTCCCGCGATCGGCATCGTGCCGCCGACAATCCACACCCCGTGTTTCGCGGCCGTTTCGGATAGGAAATTTTGAATCGGCCCCTGGCCGTCGGCTTCCTTGATCCGTATCTTGTCCAGCTCATGTTCGCCCATCAGCGCAAAATTTTCCGGCAACGCAACCAGTTTCGCGCCGGCCTTTGCCGCTTCCGCGATCAGCTTTTCGGCTTCCAGCAGATTGGAGCCGACATTGGGACTGGAAGCCATCTGGATGGCCGCACACTTACTCATTCATTCCTCTCTCATTATTGTCTTCATTTTTGCAGCAGCGACGGAAAGTCGGTAATTCCGCTCCAGGTTTTCTGGAGCAAACCTTCCTTTTCATGCAAAGTCAAAATCTCCACGTTTTCCCAGCTGCCTTTGACCAGATATTGCGAGCCGAAAAAAAAGCCTTCATGCTCGGTGCCAGTGATCGTTTTGTCGATCAAGGCCGCAAACTTACCCATAATTGTACCAGCAATGGGCACCGCATCGGCACTTTTTGGCGTCACGGTTACGACTTGATCGAGCGTCCGGTTCACGAAATCGGTTTCTCCAACGATCGAAATTTTAGCCGGCACAGCATCAACCACCAGATCGTCGGTGACTGCCTTACCGTGCGCCAGATTAAAGCGGCCTTGAATGCTGTTGAAAGTCAGCCCTTCCTGATACACGTCGCGAAAGTCCAATTGGAGGCGTTTAAACCACTGGGCCATCGCCAGAATTCCGAGCACCCGTCCGAAGCCGGGTTCGATACTCAGGATGCGTCCGCTCTTGAAATCGACGTCCGCAGCGCCTTTCAGATCGGCCAGCGCAAAACGGTAAGGCGAGGCCTGCCAGTTCAGATCGAAATCGATCACGCCGCTGGTTTCGGTCAAGTCCTTGTTGATGCCGAGACGGGCAAACAGGGACCCTCCCTTGACCAATTCCAGACGTCCCTTGGCACGGGTTTGAGAGCGGCCGCCGGCGCTTTTCCAGCTTCCGGTCAACGCCAGCTTCTGGTCTTTGCCCTGCAATTCGAAGCGGTCGAACGACAAGCCGTCTTCGGCCCGTTCGGTCTCCATCACAAACCGGCCCAGATCAGCTTCGTTCCAAAAGGTTTGTGCGCTGCGGACCGAGAGCCGCGGAAAATAGTCGCCCGCCTCTCCCCGGCCTTCATCTTCCAGCCTGATTCGGGTCAGCGCGGAAACATCCAGACGATCCAGATTCAGCTCGATCCGTTCCGCTCCTTGCAAGTCGGCCGGCAGCTTGACCTGCCCTTTCAGAATGGCATTGTCGATGCTGCCTTCCCAATACGAATCCGATCGCTGCAAGTCGAGGTCGAACCGCCCGAGGCCGGTTTCCCCCCAAAACCCCTGGTCGCCGTGCACCTTGATCTGCGCGGCATCGAATTGACTTTCCCGGTTCGAGGACCGGGTGCCGGTCAATCGGACCCAATCCCGTAATTGCAGCCGGTCGCGATGGATTTCGAACAGCAGGCCGGGCTCGCTGCGCTGCTCGGCCCGGCCGGCTCCCAACAAAATATGGCCCGACTCGACATGCGGCTTGTTCAAACCGATTTTGAGCGCGGCGCTGAAGTCGTCGCCGTAATGCAGTCGGACCGGCAGCCTATTCCGATCGTCCAACTCGAAAGCAATCGACAAAGGTTTCTGTTGGTTTGCCGGTTTTGCCAGCATATCGGGTAAATCCAGCCGCACCCCATCCAGATCGGACTGGATCGTCAGGGTTGGCTTGCCCGCCGTATGCGGCAGGCGCAAGGCAAGCCGGTAAGCCGCCTCTCCCTGCGCGAAATCGAGCCACGGCATATCGAGTTTGATGCGGAGCGCTTCGATGCCGGCTCGCCCGTCGGCACGAACTTCGGTTCTAAAGTCGTCCGTGTCGAGATTGATTTTGACCTGACGGTCCAGAAAACTGGCGGTAAGACTGTCGCCATAGACGCCTTTCCCGTCGAACTTGAGATGTCCGGTCAGGTTTTTCAATGTCAAAGCGGGGGACTTCAGCCCCAACACGGCATCCTTGAATTGCGCTTCCACATCGGTCCGATAATCGCCGCCGTTTTCCAAAGGAATTTCCAAATCGAGGTTGAACTTGGCTTTCCCTTGCGGCGCCGCACTACGCAAAAACGCATTCGCGCGTTCGGCCAAGGGCGAGTTCCGCACGAATTCGAGCGCCTGGCCGATATCGCCCTCCAGCTCGCCTTTGATCGCCAGCTTACCGGCTGCCTCCAGACTCCGGATGCCGACATCGCCCTGCGTCACCGCCACGCCGTAAAACGCCCCCTGCCGCACGGCCACATCCAGACTCTGCTGATAGAACAAAACTTCGGCTGCCGCACCGGTCAGATTCGGCCAGCCCGATTGATAGGCAAGCTCCATATTTTCCGCGTCGAAGAGAACTTCGAAGACGCCTTCCGAGCCTTTAAACGGAAAATCGCCCGGATTGCCGTACAGCAGAAATCCGCCTTTCGGGATTGTGCCTTTCACAAACGCATGATCGAGCCAATCCACAACATCGGGCGTGATGCTTTTGGTCGGCAAATAGCGGCTGATCACCTTGACATCGGGGCAGGAAAACCGGCTCTGCAGATCGATAAACGGCTCGCCGCCTTGGTTCGGAACGGAAAAATGCAAGCGGTTGTACGTCTTGATGCCGCGGGATTCCAGCGCCAGCAACGGACTGGCAATCGACAGCCCTTCGTCCGTATATCGCCATTGGGCAGCCCCCGCTACCCGATCGAGCGGGAGCGGTTCGCGAAACAGGCCCGGCGCATGGAATACGGTATCTTCGCCGACCAGTTCGATCGCCCCCTGCTGCCGGTTGCCCCGGATCCGTCCGGACAGATTCTCCAGTCCGGGCAGTTCGCCGACCGCCGCGAAGCCCGCCTGGTTGAAGCCGCCGTTCATCGACAGGATTTGTTGGTCGAAATCCGCAAACAGCGCAAAATCGCGCAGTTCGCCTTTCGGGTTGAAATCGCGCAGAGGCTTGGCCGCCGCATTTTCCTTCGGCAGCAGAAAGCGGCCCAACAGAGCGGCTTCCTGCAGTTCCAAACGCTCGGCATACAACGCAATTCGCTGCGCGGCCTTTTCCTGTGCCCCTGCGCCTTTGACGCTGAGTACCGCGTCGGGCCAAGTTTTGATCTCGTCGCGCTCGCGGGTCTTCAGCACGAATTCCTTGAGGTTAAGCTGCCACTGTCTTTCGCTAAGCCCCAGATAGAAGCGGCTTTGCAGCTGTTCGGCGGCGAAGGGTTCGGTACCGGGCCTGTTCAGCCTCAAGCCGCGAATATTCGCCTGGGCGTTAACCGCCACCGCCTGCGTCTGCCGCCAGTCGCTCCAGACCCTGAGATCGCCGTGCCCGGACGCCACCGTAATCGCCATGGGCAGATCGAGCGTTACCCATTCCGGCAGATTCAGATTGCGGCCTTCGAGAAAGGCGCGGCCTTGCAGATTTTTGAAATCGAACAGATTGCCGTCGAAGTCCACCGATGCCCGCAGCGTTTCGCCGAATTTCTCGGGCAACTGCATCAGCACGTTCAGCCTATGACGATCGCCCTCGTTAATCAGCGCCATATCGACGGATTCGAAGGTCAACGGGCGTCCCTGCTTCTGCTCGTCCTGCCAAGTAATGTCACTGTCGAGCACCTCATATTTGCCGGTTTCGAGCAGCCACAACGGGTTGCCCTCGCCCGCTTTCAGGCCGGCGATGCTCAATTTGCCGTCGGTATTGCGTTTGACGGTCAGTTTCGCGCCGACCAGCGTCACCCAGGACGAGGCCAGCAGATCCCTTTTGAGAGCGGCCTCCAGCAAATGAATGCCCAAACGGATTTCTCTCAGCTCGATCGCATTGCGTTTAGCCGAGGCAATCGAGGCGATGCCGATATCGCTGAGGACGATCTCGGGACTAAAGCCGCGCATCCGGGCTCCGAGCCGGCCGATCGTGACCGGAGCGCCGACCATTACGCCGACCCTCGACGCCAATCTGGCTTTGTAGCCTTCGATGCCGGACAAGGCTAGGCGCACGCCGGTCATGCCCAGAGCGACGGCAATCAATCCCCAGAAAAGCAGATGCCGGGTAGCCCGGGTAAAATGGCGAATCATAAAAACGGGTGAAAAGCCAAGGACGCTTTAGGAAAGGTTCGAAGCTTTTTTCGCAGGATGAAGGGCGCTTTTCGTCTTACAAAAGCACCACATCGTATTGCTCCTGATTGTATTCGGCCTCGGCGCGGAACTTGATCTGCACGCCGAGGAACGCTTCGAGTTCCGCCAGCATGTCGGCCTCTTCGTCGAGCAGCATTTCGACGACCTCATTTGAGGCCAAAACAAGCAATTGCTTGACCTTGTACTGTCTAACCTCGCGGATGATTTCGCGGAAAATTTCGAGACAGACCGTTTCCGGCGTTTTCAGCACACCGCGGCCGCCGCAGGCCTTGCAGGGCTCGCAAAGGATGTGCTCCAGGCTTTCCCGGGTCCGCTTGCGGGTCATTTCGACCAGCCCGAGCACCGACACCTCGGTTATCTTAGTCTTCGCATGATCCTTCTCCAGATGGCGTTCTAGCGCCTGCAGCACCTGGCGCTTGTGCTCGTCGCTCTGCATGTCGATGAAGTCGATAATGATGATGCCGCCCAGATTGCGCAGCCGGAGCTGACGGGCAATCGCTTGAGCCGCTTCGAGATTGGTCTTGAAGATCGTCTCTTCCAGATTGCGTCCCGAGACATAGCCGCCGGTGTTCACGTCGACCGTCGTCATCGCTTCGGTCTGGTCGAACACCAAGTGACCTCCGGACTTCAGCTTGACCTTGCGGTCGAGCGCTTTTTGAATCTCGCTTTCGACATTGTAGATTTCGAATACCGGGCATTCACCGGTGTAATGTTCGATCACCGGCACGATTTCGGGCACAAACACCTCGGCAAATTCGACCAGCCGATGATAGGTTTCGGTCGAATCGACCCGCACCCGGTCGATGCCTTCCTTGTAAAGATCGCGAAGCGTGCGGATGCTGAGCGGCAGGTCCTTGTGGATGAACTGCTTGGCCTTCGCGCCGGCAATTTTCGCCGAAATCGCCCCCCAGAGCTTCAGCAAGAAGGTCATATCGGCGATCAATACCGGCTCTTCGACGCATTCGGCCGCGGTCCGGGCAATAAAGCCGCCGCAATTGTGCTCCTGGCGGAACGCATCGAGGCAGGCTTTCAGACGCACTCGTTCTTCCTCGCACTCGATCCGGTGCGAGACGCCCGAATTGTTCGCATAGGGCATATACACCTGATAGCGTGACGGAATCGAAATTTCGGTCGTGAGCCTCGCCCCCTTGCTGCCGATCGGGTCCTTCACCACCTGCACGACGATATGCTGGCCTTCGTAAAGATAATGTTCGATGTTTTCGGAGCCTTTTTTTTCAAGCTCTTTGCTGGACAGGTCGGACAGGTGCAAAAACGCCGCCCGGGGCAGGCCGATATCGACGAAGGCCGCCTGCATGCCCGGCAGTACCCGGCAGACTTCGCCTTTATAGATATTTCCAACTAACCCGCGCTGGCGGGTGCGTTCGATGATGAGTTCCTGCAAAATGCCGTTTTCGATGACTGCGACGCGCGTCTCGGGCGGCGTCACATTGATTAGAATTTCTTCACTCATGCAAAACCTGGATACCTTGTTGTAAGAGAAGTTCGGCCGTTTCGAACAACGGCAGCCCGACCACACCGGAAAAACTGCCCCGGATCGACTGCACCAATACGCTGCCGAGTCCCTGGATCGCATAACTTCCGGCCTTGTCGGCCGGCTCTCGGGTTGCCCAATAGGCCGTTATTTCCCGTTCGCCGAGCTTTCGGAAGGTTACCTCGGTCACGCTCAGCGCCTCGCCGTGCTCCTGCCCCCGCAGCGAGACCGCGCTGTACACTTGGTGGGTTTGCCCGGACAAAAGGCGCAGCATCGCGAACGCATCTTCCTTGTCCTTCGGCTTGCCCATGATCCGGCCGTTCAGCACAACCGCGGTATCGGCAGCCAATACCGGCAAACCGGCAGGCGCCGTTTGCGCCCGGCAGGCCGCCGACTTTTCGGCCGCGATTCTGCGCACGTAATCGGCCGGCGCTTCGTTCGGCTTCGGCGATTCGTCGATGTCGACCGGACGGACCTCGTAAGCGATACCGATCTGGTCCAGGAGTTCCCGCCGCCGCGGCGAAGCCGATGCAAGAATGATTCGGGCGTTCATCCGCGATGGTAGGGATGGTTGTTCAGAATGCTCCAGGCGCGGTAAAGCTGCTCGGCCACGACGATTCGCACCAGCGGATGCGGAAAGGTCAGATTCGACAAACACCAGGATTCGCGGGCCGTTTTTTTCGCCGCCTCGGCCAGGCCTTCCGGACCGCCGATCAGCAAGGCGACGTTCTGGCCGCTTTCGAGCCAGCGCTTCAACGCCTGGGAAAGTTCGGGCGTCGACCAGGGCTTGCCGGCTAAATCGAGCGTGACTGGAACGCAATTTGCCGGAAGCGCCGCCAGCATGCGTTCGCCTTCATCCTTTACGATACGGGCGACATCGCAATTTTTGCCCCGGTTGCCCGAGGGAACTTCCTTTAATATCAATTCGCATTCGCGCGGCAGCCGCTTCGCGTATTCGTCGTAGCCTTGCTGCACCCAGGCGGGCATGCGGTTTCCTATCGAGATCAGATGTATTTGCATTGGTGCAGGATACCGGGAAGCCATGCTGGTTGCAATGTAGCCCGGGAAATAAGAAGGATTCGGGTAGATAACCCAAATCCCGCACAGTATGCTACACTGAATCGGATAACTGGAGTGTCCGGTAGAAATCAGGATATTCTACAGCCAGTTTGATGAGATCTTAAAACGAAAACGCTTGGAGAGTTGAATGAAAAAAATTAGATCGTTGGTTTTACTCTTGTCAATGGCAACTGCGATGCCAGGCTTCGCACAAACACCGCAACCGATAGAAAGCGATGGCTATGATGTATTTTTGGACGCTGTTTTCTTAAAACCTATCGGAATTGCGGGTACTCTTGTCGGTGCCGGTTTATTTGTTGGCCTTAGTCCGCTCACAGCACTAGCCAATATTCCATCTCCTCATGACGCGTTTGAAAAATTGGGAAATACGATCGTTTGCAAACCATTCAAATGGACTTTTGAAAGACCGGTCGGTGATTATGAATATAATGGCGACTGTACCCGACGGCTCCCGGAGCCGATGCCGGTTGTACAGCACTACGAGCCCAAGCCTGCAGCGGTCCCGCCGCCAGCCGAACCGCCGCGGCCTAACGTCAACAAACAGCTGGACGCAATTTTCAAGCGGGAAATGATGAAATAGTTTTTAGTGCGGGGTTCAGGGTAAACAGACAATACCCCCTGAACCTTTACACGAATCCCGTTCTATTTTTCGATCAGCACCACTGCCTGTACCGCAATCCCTTCCTTACGGCCTTCAAACCCGAGCTTTTCGGTGGTGGTCGCTTTAACATTGATGCAGTCGATGTCGGCCTGCAAATCGTCGGCGATATTCCGGCACATTGCCGCGATATGAGGCGCCATTTTCGGCGCCTGCGCGATGATCGTGATATCGGCATTGACCAGCGCATAGCCTTTGGCCCGAACAACGCCGTAAACATGGCGGAGTAAAATCCGACTGTCCGCACCTTTGAACTGCGGATCGGTGTCCGGGAAATGCTTGCCGATGTCGCCGAGCGCGGCCGCACCGAGCAGCGCATCGGCCAGCGCATGCAGCACCACGTCGCCGTCCGAATGCGCTTCCAGGCCTTTTTCGTAAGGAATCGTGACCCCGCCCAGAATGATATGGTCGCCCTCGTTGAAGCGATGCACGTCGTAACCTTGCCCTACTCTGATCATTGTTGCTCCAGATAAAACATTGCCAGCGCCAAATCTTCGGGCCGGGTAATCTTGATATTGTCGGCTCGTCCTTCGACGATTTTCGGCTTGAAGCCTTTAAGTTCCAGCGCACTGGCCTCGTCGGTGATCGCCGGATTGCCTTCTGTTTCGATCAACGCAGTCTTCAACATACCGTAACGGAACATCTGCGGCGTCAAGGCGCGCCAGATATGGCGGCGGTCGAGCGTTCCGACGATTGAGCTTCCCTGCACATCCTTCAAGGTATCGTGCGAGGACAGCGCCAAAATCCCGCCGACCGGGTCATCGGCCAGGGTATCGATCAGTTTATGGATATCTTCCGACGTGATACAAGGACGCGCCGCATCATGCACCAGCACCCAGTCCCCGTCATCGGCTTGGCCATGCAGGGATTTTAACGCGGACAGCACCGAATCGGCCCTTTCCTTACCGCCGGGCGCGGTCACCACATGAGGATGCCGCGACACTTCGAGTTCGGGCCAGTACGGGTCTTCGGCCGACACGGCCACCGCAATCGCACCGAACACCTCCGTCTCCAGCAAGCGGTTCAGGGTCTGCTCGATCACGGTCTTTCCGGCCAGTTCGAGGTATTGTTTGGGACGGTCGGACTGCATACGCTTGCCGACGCCGGCCGCCGGCACGACGGCCCAGAATTTGATTGACTCGGTCATCAAACAGGATATATCAGCAGGGGAATCGCGTTAATACGCATTCAGCCCAATGGATGTTAGGGATTATTTTTCGATTACCTGAAAAAAGGTTTCGTCTTCGCGAATCATGCCCAATTCGTCGCGGGCGCGCTCTTCGATCGCTTCCTGGCCTTTGTGCAGGTCTCTGACTTCAGCATAAAGCTTCTCGTTGCGCTGGCGTTTTTCCTCGGCCAGTTTCTTCAGCTCCGCCAACTGCTGCTGATAGGCGCGCGTTTCCTTCAGACTGCCGTCGCCGAGCCACAGGCGGTATTGGAAGTGGAGGATCAGCAGGATGATGATCGCAACGAGAAATTTCATGACGTCTGTTCAAGGCGCAAGGCTGGCAAGCACGCCAGACTGCGCCTTGATTCCAAGATTTAGAGCGACTTGAATGCGCTGCGGCCTGCGTAGCGGGCCACGCCGCCCAACTCTTCCTCGATCTTCATCAGGCGGTTGTACTTGGCGACACGGTCGGAGCGGCTCAGAGAGCCGGTCTTGATCTGGCCGGTGCCGGTCGCGACAACCAGATCGGCGATCGTGGTGTCTTCGGTTTCGCCGGAACGGTGCGAAACGACAGCCGAGTAGCCGGCTTTTTTCGCCATATCGATCGCGGCCAGCGTTTCGGTCAAGGTGCCGATCTGGTTGACCTTGATCAGGATCGAGTTGGCAATGTTCTGCTCGATGCCGCGCTTCAGAATCTTCGGATTGGTTACGAACAGATCGTCGCCAACCAACTGGACGCGTCCGCCGAGTTTGTCGGTCATCAGTTTCCAGCCGTCCCAATCGTTTTCATCGAAACCGTCTTCGATGCTGATGATCGGATATTTATTGACCCAGTCGACAAAGAAGTCGGCCATTTGCGCCGACGTGTACTGCTTGTTTTCGGACGCCAAGTCGTAAACACCGTCGCTGTAGTATTCGGACGCGGCCGCATCCAGGCCCAGGTAAATATCAACGCCCGGTTTGAAGCCGGCCTGTTCGATGGCCTGCAGGATCACGCCGATCGCTTCTTCGTTCGAAGACAGGTTAGGCGCGAAGCCGCCTTCGTCGCCGACCGTGGTCGCCAGGCCTTTCGATTTCAACACCTTGGCCAGATTATGGAACACTTCCGCGCCGTAGCGGATCGCTTCGCGGAAAGTCGGCGCGCCAACCGGCAAAATCATGAACTCCTGCAGATCGACGCTGTTGTCCGCATGCGAACCGCCGTTGATGATGTTCATCATCGGCACCGGCATCACGAATTCGCCTGATTTGTTCAGATAGCGGTAGAGCGGCTGCTTGCTTTCTTGCGCTGCCGCGTGCGCCGCCGCCATCGAGACTGCCAGCATCGCATTCGCACCCAGGCGGGACTTCGATTCGGTGCCGTCCAGCTCGATCATCTTGTTGTCGATGCCTTCCTGGTCTGCCGCGTCCATGCCGAGAATCGCGGAGCGGATTTCGGTCTTCACGTTCTCGACCGCGTTCAATACGCCTTTGCCGAGGTAGCGGGATTTGTCGCCGTCGCGCAGCTCGATCGCTTCACGTTCGCCGGTCGAAGCGCCGGATGGCACCATCGCGCTGCCGACGACGCCAGAAGCCAGTATCACATCGGCTTCGACGGTTGGGTTACCACGCGAATCCAGAATTTCTCTTGCACGAATATCTACTATTGCAGCCATGAATGTTTCCTTAGATTGTAGTTTCTATCAGGGGCTGGGCTTTGACCGCCTGATCGATGGTTAATAAAACTTCGAGTAATTCTTTCATTCGATGCATCGGCCACGAATTCGGACCGTCGCTCTTCGCCTCGGCCGGATTCGGATGCGTTTCCATGAACAGGCCGGAAATGCCGACCGCCACCGCGGCCCGCGCCAGCACCGGCACGAATTCGCGCTGCCCGCCCGAACAATTGCCCTGCCCGCCCGGCAATTGTACCGAATGGGTTGCGTCGAACACGACCGGACAACCGGTGTCTCGCATCACCGCCAGGGAACGCATGTCGGAAACCAGGTTGTTGTAGCCGAACGAAACGCCGCGCTCGCAGACCATGATTTGCTCGTTGCCGGCAGCCTTCGCTTTTTTCGCGACGTTCGCCATGTCCCACGGCGCCAGGAACTGGCCTTTTTTGATGTTGACCGGAATCCCGCAGGCCGCGACGCTCTGAATGAAATTGGTCTGTCGGCACAAAAACGCCGGGGTCTGCATCACATCGACGACCTTCGCGACTTCGGTGAGCGGGGTGTCCTCGTGCACGTCGGTCAAAACCGGCACGCCGATTTGTTTTTTGACTTTCGCCAGAATTTCGAGCCCGCGCTCGATGCCGAGGCCGCGGAAGCTTTCGTGCGAGGAACGGTTGGCTTTGTCGAACGAGGATTTGTAAATGAACGGAATGTTCAGCTCCTGCGTCACTTCTTTCAAATAGCCCGCCGTATCGAGCGCCAGTTGCTCGCTTTCGATCACGCAGGGGCCGGCGATCAAAAACAGCGGCTTGTCGAGGCCGACTTCAAAACCACATAATTGCATGAATATTCTCTAATTTTTTAAATTCTTATTGAGCCAAAGCCCCTGTAAGTTAGGTTGGCGATAGCCAACCCAACAAAAAGCTATCCCGGTCAATGTTGGGTTGCGAAAAAGCCTGTAACCCAACCTACACAGTTGCCTTTTTATGCTCGGCCGCCGCAACCACGAAACCTGAGAACAACGGATGCCCCTTGCGCGGGGTCGAGGTAAATTCGGGGTGGAACTGGCAGGCCAGGAACCAGGGATGATCGGCGATCTCGACTACTTCGACCAAGCGGCCGTCGATCGATTTGCCGGAAAAGCGCAGGCCCGCCTGTTCGAGCTTGTCGTAATACTGGTTATTGAACTCGTAGCGATGGCGGTGACGCTCGGTGATCACGTCTTTCTGATAGAGTTTGTACGCCAGCGAATCGGCTTGCAGGCGGCATTGCTGAGCGCCCAGGCGCATCGAACCGCCCAGGTCGGAATTTTCGTCGCGCGTTTCGATCCGACCCGCTTCGTCCATCCATTCGGTAATCAGGCCGATCACCGGATGCGGTGAATTCGGCAGGAATTCGGTGCTGTGCGCGCCTTCGAGTTTCGCCACGTCGCGGGCGAATTCGATCACTGCGACCTGCATACCGAGGCAAATGCCGAGGTAAGGAATCTTGTTCTCGCGGGCATACTTGACCGTGGCGATCTTGCCTTCCACGCCGCGCTCGCCGAAACCGCCGGGCACCAGGATCGCATCGACGTTCTTCAGCGCGCCGACGCCTTCGTCTTCGATCGTTTCCGAATCGATATAATGGATCCTGACCTTGTTCCGGGTCCGTACGCCCGCATGAATTAGCGCCTCGTTAAGGGATTTGTACGCATCGGTATGGTCGACGTATTTGCCGACGATCGCGATATTCACTTCATGCGTAGAGGTCGTCAATGCTTCGACCACGTTTTTCCACTCGGTCAAATCCGCGGGCGGCGCATTCAGACGCAATTTGTTCACGACGATATCGTCCAGGCCCTGCTCGTGCAGCAAGAGCGGAATCCGATAAATCGTATCCGCATCGACCGCCGAAATGACCGCTTTTTCCTCGACATTGGTAAATAAGGCGATCTTGCGGCGCTCGTTTACCGGAATCGGCTGTTCGGAACGGCAGATCAAAATGTCAGGCTGAATGCCGATCGTACGTAATTCCTTGACCGAGTGCTGAGTCGGTTTGGTTTTGAGTTCGCCCGCCGAGCGGATATAGGGAATCAACGTCAGGTGAATGAACAGCGAGCGCTCAGCGCCGAGATCGACGCGCATCTGCCGGATCGCTTCGAGAAACGGCAACGATTCGATATCGCCGACCGTACCGCCGACTTCGATGATCGCTACATCCTTGCCTTCGGCGCTTTGCTGAACGCGGTTCTTGATTTCGTCGGTAATATGCGGAATCACCTGTACGGTCGCACCGAGATACTCACCTTTACGCTCGCGGCGGAGCACGCTGTCGTAAACCTGGCCGGTGGTGAAGTTGTTCTTCCGGGTCATCGTGGTCTTCAGAAAACGCTCGTAATGTCCCAAATCCAGATCGGTTTCCGCGCCATCCTCGGTCACAAATACTTCGCCGTGCTGGAAAGGGCTCATCGTGCCCGGATCGACGTTGATGTAAGGATCCAGCTTGGTTAAAGTCACTTTCAGGCCGCGCGCTTCCAAAATGGCTGCGAGCGAAGACGCCGCAATGCCCTTACCGAGGGAAGATACGACTCCACCGGTGATAAAGATATATTTGGTCATGTAAAGATTGTTTACTTCGGATTTTAGACAGATGACGGGTATCAGAAGGTTGGCTATTTTAGCACCAAACAGGCGCTATCGTCTTTAGCGATTTGCGCGCCCAAATTAATGACGGGCTAACACCGGACGGAAGCAGGGATACGGGCCTTCCCGGTAATAGTCGGCGCCGATCCAAAGGTCGGCGACCGCGGCCAGTTGGCCGTCGAGATAGAGCAGAGGGAGCGCAGCCCTTTCCCAAGGCGGAACACCGATCTCCTGATAGAGATTTTTCAGAAGATGATGACCTCGGCGCCCGGGCAACGCGATCTTTTCGCCCCCGCTGCGGAATTTGACGGTTACGGTTGACTGCCGCCAGACGGACTCGGGAATTCCGGCCGTCGAAACGACTCGACTCAGGGTCATACGTTTGCCGATCATCAGCGATTCCTTTTCCTTGGGCCAATCCAAGGGCTGCAAATCCTCGGCTTGCCCGTTTCGCAGGCAATACAATTTGTTCCGGTAGCGGCGTATTTGGCAGCCCTGCCCATTCAGCACCGGATCGCTATCGCCGGCGGCGCCGATCACGTGATCGAACAGCTGCGCCAGAAAAGCCTGAGACGGCATTTTCAAATCCATTTGCCCGAACCAGTGCCGGATGATCAACCGGCGCTTTCGAAAGTCAAACGCGCCGAGCCGCTCGATATCCAGCGTGTTGTCGCGAGTAGAGTGCACGTGGGCGAAAGATTCGGCGGCAATCTCGGCCAGAACGGCATAAGCTTCTGAGCAATGGCCTGCCGCCCGGCCCACGGTCCGACCGCAGGCCGGCCAGCGCTGCTTTAATAACGGCAGCACTTCCCGACGCAGAAAGTTGCGGTCATACATGCTCTCGCGATTGGTCGGATCCTCGATCCACTCCAATTGATGCGCTAACGCATAACGATCTATGTCTTGTTTCCGGACATGCAGAAACGGCCTGAGCAGCACCCCCGGACCGAACGGCATGCTTTCCGGCATCCCGGCAAGCCCCAGCAGGCCACCACCCCGCAACAACTGCAGCAAAACCGTTTCGAGCTGATCGTCCTGATGCTGCGCAACCAGCAGCACATCATTCGGGCGCATCAGCGGCTTCAGCGCCGCGTACCGGGCGTTTCTGGCGGCTTCTTCCGGACTTTCGCCCGGTTTGGAATGAGCATCCACGCGGCGCAGCAGAAAGTTGACTCCGAGTCCGCGCGCCGTCGCTTCGGCATGGCGAGCCCAATCCTCGGCCTGCACCTGCAGGCCGTGATGCACATGCACCGCCGTAAGTCTTTCATGCAGTTTCGGTTCCTGAGCACACAGATGCAGCAGCACGTGCGAATCGACGCCGCCGCTATAGGCGAGGAAAATTCGCCGGGGAGACGCCTGGCATAAAGCGAGCGAAGACTCGATCAGCCGCGGCGTCAGCATGTGGGTTAAAACCTCGAGGTTTAAGGGCCCGGCATTAAACCGGGCGGCGGAAATGCCGGCTATTATTTAACCGGCTCTTCGATGAAAGCGCCGAAATTCATCAGGCGCTGATAACGCTTTTCCAGCAACTCGTCGATATCGAGTTGTCTCAGTTCTTCAAGATGACGTTGTAGGGCTTCCTTCAAATTCTCGGCCACGCCGTGAAAATCCCGATGGCCCCCGCCTACCGGTTCGCGGACCACTTCATCGAGCAGGCCTTGCTCGCGAATCCGGTCGGAAGTGATTCCCATCGCCTCCGCAGCAAGCTGCGATTTGTCCGCGCTTTTCCACAGAATCGAAGCGCAGCCTTCCGGAGAAATGACCGAGTAGGTGCTGTATTCCAGCATGATCAGCCGGTCGCCGACCCCGATCGCCAAAGCACCGCCGGAACCGCCCTCACCGGTCACGGTGCAAATGATAGGGGTTCTGAGTTTGGCCATTTCGAACAGGTTTTTCGCGATCGCTTCGCTTTGTCCGCGCTCTTCCGCGCCGATGCCCGGATAGGCGCCCGGCGTATCGATCAGGCAGATCACCGGCAGTTGGAAGCGCTCGGCCATCTTCATCACGCGGAGAGCCTTACGGTAACCTTCCGGGCGCGGCATCCCGAAATTGCGGTAGATTTTTTCCTTGGTGTCTCGGCCTTTCTGATGCCCGATCACTACGACCGGCTCTCCGTCGAACCGCGCCAGACCGCAAACGATCGCCGGATCGTCCGCATAAGCGCGGTCGCCGTGCAATTCATGAAAATCGGTGAACATCAGCTTGATGTAATCGAGCGCATAAGGACGTCCCGGATGACGGGACAATTGCGAAATCTGCCAGTCGGACAGCGTCGCAAAGATAGATTCAGTCAGTGCGCGGCTTTTCTCTTCCAACTGCTGGATGGCATCAGATATGTTGATGTCATTATCGAACTCCACATTACGAAGCTCGCGGATTTTAGCTTCCAGTTCGGCAATGGGTTGTTCGAAATCGAGAAATTTTAAATCCATAAGGCCTTGATCGATGATGGTCTAAGTCTGTAAATAAAAACACCGGCCGCCCGAGAATGCGGCCAACGGGTAATGATTATACCCGATGCCATAAGCGAACCGTAAATTAATCCCACGGAAAGACAATGTATCGTATTCTACGTTTCGTCCGGCCATCCATGGGGACAAAAAAAAGCCCCGGCGCAATCGTGTTGCACCGGGGCCGGGCTCGCGAGCCGGAGAGCTTGCCGCTCCCCGGCCGATAAACGCATTTAGCGCGGATATCCGTACGGCTGTTGCGGGTAGCCTTGCTGCGGGTAGCCCTGTTGAGGATAGCCCTGCTGAGGGTAACCTTGCTGTTGGGGGTAACTTTGCTGCTGAGGATAACCCTGCTGTTGCGGGTAGCCTTGCTGTTGCGGGTAACTTTGCTGTTGAGGATAACCCTGCTGTTGCGGGTAGCCCTGCTGTTGAGGATAACCTTGCTGTTGGGGCTGTTGCGGAGAGCCTTGCTGCGCGCCCGCATTGCTGTTCGCAACGATCGCCAGTTCGACGCGGCGGTTTTGCGCGCGGTTTTCCTCGTTGGTATTCGGAAACTTCGGCATTCTCTCGCCCATGCCCTGCTGTTTCAAACGGGAAAAATTTACGCCGTGCTGTCCGAGATAATTGGACACGCTGGCAGCGCGTTGCTCCGACAAGCGCTGATTATAAGTATCCGAGCCAATATCGTCAGTGTGACCGGTGACGGTGATCGTCGATTCCGGATATTGATTCAGGATACTGGCCACCGTATTCAACGCGGACTGCGCATGAGGAGTCAACGTAGACGAATTGAAGGCGAACGTTACGCTTTCCGGCATGTTGAGATTCAAGGTGTTCTCGGCGGTTCTTTGCACTTCGATGCCGGTACCCTGCAAGGACTGCTCCATTTCTTTTTGTTGATGATCCATATAAGCGCCGACCGCAGCCCCCAGCGCGCCGCCCGCCAAAGCGCCCCAGCCTGCATTCTTCCAGTCATTGCCGCCGAATGCGGTGCCGATTGCCGCACCGGTTGCTGCGCCTAGGCCGCCGCCTTTGGCAGTGTTGCTGATCCGGGACTCGCCGGTATAAGGATCGGTAACGCAGGCGGTCAAAAATACGGAGCTGATCGCCGTGATTAATAAGGTTTTTTTCATATTTGCCTCGGTCATGGGTGAATATTGGACGACCTTGTTATATTGAAGCCGATAAAACGTATTTTCAAAAAATTTGCCAGGTTTGACATTAATTTCCGAAAAGTTTCTTAATAATTATACTAACAAATTCTAAACGGATACTGAACAGCCCTACCGGACTCGAACATGGACTTAGCCGCATAAGGACGCCTTAACCAGCTTGCCTATGCGAACCCACCGTTTCCGCAGGCCATTTCCATTCGCGGATCTCCGGCATGTCCTCACCGTAGGTCCGGATATAGTGCTTGTGATCTATCAGCTTGCCCTTGAAATATTGTTTCAGATAAACCGCCCGGTCTTTTAACCGAGGCACTCTGTCGATCACATCGATCGCCAGATGGAAGCGATCGACATCGTTCATCACGACCATATCGAAAGGCGTCGAAGTCGTGCCTTCTTCCTTATAGCCGCGCACATGCAGATTCTCATGATTGGGGCGGCGGTAAGTCAGCCGGTGAATCAGCCAGGGATAACCGTGGTAAGCGAACACGATCGGCTTATCGGAAGTGAACAGTTGTTCGAAATCGCGGTCGGACAGCCCATGCGGATGCTCGCCCGACGGCTGCAGCTTCATCAGATCGACGACATTGACGACCCGGATTTTCAAATCGGGGATTTGAGTCCGCAGTATGTCGACTGCCGCCAATGTCTCCAGCGTCGGCACGTCGCCTGCGCAGGCCATCACCACATCGGGTTCTTCACCGAGGTCGTTGCTCGCCCATTCCCATACACCAATGCCGGCGTGACAGTGCTTGATTGCTTGGTCCATCGTCAGCCACTGCGGAGCCGGCTGCTTGCCGGCGACAATCACGTTCACGTAGTTGCGGCTGCGCAGCACGTGATCGGTCACCGACAGCAGGGTATTCGCATCGGGCGGAAAATAAACACGCACGACCTCGGCTTTCTTATTCACGACATGGTCGATGAACCCCGGATCCTGATGTGAAAAGCCGTTATGGTCCTGGCGCCAGACGTGCGAAGTCAGCAAATAATTCAATGAAGCAATTGGCCGTCGCCAGGGTATCCGGTTGCAGGTTTTCAGCCATTTCGCATGCTGGTTGAACATCGAATCGACGATGTGGATGAACGCTTCGTAGCAGGAAAAAAAGCCGTGGCGCCCGGTCAGCAAATAGCCTTCCAGCCAACCCTGGCAGGTATGCTCGCTGAGAATCTCCATAACCCTGCCGTCGCGGGCCAAATCGGTGTCTTCCGGCAGGATTTTTTCCTCCCAAGCCCTTGGCGTCGCCTCGAAAACGGCATCCCAACGGTTCGAGGCCGTTTCGTCGGGACCGAAAATCCGGAAATTGCGCTGTTCGAGATTGCCCCTCATCACATCGCGCAAAAACTTGCCCATCACCCGCGTCGCTTCCGCTTCGATCGCGCCCGGAGCGGATACATCGAGCGCGTAGTCGCGAAAATCGGGCAGCCGCAGATCGCGTAGCAGCACGCCGCCGTTCGCATGCGGATTATCGCTGATCCGACGCGGGCCGCGCGGCGCAAGCTCCAGCAGCTCGGGTTTCGGCGCCCCCTGCGCATCGAAGAGCTCTTCGGGACGGTAACTCAGGAGCCATTGTTCGAGCACCTCGATGTGCGCCGGATTCTCCGCCAGATTGGCCAGCGGCACCTGGTGCGAACGCCAGAAATCCTCGGTTTTCTTGCCGTCTACGGCCGCAGGGCCGGTCCAGCCTTTCGGCGTACGCAGGATAATCATCGGCCACTTCGGGCGGCTCCAGGATTGGCCGGAGCGTACCGTTTGCTGTATCGTCCGGATCTCGTCCAGACACCGGTCGAGCGTCTCGGCCATGCGCGGATGCACCGCCGCCGGATCGCTGCCTTCGACCAGATAAGGCCGATAGCCGTAGCCTTCGAAGAGCTTGATCAGCTCGTCCTGATCGATCCGGCTCAGAATCGTCGGATTTGCGATCTTATAGCCGTTCAAATGCAGAATCGGCAGCACCGCCCCGTCGCGCGCCGGATTCAGAAACTTGTTCGAATGCCAGGAGGCCGCCAGAGGACCCGTTTCGGCTTCTCCGTCGCCGACCACGCAGCAGGCGATCAGGTCGGGATTGTCGAATACGGCGCCGTAGGCATGCGATAAGGCATAACCGAGCTCGCCGCCTTCATGGATCGAACCGGGCGTCTCCGGCGCGACATGGCTCGGCACGCCGCCCGGAAACGAAAACTGCTTGAATAGAGCGCGCATGCCTTCCCGATCCAGCGAAACGTTCGGGTAGCGCTCGCTGTAAGTGCCTTCCAGCCAGGCATTCGCGACCATTGCCGGCCCGCCGTGCCCCGGGCCGCAGATAAAGATCATGTTCAGATCGTGCGCCTTGATCAGGCGGTTCAGGTGGACATGGATAAAATTCAATCCCGGCGTCGTACCCCAATGCCCCAGCAAACGCGGCTTGATGTGTTCGAGCGCCAACGGCGCGTCGAGCAGCGGATTGTCGAGCAGATAGATTTGCCCGACCGACAGATAATTCGCCGCACGCCAATAGGCGTCCATCCGGCTCTGCATTTCGGGGGAAAGCGTTGCATGTTCTGAAGGGGTTTTCACGCCTGTTCTCCTTAAGATCGATATGCCAAACAGTTTAAAATCTGCGCCGCAATCTCGCGCTCCTCCTCGGCAGGGATAACCAGAATGCGCGACTTTTTGCTGGGACTGCCGATATCCCGGTCATGTTCCGAGTTCTGCAAGTTGGCTGCAACGTCGATCGCGAAACCGAGCCGGTCGAGCCCTTCGACAATTTTTTGCCGGATCAAAGGCGCATGCTCGCCGACGCCGCCGGTGAAGATCAGCGCATCGATTTCGCCGAGCACCGCGCAGAACGCCCCGATATATTTTCTGATTCGATAGCAATAAATGTCGACGGCCAACCTGGCCTGCTCAGCGCCGCTTTCGGCCAATCGCAAGACCTCTCGCATGTCGCCCGCGCCGCAGACTCCCAACAGGCCGCTTTCGCGGTTAAGCAAGCGGTCTAAGCGGTCGGCAGTCCAGCCTTCTCTGAGCAAAACCATCGGAATCATCGGATCGATATCGCCGCAGCGGGTGGCCATCATCAGACCTTCGGTCGGCGAGAACCCCATCGAAGTATCGACGCCTCTGCCGCCGAGTACCGCAGTCGCACTGGCGCCTCCGCCCAAATGCAAAATGAGGCAATTGATATTGGAGCGGTCCTTCGCCAATAGCGCAGCGGCCCTCGAAACGCTGTATTGGCAAGAGATGCCGTGAAAACCGAAGCGGCGAAACTCGACATTGCTCGACAATTCGGAAGGAATAGGATAGCGGCTCGCATATTCAGGCATTTGCCGATGGAAAGCCGTATCGAAGACCGCATACTGCGGAACTTCCGGAAACGCGGCCTCCGCCATTGAAACGCCGAGTCGGTTCAGCGGATTATGCAGGGGCGCATAAGCATCCAGCTCCGCAAGACGGGCCGACACCTCGGAAGTCAGCCGAGTCGCCGAAGCAAAGTCGCCGCCTCCGTGCACGATCCGATGGCCGATCGCTTTTAAGGGGGCTTGCAGGCTCGAAAGTTGTTTCCGCCACTCGTCGAAAACTGCGGACAAGGATTGCCGGGCCGTGCCGTTTTCGGGAATATGCCGCTCGATGTCTCTTCCCTGACTATCCCGGCCTTTCAACCGAATGCCGCCGCCGTTTCCGTAATCGGCATTCATTCGCGCGATCTCCCGCAAACTCGAATCGAACAGCCGGCTTTTGATCGTGGCGCTGCCAACGTTTATGATCAGCAGCATGAGTTCCTCAGGACGCATGAATAAGGTATATCGTTTGAAATTTAGCAAGCAAATGAAAAAATAGGCACAAGCCGGCCTGCCCCGGCGGAGCGCCGCAAACGGCAGCCCCCGCGCAAAGCGGGATCATACCGGCCAGAAATTAGATGAGCGGCTCGCCGCGCGCCAGCCTGGGAAGATCGCCCGTAATTCCCATCGCGCTGCGCATCACCAAATTCTTTGCCGGCAAGATCCGTTCGGCCAATCCCAGGCCGAGATTACGCAAAAATTTGACCGGCGGCAGATCGTTGCTGAAGACCCGGTAAAACGCGTCCATCACGGTCATCATTTTCAGATTTTCGTTCCGGCGCATTTTTTCGTAGCGCTTTAATACGGCGGCATCGGCGATGTCCTCGCCCTTTTTATCGGCATCGAGCAGCACTTCGGCAAGCGCAGCCGCATCGAGAAAACCGATATTGACGCCCTGCCCGGCCAATGGATTGATCATGTGCGCCGCGTCTCCGACCAGCGCGACGCCGGGCTTGACATAATGCTGCGCGTGCTGGCGCTTCAACGGAAAGCTGGCCCGCCCCAGCACTTTGTTGAGCTTGCCGAGGCAATCGGGGAAAGCGGTCTGCAATTCCCTCAACAGGTCCTCGTCGGATAACGCTTTTAAACGGTTGACCTGATCGGGAGAGTTGTACCAGACGATGGATCCGTAATGCCCGGCCAGGGGCAGAAAAGCCTGCGGTCCGCTCGGCACGAAGCGCTGCCAGGTAATATCCTGCTGCCCATAAGCTGTTTCGACATAGATCACCAGCGCATGCTGTTGATAATCCCAGCCGGTTACCCCGAGGCCCACCGTTTGCCTGACTCTGGACTGGCCGCCGTCGGCCGCGACCAGCACCCTGGCCGACAACACGCGCCCGTCCGCAAGTTCGAGCTCGGACGCCTTGCCGGGCTGGTAACGGATTTTTTTCACGTCGACACGGTAAATGATCTCGACATTGGCAAACGCCTGCAGACGCTCCAGCAGCGCCGATTGGGTAATTCGATTTTCGACGATATAGCCCAGCTCGCGCTCTCCGATGTCGTCGCTGCGGAACTCGGTATCTCCCGCCGTTTCCCAGACCCGCATCCGCCTGAAGGGACAAAACCGGCGACTTTCGACGCCTTGCCAGGCGCCGACCGCCGCCAGGATATTTTTCGAGGCGATGCTGAGCGCCGAAACACGCAAATCGTGCGGCTGTTCCGGCGAGAAAGGTTCGGGCGGCGCGCTCTCGATCACCGCAATTTTCAGGCGGCTGCCGCCTAATCCGCAACCGACCGCCGCACCGACCATACCGCCGCCGACAACCACCACGTCAAAATCTTCTTTCATGTTTCCGAAAAGTACTGTATGCCTAATAAACCGCGTCCGAACGTGGCTCAAAACGTTTTCCCGCCCTGTTCAACCCGACTTTACAGTGCCATTAAGCCCTTGTCCAATAAATATTTTATATCCGAATACAGAGCCGATTCCCCGCTCGACAAGCGCACGATTAGGTGATATAAGCAACAAAAACCGTAACGATAACACCCTCTATCGCAAACGATTCGACGGCCTTCCGATCCCTTCTAGAGTTCGAGTAACTCATGACAAACTCGGACAAATCTGTTAGCATTGGCGGGTTTCACTAAATGAATTTCTTTAGCAAAGAAAATATCGTAACGGACTCAATGCGCCGGCTTTCGCCCGGCTTACTCTATCACGCATTGAAATAAAACGATCAATTATGGCCGCCGGCGCGGCATAATTAGGACGGGCTGAACTATGAACAACAATTCCCGAATGAGCGACCTGCAACCCTTACTCTACGATGCCGATTTATCCCAGGACAGCTGCGGCGTGGGTTTCATCACCCATAAGCAAAGCATACAGACGCACGACATTTTAGTCAAAACGCATGAGGCGCTGTGTACGATCCCGCATCGGGGGGGTATGAGTTCGGAAGGAGTCGGCGACGGCGCCGGAGTCAATATCGACTTGTCGCTGAAACTCTTCCGAAAGATTACCGGTTTGAATGACCTGGAGCTCGGCCGGTTCGGCGTTGCGAATTTCTTTTTTCCGGAAGATCACGATCACTACGACTCGGTCACCACGGAACTGATCGAGCGCCATTTTAGAGAGGCAAAACTGCCGATTATCTTATGGCGTAACGTGCCGGTCGACAACGCGGTTCTGAACGAAGCCGCGGTCAAGGCCCAGCAGCCGATCAAGCAGGTCGTATTCGGCCGCCCCGAGCATTTGGAGTCGGCCAGTCATGACGAGTACGAAAAGTATATTCAGGCAGCTCTGCTGGATCTCGAAAAGGAAGGCTTTACACGCCCGGAGCTGAACGGCTTTTATCCGCTGTCGATGAGCTCCCGCACTCAGGTTTACAAGGGGCGGCTGAATTCGTTCGAAGTGATCCCGTATTTCATGGATCTCTACGATCCCGACCACGAAGTCAACACGCTGTTTTTCCACACCCGGTTTTCGACCAATACCGCGCCGGCGACGATGATGGCGCAGCCGTTCCGCTACATGGCGCACAACGGCGAACTGAATACCGACAAGAAGAACCGGCTCAGCGAAAACGCAATCGCGCGCCAGCACAACAAGCACATCTGCTTTCCGTGCGGCCAGTCCGACTCCGGCCGCCTGGATCAGACCTTGACCCGGCGGATCAACGAAGACGACCTGGACATCGTGACCGCAGTGCTCGCGATGATGCCGCCGGCCTGGGAAAACGATACGACCCTGTCGCCGGAAGTGCGCGCGATGCTTGAATACTTCAGCCTCTACGAAGAAAAGAACGACGGCCCCGCCGCGCTGATCTTCAACGACGGCATCCGCGTCGGCGCGCGCCTGGACCGCCTGGGCCTGCGCCCTCTGCGCTCGGTCGAAACCAAGGAATACCTGGCCGTGATGTCCGAAGCCGGCCAGATCGACTTCCCGCCGAAGGAAGTGCTGACCCGCGGCCGGATCGAGGCCGGCGGCATGCTTTATTTCGACCACAGCACCGGCGAAAAATACGACAGCCATCAAGTGATGGAGCGGCTCGCGAAGGAAAAGGATTACCGGACCCTGCTGAACCAGCGCAGCCTGCACTTGGACGAACTGCCGAAGGTCGATCTGTCCGAACTGAGCAACGACCACGAATTCAATTTCGATCAGCGCCATACGGCCTACTCGCTAAACCAGGAAAGCTTCAAGTTCCTGCTTGACCCGATTTTGCAGACTGGCGCCGAAAAGGTCTCCGCGATGGGCTACGGCCTTGCACCGAACGCGCTGTCGAGCGCGGAAGGCGGCATGTCGCGCTATTTCAGCCAGCGTTTTGCGCAGGTGACCAACCCTCCGCTCGATTCGATCCGCGAAAGCGACGGCATGACGCTGCGCGTCGCGTTGGGCGCGAAGCCGACCTTCTCGGATGAATACAGCAAGCAACTGGTGATCGATTCGCCGATCCTGCAGCGTACCCAGCTCGAACAGATCCGCCGCCAGGCCCAGGTCAGCACGGTCACGCTGGACATGCTGTACCGGCCGAATTTTGACGACGCAAAGCTTAACGAAGACGCGCTCGAAGCGGCGCTGCTGGACGTCTGCGCCCAGGTCGAACAGGCCGCCCGCAACAATGTCGGCATCGTCATCCTGAGCGACATGAAGATCAGCCGCGAAATGGCGGCGATTCCGGCGCTGCTGATGGTTGCCGCCGCCAACCAGCATTTGGTCAAAATGGGCCTGCGCTTCAACTCCTCGCTGATCGCCGAAACCGGCCAGGCTGCGAGTCCGCACGACATCGCGACGATCCTGGGCTTCGGCGCCTCCGCGATCTGCCCGATCAGCGTGCATAACCGCGTCATCACCGATTTCGTAGCGGCCGACTATCAAAAAGCGCTCGACAAATTCCAGAAAGGCGTCGAAAAATCGCTGATGAAGACAATGGGCAAATTCGGCCTGTGTACGGCCGAAAGCTACATCGGCGGCGAATTTTTCGAATCGAATTATATCGATACCGAGGAGCCGAAACTGGCGCCTTACTTCCCGAACATTCATTCGTCGGTCGGCGGTGCGCGCTTTGCCGACATCGCCTCCAGCGCGGCCGAATGGCACCGAATGGCGTTGGGCGTAAAGGAAGAAAAGGATATTCCGTTCCTGGGTCTGTTCAAGGAGCGCCAGGACGGTGCCGGCCACTCGTACGGCAACACCGCGGTGCGCGAATACATCAACATGACCGACGAGCCGATCCTGTACATTCCGCAGGATAAATCGCCGGAAGCTTCCGATACGGCCTATACCGATTTCGGCTATACCAAACGCACGCCCGAACAGATCGACAATTTCGGCATTACGCCCGCCTACCGCAGCTTCACGAAGAACCTGTATCTGGAACGCGAATCGCGGCCGGCCGCGTTGCGCGACATCATGGATTTTCCGGCCGATGTGACGCAGGCAGAAAACGCTCGGGATTTCGACCGGATCCTGGGCAAGCAAAATCTGCGCGGCAACATCAATTATCTGGTCCGCGGCCTGGATGTCAGCAAGACCGGCGAAAACGCTTTTGCCGTCAAATTGACATCGAATGCTTCGAAAGCGCGCCTGGAGCAGCTGGCCGAGCACTTCAAGACCCGCTTCGCTGGTAGCGCTTTTACCGCCGCGGTCGAAGGCGATGCGCTGGCGTTGAAAGTGGAAGAGGCGGACAGCCTGTTCGCAGACTATTTGAGCAAGATCCAGACCGCCCGCGAGCCGATCGCGCTGGCCGAAGTCCAGCCCGCGCACGAAATCACCCCGACGCTCGCGTCCGGCGCGATGAGCCACGGCGCTTTGCTTGCCGAAGCGCACGAAGCGGTCGCGCAAGGCTTCAACATCGTGGGTTCTTTGAGTAACTGCGGCGAAGGCGGCGAGCATTCGAACCGCTTCAATACGCTGAAGTCCTGCAACATCAAGCAGTTCGCTTCCGGCCGTTTCGGCGTCTGGGCCGGCTATCTGGCCGACCCGAACCTGCGCGAGATCGAAATCAAGATCGCGCAGGGCGCAAAACCGGGCGAAGGCGGCCAATTGCCGGCGCCGAAGGTCTCGGTCGAGATCGCGGCGCTGCGCGGCGGCACGCCGCGGGTCGAACTGGTCAGCCCTCCCCCGCATCATGACACTTATTCGATCGAGGATTTAGGCCAACTGATTCACGATGCGAAAGCCGCCCGCGTAAAGGTCGGCGTCAAGCTGGTGTCGTCCGAAGGCATCGGCACAATCGCGGTCGGCGTTGCCAAGGCCGGCGCGGACGTGATCAATGTCGCCGGCAACACCGGCGGCACCGGCGCGGCAGCCGTCACCAGTCTGAAAAACAGCGGCCGCTCGCCCGAAATCGGGATTGCCGAAGTGCATCAGGCGCTGTCGGTCAACGGCCTGCGCGATAAGGTGATTCTGCGCTGCAGCGGCGCGCACCAAAGCGGCCTCGACGTCGTCAAATCGGCGATTCTGGGCGCGGATTCATTCGAATTCGGCACTACCGCGCTGATGATGCTGCGCTGCGTGATGGCGAAGAACTGCAACGTGAAATGCCCCGCAGGCCTGACCACCGTGCATGAAGAATTCAAGGGCGACGCACGCGTATTGGCGCAGTACCTGATGAACCTCGCGCATGAAGTTCGCGAAATCCTGGCCGTACTCGGCTACAAGAGCCTCGCGGAAATCCGCGGCCAGACCGACCTCTTGCACCTGATCGAGCATCCGTCGCTGATCGGTCAGGTCGACCTGCGCAAGATGTTGGCGTATATCGATGTAGTCAAGATCGCCAACCCGATCTATCTCGAAGCGAATTTCGCCATCGACGACAAGATCATCGAAAAGGTAAAGGCCGAACTGATCGAAAAAGGCCAGCCCCAGGTCGTGATCGAAGGCAGCGAGTTCAAGCTGAATAACCGGCACAAGACCGTCGGCGGCCAGACCGCGATCGATATCGAGCGGATGCTCGCTTATGAACTGACCGAACAGCAGATCGCGAAAGCCAAGCCGATCTACCTGAACCACAGTAAGGGCCACCGCGCCGAGGGCCGCCGTTATCTGGCGCCCGAGACCGTCGTGATCCGCACCACCGGCTCGGCCGGCCAAAGCTATGCCGCGTTCCTGAATGACGGAATGCGGATGGAACATCTCGGCACCTGCAACGACGGTGTCGGCAAATCGATGTGCGGCGGCCTGTTGATTGTCGAATCGCCCGGCGGCGGCGTCAAAACGCCCGGCAACAATGTGCTGATCGGCAATTTCGCGCTGTTCGGCGCGACCGGTGGCAAGGCCTTCATCAACGGCGAGGCTGGCGACCGTTTCGCGGTGCGCAACTCGGGGGCGATGGCGGTCGTCGAAGGCGTCGGCGATTTCGGCTGCGAATACATGACCAACGGTGCAGTGCTGAACATCGGCGGTTTCGGAAAAGGCTTCTGCAACGGGATGTCCGGCGGCAACGCCTACCAGTACGACCCGGAAAACCGGCTCGAAAACCTGTACGACAAATCGTCCGTAGAGCTGCGCCGCTTGAGCGAGGACAGCGATGTCGCGCGCGCCCATGAGCAGTTCGTGCTCTCTATGCTGGAACAGCATGCCGACTACGCGAATTCGAGCAAGGCCAAAAACCTGCTGAACAATTGGGCGAACGAACGCGAACATTTCAAATTCGCACTGCCCTTGTGGCTGAACAAGACCCAGTCGGCGGTTTTCCTGCAAAAAGCGATGGACCGCAAAGAAATGATCGAGGAATTGTCGGTCGAACTGGCGCGCCGGCAGATCGAACAGGTCCGGGAAGCATACCGGACGGCCAGCCCGCTGTTCGGCGGCGCGATTCCGGCTTACGGCTCCACCGATACCGACCTCACCTTCAAGCTGGTCAACAGCTTCATGGTGCTCGAAAAGGCACAGCAGGTCGCGCAGGACATGCTGAAGCATTTGCCCGAAACGCAACGCACTCAGGCTCGGACCGAACAGGCTGCTCGCAAACTGATCGTCGAGCGTCCGCGCAAACTGCAGGATACGCTGGTCAAGACCACCCGCGAGGCCTACAGCAACTACACGGACGAACAGCTGTCCTGGCTGCTCGCGGATAAACGCCTGAACGATTACAAAACCGCCCTGATCAACCGCTCGGTGCAAAGCATCCATTCGATTGGTTCCACCGCTTGGATTATCGAGCAGAATCAGGTCAACAAAGCGGCGCAGGCAGGCATTCCCTCGATTGAGCAATATCTGGCCAGTCTCGCCGGCCTGAGTATCGTGCAGGGCATGTTGAACGAACAGGCGGCCTGATCTCACACCCGTAATTTCTTCGAGCTGCGCCCCCTCAACTCTTGAGGGGGCTCCGATTTTTATTGATTTACATTTAAACGGAAATGAAAACACCGCAAATTCCTCTCGACGGTCCTTACAGCGAAAGCCAGCGCGCTTGGCTCAGCGGCTTTTTTGCCGGTATGCACACTCATATGATCCAAAGCGCGGGCGCCGCCCAGCAAACCGCGAGCCGTACGATCAACATCCTGTACGGCAGCCAGACCGGCAATGCCGAATCGGTTGCGAACGATGCCGCGCAAATCGCCAAGGCGCACGGGCTCAAACCGGTCGTCAAGGGTATGGACGAAATCGAAGCGAATGCACTGGCGGAGATGGATTATCTCCTGGTCATCACCAGCACCTATGGCGAAGGCGAAATGCCGGACAATGCGCAGATGCTCTGGGATACAGTCAAAAGCGAGGCAATGGCGCGGCTCGAAAAGCTGCAATATTCGGTACTGGCACTCGGCGATACCAGCTATGACCTGTTCTGCAAGGCGGGCAAGGACTGGGACGATAGACTCGCCGAACTCGGCGCGAAGCGTGTCTACGAACGAACCGACTGCGACGTCGATTTCGAAGAGCCTGCCGAAGCCTGGATCAAGGCGGTCATTCCGTTCATGTCCGGCGGCAACACGACCGCAACGGTAGTCGAAGCCGACGCCACGGCGCCCGAAAAGTCGCAGTACAACCGGAAAAATCCGTTCCCCGGCACAATGCGGGTCAATCGCCTGGTCACCGCACCTTCCTCGTCGAAAGAAACTCGCCATTACGAGATTTCGATCGCAGGCTCCGGCATGAGTTACGAAGCCGGCGATGCCCTATGCGTAGTGCCGACCAACTGCCCGGAACTGGTCAAGGATCTTCTCCAAGCGATCGGCTGTAACGGCGACGAAGACGAGCCGGTCAACGGCGAATTCACCTCGTTGTCTGAAGCATTGCGCACTCAGTTCGAAATCAAGACGCCGAGCAAGGAACTGGTCGAGGAAATCGCCAGCCGCTCCGGCAACAAGGAATTGAACGCGATCCTCGAATCCGGCGACAAGGACAAACTGGCCGATTATCTCTGGGGCCGCGACATCCTGGATCTGCTCCGGCAAAACCCCGGCTGCGAGTTTTCCGCCGCCGAGTTCATTGCCCTGCTGAAGCCGCTGCAGCATCGCGCCTATTCGATCTCGTCGAGCGGCAAGGTTTATCCCGACTCCGTGCACCTGACGGTCGCAAGCGTGCGTTACGACAGTTTCGGTCGTCAGCATAAGGGCGTCTGCTCGACCTTCTTGGCCGACTTGGTCAACGAAAACACTGAAGTGCGCTGCTTCTTTACTCCGAACAAAGTCTTCAGAGTACCCGACGACAATAGCCTGCCGATGATCATGGTCGGTCCCGGCACCGGCCTGGCGCCGTTCCGCGCCTTCCTGCAGGAACGCGAATACCGGGGGGCACCGGGTAAAAACTGGCTGTTCTTTGGCGATCGTAACGCCGCGACCGACTTTATGTACCGCGACGAGATCGAAGCAATGCAGGCAAAGGGTCTCTTGACTCGCCTCGACCTGGCGTTTTCGCGTGATCAGGCTGAAAAAATCTATGTGCAGGACCGGATGCGGGAGCACGGCACCGAACTGTTCGCCTGGCTCGAAGAAGGCGGCTATTTCTTCGTCTGCGGCGATGCGTACCGGATGGCCAAAGATGTCGACAAGGCACTGCATGACGTGATTGCCGAGCACGGCAAAATGAGTGAGCAGCAGGCGATCGACTATGTGAACCAGTTGAAAAAGGACAAACGCTACGTACGGGACGTTTACTAAAATAAATCGCCAAAATTATCTAAATAGAAGTAGCCGTATTGTTCCCACAGAGAACGTGGGAACATAACCGATGAAGCCGAAGCGAAACGAACCGGATCCGATTGCGCGGAGCATAGAGATGACGAATTTGAGTATTCCAAATTCGGGGTCGAACCGATGATCAAAATAGCCTTTTCCCTCTTCATCGCCTCGCTGATACTCTTCTTGATTGCCGAAGCCCTTTCGTTGCTGCCGAACCAAAGCTTCAGCAAAGCGTTTTACCCGATCGGGATCTTATCGCTGCTCTCATCTTTCGCCCTGCTGTTCACCCACCTGCTGCTTCTCGCCGTCAGGCAAATCGTACGGGAATTCCGCAGCTACTTTTCCGGAATCGAGCGCAGGCAGCGTCGGCTCTGGTTCATTCAGGGAAAACTCGACCGGGAACAACGCTTATTCTCCCACCGCCGTTTGCAGACCCGTTATTTTCTGGAAGCCCGAAAGCGGCGTCTGATGCGCGCCAACGATCGCAAACACAGCCGCTCATTGGCCCAAGCAATCGATACCGATCTGGCCGCGATCAAATCGCTCGTTTCCACGGATCAGCTTGAGGCATGGAAGCGGCAGAATCGCACTTACCGCAAACAGGCAAACATTGAAGGCCTGATTGCGCTTCAACAAACGATCATCACCCACCGTTAGTCATGGCCTGGTTATCCGAACGCATTCTTGGCCTCGTCAATCTGCTGCACTCGATCAAGGACAGGGATTTGCAGTGGCGGCAAGACAATCAGGCGCAGCAGGCGGAATTGAAGCAGCAGCGTATTCTGGCCGAGAAAGCGCTGGAAGCCGAACTCAAAAAGCAGAGCGTACAGTTGGAACACGAAATCGATCTCCTGAAAACCCGGCACGACGCAGAACTGTCGATGTACAAGACCCGCTGCAAACAGGATATCAAGGATTATCAGCACTACCTCGGCTCGCTCGACCAGTTGAAAGAGTCGATTCAGAAAAGCTACACCCATTTGCCCGAGTCGGTCGCACTAACGATCCATCACCACGCCAAGCATCTTTTGCACAAAATGTGGGATGCCGAGGATCATGAACAAAAGATACGCTATGAAATGGAACTGATTCGCTTCATGACCGCGGTCCATGAAGACGCCCGGCTGCATTTGGAAAACGCCGGCCTCAGAAAACTGCCGGAAAGCACGCTAAATTTGCTCCAGCAGCAATCGGCCGGGCAAAACGAGAGCGCCGCCGCTCGGCTCTAAACGGGATAAGCTCCAGCTTCCGTGCCGGTTTTCTATCCTGCCCCGGAGGGATACTCAATAGAATCAGCGCCAGAACGGCTGCGGCGCCCGCCCAGTCTGTCTGCCGGAGCCCCCTCCATCATCAGCGGCGCCGTGATCAGCACGATACCCGATACAATATCAGTAAAGCGCGTCAACCGCGCCGATTCGGCCAGAGCGGCGACCGAGATCGGATCCCCAGACAACCGATCAGATGACCGCTGCCGGCTTGTGCGCCTTCGGTGCCGAAAGCCAGAATCACCGATTTGCCCTTGCAGCAACGCCCTAGTAGAAACTGCCGGTCGCGATCAGTTCATCAACCCCGGATCAAATGATGAAGGTTAACGGTCAGGTTTCGCGGACTAAACTGCCTTTCGAGCCAGTGAAGGACAAGCCGGCGAGGCCGGTAGGTTTTCTTCTGGAAATTACGCCTATCCCGATATTCGCAGGGAAGAAGAACTGGACAGGCTGACCCGGGCCTTCACAGTCCCCCAGGCGGCCGATCCCGGCGCGCCGGCGGACCCGTGCGGTCAGTAGCCCAGGGTTACCGGCTTGAGCAAGCAGGATAATCCGTTTGAGGGCGCGCTAGTCGGTGACGAAAAGCGCTTTATTGACAACGGCAAAGGGAGAAGAGCCTGGTTTTGCCGTAGGATAAGGCATAAAGGCAATGGCGCACGCCCTTTATAAAATGCGAAAGACAGCGCCCCGTCCACGGCAAACTTCCTCAGCTAGTGCACATACATGCTGTTTAAATTTGCAAATTCCGGCACATTTTGCTCTTCTTCCGGGCTTCCGATCTGCAGGATTTTAACAGTGCAAGCCGGCGTTGGCGGTTCGAGCCCAAGTTCGCCAAGCCGCCCTATTTGTTGAGCAAGGGTAGATCGCAAAGCAGCCAGGGCTTTTTCTTCCGTCGCTCCATGAGCAACGCAACCGGGCAGATCCGGACAATAAGCGGAATAATTCTTTGCTAATCCCCGGTTGCTCAGCTGGATAATGGCGATAAAAAATCTCGTATTCATATGATTTCGTTAAGCGTGTTGTTGACTTTTACGTCGTGCAATGACTAACTTAAACCTCTAAAACCTGTACTTGTGAATGGTTCTTGATGGAGTCAAGTCCGAGTTCTTTCCGGCTGTCTATATGACGGATGACGCAGATTTTCAGGGCTTCGAGCGCCTTTTCAGGTGTCGGGGCATGAGCTACGCAGCCCGGAATATCCGGGCAATAAGCCGAGAAACGCTTGGTGATGTCTTGACGGGTCGGTTGAATAACGGCTGCTAATTTCATTTCGTGCGATTTTAAATAGGGGTTTGGTTAAAAAATCTCCTATTTTTCCTCTCCTTTAAGAACGGCATCGATCTTGAAGATCAGCCTGCTTCTTTTTACGGCATATTACAGAGGAATCGGCACGACTGAAATACGGGCGGGCGCGTACGTAGAAGCCCGTATTGAACGTCCGCAATTTGTTTTCGCTTACTCTACATCATTCGCGCCCGCTTCAAGAGGAATGAAGCCCGGCAATTGAAACAGGCAGGGGCCTCAAAATTGCTGTTCGGAAAGCCTAACGGAAGGCGGAATAGCGCACCCTATTCCGCCGGATACAATGCCTTCATACGGCGCAATACGGCTTCGCCTATTGCGCCCTACGGTCCTACTTGTTACGGTTTATCGGTCTGACAGCCGACGCTCACTGGCCATTATTGCCCTGCTCTGCAACCAGAAAATGAAAACCCCATGCCGACAGGTCGACGTAGAAACCTTCCTTTTCCAGCTCCGCCCCATCGCGTTCGAAACCGGTTGACCGGAACACGTCGTTCAACCGCCACAGCCCGTCCTTGAGACCCGGCCAGGCGAATTTTACCAGGCCCTGGCTTTGAGTTTCGGATAGGTTCACGACGATCAGGCAACGGCTGTTTTCCGTGACCCAGGTCCAGGCCACCAGGTTGTTGCAGCTCATGTTGTCCGGCCAGCCGCCGCACTCGCAAAGCTGCCAGTCTCCCTGCATGAAATCCCCCTCGTTCAATGCGCAGAGCAATTGCAGATAAAACGCGAGCAAGTCCGTGTCGGCGGCTTCCTCCGGTCGGCGCCCCAACGATACCGGCAAACGAACGCGCAGACCTTCCAGTTGGCCTTCGTGGATCAGGCGTGCGCCGGGCAAAGTCAGCGCGGCGACCGCGGCGGCGCGGTGCCTTTCCGAATTGAAAGCGGCGGCCGCCCTGGCTTCGTCGTGGTTTTCAATGAAACGGACCAGTTTGTCCTGATAAGCGCGGTCGGCGCGCAGATGCAGGCGCACGCTTTCCGCCGACTCGCGGGCCAGCCGGTCGTACAGGCGTTTGTCGTAACAGAAATCGAAGCCTTGCTGCTGCAACGCCCATTCCTTGTCCCAGTAGGCTTCGGCAATGAACAGGAAGTCGGGATGGGCCTTTTTGATGGCCGGTATCACCTCGCCCCAATATTCGGTTTCGGGCCTGTCGCCCGCGCGGGGGCCCCAGGTTTCCTCGAAAACCGGATTGAGCAACAGCATCGCCATGTCGCAGCGCACGCCGTCGCACTGCTCGGCGACCGCATTCAGGGTCTCGACGGCGGCGGCACGCAATCCGGGATGAAAACCGTTCAGTTGGACCTTGTCGGACCAGGCCGGGAAATACGGATCCCGGGCACAGGCAAAAATGTTGCCGCCGATGTCGATGAAGGAGGCCGGGTCTCTGCTCAAATCCTTGTCGCCGCCACGGATAAAATAAGTTGGATGCTCGGCCAGCCACAGATGATCCGGTGCGACATGATTGGGCACGAAATCGAGGATCAGGCGCAGGCCGCGCGCCGCCATTTTGGCTCTGGCAACAGCCAGGCCTTCGGGGCCGCCCAGATGCTCGTCAACACGGTAGCGCCTGATGCAGTAAGGCGAGCCGACATTGTCGGTTTCCTTGAAATCCGGCAAAGCGGCTTGGAAATCCGCCCGCAAGGCTTCATCGGCCATCGAAATCGTTCTGCCCTTCGAACTGCGTTCCCAGACGCCCATCAACCAGACCGCATCGAAGCCGAGTGCGGCGATGCTGTCCCACTCGACATCGGGGACCGAGGCCAGGGTGATCGGCCGGCCGGCGCTTCGGCTGAGTTCATCCAGCCAGACCCAGGTATTGATTTCGTAAATTTGCGGATATTTCGTCCAGGAATTCATAAGATCTCTTTTTAATTTAGATTTTTTCAGGAAAATGTTTTGCCTGTCTTCAGGCTCTCTGCCGCCCTCAAGCCATCGGCACGCACGTGACGGAGGCAGGTCATGTGAAAAGGCATAATACTCCGCTCTGCACAAGGCTGGCGCTCTGCGCGCTCGTTATTGTCCGGTGCGTTCTACAGTCTTACAGGGAGACGCGCTTGCTAAAAAATTCTCATTTTTGACTTAAAAATGAGAATCCAACTTTAGCAACTGAGTTCCGCTACCGCATGCACGTCAGGCACAAGGAAACGATGAAGGCAAAGAATGACAAGGGCTGGTCTTTCAATATTACAAGGAACAAGATGGATTGGCCTATTTACTGATAGGATTGTTTAACTCAAGCTCTTTAACTGCGCAACTGACGATCGTGTAACACGCATCGAATGCATCAGCGAAATAGATGTCCTCGCGCCGGCGTTATGTGAAGTGACGCGACAAACTCGCCTGATAATTTTATACGGAAAGGTCGTGCCATAAAACATATAATAAAATTATGTAATATTGCAAAACTTCCTACCGTTATCCTTGCCGCCCTGCGCCAAAACCGACGAGCTTGCCTGAAGATGAAGTAAGGAACGTTTCCTCATGCTCTTATCCCGGCAACAACCTTTGCAACCGTTTAAGTTTGTACCTTTCCCTTTACATTGCTATTAAAGGTTGCCCCAGTTCAACATAAGGGCCCGAATCACCCTTACACTGCCTCTATGCCAGACACCACGCAGGCCGTAAGCGGGTTTCGCCTGCGCTGATCCCGGAGCAACATCGCTCACGGCCCGGTTTTGACGTCATCTGAAGTCTTTCGATACTTGAAAGGCAGTTCACGGTTGTTCGTCTTCGTTGATCCCTACCTGACGCCTCAAGGCGCCTTTTTGGTAACGCTCTCACGACCTGCGCTTTTAACGCACGTCGCTTACGGTGGTTTGCTACCTGCTCCTGCAAGCGAATGGCGAGGGGCCTACTCATCTCTTACGCCGCTTGCCGAGGCACATTGATATCCGTTGTCCAGACCTGGTTCCTCCACTGGCGAAAACTCTCTCTGTGTTGTCCTCGTTCACCTCTAGGGGAGTTACCCCCCTTAAATCCACAACTTTCAAGCATAGCTCCGAGGAGGCCGGAAATATTAAACCATTTCAGTCCAACGGTTTTAGCATAGGGAGAGGATTGCAGGCGCATTATCGGATCGGCCTTCAATTAATCGATAAATAACTTTTTCCTTAGGTGTATATAACCAGCCCCCGGTTTATATGACCCACAACCTCTCCCTGCGGCATTCATTCTCTTGGCAAACCAAGATGTAATTTAAATACTAGAAACAAAAGATTGCGCTATTTTCGGTGAGTATAAACACTTGGCACGAATCGTGGTTACATGGCAGTGAATTAAGTTGTACCGGTCGATTCTTTCATCCATGCGGCTTAAAACCCTTTTTAGCTACGTTTCACCTCAGAATTTCACCGGACTTACCCTTACATGGAACGATTCAATCGATTAGCCCCTACCCACCTTGTTTTTTCCTCTTCGCTATTTTTGATTTTGTTTTGCAATACCGCCTTATGGCGAGAGCTTTTCAAACTCAAAGGCGGAGTGTGTCTCGCCAGCCTGGTATTTTATACCCCTTTTTTTCTGGTTTTGATGCTGCTTTTGGTATGGTTTTTCACCTTATTCCGATTTAAATACCTGCTTAAAACCATTTTGATTTTATTTATCTTTGCCGCGGCTGCCGTTGATTATTTCATGCTCTCTTACGGCGTCCTGATCGACAAAAGCATGATGCAAAACATATTGCAAACCAATGCGCATGAAGTTGCCGAATTGCTGACTTGGCGAATGGTTTCCCATCTGCTGGTTTTCGGCGCACTGCCCGCTCTTATCGTTGCCCTTACGCAATTTACCTATAAACCGCCACTTCAGCAATTAACCGGAAATATCGGTACCCTGCTGGTCTGTTCAGTGTTTATGATTGGCTTGTGTTATTTTTTTTATGGCGACTACACCTCGATTTATCGAAACAATCGGCAACTGCGTTACTTAATCAATCCGGTGAATCTGGTCGACGCTTCAATTTCCATTCTCAAGCGAAAATTAAAGGGACAGCACGCTCTGATCCCGATCGGCGCCGATGCCCATTTAGCGGAACAAGCGAAAAACGTAGGAAAAAAAAGCTTAACGATTGTCGTGTTGGGAGAAACTGCCCGGGCGAAAAATTTCGCTCTGGATGGGTATACACGTCCGACTAACCCTTACTTAAAACAGGAGTCCGTGTTCAATTTTACGAATGTGCATTCCTGCGGTACAGCTACCGCCGCTTCAGTCCCGTGCATGTTTTCGGATTTTAGTCATGAAAAGTATGACCCTGCCAAAGCCGAATATACGGAAAACGTATTGGACGTACTGAGCCATGCAGGCGTCAAGGTGCTATGGCGCAATAATAACGACAGCTGCAAAAACGTGTGTAACCGAGTATATACCGAAGACTTGTCGCATTTAAAGCTGGCCGATCTTTGTCACGCGGATGAATGTTACGATGAAGTGTTACTCTATCGACTGCAAGCTTATGTGGATGCCTTAACGACACACGGCGTCATCGTACTGCATCAAAAGGGCAGCCATGGCCCCGGTTACCATTTACGCCACCCGCCAAAATTTAAGGTTTTCGACCCGGAATGCCATCAGGCCGATCTAAATGACTGCAGCCGGCAGGAAGTCGTCAATGCATACGATAACACAATCGTTTATACGGACTATTTTCTAGCCAAAGTGATTCAGTTTCTTAAGAAAAACTCGACTAAATACGATACCGCAATGTTGTATATTTCCGATCATGGCGAATCTTTGGGTGAAAATAACGTCTATTTGCACGGGTTGCCTTATTTTGTCGCACCCGACGTACAAAAGCATGTGCCATTAATCGCCTGGTTTTCGAATGACTTTATTGCGCACAATAAAATCAACGCCGATTGCTTACAGCAGCATAAAAACATCCCCTACAGTCACGACAATCTATTTCATTCGTTATTGGGCTTGATGAAAGTCTCTACAAAAGCTTATAACGCCAAACTCGATATTTTCGCATCTTGTAAAACTTAATCTGTCGAATCCCTTATTAATAGACCGATACGCATACGCAGGTTAAAGATTGTCGAGTTTGAGGCGAGTGCCCCATGCATCATTTACATTGCTCACCATGTTGACCCAAATTAAAATTTTTTTTGAACAACATTTTGCTTTATCGGCGCCTGAAATGTCCGAGGAAGAGCAATTGCAAATCGCAAGCATCGCTTTGTTCCTGGAGATTATGGCAATGGATGACACCGGTGAAGCTAAAGAACGGGAGCTGATTTTAACCCTGGTAAAGCAGAGCTTCTCTTTAACCACGGACCAGGCAGCGGCTTTAATCGCATCTGCCGAACAGAAAAACAAGCAGGCCACTGATTATTTCCAATTTACCTCGCTGATCAACAAACGCTGCACTTTGGAACAGAAGATCCAACTGATCGAATCACTCTGGAAGATTGCGCTTGTGGATGGCAAATTAGACCCGGAAGAAGAATATCTGGTACGGAAATTAGCCGAATTGCTTTATGTGCCCCATGTGGATTTTATTATGGCAAAGCACCGCGTTGATCATCTTTAAGAGCATCTGAGGGGGATTGTAGGGAGCTTACCGCGTGTCCTGCCAATCAGTCCTGATATTTTGCTTGGAGATGAGAGTTCGTGACGATAACCTGCGCCGCATGAGCTTTGCGGCCGGCGCACAAACCAAGACGCAAGCTGGCACCCAACTGTGCGTCTCCGGCATGTCATCACGCAAGGCGATCCAGATAGCGATCGGCTGACCATCCCTCCCACCCGCGTCTCAAGATGAGGCGAGCCTGATGGCCTGCCGGCTCGGCCGATTGCCTCTACTCGGTGGGATGTTAAACTTGCCGGGCCGAATCCTTAGTTGAACCTTTCGCATAGCGCTTGTCGAATCAGCATTCAGCTTCTTTCGCTTGCTTTTCATCCGGGGATCATCATGCCGAGCCATTGCGTCCTCCAGCTCAAGCAGTTACGCAAGAGTTATCCCGAACCCGGCGGACGGCGCGTGATTTTCGAGGATTTGAATCTCGACGTGCGGCAGAGCGAGTGCATCGTGCTGCTGGGCCGCAGCGGCTCGGGAAAGTCGACTTTCCTGAACCTGATCGCCGGAATCGACCAGCCGGACAGCGGCGAAGTGATCGCGAACGGCGTCAATCTGACCCGCCAGTCCGAGCATCGGCGCACGCTGTTCCGCCGCCGCCATATCGGCTTCATTTTCCAGAATTACAACCTGATCCCGACGCTGACGGTCGAAGAGAACCTGCTGCTGCCTTTGGAACTGACCCGGAAACGGATCACCCGGCAGGAACGGCTCAAAGTCGCCGACATGCTCGACAAATTGGCGCTGCAAGCGCACAGAGGCGCGTATCCTGACCGCCTGTCCGGCGGCGAACAGCAGCGGGTCGCAGTCGCGCGGGCGCTGATCCACGATCCCGACCTGATCCTGGCCGACGAACCGACCGGCAACCTGGACCTCGACACCGGCAGGACCGTCCTCGCCATGCTGGATGAATTGGTGCAGCACGCCGGCAAGACTCTGATCATGGTGACCCACAGCCCGGAAATGATCGGTAAGGAAAATCGGCTTTACGCGATCGGCGACCGCAAGCTGCAAGCGGTAGAGCGGGGCGATGGCCGGCCTGCTTAGGCGCAGCAGCCGCAACCACCTGTTTCGCCACCCGGGCCAATTGGTTCTGGCCCTGCTCGGCGTCGCGCTGGGCGTGGCCGTCGTCGTCGCGGTCGACCTGGCGCTGGAAAGCGCATTCCGCTCGTTCGCACTGGCCGGCGAAGCGGTGTCGGGCCGGGCGACGCATGTGATCGGCGAGGATGAAGGGCTGGACGAACAACTTTATATCCGGCTGCGCGTCGAGCAGGGCATCCGGAACATGGCGCCCCTGATCCGCGATGATGTCGCCCTCGCCCCGGATTCCGACGACCGCTACACGCTGTACGGCATCGATCCCCTGATCGAAAAAGACTTTCGGGCAGCCTGGCAGAAACAGTCGGCTGGCGGCGACTCCGGCCGGCTCTTGCGGAAACTGCTGACGGAACCCAACGGGGTGCTGATCGGCGAACGGACCGCCCGGCGCCTGCACGCGGCTGCCGGCGATACTTTTCTGATCCGGACCGCAACCGGTCTTCATGTATTGACAATAATCGGGCTGATCGAAGCTTCGGATGCCGTTGCGGAACAGCTGCTCGACAAAGTGATCGTCGCCGACATCGCGACCGTCCAGGAACTGACGGGACTCTACGGCAGGCTCAGCCGGATCGAGCTGATGCTGCCCGAAGGCGCCGAACAAGGGCCGATTCTGGAAAAAATCCGCCGCGCCCTGCCCGAAAACCTCCGGATTACGGCGGTAGAAACGCAGGCGCAAGCCGCGCGCGAAATGACGGAGGCGTTTTCAGTCAACCTGAAGGCTTTGGGCCTGTTGTCGCTGCTGGTCGGACTGTTCCTGATCTATAACGCCATGCTTTTCCTGGTCGTGCAGCGGCGCGGACTGATCGGCATTCTGCGCGCGCTCGGCGTCACGCGCTGGGAAATCTTCGGACTGATTCTGCGAGAAGCCCTGCTGCTGGCAGTGATCGGCACCCTCCTCGGCACGCTCGCCGGAATCGGAATCGGCCGGTTTTTGTTGCCTTCGGTCTCGGCCACGCTAAGCAGCGTTTATTTCGCAACCGGCTCAGATACTTTGCTGATCGCGCCGGAACAAATCTTCAAAGCGGTCGCGCTCGGCATCGGCGCCAGCCTGTTGGCCGTGCTGCCTCCCGCCTTCGAAGCGACCCAGGTGTCGCCCGCCGCCGCGCTGGCGCGTTCCCGGCTGGAGTCCGGTTCGAAACGGATGGTCCGGCTGGGTTTGGGATTCGGGCTGCTGCTGATCGCTTTGGGGCTGGCGGTGATCGAACTCTCCGAGTCCAGCATCCGTTTCAGTCTGGCCGGCATTTTTCTCTTGATGGCCGGCTTTGCGCTCTTAACGCCGGCCGCAACCCTGGGGCTGATGCAAGGGATCGGCCGGCTGGTCGAGAGCCGGAGCATTATCGGCCGCCTGCCGGTGCGGCTGATCTCGGCCGAGATCAGCCGCACCGGCATCGCGATGGCGGCATTGATGATCGCGGTCGCGGCGACGATCGGAATGGACCTGATGATCACCAGTTTCCGCCAAACCGTATCGGACTGGATCCGAACCAGCCTGCAGGGCGACCTGTACGTGACCCTGACCGGCAACCCGGCCGCCCCCGGCAAGGCGGCCAAAAATCGCAAACTGAAAGCGGCCATCCAGGCGCTGCCCGGGGTCGATGCGACGAGCAGCGTCCTGCGCACCTCGTTGCCGGCTCCAACGGGCCCGCTTCCGGCCGCGGTTTTCGATTTGAACGAACGTTCCCATGCCGGTTTTCTGCTGTTGCAGCAGAGCGAGGCGGTCTGGGAACGGTTCGAGCAGAAGCCGACCATTTTCGTAACCGAGGCTTTCGCCTACCACCACCGGCTGAAGCTCGGCGACACGCTGACCCTCCTGGCGCCCACAGGTCCCGCCATGTATCAAGTGCTCGGCATTTATGCCGACTACAGCGGCGACCGGGGACACATCGCAATGAGCCGCCGGCAATATCTTCGGCATTGGCCGGACCTGGGTTTTACGGGAATCGGCGTTTACGCTCGGAGAGAGGCCGGTATCACCGAACTGGAAAAATCGATCCGCCGCACGCTCTCCGCCGGACAGACTCTGCGCTCGGCCCGCGCCATCTACGAGGCGTCGATGCATGTTTTCGAGCAAACCTTCGCGATTACCGAAACCTTGCGCGGATTGGCGGCCGGAATCGCGATGATCGGCGTGTTCGGCGCGTTAACCGCCCTGCAGTTGGAACGCGCCCGCCAGATCGGAATTCTCCGCGCGATCGGCCTGACGCCGGCGCAATTGTACCGCCTGATCGCTACAGAAACCGGGCTGATGGGGCTCTGCGCCGGCCTTTTCGCACTGCCGGTCGGCTGCCTGGTGGCGTATGAACTGATCTTCGTGATCTACCGGCGTGCCTTCGGCTGGACGATGGCTTTCCATTTCCACCCGGAGATGCTGCTGTACGGCCTGCTGCTGGCGTTCGGCGCCGCGCTCCTGGCCGGCCTGTGGCCGGCCCGTAAAATGGCGCGTATCAACCCCGCGGAAGCGTTGAGGATGGAATGATGAGCAAACGCCTGTGGCTTTTGCCGATCGCGCTGGCGTTGGCGGCAGGGGGAGGATTGATGACGTTTCGGTACAAGGATCCGGCCGATGTCGAGCCCCCGAAAGACGATGCGTTCAGCGATACCCTGTCTGCCGGCGATCCGGGCTTCGAGCGGGCTTACCGGCCGCGTCCTTTTTCTTTTCCCGACGATTTCGGCCCGCACGAGCGCTTCCGGACCGAATGGTGGTATTTCACCGGTAACCTGCAGACCCAGGGTAGGCGCCGGTTCGGCTACGAGCTGACTTTTTTCCGTTTTGCGCTGACGCCGCACCGGCCGGCGTCGCAGTCGGCTTGGCGCACGAACCAGCTGTATATGGCGCACTTCGCGCTGACCGATGCGAAAACCGGAGGCTTTTTTGCCGACGAGCGCTTCAGCCGGGCCGCCAATGGGCTGGCCGGCGCACGCAACGATCGCTACCGTGTCTGGCTGTACGACTGGAAAGCCGAGAGCCGGGATGATGTCGATTTTCCGATTCGCCTGCAGGCACGAAGCGGAGCGTTTGCGATCGACCTGAATCTGGAAACCCAAGATTCCCCCGTACTGCAAGGCGACAAGGGCTTGAGCCAAAAAAGCGCAGAACCGGGCAATGCCTCCTATTACTACTCCTATCCGCGCATCGCTACGAACGGAATTCTCACCGTAGGCGGCAAAATCCACCGCGTCACCGGCGAAAGCTGGATGGACCGGGAATGGAGCACGAGCGCCCTGGCTAAAGAACAGGCGGGCTGGGACTGGTTCGCACTGCAGCTCGACGATAAGAGCGAGCTGATGTTCTACCGGTTCCGGCGCAAGGACGGCCGACCCGACCCGAACAGTGCAGGCGCCTGGTTTTTGGCTGATCGAAGCAAGCTACCTTTAACCGAGCGGGAAGTCGTCGTCGAAGTACTCGGCTACTGGAAAAGCCCGCACTCGAAGATCACTTATCCTGCGCGCTGGCGCCTCTCCGTGCCGGGCCAAAAGCTTTCGCTCGAAATCGTGCCGTTGATTAACGACCAGGAGCTGAATTTGAGCTACCGCTATTGGGAAGGCGCGGTTTCGGTTCGGGGCCGCTGGAACGGGAAAGAAATCGAAGGAAAGGGGTATGTGGAATTGACGGGATACTGATAAAGATACCTTAACTGCATAATCTATGCGAACAAGACTAACCCGCCTCCGATATCTTATAATAAGCCGATTCGCCCCCTTACTAAAACCAAGAGAGAAAAAATATGTCAGTAAAAAGAATGGCTGATCTGGATTTGGCCGGCAAACGCGTATTGATTCGTCAGGATTTGAACGTACCGGTCAAGAACGGCAAAGTCACCAGCGATATCCGTATCCAGGCCAGCGTGCCGACTATTCAGCAGGCCCTGGAAAAAGGCGCGGCGGTGATGCTAATGTCGCACCTCGGCCGCCCTGAAGAAGGCGTCTATGATGAAGCCTCATCCTTGAAGCCGGTCGCCGACCGCCTGTCCGACCTGCTCGGCAAGCCGGTCCGCCTGGAGAAAGACTGGATCGACGGCATCGAGATTCAACCCGGCGAAGTGGTGCTGTGCGAGAACGTCCGTTTCAATGCCGGCGAAGGCAAGAACAAGGATGAACTGGGCCAGAAAATGGCCGCCCTCTGCGACGTGTTCGTGATGGATGCGTTCGGCACCGCGCACCGCGCCCAGGCCTCGACGCACAGCGTCGCGAAATTCGCGAAAGTCGCCTGCGCGGGCCCGCTGTTGGCCAGCGAACTCGACGCGCTCGGCCGCGCCCTGGAAACCCCGGCCAAGCCGCTGGTTGCGATCGTCGGCGGCTCAAAAGTATCGACCAAACTGACCGTATTGAAATCGTTGTCCGAAAAGGTCGACCAATTGATCGTCGGCGGCGGCATCGCGAACACCTTCATCGCGGCGGCCGGTTTCCCGGTCGGCAAATCGCTGTACGAACCGGATCTGATCGGCGAAGCGAAACAACTGATCGCGATGGCGAAACAAAACGGCTCCGACATTCCAATTCCGGTCGACGTGGTCTGCGCGAAGGAATTCTCCGAAACCGCGGCCGCCACCGTCAAAAAAGTCGATGAGGTCGCAGACGATGACATGATCATGGACATCGGGCCCGAAACCGCGAAGCAATACGCCGAAATTCTGGCTTCCGCGAAAACGATCGTCTGGAACGGCCCGGTCGGCGTATTCGAATTCGACCAGTTCGGAGGCGGCACCAAGGCCTTGGCCGAAGCAATCGCCGAATCGCCTGCATTCTCGATCGCCGGCGGCGGCGATACGCTGGCCGCGATTGACAAATACGGCATCAGCGACAAAGTGTCTTATACTTCGACCGGCGGCGGCGCTTTCCTCGAATTCCTCGAAGGCAAGGAACTGCCGGCCGTGGCGATCCTGAATACGCGCGGCGAATAATCCCCTACGCAGATTTTCTCCGCTCCGCACCCTGCCTTTTCCCGGCCGGCAAAAATGCCGGGAAAAAGGCAAATCGGCATAGCCCCGGCTAACAGCCGGGGCTATGCTTCCAACAGCGTTCAATATTGCTAATATTCCGTTATTGCTAATATAATGCATTTAAGCGTTTTGTAACGCACTGATCAAAAAATAGAAAACCATTCTCCGTCAAGCCGGTCAAATGATCGGATTGATTTTGAACTCATACTTAATAGGATACCGATGGCCAGAGTTACGATTGAAGATTGTTTGGAACATGTCGAGAACCGCTTTAAGCTGGTGCTGTTGGCCGCAACGCGCGCGCGCCAACTGGGTCGCGGTGCGGATGAATTCGTACCGCGCGGCAAAGATAAGGACACCGTCGTTGCACTGCGCGAAATCGCCGCGGGCCATGTGACCATGGATAATGTCGGTGCTCTGCACCGCTCCACCGAGCATCACGATCCGAATCCGATATTCTGAGATTGATGTATGTTGGAAATAGCCGATCCGATCGAACTCGAACGCCCCCAGGACAAGCTGGTCAGGCGTTTATGCGAGATTCTGGGCGGCTATCTCGACCCGTCCCAGATCGACGACTGCGTCCGGGCCTATGAATTCAGTGCAACGGCGCATTCGGGACAATTCCGCAAAAGCGGCGAAGCTTACATCTGCCATCCGGTCGCGGTGGCGATCAGCCTCGCCGAAATGCGGATGGACGCCAACTGCATCATGGCAGCGATTCTGCATGATGTAATCGAAGACACCCCGATCAGTAAGGCCGAATTGGCCGCCGAATTCAGTCTCGATGTCGCCGAACTGGTCGACGGCGTGACCAAGCTGACTAAGATCGACGGCATTTCGCGGGCCGAGGCCCAGGCCGAGAACGTCCGCAAGATGTTCATGGCGATGACCCGCGATCTGCGGATCATCATGGTCAAGCTCGCCGACCGGCTGCACAACATGCAGACCCTCGGCGTGATGCCGTCCGAGAAAAAACGGCGCATCGCCAAGGAAACGCTGGATATCTACGCGCCGCTCGCGAATCGGCTGGGCATGAACAATATCCAGCAGCACCTCGAAGTCTTGAGCTTCGAAGCGATGTATCCCAGACGTTATGCGATCCTGAAAACGGCCGTCAAAAAAACGCGCGGCAGCGGGCTGAAAACGATCAATACGGTCGAAAACTCGGTCAAAAACCGGATGAGTCAAGCCGGCATCGTGTGCGAGGTGTCCGGCCGCGAAAAGAATCTCTACAGCATTTATACTAAAATGCGGCACAAGAAAATTTCCTTGCCGGACATTTTCGACGTGTACGCCTTCCGCATTTGCGTCGACACGATCGACGACTGCTATCGGACGATCGGCGTCGTGCATTCGCTCTACAACCCGAAACCCGGCCGCTTCAAGGATTACATCGCACTGCCCAAGGCGAACGGGTATCAGTCCCTGCATACGACCCTGATCGGCCCCGGCGGCGTACCGCTCGAAATCCAGATCCGCACGCACGAGATGCACCGGATGGCCGAGTCGGGGATTGCCGCGCACTGGCTGTACAAGTCGGACGACGACAAGCACGAAAAATTCCAGAAGCGCGCGAACGAATGGCTGAAAGACATCCTCGAAATCCAGAAATCGGCCGGCGATTCCCTGGAATTCATCGAGAACCTGAAGGTCGACCTGTTCCCGCAGGAAGTGTTCGTGTTTACGCCGAAAGGCAATATCGTGAAAGTGCCGCGCGGCTCGACCGTAGTGGATTTCGCCTATGCGGTGCACACCGACATCGGCAATCAATGCATCTCCGCACGCATCGACAAACAACTCGCGCCGCTGCAGACCAAACTCGAAAACGGCGTGATGGTCGACATCATCACGGCCCCGTGGGCACGGCCGAATCCGTTGTGGCTGAACTTCGTCATCACCGCCAAAGCCCGTTCGAGCATCCGCAGCTACCTGAAAAACTTCAACCGCAAGGAGGCGATCCTGCTCGGCCGCCGCCTGCTCGAAAAAGAATTGCAGGCGATGGACCTGCATCTCGAACAGATCGATGAAAAGCGGATTCATGACCTGCTCAAGCTCATCGCCAAACCGTCGCTGGACGACCTGTTGGAGGATATCGGCCTCGGCAACAAAATGCCGTTCCTGATCGCCAAACGGCTTTCCCAGGACGACGTGCACGGCGCGCTCAAGCTGGAAGACACGCAGCTGGCCCGCACCGCCCCCTTAATCATCAAGGGTACCGAAGGCATGATCATCACCCTCGCAAAGTGCTGCCGGCCGATTCCGGGCGATGCGATCGTCGGCTTCTACAATCCGGGCAAAGGCATCGTCGTCCATCATAACGAGTGCCATAACAGCAGCGACACCCGGAAAAAACAGGCCAACTGGCTGGAGGTCGAATGGAGCCAGGATCTGACCACCGAATTTCCGGCCGAATTGCGCCTCGAAGTCATGAACCGGACCGGCACACTGGCCACGATCCTGGCCGCAATCTCCGAAATGAATTCGAACATCGAAAACGTCAGCGTCGCCGATCAGGACGACAAGATCTGCGTCGACCTGATCACGCTCAGCGTCAAAAACCGCGTCCATCTGGCCGAAATCATGCGCAAGCTGAAAAAGCTGCCGATCGTGGTCAAACTCGAACGCGTCAGGGCCTGATACAATCCAGATTTTGAGAAATAGTTTTACGAAATCCCAGCCCCTTTACCTCCATGATTAAAGAAACCATCAGCACCGATAAAGCCCCGCAGGCGATCGGCACCTATTCGCAGGCGGTCAGAGCCGACCGTACCGTTTACCTGTCCGGCCAGATTCCGCTGTCGCCGGAAACGATGACCCTGGTGGAGGGCGACATCAAAGCCCAAATCGTCCAGGTCTTCGAGAACCTGCAGGCAGTCGCCGAAGCCGCAGGCGGCACGTTTGCCGATTTCGTCAAACTGAACGTGTACCTGACCGACCTGTCGCATTTCCCGCTGGTCAACGAAATTATGGGGCGCTATTTTCAGGAGCCCTATCCCGCCCGTGCCGCGATCGGCGTCGCCGCGCTGCCGAAAGGCGCACCGGTCGAGATCGACGGCATCATGTGCCTGCCGCCCCAGGAATATCCCGCCTCCTAACCGTGTATCGATGAACCGTCTGCAGCAACCGGTTGCCGCGCTCGCGGGAATCGGCGCGCAAACCGCGCGGCGTTTCGAAAAGCTGGGCATCCGCGTCATTCAGGACCTGCTGTTCCATCTGCCGGCGCGTTACGAAGACCGCACCCGGCTCACCCCGATCGGCTCGCTCGCAGCGGGCATGACCGCCATGATCGCCGGCAAAGTCGAATTCGCGGACGTTCTGCCGCGCGGACGCAAAAGCCTGATCGTCCGGATCGCCGACGACACCGGCTTCGTTTCGCTGAAATTTTTTCATTACTCGGCAAGCCAGGCGCATGCGTTTGTGCCCGGCGCGCTGGTCAGTTGCTACGGCGAAGCCCGTTACGGCTATGCCGGCCTGGAAATGACCCATCCGGACTACCGGATCGTTGCCGACGCCGACGGTTTCTCGCTGGAGACTCGCCTGACGCCGGTCTATCCGCTGACCGAAGGGCTCAGCCAGACCGTGATCCGGAAAGCCGTCAAACAGGCGCTTGCGCTGTGCGAGCACGACCGCCACCTGCTGAGCGACTGGATTTCCCAACCGTTCCTGCAGCAGTTACGCTTCCCTCCCCTGCAGGAAGCGCTGCAAACCCTGCATACGCCGGGCGAACCTGCCACCTCCGCCGCACTGCAAAACGGCAGCCATCCGGCATTGAAACGGCTCGCGTTCGAAGAATTGCTCTCCCACTATCTGAGCCTAAGATCGGCGAAAAGCAAAATCCAGTCCTGCCGGGCCCCCGTATTGGCCGGCGATCCGGTGGCCGCCGATCGCTTCATTCGCCGCCTGCCTTTTCCGCTGACCGGTGCCCAACAGCGGGTGATCGCCGAGATTGCCGACAGCTGCCGGAAAATCCAGCCGATGATGCGGCTCGTGCAGGGCGATGTCGGCTCCGGCAAGACGGTCGTGGCGGCCTATGCGGCGCTGCTGGCGATCAGTTCGGGTTATCAGGCCGCTGTGATGGCACCGACCGAACTCCTGGCCGAGCAGCATTACCGTAACTTCAGCGCCTGGTTCAGCCATTTCGAAATCAACGTCGTACTGTTGACCGGCCAGGCGAAAGGCAAACAGCGCCATCAAATTCTGGAAGCTTTGCAATCCGGAACAGCCCATATTGCGGTCGGTACGCATGCGCTGTTTCAGGATGGAGTCGAATTCGACCGGCTCGGGCTTTGCATCATCGACGAACAACACCGGTTCGGCGTGCACCAGCGTCTGGCTTTGAGGGAAAAAGGCCGCCAGTCGGGCATCCGTCCGCATCAGTTGGTGATGACTGCGACGCCGATTCCGCGCACCCTGGCGATGCTGCAATACTCGGACCTCGACATCTCGGTGATCGACGAATTGCCGCCGGGCCGGAAGCCGATCGTGACCAGCGTGATTCCGGCCGACCGCCGCCATGAGGTGATCGCCCGCATCAACGGCTGGGTTGCGCAAAAAAAGCAGGCGTATTGGGTCTGTACCCTGATCGAGGAATCCGAAGCGCTGCAATGCGAAGCGGCCGAAAAAACCGCGGAAATGCTGACCGAAGCGCTACCCGGGGTACGGATCGCGCTGATCCACGGGCGTATGAAGGTGGCCGAGAAAGACGCGGCGATGCAGGCGTTCAAACAGCATCAAATCGATCTTCTGGTCGCAACGACCGTGATCGAAGTCGGTGTCGACGTGCCAAACGCCGGCCTGATGATCATCGAAAATCCGGAGCGGCTCGGCCTTTCGCAGCTGCACCAGTTGCGCGGGCGCGTCGGCCGCGGGGACAGCGACAGCTATTGCTTGCTGATGTATCAGCCGCCATTATCGGAGATGGCCCGTCGGCGGCTCGGCATTTTACGCGACAGCAACGACGGTTTCGTGATTGCCGAAAAAGACCTCGAGCTGCGCGGCCCCGGCGAAGTGCTCGGCACGCGCCAGACCGGCGCAGTGCATTTCAAAATCGCCGATCTGGCGAGGGACGCCGATTTGCTGGATAATATCCAGGAAATCGGCGAACGGTTCTTCAACGAGGTACCGGGCGCCGTCCAGCCCCTGTGCGACCGCTGGCTTGGGGCATCCATTAATTACGCCGAGGTTTAACCCCGCTTGCCGTTCCAAAGCCTGTTATTCTCCCGCGAACCCGACTGGCGGGAAAACCGCCCGGGACTTCGCCACCGCCTGCCCGAAAACGTCACCTCATGGACTTACGAAGCCGGCTCGCTGACCCGGCGCCTGCGCAGCTATTACGGCAGCGCCGTCAAGGTCGAAGTGATTTACCATCGCTGGCTGACGCCGTTCCTGAGCGAACGCAAACTGCTCGGCCAGGCCGAACACCGTTACTGCCTGACCCGCGAGGTAATGCTGCATGCAGACGGTATGCCGCTGATCCTGGCCCGCACGATCATACCGAAGCAGACGATCCGGTCGGCGCACAGGAACCTCTCGCATCTCGGCAGCCGCCCGCTCGGCGAGGTCATATTCTCGTATCCCGACCTCGAACGACTGGATCTTCAGGTCGCGGCGCTGAGCCCTTCCGCCTGGCGTCCGAAGGCTCTGGAGTTGGGCGACATCCGGGCACCGGTCTGGGGACGTCGGACCGTATACGCAATCATGCATCAGCCGCTGCTGGTCAACGAATTTTTCATGCCGGGCGCTTTGGCAATCTGACGCACAGGTACAGTACAATCTCACACCTTCCGTCATCCCAACGGCCGCAATAAACTCTGCCTTACTACAGCACGTTCTTAAAGAGTAACTACGGCAAAATCCGATGTATGTTACCGGTATTTGGGCGTTAATGAAGATAACTGCTGCCTAAGGGAAGCCCCATGGGCACAAATCAAGGATCACTTGCCCGGCAAAGCCGGCGATTGCAGAGTGACCGTTGCCGATAATTGATTGTTCGTTGAAGCGGTGCTCTGGATTGCAGGAACTGGATCGCCATGGCGCGACCTGCCGGTCCGCTTCGGACATTGGCATCGGGTGTACGTGCGCTGTCACCGCGGGTGCCCTAAGGGTAGCTGGGCAAAACTTTTAGCCGCCGTAGTGATGAGCCGGACCTGGAATATCCGAGAGTAGACGGCAGCCTCGTTCGCGTCCATCCGAAGGCCCGACAAGGTCTTGGTCCATGCGCTGCGATCCGCCGTCGGCTTCGTCGGCCTGTAACAGGATCTGCGCATAGGTGAGCTTCTATGCCTCCCCCGCCTCGGTTGATGAGAGCTTTCAAGCCGCACCGCTCTGCATCCGTCAATGTCACTCGATAGCAGTTGGCCCTCTTTGCCTCCGTGTCGTTTTGCCCACTCATCCTAACCGGTACCTTCTCTCTTAGAGTCGACAAATAAAGGGGGGATTTAGTATTAGTAGCGGCGATAATCGAAGGCCTCTTCAAAATTTATCTCAAAGAAAAGGCGGCATTCAATTATGAAGTCTGGACTCCGCATTAATGGAATTTCCTAGGGTTCCAATTCGATCGCCCCCCTTATTCAATAATTTTCATGTTAAAGTTTTTTAATATTGAAATTCAAGGTGAACTGTAAGGGCTATTTATGGTCTAATACCGGTGTTGCCTCTGCAACATAACAAAAGTGTAATTCCAATATTATTGAATAAACCTCGATCCCGCCTTTTCTGACGGTTATTCGTGTGATTCGTTATGAGCCGCAAATAAAAAAGGCAGGATGGATCATTTAAAACAATTAATGAGGAAAGCTATTATGAAAAAAAAAATAATAACACTTAGCGCCACTGTCCTGTTAGCCCTCTGCTCTTCCGCTTTTGCCGAAGAACATGCCGCCGCCGCACTCGAGCATGCCAAAGCTGCCGTCGAACACGGAAAAGCCGGTCATGCAAACGTACTGGTCGAGCATGCCAACGCCGCGCTGGAACATGCGCTTGCCGGCGCGATCGTCGATAGAGGAGAACAAAAAGCACATCTCGAAGAGGGCGCCAGCCACCTTGAAGAAGCCATCAATCATGGCAACTTGGGTCATGCTAAAGAAGCAACCGAGCATGCCGAAGCGGCGGTTACCCATCTAACAGCCGCACAATAATTCCGGCAAAAAGCTGAAAAAAGAAACGGGCGGACTATCCGCCCGTTTTGTTATTGACGGCTACCGATTAAGCCAGCTTGGTTTTCAGAAAATCGATCAGCTCGGCCATCGGGATTTCCTGATTTTCGCTTGCAGTTCTGGACTTATACTCGACTGTGCCGCTATCCAGGCCGCGGTCGCCGACCACGATGCAATGCGGGATACCGATCAGTTCCATGTCCGAAAACATGAAGCCGGCGCGCACCTTGCGGTCGTCGAACAGCACGTCGATGCCGGCGGCAAGCAGTTCCTGATACAGTTTTTCCGCGACCGCCTTCAGGCGTTCGGACTTATGCATGTTCATCGGGCAAAGCGCGACCTGGAACGGCGCCAGACTGGCCGGCCAGATGATCCCTTTCTCGTCGTGATTCTGCTCGATCGCGGCCGCGACGACCCGCGAGATCCCGATCCCGTAGCAGCCCATGATCATCGTATGGTTCTTACCGCCCTCGTTGATCACCGCCGCCTTCATCGACTCGCTGTACTTGGTGCCCAACTGGAAGATGTGGCCGACCTCGATGCCGCGCGCGATCTTCAATACGCCGTGACCGTCCGGGCTGGGATCGCCTTCGATCACATTACGGATGTCCGCGACATGCTCCGCAAGATTGGCGGCAGATGCCCATGTAAAATCCCTCTCCCAATTGGCGCCTTTATAATGATAGCCGGGCTCGTTGGCGCCGCAGACGAAGTCGCTCATGTGCATGGCCGAATGATCGGCTATCCAGGCAATCACTTTGTCGGACGGCGCACGCAGCGGGCCGATATAGCCGGCGCGGCACCCCAGATGCTGCTCGATTTCTTCGTCGTGGGCGAAGCGAAAATCGCCCAGAATCTTGCGCGCCTTGACTTCGTTCAACTCATGGTCGCCGCGCAAATACAGCAAACAGAACACGTCGACCTCCCCATTCTGGTCTATCTGAACACGGCGCATCACCGCAATCGTCTTCAAAATTTTTTCCGGTGCGACGTTTAAAAACTCGCTGACTTCGGCAATCGATTTTTGGCCGGGGGTTGCGATTTTCTCCAGCGTTTCCGTCGGGAAGGCTCTGGGCGATGTGAGCGGCAAGGCTTCCGCCTGTTCGATGTTGGCCGCATATTCGCTGCCCGTCGAAAACGCGATCGCGTCTTCGCCGGACTCGGCCAGCACATGAAACTCGTGCGACACCGCGCCGCCGATCGCCCCGGAGTCGGCCATCACAGCGCGGAACTTCAAGCCGAAACGGCTGAAGATCGCCGTGTAGGCGCCGTGCATCACCTCATACGTCTCCTGCAATGACGCCTGATCCATATGAAACGAATAAGCGTCCTTCATCACGAATTCGCGCGAGCGCATCACGCCGAAACGCGGACGGATTTCGTCGCGGAATTTGGTCTGGATCTGGTAATAGGTGATCGGCAACTGCTTGTAGCTTTTGATCTCGTTGCGCGCCAGGTCGGTGATGATTTCCTCGTGCGTCGGCCCCAGGCAGAAATCGCGTTCATGCCGGTCTTTCAGGCGCGCGAGTTCCGGACCGTATTTTTCCCAGCGCCCGGTTTCCTGCCACAATTCGGCAGGTTGCAAAGCCGGCATCAAGACCTCCAGAGCGCCCGCGCGTTCCATTTCTTCGCGGGTGATCTTCTCGACTTTGCGCAATACCCTGAGCCCCAGCGGCAGCCAGGTGTATAAACCTGCCGCCAGCTTGCGGATCAGCCCCGCCCGAATCATCAATTGATGGCTCGCCACCACGGCGTCCACGGGAGTTTCTTTAACGGTATTGAGCGGAAATTGAGTCGTACGCATGATCTATGGTCTGAAGGAATGAAAAACGCTTATTTTACCGATTTCGGGCATTACTCGTCATCCGCTTGTCGGTGCAACCATTCTAGCCGGAACAGGTCAAACCCGCATTGATACGCTACAATAACGGCTGAAGCCGCATGAACCCGATAACTTATCCCCTATACGTCTCTGCCTGCTAATGCAAAAAACCGCTCTGTTGGCCCTGGCCCTAAGTCTGACTATTTTTCCGCCCCTCCCTCACGCCGCCGACGACATCAGCAAAATCGAGCTTCCCGACATGGGCGACTCCTCCGGCACATTGATCACACCGGAGGAGGAGCAACAGCTCGGCGCAGCTTTCTTCCGCAGCCTGAACGCGCAGATCACGATCAATCAGGACCCGGAAATTCAACATTACATTCAGTCAATCGGTCAAAGGCTGGTCACGGTCAGCGACTTACCGGGCTATCCGTTCCACTTTTTTGTGGTGTTGGAAAACGACATCAATGCGTTTGCGGGGCCCGGCGGCTATATCGGCGTCAATTCCGGCCTGATTCTGACCACCGAAGCGGAAAGCGAACTGGCCTCCGTCATGGCGCACGAAATTGCGCACGTGACCCAACGGCACCTGTACCGCGCCGCCGAAGCCGCAAACCGCCTGTCGATTCCGACCGCCGCCGCGACGCTGGCCGCGATCCTGCTCGGTACGCAGTCTCCTCAACTCGGGCAGGCCGCCTTGGTGGCGATTCAAGCCGGCAGCATTCAATTCCAGATCGACTTTACCCGCGAAAACGAAGAAGAAGCCGACCGGGTCGGCATGCATATCCTCTCCGAATCGAAATACGACCCGCGCAGCATGCCCACTTTCTTCGAACGCCTGCAGCAATCGACGCGCTATTACGGCCAGAATATTCCGGAATTTCTGCGCACGCACCCGGTCACCACCTCGCGGATTTCCGATAGCCGCAGTCGCGCCGACCAGTATCCTTACAAACAATATCCGGACTCCTTGAGCTACCAGCTAATCAGGGCCAAGCTGAAGGTTCAGACCGGCACCGACACGGCCGAAAGCCGTAAATATTTCGAGAGCCGTCTGAATCAGGGAACCGAAGAACAAAGAACCGTCGCTGTTTACGGGCTGGGCCTGACTGCGCTGGCGCAACAGAATTTCGGCGAAGCGGAACGGATTTTCCAGAAATTGACGGCCGATTTTCCGGACCAACCGCAATACGGAGCCGCGCTCGCCCGTACCGCGCTCGAACAGCGCCAGTTCAACAAAGCGCTTGCGCTTTACGAAAAACTGAGCAGCCAGTTCCCGGAAAATGAAGCGATCAAGCTCGAATACATCACTTCCCTGCTGAAAACCGGCCAGGCCGAAAAAGCCCGGCAAACGCTTTTTTCGCTAAGTGCCAACATGCAGAAATTGCCGATTTACTACCAAATACTGGCGGAAACTTACGGTAAACTGCACCAACCGGCCGAATCGCACCGTTATTTCGCCGAGTATTACTATGCGATGGGGCAAACCCGCGACGCCATTACCCAAATCCGGCTCGCGCAAAAATCGAAAGGATTGAATTTTTATTTGTCTTCAATTCTAAGCGAACGGCTGAGGTTTTTCCTCGATGAAGAAAAAAAGGCCAGAGAGGCGCATTGAGAAACGCCCTAGCGAAAAATAGGGCTATCCTGTTGACCAAAAATTTTGATCTAAATGTAAATCGATCCGCATTGTAACGGCATGACGGATCCGCGCGTTTTCTTTAAAAACCCAAAAAAAATAACACATCTAATTGTTTTTTATATATTATTTTTTTGATCAATAATTTTCTGCGAAAAAAAAATCGTTTTTTTGTAGACAATGCGTTTTTAATCGATTTAGAATACGCCCGCTCTTGAAGAAAGAGCGGGCTGGGTAATGAACCAGCGGAGGAGGATAGCTTATTTAGCTATGCTTATAACAATAATTAAATAGAAAGAACCTGCTTGAGTAAAGTTGTACAGTCAACAATTCAGTACAACGGCATCATAACAATAATAATAATAAAATGCTCAACATGCCCGCTTTATGCGGGCTTTTTATCGCCCGAAAAAATTCCTTAACGGGAAAGATCCCCTGCTTTTCCCTTCTCATGTCTTTGCCTTCCCAAGGCATCCGCTTTGCTCAAAGCGTGACTTGACTTTTATCGCCGAATCTGTCCAATATCTACTCTGTACGGCATCAGCTTAAGCTTCGCGTACAATTCAACCAAATCGTCCATAACAAATAATTATAAGAGGAGTTGCCATGGGTATCGTTACGACAAACGCCGGTCTGGAAATGCTTTTACGGTGGGGGCATTTATTGGGCGGCATTACCTGGATCGGGTTGCTGTATTATTTCAATCTGGTGCAAACCGAATTTTTCAAGGAAGCCGAAGCATCCGCCAAATCGGACGCATTACAAAAACTGGTGCCGCGCGCACTCTGGTGGTTTCGTTGGGGAGCGGTAGTGACCTTGCTGACCGGCTTGGGGATGTTTGCAGTCAGCGGCGGAAGAATCGCCTCGATGGACATCTACCTCGGCGCCCTGCTCGGAATCCTGATGTTTACGAACGTCTGGCTGATCATCTGGCCGAATCAGAAAGTCGTGATCGCCTCGGCAAAACAGGTGGCTCTTGGCGGAGCGGCGCTGCCGAATGCGGCTGATGCGCTGGCGACAGCAGGACTGGCATCGAGAACCAACATGATGTTTTCGATTCCGATGCTGTTCTTCATGGCGGCCTCTTCACACTACCCTCACCTGACTTTCAAGCCGTTGCCGTTCATCATTGCCGTCGTAATCGTTCTACTGCTCCAGTATAACGGTGCTTATCTGGCGCTAAAACGCTTCGAACTCGTGAAGAAACTGCCGTCGGGCGGCAAGATGAAGCTTTACGCCAGCATCGGCGGAGTGATCCATTGCGGCCTGGCATTGGCAGTGGTGCTGTTCCTGTTACTGGATCTTCTGTAATACAGCCTTTTGGAAAAGCCGTTTCTCTCTCAAGCAGACCGGCTTAACCGCTCGCGGGACCGTCAAAAACTCAAGCGGTCCGGCAAAAAGAGGCTTATCGCTCCCGCTCTCGGGCACTCTCGAAAAACATGCCAACGGAAGGCAAGCCCGGACGCTCTCCCGCATCGCGCACCGCCGGCGCGATGCAAACGCCGTTTCTATTTAGCGCATCAAGGAGAGGACGTACCGGAACGCGGGAACGATACATTAGGCGAAGAACTTCATCGCCTTGATCATTCGAGAAGCTTCAGCTTGACCAGATGTACGCGGCGGGTGTCGGCCCTGACGACTTCAAACCGCAGATTGTCGACGGTCAGGCTTTCACCTTTCTTCGGCATGTGCTCCATTTCGTTCACGATAAAACCGCCGACCGTGTCATACTCGTCGGTTGCCAGATGGGTATTGAAATATTCGTCGAATTCCTCGATCGGCGTGAGCGCCTTGATCATGTATTCGCTTTCGTTGCGCTGCAGAATGTAGCTTTCGTCATCCTGCTCGTCATGCTCGTCCTCGATCTCGCCGACGATTTGCTCGAGCACATCCTCGATCGTGACCAGGCCGGCCGCCTGCCCGTATTCGTCGACGACGATCGCCATGTGATTGCCCTTGGTACGGAGTTCTTTCAGCAGCACATTCAGGCGCTTGCTTTCCGGCACCAGGATGACCGGTCGCATGATTTGCTCGACTTTCAGCTGCTTGTTTTGGAGCGAATGCGCAAACAAGTCCTTCACCAACAAAATACCGACCACTTTGCTGCGGTCTTCTTCGATGACGGGATAACGTGAATGGCCGAATTGAGTGACCAGCGGAAACAGGGTATCGAGCTCCGCATCCTTTGGCACTACGACCATCTGAACGCGCGGAATCATGATATCCCTGACCCGCAATTGCGACACCTGCAATGCCCCTTCGATCATGCTCAAGGCATCGGTATCGAGCAAATGATTTTCCCTGGCGTCGCGGAGAATTTCCAGCAGATCGTCAAGGTCCTGAGGCTCCCCGGTCAGCAGCTGGCCGATTTTTCCGATCCAGCTTTTCTGCGAGGAGTGCCTACTCGGAGGCTGCCCTTCACTCATTGATGTATAACCTCTAAATATGGGTTTTCGATTTGCAATTGGTTTAGAATCGCGATTTCTTTCGTTTCCATTTCTTCGGCCTCATTCTCCTCGATATGGTCGTAGCCTAGCAAATGCAGAAGGCCATGAACGACCATATGGGCCCAATGGTCCGGTAGTGTTTTTTGCTGCTCCGCTGCTTCCCGTTCGACAACGGGAGCGCAAATCACCAGATCGCCCAGTAAAACGCCTTCTTCGAATTCAGCGTTTTCCAAACCTTCAGGCCATTCGAACGGAAAGCTTAACACGTTGGTCGGGCCTTGTTTGTGCCGGTATTGGGCGTTCAGCGCGGCGCTCTCCTGTTCATCGACGATGCGAATCACGCAGGCATAAGTTTCGTGGCTGTCTTCCAGCGCGCTATCGATCCATTTGACGATCTGACGCCGGTCGGGCTGTCCCGGCGACTTAAAAACGCGCTGAATGGAAATATTATGCTTTCGGCGTTTTGGTGTTTTTTTCATAAGCCTCGTAGGCAGAGACGATGCGCTGCACCAAAGGATGCCGAACCACGTCGCGCACCCCGAAATAGGTGAAGCTGATGCCGTCGACATCCTTCAGCACGTCCAGAACCTGCCGGAGTCCGGACATTTTTTCGGACGGCAGATCGATCTGGGTCAAATCGCCGGTCACGACCGCAGTCGAACCGAACCCGACCCGAGTCAGAAACATCTTGATCTGCTCGGTGGTCGTGTTTTGCGCTTCGTCCAGAATGATGAACGCATCGTTCAAGGTCCGCCCGCGCATGAACGCCAGCGGCGCCACTTCGATGATGCCGCGCTCCAGCATTTTCTCGACGCGCTCAAAGCCGAGCATTTCGTACAATGCATCATACAGCGGGCGCAGATAAGGGTCGACCTTTTGCGCCATATCGCCCGGCAAAAAGCCGAGCTTTTCGCCCGCCTCGACGGCCGGACGCACCAGGATAATTTTACTGACTTTTTCGTTCTGCAGAGCCTCGATCGCGCAGGCGACCGCTAAATAGGTCTTGCCGGTACCGGCCGGACCGATGCCGAAATTGATGTCGTGGGTAACGATCTTTCTGAGGTAATCCTGCTGATTCGCCCCCCGCCCCCGAATCATGCCGCGCTTAGTCTTGATTGCGACCACCGGCTGGTCCGGCTCCTCAGGGGCGGCAAGAATCGCATCGATCGACGCATCCTGCATCGCCAGATGAATCGATTCCGAGGTCAATTCTTCTTTTTCGGTAGTTTCGAACAGTTTCTGCATGAGTGCACAGGCGGCTCTGACCGACGCCGGAGCGCCAGCGATATTGAACTGGTTGCCCCGATTCGAAATTTCGACTTGGAGACGCGCTTCGATCTGACGCAAGTGTTGATCGAGTTGTCCGCAGAGATTGGAGAGCCGGACATTATCGGCCGGCGTCAGGATCAGCTCCTGGGAGGTCATGGAAGGCAAATCAGCCTTAACTGTTGGCGACAATTCTTTCAATACTGGAATCAACGATCCGGCCTCGCAATGAATTAGGCAGCGCCTCGGTAATCAGCACATCGACAAACTGACCGGCCAGCCGCGGATGGGCGGCAAAATTAACGACCCGATTGTTTTCGGTACGGCCCTGCATGTGTAAAGGGTTCTTTTTCGATTTGCCTTCGACAAGCACGGTCTGCACCGTGTTCACCATACTCTCGGAAAACCGGGCCGCATTTTCATTAATGCGGTTCTGGAAGCGCTCGAGGCGCTGCTTTTTGACTTCCGCCGGCACATCGTCCGGCAGTTCCGCCGCCGGCGTCCCCGGACGCGGACTGTAGATAAAGCTGAACGAGAGGTCGAAACCGATTTCATCGACCAGCGCCAAGGTATCTTCGAAATCCTGATCGGTCTCGCCCGGGAAGCCGATGATGAAATCGGAAGACAAATAGATGTTCGGACGTACCGCCCGAAGCTTGCGGATTTTTTCGATGTAATCGGCGCGGGTATGGCCGCGTTTCATCATTTTCAAGATATGGTCGCTCCCGGACTGCACCGGCAGATGCAGATGGTCGACCAACGTCGGAATTTCGCCATAGGCTTCGATCAGGCTGTCGGTAAATTCGACCGGATGCGAGGTAGTAAAACGGATCCGCCCGATGCCTTCGATAGCGGCTACATGATGCAGCAGCAACGCAAAATCGGCGATATCGCCGTCTTCCATCCGCCCCCGGTAAGCATTCACATTCTGGCCGAGCAGATTGACTTCACGAACGCCCTGTTTGGCCAATGCCGCAATTTCGGCGATCACGTCGTCGAGCGGACGGCTGATTTCCTCGCCGCGGGTATAAGGCACCACGCAGAAGGAACAGTATTTGCTGCAGCCCTCCATTACCGAGACGAATGCCTTCGGGCCTTCGGCGCGCGGTTCGGGCAGCGCATCGAATTTTTCGATTTCGGGAAAAGAGATGTCGACAACCGGCTTACGCTTGCTGCGAGCTTGATCGAGCAGTTGCGGCAACCGATGCAGGGTTTGCGGGCCGAACACGATATCGACGAACGGGGCCCGTTTCTGAATTGCATCGCCTTCCTGACTGGCGACGCAACCGCCGACGCCGATCACGACTTCAGGGCGTTTTTCTTTTAGAATCCGCCACTGGCCTAACGCAGAAAACACTTTTTCTTGAGCCTTTTCGCGAATCGAACAGGTGTTCAACAACAAAACGTCCGCCTGTTTCGGATCGTTGGTCAATTCCAACCCATGTGAAGCATGCAGCACATCCCGCATTTTATCGGAATCGTACTCGTTCATCTGGCAACCATTGGTTTGAATATAAAGCTTCTGCATCATATCGTCGAAATCATTTAAAATCGCTAAGTCTATGTTCCTAAAGAAATAACCCGCGAGATAAAATGATGCTCACAGCCCCCGCAATATCAATGACTATGCTCAGAGTGATTGGATAACCCCAGGAAAGTTCATCAGGAAAGTAAATATTATACCCTGAATCGTAACTAAACAAAAAACCGGCGGCGGATTTCATCGAATAAAGCGGCGGATTTCATCGAATAAAATAGTCAGATGCAGCCACTCCTGTCTTTCGGCTCGCGGGATAACAAGCCCCGTTTGCTACCCACCCTTTTTGTATCCCTCACATTATCCGGAATGCGGCTCCGAAAAAAAGTAACCCCCCTTTCTGACGAAACTGCCTAAATTGATTACAATTACCCCCTGCAAGTAATCGCCGGAAGGTAAATCGGCATAATCGGGAGGAAGAGAAAACATGAGACTTGAATCACGGCGCGATTTTCGGAAAGACTTGCACCTTAAAGGCATGATCTTTCTGAACGAGCAAGAACAGTCCATCACTGTTAAGAATCTGTCCATTACCGGCCTGCTGGTCGAACTCGATCAGCTTAAGGGCGGAGAAATCGACATCAAGGACATCTTCAACTCGCTGCAATCCTCAACCTTGGTTGATGTCTTCCTTCCCTCAATGCGCCTGGCCGGAGAAATGGAAGTCATCCGGGCCGACATAAAAAAGGACAAGATACTAATCGCGCTGGAATTCAAATCGGTTTCCTATGATGTCGAAGATTTTATTTATCGCCGGAAAATGTACCGGAAAAGGATGCCTGGAAACGGCCGTATCCTATTGAACGGTGCTTATTATCCTTTCACGGCGATAAACGTTTCGGTTGAAGGCCTGATGATTCAGATGAATGAGGCAGTTACCGACGATGTTTTGAACACCACGGTTTCCTTCGAATTCGAAAAACTCGAGATGAACGGCGAAGCGCGAATCGTTTGGATCGAGCATCCTCAACCGGAGAAAGCGTTATTAGGTCTGAATTATGTACATCTGCAGAAAGCAAAACTCAACGCGATTCCGCGTTTCGAAGACCGGTACGCTTAAAAGAGCGAACTTCATAAAGCCCGGTTTGTCCTACGGGCGTGCGATACATGAACTTGGCTTTTAGGCCAGCATGATTAACGTGCCAGCTTGCAAAGCCCGCAAAACAGTGCCGCTCCGACCGGTTCCGGCTTACTGAACTTTTCACCTTTTGGACCATCCATTATAATCGTTCGATTTATTAAGGCGAACTTTAAATCCTTAATATAGAAGGATGCGCATCCAAGTAAAAATCAACAGCCTGCACTGTCTCGACCTGCTTTTATTTAGGTGGACGCTCTGATGATCAATGTCGCACTTACCGTCAAGGAAGACTTCGTCGTTCTAATTTGTTAGAATCAATGAGGTAATTATACTTGCGCTCAGCCGGTGCAAGTGTTTTATTCGTGTAGTTTTCCGAGGTAATTTATGCAAAAAAAGCTTCTTGCCATTCTTTGTGGCGCCCCCTTGCTCATCGCCCCGCTAGGGAGCCAGGCCGCCACCGATCTGCCGCCCAACGGAAAAACCGAAATGGGCGCAGTGGAAGAAGTCTGTTCAAACTTCACTGACCCGGAATGGCGCAAAGCCCAAGTCATCGACGGCGTCGAAATTCAGGAGTCGTTGCTCTGCAACCCGGACAATCCGGCCGAAATCGCCGCGTTTGTGAAAGGCACCAACAACATTTCGATGGATACCCTGATGCAGACCCAGCTCGCCGCCGATGCGATCACGGTGTCTGACGACATGGACGGCGACGGCGACCCGGACAAATATATCATCAAGCTCGAGATTGCCGAACTGAACGGTCATTCACCGGACATGAAGGACCCAACCACCACGTTCGACATCGCACCGGGCATTCAGCCGACGTTTTGGGTATTCGCGCCGAAGACCCGCGACATGTCGACACTAAGCCTCTATGAACCGATCGCCAATCCGTTGCTGCGTGCGCCCTCGCCGGTGATTCGCGTCGAACAGAATGACATCGTCTGGCTGGTGCTCGAAAACACCCATTATCTGCCGCATTCGATCCATCTGCACGGAATCGACCATCCTTACATGGATCACAGCGGCGGCGGCAACGACGGCGTCGGCCAAACCAGCGCGATGGACGTGATGCCGGGACAAAAGAAAACCTATGTGATTAAACCCCGCCAGGCCGGCACCATGTATTACCACTGCCATGTGCAGCCGCATGTGCATATTCCGATGGGGCTGCAGGGCATGTTCGTGATCGAGGAAAACCGCCCGAACAACTGGCCGCAGGTATTCAACGTCGGAGCGGGCCAGGTCCGCCATCCGTCCGTTGCGATCCTCGAAAAATACGCTTCGGAGTATGACCTGCATTATCAATCCGCGGACAAAGAACTGCACGAACTCGCTCGCTCGGTCAATGATCCTCGTCTGATTGGCAAACGGTTGAACCTGGATTACGATGTGACCGATGCCAAGGACGATTATTTCATGCTGAACGGCCGCTCGTTCCCTTACACGCTCCGGGAGTCGCTGGTGGTTATGGAGCAGGACCAAAAGGTCAAGCTGCGCGTCTATAACGGCACTCAGGAAACAATTGCAGTGCATTTGCACGGCCACAAACCGACCTCGACCCATTACGACGGCGTCGACAACGGCCCGAACGCATTTATAACCCGCGACGTGCACGGTTTGACGCCGGCGCAGCGCCTGGATCTGGAACTTTCAGGAGTCGACGACGGTTTGCACAGCTTCGGCGAGGGCGTCTGGATGTTCCATGACCATGTCGAAAAAGCCTTTACGACCGACGGCGTCGGCGAAGGAGGCGACATCAGCTTGGTCGTGTACAAAAAATTCCTGAACGAAAAAGGCATTCCCTCGCTGCACGGAATGAGCCTTGCGCCGTATTTCACAAAGGAATTCTGGCAGAAAAAATATCCGGTCTGGCAGGATCTGGATGAATGGCACAGCCTCGGCTTTCCTGACGTAAAAGCGGGCTATCAGCAGGCCAAAAAAGCCGTGCAAATTGCGCAACCGAGTTCCGTAGCGACGCCCGCAAGCCCGGCGACCACTGGAGGACGGCCGGCAACTTCTGCGTCCGTAGCGACCGCAGCGGCACAGGAAGAATCCTCGGCTTTCGGAAAGCTGATCTTCGGTCTACTGCTCGGCCTGATCAGCTATTGGGCAATTATCAAAAGGGAATGGCTTTTGGGAATGGTCAGAAAACTGGTGAAAAATAATTTGGCTAATTGACATCATTCAAAATGACCGGCGGGCGCAGGGAAGCGCCGGGTGATTTTACTTCCGAGCCGGCAGCAAGTTTTGCTTATTTTCGTCAGGAAACGCTGCCGACTTTGTTCCGCATACGCAATCCACCGTTGCTTGATCTTTGCCGAATCGAGTCTCACTTTATCCGTCCCGGTCCGGACAAATCACCGGAATTCTCCCTTCTCAGAACCGTTCTCCGCTCGAACAGCGTTTCCGAAGCCTCGCAGCGGGGATAAAGCGTTTTCGTAGCGCGTGTAGAAAAGGAACGGATTCATTCCTCTTCGAGGCGCACGGAATGAGTGAATGCTTTCTGCCCGGTTGGCGCCATCGGAAATTCGCTGATCGGACCTGAGGCAAACATCTTCTTCATCCATCAAAGGGCTATAGGACATGGCCGGCCTTATACCCTGCTTATTTGAAACGCCTTCGCCGACGCAATAGCATCTTTCTGACTTCCAAAGCCGTCAACGGAATGCATCCTAACGCCATCCAGACAGCAAAATGGTCGGTGGACAGCGGCTTCGTTCCGAACAAGGCCTGTAGCGCCGGCACTTGGTGGATGACCAAATGCAGAGAAAAGCTCAGTATAATGACCAGAAACAGCCACAGGTTCGACAGCAGCCCTATTTCGAACACGGTCTTTCGGCTGCTGCGCGCGCCGAACGCCCGCAACAACTCTGCAATCACCAGCGCCGTGAAGGTAGCGTCTCGCGCATATTCCAAACCCTCTCCGTACAGATAGAACTCCAAGGCGAAAGCGGAAAGGGAAGTTGCCGCTGTCAAAATGCCAGCCAAAAGGGTCAGGCGAACATACTCTTCGTCCAGCAACTCCGCATCAGGCGGCCGCGGCGGACGCTTCAGCACGTCGGAAGCGACCGGGTCGGCCGCCAGCGCCAAGGCAGGCAGGCCATCGGTAGTCAAGTTGATCCACAATAATTGCAAGGGCAATAACGGCAACGGCCAGCCCACGAGCGCTGCGATCAGCATCACCATTAATTCGGCAGAATTGCCGGCGAGCAGGTAAGCGAGGGTTTTGGCGATATTTTCGTAGATGCCTCGCCCTTCTTCGACTGCAGCGACGATCGAGGAAAAGTCGTCATCGACAATGATCAGGTCGGCGGCCTCCTTCGTGACTTCGGTACCGGTTTGCCCCATGGCGATGCCGATGGCCGCTTCCTTCAGCGCCGGCGCATCATTCACGCCGTCCCCGGTCATTGCCACGACCTTATTGTCCGCTTTCCAGGCGCGCACGATGCGCAGCTTATCTTCGGCCGTTACCCGCGCATAAACCGCCGTATCCCGCACCATGTCGGTAAAGTCGGTATCGGCCATTCGCTCCAGGTCACGGCCGGTCATCAGTTTGCCGCCGTCATCGCCCAAAATGCCCAGCTCACGTGCGATCGCCGCCGCCGTATCGGGATGGTCGCCGGTAATCATCACCGGCTTTATGCCGGCGCTCCGGCAGCGCGCCACCGCGCTTTTGGCCTCCGCTCGAGGCGGATCCTGCAAACCGAACAGGCCGAGGAAAATCAACTCCCGCTCGATCTCATCGGCCGTACCACCGTGATCGATCACCGAACGCTGAGCGACGGCGAGCACGCGCAAGGCATCCCGGGCCATTTCCTCCACCGCTTGCGTGATGGCCTGCCGATCCTCATCGGCCAGCGTTCTGAATTCCCTATTGTCATGGATATAGGCGCAACGCGCCAATACGACTTCGGATGCTCCCTTGGTAAAAGCCTTGGCGGAATCGCCTTCCCTGCGCACGACCGTCATGCGTTTGCGGCCGGAGTCGAAAGGCAACGCTGCCAAGCGGGGCGCAGAGGCTTCGATGTCCGCGCGGCCGATGCCGCCTTTGGCGGCGGCGACCAGCAACGCACCTTCGGTGGGATCGCCGATGATGCCCTGTCCGACAAGTTCGGCATCGCTACAGGCGGCAGCCGCATACAGCAATGCATAGAGCGCGGCGTCTTGCGAAGGCACACATTGCGCATCACCCCAAAAAAAATTCCCTTCTACCCGATAGCCTTCGCCCGTCACCTCGTAAAAACGCCCGCCCGCGAGCAGTCGGCGCGCTGTCATTTCGCCGACGGTCAAGGTGCCGGTCTTGTCGGTGCAGATGACTTGCGCGCAACCCAGGGTTTCGACCGACTGCAGACGACGCACCAAGGCGTTGCGGCGAATCATGCGCTGCATTCCCAACGCCAGGGCCACCGTCACGACGGCTGGTAGACCTTCGGGAATCGCAGCCACGGCCAGGCTGACCGCAGAAAGAAACAATTCGAAAGGCGCCAGGGAGCGCAGCAAGCCCAGCAAGAATACCAATGCCACAATGCCGAGACATACCCACAAGAGATAGCGGGTAATTCTGTCAAGCCGCTTTTGCAGCGGCGTCGTATCCTTCTCTGCTGTTTCCAATAACTGCGCAATCAATCCTAACTCGGTACGCATACCGATGGCAGTGACTAACGCCCGCGCCGAACCTCCGGCGATACTGGTTCCGAGAAACACCATGTTGCTGCGGTCCGCTAAAGGGGTTTCAACCGGTAGAATGCCGATTGACTTATCTACCGGTTGAGATTCGCCGGTTAAAGAGACTTCGTTGGCACGCAGCGAGGAAACTTCGAGCAGGCGGGCATCGGCCGCCACCAAATCGCCCGCGTCCAGCAGCAGGATATCGCCGGCTACAATCTCGGCCGCAGCGCATACCTGCGCACGGCCGTTCCGGACGATCTTGGCTTTGGGTGCGGCCAAGCGGGCTAAAGAAGCGGCAGCCTTTTCGGCACGAAATTCCTGAAAGAAACCGATCACCGCATTCAGTGCAACGATAGAGATGATCGCGATGCCTTCCGCCTTCTCGCCAAGATAGATCGAGACTCCGACCGCACCGATTAGAACCCAGATCACCAGGCTGGCAAATTGCCTAAAAAAAATGGTCAAAGGAGAAACAGTCCGAATATTCCGCAGTTCGTTTCTACCGTCGCGCCGCAATCGCCTCCCCGCTTCTTCCGAAGCCAATCCTCGGACTGGGTCGACCGCTAATTCGACCAATAAGGCAGGCAATTCCTCGTGATGCCAGGGCCTGCGGACGACCGGACCGGAAAAATGGGAAGGCATTTTCCGCCAGCGCAGAAAAATGTCAAAAACGATGAATATTCCTGTCAGGCCGCAAAGCACAAACAGGAACAAGATGTAGAACAAGGGCTCTTCGAATAGTGTAAGACCCGTCACGGCGGAAGTCTCTTCGGTTAAAGACGGTTACGCCACAGTCAAAAGCTCAATGGATGAAAACGTAAAAACCATACTCCCTTGCCTCCCCTTCATTAGTAAAAGAGAGGCAAAAATAATTCCCACGCAGGCCAACAGTTTTCCCGGCTTTCTTTATCGGTTGGCGGCTGCAAAACGGAGTTTGTGATCAATCCTCCGGATTTTCAAATCATCATTTTCTTCGGTGCTTTACAGCTTTGCTTTCACGATTTGAAAAATTTCCTCGGCAGCAGCCTCGCTTCCCTGCAGCAGCGACTCCAGCTCGGCCAGTTTGGCTTCCGCAAAGTCACGGTCTTTCAGAGCGCCTGCATTGATATAGACATTCAACGCCGCGCTTTTCAGTGCGCCGTAGCCTGCCATCGCGGCAACCCCGGCATCGCTGATCACACCGGGATTGCCTTTTTCGGCGGCAATCCGGCTCAGGTCGATCGCTTCGCGGCAGGCAAGCGCGCAAGTCAAAGGTACTTCGGTCGCTTCTTTCAACGCCTCTTGAATCGCCGCGCTGCGCGCCGCTTTTTGTTCGTCGGTCTCTTTCGGCAAGCCGTAAGTCGCCATCAGCCGGTTAAACACATCGACATCGGCTTTAATCATGTCGGTCAGCTTAACACGCAACGCTTCGGATTTTCCGAGCAGGGCCTGCATATCGGCTTCGACTTCCGCGAATTTGGGCTTGCCGATCGTCAGGTTGCAGACCATGCTGGTCAAGGCAGCCGACTGGGCACCCATCACCGCCGCGGCGCTGCCGCCGCCGGGTGTCGGCGCCTTGCCGGCCAGTTCAGTAAAGAAAGTTTCGAGCGGTTTGTCTTTGATTTCGTTCATTATTAAGAAAAATTGCAAAGAAATGAGGGGATGCCCGAACCCATCGAATCCATTCTTTAAACTGTTTCAAAGTCGTAAACACAAGGTTCGGGTAAAAATAACATTCCGGTATTCTGTAGGGTACGCTCCGCGTACCTTTTTGAGAGGGTGTCAGTCGATCTCGAAAGGTACGCGGAGCGTACCCTACAGAATGCCCCTAAGCGCGCCGCCAGCTGGTCGTTCCATTCGGCGCGTCTTCGAGGATGATGCCTTGTTCTTTCAATTGATCGCGGATTTGATCGGCCATCGCCCAGTTTTTGGCTTTCTTAGCGTCCAGACGAGCTTGAATGCAGTGATTAATTGCTTCTTCGGATGGGCCAATCACAACCGTAGGAGGATAAGCTTCGTATTCCATATGGCCAGACTGAAGCCTGACTTCTACATCACCGCCTTTGAGCCAAACCTCGGGATCATTCTGCAGTATACCTAGTAAGCCACCTAACCGCCTCAAACTCGCCGCCAGTTGTTCTGCCCGCTTAAGATCGCTGCTCTTGTTTTTGTTCACTTCCCGCGCAAGGTCAAACAACACCGACACCGCAACCGCCGTATTGAAATCATCATCCATCGCCTGCTCGAAGCGACCTTGATAGTCGGGAAGAATCGGCGAATCCGGAACGGTCACGCCACGCAGGGCCGTATAGAGTCGATTGAGCGCAGTTGCCGCCTCATTCAACTGTTCATCCGAATAATTCAGCGGACTCCGGTAATGGCTCGACAGAATGAAGAAGCGGATGATTTCCGGACGGTATTGCTTGAGCACTTCCCGCACGGTAAAGAAGTTGCCGAGCGACTTGGACATCTTCTCTTCGTTCACGCGCACGAAGCCGTTGTGCATCCACAGGTTCACGAACTTCTCGCCGGTCGCCCCCTCGGACTGGGCGATTTCGTTTTCATGATGCGGAAACTGCAGATCCATGCCGCCGCCGTGGATGTCGAAATGATTGCCGAGGCAGCAGGTGGACATCGCCGAGCATTCGATATGCCAGCCGGGACGGCCCTCGCCCCACGGGGAAGGCCAGGACGGCTCGTTGGCCTTGGCCATTTTCCAGAGCACGAAATCGAACGGATTTTGTTTCGCGGCATCGACATCGACCCGTTCGCCGGCCTGCAGGTCTTCGAGCTTCTTGCCGGACAGTTTGCCGTAGTCGTTGAATTTTTCGACCGCGTAAAATACGTCGCCGTTGCTGCCGATATAGGCATGGCCCTTCGCGAGCAGGGTTTCGATCATCGCGATGATCGAAGCAATCGACTGGGTCGCACGGGGCTCGATGTCCGGCGGCAACACCGCCAGCGAGCGCTCGTCCTCATGCATCGCGTCGATGAAACGCGCGGTCAAATGATTGAAATCCTCGCCGTTCTCGTTCGCACGCTGGATGATCTTGTCGTCGATGTCGGTGATGTTCCGCACATAGGTCAAATCGTATCCCAAATGCCGAAAATAGCGCGCCACCGTGTCGAACACGACCATCACCCGCGCATGGCCGATGTGGCAGTAGTCGTAAACGGTCATGCCGCAGACATACATGCCGACCTTGCCTTCGCTGCGAGGTTTAAAAACTTCTTTTTGACGCGTCAGGGTATTGTAGATTTTCAACATGAACCGAGAATTCCGTGATCGGGACGGGCGGAAAAATTTAACCGCCCTTTGCAAAACATTACAATTTACCAAGCGTAAGCTTCTCTTTCAAGGCGAAAACACATAAACTTAACCGCTTTGTATCTTAGTCAAGGAAAAAACTCATGCGCTTGATCCTTCTGAGCCTGATACTCGTTTTATATTCAACACTTTCATTCGCAACGGAAAACAAAATGTCTGAATCCCCGAAAGTCAAACTGACCACCTCTCTTGGCGACATCGTGATCCAGTTGGATCCCGTCAAAGCCCCGGTTTCGTCGCAAAATTTTCTCGATTATGTGAACAAGGGCTTTTATAACGGCACGATCTTTCATCGTGTGATCAAAGGTTTCATGGCGCAAGGCGGCGGTTTCGACACCCAGTTCCAGCAAAAAGCGACCGATGCTCCGATCAAGAACGAAGCGGACAACGGCCTGCCGAACAAACGCGGCAGCATCGCCATGGCACGCACCAACGATCCGCATTCCGCGACCGCACAGTTCTTCATCAACTATGGGGATAATACGTTCCTGAACCATACCAGCCCGACGCCGAGCGGCTGGGGCTATGCGGTATTCGGCGAAGTCGTCGAAGGCATGGACGTGGTCGACAAAATGGCCGAACAACCGACCGGCAACCGCGGCCCGCATCAAAACGTGCCGAAGACCGACATCGTGATCGAAAAGGCGGAAGAGATTAAATAAAGCCCAACAGGATGGGTAGAGGCGCCAGCCGAAACCCATCCTACATTTTGAATTATGATCCTCTTCATTTCAGACCTCCACCTTTCTCTCGACAAGCCCGAAATCACCCGCCGCTTCCTGGATCTCCTGGAAGACGGTGCCGACGGAGCCGAAGCGCTGTATATACTTGGCGATCTGTTCGATGCCTGGATCGGCGATGACGATCCGACGCCGCCGAACGGCAAGATCAAAAGCCGGCTCAAAAAATTGACCGATGCGGGCACTCGGGTATACCTTCAGCTCGGTAATCGGGATTTCCTGCTCGGCGAGCGCTTCTGCCGCGAAACCGGCGTCACCTTGCTCGGCGATTACGCCGTAATCGACCTCTACGGCACGCCTACCCTGCTTACCCACGGCGACCTGCTCTGCACCGACGACATTCCTTATCAAGCATTTCGCGCCAAATCCCATACGCCGGAATGGATGCACTCGGTATTGAGCAAACCCCTGCTGTTACGCCTGCTGGCCGCGCGCTGGTACCGCTGGCGCAGCTTCTGGCACAAGCGGAAAAAAAACCCGGAGATCATGGATATAAATCAGGAAACGGTGATCCGCGTGATGCAGAAATACGGCTGCCTGCGGTTGATTCACGGCCATACGCACAGGCCGAACACTCATGATTTTCAGATTGACGGAAACGCCGCGCAACGTTTCGTGTTGGCCGCCTGGAGCCGGGAAGCCGGCCAGGCGTTATGCTGGACAGCCGAGGGCTACTCGATAAAATCGGTTTGAGGCGGCGGCCGCAGCCGGCCGCTCGCATGGAGAGAAAAAATAAGCAAAAATAAAGTTGTCACAAAATCGCAACAGATTAATTTTTTTGCGCTTTCCCCTTATGCCATGCGCCTTTTAGCCTTTTTGATATTGACTTTTTAGGCAAAATCCTTGAATCTACGCAACTGGAGTGAGCCTGTTTGACCATTAGAAAAACACTAATTCACCCAAAAACTAATATTAGTCAAAAATAAATAAACCGTATTTTGTGGCACAGCAAAATACCAGGAGAGAAAAATATGAAGAAGCCTATTAAGAGTTGGCTGCTAGCTTCGAGTGTAGCTGCAATCCTGGCTGCACCGGTGATTGCATCGGCTAACACCGAAGTTGAACAACTTTCGCAAAACCCCGCTAACTGGTCTATGTGGGGCGGAAACTATGCAGGCACCCGTTACAGCGAGTTGAGCCAAATCAACACCAGCAACGTAAAGAACCTGCAACCTGCCTGGTCTTTTTCTACCGGCGTTCTGCGTGGTCATGAAGGCGGTCCACTGGTCGTAAACGACATTCTTTACGTTCACACTCCATTTCCTAACACCGTTTTCGCAATCGATCAAAAAACTCAGTCAGTGATCTGGGAATACACCCCGACACAAGATGCTGATGTTACCGTTCCCGTCATGTGCTGCGATACCGTTAATCGCGGCCTGGCTTACGGCGACGGCAAAATTTTCCTGCAACAATCCGACACCGTACTGACCGCTTTGGACGCAAAGACCGGTAAACGCGTGTGGAGCGTACAAAACGGCGATCCTAAACTGGGTATGACCAACACGCAATCTCCGTTGGTTGTTAAAGACAAAGTCCTGACCGGCATTTCCGGCGGCGAATTCGGCGTACGCGGCTTCCTGGCAGCTTACGACATCAAGACCGGCCAGTTGGCATGGAAAGGCTACAGCATGGGTCCAGACGCCGACACCTTGATCGATCCAAGCAAAACCACCACCTGGAAAGACGGCAAAGTAGCTCCGGTCGGCCCTAACTCAAGCACCAGCACTTGGGAAGGCGACCAATGGAAAATCGGCGGCGGCACTACTTGGGGCTGGTACAGCTACGATCCGAAACTGAACTTGGTTTACTACGGTTCCGGCAACCCATCTACCTGGAACCCTGTACAACGTCCTGGCGACAACAAATGGTCGATGTCCCTGTGGGCTCGCGACGCGGACACCGGAGCGGTCAAATGGGTTTACCAAATGACTCCGCACGACGAATGGGACTATGACGGCATCAACGAAACCGTCCTGGTTGACCAGGAAGTCAAAGGCAAAATGCACAAAACGATCGTGCATTTCGACCGTAATGGCTTCGGCTACACCCTGGATCGTGAAACCGGCGAACTGCTGGTTGCCGAAAAATTCGACAAATCGGTCAACTGGGCGACTCACGTCGACATGCATACCGGTCGTCCGCAAGTCGTTTCCAAATACAGCACCGAGCAAAACGGCGAAGACGTAAACACCGAAGGCGCTTGCCCTGCGGCGCTGGGTGCGAAGAACCAACAACCGGTATCCTACTCTCCGCAAACCGGTTTGTTCTACATTTCCGGCAACCACCTGTGCATGAACTATGAGCCGTTCGAAGTCTCTTACACTGCAGGTCAGCCTTATGTTGGCGCAACTTTGACCATGATGCCGGCCGGCGCAGACGTCATGACCGGCCAACCTGACGGTTCCACCAACCTGGGTCAATTCACCGCCTGGGACGCGAAAACCGGCAAGATCGTATGGTCAAATAAAGAGCAATTCTCTGTTTGGTCAGGTTCTGTCGCAACCGCGGGCGGTGTGGTATTCTACGGCACGCTGGAAGGCTATCTGAAAGCAGTCGATGCGAAAACCGGCCAGGAGTTGTACCGGTTCAAAACGCCATCCGGCATCATCGGCAACGTCAACACCTGGAGCTATAACGGCAAGCAATATGTCGGCGTACTCTCGGGTATCGGCGGCTGGGCAGGTATCGGTATCGCAGCCGGCCTCGAAGGTGAAACCGAAGGTCTGGGCGCAGTGGGCGCATACAGAAGCCTGAGCTCGTTCACCAAGCTGGGCGGCACCTTGACCGTGTTCGCATTGCCCGATTAAGCTGATCACTTTTTAGGCTGAATCGAAGCCCTGGCTGATTATTCAGTCAGGGCTTTTTTATTTATTGAACCGCAATTAAATTCTTTTTGGCGGCAATCCTGATTAACCGTTGCCGGTTCGACAGCCGTGCGCTATAAAGGCCGTCTGTTTTCCCTTTAAATTGAGTTTGGCTAAAATTTTTTACCCATTCTTAAGCACCCGATTCCTATTATTATTCCCTGGAGGCAATATTCATGCAGGCAAAATCCATTTTTCGACGATTACTGATCAGCGCCTTTCTGCTCGGAAGCGTTGCTCCGGTTCATGCCAAAGAAAAATTCAAAGTCTGCGCCGATCCGTTGAATCCGCCCTATTCGACCAAAAATAAAGACGGCTTCGAGAACAAGATAGCCGAACTGTTTGCAAAGAAGCTGGGACAGAAAGTCGAGTATACGTGGTTCCCGCAGCGCATCGGCTTTATCCGCAACACCTTGAACGCACCTGTCAACGAAAAAGAAGTGGACAGCAAGGAATTCAAATGCGACGTGGTAATGAACGTCCCTGCCGGTTCGGACATGGCCTTGACCACGGAACCTTATTATCAATCGACTTATGTCCTGTTGATCGCCAAAGGCCGGGGTTTTGACAACATCAAGAGCGCCCAGCAACTGGCTGAACTCCCCGTGGAAAGACAGGACGCCGCGAAAATCGCGATGTTCGACCGGGGACCGGGAACCGCCTGGCTGCAAAAACACGGAATGCTGGAGATGAGCATCCCCTACCAGTCGATGTCCGGCGACGAAGACAACAATGTTGCGATGGAGATAGATCGGGACTTAAAAGCGAAAAAAATCAATATGGTAATCGTATGGGGACCCATTGCGGGCTATATCGTTTCGCATGGCCCCAAGAACGGCTACACGGTGATACCGATGCACTCGGAACCCGGCATCCCGTTTGAATTTGCCATGGCAATGGGCGTCAGGAACGGCGACAAAGAAAGGCAGCAACTGCTAAACAAACTAATCGCCGAAAACAAGAAGGAAATCCAGCGAATCATCGAAAGCTACCATATTCCCTTGACCGAGATCAAAAAAACGGCGAAACCGAAAGACGATGATTGATTTTGACTGAGGCAGTCCGGATTACAAAAAGTAATGATGGACAAAGCAATTTACGGCCTCTCGCGTAACCCGAAATTACGGCTTCGAATTGTCGGGTTACGCTATCGTTCGGCAATTGCCCTGTTCATAGACCACCCTTTAGTGATGGCATCCATGCCGTTAACCCGACCCTACGCACGTTTTCGATCGTACAGAGCGACCAGGTGAGCCAGCTTTCCGGCTCGCTCGTCGGTTAACTGGCACCATTGAAAACGCCAATTCCAGTTACCGGACGTCGTGCCGGGCGTATTCATCCGGTGCTCGGCATCCAGTTCCAGAATATCCTGCATAGGAATCACGGCAAGGTTCGCAACCGAGCTCAAGGCCGCCTGCATCAGGGCCCAATGCAGCGGAATGGACGGAAAGCCGAGATAATCGTAAACGAAATGCTTTTGCTGGTGGCTCAGCTTGTGCACCCAGCCGATGGTCGTATCGTTGTCATGCGTGCCCGTATAGACGACGCAGTTTTTGGTATAGTGACTCGGCAGATAAGGATTGTCCGTATTGCCGCCGAATGCGAAATGCAGAATCTTCATGCCCGGCAACTCGAATTCGTCGCGAAGCGCTTCCACTTCGTGGGTAATCACCCCCAAATCCTCGGCAATCAGCGCAATCGCGCCGAGTTCGTCATTGATTGCCTGCAACAACTCTTTGCCGGGCGCTTTGGCCCAGGCGCCGTTGATTGCGGTCTCTTCGTGCGCCGGAATTTCCCAGGCGGCTTCAAACCCACGGAAGTGGTCGATGCGCAGAATATCGAACAGCTCCATTTGGGTTTCCATCCGCTTGAGCCACCAATGGAAGCCATTTTGCCGCAATACATTCCAGTCGTAATGCGGATTGCCCCAACGCTGCCCGTTAGCGGAAAAATAGTCCGGCGGAACCCCTGCAACGACTCGCATTTCTCCCGACTCGTCGAGCTTGAACACAGCGCGGTTGGCCCAAACGTCCGCGCTGTCATACGAGACAAAAATAGGCACATCGCCGAACAATAAAACGCCTTTCTCGTTCGCATAGCGCTTCAGTCCCATCCATTGTTTATAAAACACATATTGCTCGAATTTAATGCAGTCGATTTCGCGTTTGAGGCGCCGCTCCATTTCCTTTAACGCTTTCGGATCGCGTTCCTTGTAACGCTCGGGCCAGTGATTCCAGCTTTTGCAGTCGAACTCGTTTCTAAGCACGATGAACAGCGCAAAATCGTCGAGCCAAAAAGCTTTGGCTTCGCAGAACTGCTTGAAGTCTTCCTGATCTCGTTTGCTCGCCCTATCCAGGAAACCGTAATAGGCCTGCGCGACCAGTGCGCTTTTGTCGAACTCGCGCGATTCGCGAACCACCGGTCCCTGGTCGGAAAAATTCAGCCATCCCGACTGCACCAGTTGATCGAGACTGATCAGTTCCGGATTGCCCGCATGCGCCGACAAACATTGGTAGGGTGAACCATCGCCGTGAGGCATTCCGAGCGGCAAGGTCTGCCATACCGAGACGCCGCAATTTTGCAGAAAATCAACGAAATAATATGCGTTTTGACCTAGATCGCCCTGCCGATCATGACCGGGCAGGGATGTTATATGCAGAAGGACGCCTGCACGCCGTTGGTTCAGTACATTATTCAAGCAATCATCTCAAGCAAAATGAAAAATCTTAATGAGCCTTTGCCTGCACTCGGCTTGCTGTTGCGGTAAAAACCGAAGCAGATGGGATCCGACAAGGCCAGACGAGGAACGGTCGACATGGAATTTCCCCGCCCGCAGGCGCTACGGCCTGTTTTGAACGATCATGGCAATAATGCCGGGATTCATCCATCTCGGAACCAAAAAGCTGAATGGGTATTGCGCAGCCCGGAAAAATCGCCATCAGAGGCGCGACGCGGGCCGCTTGCCGAAACGGTCGTTCCGGCACATGGAAAAGAGCGCGCAAATCGGCGATACGGAACCGCGCCGCTCATAGAGGAGCCCTTCGCGCAAATAATGAAATGCCTCACAAATTGGAGGCACTTTTATCTTGGCCCAAATTAAACAATGATTCACCTATTATTTCAAGGAATATCGCCTCTGCCTCGACAACAAGCCGCCCCTGTTCAGTCGACCATTGGATTTTACAGATAAGGGGAGCTGAAAACGCGGCTCAAAAATCCGATGCCGCCAGTTGCCGCAGGATACGTTCGCGGCTCCGGCGGTGCGACGGTTTAAGCTGCCTATCTAACGAAATGCAGCTTCTGACCGAGCATATCCGGCGTCACCAACACGATGCCGCCCGGGCTGACGTAATATTTCTTTGCGTCTTCGGCCAGATTCTCGCCGATGACCGTCCCTTCCGGAATCTCGCAGCCTTTTTCGATGATCGCGCGCTTGATCCGGCAATTACGGCCGATATTCGCTTGCGGCAGCACGATGCAATGCTCAAGCGTCGTAAAGGAATTGACGCGCACGTTCGAGAACAACAACGAATGCCGAACCGAAGCGCCGGAGATGATGCAGCCGCCGGATACCATCGAGTCGACCGCATAGCCGCGCCGGTTGTCGTCGTCGAAAACGAATTTGGCGGGCGGCGTTTGGTCCTGATAAGTCCATATCGGCCAGGTCTGATCGTACAGGTTCATATCGGGCTTGACGCCGATCAATTCCATATTCGCTTCGAAATACGCGTCGATCGTACCTACGTCCCGCCAGTAGCTTTGCAAGCCGCTTTGCATATCCAGGAAAGGATAGGCGTTCACCAAGTATTTGTCGATCACGGACGGGATGATGTCCTTGCCGAAATCATGTTGGCTGCCTCTGGTATCGGCATCCTTGATCAGTTGCTCGAACAGGAAACGCGAGTTGAATACGTAGATGCCCATCGACGCCAGCGCAGTATCGGTTCTGCCCGGCATGACCGGAGGATTGGCCGGTTTTTCGACGAACGCCCGCACTCGGCGGTTTTCATCGACGCCCATCACGCCGAATGCCGTGGCGTCTTGCAAAGAGACTTCAATGCAGCCGATGGTCAGATCGGCATTGCGGGCGACGTGATCCGCGATCATCGCGGCATAATCCATCTTATAAATGTGATCGCCGGCAAGCACCAGAACGTAGTCAGGATTGCGCGCTCGCAGAATATCGATATTCTGGAACACGGCGTCGGCCGTACCCTTGTACCAGGAATCTTCGTCATGCCGCTGCTGGGCAGGCATGATATGGACATATTCGCCGAACTCCCCGGTCAGAAATCCCCACCCTAATTGGATATGCCGAATCAGCGAGTCAGCCTTGTACTGCGTCAGAATGCCGATCTTGCGAATACCGGAGTTGACGCAATTGGATAAGGGAAAATCGATGATTCTGAATTTACCGCCGAACGGCACGGCCGGTTTAGCGCGCCAGTCCGTCATATTCATTAAACGTGAACCTCGACCTCCCGCCAAAATCAGTGCGATGGTATTGCGTGTTAAGTGACTCACTAAATGGTCTGGCATTTGATCCTCCTCCTAGATATAGATTCACATCTATTGTCGTGTTTGGTAACATTCACTGCAAATTTATTTTACTCTAATTGAGGCGAAATCCAGTGACGAAACGCTCGAAAACTCTGCAAGATACTGACGCCCTAAAGACCCAGCCCCCCCACCCCATCACCCCGTCGCCTTCGAGCGTCGAGACCGAGCAAAGCAAAACCGTAGAAAAACAAAATATTAGCGAAACCGCTGCGCTGATGTCTCCCCCGCAATCCGCCGCCTCCGTTAAGCAGACTGCTGCCGAAAGCAGCGGTTCATCGAAAGCGGCGAATATTACGCCTCCGAAAATCCGCTCCCTCGCCGAGTCCTATCACCCGCTCGACGACGACTATTTAAAAATTGCGAACGCCCGCCATCACGACCCGTTTTCGATTCTCGGCCGCCATCCCAAGAATGGAGGCATTGAGGTGAAGGTCTTCATGCCGCATGCCGAATCGGTAAATTTCAGCCATAACGGCAAAGCCCTCGAACGGATTCCCGGCTCCGATTTCTTCGTCTATCAGGCCGAGGAAGACGATCTTCCCGCGCATTACCGCCTGGCCTGGAAAGACAAGAACGGCTACAGCCACGAAAATTTCGATGCGTACGATTTCGGTACGCAGACGCCCGAATTCGACCTGCATCTGTTCGGCGAAGGCAAACACTGGCATATCTATCAGAAACTCGGCGCCCATCTGCATCAGGTCGACGGTATCAGCGGTATACAATTCTCTGTATGGGCGCCGAACGCCAGCCGGGTCAGCGTTATCGGGGACTTCAACCGGTGGGACGGGCGCTGCCATCCGATGCGCTGCCTCGGCAGCAGCGGCGTCTGGGAAATCTTCATTCCCGACCTGAAGGCCGGCAGTTTGTACAAGTTCGAAATCCTGAACCGCTTCACGAACGAAATTCTGGTTAAATCCGATCCTTACGGCCAGTATTTCGAATTCCGGCCGAACACGTCGTCGATCGTGATCAAGGAAAAAACCTACCAATGGAAAGATCATCAATGGATGATGCAGCGCACCGCGCATAACTGGCTACATGAGCCGATGTCCATTTACGAGGTGCATCTGGGCTCCTGGCGGCGCGACAATCAAGGCAATTTTCTGAGCTACCGCCAGCTTGCCGTGCAGCTGGTCGATTACGTCAAACAGATGGGTTACACGCACATCGAGCTCTTGCCGGTCACCGAACACCCGCTGGATCTGTCCTGGGGTTATCAGACCACCGGCTATTTCGCGCCGACCAGCCGGCACGGATCGCCGGACGATTTCCGCTTCTTTGTCGATACCTGCCATCAAAACGACATCGGCATCATCCTGGACTGGGTACCTGCCCACTTCCCGAAAGACAATTTCGCTCTGGCCCGCTTCGACGGCAGCGCGCTGTACGAGCATGAAGATCCGCGCAAAGGCGAACACCGCGACTGGGGCACGCTGATTTACAACTACGGGCGCAACGAAGTCAAAAACTTCCTGCTGTCGAGCGCGGTGTACTGGCTGGAAGAATTCCACCTCGACGGCCTGCGGGTCGACGCGGTGGCCTCGATGCTCTATCTGGACTACTCACGGGAGCATAACGACTGGATACCGAACATGTACGGCGGCAACGAAAATCTGGAGGCGATCGATTTTCTGCGCGAACTGAATACGGTCACCCATCAGCAGCATCCCGGCACCGTAATCATGGCGGAAGAATCCACGGCCTGGCCGCAGGTGACCCGCCCGACCTGGACCGGCGGTCTCGGCTTTTCGATGAAGTGGAACATGGGCTGGATGCATGATGTACTTTCCTACATGAGCAAGGATCCGATCCACCGGATGCACCATCATGACCAGCTCACCTTCGGCCTGCTTTACGCGTTCACCGAAAATTTCGTGTTGCCGTTCTCGCATGACGAAGTCGTGCACGGCAAAGGCGCCTTGGTCAATAAAATGCCCGGCGACGAATGGCAGCGTTTCGCAAACCTGCGCCTGCTGTTCACCTTCATGTTCACCTATCCGGGCAAGAAGCTGATGTTCATGGGCTGCGAATTCGGCCAGGGCACCGAATGGAGCGTCAGCCGCGCGCTGGACTGGTACGTGCTCGATTATGCCCACCACCGCGGCATCCAAACGCTGGTCAGGGACCTCAATCGCCTGTATAAAACGCATCCGGCACTGTTCAAGCACGACTTCGAACACCAGGGCTTCGAATGGATCGACTGCCACGACATCCAGCAGTCGATCATCAGCTATCGCCGGAAGAGCGATCTGGAGGATCTGGTCATCGTGCTGAACTTCACTCCGGTACCGCGCGAGCATTACCGGATCGGCGTCCCGACCGAGGGCGTCTATACCGAAATTTTTAACTCCGACTCGCACTATTACGACGGCAGCAATATCGGCAATGGTGCAGTGATGTCGGAACCGATTCCGTGGATGAATCTGCCGCACTCGCTGACTTTAACCTTACCCCCGTTAGGCGCACTGATTCTGAAGCAATAACTCTCTGCATGAAAAAAATTCTTTTTGTCACCAGCGAAGCGCATCCGTTGATCAAGACGGGCGGCCTCGCCGATGTTTCCGGCAGCTTGCCCAAAGCCCTGGCGGAACTGTCGCAGGATATCCGGATTCTGATACCTTATTACCAGGCGCTCAAGACCTTCGGCAACGTCCGGTATGTTTGTTCGCTGCGTGTCGATAACCGGAGCATAAACATTCTCGAAACCCGCATGCCGGAAAGCAACATTCTGGTCTGGCTGGTCGATTATCCGACTTTTTTCAATTATCCGGGCAATCCCTACGTCGATGAAAACGGCAACGCCTGGGAGAACAATGCCGAACGTTTCGCGCTGTTCTGCCGGGTTGCGGTCGAGGTCGCGATGGACCGGGTGCATCAGGACTGGAAGCCCGACGTCGTGCACTGCAACGATTGGCAGAGCGCCCTCGTCCCGGCATTCCTGTCGCTTGAAGATAACCGGCCGAAGACCGTTTTCACGATCCACAATCTGGCTTACCAAGGCTTGTTTCCGACCAGCACCGCGGCGACACTGAATCTGCCCGGCCAGCTGTTGAGCCCGGAGGGGCTCGAATTCCACAGCTTGCTTTCGTTCATCAAAGGCGGCCTGGTCTACAGCGACCGGATCACGACAGTCAGCCCGACCTATGCGATGGAAATCCAGACGCCCGAATTCGGCTACGGGCTCGAAGGGCTGCTGAGGTATCGCAACCATGTGCTGAGCGGCATTCTAAACGGCATCGACCTGGAGCACTGGAATCCGGAAAGCGACCCGCTCATCGCGCAAACCTACACCGCGCAAACCCTGGCGAAAAAAAATGCGAACAAGACCGAACTGCAGAAACGCTTCTCGCTGCCGGTAACCGACGAAATTCCTCTGTTCGGACTGATCGGGCGCTTGGTCGAACAAAAAGGCATCGACTTGATTCTGGACTCGCTGCCAGCCATCCTGGAGATGCCGCTGCAAATCGTCCTGCTCGGCAGCGGCGAAAAAAGCATGGAACGCAAGCTAATGAGTTATGCGCAGCTGTATCCCGAGAAAATCGCGGTCACGATCGGCTACGACGAAGCGCTCGCGCATACGATCGAAGCCGGCTCGGACGTATTTTTGATGCCGTCGCGCTTCGAGCCCTGCGGCCTGAACCAGATGTACAGCCAGCGTTACGGCACCCTCCCCTTGGTCCGGCGAACCGGCGGCCTCGCCGATACGGTGGTCGATGCGGTGCCGCAAACCATCAACGATAATTCCGCAACCGGCATTGTCTTCGACGAAGCCACGGCGGGGTCGCTGCTTGAGGCAGTCAAGCGCGCCACGATTCTGTACGGCAATCCGAAGGCCTGGGAGCAAATGCAGATCAACGGCATGAGCAAGGATTTTTCCTGGCAGCAAAGCGCCAGCCAATATCTGGATTTATACCAAAGCCTGTAGCGCAATGGAACCGCTTCCGCGTTCAGGATGAGCATACCATACTCTATTCCCCATTGTAGGGTACGCTGCGCGTACCCTCTCGCGACATAACAATTGGGAAAAAAGTATGCGCAGCGTACCCTACCACCATTCCTTTTTGCCTTTCATGGGCATCCGTCCAGATGACATTCTATGAGTGAAATCCAGCTGCATTACGTCGAAAACGTGATTAGCCGTAAAAAAGGCGGCGTGCGCCAGCATTTGACGTTCTTCATCGTCGTCGAAAATCTGAGCTACCACAAGCAGGTGGATATACACTGGGCCGGCGAAGACGGTGTCTGGCACGACCTGCCGGCACGCTTTCACAGCGCACTCGAACCGAACAAGGAATTCTGGCAGGCGCATATTCAGTTTCAGCTCAAACCCGCCCAATCCCTGCCGGGCAACATTACTTTTTCATTGCGCTACCGCGCCGAGGAAGTCGAATATTGGGACAACAATCACGGCCGAAACTATCGCAGCCAGGCCGACTCCGGTATCCGCGTGCCGGGGCGCCAGCCGGTGCAGGTCGTGAATTTCAGCGCCGCTTTACCCGAAAGCCGCAAATACATGCCGGTCACTGTCGCGGTCGAACAGCCGCTTGCGGCCGAAAAGGTGACCGTGCACTGGACGACCGACAACTGGCGCCACACGCATCAAACCGCCTGCCATTTCAAACGAGCCTATTGGGATAAAGAGTTTCACAGCAACGCCCGCAACCCAAATCAATACGGCACTCAAATCTGGAAAGGCTGGCTGAAAACCGCCGACGCGTTTCGCGTGCAGTATTCGGTCTCCGTCGAAAGCCGCGGACGGACTTTCTGGGACAACAATTTCGGCAACAATTACGCGGCGCGCCGCAAGCCGCTCAAGATCCTGATCCTGAACCTGCACTGCTATCAGGAAGCCGACCAGGACGCAAAATTTTCCACGATCGCCAAGGCGATCGACGAGCTCGACGTCGACGTCGCCTGCTTCCAGGAAGTTGCGGAACTCTGGAACGACGGGCGCGGCGACTGGCCCAGCAATTCGGCCCGCATCATCGGCAGCCGACTTAAAAAGCCTTATCATCTATATTCCGACTGGTCGCATCTGGGCTTCAACAAATACCGCGAAGGCGTCGCGATCCTGAGCCGCTTTCCGCTCCTGCATCCGGAATCGCGTTATATCTCGGAAAGTGAGGATCCCTACAATATCCATGCGCGTAAAGTCGTAATGGCCGAGGTCGAGGCCCCGCATATCGGCCGACTGAATATTTTCTCCGCGCATTTGAGCTGGTGGGAGGACGGCTTTCAGAACCAGTTCGAACGGCTGCGCGAATGGGCTGCCGGCAAACGCACCGGCCAAGTGACAGGCACCCTGCTCTGCGGCGACTTCAATATCGCGGCGGGATCACAAGGCTATCGCCACGTGATCGGCTCTGGCGAGTACGAAGATCAGTTTCTGGCCGCGAATGCCCACGGCGAGCCTTCGAAAATCTGCCGGGTCAACGATCCCCATTGGAGCCATTATCTTGCCGACGACTACCGGATCGATTATATCTTCATGCACAAAGACAGCGGCTTGTCCGTCACTTCCGGCCGGGTATTGTTTACGCCCGAGGATTACGGCCACGTTTCGGACCATTGTGGCTACCTGATGACTTTCGAACCCAAATAAGGACCTTACCGGGTACTCAACACTTATGCCAAACCATAGATTTCACCGGCCTGATTTATCGATGGAGAATTTTGATGCAAATCGCTGAGCATTTTGCCATGCCCGTCTACGGCGAGTTGGGAGGCTTCTTTGCGCGCGCCAACGACTTCGGCGACAAGTTTTATATTCGCTGGGGCAAGATCGAATTCGACGTCCATTACGGCGTACAGGCCAATATCAAGGTGATCCTGAAAGTCTATCGCGAACACAATGTCCGCGAGACCTACATCGTCGATACCGACCCCTACGACATCCACTGGGACCGCCACAAACGCCGCACCCGGGATTTTTATATCCATCCCGAGTCGAGCCATTTCGGCCGGATCAACTGCGTCAAGTTTTCGTTCATCGTGCATATGCACGAACATTCGATCGCCTCGCAGAACGATTACATCTACATGGACGGCCATCAGCTACAGGACGACCAACCCAAACACCGCCATATTACCTCGGAATGGGCGACCCCGAACGCCTACCGGACTTACGAACTGAACGCCGGCGAACTGCAGACCGACGTCGACTGGTACAATCACCATTTCGAATCGCTCCGGCTGACGCCGAAGTTCACGAAAGGCCTGCTCTACCATCCCTATCATCCGAAGCGCTTCATCCACGACCATATCGACAAGGTGATCCGCAGCAAGTACGAAAATCCGGACCGCCTGTGCACGATCAAGGTCAGCGTCGACTGCATCGACGACGGCGATTTCATCACGCACCTGATCCACGCGCACCATCAGGGCGTCTGCGTACAGTGCATCGTCGACTGGCGCAAGATGACGCTGACCAACAGCCAGAACTATGCGCGGCTGAAACGCTCCGGCATCGAAATGGTCGGCGTGTTCTGCACGACCAAACATCATCTGATCGAAGTCGAGCCGGACATGCACACCAAATTCATCATCTTCAACGACGAAGACTGCATCTTGGGCTCTTTCAACATCACTTTCGACCGCTGGTGGGCGAACTGGGAATCGGGCATGACCTTCCATTCGCGCGGCGTCTGCCGGCTGCTCGACAACGTCTTCCAAAGCCAGCGCGGCGGCGTGATCCAGAAATATGGAATCGACCCCTTCAGCCAGTTCAACCTGCTGTACACGTTCGGCCGCCATACGATGCTGAACGGCCGTTATTACAAGCCGCACCATGCGATCCTGGCCGAAATCCACCGCGCCCGCCATTCGATCAAATGCTGCCTGTTCCTGATCGGCGACCTGGTGGGCGACCACCACGACAGCGTGGTCGACGCGCTGATCCAGGCGCATCACCGAGGCGTCTACGTGCATATCCTGTTCAACGGCCATCTGGCGCGCGAAGGCCGCGTCGGCGTCGAACGCAGCATGGCCGAAGAACTCGCCCGCCCTTTGCTGCCGTCGGTGCAGCGCTTGAAGAACACTGGCATTCCGGTCGGCCTGGTCTACGGCCAGGACGACCACAAAGTGCCTTACTCGCCGATTCATTCCAAATATTGCATCATCGACGATTCGATCGTCATCGAAGGCAGCTTCAACTGGTACAACACCTCGGTGTTCTCGCACGACCTGATCGTGATCGCAAACAAGCGCGAGGTAGCCGGACCGTATTTGTACGAATTCGACGAAATCCAGCGGTCGTTTAGGGTGTTTTATTAACCCATCCACGTAGGGCGCATTACGCCGCGCAAATGCGCCCTACGTCTCCTTTTTGTCAAAAATACATAGTTGACTGGTCAACGCTCCATTCAGTTGACTGTCGCTCGGGCAAACTGTCATGTAGGATGTGCCGAACAACGTGAGGCGCACCGAGTGCCCTTTAGGGTATCAATCGCGAACGATGCGCTTCGCTTTCGCTCAGCGCATCCTACCGCCTTTTATTGGTCGGTTTCGGATGGCGGATGGCCTATCGGCATCCGCCTACGATCTTAAAACCTGCGGATCAACCAGAACTTCGAGCGCCTCCAATGCAATTGGCTGCGAGATAATTTATTTCCGTATTTCATTAACATCCTGATCTTTCCGCAGCTCTGTGCGCTTCCGTACAGATACACCCATTTGATCAGCTTAATATTTAGTTCGAGCGGTCGGTTATTGAGAAAAGATAAGCCAACTTTGCGGACTCAAATCGGCCAAAACCAACGATTTCTTGCTTTATTGCCCTACTTGTCGATAGGAACGGGAATCAAGGTTATGAATTTGAACAGCGGGCAAGTTCAATATTCGGTCTCAGTCCCTTAAAGGAACTAAAGCTATGAATTTTAGTGCGGAGCCACATCTATTCCTGGCAGTTTGCGGGGCTTTATCCGTTCTTGTTTTAAGCGAAGTCCGCGCCAGCACACGTGGGGATCAGGGTTTTATAACGACTTCGGAAAACCAAGCCAGTCGAAAGGAAATAACAGTACTTAATTTTACCGAAAGCTGGAACGACAAGCGGGCTTGTATGGGCTCAAACATTCAGGGAAACTTTTCTTGTACCCCCTATTCGGGCGGTAAATTCAAGGTGAAGGCGGCCATCCCTGTAGCGGATTCCACCGGTGCCTTTGATCCCAGCCAGTTCAACGGTACTACGCCGTTCGATATAAAACTAGGACATTACGCTTTCAGCGGCACCCTGGGCGATGCTGCCGGGTATGCGCCCGGTTCCACAAAGGCCATTTTTACGCTGACGGGCAGCCGGTGCAGTTCTAAAAACATCAACGACTCGCTTTCCTGTCCAACAAAAGCGTATGAAAAGATCAAGCTGAGAATGACGCCGAAGCAAGTAGCCGTCTCCATCTCCGCGATCACGGGGTCGGACGCCGACGGAAATATGCACGAGAACCCCATCGACGCCGACAACTACGACGATAGCCCGACGGGAACTGTGACGAATACCATACCGTTCCAGATGAATTTGGATAATCTCAGCGTAATCAGCAATACATTGCCGGTAACTGGCACGGTGGTAACCAAAAGTGTGACCGACAAAAGCGGGCACCAGGACACGTTGTCTAAAGTTCGCCTCAAGGGAAAACTTACGGAGACCGATCTAACCGTGATATCCCCTCCGCCCTCTCCGAAGACCATTTTCTATGACGATTTTTCAGGAACGTACCTTAGCTCGGCGTGGACCGTTATCAATCGGCACGGTGAATACCTCCAGAATGAAACCGAGTGTAACATCCCGCAACAGGTGTCGGTCGCCAATGGGATTGCAACGATCACAACAGAAGCCCAAGACTGGACATGCGGAGACTTCCACCCAGACGGGACGGTGTGGCATATGCCGGCATCATGGCCCTACATCACCGGCGACATTCAATGGTCAAACTTCAGCTTTACCTATGGCACGGTCGAGATACGGGCGCAGTTTCCAAGCTCCCAAACTCATACCTGGCCTGCCACGTGGCTGCTCGGGGCGAATTGCCAAACCACCAACCCTTTCACTGGAGATACTGGCGTTGATTCATGTCCGGACGTCGGATCACCCGGATATACCGAGATTGACATGACGGAATGCTACAACACTACGTCGCCCTGGTGCCAGTTCCATGTCGCAAATCCGGGCTATGGTATCGGTAACGGTTGTGATGCGGTCTATCCTACCGCAGATACCGATTGGCATGTTTACAAGACTGTCTGGACCGCATCCAGCATTAAACAATATATGGACGGCGCCTTGGTGAGCACCTGCAACCAGCGCCTTGGCAATCCGATGTTCCTCATCATCCAGACGCAGACAGGTGGTGTGAGTGGAACTCCGAACGACGCACGTTTGCCAACCACATTGAATATTGATTACGTGAAGGTAACACAGCCATAACCGATAGAAAATCCTCCCTTACGAGCAACTGTCGCTTCGCTTTCCATGCTATTAAGGAGAAAGAACCTAAACAAGCCTTATTAGAGTTCGGCAAAATTGTGCGCCGTGCAAAATGGACAGGACAATAACCTGCGTGAAGAACCTTCGAAACCTCTTTTTTTACCGCGTCAACGAGATGCTCGCAGTAATCCGCATCCCCTGCTGCGCCCGGGTGTCGATGCTGAACTCCCCGCCCAGGCTCTGGATGCGCTCCTTCATCCCCCGGAGCCCAAAACCGCTCTTGAGGTTAACGTATTCGCAACCCCGGCCGTTGTCGCGCACCTCCAGCCGCAACCGCGCTTCGGGTTCGGAGACGATCCGGATCGCGATCGAGGCCTCACTGGCCTGTGCATGGCGCACGATATTGGTCAGGCATTCCTGAACGACCCTGAAAATCTGGATGGTGATTTTTTGATTCAACACTTCCACCTGATCGGAGCAATCCAGGCTTAAGTGCAGCTCCGGATGCCTTGCGCCCCAATGGCTCAGTAAATCCTCGATGGCCGCCTTCAGGCCCAGTTCGGTCAGCACCAAAGGATGCAGCTGATGCATCATCGAACGCACCACGCTCATCAAATGGTCGGAAATGTTGACGATCGCCTCGGTAGTCCGCTTAATGTCGGCTTTCCGGTGCGCGGCGGTGGCCGCCATCACCTTGATCGCGGTCAGGGACTGCCCCAATTCGTCGTGCAGTTCCTGCGCCAGCCGCTGCCGCTCGTCTTCCTGTATTTCCAGGGAATGCTGGGCCAACGCGCGGTTTTCCTGCTGCGCCTTGTTCAATTCGTCGGTCATGTGATTGATCGCCTTCGCGATGCTGTCGTATTCCAGCGTCGAAAATTCCGGCAGTTTCTGCCGATAATCGCCTTTTTCGATGTTTTCCAGCGCGTTCACGATGATGGCGATCGACTTCAACGCCTTGTCGAAAGCCAGATGCACGGCCAGGAAAGTCAGCAGCGCCAATACCGAGAGCGAGATGAAAAACGTGACGCTCTCGCCCCAGACTTCGGTAATCTCGTCGAGCGGATTGGCCCGAATCAGCAGGGTGAATTGTTTGCCGTCCGCGGTGACGATCGGCTGTTCGGTTTTGCTGTGCTTGCCGCCGACCAGCGCGATGAACCACTGCGGAGGCTGTTCGGCATCGGACTTTCCCGTTTCTTTTTGCGCCACGTTCAGCACCTGCCCCGAGGGCGCCTGCAGCTGGATCTCCAAATGGCGCGTTTCCTTCAGCGAATTGATTCGTCTTAGCCACTCGGCTTCGTTGAACAAGGTCTGCGAAAAACCGAACTGAATCAGTCGCACCGCCATATTGACCGAGGCGTCGATTTCTTCGTTGACCGCCTGCCGCGCCTGCCAGATCGCAATGCTGCCGCCGAGCAGCAGAATGCATAACGAGGACAACAGAATTCGGACATTGATTTGATAGCGCAGGCTCATCGTTCGGGGACGCATCGTAGAAATTAAGGAAATAGCGGTTTTCGACAAGCCGGGAGTGTTCCGTAACGCGCGTCTCATGTCAACCGCTTTCCGCCGCAACCGTAAAAAGGAAATCTCCCCGCTTTCTTTCGGGAAAATTCCCCTCCATGATTTCGGCAAAGCTTTCGATAATGGCCCATTTCATTACGGACACGACATCATGAAGCGATCATTCGTCATTTTATTGGGCATCCTGCTCTTTCCTTTCGCCGCACAGGCGCATGGACCCACGCCGCAAAAGGGGCTGGAAAGCATTACGATCAATGCGCCCTTCAAAAAGGTCTGGGACGCGGTCAAAGAGTTCGGCACGATTGCCGACTGGCATCCGGACGTGAAGGAAAGCACCGGCGACGGCAAGCACGAGTCGGGCGGCGTCCGTACCCTGACTCTGCACAACGGCGGCCAGCTGACCGAAGAACTGGATTATTACAGCGACAAGGACCATGAATACAGCTACCGGCTCAAAAAGGAAAACATCGAGGCATTTCCGGCCAGTTCCTACTCGATGGAAATCCAGGTCAAGACGGGCGAGGCCGAAGGCACATCGATCGTGACCATGAAAAGCCGCTTTTATCGCGGCGATACCGGCAATACCCCGCCGGAAAAACTGAACGACGAAGCCGCGGTCAAAGCGGTCACCGCCTTCCTGAAAAACGGGCTGGACGGCCTGAAGAGCAAGCTCGAAAAATAAACGCCGGGCTTGCCGGCCGGCGGCAAATACCCTGACCGAGCCGGTCGAGGGAGCATGAATCGAACCGAGCCGGCTTAACGGCACGGTCTGCCCTGCCATGGTTTACTGCCATCGCTCCTTCGATCGCGCGATGCATAGGCCAGCCCGTCGCGAAAGCCGGACACCGGAGTCTCGCAGCACGGATCGGCCGCCATACCGTCTCGCGCCCGGCATACCCTCAAATGCCGTTAAGACTCTGGGTAATCTCACTTCCCCCCTGATTACCCTGACGAGAATTCCTCGTGATACACCTTTTGCCCAGCTTGGGTTACCCCAAAAGGCACAAACCGCTGTAGGGTACTCTGTGCGTACCGTTTCAGTCCCCCAATGGTACGCACAGCGTACCCTACAGCTGAAAATAGGAATTTGTCTCAACCCACGAAAAACCGCGTCCAGGAATTTTTCTTTTCGATTTTTCGGATTTTTTCCTAGCCGATTTGAAGGTTTATTCCGTAACGCCCGCCTCCCCCGCTCGGCTACCATGTCGCCTGCTCGGATCCGCGCTTCGGTACCCCTGTGAACGTTTTGATCAAGAAGGCCGAATATCCGATTTACCGAGGCGCCGGATCCAGGCTTTTCAAATTCAGCTCAATAAAAACAACCCTTGGAGGGGGAATTATGCGGATTTCCAAAATCACCCGCACCGCCGCGTCGCTCGCTTGCGGCGGCGCGTTTCTGGCGGCCGCGCTGCCGGCAGAGGCCAACAAAGAACTGGACAGGCTGTCGAAAGAAGACACCAACTGGGTCATGCAGACCAAGGATTACAGCGCGACCCATTTCAGCAAGATGACGCAAATCAATACACGCAACGTGCATCATCTGAAACCGGTCTGGTCGTTTTCGACCGGCGTATTGAACGGCCATGAAGGCGGACCGCTGGTCGTCGACGGCATCATGTACGTACATACCCCGTATCCGAACAACGTCTATGCGATCGATTTGAATAACCCCGACAAGATTTTGTGGCAGTACAAGCCGAAGCAAAATCCGGCCGCGCGCGCGGTCGCCTGCTGCGACGTAGTCAACCGTGGCGTGGCCTATGCGCCGGCAGGTCCCGACTATCCGGCGACCGTTTTCCTGAACCAACTGGATGGCCATATCGTCGCGCTGCACGCGAAAACCGGCGAATTGCTCTGGAAAATGGAAAACTCGGACATCGCGATGGGTTCGACGCTGACCATCGCGCCGTTCGTCGCGAAAGATAAGGTGATCGTCGGCTCTTCCGGTGCGGAACTGGGCGTCCGCGGCTATGCGACCGCCTATTACATCAAGGACGGCAAGCAGGCCTGGCGCGTCTATGCGACAGGGCCCGACGAAGACATCAAGCTGTCCAAAGACTTCAACAGCCATAACCCCCACTACGGCCAATTCGGCCTGGGCCTGAAAACCTGGGAAGGCGACGCCTGGAAGATCGGCGGCGGCACCAACTGGGGCTGGTATGCGTTCGACCCCGAACTGGACATGCTCTACTACGGATCGGGCAATCCCGCGCCGTGGAACGAAACGATGCGCCCCGGCGACAACAAATGGACGATGACCATCTGGGGCCGCGACATCGACACCGGCGAGGCCAAATTCGGCTACCAAAAGACGCCGCATGACGAATGGGATTACGCGGGCGTCAACTACATGGGCCTGTCCGAGCAGATGGTCGACGGCAAAATGACCAAGCTCCTGACCCACCCGGACCGCAACGGCCTGGTCTATACCCTGAACCGCGAAAACGGCGACCTGGTCAACGCGTTCAAGATCGACGATACGGTCAACTGGGTCAAAAAGGTCGACCTGAAAACCGGCCTGCCGGTCCGCGACCCCGAATATTCGACCCACATGGACCACCAGGCGAAGGGCATCTGCCCGTCGGCGATGGGTTACCACAACCAGGGTATCGAATCCTACGATCCCGAGAAGAACCTGTTCTTCATGGGCATCAACCACATCTGCATGGACTGGGAACCGTTCATGCTGCCTTATCGCGCAGGCCAGTTCTTCGTGGGTGCGACGCTGAACATGTATCCGGGCCCGAAAGGCACGCTCGGCCAGGTCAAGGCGATGAACTCGGTGACCGGCAAATTCGACTGGGAAGTGCAGGAAAAATTCGCGGTCTGGGGCGGCACCATGGCGACCGCGGGCGACCTGGTGTTCTACGGCACGCTCGACGGCTACATCAAGGCGCTGGATTCGCGCAACGGCAAGGAACTGTGGAAATTCAAGCTGCCTTCCGGCGTCATCGGCCATCCGATCACCTACGGGCATGACGGCAAGCAGTACGTCGCGATCTATTACGGCGTCGGCGGCTGGCCGGGCGTCGGCCTGGTGTTCGACCTGCAGGATCCGACAGCCGGTTTGGGCGCGGTGGGCGCCTTCAAGGAACTCGCGCACTACACCCAGCAGGGCGGCGGCGTGATGGTCTTCGCACTGGATAGCTGATCGATGCAGACAACGTAGGATGGGTACGACTGCAAGGATGCAGGAGGTAGGGCAACGCAGGGAGCAGTTGCCGAGAGCGAAGCGAAACCCATCAAGTTATTCCTTGATGGGTTTTGATCGATGGGTTTCGGCTAGCGCCTCTACCCATCCTACGAATCTACGAATCCGCACGGATCAATATGCACCCCAAGAGAAACCCCAAAATGGATCAAATAAAACTGTTATCGGCCGCTTTCAGCCTGACGGCGGGCTTGCTCGCCGCCAATCCCCCGGCAACGGCCCAGGAGCCGTTAAAAGTCTGCGCGGCCGAAGACGAAATGCCGTATTCGAACAAAAAAGGCGAAGGCTTCGAAAACAAGATCGCGTCCCTGCTCGGCAAAACCCTGAACAGGCCGGTCGAGATGGTCTATTGGACCGACCCGCGCTATTACGTGCGGGACTATCTCGACAAAGGCCTGTGCGACGTCACGTTGGGCGTCGACGCCGGCGACCCGAGAGTCCTGACGACCCGGCCTTATTACCGTTCCGGCTACGTGTTCATTACCCGCGAAGAGAATGGTCCGGAAGTAGAAAACTGGAACAGCGAGGCGTTGCGCAAGGCCAAGAAGATCGCCTTCGTGCCGGGAACGCCGGCCGAAACGATGCTGCGCGCGATAGGCCGCTACAACGACATGTTCAACTATTCGCAGGAACTGGTCGGCTTCAAGTCGAAGCGCAACCAGTACGTGAAATATGATCATGCGAAGCTGGTATCCGAAGTCGCTGCCGGCAACGCCGAGATCGCGGTACTGTGGGGACCGGCGGCGGCGCGCTATGTGAAAGCGTCGCAGTCACCGCTGACCATGACCGTGATCCCCGACGACAACAAGCGCGCGGACGGCCAGAAGGTCGGCCATCATTACAGCACCTCGGTCGGCGTGCGCAAGGACAAACCTGCCCTGCTCGCGGAATTGAACAAGGCGCTGGAAGAGGCCGAGGACGATATCGAGGATCTCTTGGAAGAAGAAGGCATGCCTTTGCTGGACGAACCGGAATCAGCCGGATAATTAAAAACAACCTGGAAAACTATGAAAACGACACACATTTTTGCCGCTACATCGCTGAGCCTCGCCCTATTGAGCTCGGTCGCGATCGCGGAAATCACTTTCCATAACGCGATCACCGGCGAAGTGCTGGATTTGAGCGTCGCCAAGAAAGGCGGGGATACCGAAGCCTTCAAACAGTTCAAGGAAACGGGAAAAAACCCTTACAACGGCGACGCGGAAGCGGTCAAAAAAGGCCATGACCTGTTCATGACCGCCTGCTCGGGCTGCCACGGCCACGAAGCCGAAGGCAAACTGGGGCCGGGCCTGGCAGACGACTACTGGACCTATCCTGCCAACGCGACCGACAAGGGCCTGTTCGAGCTGCTGTTCGGCGGCGCGAACGGCATGATGGGACCACAATACGTCAACTTGAATACCGACGACATGCTATTGATCATGGCCTGGATTCGCGACATCTATCATGGCGATCCGAAAAAAGCCAAATGGTTACAACAATAACGAGGAGATCCGAGATGAAAAAGTTTTTCTTGCTCAGCACTGCCGCCCTGTTGGCGGCAACGGCCTTCACCGCGGCAGCCTACGACGGCACCCACTGCAAGGAGCCCGGCGTGTGCTGGGAGCCGAAGCCGGGCTATCCCGACAAGGTCGAAGGCAGCAAATACGACCCGAAACACGACCCCAACGAACTGAACAAACAATCGCAGTCGATCGCCGAAATGGAAGCGCGCAATCAGAAGCGCTGGGAACATTTCAACAAGACCGGCAAGTTCGTTTACGACGTGGACGAAATCTGAGGCATGTCCGGGTTTCTCGTTTCCACGCGCTGCGTGGGAATGCGGTTACGACGCGCCTGTGTCTCGTGACGCTGGCGCGTCCGGCACTGGGTTACCACGCCGGCGCGTGGTAACCAGCTTGTAAGGTACGCTCTGCGTACCTTTGAAATAGTTCGTGGCGATGATACCGAAAGGTACGCGCTCGGCAACTGCTCCATGCGTTGCTCTAACTCCTGCATCCTTACAGTCGTCGGCAACTGCTCCATGCGTTGCTCTAACTCCTGCATCCTTGCAGTCGTCGGCAATTGCTTCTGCATTGCTAAACCACAAGGGTATGGCGAATGCAGAAAACGCAGAAGCGGTTTTCTGCCTACCTCCTGCATGAACGCCAGGGAGGGCGTGAATGCAGAAGATTTGCAGGAGGCAAATCTCTGCCCATGCAGTCGAGCGTACCCTACGGAGTGTTCATGAAGCTTACGGAAAAGAAGTGAAAATCCAGCTGGCGATTTTTACCGGCATCGATATTTCCCTGTCGAGGGTATCGCTGTATGTGCGATACCTCTTTCTATGAATATCGCTGCAGCATTACCCGGAACCGGCGGCGAGCCTTGGGCGTTCGCGGTGACCAGCCGCGGACGGCAAGGCCGGTTCCAGTTCGTTCTTTGACTAATATACCACTCAATACTCCGGCATGTGTCTGCCGGAGTTTTTTTCGAATTTCCATGATGAACGATGCGGAATTAATCCAATGGCGCGAACGGGCGCTGCGGTTTGAACAACAGCTCAATCAAACCGTGATCGGCATACAGCCGGCCGTCAGACAGATCGTGATTGCGGTTTTCGCGCGCGGCCACGTATTGCTCGAAGGCCATGTCGGGGTCGGCAAGACGACCCTGCTGCGCGCGGTCGCGCAAGGGCTCGGCGGCTATTTCGAACGCATCGAGGGCACCATCGATCTGATGCCCGCCGATCTGATCTATTACACCTATCTCGACGAAAACGGCCGTCCGCGCGTCGATCCCGGCCCTCTCCTCAAACAGGGCGAAAGGCTCAGCACGTTTTTCTTCAACGAGATCAATCGCGCCCGCCCGCAGGTGCATTCACTGCTGCTCCGGGCAATGGCCGAACGCAGCGTCAATGCCTTCAACCGCGAACATGCGATGCCGCACTTTCAGGTATTCGCAGACCGCAACCGGGTCGAAAGGCAAGAAACCTTCGAACTGCCGGCCGCCGCGAAAGACCGCTTCATGATGGAAATCCGCATCGAGCGGCCGGACGACGAGGCCCTGCTCGAGCAGTTGATGTTCGACCCCCGTTTTCATGATGTCGACCGCCTGATCGCCGGCATCGATCCCGGCGGGATCGCCTACGACCGCCTGAATGATCTGGCGCAAACGGTGCAGGAAAAAATCCAGACTAGCCCGAAGCTGCGCCGCTATGCGCTGGACCTTTGGCAGGCTACCCAAGATCCCGCACGCTACGGCATTCACCTAGCCGACGTGGACATGAAACAGCTGCTGCTCAGCGGCGCAAGCCCGCGCGGCATGAGTTACCTGATCCGCGCCGCCAAGACCCGCGCCTGGCTGGAAGCGCGCGACTACGTGCTGCCGGAAGACGTACAGGCGATATTCGAGGTGTGCACCCGGCACCGCCTTTTCATCAATCCGGTGTACGGTTACCGTAAGGAACAACTGGTGCCGCAACTGGCCGCTGCGATCCTGCAGCAGGTCGCCGCACCTTAATTGCCGGCATTGCGATGAATCATGAATTATCCACCCGGCACTCGATCGCCATGAACGGTGTAGGGTACGCTGCGCCTACCTTTTGTACGTATTCGGACGGCAAACACCCCACAAGGTACGCGCAGCGTACCCTACAATCCCGGGAAGTTCGAACTTCCCGCACAGGGCTCCAGAGAAATGACGATATAACGCCAATCCATGCCTGAAGCCGATCTTCTTCATTACCGTTTGCACTGGCTGTCCGGCGCGGTGTACCCCGGCGCGCACCCGGGCCGTATGAGCGGCGCGGGGCTGCTGTTCAAACAGCACCAGCCGCTGGCCGCGAGCAACGATCCCCGCCGCCTCGACCTTCGGGCCAGCGTGCTCGACCCTTTCGAACATTTTCACGTACGCGCCTACCGGCAGCCGAGCCGGATCGACGTGTATCTGCTCGCCGACCTGTCCGGGTCGATGGGCCATGCCGGCAAGCAGAAGATCCTGACCGCCCTGCTGCGCACGCTCGCGCGCTCGGCCTTTGGCTATGGAGACCGCTTCGGCTTCATCGGCGCGTCCGAAAGCATCGAGCCGCACTGGCTGCTGCCTACCGGTCTGCATGAGGCGGCGGTATCCCGCCTCGCCTGCCGGCTCGAAACCGCCGAATTGTCCGGCAGCGCATCCGGACTCAGGAATGCCGCCGCGTATCTGCCCGCCGAACGGGCGCTGCTGTTTCTATTGACCGACGCCCATTTTCCGCTCGCGCACCTGCGCGACCTGCTGGCTTCCCTGCAAATGCACGACATCGTTCCTTTGATACTGTGGGATGCGGGCGAATACCGGCAACTGCCTTCCTGGGGCTTGCTGTCCGTCCGCGACATCGAAAGCAGCGTCTCCCGCACCCTGGTCATGCGCCCGTCTCTCCGGGAACGGATCATCGCCGCCTACGCGAAACGCCGGCAGCACCTGATCGGGGCCTTTCGCGCCTTCGGCAGCGAGCCGCTGTTCATCGAACACTGCGACATTCCCGCCATCAATCGCTATTTACACCAGAGAGCGGCATGAAACGCCTATTGATCCTGACTCCCTTACTGCTGCTAGGCTGCTCCGGCGCGCCCGAGGAAGCGCTGATCCGCTTCGAGGTCGAAACGCCAAGGCCTTTCGGCTATGTGATCGGCGACGAGATTCGGGAGAAGATTCTGATCGAGACCCGCTCCGGCATCACGCTGAACACCGCCAGCCTGCCGGCCGAAGGTCCGCTCAACCGCTGGCTGAACCTGAACAGGGTGGAGGTCGAACAGGACGGCCAACGCTACCGGATCGACCTTCGCTACCAGGTATTTTACGCACCGCTGACGGTCAGAACCCTGACCCTGCCCGGCTTTACCCTCCAATTCGGCAGCGGCGGCAGCGCTTTCAACAAAGAGATCCCGCCCTGGCGTTTTACGATGTCGCCGCTGCGCGATCTGGCGGTCAAAAGCGCCGAAGGCGGGGCTTCGATCCGGCCCGACAGCTTGCCGCCGCAGCTGGACACGCGCCAGGCAATGATTCTGATTACGGCAGGTTCGGGCGCCGCGGCGGCCGCAGCCGGCGCGCTCACGTTCCTGTACGGCTATTTCCCGGCTTTGCGGCGGCGCACCCTGTTCAAGCAGGCATTGAAACGGCTGTCCCGAATCCCCGAAAAAGACATGGCCGAAGCCCTGCGCACCGTGCACCGGGCACTGAACGCGTTGAACCGGCAGCCGCTGTATCAGCGTCAGCTGGCCGGCTTTTACGAGGCCCATCCCGAGTACCGCCGTTTGGATAGCCAACTGAACTGGTTTTTCAATTATTCCAACCATTATTTTTTCAGCCGCAATGTCTCCGCAACGGCGCTGGACCGGCAAAAACTGACCGCGCTCTGCCAAGCTTGCCGGCAAATCGAACGGGGCAGCCGATGAATCTGGGCGTGGAATCGCCGTGGTTGCTGACCGCGCTGCCGTTGGCGTTGCTGCCGCTGGTCGGCAAAGGCATGCGCGAACATGCCCATCCGGGCCTGATGCTGCTGCCGCCCGACCCGCTGTCCGGGCTGCTGGACTGGCTGATCCGGCTGTTCGCGATGCTGGCGATGGCCGGCCTGGTGCTCGGCATGGCCGGGTTGCACCGCCGCGGCCAAAGCGTCGAACGCATCGGCCACGGCGCCGAAATCGTGCTGCTTCTGGACCGCAGCAACAGCATGGACAACAGCTTCGCCGGCCGCGCGCCGAACGGTAACGAAGGCGAAGAATCCAAATCCGCCGCCGCCCGGCGTCTGCTGACCGATTTCGTGAACCGGCGCGAGCACGATCTGATCGGCGTAGCCGAATACAGCACCGCGCCGCTGTTCGTGATGCCGATGACCGAAAACAAGGAGGCGGTCAAGGCCGCGATCGCGGCGACCGCGACGCCGGCACTCGCCTATACCCATGTCAGCAAGGGCCTGGGGATGGCATTGTCGTTTTTCGAACGGCCGATCGTCTCCGGATCGCGGCTAATCGTCCTGGTGTCCGACGGCGCGGCGGCGATCGATCCCGACAGCGAACAGAAACTCCGGCAATGGTTCAAGGAAAAACAGGTTCGCCTGTACTGGCTGTTTCTGCGCACGGCTAATAGTCCGGGCATTTACGATCAACCTGCCGATCCGCGCGACGACAACGCGCAGGCGATGCCGGAGCGCTATCTGCACCAGTTTTTCACCAGCCTGAACATTCCTTATCAAGCCTACCAGGCGGAAAGCCCCGATGCGATGAAGCAGGCCATCGCCGACATCAGCCGGCTCGAAAATCTGCCGATCCATTATTTCGAACGGATCCCCCGGCAGGATCTGAGCGGACTCTGTTACCGGGCCTCCTTTATCCTGCTGCTCCTGCTGCTGGCGCTCAAGGGCGCCGAAGTCAAAACGGAAGCGAAACCATGAACACGAGACAGCTACTCCATCCCCTGCTCTGGCTGACGCTGGCCGTGGGCCTTCTTGCCATGCTCTACGGGGCGGCCGATCTGTACCGGATTCAGGCCAACAATGCGCTGATCTCCCGCCTCGTATCGGGCCGCGACGTCGAGGTCGAACCCGTCATCGGCGGCCCCTTCGAGCTGCGGCTGGCCAGGGCGTATTATCTGAAAAACAAGCACCGCTACGACGAGGCGCTGGCGACGCTGAGCCTGGTCATCGACCACGGCGATGCCGCGCAGCGGGCCAGAAGCCGCTACAACCTCGGCAACCTGTATCTCGAACAGGCGATCGCTCACGCCGAAACGATGGACATCGCTGCCGCCCTGCCGCTCGCCGGATTGGCCAAACAGGCCTACCGGCAGTCGCTGGCGCTGGACAGCCGGCAGTGGGACGCCAAGTACAATCTCGAAGCCGCGATGCGGCTGCTCCCGGAAATGGACCGGATTTCGCCGGACGACGAGGACGAAACCGTGCAGCAGAAAACCCAGTTATGGACAACCGTGCCGGGATTTCCGCGCGGTTTACCGTAAATGCTTCAAATGATGAATTTTTCGTGGAAAGACTATCGAACGGTATGCCTGCTGCTGGCGGTTCTGGCAATGGGGGTACTGTTTGCGCGCCCTGCCGAGGAACAGGAACGGCCGGTTTACAACCTGACCTTCATCGTCGACATCACCCGCAGCATGAATGCGGCCGACTCTACGCAGGACGGCCGCGCGGTCAGCCGGCTCGAATTCGTCAAACGGAACTTGCGCGACCTTTTGGTCAAACTGCCCTGCCAGTCCAGAGTCGGACTGGGGCTGTTCACCGAACGGCGCTCGACGCTGCTGTTCGAACCGATCGAGGTGTGCGGTTCGTATGCGGAAATCGACGCCGCGATTGCCCAGATCGACTGGCGCATGGCCTGGGCCGCCGACAGCAACATCGCCCAGGGCCTGATGAATACGCTGGAGATGCTGCAACACCGGGACGGGTCCGTCGTTTTCATCACCGACGGCCATGAAGCGCCGCCGCCGAATCCGCGGTATCGGCCCGACTTTTCCGCGCTGAAGGGCAAGGTCAAGGGTATTATCGTCGGCGTCGGCGGCCTGACCGCCGTGCCGATTCCGAAGTTCGACAGTCGCGGCGAACCCGCCGGTTATTACACGGCCGACGACGTGCCGCACCGCTCTTCGTTCGGCGAATCGAACCTGGATCCGTCGCAGATCGAAGGCTACAACGCCCGCAATGCCCCGTTCGGCAGCGCCAAGGTGACCGGCAGCGAGCATCTGAGCGCGCTGCACGAAACTTACCTGGAAGAGCTGGCGCTCGCTGCGGGACTCCGCTATGCGCGGCTGAGCGATGCGGAGGCACTGGCCGAGGCGGTGCAGCGTCCCGAATTCGCGCTGACCAAAAAAGTTGCCGGTGACGTGCGCCGGCAACCGGCCCTGTTTGCCCTCTTGATGACGGTGATCGTGTACTGGCCGTTCGGCCTGAGGCGGTTAAAAAATGCGTTGCTCTCCATTCGGCGAAAAGTCGTAGGGTACGCTGCGCGTACCTTATGAAAAGGTACGCGCAGCGTACCCTACGGGCGGTTCATCATGCCGGCGGGCGCGGGGCGGACACGAAGCCGATAAACAAACTTTCAACCCAACTTTAGAATGTCGATATGATCAATAACATCCCATTAACCCCGCACCGTTTGTTCGTCGGCTTACTGGCGCTGTCTTTATTGGGCGCTTACATCACCCGCAATGCCCAAGACCATTGCCATTATTACTGGCTGTTCATGCTGTTCGTCCTGGGACTGGCCACGGTCGCACCGGCCTACCTGGACAACCGGAATGACCGGAAAAGCCTCCAGCCGCGCCTGCTGCACTGGGCCGGCTGCGTATTCGCGACGGTTGTCATCTATGCCTACCACAATGCCGGCAGGCTGTATCATGAGGAAACCGGCCTGCTGATTCTGCTGGTCCTGGCAATGGGCGCTTATACCGACGGATTGAAAAACGGCCGGCGCTTCACGCTGCTCGGCGTTTTTCTGGGCCTGATCGCGTTTTCGGCGGCGTATGTCGATGCCTATCTGTGGCCGCTGACGATCGCTGCGGGCGCGGCCGGCGCATGGAGCTACTTCGACGGGATAGCTTTGGAACGGCGCCCCGGCGGCGAGACGGCCGTTGCACAACCCGGCCGAAACGGCACGGCCGGTCAAAGTTCGAACTTGTAATCGAGCCCCACCCAGAAGGCGCGCGGCGCGCCCGGACCGATGAAAGTGCTGTTTTGCCAGTCCCGTGAATTGTAGTTCCAGCCGCTGGGTCCGATCGCGCCCCGCTCCGAAGGAGAGAACGGATTGATGCCGAGGCGCCCCGCGGTCGCGTAGCGGCGGTCGAACAGGTTATTGACCATGCCGAATACCGATAAGCCTTGGGTAATCTGGTAGCGGGTTTTCAGATTGAAAATGGCGTAGCCGGCGACGCTGCCCGCATCGTTGAACGGCTGCCCCCGCAGCAACAACCGTTCCCGGCTGATGCTGGTGTCGTATCCGTAATAGTAATCGTAATTGCCCTGGCTGTGCGCGTTGTTTTCGTTGCCTCTCACGAAGGACGATGAATGGGCGATCATATTGATGCCGAACTCCCATTTCGGGGTCAGATGAAAATTCAACGACGCATTGATGTTATGCAGGGGAATGCCCGGCATGCGGTCGCCCGGCTTGATTTCGATCATGTCGTCCAACGCGTTCAAAGGCCGCCCTTTGCTGTCGTATTGCACCTGGCTCAAATAATCGTAATCGTCGGGCGCGATCACCGCCGCGCTGCTATTGTGCGGGCTGACCATGACCAGGGGAGACTGGAAGGTCGCATCGGTATAGCCGTAATTCAGGCTGAAGTCGACGATGCCGGCTTTTCCGGAAAAACCGAATTCGATCCCCTGCCGGCGGGTATTGCCGATGGTATCGAAGAAACTGCGGTCCGGCGTCAGGCCGACCAGATAGATATCGTCTTCGAGATCGGTGCGGTAAACGGCGGCGTTCCATTCCAAATCCCCAAAAAACTTGCCGCGCATGCCGAATTCGAAACTGTTGGCGAAAATCTGCGGCAGGAAAGGATCGCCGGAAAGCGCGGTAGGCAGCGTGCAGGCCCCGCCCACGGAGGCAAAGCTCTTCGGCGTCAAAGGCGACTCGGGATCGCCGGGGTTCTCCGGCACCAGCGTTCCGTCATAGGCGCAGCCCAGTTCGACGCTCGACGGCGTACGCGTCCCCTGGCTCCAGTTGAAAAACAGGTTCAAATCCTTATAAAAAACCGCCCTGTCCTTAAATGGCAGGTAACTGATCCCGACCGACGGATTGAACGAGGTATAGTCGAACGTTTCGGCGGTCGGCGTTTCGCTGTACCGCCCCAATCCCAGCGTCGGATCGAGCGGCTGCCTGACGTCCTGGTCGAACTCGCCGATGTTGTAGTTCGCCTCGGCCGGGCAGGTATCCGGATCGGTTCCGCTGCAAAGGATGACGTTGGGCCTGACTTTATGGATGTCGAGAATCTGGTGCAGCGCTTCGAAGCCGGCGCGCGTCCGGGCCCGAACGCGGTTTTTCACGCGCGTCCGGTTGAAACGCCCGGAAACGCTGAGATGCAGATTTTCCCTGGGGGAATAGGTTTCGCTGAAATAACCGCTGAATGTCGTGGATTTTCCGGTAAACGAATTGTTGCGGATATCTTCGCGGGCGGCCAGATAAATGGGGTCGATGTTTGCCGGATCGCTGTAGAGGCGATGCGCCGCGTCGATCAATCCCAAGCGCTGGCTGGTTTCGAAGTCGGTATCGGCCGCATCGATCGATGTGCCGAGCATGAATTTATGCCGATCGCTGTTCCAGTTCAATTGCAGGGAAGCGCCGTCCGTCTGCTGCCCGATCTCGGTATTGCTCAACACGCCGATCGGCGTGCCTTCGACCCAGCCTTTGGAAGCGGCGGAGCCTGCGGGCCATGCCTTCCCGTTGCGCGGACGCACCGGCGAACCGGGGCCGCCCGGATTGTTGTAGCGAAGACGCCCGCATCCGTCGTTTGCGTTCAACGGCGGCAGCAACTCGACATTGTCTTCCGCAAGCTTCCAATTCAGCGGAGCGTTAATGGTGCTGCGGTCGATGACCTCGTATTCGTCGTCGTCGAGATAGTCGTCTCCGTTGAGATCTTTCACGAGGTAATAATCCGGAATATTGTCGCGATTGACGTCCTGGTATCGGCAGACGGGCACGGGCTGGCCATTGGCCGCCGGCTGCTCTGGAACCGCCTCCAGCTTGTTTGCCCCCCGGCCTTCGTCCATCTCGTCGAAATCCTCGTAAATGTCCCCGGCCAGCGCGGTGCGGCGGCTGTCGCGGCGATAGATCTGGCCGGTCAGGCTCAGGTTGTCGCTGAAAAAAAGCTCGCCGCCCAGATTATATTGCTGCAGCTCGTTTTCGGTGCGGTCCGGCGAAGTAAACACCGACGCCGGATTTTGATTGTACATGTCCTTCGGTATCAAACCGTTGCCGAGCAGCGTGTTGCCGACCGCCAGGGTGCTGAAACGCAGCGAAAAATGATCGTCCCGCCAATCGAACCGGGCAAAGCCTTGATTGACCTGTGAGGGAGAATTGACCCGCCAGCCTTCCTCGTCGAAACCGGTAAATGCGACAAAAGCGCCGAGTTTCCCTTTGTTCCAGCCGGCGGTCAGTTCGCCTTTTTTGCGGTCCCAGGAACCGCCTTGAAAACTGACATCCACGCCGGCATCGTCGAATCCGTTCTTCGTGCGCAAAGCCAATGCGCCGCCCAGCGTATTCAACCCGAACAGGGGATTGGAACCCGGAAACACATCGAGCCCGGCCAAAGCGTTCATCGGGATGAGGTCCCAGTTGACGACATCGCCGAACGGTTCGTTGACCCTGACGCCGTCCAGAAAGACCGAGAGCCCTTGCGGCGTACCGAGTTGCGGCGAGGCGGAAAAGCCGCGGAAGGTAATGTCCATCTGAAACGGATTGCCCGCATAATCGTTCACGTTGACCGACTGAAGCTTGCCGTTCATCAAATCGCCCAGGCTGGTCGCCATGGACGACTTGATGTCTTTGTCGCTCAGCGACTGCACGTTCGCCGGGATTTCTTCCCGGGCTAACTGCAGCCCTTCCCACGGCCCGAGCCGGGTCAATTTCTCCTCTTCGACGGTCACGGTCTCGAGTTCGTCGGGACCGGGTTCGTCAACGTTTTCGGAAACAGCCGGATCGGTCCATGCAGCGAACGCCAACAGGCATAATGGACGCAAACGCCGTCCATACGGTGAAAAAAGGGCGGATTTTGAAGACAACATAGGACGGCGGGTAAAAAATCTCGGAAAGCGGCCGACTATGATAAAAAGCGGCAAGCCATTCATCACGGGAAATTTTCCCGGTTTATTCAGTGACTTTTTCCCTTCGTTAGCGCCGGGCCAACGCGTATCATCGACCGCCTTGCACAGGGACGGATCGATGGGCTCTGCGTCCGGATAAAAGCGAGGTCCGGCCGTAGAGGGTAAACGTTCAATAACAACAGAGAAAACCATGAACCAATACATACTGCACAGCGCCTTGCTCGGCGCGCTATGGCTCGGCTCCACCTCCGCGATGGCCACCGGTTTCATCGCCTTATCCGAAGAAGGGTTCGACGTTGAAGAAGGGGGACTTTCGGCCTACACGCTTTGCAACTTGACGGGCGAATTCGGCGCCGACGAAGAAGGCTCCATTCCTCCTACGTTCGAGCCCAACGGCGGAGCCAACAATACTTGCGCCATTCCGAAGATTCCCGACGGCTACAAGCAAATCAAGAATGCCAGGCGCCCCCTCGTCCTGAATGGATTCAACAGAAGATTCAGGCCCGTCAAGATCACTGTCGGCTTCGTGACCGACCGGGTCTGGCGCAATGAGTCAGAAAGCCGCTGCATTTACGGCGCCAAGATCCGCCTGAACAATGTCGATGCCGACCGCATCACGCCGGGCAAGCAGTTCTTCGAAATCAACGATATTCTCCGCGGCGGAGTCGAAGGCCGGGCGCCCGAAATCGCTTACTGGTTCACCTCGAACGCCGACGAAGTCGTCTACCGCGCAGGGCTGACCAGTACCTCGCTGGTTTTCGAGCCGGAAAGCGAGAGCGAAGCGCAGCCTCTGGTCGACGAAGCGCCCATCGACGAAAACTGGGTCGATTTCTCGACCGATTTGAATTACCGCGACGACGACGGTTCCTCGTACCGGGATTCCCCATGGCTTCTGGTTAAAACCGCCTGCGCCGCCGGCGAGGCTCCCGTCGTTCTCCCCGGCGCCTTGAAATTCCGCCAAATGGGGCAAGAAGGCCAGCCGCTCCTCGAAATCGAAGTCAACGGCTATGCACCCGCCGGTGCTACGGCCGAAACGGCAGCGCCGTGAACGGCCGCCAGACGGAACTCAGCATTTTTCATGCGGGCCGGCCGACGCCGGCCCATCGTGTTTTAGAGCATTTTCATAGCGCGCGCAGCAGAAGAATTTTTGACTTCGGCTCCGCTCGGCCAACGGATGGATCGCGCTTCCCTATCGCGTACAAGCCGGAAATCGACAACTGCCGGACTGAGCGGCCATTCAATCCCTTTGCCGCCGGAAGACTGCCGCTTAATCTCGTCTCTTTTTGAATGCTCCTCTTGCGGCCAAGCTTCCGTTGCCGTCCCGGCAAAAAAATCTGCAGGCGCAACGCAAGCGCCTGCAGACCGAATGAGAAGAAGACGATCACTGATCCTGCTTTTTACGGTCTGCCCCCACCATGTCGGCACAAACACGGAGGAAGCCGGAGCGATGAGGACAGACAGTCGAGCAACAAACGGCCTGTCGCGCATCGCTCACTTCCTTGCCGAGGGGACATCTCATTTCCGTGACAGCTCATGAGGAATTACCCAGCATTTCAAGGTTTATAACGGCGCAACAATCAGGCCGGTACAACTCCGCTATAAGTGCTGGAGGGAATGATTTTAAAAAATTTCCCGAAATCCGGTTAGGGAATTTTTCCTTTAATACTTAAGGAATTTTTCCGGTACGTCTGTATTAAAGATTCAGCGGTTCACGCCAGGTTCTGCGCTGATGCAAGCTAAAAATTCAGGAATTTTTCCTATGGATTTTGTCGCCGATAACAGGGATCATGCCCGCTTATTTTTTTAAGGAGACGAGCATGCCTGAAAAAATCAGCGTCCTCTTAGTGGACGATCATGCGGTGGTGAGAGCCGGCTACAAAACCTATCTTTCCTTGTGCGACAGCATCGGCATGATCTATGAAACCGACCGCGGTGAAAGCGCTTGCCAGTTATACGACCGGCAGCATCCGGACGTGGTGGTGCTGGATATTTCGATGCCCGGCATCGGCGGCTTCGAATCGATCCGCCGGCTGATGCAGCGCGATCCGCGCTGCAAAATCCTGGTATTCAGCATTCATGACGAGCCGATCTACGCCTCTCGGGCATTGAAGGCCGGAGCGAGAGGCTACATCATCAAATCCAGCGTACCGGATACGCTGATTACCGCGGTATGCAAGATCGCACAAGGCGGCACTTTTATCGCACCGGAATTGGCGCAAAGGGTGGCGATTTCGATGGTGAACGAGCAGGACAAAGCCGACAGCATCAAACAGCTCTCGCCGCGCGAGTTCGATATTTTCCGCCTGCTGGTGAACGGCCTGACTCCGCGCGAGATAGCCGAAAGGCTGTGCCTGAGCTACAAGACCGTATGCAATCACAGCACCGCGATCAAAGACAAACTCGAAGTCAAGACGATGGCGGAAATGACCTTGCTGGCCAGCCGCCACGGTTTGATCCAGTCGCCCTATGCCGGCGCCGCGGGACCTTTCGAAACCGTATGACCCGATTTTTCTTTGCATACCGGGGCTGTTCCCGAAAAATACGTTATTCCCCTCTGTCGGAAATTTTATGAAACGCCTTGTTTATACGATTCTGCTTCTGGCCGGAGGCCCGGCGTACGCCGAAACCCTTTTCGTGACCCTGGAAAAAGACAACGCGCTGGCGGTAGTCGATCCCGTCGAAGGCAAGCTGCTGAAAACCGTGCCGGTCGGCCGGCGTCCGCGCGGGATCGTGCTCGGCAAGGACCGGCGGCATCTTTACATCGCCGCCGGCGATGACGACACGCTGCAGATCGTCGATACGGAGACGCTGAAGGTGATCGGCACCCTGCCCTCCGGCGACGATCCGGAAACCTTCGCGATGAATCCCGAGGGCAACCGGCTCTATGTCTCGAACGAAGACGATAGCTTGGTCACCGTGATCGATATCGCTTCGAAAAAAGCCGTCAAAAAGATCAAGGTCGGAGTCGAGCCGGAACCGGTCGCCGTCAGCCCGGATTCGAAATGGGTTGTAAACGCCTCCGAAGCGACCAACATGGTGCACTGGATCGATCAGAAAAGCCTGGAGATCGTCGACAACACGCTGGTCGATACGCGCCCGCGGGGAGTGACGTTTACCCCCGACGGCAAGCAGCTGTGGGTCAGCTCGGAACTGGGAGGAACGGCGGCCGTAATCGATGCGGAGACGCGCCGGATCGTCAAGACGGTCAAGTTTGAGGTTCCGGGCGTGACGCCGGACAATATCCAGCCGGTCGGCGTCGCGATCGACCGGAACCGCAAATGGGCCTATATCGCTTTGGGCCCTGCGAACCGGGTCGCACAGGTCGATGCGGAGACGTTTGAAGTCAAAAATTATTTCCTGGTCGGCCAGCGGGTCTGGAATTTGGCCTTTTCCCCGGATCAAAAACGGCTGTACACGACCAACGGCGTCAGCAACGACATTTCGATCATCGACCTCGAAACGATGAGCGTCCGCCAATCGATCGGGGTCGGACACTATCCCTGGGGCGTGGCGGTCAAGCCTTGAGCTAAACAATTTCTTCAAGTCTTTTCAGATTCCGCTTATTAGGAAGCTCCGGATAAGTCCCCTCTCCCTCCGGAACGACTTGTATGATAAATAAAGCAACTCTTCCAGTTTTTCATTTAGCGCTGTCGTCACTTCAGACTACTGTTTGAATCAGTCTGAAAATAACTCTTGAGTTTTCCACTTAATTCTCTCGCATTGCATAGTAAACCTGGCCTCCAGCCTGACGTTTGATCGCGCCTTTATAGCGCGGCTTGCGCCCGGTATTCCAAGAATCTGCCCCTTTGGCGATATCGTGCTTGGAATACAACGCCGCTCTGGCAATGGCTTTGAAGTAAGGCGCTAGGGATATGGGTACGGGTTTGGCTTTTACGGTGCCCTTACGGATCAATCCGCAGGCGGTCGTGCGTTGCTTTTGGGCCCGATTGATCGCAGCGCGGGCGGTAATCGCTACCGCTTCAACGGACTTTCCGCCCGCCTCACGGTAGATGATGCGGGTGAGGCAACTCAGATCATTGGCCTGGGCCGCGGGGCTTAGGAGTGCAATCATAATTACAAGTATCTGCGTGCTTAAGATAAACGCCTCTCGCAGAAGCCAGCTGGCCCCGGGAGCAACGCGGCGCCAAAGGGCGCTGAAGGGTGGTGCTTTACAGCATCGTGGGTTGGTCTTCATTAGTCCCTCGCTAAGCATCAGCTTCGTTACTCTGGCAGATGGCATCATAAGTTCTGTTTATCCCTTCGAAAACCGTCATTTCCCCATCGGGTGATCTTCTTACCCCAGTGGAAAATCCAATGCGAGGGTTGTAGGTCGCTTCTTTTTTTTGATGGTAAAGACGCTTCCTCCTGTAAATCAGACCCGACATAGGGAGCTTGAGTTCGACCTGAATCAGTCATTTCACTGAAAAGGTTTAAGGCTAGCCAGTTTTACATAATGGACTGTCTTAAAAAAAGAAACTCCATCTCAACTATCCAACGAAGCTCGACAATGAGCCTCCTGAGGAGATACAGTGACCTAATTGCCATGAATTCATCCCAACTGGATGCTATTTGAAACACTCTAATTATTTGTTAAGCTTCAGAAAGCATTCCGTAGCGGCAGTACAGCGACGACCCAGATAGGCTACATCAATCGCAACAATCAGGGTGCAGCGGCCTCGGGGTGCGGAAGGCACTGATCATGGGCAGTCTGTTTATCGAAGGGAGTGTCTGGAAGCGCAATGTAGCAACGTTTATGGCGCAAATGGCGCTAATGTCTTCCAACGCAAATATCCGAGCTGTCAGGCCGGTTCGTCCGGCATCGATTTCTAACCACGCCGAACCTTTCCATCGAGCGGACATTTTCCCGTGGGGTTCACCCGCTTACCGTAGCCTCTCACAGCAAACGCTATCTCTTTTAGCAAATTTCATATGGCTTTCTTTCAAATAAGTTGGTTTGTTGCCGCTTTGATTGGCATGTTCAGTTTCGCCTGTATGGCACTGATTCTCAAGAAACTGACTTATGTGCTGCCTACTCCCCTTATTTTGCTCTACCTGTTCACGTTTACGTCGGTTCTCTACTTAATCTTGGGCATGAAGCGAGGTTTTCAGTTGGGCATAAGCTGGCAAGCTCTTGGTCTCCTCGCACTGGCTTCGGTTTTTGCATGCATTGGGAATCTTGCCGATATAGAAGCCCTGAAACTGGCTCCAAATCCTGGGTACGCCTCAGCAGTCAAGGCGGGCCAAATCCTTGTGATCACCTTCGCTGCGCTGTTGCTTTTTCCGGAGCAGAAGCTGTCGGTACAAGGACTGTGTGGAGTCTTGTTGGTTTTTTCTGGCGTGATAATGTTGAGTTTGCAGAGGTAAAAAAAGATAACCACCGAATCGAGCCGACAGTAAACTGTGGTCTATTCAAGTCGTTTAATTTTATTCTTGACCTTGTTTTTACGCATGGAAGGAAGGCTTTTCGATTAATGATACGCATTGAATGACTGCTCCATACTTTGACCAGTCGCCCGGTGTAAAAGAGCAACTGGCTGTTAATGGCGGATTGTGTTGAAAAAATCGGTTTGGGATAGAAAGCGGCTTATCTCAAAATGTAGGGATATTCAGAACATTGCGTGACCCGCTATACGCAGGGTCAAATCGGCTGAAATTGGCCAAAAATCGACCCTTTCAACACAATCGGCCGAAGTGAGACAGTTAACGCCTTGGACAACGAGGGGTGTAACAGCGCCACACCCTTTGTCATCAGGCATCGGCCCTTCGGCGCTCAACATCAAAACGGGCTTTCTTTGCCCGTCGCTTACCGCGTAGCGTTTCAAGTTCAAACCGCTTTGCGGCCCGGCCGATACGGCAGGGAATATCCTTATATAGCAGGCTGGCCGCTGTTTGAGACCCTTGAGAAGGGACACCAAACATCAACTGCTCTGGGGTTCCAGCCTATCCGGCCAGCTTCTTGATTGAGCCTGGTTGAGCTGCGGGCCGGGGAAACGAAAAAAGGTTTTCAAACCTGATATAATCGGCGCATTTTTTGACCGCTCCGGGAATGATGCTTCATCATCCGCTTCTGACTTGACCCCGTTTACCCCATGACCAACGTTAACACCGAAAAACTTTCCAGCGCCCGCTTTGCCGAGGCAACCGATGCCTTCGTCGAAATTTTTACCGCTTCTGTCGATTTCGACAAACGGATGGCCGCACAGGACATTCAAGGCTCGATCGCGCATGCAAAGATGCTCGCCAAGACCGGCATCCTGACCGATGACGAATGCGCGGCGATCGAACAAGGGCTCAGGCAGATTGCGGGAGAAATCGAACGCGGCGAGTTTACCTGGTCGATCAAGCAGGAAGACGTACATATGAACATCGAGGCGCGGCTGACCGACCTGATCGGGATCGCCGGCAAGAAGCTGCATACCGGCCGCTCGCGCAACGATCAGGTCGCAACCGACATCCGTCTGTACCTGCGCAGCGAAACCGGCCAGATCGAAAACCAGCTGAACCGGCTGCAAACCGCAATCTTGGATCTGGCCGAAATAAACGCCGGCACGATCATGCCCGGCTTCACGCATTTGCAGGTCGCGCAGCCGATCACCTTCGGCCATCATCTGATGGCCTGGTTCGAAATGCTGCAGCGCGACCGCGAGCGCTTCCGGGACTGCCTGAAGCGGATCAACGTGATGCCGCTCGGCGCGGCCGCCCTGGCCGGCACCAGTTACCCGATCGACCGCGCCTTGACCGCCGAACTGCTCGGCTTCAGCCGGCCCTCGGCCAACTCGCTCGATTCGGTCAGCGACCGCGATTTCGCGATCGAATTCACGGCGGCTGCGAGCCTGCTGATGATGCATCTGTCGCGCTTCTCGGAGGAGCTGATTCTCTGGTCCAGCGCCCAATTCAACTTCATCGAAATTCCGGACGCTTTCTGCACCGGCTCGTCGATCATGCCGCAAAAGAAAAATCCCGATGTGCCGGAGCTGGTGCGCGGCAAGTCCGGCCGGGTGACCGGGCACCTGGTGTCTTTGCTGATGCTGATGAAAAGCCAGCCGCTCGCCTACAACAAGGACAACCAGGAAGACAAGGAACCGCTGTTCGACACGGTCGATACGGTGATCAACTGCCTGCGCGCCTATGCCGACATGGTGCCGCACATCCGGGCCAAGAAGGAAAACATGTACAAATCGGCAAAACAGGGCTTCGCCACTGCAACCGATCTGGCCGATTATCTGGTCCGCAAAGGCATGGCGTTCCGCGATGCGCATGAAGCCGTCGGTCTGGCCGTGCGGCTGGGCCTGACTACGGGGCGCGACCTGTCCGAACTGACGCTGGCCGAACTGCAGCAGTTTTCGCCGCTGATCGACGCCGATGTGTTCGAGTCCCTGACTTTGGAAGGCTCGGTCGCATCCCGTAAACATATCGGCGGCACCGCGCCGGAAACGGTCCGGGAAGCGATCCGGACCGCACGGCAAACCATGGCGGCCGGCTCCTGAAATAACCGAAACGACGGGCTTCCTCGGAAAGAGCCGGAAAATCGGAATCCGCGCCCTTTCGTCCGCAGACAAGGAAGCCCCCTCATGTACTATACTTAAGGAAAAAACTTCCTGAAGACGGCTTCGTGTCAGACCGACTTTCAACCCTACAATCAGACTCTTCCGAAGATCAAATCGGTTTCGACGATCTTCAAGTCATTGCGGACCGGTTTAGAAAATTCCATCATTTCAAGCGCGAGAGCATCCGCCACGTTCTGACCTCTCCTCAGCGGCAATTTCTGGATGCGCTGCCGCTGGTCCTCGATATCAACGATCCGGCCTTGCCGGGGTTTGTCTCGCCGGCGACGCCGGCCGGCATTTACGGTTACCGGCCCGACAAACGTGCGCTCGAAGCCGCCCGGCAAATCGGCTCAGGCTTCAGTTACCGTCCGCAAAAGCGCAATAACGGCAAGGCGGCGATCGACGGCCTGTTTCTGATGGGCAGCGCCGGCAGCATCGCTTTCACGCTAACCAGCGATATGGATGTATGGTTATGCCATCGGAGCGGTTTGACCGCGCCGGAATTCGACGAACTGCAGAAAAAGGTGCAGGCGATCGAGAATTGGGCCGCCTCGCTACACCTGGAAGTGCACTTTTTCCTGATCAACAGCGAGCAGTTCCTGCTTGCCCGGAAAAAACCGGTTTCCGCGGACAGCAGCGGCGAAACCCAGCATTATTTACTGCTTGAAGAGTTTTACCGCACTTCGGTTTATATCGCCGGCAAGGATCTGGCCTGGTGGCTGGTGCCGCCCTGGCGCGAACACGATTACCCGCATTATCTGGCCTATCTGGTCGAACGCCGCATGATCGACGCAGACCGGATTCTCGACCTGGGCGGTCTGGCGGCCGTCCCCGCCAACGAATTTCTCGGCGCTACGCAATGGCACGTTTACAAGGCGCTGCATTCGCCCTACAAATCTTTATTGAAATTGTCGCTGATGGAGTGCTATGCAAGCGAATACCCGCACGTCAACTGGCTGTGCTCGGAAATCAAGCGCGCCGTGTACGAAGGCGAATTGACCGGCCCGCGAACCGATCCCTATGTGCTGCTGTACCTCCGGCTGGAAGACTATCTGCTCAAATCGCAAAGCCCTACAAGACTGGCCCTGATACGGCAGTTTTTTTACCGCAAGATCAATACGGCCGGAGGAAATCTCGGGCAAACCGGCACCCTGCCCGCAGGAGAGGACTATTTTCGCGAGATTTCCCTGAGTTGGCGATTGCAGGATCCGCCGCCTGCAGCACCGATTGAACCGGACGCGTGGGGCATTGAAGAACTCTTGGCCGAAAATACCCTGATCATCAGTCAATTGACGCTCTGTTACAACAAAATCATTCAATTAATCTACGACCATATCCAATCCGAAATCCCGCAAAAAAACGACATCAAGCTGCTTGCGCGGAAACTGAGCGCATTTTTCGAGCCCAAGCACGGCAAGGTAGAAATCATCACCGCCTCAGGAAACGAACTCCCGGTCAAACCCGATCTGACGATCGTCGAAGACCGGTCCGCCCCGAAAAATCCCGAATGGCGTCTGTTCTGCGGAAGGAAAAATCGGCAGAATGCCGCCTTGCAGATCCCGATTTACCGCCGGTCGACCCTGATCGAGCTCTTATGCTGGGTCAGCGTAAACAAATTTTACCGGCAGGATACGCCTGTCCGCTGCAATGCCGAATCGATCCATCCGACCTGCGGCGAATTAAACGCACTCCTTGAACATCTGGACGGGTTTTTCAAAAACTATTTCGATTTCTCCGATTCGCTCGGCAATTATGCCGCCCACAACAGCCTGACGCATTCGCTGCTGATCATCAATATCGGTCAAACGCCGCAAACGGAAACGGGCCGGTTTGCCGTGCCGGTCCAAGGCAATCCGTTGAGCTGCGGCGCATCGCGCGAATGTCTGGTAGAAACGGTCGACCGGGTATCGGTCAACCACTGGAATGAAATCCTGACCCGCCACGAGCAGGGTATTGAAGGATTGTGCAATTGTCTGATCGAGATCGTGAACGAAACGCTGCAATCGGGAGACGGGAATCGGTTGTCGGTCGTCTGCGAAAAACCCGGGCATGACCGCCGCATCATCCAGCATATCGAAAGGCTGTTTGAGGACCTGCGCAGACTCCATCGCAGCGGTCCGGAAAATCCCGCTCCCCGTTATTTTATGGCGGGCAGCGGCCGTTATTTCGTGTTTTCACGCCAAAACGGCCTTTTGCAGTATCAGCAGGCCGATGATGAAGCCCGGCTCATTGAAATCCTGAGCAGCCCGAGAAAGCTTTACGGGTCGGTAACGTTCGATGCGGAGGTATTGGAGGAAACGCCCATTCCGGCTATTTACCGGGAAAATCTGCCTCACACGGTGCAATGTTTCATCCTGCAGGAAAATAACGGCGCCCGGATATACGTACTGGATGAGAAAGGCTCGCTGTATATCCGCAGGCATTCGGATGCGGCGACGGTCCAGCTGGTCAACCAGTATGCCCGCTTCCTGCATTCCCTCCTCGCCAGGAAAACCACCGAAGCCGCCTCGATGCAGTTTTATCAAATCGACAAGCGTCCGGAGACCGGCTGGCAATGCCGTCCCGTACCGTTCCATTTGCCGATGGGCCATGATCAGAATCCTTTGAGCATTTCCGGAACCTGTCTGGGCAGCGCCGACCTCGTCACCGTACGTTGGAACGGGGAGGAATTCAATTCCCGGCAATACGGCAATCGCCTATTCCAGACCGTCAGCGAACGGATCATCGAGTTCAGGAAAAACGGCCAGACTTATCCTGTTTATATTACTGAGCTCAATCTGTCCCCTTCCGCGTTCGGGCTGGCTGGAACCGACGCCTTACAAACGCTGCATTTTCTCGAATACAAGGAAAAAATCGAAGCGCAGCTTAACGGTAAGCGCTAGCCTCTTTTCAAGGGCGGCTGCATCCTCAGCCGCCCTGTCTCAATAGAGACGCTTACTTATTGCCCTGTTTCAGGTGTTCGACCGCTTCCTCAGCGGCTTTGGTAGCTTGCGGCTCATGTCCTGTGCCCATCTTTCCGTGTTCGATCGCAGATTCCAGCGATTTGACCCCCGCATCGATATGGGTTTTGGATTCGCCTTTGGCAACTTCCGAAGCGGCGCGGGCGTGTTTCAATGCCTCTGTCGCATGCTCCACCAGTACGGAGGCATGGCCGGCCTTGCCATGAGTTACTGCTTGCTGGGCGTGATCCAATGCCGCGGCGGCGTGCTCCTCGGCAACTGCGAACGACGTAGAGCCCAGAAGCATCAATAACCCAAGGCCCAACAACTTTATCTTGTTCATTTTTTACCTCCCAAAGTAAAAAAAATCCGTCTCCCGGCCTCCGTCGGAAACGGCCGGAAGAACCTCTTTGGTACACGTTCAAGCGCTTCTAAAGGAAGCGTATGGGTTTGACAATTTCATAAATTGTCAGTTCCGAAACAGCCGTTTAAACTTGACTTTCCTTCCATGCTTCTTCTCGTCCGACATGTACAAACGACCCGCCTTACAACAGGCTTTTGCTATCGTTCTGGCCTGGACTCTAGCGTTTTGGGCATGCAGCCGGATGCTGACTCCTCCGGGCATCCAACAGGAACCGGAAGCTTTCGCTTATTCGGCCGAACGTGCGCTTTCGCATGTGCGGCATATCGCGGCCGAACCGCATCCGGTCGGCTCCCCGGCGCATGCGGCGGTTGCCGTCTACCTGCTCGAACAAATCGCCGCTCTCGGCTATCGGGCCGAAATACAGGAAACGCTCGCTTCGGCACGGTTCTATTACCCGAAACCGTTCGTCAAAGCCGCTCGGATCAAAAACATCCTGGCGCGCGTAGCCGGAAAAGCCCATCGAGGCGCCGTGCTGATCGCGGGCCATTACGACTCGGCCGAAAACGCGCCGGGCGCCGCTGACGACGGCGCGGCGGTCGCCTCGATGCTGGAAGTCCTGCGGATCCTGAAACAGAGCCCTCCTCTCCAAAACGACCTGATCTTTTTATTTTCCGATGCCGAAGAATTGGGGCTTTTAGGCAGCCGGGCGTTCGTCGAGCGGCACCCGTGGGCGAAAGATTGCCGGATCGCGCTCAATTTCGAGGCGCGCGGCAACAAAGGGATGCTTTTGATGTTCGAGACCAGCGAACCCAACGCCCGGCTGGTCGAACATTATGCAGAGGCCGCGGTACAACCGTTCGCCTCGTCGCTGATGTTTTCGTTCTATAAAAAACTGCTGCACAACGACACCGACTTCACCGTGTTTCGGGAAGCCGGCATTCCCGGGATGAATTTCGCGTTCATCAAAGGCTGGACCGATTACCATACCCGGCTTGACAATCCGGAACGCCTGGACGTGCGCACCTTCGCTCTGCAGGGCCGGAACATGCTGCAGCTGGCCCGGCATTTCGCCGATGCCGATCTTTCCGTTCCAGGCCCAAAAGGCAGCCTCGGTTATTTCAACCTGCCTTTCGGCAAATTGTTCCTCTTTTCGCTGGACGATCATTTCCCGTTGCTGGCAACTGCCGTTCTCCTGATGTCGTTTTTACTGCTCGCAATCGCCGAAGCCGTCTATCGCCGGCGCAGGATCGGACATTATTTTCTGCAACCGGGCATTTTCCTGCTGCAGATCGGTTTGATCGCGCTCATCAATTATGCCTTCCATGCCGGCCTGATGCAGGTCTACGGAAATTATCGCCGGCTGCCGGAACCGTACAATGCGGAATGCTATTTTTTTGCGGCCTGCTGCCTCACCGCCGCTTCATTCATGCTGCTGCATGCGGGCCTGCGCCGATGGCTCAAGCTGCGCGAATATGCGGCGGCCGTGCTGTGCATCTGGCTCGCCGCCGGCATTTATCTGGCGCTGGAATTTCCGGGCGGCGTATTTTTTACCGCGGTTCCCGGCTTTATGATGGCCGTCGCCTGGACGCTCGGCCTGTTTCTGAGCGGCAGAAGCGTAACCCTCATCACCGGCCTCTGTTCGGCTGCCGTTTGGATCATTGTCGCACCGACGCTTTATCTGGCCCATCATGCCCTCGGCTTCCACGCCGACCGGCTGCTGATGCTCATCATTGCATCGGCGCTGGCATTGGTTTCCCCCGCCCTGGACCCGCTTTACCGTGCATTCGGCCGGAAGCTGCCGGCCCTATTCCTGACCGCGTCATTGATTTTATTGATCCGGGCAGACCGCCTTGCCGGTTTCAGTCCGGACCGGCCGCAGCCCGACAGCATCGTTTATGCGTGGGACAGCGTCTCGAACACGGCGCGCTGGTTCAGTTACGACTCCGAACCCGATGACTGGACCCGGCAATTTCTGGGCGCGAAGCCTGCAGTCAGCCGCGCGGGCATTTTCGAAGATTTCGTTCCTGCCGGACGCCTGCTCGTCCGGGAAACCGCTCCCGTCCGGCTCGCCGCGCCCAACGTCAGCATCGCGGAAGAACGTACCCGGGAGGAAAAAAACTATCTGGACATCCGTATTCGGTCGCGGCGCGATGCTCCGCTGATTCGCTTAAAGGCCCAAAACCTTAGTCAGGCGGTCCAAATTTATGCCGACAGTCAATTGATTTATCAAAAAGACGCTTCCGGCCCGCCAGTTGAATTTATCGAATTCCATGGGCTTCGCTCCAAAGAAGCCGAGTTTAGATTTGTGCTGCCGGCTGCTGAGCGAATGAAAACGCTGGAAATTATCGAAATTCGTCGCGATCTGGACGAAATTTGGCAGAAAAACTGGAAAATGCGTCCGGAAGATACGATTCCAATACGCTCATGGTCATCGTTGCCGGTGGATGCGGTGATTTTGCGCCGATTTTATCCTCTTTGAATATACGTTTGCCAGCGCCGACTCGTATCACCTAGTTAAAAAATAAATACTTAAAATTTAATGATTTGAAAAACAATTTTTATGCCAATTCTACACCATGATTGAAACCGCCCCTGCCTTTTTTAACCGCGCAAACAGGGCTCGAAAGTTTGCACCGGTCACCGTAATGCGATAAGCTGCCCCCGTCTTGAAAACCCGGCGAGTCTGTTATTGAAACTTATTTTTTCCTTATTTTTCCGGCAATTGTCATGACCTTTTGCCTGATATTGCCGTTCAATCCGGGGTCTGTCCAGCGGTGTGGCGCTGAAACGGCATCCTTAAAACCAAGAGGCCGAATATGCGAACTCAAATCTTGCTGAAGCGCGCTTACCACGATACCGTCACCATCCCGATGCTGTTTCTGATCGGCGCCGGTCTTACTCAACAACCTTCGCGGATCGTTGCGCCCACCTTAAAAATCGACGCAAACGACGTACATGAATTTCCGAAAGAAGCGGTCAGCATCGACCCGAATAATTTAAAAATCAGGGCTTTGTCAGGCTACATCAAAGAGCGCTTCAAAATTTCCGAAAGCAAGGCGGCAACGATCGTTTCCGAAGCGTTCCGGAACGGTTTGAAGCAAGGGCTGCAGCCCGAACTGATCCTGGCCGTAATCGCGGTCGAGTCGAAATTCAAGGAAAAGGCGGTCAGTCCGGCCGGCGCGCGTGGTCTAATGCAGGTTCTGGCCAAGGCTCATCCCAAAAAAGTCAAAAGGATCGGCGGCCTGCCCGCTTTGTACGATCCGCGTAAAAACATTTCGCTCGGCAGCCATATCCTGGCGCAGTACAAAGATGTCAGCAACGGCAATATCCGGCGCACCTTGCTGCGCTATAACGGGAGCTTGAGCAAAGGCTCGCGCTATCCCGACAAGGTGATGCGCATCTATAAACAGATGAAAACGACGGCCCGTCTGACCGAACAACTCCAGTTGGCGCAAGCCAACCGGACTACCGTTCAATAATAAGCGGCTTATTTGAAAAAGCGCCCCTGCTGTATGAAATGCAATGCTTGGCGGATGACCGAGTTGCGCCGCATAATGAAGGTGTGGGAATAAGGCAGCACGATAAAATCGCGCATTCCTTCGACCTGCGTTCGGCTGACCGCCACCTTGCCATCGTTCGGATCCTGGAACAGCAGCGACAGCCAAGGGTTGATCGTCCTGTCGCCGGCGATCACGCCGGCCTCGAAATCGACTTTGCCGAGCCGATTCGGCAGGCTGTCATGCCCTGTGCCGAGCTGTAGCCCGGCCGGACCGTTGAGCAGATAAAACAGCCGCCAGCCTCCCAGTTTATCGACAATCTCACTGCCCCCGTTCGGCGGCGCCAGCATCACTACCCGTCCCAGCTTTTCGATCGGCTCGACCGACAGGTAATAGCGGACCAGTATCCCACCCATCGAATGGGTCAGGAAATGGACCTTGCCGACTCCGGAGGCCTCGCATTCCCGCACTGCCCGCCCGATACACGCCAGCGCCAACGGCTCCACGGCCTGCCGGGTGGATGGATAGTCGAGATTCACGATTTTGTAACCGAAATCCGCCAGCAACCTAGCCGCCTTCTCCATACTGCGGCGGGTGCGTTTCAGTCCGTGCAGCAATACGATCGCTTCGGAATCTTTTTCAATCTCGGTCAAGAACATGTCTTTCATCGGCTTCTACCCGAATGATTCCATCAATCGGTCCCCTAGTTCCAGTTCGCAGCGAATTAGACCGCTTCTTTGCATGATCTGCATTTTTTCGGATTGAACCGGATCATCGCGCAAAAAATTGCCATCCCACCCTCACCAATACGGCCGTTTTGCCGAGCGCCTGATCGGAATAAAAACGGATCAGCCGGCCGGACACATTCAGCGACATAGAAGTGCTCGAAGTATGGATGATCGCGGGTAAGGTATCAAGACGGGGCGAGGAAAAAGCGCCGAACCGGGAACCGACCGGCGCCGCAGTAAAGGATGGCTTCGGGAAAGCCTTAAAAGCGGAGGCGAGTTTGCAATTTATCCCTGCGCATCCGTCTCTTTCGAGCACTTGGCGCAAATTCCATGAATTTCGATCGCTTTGCTGTGGGCGATGAAGCCGGCCTGGTCGATTTCGGACGACAGCGCGTCCATCACCGCGGGTGCGGAGCGCTCTTCGACTTCGTGACACTCTTTGCAGATCAGCAATAATTGCTCGTGCTGCTGGCCGGAATAATGGCAGCCGATAAACGCATTCAGGCTTTCGATCCGGTGGATCAGTCCCTGTTCGATCAAAAAATCGAGCGCCCGGTAAACCGTCGCCGGTTTGGCTTCCTGCTTCAAGGGCTTCAGGCGGTCCAGCAGCTCATACGCTTTGACCGCTTGGTGGCTTTCCCAGATCAGTTTCAAAACCTGCAGGCGGATCGGCGTCAATTGCACGCCGCGCACCACGCAAAGCTGCTCGGCGGTGTCCAGGGCGGCGCTGATGCATTTGGTATGGTCGTGTTTTGCCGAAGCATGGGCGGATGAGGAGGAAGACGAGCGCATGAGAAGGCGAATGAACTAACAAAGTTGTGATAATATAACATATTCGATAGATATTGTCCGCCTTCCGGAGACGAAGGCCCACCTGCCCTGATTCACCTCGCCCAGCGCAAAAAGCATGAAAACTCACCGAATTGAAGCCGTAAAAGACTATTTGCTAAACCTCCAGGATCGAATCTGCGCCGCGCTCGAACAGGAAGAGGACGGCGCCGCGCACTTTGTCGAAGATCTTTGGGAGCGTACCGAGGGCGGCGGAGGCAGAACGCGGGTCCTGGCAGGCGGTTCCGTTTTCGAACAGGGGGGCGTCAATTTCTCGCATGTCTCCGGCTTCAAACTGCCGCCGTCGGCCACGGCCAAACGCCCGGAATTGGCCGATCGGCAGTTTCAGGCAATGGGCGTCTCTTTGGTTATTCATCCAAACAATCCTTATGTACCGACCTCGCATGCGAATGTGCGTTTTTTAATTGCCGAAAAGGCCGGAGAACCTGATGTGTGGTGGTTCGGCGGCGGCTTCGATCTGACGCCCTTTTATCCGTTCCGGGAAGATGTGATCCATTGGCATCGGACCGCCAAAGCCGCCTGCGAGCCGTTCGGAGAAATGGTGTATCCCACTTATAAGAAATGGTGCGACGAGTATTTCTATCTGAAGCACCGCAACGAAACCCGCGGCGCCGGAGGGCTGTTTTTCGATGATCTGAATGAATGGGGTTTCGATCGTTCGTTCGCGTTCCTGCAAAGCGTCGGCAACCACTATCTCCCGGCCTATCTGCCGATCGTGCAGAAGCGTAAGTCTACACTTTACGGCGAGCGGGAGCGCGAATTTCAACTCTACCGGCGCGGGCGCTATGTCGAATTCAACCTGGTCTACGACCGGGGCACGCTGTTCGGCCTGCAGTCGGGCGGACGGACCGAATCGATTCTGATGTCGATGCCCCCGGTGGCGCACTGGCGCTACAATTGGCAGCCCGAACCGGGCAGCCGGGAAGCGGTACTTTACGACCAATATTTGAAGCCGCAAGACTGGCTGGAAAACTAACCTTATTATTTAAGGTTTATGACATTTTAAACTTGCACAAGGATTATAGGCAACTTAAGATAATCCCCACATTAACCCCATCATCCGAAATTCATCTGTTGGATGAGAGCTTCGCGTTTGTCATCGGCGAAGCTTTTTGGGAATAAAGGTAGAGGTGGCATGAACAGGATTGCGGGAAACGGTAGCCATAGCCGGCATAATTACCGTATTTTTATGGTGATCAATTCGGTCGGCTATATCGGCATTCTGGTTCATCTAGCCCTCATACCGATATTTTACGCCCTGGGCTTCCCCGAATTGTCCTTTTTGAACATCGCCAGTTCGATCCTTTGGATCAGCGCGTGGTTAATGAATCACCAAGACCGTTACAATACGGCCATCCTGTTGATGACGGTCGAAGTGATTTCACATACTCTGCTTGTCGTTCCGACGGTAGGCTGGCAAGCGGGTTTTCAGTATTACCTGTTCGCCGCCGTCCCGTTCACGTTGTTCAATAACCGATTCGAGGGAAAAGCGATCATATTTATCTCGGTCGCGCTTTGCATCGAATTTCTGCTGCTCAGCATCTATACCTCCAACCGTCCGCCCAGTCCCCTGCTTTCAGACAATCTAGTCAAACTGCTTGACCGCACCAATATCGTGATTGCATTCGCCGCACAGGGCGTGATCAGCTACTACTTCCGCCTGGCTTCGATCTACCTGGAACAGGAACTCGAAAAACAGGCTCATACCGATCCGTTGACCGGTTTGTACAATCGGCGCCGAATGCTCGACTTTCTGCTTCAACAAGGAAAATTGGCGGAGAGAGAGCAGACCGCTCTGTCAGTGGCGTTCGTCGACATCGACCATTTCAAAAAAATCAACGATAACTATGGGCATGAGACGGGCGACCAGATTCTCAGTGCGGTCGCCGAATTCGTCAAACGGCAGTTGCGCAAGGGCGATACGCTGGCCCGCTGGGGCGGAGAGGAATTCCTGCTGTTGTTGCCGCACACGGACCTTGACGGGGCCCGGGTGCTGGCCGAAAAAATCTGCGCAACAGTGGCGGAACACGTTTTCCAGATAGACGGTAAAGACTATTCGGTGACCCTGACGATCGGTCTTTGCGAACATCGAACGGAACACCCGATAGAGAAAAGCATCAAATTGGCGGATATTGCGCTCTATCGGGGTAAACAGGCCGGGCGCAACCGGGTGATGTGTTATTCCTGATCGTCAGCAAGACTGATAATACGCGTTCCTCACACTTCTACCAGTGCGGCGAAACTGTGCACCCAAACCAGACTGTCCGGATTCCATTCCATGCCGGGATGCATTCGAATGATCAACCCTTTGTAAGTTTCCAGGTCCGGAAACCCTTCCGCCCGGGCGTCCTGGTCGGTCAGATCGCCCAGCCGTTGGCGGACCAGATCGGTAATCACGAATGCCTGGCCGTCGAGGATAAAAGTTTCTCCCGGCCAGCCGTACACGCCGTCCCGGCGCTGCTGGGTTTTGGTGCCGGTTTTAGCGGCCTCGACAAGTTTCGGCTGGGTCACCAGCCGATCGATCGAACAGGTTTTTTTCGGATACATTTCCATGGGCTTTACTCTAAGGGTTGCAAGTTATGGGAAAACGTTTACATGATAGTCTGAATCAGAAATTTTTCATTCCGTCACGGCTTTCGAAATTCATGCCTGCCCGCTTCAACTCAAAATGAACGCTGATCCGTTACCTGCCCTGCGCGCCGCCATTGACGCAACTTATCTCGCCGATGAAGAACAGCTATCGGCGTCGCTTGTCGAAAGCTTAAAAAACTACGATCCATCCGTCTCCGCCCAATTGGCAGGCAAGCTCGTCGTTGCAGTCCGAACCGAAAGCGGCCGCCAATCCCTGGTCAATACGCTGCTGCATGAATATCAACTGAACACTCAAGAAGGTCTCGTGCTGATGGAGATTGCCGAAGCCTTGTTGCGTATACCCGATTCCGCCACTCAAGATATATTTTTGCGGGACAAATTAGGCTCGGTGGATTGGAGCCGGCATCGCACAACGCACGATACGCTGCTGGTCAAATTGCTGAATGGCGCCCTGTCGATAACCGGGAGGATCGAAGGTCTAGGGGACGACGACTGGCTGGGAAAACTGAGTGCGCCGTTGATCCGCACTGCGGTCAAACAAGGAATGCAGTTACTCGCGGACCAGTTCGTGTTCGATGAAACAATCGAAGGTGCCGTGGGTAAGCTGGCTGCAGAGTCCGGCGCACGCTATTCGTTCGACATGCTTGGGGAGGCGGCATTGACATCGGCGGATGCAGAGCATTACTTTGAAGCCTACCGGCAGGCGATCAAACAGCTGGCTGAAATTGCAGCGTTTAACAATCCTCTCGTAAATTCCGGCATATCGGTCAAATTGTCGGCGCTTTGCCCCCGCTACGAACCCCTGCAAAAACAGCGTGCGGTCGGCGAACTGAGCCGCAAGCTGCTCGATTTGAGCCGCGTGGCGTGTGCCGCAAACATCAATCTGACCGTCGATGCCGAAGAATCGGAACGGCTGGACCTGTCGCTGGATATTTTTGAGTGGGTATATGCCCAACCGGAGCTTCAGGGATGGGAGGGTTTCGGATTGGCCGTGCAGGCATATCAAAAACGCGCGCTGCCCGTGATTCACTGGCTGGCCGCGCTGTCTGAAAGGCACCGGCGCCGGATTCCGCTCAGGCTGGTCAAAGGGGCCTACTGGGACGGTGAAATCAAACGCGCACAAGAACTGGGGCTTGAAGGCTATCCGGTATTTACCCGCAAAAGCGCGACCGATGCCTCTTACCTGGCCTGCGCGGAAGCGATGCTTGCGCATCCCGAAGCATTTTACCCGCAATTCGCGACTCATAACGCCCATACCGCCGCCGCGATCCTGACGATGGCGAAACCGGATGCAGATTTCGAATTTCAGCGGCTGCATGGGATGGGTGAAGCGTTTTACGCGGAACTGGCGAAAGATCACTCGCAGGCCTGCCGGGTTTATGCGCCGGTCGGCAATTTCGACGACCTGCTGCCGTATCTGGTCCGGCGCCTGCTCGAAAACGGAGCCAATACCTCATTCCTGAACCGGGTCGAAAATCCCTCGATCAGCTTGGAGCAAATCATCGAGGATCCGATCGTTAAATTGCGGGAGGCGCCTGTGCGGATAGTTCGGCCGGCCGATCTTTTCGGCCCGGAACGCCTGAATTCGGCCGGGACCAACCTGAGCACTCCCCGCATCGCAGACGGCCTGCAGGCCGAACTCGACGCACTGGCCGAACGCAAATGGCAGGCGCATCCATTGATCGACGGCAGGCCCGGCCATGGCTCCAAACAGCCGGTATTCAATCCCTGCGATCGACACCTGCAAATCGGCGAAATAACTTATGCGGACCCGGAAACGGTCGGCAAGGCCGCTTCTTCCGCCTTACAGGCTTTTTCGGAGTGGCGGCGGGTTCCGGTCGCCGAACGCACCGCCTATCTGAACCGAGCGGCCGGACTGTTGGAAGCGCACCGGCTTGAACTGGTTTCGCTGTGCGTCCGCGAGGGTGGCCGCACGATCCGGGACGCGCTGGCCGAAGTGCGCGAGGCGGTCGATTTTTGCCGCTATTATGCGGCCGAAGCCGGCAAACTGTTCGGAAAGCCGACGCGGATGCCGGGGCCCACCGGCGAAGAAAACTACCTGTCGCAAACCGGGCGCGGCGCGGTGGTCTGCATCAGTCCGTGGAACTTCCCGATCGCCATTTTTCTCGGCCAGGTCGCCGGGGCGCTGGCCGCAGGCAATACGGTCATCGCCAAGCCTGCCGCCCAGACCTCCTTGACTGCGATGCGCTGCATCCAGGTGATGCACCAGGCCGGCATCCCGGCCGAAGTTCTGCAATTTCTGCCTGCCGAGGGCGGCCTGATCGGCAGTCATTTATTGACCGTTCCGGGTCTGGGCGGCGTCGTATTTACCGGCTCCACCGCTACCGCACGCTCGATTAACCGGACGCTTGCACAGCATCAACCTGCAATCGTGCCGCTGATCGCCGAAACCGGCGGCCAGAACGCGATGATCGCGGACAGTTCGGCGCATATCGAGCAGCTGGTGATGGACGCGGCCCTTTCGGCTTTCAACAGCGCAGGGCAGCGCTGTTCCGCGTTACGGGTCCTGTATGTGCAGGAAGAAATCGCGGACCGCGTGATCGAGCTTTTGAGCGGCGCGATGCGGGAGTTGAATATCGGCGATCCCGGACTTTTGGCGACCGACATCGGACCGGTGATCAATGCCCAGGCCGCAAATCAGCTGGCGAGTCATGTCGAAAACATGCGGAGTCAGGCGAAGATTCTTTATCGGATGCCTTTATCCCCTGAATTGAAACATGGCAGCTTCTTTCCGCCGACGCTGATCGAAATCGACCAGATAGGCCAGCTCGAACAGGAAATTTTCGGTCCCATATTGCATCTGGTACGCTATCGCGCGAATAAATTAGCCGAAGTCATCGAGCAGATCAACGGAATCGGCTACGGTCTGACCCTGGGCATACAGAGCCGGATCCAAAGCCATATCCGGTTCATCGTCGAGCGGGCACGCGTCGGCAATATCTACATCAATCGAAACATGATCGGCGCGGTGGTCGGCGTACAGCCGTTCGGGGGGATGGGATTGTCCGGAACCGGACCGAAAGCCGGCGGTCCGGATTATCTGCGCCGCCTGGCTTCCGAACAGACGGTCACGATCAACAGCGCGGCGATCGGGGGGAATGCGGCGCTGTTGTCCGAAGCCTTGTTTTAGGTTCCCTCTTCTTCCTCTTCTTCTTTCTGAATCGCCTGCAGCGACAAGGAACCAAGCCCGCCGTCTTGAGCCGCATCGCCGGTTTTGGCCGCAGCCGAGCCCTTGCCTTCGCTCAGATTGATCTTCAGTTTCAGGTTGTTCGGGGAATCGGAATTCTGCAGCGCTTCCTCGAGCGAAATCACGCCCGACTTGTAAAGGCGCAGCAAGTGGCTGTCGAAGGTCTGCATTCCGACATTTTCGGATTTCTCCATCGCTTCCTTGATGCTGTGGATATCGCCTTTCTGAATCAGGTCGCGGACCAGTTGCGTGCCGAGCAGAATCTCGATCGCGGCGGTGCGCTTGCCGTCGACCGTCGGCACCAGGCGCTGGGAAACGAACGCTTTCAAATTCAGCGACAGATCGAGCAGCAACTGATTCCGGCGCTCTTCGGGGAAGAAATTGATGATCCGGTCCAGTGCCTGATTCGCGTTGTTCGCATGCAGCGTGGACAGGCAGAGATGACCGGTTTCGGCAAACGCCAGCGCGTGCTCCATCGTTTCCTGGCTACGGATTTCACCGATCAGGATCACGTCGGGCGCCTGCCGCAGCGTGTTCTTCAGCGCGTCCTCATAACTCAGCGTGTCGACGCCGACCTCGCGCTGGTTGACCAGCGATTTCTTGTGCGGATGGATGTATTCGATCGGGTCCTCGATCGTGATGATATGGCCCGACGAATTGGCGTTGCGGTGGTCGATCAGCGCGGCCAAGGAGGTCGATTTTCCGGAACCGGTGCCGCCGACGAACAGAATCAGGCCGCGCTTTTCCATGATCACTTTTTTCAATATCTCCGGCAGGCCCAGTTTGTCCGCATTCGGAATGTCGACCTTGATGTTCCGGATCACCAACGCGAAGCTGTTACGCTGCTTAAAAATATTGACCCGGAAACGGCCGATGCCCGGCTCCGAGAGCGCCAGATTTAGTTCGGGCTGATGTTCGAAGGCTTTTTGCTGATCCTCGTCCATCAGGCCGTAGGCGATTTCCTTGAGCCGCTCCTTGGTCAATTTGATGTTTTCGAGCGGCTTCAATGTACCCTGAAATTTGGCCGCAGGCGGCGCATCGACCGTCAGGTAAAGATCGGAGCCGTCGTGCTGCACCAGAATTTTTAAATAATCTTTGAATTCCATAATCGCTTAATCCGCTAACAGTGAGATATAACCTGGATTCAGTTTAGGATAAGCCGTAGAGAAGTGAAGCCAACTTGAAAAATTACCGGTTATAATAGCCGCTTTTTTGATTTACCCGAGATGAACACACAACGCAAAGCCGTCGCGCTGATTTCCGGCGGCCTGGATTCGATGCTGGCTGCAAAAACGGTGATGGACCAGGGCATCCATGTCGAAGGCATCAATTTTTTCACCGGTTTTTGCGTGGAAGGCCATACCCATGCGATCCGCGAAAAAGACCGCGCCAAACCGAAGCGCAATAATTCGCTCTGGGTGGCCGAGCAGCTCGGCATCAAGCTGCACATCATCGACGTGATCGAAGAGTACAAAAACGTGCTGATCAACCCGAAGCACGGCTACGGCGCGCATTTGAACCCCTGCCTGGACTGCAAGATCTTCATGGTGAACAAGGCCAAGCAGTGGATTGCCGAAAACGGCTTCGACTTCATCATCACCGGCGAGGTGATCGGCCAGCGGCCGATGTCGCAGCGCAAGGATACGATGCCGGTCGTGGCCAGGGAATCGGGCGCCGACGATCTGCTGCTCCGGCCCCTGTGCGCAAGAAACTTGACGCCGACGTTGCCCGAGCGCGAGGGCTGGATCGACCGCGAGAAACTGCACGACTTCAGCGGACGTTCGCGCAAACCGCAAATGGAAATGGCCGAACGCTACGGCTTTCACGAGTATTCGCAGCCGGCCGGCGGCTGCTGCTTTTTAACCGACAAAAATTATTCGGCCAAGCTGGCCGATCTATGGCAGGCGCACGGCCACAAGGATTACGAGCTCGACGACGTGATGCTGCTGAAAGTCGGCCGCCACATCCGCCCTGCCCCCCATTTCAAACTGATCGTCGCGCGCGAGGAAGGCGAAGGCCGGTTCCTGCAAGGCTATCGGAAAGAATTCGTCAGCATGGCGGCCACCAGCCATAACGGCCCCTTGGTATTGATCGACGGCTCGCCTTCCGCGGAAGATCTGTATCTCGCGGCCGGCATTACCGCACGCTACGGCCAGGGCCGCGAAGCCGAACAGGTCGACGTGAAGATCACGGACAAGGACGGCTTGGAACGGACGCTCCGGGTCAAACCGCTAGCGAAAGAACTGCCCCAGGAATGGTACATATGAACCGGGAAATCCTGAACGCGCGGCGGCTGTTATGCCCGCTGCCGGTGATCCGCACCCAGAACAAGATCAAAGAAATGCGTCCCGGCGCCCATTTGGAAGTCATCTGCACCGACCCCGGCGTGATGCAGGATATTCCGGCCTGGTGCCGCATTCACGGCCATACCGTGCTTGAAACGCACAGCGGCAATCACGAATATGTAATCCTAATCGAAGTCGGCGGGCAGAACGGATAAGCCGCACTGCGCTCCCGCTCTGGAACGCTCATTGTTATAGTCCTGCAAAACTCAAGCAGTGGCGTTCAAAGCTAGCTTTGAACGCCGTATTCAGGAGTAATGCAAAGCAAGCTTCGGACTCCTGCCGGTCCGTTTATCGGAGCAGGCTACCCAATGTGTATAACAACGAGCGCCGGAACGTGGGAGCCGAGCCAAACACTCAATGTTTTTTTATTTTTATTGACGAGGAACTCACCATGGCGGTAGGTCGCTGCGATTTTCCGAACATGCCGGAAATTCCGGGCATTCGTTTGGGCACCGTGTGTGCCGGCATCAAGCAAAGCGTCCGGGACGATCTTTTGGTATTCGAAATGGCCGAGCACGGCAGCTGCGCGGCCGTCTTTACCCAGAATGCCTTCTGCGCCGCCCCTGTGCTGGTCGCCAGAAAACACTTGGCGGCCGCACCGCGCTGGCTGCTGATCAATTCGGGCAACGCCAACGCAGGCACCGGCAAACAAGGGCTCCAGGATGCGTTCACGACATGCGAAGAGCTGGCACGGCTGACCGGCGGCTCGACCGAACAGGTGCTGCCCTTTTCAACAGGCGTAATCGGCATGCCGCTGCCGATCGACAAGATCGGCACTGCGCTTCCCGAAGCCGTGCGCAATCTGGCTCCCGGCCACTGGGACAAGGCCGCCCGCGCGATCATGACAACCGATACGTTTCCGAAAGGCGTTACGAAAACGATCGAACTCGACGGCCGGACGGTCACTTTCAACGGCATCGCCAAAGGCGCCGGCATGATCCAGCCGAACATGGCGACGATGCTTTCGTTCGTCGCTACCGATGCGAAGATCGGCCGCGACTTATTGCAGCAATGTCTGGCGCGCGCCGCCGAACTGTCCTTCAACCGGATCACCGTCGACGGCGACACTTCGACCAACGACGCGCTGGTCGTGATGGCCAGCGGGCTTTCGGAGGCGCCGGAAATCCTGCCGGACTCCGAACATTACGTCCGCTTCGCCGATACGTTGCTGGATGTCTGCAAAAGCCTGGCCGAAGCGATCGTGCGGGATGGCGAAGGCGCGACCAAGCTGATGAGGATCGTGGTCGAAGAAGCGCAAAGTGACGAAGAAGCGGTCCGCGTCGCGAAAACGATCGCGCACTCGCCGCTGGTCAAAACCGCATTTTTTGCGAGCGACCCGAACTGGGGACGGATTCTGGCCGCGGTCGGGCGCGCCGGCGTAGACGACATGGTGCTGGAAAATATCCGGATATTCCTGGACGACGTCTGCATCGTCCGGGAAGGCGGGCGCGCCGACGACTATACCGAAGAAGCGGGCCAGGAAGTAATGGACCGCGAGGAAATCCGCGTAACGGTCAAACTGGGCCGGGGCGATGCCCGCCAGGAAGTCTTGACCTGCGATTTTTCCTACGACTACGTCAAGATCAACGCGGAATACCGAACCTGATCCGGACCGGAAACCCAGGTGAATCATTTTCGAAAGGCAGCGCAAAAATTCCTGCAGGTCGCGGCCGGCGTAATCAAAAGCGCGGACGGCAGGATATTGATCGCCCGCCGCGATGAATCGCTGCATCAGGGCGGACTCTGGGAGTTCCCGGGCGGCAAGATCGAAGCCGGAGAAACGCCGGAGCAGGCTTTAGCCAGGGAACTCAAGGAAGAACTGGATATCGACACCCTTTCTGCAGCCCGGCTAATAACGATCCATCACCGTTATCCCGACCGGGACGTTACCCTGCGGGTCTTTCTGGTCGAGCGCTTTTCCGGCACGGCAAGGGGGTGTCAAGGGCAGCCGATTCGCTGGGTCGAACCGAGCGAATTGAATCAGTTCGCCTTTCCGGCCGCCAACCGGCCGATCATCGCCGCCGCCCAGCTTCCGCCTTTTTATGCGATCCTCGACGACCAAATCAGCGGCGACCTGATGGAGGATTTGCATAAACTTCTGGCGCAAGACATCAGGCTGATCCAGGCGCGTCTGAAAACTTCTTCACGCGACCGGATTGACGAATTCCTGGCAATCGCCTCTCCGCTATGCTCGAAACACGGTGCCGCGCTGCTGATCAATTCCACCGCGAATTACGGTCAGCATCGGGTTCGCGGTCTGCACCTGACCGCCCGCGACTTGCTCGCTTTAAGCGAACGGCCTTCCGGCTACCGCTGGATCGGCGCCTCGTGCCATAATCTGCAAGAACTCGAACATGCCCGGAAGATCGGTGCCGATTTCGCGGTTCTGGCCCCCGTGCTGCCGACCCTTACCCACCCCGAAACGCCTGCATTGGGATGGGAACGTTTTGCCGCGCTCGCCGAAGGGAGCAATATCCCAGTGTATGCGTTGGGCGGTTTGACGAAAAAAGATTTAAGTGCCGCCCGCGATGCCGGCGCACAGGGCATTGCCGGCATCAGGACGTTTCTCGGCTAACGGCAGGCAACGGATCAGTGATACGGAAAACCGTCTTCCGTGTCGCCCGAATCGGGAAGATCTTCGGAAATCCGGTTTTCTTCGGCCGCCCAGGCGCCGAGATCGATCAATTTGCAGCGTTCGGAGCAGAACGGCCGGAACGGATAGTCCGCCGTCCATTCCACCGGACGTTGGCAGACGGGGCATTTGACTTTCAATGCAGCCTGTTTCTCCGGCATTAAAATTGACAGCAGGATAAGGTGAAAGGTACGTCGTCGCTGCTTTGCAGGGGGCGTTTTTCGTCGTGGGAAGGCACCATGAAGCGCACGGTGCAGCGGTGCTTGCCGCCGCTGATTTCGGCAAAATAGCGCAACGATTTGTCCAGGCTGACTTTTACCAGCTGATAAGGCTGGCTGCGGTCCAGGGAAATCTGAAAAAAGCCCGCTTTGGCGATTTCCCGGGTTTCGTCGCTGCTGTTGCGGATCAGGTTCAGGATCAGATCGATCGCGTTTCTGATATCGTTGAAAGGGCTGCTCCATTGCTGGAGATCCTTCAGCCGGATCGGCTCCTCCTGCTCCAGCCAATAATGAAACTCCGGCAGATCGAAAGAACAGGTACCGCCGGGGATCGAGCTTCTCTGGGCGATGCTTTGGAACAAATCGCTTTCCATCACATGAATTCCGATCTTGCCGCTTGACGCGTAAAGTTTCTTGCTGGTTTGACTCACCTCGCCGAGCAATTGATTCAGTTTTTCCGAGTCTACCCCCTGACTGTGTGCAAGCTTATTCAGGGCTTTGCTATTGCGGTCCAGTTCTTTTAGCAGTTCCGATTTCAAATCGTTGCGGCTGAAAATCGTCATGATGTCGAGCAATACGTTCAGCGCAGCGCGTTTGTCCCAAACGGAGGCTCCGTTTAGAAAATGATTGAATTGTTTGAAAAGTTGTTCCAGCCTAATGAAAACCCGGATGCGTTCGTTGAGAGGAAATTCATAAGTGATTTTGTTGGTCACAGGTAAGTTTATGCTGACAGGGACTTAAAGAAAGGTATAAATTGTGCAGTTTTTTGACTTGTTCTGCAAGTGGATTGTCAGCCTGTGAGTTGTCCAAGAGGTCGTCTGCATGCTTTCGCCGATAGTCCCGTGAAACCTGGCTGTCGATGATCGCACGGATGACTTTGAGGTCTAACTTGTCTCGTCTGCTGACGCGTTCGATCTGGAGTTCGAGCGGGCAATCGACCACCAGGATCCGGTCGACGAACGGTTCCAGCTTGGATTCAAACAACAATGGGATGCTCAGAATGCAATAGGGGACATCGAGCCGTTCGGCTTTCGCGGCCAAGGCAGCCAGAATCATAGGATGCAGGATCGCTTCGAGCTGCTGTTTTTTGCCGGCATCGGCAAAAATGAGTTTTTTCAATTGCAGGCGATTCAGGGAACCGTCCGGGTTAAAGACTTGCATGCCGAATGCCTCGCGAATCCGATCCAGCGCGGGTTGCCCTTTTTCGGTCAATTCGCGGGCGGCCTGATCGGCATCCAGGATCGGAACGCCCCTCTCCGCAAACAGATTGGAAACCGTCGTTTTGCCGCAGCCGATCCCGCCTGTCAGGCCCACTTTCAGCATCGGTCAAAACGCTCAAAAGCCGATCGAGGCAAGATAAAGCCGATTGATCGATTCTCCCCAGAGCAGCGCAATCCAGCCGGCGATCGCCAGATAGGGTCCGAAAGGGATGGGTACGGAATGGTCGCGCTTGACGAAAACGATCGAGGCAATCCCTAAAACCGCTCCGGTCAGGGTGGACAGCAAAACGATCAACGGCAGGCTCTGCCATCCAAGCCAGGCACCGAAGAGCGCCAGCAACTTGAAATCTCCAAAGCCCATCCCTTCTTTGCCGGTAGCCAGCTTGAACAACTGGTATACGAGCCAGAGCGAACCATAGCCGGCTGCCGCGCCGATAATGCTGGAATGCGCATCGGTGAAAACCCCGCCCAAACTCAGGATCAGCCCGATCCAGAGCATCGGCAGGGTAATCGAGTCGGGCAGCAGATGATGGTCGATGTCGACAAAGGTCAAGGCGATCAACGACCAGGTCAGCAGCAGCGCGAACAGGGTTTGCAGGGTATAGCCGAAATGCCATGCGACTGCTGCGGAAAGCACCGCAGTCAACAGTTCGATCGCGGGATAACGGCCGGAAATCCGGGCGCCGCAGTGCGCGCATTTACCCTTTAAAAACAGGTAGCTTAATACCGGAATATTTTGATAAGGCTTGATCGGCGCCTTACAGGACGGACAGCGCGATAAGGGCAGCACCAAATTGAAAGGCTCTTCTTCGGTTAAAGGGAGAGGACGACCGCTTTGCGGAAGCGGTACAGCCTCCGGCGCCAGCTCCAGAAATTCGATGCATTCCTTGCGCCAGCCTCCGTACATCATGATCGGCAGGCGATAGATCACCACGTTTAAAAAACTGCCGACCATCAATCCGACCACAAAAACGATGTAAGGCAAAAAATCGCTCAGAACAGTCATGTAATTAAAAATATCCTTGATTGACGGGAATAAGCGCGCATCCAGCCGAATTTTAGCCTACGGCGGCACCGAGTTTGAAAATAGGCAGATACATCGCGATCAACAGGCTGCCGACCATAATGCCGAGGATAGCCATGATCAACGGCTCCATTAGGCTGCTCAAATTGTCGATTAAATTGTCGACCTCTTCTTCGTAAAAATCCGCGACCTTGGCAAGCATCGCGTCCATTGAACCGGACTCTTCGCCGATCGCAACCATTTGCTGGACCATATGCGGAAACAGATTACTCTGCTGCATCGCAAACTGCAGCCGCTGCCCGGTCGCGACCTCTTCGCGCATTTTCAGGACCACGTCGGCATAGACTATGTTACCACAAGCGCCGGCAACCGATTCCAGCGCTTCGACGAGCGGCACCCCGGCAGCCGACATTGTGGACAAGGTTCTGGCAAAACGCGCGATTGAGGATTTATTCAAAATCATCCCCACCACAGGCACCTTCAGCAAGATTCTGTCCAGCGCGTGATTAAACGCATAGGACCGTTTCTTGAAATAAGAAAAGGTATAAACAACGCCGCCGATCGATCCGAACAAGATCCACCACCAGCTTCTCATCCATTTCGACATGTTGATGAACATTTGCGTAAAAGCCGGCAAATCCGCGCCGAAGCTTTGAAACAACTCCTCGAACACCGGCACGACGAACATCAATAGAATCACGGTCACGATCACGGCGACAATGATTACCGCCACAGGATAGGTCAGCGCTTTCTTGATCTTCTTCTTGATCGACTCGGTTTTTTCCTTATAGGTCGCAATTTTGTCGAGCAGAGCCTCTAAAACCCCTGCCTGTTCGCCAGCCTCGACCAGATTGCAGAACAATTCGTCGAAATAGATCGAATGTTCGCGCAAAGACTGCGCCAGCGTGTTGCCGCCTTCAATACTGGCCTTGATCGACAACAGCATGGTCTGCATGCTCGGGTTCTCGTGGCCCTTGCCGATAATATCGAAAGACTGGACCAAAGGAACGCCGGCCTGAAGCATGGTCGCCAGTTGCCGTGCAAAGACCGCGATATCGCCGGCGGTGATTTTCTGTACCTTTTTAAATAAGGGTTTCGGTTTTTTTCTGATTCGAACGACGCGGAATCCCTGCCTTTTCAGGTCGGCTTTGGCAATTGTCTCGCTGAGCGCCGAGATAGGACGATTCTTGATTTTATTGCCGGCCTTGTCGACCCCGTCCCAGATAAAATCGATTTGTTCAGCTTGTTGTGCCATGTCGTTTATTCCTTCGTCACCCGGTCAATTTCTTCAATACTCGTCACGCCCTGGCGCACTTTGTTCAGGCCGGATGCGCGCAGATCGTTGATCCCCTCGGCTTTCGCCTGATCGGCCAACTGCATCGCGTTGCCCCCTTCAAGGATCAGCCGGCGCATATCCTCGCTCAGCGTCATCACCTGATAAATGCCGACCCGGCCTTTGTATCCGTTCGTACAATGTTCGCAGCCGACAGGCTTGTAGATACGCAGCGCTTTCAATTCTTCCGGTTTAAAACCGGTCGAAATCAATACATTTTCCGGATAGTCGGCAGGCTCCTTGCAATGCTGGCATAAACGGCGCGCTAGACGCTGGGCCATAATCAGATTGATCGACGAGACTATGTTGAAGGCCGGAATGCCCATTTGCATTAGCCGGTTCAACGTCTGCGGCGCATCGTTCGTATGCAGGGTAGAAAGCACCAAGTGGCCGGTTTGGGCCGCTTTGATCGCAATCTCGGCGGTTTCGAGGTCGCGAATTTCGCCGACCATGATCACATCCGGGTCTTGCCGTAAAAAGGCGCGCAAGGCGCCGGCGAAAGTCAGGCCTGCCTTCACGTTCATGTTGACCTGATTGATGCCTTCCACGGTAATTTCGACCGGATCCTCGGCCGTTGAGATATTGCGTTCGATCGTGTTCAGGATATTCAGTCCGGTATAGAGCGATACGGTTTTACCGCTGCCGGTCGGCCCCGTAACCAGCACCAAACCATAAGGCCGATTGATCGCATCCAGAAAAAGTTTCTGTTGGTCAGGCTCGAAACCCAATTTCTCGATGCCCAACTGGGCGCTGGTCGGATCGAGCAAACGGAGCACGACCTTTTCGCCGAACAGGGTCGGGCAAGTATTGACCCGAAAATCCAGCGTGCGGTTCTTAGAAACGATCAACTTGATCCGTCCGTCCTGAGGCACCCGGCGTTCAGCGATGTCCAGCCTGGCCATCACCTTGATCCGGGAAATTACCTTGGTGGCGACCGACGACGGAGGACTTGCGACCTCGTGCAGCATACCATCGGTACGGAAACGGATACGGAAGTTTTTTTCGTAAGGTTCGAAATGGATATCGGAAGCGCCTTTCTTGACTGAGTCGAGTAGGATTTTATTCACGAAGCGGACGATCGGCGCATCGTCCACGTCCGAATTGACTTCGTTCTTGGCCGCCTCTTCTTCGACACTGGAAACCGCGAGGTTGCCGAGATCTTCGTCGAGTAAGCTCGCGATCGACGTCTCGGGCGCCTCGAGAGCGGCCTCAATCGCCTTGTGCAGCTTATCTTCTTCGACAATGATGCATTCGGGATGCAGGCGGGTTTGAAACTTGATTTCGTCGAACGGTTGATGGTTCGTCGGGTCGGCCATTGCGACAAAGATCGTTTTGCCGCGCACGAACAGCGGCAGGATCTGATATTTGATGATCAATTTTTCGTTGATCAATTTGACCGGCAACGATTTTAAATCGAGCGCATCGAGTTCGAGAAAAGGCACCCCGAACTCGGCCGAAGCGACGGACGCGATCGTTCTGGCGCTAACCAGCTTATTGGCAACAAGATAACTCACCAGAGAAACGTTTTTCTTTACCGCTTCCTGCGAATGAGTTCGTGCCTCGTTTTCAGAAAGAAAGCCTTTCTGAATGAGGCACTTGGTAATACCATTAAAAAGAAATTCGGTCGTTGGCGTAGACATCGCTATATTGAGCATCAAATAGAGAATTTGATACTAAATATAGATGATCGGCCGGCAACTACAAGACAAACCTGCAAAAGAAAGCGGATCTATTTCGTGCTTTGCCTGCCATTACAGACTCTGGATTTTTCGGCGCTGTTGTTCGAGATTATCCAACGAGGAACGCAACTCGGTCAGCTTTTGCTCTTCTTTCTTCAGCACCTCGGCCGGCGCCTTATTCACGAAGTCGGAATTGTTTAGCTTGCCCTCGACGCGCGGCAGTTCCTTCTGAATCTTTTGAATTTCCTTGTCTAGGCGGGCCAATTCGGCGTCCTTGTCGATCAAGCCCGCCATCGGGATCAGGATTTTCAAGGCGCCGACCAGAGCAATCGCCGACTCCGGAGCGGCCTCTTCATCGGCCAGCCAGGTAGCCGACTCCAGACGGCCCAGCTTGTGCAGGTACATCCGGCTGCTTTCGAAATAAACCCGATCCTTCTCACTGCCGTTCTGCAGTAATATCGACAGCGGCTTGCCCGGTGCGATGTTCATCTCGCCGCGTATCCGGCGCACGCCCAGGATAAAGTTCATCACCCACTCGGTTTCGGCCACCGCTTCCGGATCGTCCAGCGCAGGATCGGTCACCGGATACGGCTGCCGCATGATCGTTTCGCCCTTTATGCCGGCCAGCGGCGCAACCCGCTGCCAGATTTCCTCGGTGATGAATGGGATAATCGGATGCGCGAGCCGCAAGGCGGTTTCGAGCACAGTCACCAGGGTATTGCGGGTGCCCCGCTGCAGCGCCGGATCGTCTGCCTGCAGCGAAATTTTCGCCAGTTCCAGATACCAATCGCAGAACTCGTTCCAGATGAATTCGTAGATCGACTGGGCGGCCAGGTCGAAACGGTAATGGTCGATCGCCTGGCGGGTCGAGTCGATCACGTGGTTCAGTCGCGCCAGGATCCAGCGGTCGACCTGGGTTAAGCTCATAGGCTCGCCCGATAAACCGTTATCCATTCCCTCGGTATTCATCAATACGTAACGCGCCGCATTCCAGAGCTTGTTGCAGAAGTTCCGGTAGCCTTCGGTGCGCGCCAGATCGAAGCGGATGTCGCGCCCGGTCGAAGCCAGCGAGGCGAACGTGAAGCGCAAAGCGTCGGTGCCAAACGACGGGATGCCGTCCGGAAACTGTTTGCGGGTCGCCTGTTCGATTTTTTTCGCCAGATGCGGCTGCATCATGCCCGAAATCCGTTTCGCGACCAGGCTTTCGAGGTCGATCCCGTCGATGATGTCGATCGGGTCGAGCACGTTGCCTTTCGACTTGGACATTTTCTGGCCTTCCGCATCGCGCACCAGGCCGTGGATGTACACCTCCCTGAACGGCACGTCACCCTTGAACTTCAGACCCATCATGATCATCCGGGCCACCCAGAAGAAAATGATGTCGAAACCGGTCACCAATACGCTGGTCGGATAGTGGCGCGCCAATTCCGGCGTTTTGTCCGGCCAGCCCAGCGTCGAAAACGGCCACAGCGCGGACGAGAACCAGGTATCGAGTACGTCTTCGTCCCGGCGCAGCGGATATTCCGCCGGCAGATTATGCTGTTCGCGGATCGCCTGCTCGGAGCGGCCGACATAGGTATTGCCGGCCTCGTCGTACCAGGCCGGAATCCGGTGCCCCCACCAGATTTGCCGGGAAATGCACCAGTCCTGGATGTTGCGCATCCATTCGAAATAGGTGTTCTTCCAGTTGTCCGGCACGAATTTGATGTCGCCGTTCTCGACCGCCTCGATCGCAGGCTTCGCAAGGGGCGCCACGCTGACATACCACTGGTCGGTCAGGAACGGTTCGATCACCGCGCCGGTGCGGTCGCCGCGCGGCACCATCAGCTTGTGGTCGGCGATTTTTTCGAGCAGGCCCGCCGCTTCGAGATCGGCCACGATCCGTTTACGCGCCTCGAAACGGTCGAGCCCGCGGTATTTTTCCGGAATCAGTTCATCGTCCGCCACGCTCGCGTCGCGGGTAAAAATGTTGATCAAGCCGCCGTGCGGCAGGTTCTGGATCACCGTATTGGCACGGTGCCGGGTCCAGACCTCGTAATCGTTGAAATCGTGCGCCGGCGTAATCTTTACGCAACCGGTGCCGAATTCGGGATCGACGTAATCGTCCGCGATGACCGGAATTCGGCGCCCGGTCAAAGGCAGTTCCAGAAACTCGCCGATCAGGTGCTTATAACGCTCGTCGCCGGAATGGATCGCGACCGCCGCATCGCCGAGCAAGGTTTCGGGCCGCGTGGTCGCGACGATCAGATGCCCCTGCCCGTTCGACAGCGGATAACGGATGTGCCACATCGAGCCGCTTTCTTCTTCGGACAGCACCTCGAGATCGGAAACCGCGGTATGCAGCACCGGATCCCAGTTGACCAGCCGCTTGCCGCGGTAAATCAGGCCTTCCTCATAGAGGCGGATAAACACTTCCTGCACCGCATCGGACATGCCCTGGTCCATCGTAAAGCGTTCGCGGCGCCAATCGACCGAGGAACCCATCCGGCGCAATTGTTTGGTGATCATCCCGCCGGACTCTTCCTTCCATTGCCAGATCCGTTCGACAAATTTCTCGCGCCCGTAATCGTGGCGGGTTTTGCCTTCTGCATTGCACAGGCGCTCGACGACCATCTGCGTCGCGATCCCGGCATGGTCGGTGCCGACCTGCCACAAAGTGCTGTGCCCCTGCATCCGGTGATAACGGATCAAGGCGTCCATGATCGTATCCTGGAACGCATGGCCCATGTGCAGGCTGCCTGTCACGTTGGGCGGCGGAATCATGATGCAGTAGGAGTCGCCTTCGGCTTTGGCGGCAAAATAGCCGTTTTCTTCCCAAGTGTTGTACCAGCGTTGTTCGATGGAGTGCGGGGCGTATGTTTTATCCATTAATCGATTATTGTTTTTCTAAAGCAAAGAATGAAATGAGTTGAAAAAAGGATTAAACCTTGTGAGTAACGGGCGTTAAACCTAATTGCTGATAGCGACGATAACGTTGCCGGCCCGCCGATTTGATTTCAGGCGTGTCGTCGACAATTTCTAGAATTCGCTCGGCCTGATCCATGTGTTCGGGAAATTGAATGGACACATTGACGATCACCTTTTGCCAGGGGAGCGGCGGCTCGGAGGAGCCGATCAGAATGACGTTCTCAAAGGAGGGATCGGCTCCCGTATAAAGCTGATGAGGAATGAAACTGCCGCGTCGAAAAGTCCAGAGCAAATCGTCGAGCTTTTGGGCCTGTGTGTCGGTATCGGTCCGCACATAGCAAAAGCTGCCGCTCCGATAAGCCTTTTCGACGAGCTTGCAGACGAACAGCAGCCGCTGCTGTTCGTCTTCGGAAACCAGGACATAGAACGCAACCTCGGGCATCGATCCTGAAACGGCGGCTTAAGCCTTCTGGCTGCGGTTGATCAGGTACTGGCACAACAGCGGCACCGGACGTCCGGTTGCGCCTTTGTTGGAGCCGGTGCGCCAGGCGGTGCCGGCGATATCCAGGTGCGCCCAACGGAAGTTTTCGGCGAAGCGGGACAGGAAGCAGGCGGCGGTAATCGTGCCCGCATCCTTGCCGCCGACATTGGCCATATCCGCAAAAGGCGACTTTAAGAGTTCCTGATATTCTTCCCAGAGCGGCAGGCGCCAGACGCTGTCGACTGCGGTCTCGCTCGCTGCGATGAGATCGTTGCACAGAGCGTCGTCATTGCCGAGCAGGCCGCTCGGCACCCGGCCCAGTGCGACCAGGCAGGCGCCGGTCAGGGTCGCCATGTCGATCACCACGTCGGGGTTATAGCGCTCGGCGTAGGTCAGCGTATCGCACAGGATCAGGCGGCCTTCCGCGTCGGTATTCAGGATTTCGATCGTCTTGCCGGACATGCTGGTCACGATGTCGCCCGGCTTGTTCGCATCGCCGTCGGGAAGATTCTCGGAAGAAGGCACCAGGCCGACCACGTTCAGCGGCAACCGCATTTCGGCAACGGCCTGCAGCACGCCCAGCACGGTCGCGCCGCCGCACATGTCGTATTTCATTTCGTCCATACCCTGCGCCGGCTTCAGCGAAATGCCGCCCGCGTCGAAGGTCAACCCTTTGCCGATCAGTACGATCGGCTTGCTGTTGCGCTCGCCGCCCTGATACTCGAGCGCGATCAATTTGGCCGGCTGGCGGCTGCCGCGCGAGACGGACAGCAAAGACCCCATTCCGAGCGCCGCCATCTCGGTTTCTTCGAGAATATTCACGGTCAATTTATCGAAGCGGGCAAGTTCAAGGGCCTGCTCGGCCAGATAGGAGGGGGTACAGATATTGCCCGGCAAATCGCCGAGCGTCTTGGTCAACTCCATCGCCGCCGCAATCGCCTTACCCTGCAGGAGCCCCTTTTCGGCGGCCGCCCGCTCGCTTTCCGGCGCGCTGATCACAACGCTTTGCAGTTTGGAATCGGGCTCTTTTTCCGCTTTCAGCTGAGTAAACTGGTAAATCGCATCATTGAAGACCTCCACGATCTGGCGGATTTTCCAGGCCGAATCGGCGCCTTTGACTTCCGCTTCGCCGAGGCAGCAAACGGCCGATTTGACGATCGTTCTTTTGAGGCCATTGACGGCGGCCGCAAGTGCTTTACGGTACGTTTTGGCGTTCAGAGCATCCTTTTTCCCAAGCCCGACCAATAATAAACGCTCGATGCCACCCTCCGGCAGCGCATTGACCAGCACCGTTTCGCCGTTCTTACCGCTCAGATCGCCGCGCTCGACAATTTTCTTTACAAGCCCGCGGGTCAGGCCGTCGAGTGCCGACGCCGCCGGCGTCAGTGGGCCTTCCTGGTAAATGCCAACGATGATGCAATCAGATTGCAGTTTTTCTATGGGCGCACTTTCTATAAAATAATCCATTGCTTTTTACTTTCTGTCTAATCGCTCTCGGTAGATTCATCCGCACCGGAAATTAGACCGTGCGAATGAACAATTTACGGCGATTATACACCACTTGTTACGAATATGATTGAGGAGACGCGCTTGGAGGCAAACTGGCCGCAAGGCACTTATGCGGCACGAAAGCCGCTGTTCGGCGTCCTGGACAGGATGATCGCGACGGACCTTTTCAAAACGATGCTGTCGGTCTGGTCGGTAATCGTCGTGATCATCGTCAGCCGCAAGTTCATCAAAGTACTCGACCAGGCCATCGCGGGAGAGATCTCGAACGACGTGCTGCTGACGATTCTCGGCCTTAGAACGATCATCGCCGGAGTCACGTTTTTACCGGCTGCCACTTTCATGGCCGTGCTGATGGTGTTGGGGCGCATGTACCGCGACCAGGAAATGTCGGCGCTCCAATCCGCAGGAGCCGGGGCAGGCGCGATTTACCGGTCGGTTTTTCAATTCGTAGTCCCGCTGAGCCTTGCGGCGGCCGGCCTGTCGCTTTATGTCGCGCCGTGGGCGGAAGCGACGACAGAACAGCTGATCAGCAAGGACAGGCAATCCGCCGACATTCGGGGCATTGCTCCCGGCAAATTCAGCGAATACAGCGGCGGCGATCTGGTGTTTTACGTCGAGGATATCGGCAAGGATAAAACCATGCACAAGGTTTTTGTGCAGCATCGGCAAAAAAGCGGCTCCCTTGCTGTCGTGAATGCCGAAACCGGCCGCCTGGAAGACCTGCCGGACGGCCGTTATATCGTACTGCAGCAGGGGGAGCGGATTCAGGGTCAACCCGGCGAACTGGATTATGTAATCGAAGAATTTAACCAGTATGCGGTCCGGATCGACGGTAAGGAAGCTTTCGTGCGCGAACTGCGGGAAGCGCTACCCAGCGAACGATTGTGGAACTCGGACAAGCCGCCTGAAACCGCCGAGCTGCAGCGGCGCCTGGGGATTCCGTTCGGCGCCCTCCTCCTGAGCTTCATCGCGGTGCCGCTGGCGCAGTTGTCTCCCCGCGGCGGCGTTTACGGCAATATCCTGACCGGGTTCTTGATTTTTTTCATTTACGGCAATCTCGAACGCGTCAGCCAGGGCTGGGTCACAAAAGCGGTCATTCCGCCCTGGCTCGGTCCGGCCAGCGTATATGGTTTGCTGCTCGCAATCGGCTTGGTCTACCTCGCCCGCTTTTTCGGCTGGAAATGGTTAATGCTTAAAGTCAAGGCATCGAGAACCCAATGAATGTATTAACCCGCTATTTGGTCAAGGAAATCCTGAAGGGCTCGCTGATCGCGATCCTGTTTCTGCTAACCCTGTTCAACCTGTTTACTTTTACCGACGAGATGAAGGATCTGGGCAGAGGCAGCTACGGGCTCAAAGAAATCGCCCTGTACCTGGCCCTGACTTCGCCGCGCGTCTTCTATGAGCTGGTGCCCGCCTCGGCCCTGCTCGGCAGCCTGTTCATCCTCGGTGCGATGGCCAATAACCGCGAACTGATCGCCATGCAGGCGGCCGGCCTCTCGGTACCCGGCATTATCCGCGCAGTAATGGCCGCCGGGGCAGTGCTGGTAATCGTTTCGATCGGCGTCGGCGAATGCGTTGCCCCGCTCGCCGAACGACAGGCACAGCTGATCAAATCCGTCGCCAAGCACGATGCGGTTCAAACCCATACTTTGTATGGAATCTGGCTGCGCGAAAAAAACAAGTTCATCAATGTTCGAAAAATCGAGGACAACGGCGATCTGGCCGACATCAGCATTTACGAACTGGATGAAAATCGGCGCTTGCAAAGTACCCTGCATGCCGACCATGCCAGTTTTTTAGGAAAGGAGCAATGGCAGTTGCAGCAAATCAGGCAATCGGATATTTCCAAAGAAAAGATGCGGGCCGCGGCTTTCCCGGAACAGCGGCTGAATTCTTCGATCGCACCCGAGATTCTGGACATTACCGTGGTCAGCCCGGACAATTTATCCGTTCTCGAACTGGCTAGATATGCCGATTTTCTAAAGCGAAACCACCAGAAATCCCAAGTCTTCGACCTGGCCTTGTGGAGCCGCCTGGTCAATCCCTTCGTGACCTTCGTGATGCTGATGATTTCGGCGCCTTTCGTGATCGGCGTCAGGCGCGGGATCAGCGTCGGCGCGCGGATGATCATCGGCGTGGTGATCGGATTGGGATTCAATATTATCGACAAAATCGTCGGGCATTTAGGACTCATTTACGAACTGAACGCTCCGCTGACCGCCTTATTTCCGAGCTTGCTGACCTTCCTAGCGGCTTATTGGGCATTACGCCGCAGTTACGCCTGATTGTTGCCCGGTTTATCCGGCGGCCAATATTTGTTAACATCCCGTCCGGGCAACGGACGGAAGTTGCGTTCTTTACCCTGATGCAGCGCGCTGGACTTTCATCGGACCGCCTCCCTGATGAAATCCATTGATTTTCCGTAATGTCGAGGCGTTTTTAATGGAGAATCATATGAACAAACTCACCGCCCTTTCCTTCAGTATCGGCCTCCTGGCAGGCGCCGCGACATTCTTTGCCGTAGGCCCTCTCAATGGTTATTTTTTCATCTGGGCGGCAACAATCCCCTGGGCGACCTATTTTGCGCTCGGCGCCAACGATGCAGCCCTCAAGGGCTCGCTGATTTGCAGCATTTTCGGCGTCGTCATGGCCTGGGTCACCGCTTTCCTGCTTTTGAACGTGCCCTCCGACGCGATGCTTGGATTCCCGTTGATGGCGGCATTGACCGTCACGGTGGCCGTGATCGTGATGTGCCTGGCTGCTGCGATTCCGCAATTGTCTGCGATTCCGGCCAGCGTGTTCGGATATTCGATGACTTTCGCCTACCTCTTGCAGACACCGGATAAAATGGCAAAAGACGTTCTGCTCGGCGCTTCGTTCAGCAATCCGCTCGTGGTCATTTCCGTATCGATCGTGATCGGAGTTTATCTCGGCAAATTTTCGGCGCTGTTGGCCGAAAAATGGACCACTAAATAATCTCGATACACTTCAATCTAAAGGATCGATACACTCCGCCTTGAACCTTTGAGGCGGAGTCCTTAGCATGGCCTGTCATCGAAGAACGGTCTTCTCAAGCTCTACCTGATTTTTCAAAGCCACTCGCTTTCTTCCTTCTATAATGAACGCCTACTTGAACACCAAACCGAGGTCTGCATGAAAGAATATAAAGTCGTGATTTATCAGGAAGGCCTGCTCGGCTCTCTGCTGCTTGGCGCATCCAAAGTCGACCCGGTCCGCTTCAGCGAATTTTTGAACGGTAACGCCAGACAAGGATGGAAGGTGGTCACGATGGAAAAAGACATTCGCCGCATGCTGCTCCTATGGAGGCGCGAAGCCTATCTGGTCATCATGGAGCGGGACCAATGAGAACCGGTGCGATCATCTGTCTGGCCATCTTCGTCATCTGGGTCGTCATTGCTCTGCTCCAGTTATGGTTCGCTCTGTTAAGCGGCGAAATCTTCCTGAAGCTGACGATTACCGCTGCTGCACTCTTTGTAGTCGTCCTGGGGGCTGCCTTGGTGGTGCGAGAGTATGTCGACGAGAAAAAAATGAAAGATGACGGCTACATCGACTAATATCGCTCCGAAGAGGAGCAGCGGGTTGCGTTAACCGCTCTTGCACACTGACTCATCAACATCAAGCCGATTTCCCCGCTATCCGAGGATAAGCCCGTATGGCCTGAATCGTAAGGAACCGGGTAATAAAGATTTCATCGCAAAACCCTGCCACACGGTAACGAATGACCGAAAAAGCCATGTCCTCATCGGCGCCTGCGCCGGTGCCAGATCGTAAATCCGGTAACGAGCAAGCAAAGCGGCAGCACGATCAAAAAGCCGAAGCCGATCACCGCAATGCTGGTTAGGGTCAGCTTCAGGGTCCGGTCCGGCGCGGTTTTGGCGGGAATATCGATAAAACGGTCGTCATGGACCAGCCAATTGATCATGCGCAGCCCCATGTCCAGATTGCCGGCGTTATCAATATAGGTGTTCGCAAGAAAGTCGCCGTCGCCGACCACAATAATGCGCTGTTCGCCGCCGTTTTCCAGATTCCGCGTCAAGGCGTACGCCAGCGTAATCGGCCCTTGCTTTTCGGCGCTGTCCGGATGGAAACGTATTGTTCCGGTCAATGGTCCGGTTTCGGTCCAGGACTCGGGGCCGCTGTTCAGCAAAGGGACACTCTCGAAATCGATATCGGCAGCGATGTCGAAACCGGCCGCCGCGGGATACACGGTCAGCGTCTGGAAATTGCGGGTGACCGGATGGCGGCTGTATTCACTGACGATCACGAAGCTCGGATCATTGATTCCGGCCAGTTTGGCCGCCTTGTCGACTATCCGGCCCGGCAAGGGATGCAGGCCGAGCAGAGGCCAGATGAAATCGAGCGTCTTGTCGCCCGGATCGGCCAAAAGCAACAGATTACCGCCGCGCTGCACGTACTGCTTGACGATCTCGATCTCGCCGGGCAGCAACGCAACCGAAGGCGAAGCGATCACCAGCAGCGCCGAATTGTCCGGTATCGCCGGCAGCTTCGCCAGATTGACCGTTTGCGCATTGATCCTGCGCCGCCGCAGCTCCTTGCTGAAGCGGTTCAAGTCGAAGTTCGCCTCGCCGTCGGGCGAACGTTCGCCGTGTCCGGTCAGGAAAGACACCCAGCGGTCTTCCGCATGCGTCAATTGCAGCAAGGCATTGGTCAGCGCCGCCTCGTCGATAAAATTCAGTTTTTCGCTGCGGCCCTGATATTCGACCACGACCAGCCCTTCCTCGCCGATATTCAGCTCGCGGGCCTTTTGCGGATCGTTGTTCGGGTCGACGAAGTCCAGCTTGAGGTCCGGCTTGAGATGGGTATAGCGGTCGACCAAATGCGCGATCTGCAGGCGTATCGGCAAACCGGTCTTGATGTAGGCGGTCACGCTGACTTTACCGGACATTGCCTGCAACAGCTTCCGGGTGGCCGGCGACAGCGTATTCGAGCGGGCCTCCGTCCAGTCGGCCTGATACGAATAGCGCGCACTCAGCCAGGCCGCCCCCCCCACCGCGCACAGAAACAGCAAAGTCAGAAGCCGGTTTTTCAGGCGGATTTGTTGATGCACATGGCGCGTCAATTTCATTTTTGCAGACGGTCGTAATCGAGGCGGCGAATGCTCAGCACGAGAAAAACGGCGGTAAACAGCAGGAAATAGGCGGCATCGGCGGTACTGACCAGGCCGCTTTGCAGATTCTGGAAATGGCGCAGTATCGACAGATACTCAAAGACATAAGCCCGCTGTTCACCCATGCCGGCAGTCCAGTCCAGAATCCACAGCAAGAGCAGCAGGCCGAAGGCAGTCATCGCGGCGATTGTCGGATGACTTGCAATGCAGGAGGTATAAAGGCCGGTCGCCGCGAACGCCGCAGCCAGAAGGGCCAGCGCGAACAGGTTTGCGGCAAGCTTGCCCAGGTCCAGGTCGCCGCCGACCAGCAGGGACAAGGGCATCAGGGCAGTCAGCACGACCATCACCCATAACAGGCCGACCACGCCGAAATATTTCCCGAGCACGATCTCGGCATTGGAAACCGGCGCGGACAAAAGCAGCGCCATTGTCTTGTTCCGCCGTTCTTCGGTAATCAGGCGCATCGTCAACAGCGGCGTGACCAGCAGAAAAATGATCCCCGCATTGCCGAACAGCGGCGTCACCACGATATCGGTCAACCCGGGTGCATTGTCGAGCCCCGCCAGTTTCGGCTGCAGCATATTGAACGCTTCGACCTGGGTCAGAAACAGAAAGGCCAGGATCGCCTGCAGAATCGCCAGAAGCGTCCAAGCCAAGGGCGACAGGAACAGCGATTTGAATTCGCGGGCGGCGATCGTGAATGCCATTTTCATTCCGAATCCGCCTCCGTCTCCCAGGTCAATTGGATGAATACGTCTTCGAGCGATTTTTTGACCGGTACCAGTTCCTCCAGCCCCCAGCCGGACGCCACGACCAACTCGGCAATCTGCTTGGCGGGATTGTCGTCGACGCCGTGATGCACGAACAGGCGGGTGCCGGCCAGAGGCTCGACCGACAGCACGCCCGGCAAGGCCGACAGCGCCTTCAGATCCGGCGGGATGCGGGTAATCACTTCCAACGTGCAGCTGTGCATGTGCCGCTGCAAACCGGCGATCGTCTCGTGCAGGACCAGGCGGCCTTGATGGATAATCTGGACATGGGTGCAGGACTCTTCGACTTCGGTCAAAATATGAGTCGATAGAATGATGCCGTGTTCCCGGCCGAGTTCGCGGATCAGCGCCCGGATCTCGCGGATTTGCAAGGGATCGAGGCCGACCGTCGGCTCGTCCAGAATGATCACTTTCGGACTATGCAGGATCGCCTGGGCGATGCCGGTGCGTTGCTGGAAGCCTTTCGAAAGGTTGCCGATCAGCTTGTCCCGCACCTCGTCCAGCCCGCAGCGTTCCTGCACGCGCTTGACGGCGCCCGGAATCGCTTTTTTATCAACCCCGTGCAGTTCGGCGCAATAGGCCAAAAATTCGTTGACCGTCAAATCCCGGTATAAAGGCGGTGTATCGGGCAGATAGCCCAGATGGCGCTTGGCTTCTTTCGGACGGTCGAGCAGGTCGACGCCGTTGATCAGGATCTGCCCGGCGCTGGGCGCGAGGTTGCCGCAGAGCATCTGCATCGTGGTGGTCTTGCCGGCGCCGTTCGGTCCCAAAAGGCCCAGCACTTCGCCCCGATGCAGCGTAAAACTGATATCGTCGACCGCACACTGGCTTCCGTAATAACGGGACAGATGATTGGCCTCGACAAGAACGGTCATTATCGCGTCAAACCTGCTGCAGCAGGTTTTCCAGCTCTTTCTGGATTTTTTTGCGGTAAAAAATGAATTTCCAGCGCGCGCCGCCGCATTGTTTCCACAGAATCACCGAACGGATGCCGGCCAGCAGCAGCGCTCTGATCTTGTTGACGGTATCGGGCCGCGACAGGTAGGTTTGCTCGCCGTTGACCATGATGCGAGGCTGCAGCGTGCTGACCGTACTGTGATAGACTTCGCCGAGATTGGCCAGCACGTTTTCGTGCAGAAGGCCGAAATGTTCGCTTTGCGCCTGGGCTTTCTCGACGCCGACCCGGATCGCATCGAGCAAATCCTTCCGCGATGAAAGCTGATTCTCCAGAAACACCAGAGTTGCCGCATAGCGGGCCTGTTCCGGATTATCGACCCGATAGCCGGTCATTTGCGACTGCAATTGCCTCAAGCCGAGCTTCAGGCCGTTCAGCCCGCCGTAAACATCCAGCACACTTTCCGAATCGATTTTCAGCACACTTCCGATGCTGGCGTTCAGCGCCTCCTGATCGCAGGTACCCCGCGTCGCCAATTGCTGCACCAGCGCCGCCGCCTGTGCGACCCCCGCCAATGCGATGGTTTGATTGGTTAGTGTTTTTAATTCCATGATTCGCGCAAAGGTGATTCACCAAGCAAAGCAAGCAGCGCCCGCCCCCTCCTTCTCCTGCATTTATATCATGATTATCCGGTTTCAGTCGAGTATGATATAACTTCGGGAAATTACGAATACGAGGAGAATGAACATGGCTGAATTCGTTGAATTGGCAGTTACCGGAATGAAATGCGGCGGCTGCGAAGCAAATGTCAAAAGCAAACTGGGCGCGATCGACGGCGTGCTGTCGGTGACCGCATCGAGCAAGGAAAAAAAGGTCGGCGTCGACTATGACGCTGCGAAAACCGATCTGGAAGCGATCAAGGCGGCGATCGCCGAGGCCGGCTTTTCGGTCGAATAATCCGAATCCGATGGGAATCGCCGGAGAGACCTCATGAGCAAAGAAGAAGCATCGAACGAACTGCGCTTGTCGATTTTAGGGATGAGCTGCGCCGGTTGCGTCAGCGTCGTCGAAAGCGCGCTGAGCGGCGTGTCCGGCGTTACCGAAGTCAGCGTCAACTTTGCGGACCATTCCGCGACCGTAAAAGGCGAAGCCGATCCGGAACGGTTGATCCGAGCCGTCAAGGACGCGGGCTACGAAGCGGCGGTGATGGAAGGATTCGAAGATCCGGCGGAACAGGAAGAGCAGGAGCTGGCGCGTTACCGGATGCTGCTGAAAAAAGCGGCGGTCGCAGGCGGCGTCGGCGGCCTCCTGATGCTGCTGGAAATGGCGGACTGGCTGCCGGACATGGGCTCCGCCACCGGACGCTGGTTCTGGCCGGAAGTCGCGATATTAACCTTGGCGGTGCTGGTCTATTCGGGCGCGCACATTTACCGGGGCGCGCTGAAGGCCCTGCAGTCCGGGCAGGCGAACATGGATACCCTGATCGCGGTCGGCACCGGCGCCGCCTGGCTCTACTCCTGCATCGTGATCGAGTATTACGGCAGCCTGCCCTCCCTGGCCAAGCATGCTTATTTCGAAGCTGCGGTCGTGATCCTGGCATTCATCAACCTGGGCTCGGGCCTCGAAACCCGGGCGCGCGGCAAGACTTCATCCGCGATCCGCCAATTGATCGGCCTGCAGCCGCGTACGGCCCGGGTCGTTCGGAACGGCGCGGAACTCGACGTGCCGATCGAAGACGTGGGCCTCGGCGAAACGCTCAGGGTCCGCCCCGGCGAAAAAATTGCGGTCGACGGCGTGCTGATCGAAGGCCACTCGTCGGTCGACGAATCGATGCTGACCGGCGAACCGATGCCGTCCGAAAAAATCGAAGGCTCCACGGTCGCCGCCGGCACGATCAATCAAAGCGGCAGCTTCCTGTTCAAGGCGACCCGCATCGGCCGCGATACCGCGCTGGCCCAGATCATTCACAGCGTGCGCCAGGCGCAGAACAGCAAACCGGAAATCGCGCGACTGGCCGACCGGGTTTCCGCGATTTTCGTGCCGGCCGTGATCGGTCTGGCGGTCTTCACCTTTCTGGTCTGGTACGGTTTCGGTCCGGAACCGTCCCTGGGTTATGCGTTCGTCACCTCGATGACCGTGCTGGTAATCGCCTGCCCTTGCGCGCTGGGCCTTGCAACCCCGATTTCGGTGATGGTTTCGGTCGGGAAGGCCGCGCAAACCGGCATACTGATCCGCAAAGGCGACGCCTTGCAAACAGCCGGCAAACTGACCTGCCTGGTGCTGGACAAGACCGGTACGGTCACTCAGGGCAAGCCGAAGGTCGTGTCGATCGAAGGCGCCGGCGGTTTTTCCGAAACCGAAGTGCTGCAACTCGCGTCCAGCCTCGAAGCCGGCTCCGAGCATCCGCTGGCGGCGGCCGTGCTGGCGGCAGCGCGGGAACAAACGGTCCAACCGAAAAAAGTGACGCAATTCAAGGCAATTACAGGCCACGGCGTCGAGGCGACGCAGGGCGGCCGCCGCGTCGTATTCGGCAACCGGGAACTCCTGGAGAAAGAAGGCATCGATCTCGCAAGCCATCAGGACAACCTTGCCAAACTCAGCGCCGAGGGCAAAACGCCGATGCTGCTCGCGGTCGACCGGCAGTTCGCCGGCATCGTTGCCGTCGCCGATCCGATCAAGCCCGATTCGGCCGCTGCGGTACAGCGGCTGCGCAATCAGGGCATCCGCGTGCTGATGGTGACCGGCGACAATCCGATCACAGCCCAGGCGATCGCGCAGGAAGCCGGCATTGCCGAAGTCAGGGCGCAAGTGCTGCCGCAGGATAAGGCGGCCGTGGTCAGGGAACTGCAGGCTCAGGGCGAAACGGTCGGCATGGTCGGCGACGGGATCAACGATGCGCCGGCGCTCGCGCAGGCCGACGTCGGCTTCGCCATCGGGACCGGCACCGACGTCGCGATCGAAAGCGCGGACGTGGTGATCCTGCAGGGCTCGCTGATGAAAATACCGGAAGTGATCCGGCTGTCGCAGCTTACCGTGGTCAATATCAAACAAAACCTGTTCGGCGCTTTTTTCTACAACACGATCAGCATTCCGGTCGCCGCCGGCCTTTTGTATCCTTTCGCCGGCATCCTGCTGAATCCGATGATCGCGGGCGCGGCGATGGCGATGTCTTCGCTGACCGTGGTCAGCAATGCAAACCGCCTGCGCTGGCAAAAACTTTAAACTCCGAATTTCTTCCCCCAAGACGGACTCATGCCCGCAGCGCCAAGACTGTCTTCAATTCATCATCCGACGATTCCGGTGACTAGACGCTCCTGCGCAAGGGACGGCTAAATTGCGCCTTCGGAAACCGATCATCAGGAAACTGATTACTTCGGCAATCGTCGGCGTTTGCCTGGGCTTGTGCCCGGTTGTCGCGGGGGCGGCGGAAATCATCGTCAACGCCTCGGTCCCATCCGCGCATTATTCACGCGCCGATACCCGGGCAATCTTCGCGATGCATCTGAGGATCTGGCCTAACGGCGAACCGATCAAGGTTTTTACGCTGACCGACGACGACCCGGTCCATAAAGACTTCGTCAAGAACAGCCTGGACATGTTTCCGCACCAGTTCCGGCGCGCCTGGGACCGAATGATCTATTCCGGTACCGGCATCGCTCCGGTCCAGCTCGACTCGGAACGGGAGATGATCGAAAAAGTCACCAACACGCCGAATGCGATCGGCTATGTAAGCAAGAAACCCGACAGCAATGCGCAAATTCGTCTGTTCGATTATCAATAGCGGGCTGAGTCTGGGCATCCTGTGGAGCCTGCCGTTGGCGGGCAGAGCCGGAGATTTGCCCGACGAAATCCAGGTGCACGGCTTTCTCGCGCAAAGTCTGTTCCACACCTCGGACAATAATCTGTTCGGGCAAAGCGACGACGGCATCAGCCTCGGCATCACCGAGATCGGCCTCAATTCGTCCTATAAACCGTCTAACCGCTTGAGCTTTGCGATTCAGGGGCTCTACCGCCGGGCCGGAAACATCGATCGCGGCAGCGTCCGGGTCGACTACGGACTTGCCGACCTGACCTTGTGGGAATACACATCGGGACGGCTCGGGCTGCGCGGCGGGCGCGTCAAAGTGCCGCTGGGGTTATACAACGAAACCCGCGACGTCGCATTTACGCATCCGACAATCCTGTTGCCGCAAGGCAATTATTTCGAACGCTCGCGCTCGCTGCTGACTTCCGGCGACGGCGGCCAATTTTATGCCGAACAGCATACCGGGTACGGCGATTTCAACTTTAAGTTCAACTATGTCGTTCCGCTGGGCAACAATCAGGAAATCCGGTCGATCCAGTTGGGCCCTTTCGCGCGCGGCGAATTTGAGGCCCAACCCACCGTGGTCACCCAACTGAGCTACGAACTGAACGGCGGCGAATACGTCTTCGCGGTCAGCTATGCGGACCTGCAGCTGGATTACCATCCGCTGGCGGGCGACAGATTCGGGCCGGGCACTTCGTTTGTACGTCCCTTGATGCTGTCCGCGCAGTACAACGGCGAAAAATTGACGCTGACCGGAGAATACAATTACCGCCGAAACGTGGTCAAAGGCTACGGCATTCTCCCCAATAGCCGTTTTACGACCGAAAGCTGGTATGTCGAAGGCAGTTATCGGTTTCTACCGAACTGGCAAGTCACGGTACGCTACGATACGATTTACGCCAACACCGACAACCGCAACGGCATGGGCTTCGAACGGATCGGCCTGCCCAACCACGCCGCCTATGCCCAGGACTGGACATTCGGCCTGCGTTGGGACATCAACCGGAGCTGGATGGTGCGCGGCGAATATCACCGCGTGCATGGCACGATGTGGCTACCGCAGGCCGATAACCCGGACCGTTTGCATACCACCCAGGAGGACTGGGACCTGTTCGGTGTGCAAATCTCTTTCCGTTTCTGACCCCCCATGCCGAGATCGCCGTTCTTTTTCAGCCTAAGATGGAAACTCGCTATTTTATTCGGCAGCGTGTTTCTGCTGATGCACAGCATTTTTTCCTATTTCGCCTATCGCCATGCGATCGAAAGCTTCTATCTCGACCGTGTCAAGGAGCACCGGAATCATCTCCATATCGCCCGGGCCCTGACCGAAGATTCGTTTTTGGTACTCGAACAGCTCGCGGAAATGCTGTCCATCTTCGGGGAACAACGCTCCCGCTCCGACACAAGCCGGGGGCAAACCTCATTCACGATGCTGGACGAAAAATGGTCGCGATGGCAGCTCAGTTGGGGTATCGAAAACATCGTTTTTTTCGACAGCAACGGCGCCACGATCAAATCCTGGGGAAGTCCGATGCCGACCGACGACGCCACCATCCACAAAGTGATCCATTCCGAAATACCCGGACACCGCACCATTTGCGACTCCATCTGTTTTCAGCAGGCCGTGGTGCCGGTTATCGGCCGGTCCCAAACCGTCGGCGCCTACGGCGTGACCCGGTCATTCGCGGACATCATGATTAAATACAAACAGGCCACCGGTGCGGATATCGGCATTCTTTCCGCCGACACCACCTTATCCGGCGCGCCCGAGCATCCCTGGCCGTATCAACTGGCAGGGCTGACCCTGTCCGACAATAAAGGACTGTATCAATACATCGCCGCGCATGTAGCGCTGTCCGAACTGAACGATCAAACTAAAACGATTCACCTCGCCGGCGCCACATACGAAATCGGAATTGTGCCGATCCAGGAAGATAAAAAGCAGTCGCCACTGTTTTTGTTCATCAACGATATCACCGAAATCGAAGAAAACCTGCAAAAAGACCTGCAGAAAGTCTGGCTGTATGGCGTGATCAGCCTGTTGGGCTCCCTGACCCTGCTGCCAGTTCTGCTGCACTACACCTTTTCGCGTGTCGCGCGGCTTTCGGGAGCGCTGCCACTGCTGGCGGCACACCAGTACGACAAGTTCCGCGAACGGATCGGATTCAAGAAAATCGCTTCGACCGATTATGACGAGGTCGATCAACTGCACCAGACCGCCTTGACGCTGGCCCAGCAACTGCAATCGCTGGAACAGGAAGTGCACAGCAATACCTTGACATTGATCAAGAAAAGCCGGGAACTGGCAATCGAGCGCGACTTCATCCGGCAATTGATCGACACCGCGCCGATTATCATTCTGACGCAAAAACTGAACGGCATTATCCTGACGATCAATCAGGCTGGAGTACAGGAATTGGGCCGGGAAGAACATTCGATCAAGGGCAAGATTTTCGATCTTTTAATCCCCGAAACCGAGTGGGAACACCACAAAAAACTGAGCATGCTCAGATCGGGAGAAATTACCGGGCAGTTCCAGGTCGACGGGCAATTGATTTCCGAAACCGGCAAGACCCGCGATATCTCCTGGCTGCACTCGCTGTTCAACCCGCCGAACAACCCGGACGAAGCCGTGATTCTGACCCTCGGCGTCGATAACAGCGAAAGGTCGCAGTATCAGCAGAAAATGCTGACCCAGCCGATCCAGGATCCGGTCACCGGCCTCGCCAGCTATCAGCAATTCCGCGACGAACTGACGATCGCGCTGGCAACCGCGCGGCGTTACGATTATTTGATCGCGGTACTCCTGTTCGATATCGATCCGTACGAAGAGATCAACAATCTTCATGGTCCGCGGGCAGGCGAAATGATGCTGACCTGGGTGGCGCGCCGGCTGAAAGACAGCCTTCGCTCGATCGACAGGCTCAGCCGAATCAACAAAAACGTTTTTGCACTGTTGATTTCGCACGTCAAGCCGGATCACCTCGACAACTTCGCGAAAAAACTGATTCAGGACATCGGCGCCTCGCCGTTTATTCATACCGGGAAAAATTATCGGCTCAACGCCCATATCGGCATCGCGGTGTATCCCGAGCACGGACTGACGCCGAACGATCTCTACGCGAATGCGGATGCGGCGCGGCTGCACGCCGGACAGATCGGCCCGGGCAGCTTCCACTGCTGCAGGTTGAGTCAGGACAGCCAGCTGAAGATCGAGCAAATGCTGAACCTCCGGCAGATGCTCGAACAGGCGATCATGAAAGATCGGTTCGAACTGGAATACCAGCCGGTGCTGGACAGCCGATCGTCCGAACTGCATCATTACGAATGCCTGCTGCGCCTGCCGCAGGACGACGGCGAGCAGCTGCTTCCGGAAGTTTTCCTGAATCACGCGGAAGAACTCGGACTGGCCGGAAAAATCGACTGCATTGCGTTCAAGCAGGCGCTGCGCACCCTAAACGAAACCGGCCGGCAAGGAAAAGACTTTCGCCTGTCGATCAACCTGTCCGGCAAAGTTTTCGAAGATTCCGGCTTTTACGACGATGTGGCTTACTTGTTCGACCTCTACGATATCGGCGCGGAAAAAATCATTTTCGAAATTCCCGAAGCGGCCGTCGAATCGCACTATACGCAGGCAAAAACACTCATTCAACAATTCAAGAGGCTGGGCTGCGGCGTCGCTCTGGATAATTTCGGCGTCAGCTTTTCATCGTTTTATTATTTGAAGAACCTGCCGATCGATTACGTAAAAATCAGCGCCCCGCTAATCCGCCAGATTGATCATACCCTTGACGATCGGATGTTCGTCAAATCCTTGTCCGACGTCGCCCATACGTTCGGCAAACTTACGATCGCCAAATCGGTCGAAAACGGCGGCGTGCTGGAAACGCTTAACGAACTCGGCATTGATCTGGTTCAGGGCAGCCTGATCGGCAACCCCGAATCGTCGATTTAGCGGCCGAAGGCTGAACCCGGCGAGCGCCCGGGCACGGTAACGCCGGGCCATTCATTTACCCGGCCAAAGTGAGGAGGCGCCGGACCGCTACGGAAAACGCCTCATTTTTCCAGCTCTGCGTTACACTGAAAACCGCTCCGCAACCGCTCCCATTTCAAAAGCGGGCATTTCCGGAAACCGTGCAGGCGGACAATTTTTTGGCGATTTTCGCCACATGCTCGCCCTGGAACCTGGCGATGCCCAATTCGTTACCCGACGGCTGCCGGCGATTATCTCCGCCGGCCAGCGTTGCCGCGCCGTAAGGCGAACCTCCGGTGATCTCTTCCATGTTCAGAATGCCCTGGCAGGAATAAGGCACGCCGACGATGACCATCCCGTGGTGCAGCAGTGTCGTATGAAACGAGGTGACGGTGGTTTCCTGGCCGCCGTGCTGCGTTGCGGTGGAGGTAAAAACGCTGCCGACCTTCCCGATCAGGGCGCCGCTCAGCCAATGTTTGCCCGTCTGGTCCAAAAAATTGCGCATCTGCGCACACATGTTCCCGAAACGGGTGGGAGTTCCGAAAATGATCGCGTCGTAATCGGGCAATTCCTCGATCGTTGCAATCGGCGCTTCTTGATCCAACTTGGCCCCGGCCTTGCGGGCCGCCTCTTCCGGCACCAGTTCGGGCACCCGCTTGACGACGACTTCAATCCCTTCGACGGATCGCGCCCCTTCGGCAACCGCCTTCGCCAGGGTTTCCACATGACCATACATGCTGTAATACAAAACGAGAATACGGGTCATCGTTAGCCTCCTTACGATAAAGTTCGCACCTCTCTCATGACGCGGATTTGTCCACAACCTCTTCGACCACCCCGCCGATGAAAACGTCCCATTATTCTCAATGCCGAATTCGGTTACTTGGATCGTTTTTCTCCCTTCGAGTCAATATTCGGCAATGATGTCGACCAGCAAAATGCGCTGCTCATCCAGACGGAGCGACAGTGTCTTGCAGAGCAGGCCGGTGCTGAAATCCCGGTAACGTTCGGACGCCACGATCCGATGACTGTTCTGGACATGCTCTAACGCCAGCAATTGGTAAAAATAGGAGCGCCACGACCAGTTGAATTCGGCCTCCGTCGGCTCTTCATGCCACTTTCCCTCGCCGAAATTAAAATTCGGCGAAATCTGGTTGCCCTCGGCATCGCAAAGATAAAACCGCAGTACGCCGCTGAGCTCGAAGGGGGTGGTCGCTAACTCGCCGAGATTGAAATCGGTTGTCAGTGCAACCCGCAACAATTCGACCGACCTTTTTATCTGTTCGAAAAATGTCAGTTTTCGAGTTTCTTTATGCAATGTTCTTTGGAGAAATTTTTTTCTCAGCAGCCCAAACTGGCCGTGGTAATGATCCGGGTTTTTAAATTCGGCCTCCGCCTTCGAAAATAAATAACCCTGGATGAAATGGGCGCCGCAGTCCAATGCATAAAAGAATTCCTCCTCGGACTCGACGCCTTCGCAAACGAGACGGCACCCGGTGCGTTTGCATAAATCGGTAATCAAATGCACGACATCGTGCTCGATTCCTCCTTTCAAAGCCTGCTTGAACAATTCCATATCCAGTTTGATCATATCCGGGCGAATCGCAATGACTCGCTCCAGTTGAGAATAACCGGCACCGAAATCGTCAATGGCAACCTTCAAACCGTGTTTGCGGTATTCCTTCACCACGCCGATCAGCTTTTCCAATTCGACTTTGGATTCGGTAATTTCGATGATCACGCGGCTCTTGTCGATGTTGAGCTCCTGCAACATTTGCAGTGTCGGCAGTGCCGTAAAATCGTCAATGTAATTTATCCAGGAGGCGGAAATATTGATTGCAAGATAACCTTGAAAATTGCTTTCGTCGAAGTGTTTCAGCGCCTGGCGCCGCAACATGCGATCCCATAATATTAACTGACTGTCCGTGATAAAGGGCGAATTGAACAAACCTCCTGCGGAAATGACATGGCCGTTTTCATCGTATTGTCTGGCTAAGACTTCATAGCCGACAATACTGCCGCTGGCCGTACAAATAATCGGTTGGAAATAAGGAAACAGGATTTTTTCAATAGCCTTCGATGAAATCGAGTCAGACATGGCAATTGTCCAATTACGACGCTGCTGATCGTAATAGGGAAAAGGAGAGCCTGTTACTGATCTTAAGACGCTGTCCTTCCTTTTCGGGAAAGCCGGCGAAGTGAGTGACATTGATTGTGCGGGGTCCATTAAATCTCATTTTCATGATTTTTCGTAAATTGGCGCTAACATAAAAATATAGCGTCATCGTTTATCGCCTTTAATGACGCCCCAAGGTTAAGCAAGATGCGCGCCAATCGATAAAATCATTCGAAAGTGATTGAAAGCTTCTCAATTGTTCGTCTTCATATTGCGGCACATTTGCCGGAATCGACGAAAACACATGCACGCAATTTTTTGCCCTTGATTCTTGAGCATAAGCCGAGAGAAAACGGCAAAATTATGGATATCGCAGAAACGCACCAACATTGATCGCCTTGCACTATAGCGAAGCAATGAGTCCCGATGCCATGCCCAAAACCGGATTTGATAACTTTTTTACATTGCCAAGAATCGGCATGGCGAGCTTTGGGCATCGGATTTATGGCTTCAGACTCTAATCATAAATCGACGACGGCTTTCTGTTTCAAATCGACTGTGGAATGCACTTCTTACTGAAATTAAGGCGAATTCGAACCGGATTGCTGTTCCGACTCCGAGCCGAAAAACCGCGTAATCGCCCGGAAAACCTTCTTGATGCCGTTCCAAAGCTTCGGCAACAGCCAGACCATCAACGCAATAAAAAGCACAAGCGCGATCAGGAACACCAACGGATGCTGAAGCGCCGCCCAGACGCCGGCCACGACCGCCATGTCTTCGCCGACCGAGGCGGCCCAGTTGCTGAACGGCTCCGGCGAAGTATTGATCAACACCCGGCTGCCGGCCTTGGTCATATGCGAGCCGGCCGCCATGCCGCCGCCGACGATCGCGGCGGCCAGCTCGACCGCCGGGTTCAGCTCGCCGACCGCGCCGGCGGCCAGCATCGCCCCGGCCGGTATCCGGATGAAGGTATGGATCGCATCCCAGCCGGTATCGACGCCCGGCGTCTTGTCGGCAAAAAATTCGACGCAGTACATCAGGCCCGCCGCCAGCATCACGGCCGGATTCGCAACGACCTGCAAATCCGGCGGCAACACGATGTTGCCGCTGTTGGCGAGAAAGCCGAGCGTCAGCAGCGTCGCATAGAGATTGATGCCGCTGGCCCACGCCAGGCCCATCGTCATCGCCAAAGTCGCGGTTATCTGGTTCAGTGAATCCATAGAAGTCAGCCGATTGTGGATTGAATAATGTCGCATGGTAGCACAACGAGATGGACACTGACCTTAACCGAACCTTCATGTCCAGCCCGTCCATTACCGTCCGGCTCCCGTTTCTGAAGAGTTCTGTTTTGTGCATTTTTTCGCACGTCCCGGCGTCAGACCATGTAAAATGCAGCCATTAACGCACCGTTTTAACTTTGGACTTTAAACGTGAATTTGAGAGGAACCACCATATTATCCGTGCGCCGCGGCAACAAAGTCGTGATCGGCGGAGACGGCCAGGTCACCCTGGGCAATACGGTCATGAAAGGCAATGCCCGCAAGGTCCGCCGCCTGTATCATGACAAGGTGATCGCCGGCTTTGCCGGTTCGACTGCAGACGCCTTTACCCTGTTCGAACATTTCGAAGGCAAGCTCGAAAAACACCGCGGCCATCTGATGCGCGCGGCGGTCGAGATGGCGAAAGATTGGCGCACCGACCGTACCCTGCGCCGCATGGAGGCGATGCTGACGATCGCCGACGCCAAAACCTCGCTGATCATCTCCGGCAACGGCGATGTGGTCGAGCCCGAAAACGACCTGATGGCCATCGGCTCGGGCGGCGCCTTCGCCCAGGCGGCCGCGCGCGCGCTGCTCGAAAATACCGATCTGAGCGCCCGCGAAATCGTCGAAAGAGCCTTGGCGATCGCCGCCGATATCTGCATTTATACGAATCATAACTTGCGCATCGAAGAATTGGACGCAGAACCGAGCGAGTAAAGTAATGACCCAGATGACACCTAAAGAAATCGTTCACGAACTGGACAAGCACATCGTCGGCCAGGCCAGCGCGAAGCGCTCGGTCGCGATCGCGCTCCGCAATCGCTGGCGGCGGCAGCAGGTGGACCCTGCGCTGCGCGAAGAAATCACCCCGAAAAACATCCTGATGATCGGCCCGACCGGCGTCGGCAAGACCGAAATCGCACGCCGGCTGGCGCGGCTTGCCAACGCCCCGTTCATCAAGATCGAAGCGACCAAATTTACCGAAGTCGGCTATGTCGGCCGCGACGTCGAATCGATCATCCGCGATCTGGCCGATACCGCAGTCAAAATGATGCGCCAGTCCGAAATGGAAAAAGTGCAGATCAAGGCTTACGACGCCGCCGAAGACCGTATTCTCGACATCCTGCTGCCCGAGGCGGACGCCGGTATGTTGTCCGATACGCGCGAGTCGACTCGCCAGAAAATGCGCAAAAAACTGCGCGAAGGCGACCTCGACGACAAGGAGATCGAAATCGACGTGCAGATGGCGCCGATGGGCGTCGAAATCATGGCGCCGCCCGGCATGGAAGAAATGACCAACCAGTTGCAGGGCCTGTTCCAGAACATGGGTTCCGGCCGCACCCGCAGCCGCAAAATGAAGATCAAGAAAGCCTTTAAGGTCCTGCAGGAAGAAGAAGCGGCGCGCCTGGTCAACGACGAGGACATCAAACTGAAGGCGGTCGAAGCGGTCGAGCAGAACGGCATCGTGTTTCTGGACGAAATCGACAAAATCTGCAAACGCTCGGATGTCGGCGGCAGCGGCGGCGGCGAAGTCTCGCGCGAAGGCGTGCAGCGCGACCTGTTGCCGATCGTCGAAGGCAGCACGGTCAGCACCAAGTACGGCGCGATCAAGACCGATCACATCCTGTTCATTGCCTCGGGCGCGTTCCATCTGACCAAACCGTCCGATCTGATCCCGGAATTACAGGGCCGCTTTCCGATCCGGGTCGAGCTGGATGCCCTGTCCGCGGACGATTTCTTCCGGATTCTGACCGAACCGGACGCTTCGCTGACCGAACAATACGCGGCGCTGCTCAAGACCGAAGGCGTCAACCTGAGTTTCGCGACCGACGGCATCCGCCGGATTGCCGAACTGGGCTGGGAAGTGAACGAGAAGACCGAAAACATCGGCGCTCGGCGCCTGCATACGATCCTGGAACGCCTGCTCGAAGAGATTTCGTTCAGCGCCCCGGACATGCTCGAAAAAGACGTCATGATCGATGCAGCCTACGTTGACCGCCACTTGGGCGAATTCGTCCACGACGAGGATTTGAGCCGGTATATTCTGTAAACTGCGAGGTTGAGTTACGACTGCATGGATGCAGGAGGTAGGGCAACGCAGGGAGCAGTTGCCGACGACTGCATGGATGCAGCCACCATGTTGGGTTACGCCCTATCGGGCTAACCCAACCTACACTTTGATTAGATATGCGACTCCATACCCCACCCTGCAACGCGCTGCCGACCGAAATCAAACTGCATCAGGTTTCCCGGATCCTGGAAATCCGTTTCGACGACGGCCGGGTTTTCAGGCTGCCGTGCGAATATCTGCGCGTCTACACGCCGTCGGCGGAAGCCCTGGGCCATGCGCCGGGACAGGAAATCCTGCAGGTCGGCAAGGAAGCGGTCACGATCCGGGAGATTCGGCCGGTCGGCAATTACGGCATTTGCCCGGTATTCAGCGACGGCCACGACAGCGGCATTTATACCTGGGATCTGCTTTACCAACTCGGCGCCGAATACGACAGCTTATGGGCCGACTATCTCGAACGGCTGAAGGCGGCCGGCTACAACCGCCAGGAACCCCAACCCTTACAGTAACAACATGACTCATCACAAAACGACCCATTTCGGCTTCAAACAAGTCGCCACCGAGGACAAGGTTAAATTGGTGCGCGGCGTTTTCGATTCGGTCGCCGAAAAATACGACATCATGAACGACCTGATGTCGCTCGGCATTCACCGCATCTGGAAACGGATCGCGGTGCAGCTTTGCAACGTGCGCAGCGGCGAAAAAGTGCTCGACCTGGCCGGCGGCACCGGCGACTTGACCACGCTGCTCGAAAAGCGCGTCGGCAAGGAGGGCCTGTGCGTGCTGGCCGACATCAATTCGGAAATGCTGCGCACCGGGCGTAACCGGCTGATCGACCGGGGCCTGACCGGCAACATCGAATACGCCCAGGTGAACGCCGAATGCCTGCCGTTCGAAGACAATACCTTCGACTGCGTGATCATCGGCTTCGGCCTGCGCAACGTGACCGACAAAGACGCCGCCTTGCGCTCGATGCACCGGGTATTGAAACCGGGCGGGCGCTGCCTGGTCCTCGAATTTTCGCATCCGACCGACCCGGTCACCGAAAAAGTCTACGATTTCTATTCGTTCAGCCTGCTGCCGAAAATCGGCAAATTCGTTGCGAAAGACGAAGACAGCTACCGCTATCTGGCCGAATCGATCCGAATGCACCCGAAGCAGGCCGAATTGAAAACGATGATGCAAAACGCCGGCTTCGAACGCTGCGAATTTTTCAACATGACGCAAGGCATCGTCGCGGTGCATCGCGGCTACAAGATCTGAGATGGCGTTCAAACCGTTTTTGGCGGCCGCGCTCGAAAGCGCGCTGAACCGTTATCTAAAGCTGGATATGGACGCCGGCGAACTGCTCGCGCCCCTGGCCGGCAAGGTGATCGCGCTAACGGTCGAACCGTTCGGCGAAACGGTTTATCTGTGCCCGACCGAAAGCGCGATCCAGGTACTCGACGCCTATCCCGAGCCGCCCGACACCCGGATCAGCGGTTCGCTGTCGGCCCTGGGCATGATGGGCATCAGTTCCAGGCCGATGCGCGCGGTGTTTTCCGGCGAAGTCAAAATCGAAGGCGACGTTGCGACCGGCCGCAAATTCCAGGCCCTGTTCGACAGGCTGAACATCGATCTTGAAGAACAACTGTCGCGTTTCACCGGCGACGTAATCGCGCATCAAATCGGCAACTTCTTCCGTACCGGTACGCGCTGGACGCGCGAGTCGATCCGGACTTTCGAACTGAACCTCAGCGAATTTCTGCAGGAAGAAACGCGCGACCTGCCCGCCGCCCCCGAGGCGGAGATTTTTTACCGCCAGGTCGATGAACTGCGCGCCGATTTCGACCGCCTGAACAGCCGGATCGAACGGCTGGAAAACGTATTAAACCGCAAACCGCTTACGGATAGTGAATAATCCCGTACGCCCTCACCTGTCCGCGCCAAATCCGACGTGATCAATCCTAGAACCTTACTCCGCTTGATCCATATCAATTGGGTGCTGGTATTCCACGGCCTCGACGAGATCGTGCTGAAAACGCACCTGTTCCGTCCGGTCCGGTTCCTAGCCGCGCTCTCGCCTTATTATTGGCTGCGGCGATGCAACGAGCCGCGCGGCGTGCGGATCCGCAAAACACTCGAAGACCTGGGCCCGATCTACGTCAAGTTCGGCCAAGCGCTGTCCACGCGCAAGGATCTCCTGCCGGAAGACATCGCCGACGAACTGGTCAAGCTGCAGGACCGCGTGCCGCCGTTCCCGAACGAAGTCGCCCGCCGGATCATCGAACAGGAACTGGGCATGCCGATCGGCAAGGCATTCGCCGAATTCGACCCGAATCCTTTGGCCTCAGCCTCGGTCGCGCAGGTGCACACCGCGAAGCTGCACAGCGGCGAAGCCGTCGTGGTCAAGGTGCTCCGGCCCGACATCGAAGACCGGATCCATTCCGATATCGCCCTGCTCTACGAATTGGCCCGTTTCGCCGAACGTTTCTGGTCGGATGCGCGCCGCCTGCGCCCGCTCGAAGTGGTCGCCGAATTCGAAAAGACCACGCTCGACGAGCTCGACCTGGTCCGCGAGGCCGCGAACGCGGCCAAGCTGCGGCGCAATTTCGAAAACTCCGAGATCATCTACGTGCCCGAAATCCACTGGCCGCTGTCCCGGCAAAAGGTAATGGTGATGGAACGAATCCAGGGCATTCCGGTCGGCGAGATCGAACAGCTGAAGGCCGGCGGCGCCGACTTCAAGCTGCTCGCCGAACGCGGCGTCGAAATCTTCTTCACGCAGGTGTTCCGGGACAATTTCTTCCATGCGGACATGCATCCCGGCAATATCTTCGTCGACCTGCCGGCCAAATACATCGCGGTCGATTTCGGCATCGTCGGCTCCCTGTCGCTGTCCGACCAACATTATCTGGCCGAGAATTTCCTGGCCTTCTTCAATCGCGACTACCGGAAGGTCGCGAAAATGCACGTCGAATCGGGCTGGGTGCCGAACTCGACAAGAATCGAGGAATTCGAATCGGCGATCCGCGGCGTCTGCGAGCCGATCTTCGAGAAACCGCTGCGCGATATTTCGTTCGGCCAGCTTTTGCTGCGCCTGTTCCAGACCGCCCGCCGTTTCGACATGCACGTGCAGCCGCAGTTGGTACTGCTGCAGAAAACCCTGCTGAATATCGAAGGCCTGGGCCGCCAGCTTTATCCCGAACTGGACCTGTGGCAAACCGCCAAGCCGTTCCTCGAAAAGTGGTTTCAGGAACGGATGGGACCGAAAGCCAAACTGAGCCAGTTCATGTCCCACTTTCCGGAACTCGCCGAACAGCTTCCGGAAGTCCCGTCGCTGCTTTACAAAGCGCTCGACAACGCGGCCTACGCAAAACAGACCAGCGAAGCGCAAACCCGCGAACTCGCCGAGCTGCGCAAGCAGATCGAAGCGAACCATCAAACTACGTTGTGGACGATCCTGGTCGGCACGGCCATGATCGGCGCGGCGATTTTTTTCAGGTAACAGATCAAGCGTTAAATCCAGCACGCTCTAATTAGCGCAACGCAATCGGATCTACGGCCCTTGCCGGTGTCTTACATCGACCGCCTCATTTCGACACTTTACCGGCATTCACGGATTTCTAATCCAGGCACCAATTCGTAGTTAGCAAACCGTCGGCTTTTGCGATGATTAAGCGGCAGGCTACTTTTGGAGGACTCCAGTCAAGGCCTCTTTCAATTTGACCATGTCATCGTGGAAAGTCGAAATGCTGCTAAAAGCCTATCCCATTAGGAACATCTGCCCGATTCATGTCCTCTAATTCCGAAACGATTATTGAAGAGGTATTTCGCGTATGGGATTAGCGCTAAAAGATGATGGGTGGCGGCTTTCGGATGCGTTGTGGGCACGGATGGAACCTTTGCCGCCGCCGCGTAAGCCGCATCCTTTGGGCTGCCATAATCCTCGCGTGCCGGATCGGCAGGCGATGAATGCAATCTTGTTCGTGCTCCGCACCGGCTGTCAGTGGAATGCGTTGAGCGCCACCGGCATCTGTTCCAGCAGCTCGGCGCATCGGCGTTTTATGGAATGGACTAAGGCCGGCGTCTTTCAAGCCTTCTGGCAGGAAGGGCTGTTGGCCTATGACGGACTGAAAGGTCTGGACTGGTCGTGGCTGTCGCTGGATGGAGCGATGACCAAAGCTCCATTAGCGGGGGCGGAGAAAAGTCGGCCGCAACCCCACCGATCGCGGCAAGCAAGGCGTCAAACGCAGCGTATTGACCGACGCGGCGGGACTGCCGGTCAGTCGGGTGATTGATGGCGCGAACCGGCACGATAGGAAGTTGACGTACGCCACCTTAGAAGCCCTTGGCATCCCGCGTCCCGATCCGACGCCTGAGCAGCCGCAAAATCTCTGCCCGAACCGAGGTTACGACGCTAAGGAAATTCGCGAGTTGGCGGAGGCGTTCGGATATAGGGCGCACAGCCGGACACGCGGTGAAGAAGCGCAGCCCCTCAAGCGGGAAGCCGGCTTCAAGGCGCGGCTTCAGGTCGTAGAGCGCACCCACAGTTGGATGAATCGGTTTCGCCGGATTCTGACCCGCTGGGAGGAACGCGTGGCGTTTTATTTGGCCATGGGCCATGTTCCGCCTGGCTTGCGGCCTCATCACCTGGCACGCCGCGAGCCTACCGGGATAGGCTTTAAGTAGACAAAAACCTTTACTTCCTTTTAGCTCAGGATATTAACAGTAGTAGGCTTAATTTTCAGAACGGACAATCGCAAACCTTTGCCGTCGGTTTGTATTGTGAGCGCGAGGTGCCTGAAAATGCGCCGATCAAGTCGAAGCGGCTCAGGCCCTGCTTGATTTGGTCTTTTCATATTCGTATGCAGACGCCTGCTTTTCTGCCATCTCTATCTATAAGAGAGATTTCCCATGACAACCCAAATCCAACCATTGTCATCGATTGAAGGACTGATGCCGCATGGAATGTGTCTACTGTGGCAACCTCATTTACTGTACTTGCATGTGATTTCGGATGGCTTAATTGCGCTTTCTTATTTTTCTATTCCCTTTGCCCTGCTTTACTTTGTCATAAAAAGGCAAGACCTGAGCTTTCGCTGGCTATTCATCCTTTTCGGCCTTTTTATTTTGGCTTGCGGCACCACCCATTTGTTAAAAGTCTGGACCATCTGGCATCCGGATTATTTTTTTGAAGGACTGGCAAAAGCCGTCACGGCGGCTGTTTCATTTACAACCGCCGTCATGTTATGGCCTTTCGTTCCCATCGTTTTAAAACTGCCGAGTCCCAGCGCATTGGCACGCGCCAATGCCTTATTGCAAGAAGAAGTGCTTGAGAAAGAACGGCACGAAAATCAAGTTAAGTTATTAAACCGGGAACTGGAAAAAAAAGTTGAAGAGCGAACTCTGGCTTTACGCGAAGCCAATCGTCATTTAAAGCAACAAATCGAAGAGCGTCACCAGGTCGAACGGGCCTTGCGGGAAAGCGAGGAACAACTCAAAGCAACCGTTGAGAGCGCCGCCGACGGCATCCTTACCATAGATCAAACCGGAACCATCGAATCGGTCAATGCCGCCATTGAGGCGATTTTCGGCTATGCCAAAGATGAACTTATCGGACAGGATGTGGCCTGCCTGATTCCGGGGCCCGATCAGGATCGCCATGCTGACTATTTAGCAAAATACCTGGAAACCGGGGTGAAAAAAGTGATCGGCGTCCACCGCGAAGCGAAAGGATTCCATAAAAACGGCCATGAGTTCTCCCTGGATATTGCCGTTACCGAGTTTCATCGAGAGGGACGCCGTTTTTATACCGCCATTATTCGGGATATCACCGAGCGCAAGCGGGCTGAGGAAGCGTTAATGCAGAGCAAGAAAGACCTGGATCGGGCACAAGAAGTCGGGAATATGGGATGGTGGCGTCTCGATATCCAGCGAAATGTGCTGACCTGGTCCGACGAAAACTATCGCATTTTCGGCGTGCCTAAAGCAACCCCACTGACTTACGAGACATTTTTAGAACGCGTTCATCCCGAGGATCGTCAATCTGTGGATACCCAATGGCGGGCAGCACTTAAAGGGGAATCCTATGACCTTGAGCATCGTATTGTGGCGGAGGGTCACGTCAAATGGGTGCGCGAGAAGGCTTACCTGGAATATGAGGCTAACGGCAAACTGCGGGGTGGATTCGGCATCAGCCAGGACATCACCGAACGCCACCGCCTGGAAGACGCGCTCCGCGAGGCCGACCGCCGCAAAGATGAATTTCTGGCGACGCTGGCGCATGAACTAAGAAATCCCTTAGCCCCGATCAGTAATGGCCTGCATATTCTGCGGCTGCCAGGCATTGACAATGAAACCGTCGAGCGTGTGCGCGAGATGATGACGCGCCAAGTCAATAACATGGTTCGTCTGGTGGATGAGCTGATGGAGGTATCGCGCATCACGCGCGGCAAGATCGATCTGCATAAAGAGAAAATTGACCTGGCCGAGGTGCTTCAGAGCGCCGTCGAAACCAGTCGGCCGTTCATTGAGGCCAGCCAGCACCAGCTTGACCTTGACTTACCAGCCGAACCGCTGATGCTGGAGGGGGATAAGATGCGATTGACCCAGGTTTTCGCCAACCTTTTAAATAATGCCGCCAAGTATACGCCTGAGGGCGGCCGGATCTGGCTAAGCGCCCGGCGTGAGGCTGCTCAGGCCGTCGTATCGGTAAGGGATAATGGCATGGGCATACCCGCCGAGATGCTGCCGAAGGTGTTTGATCTCTTTACCCAGGTCGACCGAACCACTCACCGGGCCCAAGGGGGGTTAGGCATCGGGCTGACCTTAGTTCACAGCCTGGTGACCTTGCATGGAGGCAATGTGAAGGTCGACAGTGAGGGAGCAGGCCAAGGAAGTGAGTTCACGGTGCGCTTACCCTTAACGGACAAGGGAAACAACCCAGGCAGCAGCTTGCAAAACGACAGCTCTGCCTTGCCCTTGCCATTATCTTCACGCCGTATGCTGGTAGTTGACGACAACCACGACGCCGCCGACAGTCTCGCCCTGTTACTGAAGGGTCTTGGGAATGAGGTCATAACTACCCATGATGGTCCTTCCTCTCTCCAAATCCTCGAAAACTTTCAGCCAACTGAAGTGTTTTTGGATATCGGCATGCCGGGAATGGATGGCTTTGAAGTCGCCCGACGGATCAGGCGGCAACCCAAAGGCCAAGATATCATATTAATTGCCCTGACCGGTTGGGGCCAGGAAGAAGATCGCCGTCAATCACGAGAAGCCGGCATCAACCACCACCTCGTCAAACCGGTAGACTTGGAGATACTGAAAGCGTTATTGGCAAACATAACGGATAAAGCCTAAACATCTTCGTACTAAGCCTCACAAGGTCTTTCTTTTGAGGATACGGGCTTACTCAGGCTTTATAAGCGTAGCTTTTCTTCCAGCGCTACAACTGCATTACCGCTTTGTAGCCTGAGCATTCATTCGAAAATTTCGTCAAATGGCAGAAATTGGCCGGGAAGGCTCAGTGAAATTGAATGAGCAAAACCGACACAAAGCCGCAAATCCGTGAATACGCATAGATGAGCGCCCTGCGCCGCCAAGCAGGCACATAGCCTCGAGCCGAAGTTATACGTCCAGAAGGTCGGCGATTTCCCGAGGAAGCTGGCTTCTGACATGCCGCATTTCACCCTCGGAGACATAGTGTTTGATTGCCTTGAAAACAGCCTGAACTTTGGGACGGGGATCATCCCCCAAATCCCTTCCTGCCGTACGGGCCCCATGGGCATAAACGGCGTTTAAAAACTCTTGGCGGGTCTTGTATTTTTCCCTTTCTTTTCCCAGTTTCCAGCCGTTCACATAAACCGCTTTGATGGCCATGGGCAGCTGGGAGATCAAATCTTGCGATTCTTCTACCGTGATCCGGTCCCTCAACGCATAAAACACAGCCTGGCTCACTCTGAAGGCACAATCCGTGTCATCCGGTGTACCGAGTTCTCCCGCCACTTTTTTAAGGAATATATCGCCTTCATAGGCGTAATGTTCAAATTGCGATGCCATCCGTCATTTCTCCTCTTCAAACGCTATCGGCTATTGATGTTTGGCAGGGGGACGATTTTTATGCTGCGTTAGCGGGGCGGCTTATCCCCACTATTAATATCCCTACCATGCTGTTGCTTAAGGTCTGTATATATCGGGAATTAAAGAAATTCGACTCCTGAGCATTCTGAGGAACAGGGGGATAGGATAGTTCAGATTGGATCGAATCCCGCAGTGAGCTGATTCCAATTCAACGTTCGATACAGTCTCGGCGGTTCTGAACATGCTATCCCGGCATCAGTCTAAGGGATAGTTCAAGCCGACATTCCCTTCAAGAAACCTTCATGTTCGACCTTATCCAATGCGCTGCAAAGACGGGGAATGTCGATGCTCCATAATGTTCCTCTGATTACGACCCTTGCCGCCGCGTTCGGCTTAGCCCTGGTGCTGGGTTTCCTGGCCGTCCGGCTCAAACTGCCGGCCCTGGTGGGCTACTTATTGGCCGGCATCCTTATCGGCCCTTTTACGCCGGGCATCATGGTCGATGCCGAAATCGCAGAACAGCTTGCTGAGATCGGGGTGATGCTGCTGATGTTTGGCGTGGGCTTGCATTTCTCGCTCGATGACCTGCTGGAAGTGCGCAAAATCGCTTTGCCGGGGGCCATGCTGCAAATTGCCGTCGCTACTGCGATCGGGGCGAGCGTAGCCACGGCATGGGGTTGGGGATTGGGCGCTTCGTTGATGTTCGGTCTGGCGCTTTCGGTGGCGAGCACCGTGGTGATGCTTAGGGCATTGGAAGCCCACGGTGCGCTGGAATCGGTGAACGGCCACATTGCGATCGGCTGGATGATCGTCGAAGATTTGGCCATGGTACTCGTACTTGTGCTGCTGCCCAACTTAGCCGGTTGGCTCGGCGGTACAAACCCGAGCGGTGAAGACGGGATACTATGGCAAGCCCTTGGCATTACGCTGGGAAAAGTGGCCGCGTTTATTGCCTTAATGCTCGCGGCTGGGCGCCGGGTCTTCCCCATGCTGCTTTGGCAGATCGCCCGTACCGGCTCCCGTGAGCTCTTCACCTTGTGCATCGTATCCGCAGCGGTCAGCATTGCCTACGCAGCGACCGCCTTGTTCGGCGTATCCTTCGCGCTGGGGGCTTTTTTTGCGGGCATGATGATGCGGGAATCCGAATTAAGCCATCGTGCCGCCGAACAATCCTTGCCGCTGCGAGAAGCTTTCGCGGTGCTCTTTTTCGTGTCGGTGGGAATGCTGTTCGACCCGATGGTTCTGGTGGAGCGGCCGATACAGGTTCTGGCCGTACTCGGCATCATCATCACCGGCAAGACACTTGCTGCTACGGCATTAATCCTCGCCTTCGGCTATCCGTTGAGTACGGCGCTTACCGTAGCGACAAGCCTGGCCCAGATCGGCGAATTCTCATTTATTCTGGCCGGGCTAGGCGTAAACCTGGGACTGTTGCCGCACGAGGGCCAAAGCTTGATTCTCGCAGGCGCACTGATCTCCATTGCCATCAATCCCCTGTTTTTTGCGACCGTGACGCCGATTCAGGTCTGGATAAGGTCCCGCTCGAAGTTGTCCCGACTGCTGGAACGGCCCGATGACCCGTTGGCCGAATTGCCTGCATCGGTCGATGAAAGATACCTGTGCGGGCAGGTCGTCTTGGTAGGGTACGGCCGCGTGGGACGGCGCATCGGTGAAACATTAGCCGAGCGTGATATTCCCTTTGTGGTGATCGAGCAGAACCGCGAACTGGTTGAACGGCTGAGGACGAAGGGAACCCCGGCCGTTGCAGGGGACGCCTCGGACCCGGTGGTCCTGAGCCAGACGCACATTGCCCAGGCCCGATTGCTAATCGTAGCCACGCCCGACACCTTTGACCTTCGGCAAATGATCAAGACCGCCCGGATGCATAATCCCGGCATTGAAACGGTGGTTCGTACCCACAGTGAACTGGAAGCCTCGCTGCTGGAAAAGGAATCGGCCGAAAAAGTTTTTCTGGGCGAGGATGAGCTTGCCAAAGGCATGATACGGCATGTGCTGGAGCAATACGGGCAACAAAGCCGCTAAGACCGTAAATTTCCGGTATCAAACATTTACGATTGCGAAGGTATTTCACAGGGGCCTTCATGCTTTGGCAGGATTTAGGTAAGGCTCCTCGACTCTCAATAATCGCTCGAATTCATCGGCGGGGATAGGCCTGGAAAACAGGTAGCCCTGAGCGTAATCGCAACCGGCAGCGCGCAGCAGGTCATATTGCTGCCGCGTCTCCACCCCCTCGGCGACCACCTTAATATCGAGACGATGGGCCATCACGATGATGGCCTCGCAGAGCGCGAGGTCGTCGGAGCCGGCCGTCATATTGCGGACGAAGGACTGATCGATCTTGACGTAGTCGATATCGAAGCGCTTGAGATAGGCGAGCGACGAATAGCCGGTACCGAAGTCGTCGAGAGCGACCTGGATTCCATGGTCGCGAAATCCGTACAACTTGTTCTCGATGGTCTGGTTGTTCTCCATTAACGAGCTCTCGGTGATTTCAACCACTATACTGTTCCCTGGAAGCTCCAACGCCTGCAAATGGCTGAGCCAGCCCGCATAGCCGGCGGCATCGTAACGAAACTGGACCGGCGACTTGTTGACGCTGATCTGGAACGTCGGCAGGAAGCGCTCGCGCCACTGGCGCACCTGGCGGGCCGCCACCTCGAACACCCAGTTGCCGATGTCCATAATCATCCCGCTTTCCTCCGCCAGGGCGATGAACTCGCCTGGGCCGATCAGCCCGCGTTCCGGATGCTGCCAGCGCAGCAGCGCCTCCGCCTTGCAGATACGCTGGTCGGCAAGGTCGACGATGGGCTGGTAATACACGTGAAACTCGCCGTTGGCAAGGGCGGAACGCAAATCCCGCAGTTGCCGCATGCGGAATTGAGCCTTTTCCTGCATGCCGGGGGTGTAGTAGTGATAGCCGTTACGCCCCTGCTGCTTGGCGGCATACATCGCCTGGTCTGCGTGTTTGAGCAAGTTTTCGGCGTCGGCGGCATCGTCGGGAAAAAAGGTAACGCCGATGCTGGGCGTCACGTAGCCGGTCTCGACGCCGAGCTGGAACGGCTTATCAAAGGCCTGCAGTATCGCATGAATGATGCGCTCGACGGTTTCGCCGGAATGCAAAGCGGGCAGCAACAGGGTGAATTCGTCGCCGCCGAGGCGGGCCACGGTATCCGTCTCGCGCACGCAGGCCGTCAGGCGCTGCGCCGCCTCCCGCAGCAGGGCATCGCCCATACTGTGGCCCAGCGTGTCGTTGACTTCCTTAAAGTGATCGAGATCCAGATACAACAGTGCGAAACGCTCGCCGCTCCGATGCGACTGGCGAATCTCCTGCTCCAGGCGGTCGTGGAACATGCGCCGATTCGGCAGTTCGGTAAGGGGGCAGAAGTTGGCCTGGTGCCAGATCAGTTCTTCCGTACGCTGCTTTTCGGTGATGTCGGCGAAGACCGCGATGTATTGGCTCACATTGCCGTCCGCATCGCGCAGGACATTGATGGTCATCCATATGGCATAGATCTCGCCGTCCTTCTTGCGATCCCAGATTTCGCCTGCCCAATGGCCGGTAGCCATCAGCGCCTCCCACATGGCGCGGTAGAAGTCTTTGTCGTGACGGCCGGAAGCCAAGACCTGGGGATTCTTACCGTGCAGCTCGTCGAACGTATAGCCAGTGATGCGCGTGAGTGCCGGATTGGCGGTGAGGATGCGGTTGCCGGCATCGGTCACGACGACGGCTTGGTCCATGGTCTCCAGCACCGTGGCCGCAATTTTCAGCTGCTCTTCGTAACGGATCTTTTCGGCAATGTCTTCGATGAAGACGAAGAAGCGGCCGCCGGCGATGTCCTGGCGCAGGGTAACGACGATCTCCACCGGCAGGATGCGGCCGTCCTTGTGCCGATGCAGGGTGCGGAAGCGACCGTAACCCTGGCGCAGCAGCAGCTCGATATGGGCGGCCGTCTCTTCTGCCGTTTCCTTGGCTTCCAGATCCGTGACGTGCATTGTCTGCAGCTCGTCGCGGCTGTAGCCCGAGAGCTGCGCATAAGCCTCGTTGACTTCGAGCAGGCGCCCCGAGGTGTCGGTGAGCCAGAATCCTGCGGCGGGCGTTTCCACGATCGCACGGTAAATCACCTGCTGTTCGAGTAACACCGCCTCGGCCGCTTTGCGCTCGTTGATATCACGGGCAATGGCGAGGTAACCGCCGTCCGGCAGTCGGCGGGAAGACAGTTCGACGTGAAGGAAGGTGCCGTCCTTGCGTACCAGCATCCACTCGCTCGACAGCAATTCGCCTGCGTCCATGCACGCCAGATGCTCGGGCAGAAGCTGCCGCTGCTCGGGACAGATGAGATCGGAAATGCTCAGGCGGGTCAACTCGTCCAAACGGTAGCCCACTTGCCGCAGCGCTATCGGATTGGCGTAGGTGTAACGGCCGGTGTCATCGGCATAATAGACCCCATCCTGGATGAGGTCGAGCAGCTCTTGTGAAGAGGCAATGGCTTGACTGACCCGTTGCAAGTTGTTCACTTGTTATCCTATCGACTCGTCCACGTTTTCAGATATTGAATAACTTAAGATTAGTCTAATTTACAAGCCCGTGTAGGGCGTACTGGCGAAGCGTAGTCCGACGAATGTCGAGCTCCGATGCAGTCAAGCGGTCAGGTAAGTTGGATTAATCGGTTTACCGTTAACCCCAACATAACGCTGTATAAGCTGTTGGATTACAAAAAGCGCAACCTTGCCTACGCAGCTCCGGCGCAAGGCCGTCGATCGAGCACGCCGCGCTCGACACCGGCGGCCATTGGACGCACGAAGCCTACAGCTTCGTCCGCGACCGCCGCCAGGCGGACGGCTGGCAGCGTCAGCACCCGGGCCAACTCCCGCCCCGGCTCTACGCCACCAAAGGGTCCAGCACGCCCGGCCAGAAGATCCACGGCAAATCCAGCCTGGTCGACGTCAATCAGCGCAGCAAGGTCATCAAAAACGGCCTGCGCCTTTACCTGATCGGCACCGACATCGCCAAAGACCTGCTCTTCAACCGCCTGCAGATCACCGCCCCCGGGCCCGGCTATCTGCACCTGTCCAAGCACCTGTCCAAGCACCTGCCCGACACCTTCTTCGAGCACCTGACCAACGAAGTGCGCGTCACTAAGCCCCCCCCAAAGGCCAGATGAGCCTCTGGACCTTGCGCCGTGCCGGCGCCCGCAACGAATGCCTGGACTGCACCGTGATGACCCTGTTCTGCGCCGACAAGGTCCGCCTGCAGAAAAAGGCCCAGAAAGAATGGGACCTCCTGGAAGCGATTATCCAGCCGGCCCAGAACGACCTGTTCGCCCTACCCGTCGAGCCGCCCGTCGACGGCGATCCCGCGTCGGGCGATTTTCCGATCCCAACCAAACAGCTTCATCAACCCCGTTTATTTATTCCGGAATGAGCGCCTATCTTGATCAATTGCACCAGGACGTTGTGATGACCGCCGTCGCGTTCGGCATGAAAGAGCCGCAGGCGCGCGAGTTTGCGGCCACATTAATCGACCGGATCCAGACGAAGCATGCCGGTGACGTCGTTTATATCCCGGGTCCTAACAAACATCGCCGGAACGAATACATCCGGCGGCTATTCAACGGCGTCAACCATGACATGGTCTGCCGAAAGTTCGGGATCAGCAAGGCCACACTGTACCGGGTGGTCGGGCAAAAGAAATAACACACCCATCCCTTGATAAAGAGCACCCCAAAAAGAGGAATCTAAAAATGTCCCATCCTGTTCAAAATTTCGAATTTCAATCCCACATCCTGCGCATGATTCCCGACGAAAACGGCGAACCGTGGTTTATCGCCATGGATGTCGCCGAGATTCTGGGATACAAAGATACGGAGGCAATGACCCGAAAACTGGATGAAGACGAAATTCAAAACCTACGAATTGTAGGTTTTGGAAATCGCGGTGTGACCACGATCAACGAATCCGGTTTGTACGCCAGCATCCTAACCAGTCACAAGCCCGAAGCCAAAGCCTTCAAACGCTGGGTCACCCATGAAGTCCTCCCTGCCATCCGCAAGCACGGCTACTACGTCAACCCCGCCCATCACTACGACAACACCCTGCCCGACCTGCCGCCGCTGCACCGGGTCAGTTCGGCGCTGCTGTCCGAACTGCGCCGCATGTCGAAAAGCCTGGCCAAAGTCTACCTGCTCGAATGCGGCGTTACGCCCAACTACATCGCCGCGCAACTGGCCCGGCTCGACGCCTCGCCGGCGGCGCTGGCCACGCCGCCCGACCACGACCCCAACCCGATGCCGTTCCATCTGCTGCAACAAGAAGTGCCGGAACAAGCCGAAGCGCAGGACGACCGCTACTACTATTTCCGCCGCCCGGCCTTCGAAAAACTCTGCGGCGACTACGACCCAACCGACACCGCCCGCATGCTGAGGGATAAACAGTTGCTGAAATACCAAGGCAATTACAGCTTGATGATGCGCGCGCCGAGGGCGATGTTCGGCGGCCAGCGGCCACTGATGTATGCAATCAAGAAGACGATTAGAAAATAACTTTGGAATCAAAAACCGGAAGCTCGTAGGATGCGCTGAGCTTGCGAAGCGCATCTATCGCGATCGATGGGCTTCCTTCGTCAGCCCATCCTTGTATTATCCCATTGTGTTTTTCAAACGGGAATTCCTGTATAAATTCTTATGAAAAACATGCCTGAGCCCGCGTAGCTCCGATTAGCGAAGCGTAATCGGAGGAATGCAACCTCGAATTCGTACGATTACGCTTCGCTAATCGTACCTACGGCCCTACAGTCATTACCGCAATCCACCTACGCCGCCACTTTCAATTGCACGTGCAACGCCTTGAGAATGCGCTGCACGGTGTCCCATTTCGGTTTCGATTTGCCGGATAGAGTTTTATATAGACTTTCCCGGTTCAGTCCGGTGTCGGCGGCCAGTTGGGCAATGCCTTTATGTTTGGCGACATGTCCCAGCGCAATGATGAACATGTCGGGGTCTTCATCCATAAACGCATCGTTCAAATAATCGATGATTTCCTCGTTACTTTGAAAAAAGTTGATGGGATTGTAAGGTTTTGTTTCGGTTTTCATAGTGTCGCCTATAAGTTTCCGGCCAGTTCCTTGGCTTTTTGAATATCCCGTTGTTGAGATGACTTGTCTCCGCCGCACAACAAAACGATTAAATTTCCGTTTTGCATCGTGAAATAAAGACGGTAACCCGGTCCGAAAAAAATACGCATTTCCGAGACGCCATCGCCAACCGCCTCCACATCGCCCAAGTTGCCTTTCATTGCTCTGTCCAAGCGTTTGGCAATGGCCAAAGTGCTTTTAGCCAATTCTCAAACGTATCGGTAGTTCGGATTTCGTACATCATGATCTTATTGTAGCCTGCAGACTACACACGTCAAGCCCTAAAAATTTTCTCATTTTCACCGGGAAAATGAGAATCCGTTTCGGTAGCCTATCCCCATGAGTTTCGCTACCGACATGCCCGCCCAGGCGCAAACGGCTTACGCCAACGCGCTGAAGGGCAAAATGACCAAATTCGACGGCCGATGGCTCGAACAGCACGATATTAAAGTGCTTCGGGACGAGGTCGCGCATTGGCAGGCGCAAGTGGACGCCGAAACGGCGCGTGCGGCCGGTACTTCCGTGCGCAAGCCGATTCAGGTGGTGCTATGAGCGTTTTTTCTGCGGTAAAAAATTTGTTCGGCATCTGGGAGGTTGAAAACAAACCGGGCTCCAGCATGGTAGCTCACAATGCCGCCTCGCTCGACGATGCCCGTCTGGCATCCTGGGTACCCTCCCCCGGCTCGGCCGATGCCAACCTGCTGCCGGAACTCTCCACCATTACCAGCGCAATAGGATGGGCTGAGGCACGAAGCCCATCAATCGCGAATGATGAGCTTTCTTCGGCAGCCCATCTTATGGACCTGCTCTTTAAACTAAAACGCGACGTTCTCGACATCGCCGGCACAGCCGCCCAATACACCCTGCTGCTGTCCGTCACCGACACCCTGTAGACAACTCGACACCCTGTAGACAACTCGACGTCTTGCGCACTCTGTTCGAAAAACTGGGGCGCATGGATATCCACGTCCGCCCGGCTTGAAGGCTTCCAAAAGTACTCACGGCGCACCTTCTACCATACGACTCAACATGCTCCGCCATCCGCCAAAAGCAGTCCCTCGACACCCTCCCTTCCGTACCGGCACAGGACTTAAAAGCGGCTCCCTAATGCCGCATTTTCCAGCAATCTTGGAATGCTGAGAAAAATTTGTCCTACAAAACAGCACGTTGTTAACTTTTAGTTAATTCTAAAATTATAAGATTTTATTGCATGATTAAAAAAATATGCTTTTTGGAGAAAAACTTGAAAAGAAATAATTTATCGACGATTTTGGTGCTTTCCGTATTAGCCACCGGATGCGCCTCTGTGAGCGGCTGGCATCCGATTGTGGATCCTCGCATGGATCCGCATCCGGAAACCGTGCAGCGCGACATGGTAGAGTGCAAGGAGCTGGCGAAACAAGCGTCGGATATTACCAAAGAAGTCGGCATGGGCGCCGGTGTGGGCGCCGTTACGGGCGCGGCGGGTGGCGCAGCGGTTGGCGCGATAGCGGGCAGTGCGGCCACAGGGGCTGCGGGCGGTGCTCTGTTAGCGATTCCCGCCGGATTATGGAAAGGTTATGAAGCCAACGAGGACTTTAAACGGGCATTCAAAACCTGTATGCGTCAGCGTGACCATAAACTGGTCAACTAAAGCCAAGTAGATTGAGTTATCGGTTTTATCGGCCGGGTCATTCCCGAGGCCCGGCCGGATTCTGCATGAGCTGTAAAGCCAGCTGGTTGCCGGCTTCGACCAACGGATGAATCATGAAATCCGCACCGAGCAGCTCCAGTTGCTGTTGCTCTTCGGGAAAGTACCAGATCGTGCCGATCAGCCCCCGATACCCCCTTTTTCTGAGCTGGCGTATCGCCGAGCATCGGGCATCGAATTCGGGCAGTGTCAGAATGATCCCTTTTACCCGGTCCAGCGGCAGTCCTGACCACAATTCGGAATCTTCCGCATCCCCGTAAATTACCCGCCGTCCTTCGGCCAGCAGGCTTTCCAGCACGGTCGGGTCGGCGTCCAGGCCGACGACCCGCTTTTCCAGACGATACAGGGTTTGGTAAGCGGACAGGCCGGTGCGGCCCATCCCCACAATCAGCCATTCCGCCACGCCGATGGATTCAGGCAAACGGTCCGGATGCCAGGCGCGTTTTTCGAATCGGACCAGGAACGGTTCGAACCTCGAAAACAGCTCATGCGAGTAGCGGTTCAGCGGCGCCGCAACGGCCAGCGAACCGGCGACAGCCAGGGCGACGGTCGAATTCCACTCCGGCGTCAACAGATCCGCCTTTACCATCGCGCCGGTAGTGATCAGGGCGAATTCGCTGTAGGTCATCAAGGCCAGCGACGAGATAAAGGCGGTACGGGCACGCAGGCCGGCCAGCAGGAACAAAGCAAAGAACAAAATGCCTTGCAGCGGCAACAGTCCCAACAGGCCGAGCGCATCGAAAACCTGATCGCGGTTCGGCAGTTCGGCCAGGCCGATCTGCAGGAAAAAAGCGACCAGAAAGACTTCCTTAAGGCTCCAGAGTTTATCGGAAAGCTCCTCGATTTGTGGGTGGGCCGACAGCATTACGCCCATCAGCAAGGCGCCGATATCGGGGGAAACGCCGACGTTCTGGGCGGATAAGCCGCCCGCCAGCGCCAAAGAAACGCCCAGCAGCAGCTTGAGCTCGTCGGCTTCGCTGAACGTAAGCAGCCGGTGCGCCAAGGGGCGCAGCATCGGCAGCAGCAATAACGCGAAGGCCCAATACGACGGCTGCCTGCCGTCGGCGTAAGCCAGCAGGGCGATCGCCACGATGTCCTGCAGGATCAGGATGCTGAGCACGTCCCGTCCGTGCAGGGTGGATAATTCGCCATTGTCTTCCAACACCTTGATCGCCAGCACGGTACTGGAAAAAGCCAGGCTCGCGCCCAATACCAAACCGCCTGCAGTCTGCTCGCCCTGCAGCAGAAAAACGATGCCGGCAGCGCCGGTCACCAAAAACAGGTGCCAGCCGCCGACGCTCAGCACTTCCTGCCGCAGCAGGGAGCGTAATTTAAGCTTCAGGCCGACCGTAAACAGCAACAACTCGATACCGATATCGGCCAGATGCGTCAAGCTGCTCTCCGATTCAATCCCGAACGCATGCAGGATATAGCCCGCGGCCAGATAGCCGACCAACGGCGGAAAAGACAAACGGCTGGCAAGCAGACCGACGAGATAGGCCGTGCCGACCCAAACTAATTCCATCATAAACGATATACCGGGAATCTCGGATACAGTAGATACAGTAATTGTGTTGGTTAATTATTAGCGCAAAAGCACATCGACCTTCAGATTCTTAAATTTAGTCCCGAAACTGGCGATTGATGGAACAGCCGTGCGCTAAGGATTTGGTAGAAAATAACTTTCCGAAATCGATTATTGAAAAGCGGATTATTCACTCCCCTCTTTGAAAAAGACGACTGCATGGGCAGAGATTTGCTCCTGCAATCTCTGCATTCACGCCATCCCTGGCGTTCATGCAGGAGGTAGGGCAATGCAGGAGCAATTGCCGAGGGGGCGGGGGAGATTTATTAGATAAATCCCCCTCGATCCCCCTTTTTCAAAGGGGGAAGTTGTTTTGACGAAATCCCCTTTTTTCAAGGGGAGGTGGTTTTTAACGAAACCCTAAGAGCCGGCGCAACGATGGACGGGCCAACACCCGAGCCTAAGGTAGAAAAGGGCCGACGATTTCCAAAGGCCGATTTTTGCCGCAAAAGGCCGGCATTTCGGCAAACACGTCAGCTTCTCTACTTCGAAATCCGATTCCGCCGTCTTTCCAACAGGCGCCGCTCCAGCCTATGGAAATAAGTCGTAATGGCGAACAGAAAACCGGCCGCCAGCGGCAAGGCATAATACCAGTGTTCTTTGGCGAAAACGACGAGCCGGAGGATTTCCTCGCCGAAGATATACGCCGGCGTAATCGTGATCGCCGCCCATACCCAGGCGCTCAACAGGTTGATGAAGGCAAAGCGCCTTGCCGAATATTTGGTGATGCCGATCGACATCGGAATGACGGTGCGCAGTCCGTACAGGTAGCGCTGGATAAAAATGATCGGCCAGCCGTATTTTTTCAGCAGCAAATGCGCGATCGCGAATTTGCGCCGCTGTTTGTGCAGCTTGCGCTGGATCAGCCCCTTGTTGAAGCGGCCGATATAAAAATAAAGCTGGTCCCCGGCAAATCCTCCGAGCCCGGCCACGAAGACCGCGAGCAAGTAGGACATATCGCCGGTATGGGACATCACCCCGGCCATGATCAGGCCGGTTTCGCCTTCTAATATCGACCATAAGAACAGGATGACATAGCCGTATTCTTTCAGCCAACCTAAAAATAATTCTTCCATCGATGCTTGTGCTTCAGAGAGATACTACTCTTATTAGCCGCGGCTAATCCCGTCCGCAGTCTTTTAAAAAAGTGGTGTAGCCGCATGCGGCCCCCAACGAACAGGGGCCGTAAGAGCAGCGGATGACTATAGGCGAATAACGCGCCTAAATCAACCGGAGTCAGCTCTTCTTGACGAATTCGGACTTCAGCTTCATCGCGCCGATGCCGTCGATTTTACAGTCGATGTCATGGTCGCCCTCGACGAGGCGGATGTTCTTGACCTTGGTGCCGACTTTGACGACCAGCGACGAACCTTTCACTTTGAGGTCTTTGATCACGGTCACGGAATCGCCGTCCTGCAGCACGTTGCCGTGCGCATCCTTGACGACGCGAGCCTCGCCGCCGTCTTCGGCCGCCGCATCGGCGGTCCATTCGTGAGCGCATTCCGGGCAAATGAAGAGACCGTTGTCTTCGTAGGTGAATTCGGAGCCGCATGCCGGGCATGGGGGAAGATTGTTCATGGCTTATTCCTTCTTTGATTGATTCGCAGCCTTGCCTTGCAAGGCGATCGGGCGCTCATGATGCCAGAGCGGGGCTTTCGTTGTCCAATTTCTAGCGGATCCTATAAGCGGCATTCATGGGAACGAATGCCCTTTGCTTTAACGGCAGGTGCGAGGCTCGAAAACGGCGGCTCGGCCTGCCCCATACCGAATCAAGCCGGCCCGCCTGCCGCGCGTAACGGATAGCCGTCGACGCCCGCAATGCCGCCCAGGGCAAGCGCGCTATGTCGGTTTAGCGCGAGACCGCCCTCTCCCTTCGGGAGAGGGCGGGACGAGGGGATCAAAAAGGACTTTTTTCCTCTAAAAAATCTCATTCTGTCGAGGTAAAAGGAGGGCAAAATGCAGAAAAGCCGTTTCAATTCCCTCACCCTAACCCTCTCCCGACGGAGAGGGAACAAAAAGCCGCCGTTTTTGACATAGCGCGCTTGCCCTGCAAGGCCGCCGTCTCCCTGTTGAAACCTTCGGACTATGTTAGAATCGGCGGGAAATTGATTTCCGATCGGGAGTACATGTTACCTCCAAGCGAAAAGACAGTCGGCCGCATCGAAGCGGCCCATGGACCCGTGGTCGACGTTTACTGCGATTATCTGCCGCCGATCGGCCAGGCGCTGGATGTGGTGAACGGCGAAGGCCGCTACGTGCTGGTGGTCTATCAGCACATCAACCCCGAATTGATCCGGGCGATCGCCCTGCATCCGGTCTCCGGCATTTACCGGGGCATGCCGGTGTACGACCGCGGCGTCCCGCTGCACGTGCCGGTCGACCCTTCCTGCCTCGGGCGCATGCTGAACGTATTCGGCGAAGCACTGGACGGCGGCCCGCCCCTGGCCTCGGAAACCTACCGGAATATTCTTTCGCCGCCGCCGTTGCTTTCGGAAACCTTGCCGGCCAGCCGGATCCTGGAAACCGGCATCAAGGTGATCGACCTCTTATGCCCGTTCGTGCGCGGCGGCAAGACCGGCCTGTTCGGCGGCGCGGGCGTCGGCAAAACCGTATTGATGATGGAGTTCATGCACGCGGTCAGCAGCGCGATGCAGGGCGTCTCGGTCTATGCCGGCGTCGGCGAACGGATGCGCGAAGGCCACGAACTCTGGAAGGAAATGGGCGAAGCCGGCGTATTGCCCAGGGCGCTGCTGGTCTTCGGGCAAATGGACGAGTCGCCCGGCGTCCGCTTCCATGTCGGCTATACCGCCCTGGCCTATGCCGAATACCTGCGCGACACCCTGCAATCGGAAGTCCTGTTCCTGATGGACAACATCTTCCGCTTCGTACAGGCCGGCAGCGAAATCTCAGGGCTGCTGGGCCGCATGCCGGCGACGGTCGGTTATCAGCCGACCCTGTTGACCGAAGTCGCCTCGCTCGAAGAACGGATCGTTTCGACCAAGTCCGGCTCGATCACCTCGGTGCAGGCCGTGTATGTGCCGGCCGACGACATGACCGATCCTGCCGTCGCGACCATCCTGGGCCACCTGGACAGTATCGTCATTTTGTCCCGGCAACAGGCCGCCAAAGGCATCTATCCCGCGGTCGACCCGTTGAGTTCCGCCAGCCGCATGATGGACCGGCGTATTCTCGGCGACCGCCATTATCAGGTCGCCCGCGCGGTGCGCGAACATTTGGCGCGCTATCGCGAACTGGAAGACATCATCGCCATGCTCGGGATCGAGGAACTGTCCAAGGAAGACCGCCAGATCGTCGAACGCGCCCGTCGCCTGCAGCGCTATCTGACGCAGCCTTTCAACACCGTCGCCGACCATACCGGCATCCCCGGCGTCCATGTGCCGTTGGAGCAGACGATCGGCGACTGCGAAGGATTCATCGGGGGAAAATACGATCACCTGAGCGAAGCCGACTGCTATATGAGAGGGGGAATGGGTTCATGAAGACGTTCAGCCTGACCTTGATCGATACTGCCGGGATGACCCGTTTCGATACGGTGAGCCAATTTATCGGCGCCGACGCCGAAGGAAGCTTCGGACTTCTGGCGGATCATATCCATACGGTGGCGTTGTTGCGTTACGGATTGGCCCGATTTGCCGATCATACCGGAGTCTGGCGTTTTTTAGCGGTGCCGGCTGCGGTTTTACGTTTCGCGGACAATCAGTTAACGATCACTACGGTGCGCTATTTCCTGGGCGACAGTGAAGACGCCATCTGTGAAAGCCTGGAAGCCGCGATGCAGCAAACCGATTCCGAAGTGCACACCGCCAAAGCCGCCTTGGCCAAGATCGAACACTCGCTGATCAAACGGCTGGTCGAATTAAGCAGTCATAAAGGCGGAGGATTATAGCCATGCCGTTCCGCCACAAACTGCTCGAACAAACACGCCGCGATATCAAGCGCCTTAAGAATAAAGGCCATAAACCTGCAACCTGGACCGGGATTTTTCTGTACGGCGGAACGTTGGGATTCTTGTTCATCGTTCCGATCGTCGGGGGCGCCTATCTCGGCCTCTGGCTGGACGAATTGATTACCGGGTATTCGGACCAGTGGACCCTTAACTTGATCCTATTGGGCATAGCCGTAGGCGGCTATAATGTATTTCGGTTTTTAAGAGACAAAACATGATCGGCTCGGAGCTCGGAGCGGAAATCGTCGCCAAAATCGGCCCTGTCGAGATCACCAACACAGTGGCCACCACCTGGGGCATCATGCTGCTGTTCACCCTGCTGGCGCTGCTGGTGCGCTGGCAGCTGCAAACCGAACCCAATCGCCTGCAGACGCTGGTCGAAGCGGTGCTGACCGCAATCGACGAAGCCCTGATAGAAATATTGCCGCCCGATTCGGTGCGCCGGGTCCTGCCGTTCGTCGCTACCTTATGGCTGTTTGTGCTGACCGCCAATTTAGTGGGATTGATTCCGGGCCTGCATTCGCCGACCCGCGATTTGTCCGCCACTTCGGCCCTCGCCGCGCTGGTGTTCGCGGCAAGCCACTGGTTCGGGATACGCGGTCGCGGTTTAAAAAACCACTTCCGGCATTATATTGAACCCAGCATCATTTTGCTGCCCTTCCATATCATCAGTGAAATCAGCCGCACGCTGGCGTTGGCCGTCCGTCTGTTCGGCAACATGATGAGTCTGGAAATGGCCGCCCTGCTCGTGCTGCTGATTGCCGGTTTTCTGGTGCCGGTGCCGCTGTTGATGCTGCATGTCGTCGAGGCCGTCATACAGGCCTATATTTTCGGCATGCTGGCGCTGATTTACATTGCCGGCGCGCTGGAAGCCGAAGCAAACGAAACGACTTCAAATTCTTCTGAGGAAAATCATGAGTGATCTGCATATATTCGGCATAATCTCGACGGGAGCCGCAGGCTTGGTCATCGCTTTGGGCACCATGCTGCCTGCCATTGCGATGGGCCGCGCGATCGCCAGCGCGCTGGAAGCCCTGGCGCGGCAGCCCGAAGCCGAAAAAACGATTACCCGAACCTTGTTCATCGGCCTAGCGATGATCGAATCTCTGGCCATTTACTGCCTCGTCATTGCGCTGATCATTTTATTCCGCAACCCGTTGCTCGAATATTTCCTGAAATAACCGGCCGGGACTCCGACACCATGCAACTCGACTGGACGACATTCATCCTCGAAATCCTCAACTTCCTGGTTCTGGTCTGGATCCTTAAACGTTTTCTTTATCGGCCGGTCCTGGATCTGCTCGCCACCCGTCAGCAAAAACTCAGCGATGCCGCCGAACATGCGCAAAAGATGTGCGAGGAAGCCGAAGCGTTGCGTCTTCAATACGAATCCCGGCTGGCCGACTGGCAGCGGGAATGCGAGAACAACCGCCGTCAGTTGCACGAGGAACTGGCCCTCACCCGAACCCGGGAGATGGACAATCTCAAGAAAGCGCTTGCCGCCGAAGAGGAAAAATTGCGGGCCCGCAATGAAAAGCTGCTGGCCTCGCGCGAATCGGTGCTCGCCCGTTCTGCGGTTGACAAGGCGTATGAGCAGGCGGCGGCCATGCTCAACAGGATGGCGTCGCCGCAATTGACCCAAAAAATCGTAGACATTTTTCTCGAAGACCTGGCCGCGCTGAACGAGACCGATCAATCCGCGCTCCGCAAGGCGGCAGCGTCGCTGTCGGCCGATTCGCTTGCCGCCGTCGTATCGGCCCATCCTCTCGATCAAGATCTTCAAGCCGCGATCCGCAAAGCCTTGTCGGGAGCGGCAGGCCAGGATATCGATCTGGATTCCGCCTTCTCCGAGGATCCCTCGTTGATAGCCGGCATCAGGACCATCGTCGGCGAGTGTCAGATGCATGCCAATCTTGCCGACGAACTGGCATTTTTCAAACGCCAAGCCAATCATGCAAAATAGCCGCGTCGCTTTCGATCCGCAGAACTACCGGTTCGGCCTCCGGCTCAGCGAAAGGGGTTATGTCGTCGGGATAGGGGACGGGATTGCCTTGATCCGCGGCCTTCCGACGGCACGGCTGGACGAACTGATCAGCTTTGACGACGGCAGCACCGGCCTGGTATTCCAGCTCGGCAAAGACATGCTGGGAGCAATCCTGCTGGCGCAATCGCAAGGGGTCAAAGCCGGCATGTCCGTTCAGCATACCGGCCGCAAACTGGAAATCGGAGTCGGAGAAGTCTTACTGGGCCGTGTCGTCGACCCGTTGGGAAATGCCCTGGACGGTCTGCCCGATCCCGGCTTCCGCGAATTTCATCCGCTGGAAGCCGCCGCGCCTCCGATCATCGAACGCGACTTCGTCAAAGAACCGCTCTACACCGGCAACAAGATCGTCGATGCCCTGATACCGATCGGCAAGGGCCAGCGCCAGCTGATCATCGGCGACGACGGAACCGGCAAAAGCACGCTCGCGCTCGATGCGGTGATCAATCAGAAGGGCCGCGATGTCCTGTGCGTGATCGTGCTGATCGGCCAGACGCGGGCTGGGGTCGCCGGCACGATCGAAACCTTGCGCCAGACCGGCGCGCTCGACTATAGCGTCGTGGTGGTCGCCGAAGCGAACGCCCTGCCCGGCTTCCGCTACCTAGCCCCGTTCGCCGGCTGCGCGATCGCCGAACACTGGATGCGCCTGGGCCGCGATACGCTGGTGATCTACGACGACCTGACCCGCCATGCGCAGTCGTACCGTGAACTGTCGCTGCTCCTGCAGCGCCCGCCCGGACGCGAAGCCTATCCCGGCGATATTTTCTACCTGCACTCGCGTCTGCTCGAACGCTCGACCGTACTGGGCTTATCTTCAGGCGGCGGCAGCATGACTGCGCTGCCGATCATCGAGACCCGGCAAGGGGAACTGTCCGCCTATATTCCGACCAATCTGATCTCGATCACTGACGGGCAGATTTATTTCGACAGCAAACTGTTCGCCTCGGGCATCCTGCCCGCGATCGACATCGGCCGCTCGGTGTCGCGGATCGGCGGCAAGGCGCAGCATCCTGCAATCAAGGCCGCGTCTGCGCGGATTCGGCTCGATTATCTGCAATTTCTGGAGCTCGAACTGTTCGCCCGCTTCGGGGCGCGTCTTGAAGCCGCGGTTGAAGAAAAGCTCCGCCAGGGGCGGCTGCTGCGCGAAATCCTGAAACAGAACCCGCTCGAACCGGTGTCCGAACAGGCGCATCTGGCCTGGCTGCGGGCCTATGGCGAGGGCTTGCTGAACGAGCTGTCCCCCGAACAGGCCGCCGCCGGGCTGCAGCAGGTCTTCGAACAATTGCCGGGCTCGGGTCTGAAGCTGGAATCTTCCAAATCGCAGTGGCTGGACAGGTTGAAACACTGGTTGAGTGAAACGTATGAGCCAGCGGCGTGAGATCGAAACCCGCCTGGCCCTGTATGACGATTTGACCGGCATTCTCGGCGCGATGCGCAGCTTTGCGCTGGCCGAACTGCGCAGGATCGGCAAACGCGAAGAGAACCAGCAACTGCTCGTGCAAAACCTGCGCACCGCACTGAACGATGTCGCGTTCGCGCTGCCTCCGCCCGAACAGCCGGACTACGATATCTGGCTGCTGTTCGGCTCGGTACGCGGGTTTTGCGGCAGTTTCAACGAGGACGTACTGCGGCTTTGGCAGGAACAAACCGGTGAACGGACACCGGCGATCCTGATCGGCGAACGGCTCCACGATTTGCTTCCGGAAAGCGCCAACGACCTGCGCGTGCCGGGCGCGAACGGCGGACTCGACGCCGCGGCTACGATCGAAGCGATCCTGCCGGCCATTGCCGAGTCAAGGCAAAAACACCGGGGAACGGCAGGGTTGGTTGCCTGTTTTCATGACGACCGCGGCGCCTCCAGCCAGCGCCTGCTGCCGCTGACCGAGGCGCAACCCGACGTTTCCGGATTTCCGCCACATGTTTACGCCTCTCCGGAAGAAACCGCTGCGGGTATCGCCGAGCACTACCTGTTCCACCAGATCCTGGCGATTTTATTGCGCTCGATCCGGGTGGAGAATCACATGCGCCTGATGCAAATGGAGAATGCTCTGCACCACCTCGAAGAGGGCAGCAGCGGACTGATCCGGCAGCGGAACCGATTGCGGCAGGAGGAAATCGTCGAAGAGATCGAATTGATGGTCAGCGGCAAATCGATTTCCCTCTGACACTGCCTCACGGCCGGCCCAATGCCGTTACCGCGAAAAGTTGCCTAATCGTAGAGTGGATAAGCGACAGCGCATCCACCCTACGCATCGTTCTAATATGAACTACATTTTCATCCGACAGGGTAAAAGCCGATTTTTATGACTGTTAAGTTAATATTGTGCTTTCTCCTAATCTCCTCTGCCAACGCCGCCGATGTAACGCTTGACGTCGGCCACTCCCGGCGCCATCCTGGCGTAATAAGCGCAGGCGGCGTACCGGAGTGGGAGCTGAACCGGCAGCTTGCGGAAGAGATTGCAAAACGACTTAGGCAAAAAGATGTCAGTTACCGTTTGATCGGCGCGGACGGCGCGATGGAGGTGCTGGCGAAACGGACCGATCTGGCGAAGCACGACGCCCTTTTTATTTCGCTGCATCACGATTCCGTACAGCCGGAATGGCTGAAGCAGGTCGAACGTTACCGCGGCTATTCGCTGTTCGTCTCGCGCCATAATCCGAAAATCGGCGAAAGCCTTGCCTGTGCAAGGGAGATCGGCGACCGCCTGCTGGCGGCCGGTTTTCATCCGTCTCTCTATCATGCTGCACCGGTCGCAGGCGAAAACCGGCCGTTCGCGGATCGAGACCGCGGTATCCATTATTACGACGGATTGGCCGTATTGCGTACCGCACGGCAGCCGGCCGTGCTAATCGAGGCCGGCGTGGCGGTGAATCTGGAAGACGAACTCCGTGTCACCGGCAAGGTGGGCCGAGTTCGGATTGCTGAAGCGGTCGCTCGGGGAGTTGCGGATTGTTTGCGAATCATCCGCACGAGCATCTCGAAAGAGCCGAGGCAGGAACGCAAGGCCGAACGATTCGATTGAAACTCGTCCATCTCAGACCTGCCAGGTTTTAAAAACCTGGCAGGTCCCGAGCCGTCAACCAACGTTTAGGGCTTCGCCGTGGCCTGCATTTTAAGCAGCAGCGCCGCTTTCTTCTCACGCGCCCGCGCCGCTTTTTCCGCTTCTTCACGGGCGAGGCGCAGGCCGCGCAGTTCGTAGCGGCTCCGCGCCAGCTCCGCGCGCAGCGGCTTCAAGCGTTTGGCGAGCACCGGGCTTTCGGCCGGGATTTCCCGCATCTCGATGCAATCGACCGGGCACGGCGCAATGCAGAGCTCGCAGCCGGTGCATTCGGAGGCGATCACCGTATGCATCTGCTTGGCGGCGCCGATAATCGCATCGACCGGGCAAGCCGCCAAGCATTTCGCACAGCCGATGCAGTCTTCTTCGATGATCGTCGCAACGGCTCTGGGTTTATGTTCGCCGCAGGCGGAATCGAGCGGCTTCGGCAGGACGCCCAATAAATCCGCCAGTGCCTGAATGCCTTCTTCGCCGCCGGGCGGACAACGGTTGATGTCGGCCTTACCCGCCGCAATGGCCTCCGCATAGGGCAAACAGCCCCGGTAGCCGCATTTGCCGCATTGGGTCTGGGGCAACAAGGAATTGATTTGATCGATCACTTGCGCTTGAACTCGGTTTGCAAAAAAAAGCAATTATACCTCAGAAGCCTTCCGCTCCATCCTTTGCTCCCCATAGGCGCATTGACTCCACTTTTGTCCATGAAATGTCCATGATTGATTTGCCTGTCCGGCTCGGCTAATATCGGCGTTCCCAATGCTTGCGATTATCCTTCCGATAAACCTCGTTCCGATCGATGCCTGACACCTTAAACCTGCCGGAGGCCTGGCTTGAAAAGCTCGACAGCCGTTCCGCCCTTACCGGCCTTCTCCAGTTATGCCGGCCTATCGCCTTTTATCTCGTCGACCGGGATCAGCATCTCCTGTACTGGAGCCCCGGGGCTGTACAGTTGACCGGCCTCGATCCCGGAAATACCTGCCCGCCGGAATTCCGGATTCGCTCGGATGCGAAAGACACCGTCCGCGCCGGCACGCTGACCCTGCACCGGTCCGCCCGGCTGCTTTACGGACGGAACGGCGCTGCGGCCGGCGGCATCGCCCTGTTGACGGCGGACGCCGGACAGAAAAATCCGGCCATCGAATCGAGGAATACGGCTGAGCGTGAGCAAAACTTTCAAGGCATCATCAGCCGTTCGCCGGCCATGCAGAATGTGTTCCAGATCATCCGTAACGCGGCCGAAACCGAAGCGACGGTGCTGGTACGGGGCGAGAGCGGCTCGGGAAAGGAACTGGTCGCGCGCGCGATTCATGACCTCAGCGCACGCCGAAACGCGCCGTTTCTGGCCGTCAACTGCGCGGCGCTGTCCGCGAATCTGCTCGAAAGCGAACTGTTCGGCCATGTGCGCGGCGCGTTTACCGGCGCGATCAAGGACCACAAAGGCGTGTTCCAACGCGCGGAAGGCGGCACGCTGTTTCTGGATGAGGTGGCCGAACTGCCGCTGGAACTGCAGGCCAAACTGCTGCGGGTGATTCAGGAAAGAAATTTCATGCCGGTCGGCGGCGACCGCCTGATCGGCGCGGACGTACGGATCGTCGCCGCGACCCACCGCTCGCTCAGGGAAGAAGTCAAGAACGGGCATTTTCGCGAAGACCTGATGTACCGTCTGCGCGTAGTGCCGATTTTCCTTCCGCCCCTCCGGGAGCGGCGCGAGGATGTCAGTCTGCTGATCTGGCATTTCATCGCCCTGCACAATGCCGGCAGCTTCAGAAGAATCGAGAAGATCGATCCGCAGGCAATGCGCCTGCTGCTCGACTATCACTGGCCCGGCAATGTCCGGGAACTGCACAACGTGATCGAATACGCGTTCGCGGTCGGGCGCGGCACAACGCTGCGGCCGACCGAACTTCCCCCCGAGTTTACCGAACCGAAAGCGGTCGTCCCGGATGCGGCAACGAAATCTTCACCGCTGCTCAGTCCGGAGCAGGAGAAACTGGCGATCGGCGAAGCGCTGCGGCAAAGTGACGGCCGTATTACCGAAGCGGCCCGGCTCGCCGGAATGAGCCGCGCAACATTCTGGCGCAAGCGGAAATATTACGGTCTTTGATTATTTGCTTGCTGGCGGATGATCGTGAGTATGCCCATGCTCATGCTGATGATCGTCATGGGCTGGCTCGGACGCAGGCAAGGATTCGTGCGCGTGCCCTAAATCATGATCAAGATCGGCAGCCGGCCCATGATCGTGCTCGTGCGCCGCTTCTTCGCCCGAGTGACTGTGCATCAGCGCCTCTTCGGTAACCGGCACCGCGGATACCGCCACCCCGTAACGGTATACCATCAAACCGCCCAAATCGGCGCCCAGCACCAGCACGCCGGCCATCACCGCAGCCAGTATCAGGAAGAGGGTATTGGCCGCTCCCTCGATCGCGCCGCCCTGCAGGGCGCGCCATGCCGAAAGCAGCAGCGACAGGATGAGAACGGTAAGCATGAAATGCTCATGCCTGTCCATGATGCCGTGCACATCGCCCCCGTGCGCCACCGAATTGGCGGCGATCAAGCCGGCTGCCGCGGTAAAAATCGCGGTAAGAGCTCCGAGGTATAACAGCCAGCTCGCGACCGCACGCCAGACCGGCTTTCGAAACAAACTGCCCGCCAAATCCAGCAAGAAAAAAGCCGATAAAAACGCGATCGGGAAATGCACCAGCATCGGGTGGATGTTCTGCATCGATTCGATACCCGGAAAAACTGCCGCAAATATTTCCGGCGGCTCCATGCCGGCCAGTTTTTCGAGAAAGTTCAACAGGCCTGCCACGGCTGCCGCAATGCCGCCGCCGTGGTCGGCGCCGCCGTGAACCATAAAAGTCAAAGAATGGAATAAAGTCATAATGATGGATTTGAATTGAAGACTGAACACTCTACCGAATGCCGGGCAAAAAACCAACGTTCTTTAAGCCGGATCGAACAGTAACGAAGGTCTGCCCACATAATAACCCTGGGCATAATCGACACCTAAAACCTTCAATTTCTCCAGCTGCTCGACACTTTCGACATATTCGGCAATCGTTTCCCGCTCGAATAATTTCGCCGCTGTGCAGATAAAGCTGACGACCAGCTCCGAATAAGGGCATTTGAGAAGATTCTGCATGAATAAACCGTCGATCTTGAAAAAGTCGACATTGAATTTGGACAGGTTGGCGAGGTTGCTCGAGCCGATGCCGATATCGTCCAGCGACAGCAAACAACCCAGATGCTTCTTCAACAGGAGCATGAACTCGCAGGCGTTCTGATAGTCATGGTCGGCGACCGTTTCGGTGATCTCGAAGCAGATCTTTTTCGGATCGATGCCGTAATACTTGAAGTTCTGTTCGACTTTCCCGATGAAGCCGGGATAACGGATCGTGCTGCCTGAAATGTTCAGCGAATAGATGGCATGCTGGGGATTTTCGGCCAGATAGCGGCACAACTGCTGCACGACGTAGAGGTCCACTTCCCGGCTAATGTGGAACAGTTCGGCAGCCCTGAGCAGGCGCCGTTGCGTCAGGCTGTCGCCTTGGTCGCTTTTATACCGCAGCAGGACCTCGGCTTTTTTTTCGGCGTCGGCGCCGTTGATCGGCGATATCGGCTGTGCAAACAGCACGAAGGCATGGTTGGTGAGCCCTTCCCTGAGCTCCGGCAGCAATTTCAACAGATCGTAATATTCGTGCAGCACCGGATCGTCGTATTCGATCAGCTTGACGACACTGTTGCCGGCCCGCTTGGCCTGAAACAATGCTTCATCCACCGCAGCCAGAATGCGTTCGGGAGTTTTATATTCGGGCGACAACGAGGTCACACCGATAATCAGCTTCGGATAATAGGCGATGTCCGCCACAATAATGCATTGCTGATCGATCAAATGGGCCAGCTGTTCGGCGAATTGCACGCTTTCCTGCACCGGCAATTTGAGCAGGATGCCGAAGCGGCTGCGATCCAGTTTACCAATACGGGCGCCCGCAATCGACGCCACTTTGCCGATGATCAGCGACTGTATCCGGGAAAAAAGCTCTTCCGCCGCCGCGGTGCCCTGCGTCAGGCTGGCAAGCTGCAGGGTATGGTTGATCTCCGCATACAAGAGCGTATATTGGTCCTGATTGGTTTCGGCAATCCGTCCGACTTCTTCGATAAAAGCGATACGGGTCAATAAATTCATAAACTAACCGAAATGACGCCTTGAAAATGAGAGAAAGCTCCGAAAGCTAGCGCCCGGCAATGAGCGGCCCCCTGGATGAACTTAATGGCTTCAGTCACCATCGACATCTAAAAGGCGTTGCCGTCTCGCCCGCGGCGGCGGAGACGCGCTTGATTTCGGATATAGAATAAGGCGGTTTCCGTCGGCGGACGGCCGGGGAAAAACAGTATCAATAAGGAAAACAGGTTTGACATGCGCGCATTGTACAATAAACATTGTCAGGATTCTTCCGGTTATTCGGCCAATTTTCAACACACTGCAGGAATAACACGATGACGGGCTTACAAATCCGCCTGCTTGCTATCATCGCTCTCGCGATCGGGGCATTCTTTCTTTTCGATCTCGATCAATGGCTGACGCTCGAACGCTTCAAAACGGAATATGCCCGCCTGATCGGCTACCGCGACGCGCATCCCGTGCTGGCCACGCTGGCGTTTGCGGGTATTTATATCGCGGTGACCGGCTTGTCGCTGCCCGGCGCCACGGTCCTGACGCTCGCCGGCGGCGCCTTGTTCGGGCTGGTCTGGGGAACGTTGATCGTCTCGTTCGCGTCGAGCATCGGCGCGACGCTGGCGTTTCTGACTGCGCGTTTTCTGTTTCGGGACGCGGTCAAGTCCCGGTTCGGCGACCGTCTCGCCGCAATCGACGCCGGCCTCGCCAAAGACGGCCCGTATTACCTGTTTTCGCTGCGCCTGGTGCCGCTGTTTCCGTTTTTCGTGATCAATCTGGCAATGGGGCTGACCGAAATCCGGACCTTTACCTTTTATTGGGTCAGCCAGCTTGGGATGCTGGCCGGCACGATCGTTTACGTGAATGCGGGGACGCAGCTGGCCAGGATCGACTCGCTGTCCGGCATCTTATCCCCGCCATTGGTCGGCGCTTTCGTGCTGCTGGGCCTGTTCCCGCTCGCCGCCAGAAAATTTGTGGAGACTTTCCCCCGATGAAGCCGGATACCGCCAGCAGTTGGGAGCCCCCGAAAAAGTTCGACTATAACATCGCGGTAATCGGCGCGGGCTCGGCCGGGCTGGTCACCTCCTATATCGCCGCGGCGGTAAAGGCCAAGGTGATTCTGATCGAAAAACACCGGATGGGCGGCGACTGCCTGAACACCGGCTGCGTTCCCTCCAAGGCGCTGATTCGCACCGCCCGCTTGATCGCACTCGGAAAACGTTCCGGCGAATTCGGCATCCGGCGGATGCAGGCCGAATTCGATTTCGGCGAGGTCATGGAACGGGTACAACAGGTCGTCGAAACGGTAGCGCCGCACGATTCGATCGAGCGTTACAGCGGACTCGGCGTAAATGTCGCGGCCGGCAGCGCCAGGCTCATTTCGCCCTGGACCGTCGAAATTAACGGCGAGCATGGCCCGCGGCACGTTACTGCGCGCTCGATCGTAATCGCTGCGGGCGCACGGCCGCTGGTGCCGCCGATTCCAGGCCTCGACCGGATCGGTTATCTGACCTCGGACACCGTCTGGGATTTACGCAAGGCGCCGAGGCGCCTTTTGGTCCTCGGCGGCGGCCCGATCGGCTGCGAGTTGGCCCAGTGTTTTGCGCGCCTCGGCATCCGGGTCGTGCTGCTCGAAATGGCCCCCCGCTTGCTGCTGCGCGAAGATCCGGAAGTCTCGGTCCTGGTCGAAGAGCGGTTCCGCCGGGAAGGCATCGACCTGAGGCTCGGCCATACCGCAAAGCGGTTTATCGTCGGGAACGACGAGAAAACGGTAGTGGCGGAGCATAACGGCGAAACGGTGAACATCGCCTTCGACGAAGTGCTGGTCGCCTTGGGGCGGGCAGCCAATGTCGACGGTTTCGGACTCGAGGAACTCGGCGTGGCGCTGTCGCCGAAAAAAACGCTTCAGGTCGATGCGTTTCAGCGGACCAATTACCCGCATATCTTCGCCTGCGGCGACGTGGCCGGACCCTATCAATTCACTCACACCGCCGCGCATCAGGCCTGGTATGCGGCCGTCAACGCGCTGTTCGGCGGCATCTTGAAATTCCGCACCGATTATTCGGTGATACCCTGGGCCACCTTCACCGATCCGGAAGTCGCACGCGTCGGGCTGAACGAACAGGAGGCGAAAGAACAGGGCATTCCTTACGAAACCAGCCTGTACGACCTGGCCGAGCTGGACCGGGCGATTGCGGACGGCGAGGGACAAGGTTTTGTGAAAGTCTTGACCGTTCCCGGAAAGGATAAAATCCTCGGGGTTACGATTGCAGGCGAACATGCCGGCGACCTGATCGCCGAATTCATCCTCGCGATGAAACACCGGATCGGTCTGAACAAAATTCTCGGTACGATTCATATCTATCCGACCCTTGCCGAAGCGAATAAATACGCAGCAGGCGTCTGGAAACGCGGCCATCAGCCGGAGACCTTGCTGAACTGGCTGGCTAAGTTTCATGCCTGGCGGCGGGGATAAACTTTATTGGGGAAAACCCTAGCAAAACGATTAATACGGGAAAAGGGCCAGGATATGCCCATTCCTCAAGGTCATTTCCTGCTTTTAAAGGAGTCGTTCGCTTCAAATCCGGCCGACTCCGGGCCTGAAATTATATATCGCCATTTTATTCACAAAACCTGTGGATAACTTTGTGGATACATTGTTTTCGAGCTTTCCAAAGTACCGTTTTTATTACCCCTTAGTCAGTTTGTATAAAAACGAATCAATTCACTGAAGTAATAATAAATCAAAGACTTAGATCATATACTGGGTTTTTGGGCGGCCTTGTCAGGCATGATGTAAGTCATTGATTTCTGCTGTGCATAAACGCCCTCATTAAAAAACCGATTGTCAACGGCAAACCGATTTTCCGATCCAGGAATTTACCGGGTTCACCCTAAGCGTCCCACCGCGATAGCATAAGCCGGACGGAGACAAAAGCGACCTGCTCTGCGTTCTCCGGAAAATATCAATCCCGTTCATTCCGTTCTTTCTTGCCCTTGACGCTCGGGGCAGTCCCGGTATCGAGGCCGCATGAAATTTTTCGCCTATTATAAAAAGTCTACCTTGTGCATCAAATCGCTTGCAGCGGATCAAATGCTTCCTTCACGCGAAAAAGCATCCAAAATATTTATTCACAAAACCTGTGGATAACTTTGTGGATAGATTGTTTTCGGGCTTCCAAAAGTGCCGTTTTTATTGGATTTTGGTTAGTTTGTACAAAAACGAATCAATCCACTGATCAATAAAAAATCAATGACTTACGGATGCATTAAAGATTTTTTACCGTACAGCTTGACATCCTGTAAGCCATTGATTTCATCCTGTGCATAAATGCTATTGAGTCAAAATTATTTTGCTCGAATATTTAAATTTCGAATCAGCCGCGTTCGTCCCACGCCTTTTCGAGCCGCTTCGCGGACACAGGAAACGCGGTTTTCAGTTGCTGCGCATACAGCGACACTCTGAATTCTTCCAGCGCCCAACGGAACGGGTCCTGCTCCGGAATGACAGTTTCTTTTTTGGATTTTTTCTCGACATCCTGCCAAAAGCGGATGGCATAACGCTGGATTTCCTGATTTTTTTGCGGATCGTTCGCAAACTTGTCCAGCCGGTACAGGACCGCTTTCAAATAGCGCGGAATCGCCTTGAGCTGATCATACGGCGTGTGGCGGATAAAGCCGGCGTAAATCAACAGGTCGAGCTGCTGATTAATGTCTTTGGTCAACGGATCGTTCGCATTCAGGCGACCAAGGCAGGTTTTGATGTCGGCATATTGCTGCATGATGTCCAGAACGATTTTGCCGATGTCGTTCCCGGCGGAGATCAGATCCGGCTTCGAGGCCTGCAGATTGCGCTCGAACACCTCCTTGGTTCGAATCGTCCGGCCCTCGATAAACACATGGCTCAAGATGCAGAACAACAGGTCCTCTTTATACGAACCGGACGGCTGATAGCGGATGATCGGATGCTTCGGCAGACGTTGATAAGCCAGTTCGGCCGCGGCCGATTGCGGTACATTTTTCTGGATGTAGGTGCATTCCTTGCGAAGCTGCAGTTGATACAGGCGCATCAGGCCGGCCTGATGCTGTTGCGCGGCCTTGCGTTCGGTGTCGAACAGGCGCACGCCGACCGCATCGCCTTCGTCGACGATCGCGGGATAGCCGATGAACGACTGGCCGCGCTGCATGAACTGGCGCGTATCCGGCAGATCGTCGAACGCCCACTGGATACAGCCGGTGTAATTCAGTTCGTCGGCGGCCAGCTGGTCGAAGCTGTCGCCGGCTTTAACCCCATGCTTGGCCTGAAGCTTTTTCAAATCGCGGCCGTAGTCGAGCAGCTTGTCCTGGTCGTCGACGACCCGGAAATTCATCTTTAGATGCTCGGATAAGGACTCCGGATTCCAGGCATTCAGCGGAATCGCCTCCCCGGTCAGCTTGCGCAACCGGTTGCCGAGCCATTCGTATAAGGACCCCTTGAAATCCGGCTCGATTTCGAGACATTTTTTGACCGTTTCAGGCACCGGCACGAAATGCTTCCGGATCGGCTTCGGCAGCGACTTGACCAGCGCAACGCATTTCTCTTCGAGCAGCCCCGGCACCAGCCAGTCGAACGGCGCCTGCGAAACTTGGTTCAACTGGTGCACCGGAATGATCGCGGTCACGCCGTCCTCATCGTGGCCGGGCTCGAAGCGGTATTGCAGCCTTATCGTCAAATTGCCGATCTTCTTGCTGTCCGGATAATCCCATTCGTTGACCGCATGATCCTGCTCGCGGGTCAAATCTTCCTTGGTCAAAAACAGGAATTTCGGATTGTCGCGCTCGACTTTCTTGCGCCACTGATCGAAGGTAATCCCGTTCACGACCTCGGACGGGATCTTCTCGTCGTAGAACCGGTATAGCCATTCCTCGTCCTCGACCAGATCGACCCGGCGCCCCTTGTGCTGGATATAGCCGACCTCTTCGAGCAGTGTCCGGTTCGCGAGATAGAACGGCGCGTTGCTGTGGTAGTCGTGATCGACCAGCGCCGAGCGGATGAAGATTTCGCGCGCGGCCTTCGGATCGACATGTTCGTAAGGCACCTTGCGCCCGGCCTGCAGCGTCAGGCCGAACAGCAAGGTGCGCTCGTGCACCGCAGAACGCGCCGCTTTCTTTTCCCAGTGCGGATCGTAATAATTGCGTTTGACCAGGTGCTTCGCGCATTCTTCGATCCATTCCGGCTCGACCTTGGCGACGGTCCGCGCATAAACCTTGCTGGTCTCGACCTGCTCGGCCGCCATGATCCATTTCGGACGCGCCTTGTGCTGGCCGGAGCCCGGAAAGATGAAGAACTTGAGCCCGCGCGCGCCGAGGTATTCGTAGATCTCGTGCCTGAAGCCGATGTTCGAGAGCAGGCCCGGCAACAGCGCACGGTGGATTTCCACGTAGCTGGCCGGCACCGTATTGATCTTCAAATTCAGGTCGCCCTTGATCACCTGCATGATTTGGGCGTGGATGTCGACCCATTCGCGCATTCGGATATAGGACAGGAAATGGTCGCTGCAGTATTTGCGCAGCTTGCTGTTCGACAGGTGCTTCTTCTGTTCCTCGAAGTCGTTCCAGAGATTCAACAGGGTCAGAAAATCCGAATCCTCGTGGCGAAAACGCGCCTGCTTCGCCTCGGCCTGCGCCAGCTTGTCGGCCGGTTTCTCCCGCGGGTCCTGAATGCTCAACGCCGAGACGATGATCGCGACCTCGTGCAGCGCGTGCTGCTTTTCGGCCGCGATCAGCATCCGGGCCAAGCGCGGGTCGGTCGGAAACTTGACCAGTTGCTTGCCGGTTTCGGTCAGTTTGCCCTGCTTGTCCAGCGCATTGACTTCCTGCAAGACGGTCTTGCCGTCCCGGATCATCTTGTCTTCGGGCGGCTCGATGAACGGGAAATCTTCGATGTCGCCGAGGTTCAACGCGGTCATTTGCAGGATGACGGCCGAGAGGTTGGTGCGCAGGATTTCCGGCTCGGTAAACTCCGGCCGCGCCTGGTAATCTTCCGCCGAATACAGGCGAATGCAGATGCCTTCGGCGACCCGGCCGCAGCGCCCTGCCCTTTGGTTCGCGCTCGACTGCGAAATCCGTTCGATCGGCAGGCGCTGGATCTTGCTGCGGTGGCTGTAACGGCTGATCCGCGCATGGCCGGTATCGATCACACCGCGAATGCCGGGCACGGTCAACGAAGTTTCGGCAACGTTGGTCGCGAGCACAATCCGGATCTTGCCGCCTTTCGGCTTGAACACCCGCTCCTGCTCGCTGGTGCTCAGCTTCGCATACAGCGGCAGAATCTCGTACCGGCTCGGATGGTGTTTTTTCAGCGATTCGGTCGTTTCCTTGATCTCGCGCTCGCCGCTCATGAAGATCAGAATGTCGCCGCGCAAATCGCGTGTCAGTTCGTCGACCGCTTCCAGGATCGCCTGCTGCAGGTTGTCGCTGGTTTCGTCGTTCGCGGTTTTCTTGCCCTCTTCGTCCTGTTCGGTTTCCTCGACCGGCCGGTAGCGGATCTCGACCGGATAAGTGCGGCCCGACACTTCGATAATCGGGGCGTCGAAGAAATGCCGGGAAAAGCGTTCCGGGTCGATCGTGGCGGAAGTAATGACCAACTTCAGGTCGGGGCGCTTCGGCAACAGCCATTTCATGTAGCCGAGCAGGAAATCGATGTTCAGGCTGCGCTCGTGCGCCTCGTCGATGATGATCGTATCGTACTGGTTCAAATAAGGATCGTTCTGGGTCTCGGCGAGCAGGATCCCGTCGGTCATCAGCTTGACCAGCGAATCGGCATGGGTTTTATCGGTGAAACGCACCTTGAAGCCGACCGACTTGCCGAGCGGCTCACCAAGTTCTTCCGCGATCCGGTCCGCGACCGTGCGCGCAGCAATACGGCGCGGCTGGGTATGGCCGATGAAGCCGCCCGAACCGAGCCCGATCGACAGGCAGATCTTCGGCAACTGGGTGGTCTTGCCGGAGCCGGTCTCGCCGCAGACGATCACCACCTGATTGTTACGGATCAGTTCGGCGATCTCGTCTTTTTTGCCGGTGACCGGCAAATCGGGAAAATTCAGCACCGGCACGCTCGCCAGACGCTGCCGGCGTCTTTCGGCCGATTGCCCGATCTTCGCATGCAGCGCAGCCACTTGCGCGATCGGATTCTTGCCTTTCTGGTATTCGCTGCGCAGGCGGTCGAGCTGGCGCTTAAAACCGTGCCGGTCCTGGTTTAAACACTGAGGTAACTGGCGGGAGAGTTGCTTGAGGGTTTCGCTGAGGGACATCAAAACAGCCGGTAAAATGCGGCTATTATACGATAAATGGGCCAGGATCAGACCTGCCGGGTTTTTAAAACCCGGCAGGTCTTTTGATCAATAATCGGTCGGCAGACGCGCGGCCAGTTCGTCCCAACGGATGACAATCTCCGGCAGGATGCCGACTGCGGTTTCGCCTTTCAGTTCGTAGATTTCGGGCTTGCCGAATTCGTTGTCCTGGAGGCGGTAAACCGTCAGCACGCGATCGACCGGGTGTACCAGCCAATATTCGCGAACCCCGTGCCGTTCGTAGAGCCGGCGCTTTTTGATCTGGTCGTGCCCGGCGGTCGAAGGCGACAATACTTCCACGATCCAATCGGGAGCGCCGCGTATGCCGCGGCGGTCTATTTTGCCCGGATCGCAGACGACCAGCACATCAGGCTGTACGACGGTGTCGACTTGGTCGTCCGATTCGGCACATTTGGGCAAACGTACATCTATCGGCGCGATAAAAGCCCGGCAGGATTTACCCTGTAACGCTTGCCGTACTTGAAAGTAAATTTCCCCAGCGACGTCCTGATGCGCTACGTCAGGCGCCGGAGCCATCATGTAAGCCACACCGTCGATTAACTCATAGCGCACGTTGTCAGGCCAAGTCAGATAATCGCCGTAACAGTGATATAAAGTGTCTTTTAAAGCCAATCCCATTACAAACTCCTCTTCATTACCCACACCTACTTTACGGCAGAATTAGACGACTCGCAATAGTAACTTATCCCAGCGCCAAGCCCGGAATTTTGTACAATGTAGGGCCGTTTTTACTGCTTTTTTGATCACCCCATGATCGAAACGATCTACATCGAAGAAAACCTGCTGAACCATCCGCGCGTGCAGGAAATCGTCGCCCGCTTTCCCGAGGCGCGCCGAATTCCCTGCGGGCGCTACGGCGAGGTTTTCAATCCGAAAGCGCAGAATTTCCGGCTGCAAAAACAGCGGCCGGCGCTGATCCTGGCCGAGAAATTCAAGAATTTCGTATTGCCGACGCCTTCGGGCTACGGGATCGGCGCGCGCCGCAATTATTATTTTTCGCACATGCTCAACTGTCTGTACGATTGCCGCTACTGTTTCCTGCAGGGCATGTACCCTTCCGCGCATTATGTCCTATTCGTCAATTACGAAGATTTTCAGCAGGATATCCGCCGGATCGCCGAAGCGCATCGGGACGAAGCGGTGCATTTCTTTTCCGGCTACGATTGCGACAGCCTGGCGCTGGAACCGGTAACCGGTTTCGCCGCGCATTTTCTGCCGTTTTTCGCCGAAGTTCCGAACGCCTGGCTCGAACTGCGCACCAAAAGTACTCAGATCAGAACCCTGCTGGCTCGGGAACCCTTACCGCGCTGCGTAGTGGCGTTCAGCCTGAGCCCCGAACAAATCAGCGAAAAACTCGAACACAGAGCCCCTTCCCTGCAAAAGCGGCTCGATGCGATCGGCAAGCTGCAGGAACAGGGCTGGCCGGTCGGCCTGCGCTTCGATCCGCTTATTTTTCAATCGGACTACCAGAACCAATATCGGCGATTTTTCGGCCAGGTTTTTGCGCACATCGATCCGAAGCGGCTGCATTCGGTCAGCCTCGGCGCTTTTCGCCTACCCGAGCAGTACTTCAAAAAAGCCCAGAAGCTCTATCCCGATGAAAAACTGTTTGCGGGTCCGATGCAGTTGAAGGAAGGAATGATCGGCTATGAACGCTCGCTCGAAAAAGACATGTTGGCGTATTGCGGCGACCTGCTGTCGAATTACATCACCGCCGAACAGTTTTTTCCATGCGCAGCGTGAGACGCTTCATTCTGGTGACCGGCGCCAGCTCCGGCATCGGCCGGGCCGTTGGCCGGCGATTATTGGCGGAAGGGCACCAGGTAATCGGCGTATCGAGGGATATCCGCAAATTCAGCCATGGCAGGGAAGGCTTCCATGCACTCGAACTGGACCTTGCCGATCTGGCCGCCCTGCCCACCCAAATCGCCGACATTGCCCAACGCTTCCCCGAGCTCGACGCTGTCGTATTCAGTGCCGGCATCGGGCGTTTCGGCGCGCTCGAACAATTTTCCTATGCGCAAATCGAGACTTTGATGGCGGTCAATTTTACCGGGCAGGCCTTTCTGGCCCGCGCTTTGCTGCCGCAGTTAAAGCGCAAGGCCCGCAGCGATCTGATCTTTATCGGCTCGGAAGCCGCATTGAAAGGCTCCCGCCAGGGGGCGGTTTATTGCGCCGGCAAGTTTGCGGTACGCGGATTCGCCCAAGCCTTGCGCGAGGAATGCGGCAAAAGCGGCCTGCGCGTCGCGCTGATCAATCCCGGCATGGTCAAGACCGAATTTTTCGACAGCCTGGCTTTCGAACCCGGCGATCACGCCAGCAATTACATTCTGCCGGAAGACGTCGCCGAAACGGTCTCGTATGTGCTGGACTCGCGGGCGGATATCGTAATTGACGAAATCAGCCTGAGCCCCTTGAACAAGGTCGTAAAATTCAAAAAAACCGACCGGTGACCGTCCCCGTTCGACGGACTAAATTTTCAGCCGTTCGACGACCCTGCCGCCGATCAGATGCTCCTGAATGATCTCGTCGATATCCGCCTGATTTTTGAAGGTATACCAGACGGCTTCGGGATACACTACCAGCACCGGCCCTTTATTGCAGCGGTCCATGCAGCCTGCGTTATTGATCCGGCATTTGCCGGGACCGCTCAATTTCAGTTTTTTGATCTGCTCTTTCGCGTAATCGCGCAGAGCCTGAGGATTATGATCCCCGCAGCTGCTTCTGCCGTCATCGCGCTGGTTGGTGCAAAAAAATACATGGTGTTTGTAATAGCTCATCACAAAAAAATAAAGCTGGTTTTTGATATTCCGGATTATACCCGAGTGGACTTGCAACAGCGCAAAGAAATCCGCATACCGATTTCTTCGCCTTTAAACCCGATCGGCTCGATTCCCTGGAGGCGGAACTTTTCCGACTCATTCGGAATCTCCTTATCATATTTTTCGAATTTCTCCACAACACACAAGGACATTGCCATGAAGCCAATAAAAATAACAGCCGCTACGTTTTTCCTATCGCTCGCTTTCAGCCTGCCAAGCCATGCCGGCAGCACGGACACCCCCGATGAACCGATGAACATGCAGCAAGGCATGGGAATGCGTCATGGCATGGGAATGAAAGGACCTAAGTCGAAGGAGGAACTGGAGCAGCATATGCGGATGAATCAGGAACATATGCTGAAGATGCACGATCTTTCCAATCGAATCCTATCCGAAACCGACCCAAAGAAAAAAGAGCAGTTGAAAAACGAGCAACTTGAATTGATGAAGGCTCACCACGAACAGATGATGACGAAGCGGATGGAAAGAAAACAACATCATCAAAAAACGATGGAAAAACCGGCCCCTAAATCAACCCAATAAATATCCGTCGACTTTCCTCTCCACGAATCCTTTCCGGATACTTCCCCGAAAAGCCTGGACCGATTGTTCTGCAGTTTTTACGATTACCGTCAGAACAACCGCACCTGGCACGGACACCCCCCATCCCGGCAATTCCCGTCCCTGCCGGGATGGGACGCAACAAGCACCTCACGCCTTCGCGCTGATTTTGCTGCATCAGTTGCTTGAATATCAAAAAAAATACTGTCTATAATTTAAGACAGTTATTTTTATCGATCGGCTGAATGAAATGCCAAAACTGACTGTTTATTTTAGAGATAAAGAAATCGGTTCCTTCATATTCAATGAAGGAAAGGTAAGACTCGGCCGCGATGAGACCAACGAAATCCTCATAGACAGCCTTGCGATCGCGCCGGTTCATGCGGTGATCACCTTGCACAATGGGGTCGCGACGATCCGGGCATTACAGGATGAATTTCCGATTATCGTAAACGGTGGAAAGACCAAAGAAGCCGTTCTAAACGAAAACGACATGATTGCCCTGGGCAAACATCACGTTCTGTTCAATCACTCCAGTTCGGTCGACGGACCTAAACCGTTTGACGAATCCATCGCAAACGATCCACCAGCCCCCCTTCTTTTTGGTGTAGAGCCGGAACTGCCCAACGGCAATTTTCAGATCATGGATGGAGAAAATATCGGCAAAATCATCCCGATCAAAAAAACGATGGTACAGTTGGGTCGCCCCGGCCAAGGCATTGTCATAGTCACTCGGAAAAAAGAAGGCTATTTCGTTTCCACGCTGGAAAACAAAGGTTCGCTGACCGTTAACGGCGAACCGATCGCAAACCGGATCGTCAAGTTGAGCAATAACGACATTTTGGGCATCAACGACAAATCCCTGCAGTTTTTTCTGAGCTGAGGACGGACTTTAATGCGGCTACAGCTCCGCGGCGATATCCAGTGCCTCCGCCAGCGTGGCGACCGGATAGACAGTCAGCCCGTCGATCGGCTTTTTGGGCGCATTCGCTTTCGGTATCACCGCCTTTTTAAAGCCGTGCTTGGCCGCGTCGTTGAGCCGGGCGTAACCGTTCGCAACCGGCCTGATCTCGCCGCTCAACCCTACCTCGCCGAAAAAAAATACGTCATGCGGGATGATTTTATCGCGCAAACTCGAAACGATCCCGATGATGATCGCCAGATCCGAACTGGTTTCGGTCACCTTGATGCCGCCGACCACGTTTGCGTAAATTTCGTCGTTCGCAGTAAAAATACCCCCATGCCGGGCCAATACGGCGAGCAGCATCGCCAGCCGGTTTTGATCGAAGCCGACCGCAAGACGCCGAGGATTGCCGTACTGACATTCGGTCACCAGCGCCTGAATTTCGACCAGTAAAGGCCTCGTTCCTTCCCACAGCACGGTCACTACGCTGCCTGAAGAGGGTTTTTCCGGCCGGTTCAGAAACATCGCGGAAGGATTCCTGACCTCCTTCAGGCCCGTGCTGTCCATGGCGAAGAAGCCGAGCTCCCCGACGCTGCCGAAGCGGTTTTTGTCCGCCCTCATTACGCGAAACCGGGCGTCATCGGTAGCGGCCAGAATCACCTGGCTATCGACGATATGACTCAAGGTCATCGGCCCCGCCAGCGACTGATCCTTGGTCACATGGCCGACCAAAAACAGAGCGACGTTATTCTTTTTGGCATACTGGGTCAGATAACTTGCCGATTCCCGCACCTGCGAAACGGAACCGGGCGCCGATTCGGTCTGCTCGGTGTAAACGACCTGGATCGAATCGACTACCGCGACCTGCGGTTCAACCTCGTCCATGACATCGGCAATCCGTTGTACCGAGGTTTCGGCAAGCATCAAAATCTTATCGGAGGGCAGCTTGAGGCGATGCGCCCGGTCGGCAATCTGGCGCAGCGATTCTTCACCGGAAACATACAGAACCTTAATGCCCTGCTGCGCGATATGCGCGATGATTTGCAGCAATATCGTGCTCTTGCCCGCTCCCGGCGCACCGCCGATCAGAACCACGCTGCCTTTGACCAGCCCCCCGCCGAGGACCCGGTCGAATTCCGACATACCGGTCTGAATTCTTTCTTCGCGCACTAAAACGACATCGGACAGCCATTGCACTTCGGACTTGTTGCCCGCATAGCCGTCCCGACGTTTATGACGTTCCCCGGCAGAAGCGCCGAGGCGCACTTCCTTGATCGTATTCCAGGCACCGCAACTGGTGCATTGGCCGCCCCAGCGCGGAAAGTCGGCGCCGCACTCCGTGCAGACGAAGGCGGTTTTCTCTTTTTTGCTCATTCGTTCTAAAGCGCGCTACGGCGCCAAAAAATCCTGTCGTCCTTGTCGATCAGGTTGGTCAACATGCCCAAATCCTCGCGCAGCCGCCTTCGGGAGCCGAGCTTGCGCTGTATTTCCTCCGGCACGGCGAATAATGCAATCATCCTATAATTTCGCCCGCATCGTTACGGCTGACATAAGGCATAGAGGCTCTCTTATAAAATATTTAGGCGTCATTCTAATGAGTTATGCAGAATGTGCAATAGCGCCAAATCAAAGGGATCTTCGCCTTGGAAAAAGTCGTAGCTCCTGCTTTTGTTGCTCCAGCACGCCCATTCCGCTGATGCCGACGGCGGGCCTGGCGTTGACCGGCAACAAGCTGAGGCAGCCGGCAAGGGGTAGGCAAAAGAGCCGATATTAACCAGTCAACCGCCCGTGTTCCGAGAGCCGAAAGCAATCTGCGCAACACGGAAGGGGAACTGGTTTGCGGTTCGGTCAAGATAAAGGCTCCTTAGGAGCTTTTTTGGGGGGCGCTGGTTTTACCGGGATTCCCGGCTTCGCCTGATCGCCCAGGCGACATCCGCCGCCTGCCGGTTTTCCTTCACGTCATGCACGCGAAACAGCTTGACGCCTGCCATTACGCCCAGCGCGGTCGTGACCGCGGTCGCGGTCACCAGCTCGGCCGGTTCCTGAACATTGCACAACGCGCCCATGAAGCGCTTGCGGCTCGCCCCCAGCATTACCGGATAGCCGAGTTCGACGAACGCATCCAGATGCGCCAAGAGGTCGAGATTATCCTGTTTGCGCTTGCCGAAACCGATGCCGGGGTCGAGAACGATCCGTTCCCTTTTGATGCCCGCCTGCAACGCCGTCTCGGCTTGCTCCAGCAAAATCGACCTGACTTCGCCGACCACCTCGTCATAATACGGATTGTCCTGCATCGTTTTCGGCGTTCCCTGGCTGTGCATCAGCACGATCGGCACATTAAAGCGCGCCGCCAGCGCCAGGATATCGGGATCGCCGGTGCCGCCCGACACATCGTTGACCATATCGGCGCCGGCCTGCAAGGCGGCTTCGGCGACTTCGGACAACGTCGTATCGATGCTGATCGACAAAGCGGGCAATCGGCTTCTGACCGCCTCGATCACCGGCACGACCCGGCGGATTTGTTCCGCCGCCGGCACCGGATCGGATCCGGGGCGGGTCGACTCGCCGCCGATATCGATGATATCCGCGCCGTCGACCGCCATCCGCTCGGCCTGTAGAACCGCTTCCCCGACCGTGACATATTTTCCGCCGTCGGAAAAACTGTCCGGCGTCACGTTCAAGATTCCCATGATCAGCGGTTTTTCGAAAGATGCAAACAAAATCCCAACTCCTCTGTACGAACTGCGGTCAAACCTTCGAGTATAATACCCGGACCTTATACACCCCAAACAAATAATTGATGGATAATCCGCGCTTAGCCTGGGCCATTACCGGCTCCGGTCACTATATTAAAGAGTGCCTGGACTTTCTTTTAACGCTCGATCATGTCGATTTATACATCAGCCAAGCCGGCGAAGAGGTACTCCGCATGTACGGCTACGACCTGAAAGACATCCGCGAACAAATGCCGGTTTACCGCGACAAAGCCGCCTCGGCGCCGCCGGTCGGGCTGTTTTACAAAGGCTATTACCATACCTTCGTAATGGCGCCGGCCACCTCGAACACGGTCGCCAAATGCGTGCTGGGTATCTCCGACAGCCTGGTTACCAACTTGTATGCGCAGGCCGGCAAATGCAAGGTGCCGAGCATCGTCTTTCCCTGCGATACCGCTCCCGAAATGGAAACCACCGCACCCGGCGGGATGGTGATGGTCTATCCGCGCAAGATCGACCTCGAAGGCACCGAAAAACTACGCACGTTCGAATACACCACCGTCGTCGATACGGTCGAAGACCTGATCGTCAAGGTCAAAGCGCGCCTGCAGGCCGTCGCATGAGCGAACATATCCTCTTCCTGACCGGCAAGCTGGCGGAAAAACAGCTGCGTGCAATCCTCGAAAAGATGCAGCCCGAATTCCGCTATACAGTGCACCAGCTCGGCGTCAAAGTCGCCGCGTTGATGACCGCGGAGATGATCGGTCGAAGATTGACCGACACCTTCGGCGCCGACCGGATCATCGTGCCGGGCCGCTGCCGGGGCGATCTCGAAAAATTGTCGGCGGACAAAGGCCTGCCGATCGAACGGGGACCGGACGAACTGAAGGACCTGCCCCAATACTTCGGCCAAGCCGCGCACAAGCCGGATCTCAGCCGCTACCGGGTCAAGATATTCGCCGAGATCGTCGATGCGCCGAACCTGAGCATCGAAGCGGCCATCGAACGCGCGCACTACTATCAACGGAACGGCGCCGACGTGATCGACATCGGCTGCCTGCCGAGCACGCCGTTCCCGCAGATGGAAGAAATGATCCTCGCGCTGAAGCAGGAAGGCTTTCAGGTCAGCATCGACTCTTTGAACCCCGACGACCTGCTCAAAGGCGGGAAAGCCGGCGCCGACTTCATGCTCAGCCTGCACGAAAGCACCCTGTGGATCGCGGACGAGGTCGAATCGACGCCGATCCTGATTCCGGAAAAGCACGAAGATCTGGCTTCGCTCGACCGCAGCATCGCGGCCATGCAGACCAAAAACCGTCCCTTCATCGTCGACCCGATCCTCGACCCGCTGCATTTCGGCTTCACCGAATCGGTCGTCCGTTATCACGAAGTCAGAAAGCGTCACCCCGACATCGAAATCATGATGGGCGTCGGCAACCTCACCGAACTGACCCATGCCGATACCGCCGGGATGAACGCGCTGCTGCTCGGGATCTGCTCGGAACTGAACATCAACCAAATCCTGGCCACCGAAGTCAGCCGGCACGCCTGCCGCGCGGTCAAAGAAGCCGACCTGGCCCGGCGCATCATGCATGCGGCAAAAGAAAACAATACCTTGCCGAAACACATCGACCCGGGCCTGATGGCGCTGCACGAACCGTCGCCTTTCCCGTACTCTTTCGCCGAGATCAGCGAGCTGGCCGCCCAAATTAAGGACCCGAGCTACCGGATTCAAATCAGCCCCGAAGGAATGCATATTTTCAACCGGGACGGCATCAACACCGCAACCGATCCGTTCGACCTCTTCCCGAAGCTCGGCGTCGAAACCGACGGCGGCCATGCTTTTTATCTCGGCGTCGAACTAGCCCGCGCCGAAATCGCCTGGCGCCTCGGCAAACGCTATACCCAGGACGAAGCGTTATCGTGGGGCTGCGCCACCGACCGGGACGAGCGTACGGTCGACCTGCACACCTTCAAACCCGCCGGCACCACGCTGCAAAAGAAAGAGCCCCATTAGGCTAGGTACGGCTTGCCCGCTCATTGTATAATTTGCGGAATTTTTATCGAGACAGAAGGATTGATCACAGCATGACTGCCAAAAAGCCGTCCATACGCCGCCGCGGTATCTATTTGTTACCCAACTTGTTTACGACAGGCGCGCTTTTCTCGGGGTTTTATGCGATCACTTCCGCGATCGACGGACGCTATGAAACTGCAGTCATCGCCATGTTCATTGCGATGGTGCTGGACGGGCTCGACGGGCGCGTCGCCCGGCTGACCAACACACAAAGCGAATTCGGCGTGCAATACGACAGCCTATCGGATATGGTCTCGTTCGGGGTTGCGCCGGCTCTGGTGATGTATTTATGGGCGTTTTCCGGCCTCGGCAAAGTCGGCTTGTTCGCCTCGTTCGTGCACATGGCCGGCGGCGCCCTGCGTCTGGCCCGCTTCAATACCCAGGTCGAAACGGCCGACAAGCGCTATTTCCAGGGACTGCCGAGCCCGGCCGCGGCCGCGATTCTGGCCGGCTTTATCTGGTTTGCGACCGAATACCAATACAGCGTGAGCTACCTGAAATATCCCGCGCTGTTTTTGACGATGGCGACCGGCCTGCTGATGGTCAGCAATTTCCGCTATTTCAGCTTCAAAGGCGTCGATCTGAAAGGCAAGGTGCCGTTCGTGTTCGCGATCGTCGCAATGCTCAGCATTGCGTTCGTGATGGCCCAGCCGCAATCGATGCTGTTCTTTCTATCGGTGATCTATGCAGTATCGGGCCCGGTGTTGACGCTGGTCTTGCGCCGGCGCCGCCGGATGCAGGCAAGAAAAACCTAAAATCCGCTTGAGGATGGACGTTCTTTCGCGTATATTTTCCTTATGTCCGCACAATACCCTTTCATAGTCCATTCCATACCGGCCGCTCACCAGGCCGCTTCCTTGCTGTTGCCGGCAACTTCCCTGCTGTCTCTGAGACTACTGCTGCCCTGAGGGGCACATAATCTCGACTTTACAGAATCGTTTTACAAACCCGTTTTTTTAAATCCGCAGCAAGGCATGCGTGGATGATTCTCCATGCAGGGAGTTTTTCATGAAAGACAAGTTAATCATTTTTGATACGACGATGCGCGACGGCGAGCAAAGCCCCGGCGCCTCGATGACCCGCGACGAAAAAATCCGGATCGGCCGGGCGCTGGAGCGCCTTCGGGTCGACGTGATCGAAGCCGGCTTCCCGGCCGCCAGCCCCGGCGATTTCGAATCGGTCCAGGCGGTCGCGAATGTGATCAAGGACAGCACCGTCTGCGGCTTGGCGCGCGCGCTGGACAAGGACATCGACCGTGCCGGCGAGGCGCTCAAAGGCGCCAACCGCGCCCGCATCCATACCTTCATCGCGACCTCGCCGCTGCACATGCAGAAGAAATTGCAGATGACGCCGGACCAGGTGATCGAATACGCGGTGCGTGCAGTCAAACGCGCCCGCCAATATACCGACGATGTCGAATTTTCGCCCGAGGACGCGGGCCGTTCGGAAGAAGATTTTTTGTGCAGAATTCTCGAAGCGGTGATCGATGCCGGTGCGCGGACCTTGAACATTCCCGATACGGTCGGCTACAGCATTCCGCAGCAGTTCGGCGCGACGATCAAAAACCTGATCGAACGCATTCCCAATTCGGACAAAGCGATCTTTTCAGTACATTGCCATAACGACCTGGGACTGGCGGTCGCGAACTCGTTGTCCGCAGTAATGAACGGCGCACGCCAGATCGAATGCACGATCAACGGTCTCGGCGAACGCGCCGGCAACGCCTCGCTCGAAGAAGTCGTGATGGCGGTACGCACCCGTCAGGACGTCTTCGCCTGCGACACCGGCATCGACACGCGCGAGATTCTGACCTGCTCGAAGCTGGTCTCGTCGATCACCGGTTTCCCGGTACAGCCGAATAAGGCGATCGTGGGCGCGAACGCGTTTGCGCACGAATCCGGCATTCACCAGGACGGCGTGCTGAAAAACCGCGAGACTTACGAAATCATGCGCGCCGAGGATGTCGGCTGGACCGCGAACCGGATGGTGCTGGGCAAACACTCGGGCCGCAATGCGTTCAAGAGCCGGATGACCGAACTGGGGTTGGTGTTCGATTCGGAAGAAGAGCTGAACGACGTTTTCATGCGCTTCAAGCAGCTTGCCGACAAGAAACATGATATCTTCGACGAAGATTTGCAGGCCCTGGTCTCCGAAGCAAGCTTCGAGGCCGAAGACGAATTCATCAAGCTGATTTCGCTGAAAGTCTGCTCCGAAACCGGCGAAGTCCCGGTCGCACGGATCACCCTGCGCATCGACAACCAGGAAGTGACCGGCGAGGCGGAAGGCGGCGGGGCTGTCGACGCCAGCCTGAAGGCGATCGAGAACCTGGTCCAGTCGAAGGCCAGCCTGGAATTGTACTCGGTCAACAACATCACGAACGGTACCGACTCCCAGGGCGAAGTGACCGTACGCCTCGAAAAAGGCGGACGGATCGTGAACGGCCTGGGCGCCGATACCGACATCGTGATCGCCTCGGCCAAAGCTTATGTGAATGCGGTAAATAAATTGCAGTCCAGCGATTTGCGCCAGCATCCGCAAAAAGGGAATGTCTGACCGCGGCGGCTGTCTTAACGAGCAAAGGACAGGGTCCAGCGCCCTGCCTTTCCCTCGATTTTACGGAGCCTGACGATGGACGACGCGATTCGCCTGCTTTATCTCGAAGCGATGGGTATTACTGTCTGGAAGCCCAAAGCCTCGAACAGCCCTGTATCCGCCCCGCCTTCTGCCGGCGCCGGCAATACGCCGTCGGAAGCGATCGCCCTACACAGTGAAGACCCGCCTTATGCGGCACCGACTCCTCCCTTACCTCCCCCTGCATCAATAAGCCTCGCGGCGAGCAGCGACTACGCAGCCCCTAACGATGTCGCGGAAATGGACTGGGACACGCTGGAAAAAACTGTCTCAACCTGCCCGAAATGCCGCCTTTGTGAAACCCGCACACAGACCGTCTTCGGCAGCGGCGACAAAAAAGCCGATTGGCTGATCGTCGGCGAAGGCCCAGGCCAGCAGGAAGACTTGCAGGGCCTGCCTTTCGTCGGCCCGGCCGGACAGCTCCTGACCGAAATGCTGCGGGCGATCGGCCTCGGCCGGAACGAGGTCTATATCGCCAATATCGTAAAATGCCGCCCTCCCAACAACCGTGACCCCAAGCCGGATGAAGCGGACGCCTGCCGTCCTTACCTAGATCGCCAGATCGCGCTGATCCGACCGAAAATCATTCTGGCGGTCGGCCGCATCGCCGCCCAGTCTCTGCTGCGCACCGAAGCGGCGGTTTCCAAGCTGCGCGGCAGGACCCATACTTTAAATCAGACGCCGGTTGTTGTAGTCTATCACCCTTCGTATCTGCTGCGTTCGCCCGGCGAAAAGAAAAAGGCCTGGCTCGATTTACAACTGGCACTCAACACCTATCGAGAACAAAAATAAAAGGTTAACCATGCGCGGACTCCTGGACAAAATCAAAAGCTATGTCTTCTATGATGCCGACCGGGAGTTCTACGCCCGCGTCTTTCCAGAATCGGTCTCCCGGATCGACCTGCTCAGAATGCGTACGATGACCCATGGCGATCTGCCTGGCGTGCTCGCGATCGAAAATCAGAATTACGAATTTCCCTGGGGCGAAGACATTTTCATCGACTGCTTCCGGGCCAATTACCACTGCTTCGTTTGCGAAGATTTGGACAAGATCGTAGGCTATTGCATCCTTTCGATCGGCGCGGGCGAAGCGCACATTTTGAACATCAGCGTCGATCCCGAGGCACAAAAGCAGGGCATCGGCCGCAAAATGCTCGAACACCTGATCGAAACGGCCCGCGGCAAGGCCGAAACGATATTCCTGGAAGTCCGGCCGAGCAATATCGTGGCGCTCGGGCTGTATAAAAAAATGGGGTTCAACGAGATCGGTATCCGCAAGGGCTATTATCCTGCCGCCGAAGGCCGGGAAGATGCGCTGATGCTGGCAATGGAGCTGTTTTAGCGGTGTATTCGCTCCGTCTCCAAAGAGGGAAGGCGAGAATGAAGGAAAAACTAAGACGGCAGATTATCGAGAGGACTCTTCACCCCGACCTCCCTGATTCAGAACCATAGGATGGGCTGACGAAGGAAGCCCATCGTTCGCGATTGATGGGCTTCGTACCTCAGCCCATCCTATCATGCTGGACCAGAGAAACCGGCAACATCGTGACCCGGTCTTTTGCGCCCTTGCCATCGCGGATCAAAATTTCCCTGCGCTTCATGTCGACATCCTGAACCCTGAGCCGCAAGCATTCCATGATCCGCATGCCGGTACCGTATAAAAGGCTGGCGATTAGCCAGTGCACACCGTTCAGGCGCGACAGAATCGCCTGAATCTCTTCGCGATTCAACACTACCGGCAACCGCTTGGGCGCCTTCGCCTGCTCGACATTATCCAGCCACGGCAATTCGACAGCGAGCACTTCCTTATAGAGGAATAACAGGGCGCAGCGCGCCTGATTCTGCGTGGAAGCCGAGACCCGGCCATTAACGGCCAGATGCGTCAAAAACCGCTCCACTTCCGGAGCGCCCCTCTCTCGCGGATGCCGCTTGCCAAAATATAAAATATAGCGTTTAATCCAGTCCGTATAGGCCTGTTCGGTACGAATGCTGTAATGCTTCAAGCGAATTTTGTCTCTAACCTGATCGAGCAACTTAGGTGGCCGCCCAGATATAGTATTTGACGGTTCTTGCATAATTTTTAGGATATGCTAAATTTCGGCACATGAATGATTTATCTAAAATTCTAGTTTTAGAGAACTATTTAGGCAACCCTTTGACGCAATGTTTTACGTCATTTAGGATGGCTAATTGTAGTTAGGTAGCTAATTCTGCTTCATGAGATACCAAAATTTTAAATATAAATTACTGGAAGGAAGCCCCCTTCTAAGAGAAGCATATTGGAAAAGAACTACTAGGCGAGAGCTACACACTTTGATCATGCGATTTGCACGGAGAGAATCAAATAGTCGAGAAAAATGTTTATCGCCATTCTTATGGAGGGTGAGACGTCATAAAGCTATTGCAATATTCGAGCATCGGTTTGGCCCAGTCCCTGAAATGTTTAAGCAATGGTCTATGCCGGTTCGGTGGAAAATATATACAAATGAAGGGCGCCATGTTTGGCCATTCGTCGCCTAACGAATAAGGTTAGATGGTGCGAGCGCAGCGCGCGAAGCCACCATCTGAACC
>NZ_JAERVK010000038.1 GCF_016745425.1 Candidatus Methylomicrobium oryzae | reverse complement strand
GCTTTACCGAACTGGCGGTGCCGATGCTGCTGACCACGCTGTCGGCGATTGACCGTGCGGACTGGGAGGCATTCGGCCGGACTGGCCGGTAATCGGGTCGCCGGCTGGCGCCTATCGTGACCGGCGGATTGAGTAGCTAAAGCCCTCTCTCCGCTGATTGCAAAACCGGAAAATCACGCAAATTCATCATTTTTGCCGCTTTAAAGTGGGATTTTTGAAACCTACGAGGCGAAAAAAAAATGAAGAAAATCATCAAGCGCAGGCAGGCTGCGGCGGTGGCAGGGGTCTGTTCCCGCCAAATCCCTCACTTGATCGAAACCGATGGCTTTCCGCCGCCGGTCACCGTTGGAAAGTCAGAGGGCTGGATCGATACGGAAGTCCAAGCCTGGATCGATCAGAAAATCGCCGAACGGGATGCGGCGCTGGCCGGAGGTGCGTCATTGGTCGGAGGTGCAGCATGAGTACCACGGCAAAAACGCAATTGCGGTTGGTCGAGGTCCACGGCGAAAAGCTGACGACGACCAGTCTCGTCATTGCCGAACAATTCGGCCGATCCCATAAAAACGTACTCAGAAGTCTGGATAAATTAAAAGATCGGCTCAAGTTTGTGCCGATCTCTTATTCGGACAAATACGGCCGCGAACAAAAAATGTATCAGCTCGACGAGCGGTCGTTCCTGATTGCAATGCCGTTTATTGGTGGAAAAAAAATCCGTGGAAGGGCAAATTGCGCTGGTCGATGAGTTTATCAGGCTCAAGACAATCCTCAATGAGCCGGGACGTAAAGCGGAGCTTGCCGCCAAGCGCCATACCGGTTCCGAGATGACCGATATGCTCCGGTTTGTCCGCGAGACAAACGGTAAGGAAACCACAAAAAATCATTACCTGAACGAGCATCAGTTTTGCAATCGGGCGCTGACCGGAAAGTGGGAGGAGATCAACGAAGCCGAATTGGATGTTTATGACCTTCGTCTTCTATCCGCGATCCGCAAGCACAATACCTTGCTTATCACCCGGTATCTCAAACAGGCCGAGAGGAAAAAACTGCTGGACGCGTTTGTCGCCGACTACCGGGCAAAGCCCCCGCGGCTGAAGTTGGTAGGGGCTTAATCAGGCCATTTTTTAATCACGGAATCAAGCACATGAACCACTTTATCACCTGGGACAGCACCGCGCAGCCCCAACGCATCACCCTTCAACAAATCCTCTACCAGTGCCGGCGCGCCGACGGCGATAACGCACTGCTGCTCGATGCGGTCTGTATGGCCGACATCCTGGAAGGCGCCGACGAGATTCTGGTGTTCGATGCGCTGGTATCGACCTATGCCGGCCTGGAACGCAAGATGCTGGCGCTCCAGAACGTGATGACCAGGGCCGGCGATACGGTCAAGCCGATGGCCTTGCAGATCAGCGAACCGTTCAAACAGCAAGGCGTCGCGCAGGTGGCGGCGATATTTGAGCTCTCGGACGGGCAAACCGTCTCGATCTTCTTCCACAATCCGGATGTGACCCCGCAGAAGATGGCGCCCGGCGATTCGCTGGTCAGCTGGAAATGGCTGTTGAATAAGCGCGACGTCACGATCCTGGTGGCGCCGGAACGCGGGAAGGATTTGAATGTGCGCGAAGTGGCAACCCGGATCATGAAGCTGGCGGCCAAGAACAGTGCGGCCTTTCAGCGGGCCAACGCCAAGCGGGCCGAGAACCTGCAGGCAATCGAGTCGCTGAAAACCGAAATCGCGGCCCTCGAGCAGGAACTGGCCGACGCCCAGCATGAACTGGAAGTCGCCAAGCAGGCGTATGAGGACCGTTCGCTGAATCCTCACCCTCAGGAACAGGACGCCTACCATGCCCGTCTCGATGCCGCGCAGCAGCGCTTTATCGCGGTCAAACAGGCCCTGGCCGCGATGATGAACTGGAGCCAAGGTGCGGACGGCGTCTCAATGGTCAATCTGCGAACCGGGCATGCGGTTGTCTATCAGCCAACCGCGGCGAATGCGCTGCGCGAGGCGGTATGGACGCTGTACCAGCTGGCGGGCAAGGGGGATTGGAAGCCGATCAAGCCATTCATCGATAAATCCAGCGAGCAAGGCTATGCCGAAACCCCGGAGGCCTTCGCCAATGGTATCAATGCGGCAGCCAACGCCGAGCCTGAACCGAAAGTCGCGAAGCGTGAAGCCGAAGCCCGGCCGGCGAGTGCGCCAGAAACGCCGGTTACCGATCCGGTCGACGAGCAGATGAACCAGCGCTATCAGGCCGTCAAAGCCGAGCTGCAAAAGCTTGGATGGCAAATAAGCCCCGATGGCGTTTCGCTGCAAAGTCCGGACATCGGTTGGGCGCTGGTGCCGCGTAAAACCTCGCTGAGCAGTCGCTGGCGGATTTACCGACTCATGGCCAAGGGAACCTGGAAGTTCGTGAAAGAGCTGGCGGACAAAACGGATAAGAAAGGCTATGTCCAGACCCCGGCGCAATTTGCCAAGGCCTTACACCACGCCGCGCTCGATGCCGCGGTCAGCGCCGAACAGAAAGCGAAAAGCCCGGCCCGGTCCCGTTTTGCCGCCGAACTCGACGCGCTGAAAGCCGAAACCGATATAGTTGAGTTCGACCGCAAGCTGGACGAGATCGTCCTTAGAATCGAATTGGCCGGCTTAATGGACGAATTGGACGCCGAACTGAATGCCGCCGCGGATCAGCTCACGGCGTTGCTAGCCAAGGCCGAGAAGCGGGTCAAGTAGGTGCGGCCGGAAAACGCAAAAAGAAAAACGGGTAAGTATCAAACACTCTGGCCATACGGCGGTGTTATCTCATTACAAGAACGGTAATAAAGAAACTTGGCTTCTTACAGGATGGAAAGATGATGAGACGGATGGTGGGGAAGGGGTTAACCCTGACCCCACCTACGCTCAAAACCCCTCTGGTATACAGGGTGATGAGGGAGCCGATAATTGAAATATAGACGTTTCGCATGAGAAGTCAATCGGCAAAGGGTACGAGGGCGGGCCAAGTAGTAGCCGAACAATGCCCAGCCGTCAATAACGCAAAAAAACGGACCAGATTGTTACGACCTATTTCCTGACACCGATTACAAATCCGAGGAAGTGTCGGGTCCTTCTCGGCTGGCTGGTGACCGACCCTATTTGCCGACCCAAAGAAGCGGCAGGGTTGTTAGCGGGCAGTCAAGAGCCACCCGTACCTGCCTCTTCGCAATCAATGTACCTTATACCGGGTGAATGTCAACCGACAGCCGGCCCCGCGCCGGTTTTTTTGTGACTAAACCATAGGCCGCCATCGGCCAAACCCTGTTTTTCGCTATTGCAGACATTCTCCCTGGATCGCAATCAAAGCGTCGAGCAGCGGCCCAAAATAAAAACCCCGCAAGGTGTAAAGATGAATTTCCTGTATTCTTTAGCTGGAATTGTATCGCCATGAGGATAAGAATGCGTAAGCTCAACTATTTTCTCAGCAACATCTATGTGGCTGTATTTCTAGGTGTTGCGGCAATTGCACTTATATTAAAAGAGCTCCAGTTTGTATTCGGCGATGCGCCCCCGCTCTTGGTTTTTTTAGTCGTGGTCGTATTCGCCTCCTGGGACGGCGGGTTGAAAGCTGGGCTTTATGCGACAGCCTTAAGTGCCGCAGCAAGTGCAGTTTTGGTTGAGCCTTACCATTCGATCTATAGCGCCTCTTCCCGCGAATTGCTTCGCATCCTTCTCTTAGTGGTGGTAAGTACGATCAGCAGCCTGATGATTGCGCGTCTGTCTAAGAGGAGGGTGTCCTGAATTTTGTGTAAACGGAGTTTTTAACGGTTTGGCATCCGGTC
>NZ_JAERVK010000037.1 GCF_016745425.1 Candidatus Methylomicrobium oryzae | reverse complement strand
TCGAACGGCTGGCCGGCCATTACTCCTACCTGCTCGGACAACTGCTGGCCCAGCCCGAAGCGCCGATTGCCGCGCACCGGCTGCTCGGCACCGAAGAAACCGAACATCTCCAGGCCTGGAACACCTGGGCTAAGCGCTACGACCCTTCTACGCCGGTGCACGAACTGATCCGGCGCCAGGCCGAGGCGCAGCCTGATACGATTGCGCTGATCGCTGACGGCACCCGCCTGCGCTATGCCGAACTGGAGGCCCAGGCCAACCGCTTGGCGCACCGGCTGATCGGCCTCGGCCTGGGCCGGGAAGACCGGGTGGCGCTGCTGCTGCCGCGCGGCGTGGAGACGATCGTGGCGATGCTGGCGGTGTGGAAAGCGGGCGGGGCCTACCTGCCGCTCGACCCCGAGCAACCCGAACAGCGGCTGGCCGAGATGATTGACGAGGTCGGGGTGCGCTTAGTGCTGCATCAAGGCCATGCCCTCGCCCACGGCGGCGGGCTGAATCTGACCGGCCTGGACCTGTCTGCCGAACCGACTGCCCCGCCCGAGGTGGCCATCCACCCCGAGCAGCTGGCCTACCTGATCCTGACCTCCGGCTCCACCGGCACCCCCAAAGGCGTGGCCGTGGCGCACGGGGCGTTGAGCCGGCATTGTCTAGCGATCGGCGAGCGTTATGCGATGCAATGCGACGATGTGGCCCTGCATTTTGCCGCCTTCACCTTCGATGCGGCGATGGAGCAATGGCTGGTGCCGTTGATTAACGGTTGCCGCTTGTTGATACGCGAGGAGATGTGGAGCGCCGACCAAGCCTACGATACGTTGATCCGCCACGGCGTGACCTGGTTCGAGATGCCGCCCGCCTATCTGATCGAAATCGCCCGCTGGGCCGAACCGCGCGGTTTGCGCCTGCCGCTGCGCGCCTGCTCGGTCGGCGGCGAAGCCGTATCCAAGGAAGGTTTGGCACAGATCCGCCGTTTGGTCGGCGACGCGCCGATCCTGAACGGCTATGGCCCTACCGAAACCTTGATTACGCCTTTGGTGTGGACCGCATTGCCGGACAGCGTCTGCGACACCGCCTATGCGCCGATCGGCACCGGCGTCGGCGAGCGCACGCTTTATGTACTGGACAGGGATCTGAATCCCTTGCCGTCGGGTGCGATCGGCGAACTCTATATCGGCGGCCCGTGCCTGGCGCGCGGCTACCACCATCGGACGGGTCTGACCGCCGAACGCTTCCTGCCCGACCCGTTCGCGGCCGACGGCGGCCGGCTCTACCGCACCGGCGATTTGGTTCGCTTTCATAACGACGGCAACGTCGATTATTTCGGCCGTAACGACCAGCAAATCAAGTTGCGCGGTTTCAGAATCGAGTTGGGCGAAATCGAAGCCCAGGCCCTGGCGCATCCCGGCGTCGCCGAGGCCGTAGCAGTAGCGGACGGCGAGGGTAGCGCCAAGCGTTTATTGCTCTACGCGGTCGGCGCAACCGATGCCGAGAGTCTGAAAAAACATCTGTGCCAACGCCTGCCGGACTACATGGTGCCGGCGCACGTGCAAATGCTGGCGCAACTGCCGCGTTTGACCAGCGGCAAGCTGAACCGTCATGCCTTGCCCAAGCCGGATTGCCTGGCCGGCGACGCCTACCGGGCGCCGCAATCCCAGGCCGAGCGCGATTTGGCGGCGATTTGGCAGGCGGTGCTCGGTGTCGATCGAGTCGGCGCCGACGACAATTTTTTCGAATTGGGCGGCGATTCGATCATGGCGATCCGGCTGGTCAGCCGCGCCCGCCAAGCCGGCTGGTCGCTTACCCCCAAGGATTTGTTCCTGCACCAGACCGTGGCCAAACTGGCGGCCAATGCACAGGCGATGCCGGCGCAAGCAATGATTGATCAGCCGATCGAAGTCGCCGGTGAAGCGCCGTTGACGGCGATCCAGGCGCAGTTTTTTGCGCAGGAGATGCCCAAGCGCAGCCATTGGAATTTGTCGCTGCTGTTGCAACCGACTTTTGCATTCGACGCCGCTCGATTGGCGGGCGCGGTTGGCCGTTTGATTGAACACCACGACGGTTTGCGCCTGCGTTACCGTTTGGAGCAGGGCGCTTGGCGCCAATATTACGCCGAGGCCGGTGCGGCGCCGGCGTTCGAACATCTGTACGCCGCAGACGTCGTCGCCGTGGCCGCGCTGGCGGATCGGGTTCAACGCAGCCTGGATTTGGAGCACGGCCCATTGTTCAAAACCGTCTTGATCGAGGTTGCCGACGGCAGCCAGCGCCTCTTGCTGGCCGCGCACCATTTGCTGGTCGACGGCGTGTCCTGGCGCATTTTGCTGGAAGACCTGCAAGCCTTGTATGGCGGAGCCGAATCGCTGCCGGCCAAGACCGCGCCGATGCAACAATGGAGCCGGCGGCTGCACGACTACGCCGCTGACGAAACCCTAAAGGAGCAATTGCCTTACTGGCAAGCCGTATTGCGAAGCGCCGCCGAACCGCCGAAAGATTTTGCGCAAGACAACGGCCGCTTCGGCGACGCGCGCACCTTGACGCTGGAAATCGACGCCGAATGGACGCACCGCTTGTTGACGCAAGCCTCCGCCGCCTACCGAACCCGAATCAACGACTTACTGCTGACGGCGTTGGCGCGGGTGTTGAACGGCTGGTGCGGCGGCGACGTGGCCGTGGACTTGGAAAGCCACGGCCGCGAGCACGGCTTCGACGGCATCGACCTGAGCCGCAGCGTCGGCTGGTTTACCAGCGTTTATCCGGTCAGGTTAACGGCCGTTGCGGACATCGGCGCGGCGATCAAGGCCGTCAAGCAAACCCTGCGCGGCGTGCCGGATGCCGGTTTGGGGTTTGGCGTATTGCAGTATCTGGCCGGCGACGGCGAGCGCGCGGCGCTGAATGCCTTGCCGCAAGCGAAAATAGGCTTCAACTATTTCGGCAAAATCGACGCCGAAGCCGGCCATTTTGCGCTGGCCCCGGAAACGGCCGGCGACGACCACGATCCCGAGGCGCCGCTGCCGTACCGGCTGGAAATCAACGCCCGGGTGGTGGGCGGCGTGCTGCAATTGCGTTGGCGTTACAGCGCAAGCCAATACCGCGATGAAACCGTGCAGACGCTGCTGGACCGTTACCGCGACGAACTGCTGGACATCGTTGCGCATTGCCTGAGCGGGGCCTCCGGCGCCACGCCGTCGGATTTCCCCCTGGCCGGCTTGAGCCAAACGCAACTCGACGCCCTGCCGCTGGCGATTGCCGAGATCGAAGACCTTTATCCGCTGTCGCCGATGCAGCAGGGTATGCTGTTTCACGATCTTCTGTCCCCCGAAACGGGGGTTTACGTCAACCAGATGAGTTTGGACATCGACGGCCTGGACAGCGACCGTTTCGCCGCCGCCTGGCATCGGGCCGTTACGCGGCATCCGCTGTTGCGCAGCGGTTTTTTGTGGCGCGGCGAGTCCGAACAGCCGTTGCAAGCGGTTTACCAACAGGTGCTGTTGCCGTTGGACGTTCTCGATTGGCGCGGCCGGGAAACCGGCGAGGCGGATTTACAGCGCTTGCGCGACCAGGACCGGGCACGCGGCTTCGAGCACGCCCGGGCGCCGTTGATGCGGATGATATTGGTCAGGCTGTCGGAATGGCGCTGGCATTGGATTTGGACCAGCCACCACATGCTGCTCGACGGCTGGAGCACTTCGCAGCTGTTAGGCGAAGTTCTGGACGATTATGTCGGCAACGCGCGCCGCAGCGGTGCAGCCTCGTACCGCGATTACATCGCCTGGCTGAGCCGCTGCGATGCGGCTGCCGGCGAGACTTTCTGGCGCGGGCGTTTGTCGGCGTTGGAAGAGCCGACCTTGTTGGCCGACGCGCTGGCCAAGCCGGCGGCCGGCCAAGGCCACGGCAGCCTTGTTTACCGCCTGGATGCGGCGGCGACGGCCCGTTTGCAGGCCTTTGCCCAGCAACAGCGCGTCACGCTGAATACGGTGCTGCAAGCGGCCTGGGCTTTGCTGCTCGGCCGTTATTGCGGCCGCGACACGGTGGCGCTGGGCGCGACGGTATCGGGGCGGCCGGCCGATTTGCGCGGCGTGGAGGGCATCGTCGGCTTGTTTATCAACACTTTGCCGTTGATTGCGCGGCTCAAAGCCGAACAACGGGTCGGCGACTGGCTGCGCGATTTGCAGCAGGAAAACCTGGCGTTGCGCGACTACGAGCATACGCCGCTCTACGATGTGCAGCGCTGGGCCGGACAGGCGGGCGCGGCCCTGTTCGATACCTTGCTGGTGTTCGAAAATTTTCCGGTCGACGCGGCATTGAAAAACAGCGAAAGCGGTTTGCGCTTCGGTATGCCTCGTCACGTCGATACCACACATTATCCATTGACCTTGAACGTCAGCATCGGCGAATCGCTGGGCCTGGCCTACGGTTATTGGCTGGACCGCTTCGACGGCGAGGCCGTGGCCGGCATCGCCCGGCATTTTCAACACTTGTTGTTTGAGCTGACCGGTGGTGTCGAATGCCGTTTGGGCGAATTGCTGCTGCCGACCGACCAAGAACGCGTGCGCCAGATGTCCTGGAACAAGACGGCGGCGGTCTATCCGGCAGGTT
>NZ_JAERVK010000036.1 GCF_016745425.1 Candidatus Methylomicrobium oryzae | reverse complement strand
GGCCGAAAGGAAAAAATAAAGTTTGACAAAAGAAAAAAGTTCTTTATAATAGTCAGACTCAACGGGGCGAAAGCCTCTGCTCTTTAACAAGTCGATCAAAATAATTTGTGTGGGTGCTTGTGGTGGATGGTCAGCAATGAAACATTCGACACAAGAACTTACGTCGATTCTAGAATCACGTTTAATTCTGTAGTCGAGCCAAGATTGGCCCCGTCTTTAAGGGGCAACAAAGATTGAACTGAAGAGTTTGATCATGGCTCAGATTGAACGCTGGCGGTATGCTTAACACATGCAAGTCGAACGGTAACAGGCCTTCGGGCGCTGACGAGTGGCGGACGGGTGCGTAACGCGTAGGAATCTGCCTCGTAGTGGGGGACAACTTGGGGAAACTCAAGCTAATACCGCATACGCCCCAAGGGGGAAAGCGGGGGACCTTCGGGCCTCGCGCTATGAGATGAGCCTGCGTTGGATTAGCTAGTTGGTAGGGTAAAGGCCTACCAAGGCGACGATCCATAGCTGGTCTGAGAGGACGATCAGCCACACTGGGACTGAGACACGGCCCAGACTCCTACGGGAGGCAGCAGTGGGGAATATTGGACAATGGGCGCAAGCCTGATCCAGCAATACCGCGTGTGTGAAGAAGGCCTGAGGGTTGTAAAGCACTTTTAATCGGGAGGAACATCTGGTGGCGAATACCCATCAGTCTGACATTACCGATAGAAAAAGCACCGGCTAACTCCGTGCCAGCAGCCGCGGTAATACGGAGGGTGCAAGCGTTAATCGGAATTACTGGGCGTAAAGCGTGCGTAGGCGGCTGTTTAAGTCAGATGTGAAAGCCCCGGGCTTAACCTGGGAACTGCATTTGATACTGGGCAGCTAGAGTTGAGTAGAGGAGAGGGGAATTTCAGGTGTAGCGGTGAAATGCGTAGAGATCTGAAGGAACACCAGTGGCGAAGGCGCCTCTCTGGACTCAAACTGACGCTGAGGTACGAAAGCGTGGGTAGCAAACAGGATTAGATACCCTGGTAGTCCACGCCGTAAACGATGTCAACTAGCCGTTGGTCTTATTCGTAAGATTCGTGGCGCAGCTAACGCGATAAGTTGACCGCCTGGGGAGTACGGCCGCAAGGTTAAAACTCAAATGAATTGACGGGGGCCCGCACAAGCGGTGGAGCATGTGGTTTAATTCGATGCAACGCGAAGAACCTTACCTACCCTTGACATCCAGAGAATCTGTGAGAGATCGTAGAGTGCCTTCGGGAACTCTGAGACAGGTGCTGCATGGCTGTCGTCAGCTCGTGTCGTGAGATGTTGGGTTAAGTCCCGTAACGAGCGCAACCCTTATCCTTAGTTGCCAACGGGTGATGCCGGGAACTCTAGGGAGACTGCCGGTGATAAACCGGAGGAAGGTGGGGACGACGTCAAGTCATCATGGCCCTTATGGGTAGGGCTACACACGTGCTACAATGGCCGGTACAGAGGGCAGCGAACTCGCGAGAGCCAGCCAATCCCATAAAGCCGGTCCTAGTCCGGATTGGAGTCTGCAACTCGACTCCATGAAGTCGGAATCGCTAGTAATCGCGAATCAGAATGTCGCGGTGAATACGTTCCCGGGCCTTGTACACACCGCCCGTCACACCATGGGAGTGGGTTGCAAAAGAAGTAGGTAGTCTAACCTTCGGGAGGGCGCTTACCACTTTGTGATTCATGACTGGGGTGAAGTCGTAACAAGGTAGCCCTAGGGGAACCTGGGGCTGGATCACCTCCTTACAAAGATGCTGCCGCATCATGAGTATCCACAACAAATTATTTTGATCACAAGACGAGATGAGCCTGGGCCTGTAGCTCAGCTGGTTAGAGCGCACCCCTGATAAGGGTGAGGTCGGAGGTTCAAGTCCTCCTAGGCCCACCAATGACCACGGTGAACATAGGCGAAAGGCACGGTGCAAAGTCATCCTGGCCTTGCAGTTTAAACCGACATTGGGGCCATAGCTCAGCTGGGAGAGCGCCTGCCTTGCACGCAGGAGGTCAGGAGTTCGATCCTCCTTGGCTCCACCATCAACGCCATAAGGTTTTGAGAAGTTTTATTTCTCGCCGAAAGACCTTATCGCATTGATGTGAAAACGCATCGATAGCTCTTTAACAAAATGGAAATCTGTAACGAAGTCATCCATGGTATCACTGCCATGCGGTGACAGACGAGTTCGAATGAACTGACACAGAGAAAGCGGGTAAGCCTCCTTAACGAAGCTTAGCAGCAATCGACGTGGAAGGGAATAAGAACCCGTTCTCAAGCAGAAAAAGCGAAAATGTCAGCTGATCGATAACTTCAGAATGATTGGGGTTATATGGTCAAGTGAATAAGCGCATACGGTGGATGCCTTGGCAGTAAGAGGCGATGAAGGACGTTGTAGCATGCGATAAGCCGCGGTGAGTTTGCAAACACACTTTGACCCGCGGATGTCCGAATGGGGCAACCCACTTGAGATAACTCAAGTATCCTGCACTGAATACATAGGTGCTGGAAGCAAACCCGGAGAACTGAAACATCTAAGTACCCGGAGGAAAAGAAATCAACCGAGATTCCCTTAGTAGCGGCGAGCGAACGGGGATTAGCCCTTAAGTTTTCGTCCCTGTTAGTAGAAAGGTCTGGAAAGGCCTGCCAGAGACGGTGATAGCCCGGTATACGAAAACGAGACGAAGATGAAGACGAGTAGGGCGGGGCACGTGAAACCCTGTCTGAATATGGGGGGACCATCCTCCAAGGCTAAATACTCCTTACTGACCGATAGTGAACCAGTACCGTGAGGGAAAGGCGAAAAGAACCGAGGAGATCGGAGTGAAATAGAACCTGAAACCGTATGCGTACAAGCAGTCGGAGCGGACTTGTTCCGTGACGGCGTACCTTTTGTATAATGGGTCAGCGACTTAATCTCAGTGGCAAGCTTAACCGAATAGGGGAGGCGTAGCGAAAGCGAGTCTGAACAGGGCGTTCAGTCGCTGGGATTAGACCCGAAACCGGGCGATCTATCCATGACCAGGTTGAAGGTCAGGTAATACTGACTGGAGGACCGAACCCACTCCCGTTGAAAAGGTAGGGGATGAGTTGTGGATCGGAGTGAAAGGCTAATCAAGCTCGGAGATAGCTGGTTCTCCTCGAAAGCTATTTAGGTAGCGCCTCGTGTATCACTCTGGGGGGTAGAGCACTGTTTCGGCTAGGGGGTCATCCCGACTTACCAACCCGATGCAAACTCCGAATACCCAGAAGTGCCAGCACGGGAGACACACGGCGGGTGATAAGGTCCGTCGTGAAAAGGGAAACAGCCCAGACCGTCAGCTAAGGTCCCAAAATCTATGCTCAGTGGGAAACGATGTGGGAAGGCCCAGACAGCCAGGAGGTTGGCTTAGAAGCAGCCACCCTTTAAAGAAAGCGTAATAGCTCACTGGTCGAGTCGGCCTGCGCGGAAGATTTACCGGGGCTAAGCATAGTACCGAAGCTACGGGTTCAACGTAAGTTGAGCGGTAGAGGAGCGTTCCGTACGCCTGTGAAGGTCGATTGAGAAGTCGGCTGGAGGTATCGGAAGTGCGAATGCTGACATGAGTAACGACAATCAGGGTGAAAAACCCTGACGCCGAAAACCCAAGGTTTCCTGCGCAACGCTAATCGACGCAGGGTTAGTCGGTACCTAAGGCGAGGCCGAAAGGCGTAGTCGATGGAAAACAGGTTAATATTCCTGTACCGGTCGTAACTGCGATGGGGTGACGGAGAAGGCTAGGTCGGCTGCCTGTTGGAATAGGCAGTGCAAGCCGGTAGGGAGAGCGCTTAGGCAAATCCGGGCGCTCAATCCCGAGACGTGATGATGAGCTTGCTCTACGGAGCGGCGAAGCGACCGATGCCAGGCTTCCAAGAAAAACCTCTAAGCTTCAGGTTACGAGTGGCCGTACCCTAAACCGACACAGGTGGGTGGGATGAGAATTCTAAGGCGCTTGAGAGAACTCGGGTGAAGGAACTAGGCAAAATGGTACCGTAACTTCGGGATAAGGTACGCCTTTGCTAGGTGAAGTCCCGCGCGGATGGAGCCGAGAAAGGTAGCATAAAATTGGTGGCTGCGACTGTTTAGCAAAAACATAGCACTCTGCAAACTCGAAAGAGGACGTATAGGGTGTGACGCCTGCCCGGTGCTGGAAGGTTAATTGATGGGGTCAGCGAAAGCGAAGCTCTTGATCGAAGCCCCAGTAAACGGCGGCCGTAACTATAACGGTCCTAAGGTAGCGAAATTCCTTGTCGGGTAAGTTCCGACCTGCACGAATGGCGTAACGATGGCCACACTGTCTCCACCCGAGACTCAGTGAAATTGAAATCGCTGTGAAGATGCAGTGTACCCGCGGTTAGACGGAAAGACCCCGTGAACCTTTACTATAGCTTGACACTGGACTTTGAATCGACTTGTGTAGGATAGGTGGGAGGCTGCGAAGCGTGGACGCCAGTTCGCGTGGAGCCATCCTTGAAATACCACCCTGGTTTATTTGAAGTTCTAACCTCGGCCCGTGATCCGGGCTAGGGACAGTGTCTGGTGGGTAGTTTGACTGGGGCGGTCTCCTCCCAAAGCGTAACGGAGGAGCACGAAGGTACCCTCAGCCTGGTCGGAAATCAGGCAATGAGTGCAATGGCATAAGGGTGCTTGACTGCGAGACGGACAGGTCGAGCAGGTACGAAAGTAGGTCATAGTGATCCGGTGGTTCTGTATGGAAGGGCCATCGCTCAACGGATAAAAGGTACTCCGGGGATAACAGGCTGATACCGCCCAAGAGTTCATATCGACGGCGGTGTTTGGCACCTCGATGTCGGCTCATCACATCCTGGGGCTGAAGCAGGTCCCAAGGGTATGGCTGTTCGCCATTTAAAGTGGTACGCGAGCTGGGTTCAGAACGTCGTGAGACAGTTCGGTCCCTATCTGCCGTGGGCGTTTGAGATTTGAGGGAAGCTGCTCCTAGTACGAGAGGACCGGAGTGGACGTACCGCTGGTGTTCCGGTTGTGATGCCAATCGCATTGCCGGGTAGCTATGTACGGACAGGATAACCGCTGAAAGCATCTAAGCGGGAAGCCCCTCCCAAGATGAGATCTCACTGGGACATTCAGTCCCCTGAAGGGCCGTTGGAGACGACGACGTTGATAGGCACGGTGTGGACGCGCAGTAATGCGTGCAGCTAACGTGTACTAATTGCCCGTGAGGCTTGACCATATAACACCCAATCGGTTTGGGTGAACCTGCAGAACAAAACTGCAGGGCAGCTGACGCTTTAATGCAAGAGAACCGAACGTTACAGATTTCCAGGCACGAGGACTTCCTCCTGCCGAGGTGGGCCAGGCTTTACCGCCTACAACCCGCCGCACCCGTTTGCTTGGTGACCACAGCGAGCGTGAACCACCCGATCCCATCCCGAACTCGGAAGTGAAACCGCTTAGCGCCGATGATAGTGCGACAGGTTGTCGTGCGAAAGTAGGGAATTGCCAAGCTCTTAATCCAAAACCCC
>NZ_JAERVK010000035.1 GCF_016745425.1 Candidatus Methylomicrobium oryzae | reverse complement strand
TCGAACGGCTGGCCGGCCATTACTCCTACCTGCTCGGACAACTGCTGGCCCAGCCGCAAGCCCCAATCGCCGCCCACCGGCTGCTCGGCACCGAAGAAACCGAACAGCTTCAGACCTGGAATGCCTGGGTGAAGCCCTACGATGCCCGCACCCCGGTGCACGAACTGATCCGGCGCCAGGCCGAGGTGCAGTCCGAGGCGATTGCGCTGATCGCTGATGACGGTACCTACCTGCGCTATGCCGAACTGGAGGCCCGGGCCAACCGGCTGGCGCACCGGCTGATCGGCCTGGGTCTTCGCCGGGAAGACCGGGTAGCGCTGCTGCTGCCGCGCGGCGTGGAGACGATCGTGGCGATGCTGGCGGTGTGGAAAGCGGGCGGCGCCTATCTGCCGCTCGACCCCGAACAACCGCCGGCACGCCTGGCCGAGCTGATCGCCGAGGCCGGGGTGCGCGTGGCGATCACGCAATCCGCGTGGGCGATGACGCTCAGAGGAGGCGGTGCCGACGTCAGGAGGCGCATCGATCGCGATCTCACCGAACGGGGAGCTGGCCGCGTTGAAGACGCGAACGCGGGGCTTCACGCGCGTTCAGCCCCGTCTATCTGGCTGATTCTCGACGAAACCGACCTGGCCACTCAACCTACCACGCCGCCCGAGGTGGCCATCCACCCCGAGCAGCTGGCCTACCTGATCCTGACCTCCGGCTCCACCGGCACCCCCAAAGGCGTGGCCGTGGCGCACGGGGCGTTGAGCCGGCACATCCAGGCCGTCGGCGACCTGTACCGCTACACCCCCGCCGACCGGGCTTTGCATCTGGCCGCCTTCACCTTCGACGCGGCCCTGGAGCAATGGCTGGCGCCGCTCTGCCACGGTGCCGGCGTGGTGCTGGGCGATAGCCGCGAGACCGGCGAGGCCACGTTGGCGGCGGTGCGCACGCACCGCGTAACCGTCGTGTATCCGCCGACCAGCGCCTTGCTGCAGCTGGCCGAGGCCGTCCAGGCACGGGGCGAGACGCTGGCGCTGCGCATCGCCTGTGTCGGCGGCGAAGCCGTCTCAGCCGCCGCTTTGCACACGCTCCGTACCGTGCTGCGGCCGGAGCGGATCATCAACGGCTACGGCCCGACCGAAACCGTCATTACCCCGCTGGCCTGGCCGGCCGATGACCGCCCCCTGACCGGCTACGCCCCCATCGGCACCGCCCTGGGCGAGCGCAGCCTGCACATCCTCGATGCCGACCTCAACCCGGTGCCGTTGGGTGCGGTCGGCGAACTGTACATCGGCGGCCCGTGCCTGGCGCGCGGCTATCACCACCGGCCCGGTCTGAGCGCCGAACGCTTCCTGCCCGACCCGTTTGCGGGGGACGGCGGCCGCCTGTACCGCACCGGCGACCGGGTGCGCTACGGCCAAGACGGGGTGATCGACTATCTCGGCCGCGCTGACCAGCAGCTCAAACTGCGCGGCTACCGGATCGAACCCGGCGAAATCGAAGCCGTCCTGCGAACCGTGCCCGGCGTCGACGACGCCCACGTGCTGCTGCGCGAGGACGACGGACGGCGCTACCTGGCGGCGTATCTGGCCGGCGGGACCGCTCCGGCTGCCGCGTTCCCGGAACACGAGGCCATGCCGCCGACCGACGCCCAGCTCAACGCCGCGCTGGCCGCACGGCTGCCGGCCTACATGATCCCGGCCCGCTACGTCCGGCTGGCGCAACTGCCGCGCACCGCCCACGGCAAAATCGACCGCCGCGCCTTGCCGCTGCCCGAAGCCCCGGAACGGCCGGCCCCGCAAGCCCCGGCCACCGCGGCCGAAGCGGTGCTGGTTAAGCTGTGGCAAGACCTGCTGGGGTGCCAGGACCTCGGCATCCACGACAACTTCTTCGAACGGGGCGGCGACTCCATCCTCTCCATCCAGCTGGTCAGCCGCGCCCGCGCCCACGGCCTGGGCTTCACCCCCAAAGACCTGTTCCAGCACCAAACCATCGCCGGCCTGGCCCCGATTGTGCAGCGCTTGAATCAAGACGCTCAGCAACAAGCCGAACACGCGCAAGGGCCGGCGGCCGGCCCCGCGCCGCTGCTGCCGATCCAGCAGGGGTTCTTCGAACAAACGCTGCCCCAGCCCGCGCACTGGAACCAGTCGCTCTTGCTCAACACCCGAGCGCCGCTCGACCGGGCCGCCCTCGAACAGGCCCTGCAGGTGTTGGTCGAGCATCACGACAGCCTGCGCCTGCGCTATAGCCAAAACCAGGGCCGCTGGCACCAACACTATGCCGAACTGCAAACGGCCGAAGCCCGGTTGGAACACCACCACGCCGCCGATGCCGCCGCCGTGACCGCCATCGCCCAGCAGGCGCAGCGCAGCCTGAACCTACAACACGGCCCGCTGTTCAAAGCCGTCGCGATCGAGGTTGCCGACGGCAGCCAGCGGCTGTTGCTGGTGGCCCATCACCTGATTGTCGACGCGGTGTCCTGGCGCATCCTGCTGGAAGATTTGCATCACCTGTACACGCAAATCCGCCAGGGCCAAACGCCGCACCTGCCCGCCAAAACCGCCCGCTACCCAGCCTGGGGCCGGGCCCTGCACACCTATGCCCAAAGCCAACGGCTGCAAAGCCAGTCGGCCTACTGGCAGGCCCAAACCGGCCATTCCAGCGCCTCCTGGCCCTGCGATGAGCCGGCAGGCCGGGCCGAAAGCCGCGACCGTGCCGAGCGCACGCTGATCTTAACGCCCGAGCGCACGCAGCAGTTGGTGCACGCGGCCCCCCGGGCCTACCGCACCCGCCTGCCGGACCTCTTGCTGGCCGCCCTGGCGCAGACCCTGTGCGAATGGACGCGGCAACCGCATAGCCGTATTGCCCTGGAAGGCCACGGCCGCGAAGCCGACCTCCTCCCAACGGCAGGCCAACCGGCCTTAGACCTGAGCCGTACGGTCGGCTGGTTCACCAGCCTGTACCCGGTTACCCTGAGCCCGCAAGCCACCGTGGCCGCCACCCTCAAAACGATCAAGGAGCAGCTGCGGCAGGTGCCGGACCGGGGCCTGGGCTATGGAGTATTACGCTACCTGTGCTCGAACAGCCCAGCGGCAAAGGATGCCCAGGACGATGCCAACGTCAACCCCGCCAAGCCGCCGGTTTTGTTCAACTACCTCGGCCAGCTCGACAGCAGCTTCAGCGAAGACGCCCTGTGGCAGCCGGCCGAGGAAGACAGCGGCGACGAACGCGACCCCAAGGCGCCGTTGGCTTACGAACTGGAACTCAACGGCGAAATCTACCGGGGCCAACTGCGCCTCCACGGGAGCTACAGCCGCGAGCGCTACGCCGCGCAGACGATCGACCGCCTGCTCGACCGCTACCAGTGGCATCTGGAGCGCCTGCTCGACCACTGTCTGAAGGCCGAGCCCGGCCTGACCCCGAGCGACGTGCCGCTGGCCGGCTTAAGCCAGGCCCAGCTCGACGCCCTGCCGGTCGAACACCGCCGCATCGAAGACCTCTACCCCCTCTCGCCTCTGCAGCAGGGCATCCTGTTCCATGCGCTGCAGTACGGCGAACAGGACCCTTATTTTTACCAACGGATATTTGCACTGAACGGCACGCTGGATGTGGCGCGTTTTCATGCTGCCTGGCAGTCGGCGGTCGATCGCCATCCGGCCTTGCGCTCGCTGTATTTATTCGAAGACGTCCAGCCGGCGCTGCAAGTTGTCTGCAAAACCCGAAGCGTCGATCTGCGCCGGGCCGATTGGCGAGGGCTTGATGCCGAGCGGCAGTGGCAGCAATTGAATGCATGGCTGGCCGGCGAACGTAAACAAGGATTCGATTTCGCCGGCCGGCGCGGCTTCGAGTTGTCGTTATTGCGGGTCGCCGATGCCGCTTGGTGGCTGGTCTGGAGCCATCACCACATCGCCTTGGACGGCTGGAGTATGGGGCTGGTACTGCGCGACGTGATGCGCGCATACCACGGCGAAGCGCCGATTCACCAGCCGGATTATGCCGATTACCTGCGGTGGCTGGCGTCTCGCGATCACAACGCCGCGCTGGCATTCTGGCGGGAATCGCTGAACGGGCTCGACGGCATTGCCCCGTTACCGTTGGCGGAGGATCCAGCGCCGGCTGGCGAGCGCGGCAGCTACCAGGAAATCGAAACCAGCCTGTCGCCGGAAGAAACCGGGCAATTGCAGGCCGCAGCGCGCCGCCACGGCGTGACGGTCGGCACCTTGTTGCAAGCTGCGTTTGCGTTGTTGCTGGGCCGGCATGGCGGCGGCGAGGCGTTGTTCGGCGTTACCGTGTCCGGGCGTTCGGCCAACGTGGACGGCATCGACGAAATGGCCGGCTTGTTCATCAATACCTTGCCGTTGCGGGTTGGATTGCCCGGCGCTCAGGATGTGAGCGCTTGGCTGCAAGCGATTCAAAATCAAGCCGCGGCGATGCGCGATTACGAATTTACCCCGCTGGCGGAGATTCAGCGCGCTGCCGGTTGCGAAGGGCAACATCTGTTCGAGGCGATTTTGGTGTTCGAAAACTATCCCTTGGACGAGGTGTTGAAAAACCAACGCGACGGCCTGCAAGTCGGTTTGCTGGACGACGAAGCGCCGGCCGGTGTGCTGCGCCACGACCGCGGCCGCAACAATTACCCGTTGAGCCTGATTGCAGGACTCGATAACCGCCTGCATTTGACATTGTCCGGCGAACGTCGGCGCTTCCAGCCGCGGGCGTTAGAGCGGCTTGCGGAGCGTTACCGTTACCTGTTACAGCAATTGACCACGGCGGACGCCATCAAAGTCGCCGATCTGCATCTGCAGCCGTTACCGGCTTTGCCGTCGGCCTTGGCCGATGCCGAAACCGCGCTGTTGTCAGGCGGGGATGCTTTGCGCGGCGAATTTAGCTATCCGGATGTTCTTGCGGCTTGGCAAAGCCATGTTGCCGCACAGCCTGACGCAATTGCGGTGCGCGACAACCGCGCCAGCCTGAGTTATGCCGAACTGGACAGCGCCGCCGAACGTCTGGCCGCGGTGCTGCAAGGCATGGGTGTCAAGGAGGAAACGGCGGTCGGCGTGCTGTTCGAACGTTCGATTCAATTGCCGCTCAGCCTGTTGGCGGTATTAAAGGCCGGCGGCGTGTATTTGCCGCTCGATCCTGCTTTGCCTGACAACCGCTTGCGCGAATTGCTGCGCGACAGCGGGGCGATAGTGCTGTTGGCCGGTGAATCCGATGCCGCACGTTTCGCCGATTGCGGCGTCGCACTGTTGAATCCGGATGCCGTCAACCGGAATAACGATGCAGTCGAATTCGTGCCGGTGCCGATTCATCCCGAGCAAGCCTCCTACCGCATTTATACCTCCGGTTCAACCGGCCAGCCCAAAGGCGTGACGGTCAGCCATACGGCATTAAACCGGTATTTACAAGGTGTGCTGCCGCGTCTGGCCTTGCCGCAGGCCGCAACCCTGGCGATGGTTTCGACGCCGGCTGCCGACCTCGGCCATACCGTATTGTTCGGTGCGTTCTACAGCGGCCGGACTCTGGTTTTAATCGATGCCGAAAGCGCGGCCGATCCCGACCGTTTCGCCGCGGCCATGCGCGAACACAAGGTCGATGTACTGAAGATTGTTCCCAGCCATTTGCGCGGCTTGCTGCAGGCGGCCGAGCCGGCGGCCGTATTGCCGAACCATGTGCTGATATTGGGCGGCGAGGCCTGCGACGCCGAATTGCTGGCCGGCGTGCGGCGCTTGAAACCGGACTGCCGCATCGTCAACCATTACGGCCCGACCGAAACCACGGTCGGCGTACTAACCCACGAAGCCGCGGCCGCCGCCGATCCCGTACCGGTCGGTACGCCGTTGGCCGGCGTTTACGCCTATCTGCTCGACGCTGATCTGAATCCGCTGCCGAACGACGTGCCCGGCGAACTGTACATCGGCGGCGGCAGCCTGGCGCGTGCTTACCACGGCAAGGCCGGAGCCACGGCCGAACGGTTTCTGCCCGATCCTTTCCGTTCCTGCGCCCGCATGTACCGCACCGGCGACCGCGCCGTATTGCGCGGCGGCCGGCTGGTATGGCTGGGCCGCGCGGATGACCAGATCAAGATACGCGGCTATCGGGTCGAGCCCGGCGAAATCGCTAAAGTCTTGCGCAGCCTGCCGGGCGTCGCCGATGCGCTGGTCATTGCCGAGCCGAACGACCGGGACGGCCGCCTGCAACTGTTGGCCTATGCGGTTGCCGAGCGCACAGCAACTTTGGATGCCGAGAGCCTCAGCGAGCAATTGGCCGGCCTGTTGCCCGATTACATGCTGCCCGCGCATCTGACGCTGCTGGAGGCGATTCCGTTGACTGCCAACGGCAAAGCGGACCGCAAGGCGCTGCCCCGGCCGCAAGCCAAGGCCCGTGCCGGCGTGGCGCCGCGCAACGACACTGAAGCTAAGCTGGCGGCGATCTGGCAAACCGTATTGAAACGGGAATCGATCGGCGTCACCGACAATTTCTTCGAGCTGGGCGGCGATTCGATTCTGAGCCTGCAAATCATCGCCCGTGCCCGCAAACAGGGCATCAAGCTGACGCCGAAACTGTTGTTCGAAAAGCCGACCATCGCCGAACTGGCGGCGGCTACGGCCGCGCCGGCTGCCGAAAACAAGCCGGCGGCTATTCCGCGTCTTGCGCTTGACGGCCCGCGCCCCTTGTCTTACGGCCAGGAGCGGCTGTGGTTCTTGGCGCAGTTGCAGCCGGAGAGCACGGCTTACCACATCAGCGGCGGCCTGCGCATCCAAGGGCCGCTCGATGAGAACGCGGTGCGGCAGGCCTTTGAATGTCTGGCCGAGCGTCATGCCATGTTGCGTACCCGTTTCGTAATCGTGGACGGCAAGCCGATGCAAGCAGCCGAGGCGAATGTTCCGGTGCCGTTACGGGTTTTGGTGGGCGCCGATGCGGCCATCGACAATGGATTTAAAGACAATACGCCGTTCGATTTCGCCGCCGGGCCGTTGTGGCGAGCGGCGCTGGTCAAGCACGGCGAAAGCCGCCGCGAATTATGGCTGACCATGCACCATATCCTGGCCGACGGCTGGTCGGTCGGCCGTTTATTGGAGGAATTCGCCGAACTGTACGCCGCCGCGGTCGAAGGCCGCGAGGCACGCCTAACGACGCTGGCGATCGAATACGCCGATTACGCCGCCTGGCAGCGGCAATGGCTGGCGGCGGGCGAGGGCGAACGGCAGGCGCGTTACTGGCAACACCTGCTCGGCGGCGAGCAGCCGGTGCTGGAATTGCCGTTCGATTGCGCCCGGCCCGAACGCATGTCGGGAGCCGGCGCCGCACAGGCTTTCGTCTTGCCTGCCCAAGTTGCTCAACGCTTAAAGCAGTTGGCCGCGGCCAGCGAAACCACGCCGTTCACCGTATTGTTCGCGGCATTCGCGGCCTTGCTCTACCGCTACAGCGGCCAGTCGGATATTCGTATCGGCGTGCCGGTCGCCAATCGCCAGCGCCTGGAAACCGAGCCGGCGGTCGGCTTTTTCGTCAATACCCTGGTGGTCAAGGCCGAGTGCCGCGGCAACCTAAGTTTCAAGCACTGGCTGACGCAGGCCAGGCAAACCGTGTTGACGGCGCAGGAGCATCCGGATTTGCCGTTCGAACATCTGGTCGAGTTGCTGCAGCCGGAGCGGGCTTTGAACCGCAACCCGCTGTTCCAGGTGCTGTTCAACCACCAAAAACGCGACCTCAATGCATTGAAAACCCTGCCGGGCCTCAGCGTCGAACGCATCGACACCGAGCCGGCCGCCGCGCAATTCGATTTGAGCCTGGCGACCGAGGAAGACGCCGACGGCGTGTTCAGCGGCACTTTCGTCTACGCTGCCGAATTGTTCCGGGCCGAGACGATTGTCCGTCTGAGCGAACGTTTCCAACGCTTGCTGACCGACTGTCTGGCCGATCCCGGACTGCCGCTGGCTGCTTTGAACTTATTAAGCGACGCGGAACGCGTGCGCCAGATGTCCTGGAACAAGACGGCGGCGGTCTATCCGGCAGGTT
>NZ_JAERVK010000034.1 GCF_016745425.1 Candidatus Methylomicrobium oryzae | reverse complement strand
CGCAGGTATTCCTTGTGTTGTTCCAGCGGGGCATCGTAGGACGGTAAAAAAGAAAGAGTAGCTGTCATAAAAAAAGGGGAATTTTACTGGATGGAATCTCGGGTTCGGGATAAGCCATGTTAGATCGGGCCGCGCTTGCCTCAACGGACAGTTTTTCAGTTATCTGAAGATAACAAGCGACAAGAAGGCGTTCTCGCGGGGATAATTCGGTTTTGTCCTTACTCAATTTTCCTATACCCTTTTTTTCCCGCTATGTTTAGGTCGGAGACTATCTGTATAATGGCTGGGTAATGGCAATTGTGAATTCATATTCATCAGCTTAAACGAAATTCCTTGTAATATCAGTCGCCTATGCTCAGTCTTTAAATAAGACGCCACTTCAGCGGCAAGTTTTCGGTTTGTAGAAAGACCGATATCTGCTGCTGGAATTCTGGACAACTACAATTTAAAGGAAATCGCGAGATTAAGCTCAAGTTGAATTGTAACAAAATGTAACATCTTCAAGGTATTATGACGTTTTTTTGCAATAAAACTTTCAAAGATGTCAATATCTTATGAAAAACGCTAAGATTCTGATCGTCGATGACGACAGGCGGCTTAGCCTATTGTTGGAACGCTATCTGAGGGAACAGGGGTTTATTGTGCAGGCCGTTGCCGACGGCGAACAGATGAACAAATGGCTGGCGCGCCGTCCTTTCGATCTGATCGTGCTGGATTGGAAGCTGTCCGGAGAGGATGGTTTGTCGATCTGCCGAAGGCTCAGCGCCGATCCTCAAAGCCCACAGGTGATTATGCTCACCGCTAACGCTGACGAAATGAGCCGGATTGCCGGCCTGGAGGCGGGTGCCGACGATTATCTCGGCAAGCCGTTTAATCCCCGCGAACTGTCGGCTCGCATCCATGCGGTACTGCGGCGGCGTAGCCGTCCCATTGCAGCCGCACCCGATTCGATTTGTAAGACGCTGCATTTCGGCCCTTACGCGCTGGATTGCGCTGAACGTCGGTTGTATCGGGAGTACACGCCTATCGATTTGACCTGCGGCGAATTCGCCTTGCTCAAGGTACTGGCTGAGCATGCCGGCAAGCCTCTATCGCGCGAACGGCTGGCGCATCTGATCGATGGCCGCGACCATATGCCCAATAACCGTGCCATCGATATCCAAATTTCACGGTTGCGCCGATTGCTGGAGGACGATCCGGCGCATCCGCGTTATCTGCAAACCGTGTGGGGACTCGGCTATGTACTGGTCCAGGATCAAGGGGTGCTTGCGTGAGATTTCCCAAGACCCTGTTCGGCCGCGTGTTTGCGCTCTTGATGGTGATGATGGTATTCAATTTTGCCGTCCTGTTCGCTTTGCTGGTTTTGTTCGTTTTATTTCCGGCGGGTCATCATTACGGATATTTGAGCAAAACGATAGGGGTTCTGGTAGAAGAAATCGCGCAACAGAGCGATGACGAGTCGAAACGCCGGTTGACCGAGCGCCTTAAACAGCGTGCCGGCGTGACAATGGCCTGGGATGCGGAGGAACGAGGCAGCGCCCCGCCCAGAAGACCTTTCTTCATAGCTTGGCAGCGGGCTTTACAGGAAAATCCGAAAGATGGGCTTGTGATCCTTTACCAGCGGGATAGAGGCCATACGCTGTGGCTGCAGCATCGGACCTTCCCGGTATTTTCGCTGGGGTTTCCGGCGGAAAATCTGTTGGGCATGCCTTTTTTTATGCTGCTGGCGCTCCTGATAGCACTCGCTTTGTCGACTATAGCGGCTTTTTGGACCGCACGCCGCCTCAGCCGGCCACTGCAGACATTGGCTGAGACCGCGAGCAGGCTGGGGCTGGATCTGCGCAGCGTCGAGATTCATCCGGACGGGCCCGAGGAAATCCGCGCCGTAGGGCAGGCATTGAATAGGCTGCGCTTCAATCTCGACCATTTGATCAGAGAGCAGGAGTTTTTATTGGCGGGTATTTCGCATGACCTATGCACGCCCTTAGCGCGCCTGCGCCTGAGCGTGGAAATGCTCGGCGCGGATTCGGATGACCTTGGCGATGGGATGAAGGAAGATATCGAAGAAATAAATCTGATCCTGCAGCATTTTATTGAGTTGACGCGCTTCAATATCGAAGAAACAGAGCCGTGGGAAGCAGGCGATATTACGCCGCTGTTAATCGATGTAGCGCAAAAATATCGGCGCGCTGATGTTGACCTGAAACTGCTCCTGGGCAAGATTCCGCCCGTACGCTATAAACCGTTGGCTTTACGGCGGTTACTGTATAACCTGATCGACAACGGCATCAAACACGGCGGCGGCAGTGTCAGCGTGACCGCAGCAGCTGTTTGGGATCGCGTTGACGTGTGCGTGGCGGACCTGGGGCCGGGGGGGCCGGAGCCTGAAACGGGACGGAATCCCGGAATGAAAGAAAGCCGGGGCAGCGGCCTGGGGTTGCAGATCGTGCGGCGTATCGCTGAACTGCATGGTGCGGAATTGAAGTTTGGCAACGGCCCGCAAGGCGGAGCGGAAATCGTATTGAGCCTGAAGCCGTACGCCGGTCAGCCGTGAAACGGGAGACTGTCGCTTACAGGAGAAAATCCCGCTATAAAAACGCGAACCGCAATAACAGAACCAGGCCTGTCAAGGCAATCAGTCCGTGCAGCACGGCCATCCATTTCGGCACCGAGGTGCGCGTCAGGTCGATAGCGATCAACACGAACCCGCCTAGCGCCGCCACCGCGAATAATAGCAGGCTTTCGATTGGCGCCGGCCTGTGCTGAAAGGCATAGGCGATCAGTAGCACCAGCCCGGCGGCGGCCAAAGGCCCGTGCGTGAATGCAACCGCTTTGGGCGTGTGTTTGCCTCTCAACACGAAGGTTAAGAGAAAGATGCCGAGCAGCATCGCAAGCGAAAAGAGTACGATGGCTGAGATCAACATAACCTGATCCTCCATAATTAATGCGGCTTGCCGGTTTCCGGTTTCGGCAGGTCGATCATGGCCGGCCCTTCGATCACCCGGCCATCGACTGTAAAGCGGCTTCCGTGGCAGGGGCAATCCCAGCTTTTCGCTTCCGCGTTCCAGTTGACGATGCATTTCATGTGCGTGCACACAGCCGAAACCTGATGCAGTACGCCGGCTTCGTCCCGGTAGACGGCGAATTTTTCGCCCTTGATCACGACCGTTTTGCCTTCATCCGGCCTTATGTCGGAAACGATCTTGGCTTCGGCCCGATAGGGCAGATCGTGCATGTAATCCATAAATACATGAACGTTTTCCTTGATGAAGCGGCCCGCCGATTTGAGCGGGTTGTGCCGCCGGGGATCGTATAGCTTCGCCCACGGATTTTCATTGTCCAGGATCAGGTCACTGATGATCATTGCAGCCAGGGTGCCGTAGGTGAGTCCGTCGGTGGCGAAGCCGGTCGCAATGTACACGCCGGTTTTTTCGTCGAGCGCACCGATATAAGGCAGGCCGTCGGCCGATCGGTAATTTTGCGCGCTCCAGCGATAATCGACCGATTTCACGTCGAAGCGCGCTCCGGCATAGGCTTCCAGGTTTCGGAAGCAGCTTTCGTTGTCTTTCTTGTGTCCGACTTTATGCGGTTCGCCCAGCACCAGGAGAAAGCTTTCGCCGCGGCTGTCGGTATAGGCGCGGATGGAATGCTGGTGGGGCCGACTCATGACCCAGAAAATACCTTCCGGGTAATTGTTCGAGTTCAGTTTGACTGCAATCGCGTATTCCCGGTGGACGCCCATCAGGGTGTGAACGAATCTGACGCCTTTCGGCGAGTGCGTTGCATGGATGATCTTGTCAGCCGTCACCGTGCCGTTTTCGGTGTAAAGGCTATGCGGCGAGCCCTCTTTAATCCGCAGGACCGGCGTGCGTTCGAATACCGACCCGCCCGCCTTGATGATCTCTGCTGCCAGCGCCTTGGCATAACGCATCGGATTGAACTGCGCCTGATTTTCGATGCGAAGGGCTCGGCTGATATCGAAAGGCAGCGGCGTGCTGGTTTCCAGGTAGGCGTCCAGGCCCGCTTCCCGGCAGGCATGGAATTCCTTTTCCAGGATTTTATTGTTCTGGGGGATTTCCGAGATTAATCGCCAGGGCCGCCGGTGAAAATCGCAGTCGATCGCGAGCCGGTGCACCAGGTTTTCGATATGCCCGATCGCGGCGGTCCGGGAAGCGGCGACCGCATGGGCCGTTTCACTGTCGAACTTGGAACAGATCGCATGCATCCGTTCTTCGACCGTAGCGTAAAGATTGCCTGTGGAAAATCCGGTCGTTCCGCCGCCGACCCGCCACGCTTCCAGCAGCGCGACGCTTTTGCCCGCACCCGCCAGCAGATGCGCGGCGGTCAGTCCGGTCATGCCGCCGCCGATAATTGCGACATCCACATGTAAATCATTTTGCAGGGGAGGATAAGCGCTGGCGTCGGCGTCTTCTTTCCAAAGGGAAGTCTTTTTCATGAATACCTCCGTCCGTGAGCATTGGGAAGCGCTTGGGCTTTACCGGTTAAACGCAATACAGAAACATCTGCAGCAGGTCAGACGATCTGTTTTTATTTACAGACTTACGCCCTTCATTTAAGTTTATTTAAAAATCGGCATAGCCCGGTCAGGCCAGCAGCACCGCGTCCCAGTTTCTGCTCTGCCTGACCTGCGATACCACATTGCCTTGTATATCCTCTACAAACACATAAAGGCAGTCGTAACGGTGCTGCCACAATCCAGTAAAATGGCGGCGATCGACGCCAATTTTTTCGCTCAGGATCCGGCCTGATAAACGGCGCACGCCGAGGCTGCTGCAACGAGGACATGCGCTAAATTTTCGGTCAAGCCGCGTTCCGTTGCATGACCGGCAGCGCCCGTGCAGAATTTCCTGCACCGCCGTCTCGGACATTTTTTTGACGATATCGCTGTTTTCGAGCTTCCAGTGCTCGCGCAGGGCTAAACGGAGACCATAATAAAACACGAAATCCTTGAGTCTCCTTTCGCTTTCCGTATCGCCGATCAACGCATAAAGAAAATCCCGTTCCTCTTCCTTCATCTCCGCCATCCTCCCGGCTACCTTAGTCTGAATTAAATAGACCGCGATTCAGAGCGATTAGCTGCAATTCCGTCGAGAATTCTTGATTTTTGCCGGTGTCTTTATAAGCATCATACGAAACCGTTCCCCATTCCCTGGGGACGTCGAAGCGTGGATGATGGGGTGTATGGCTCATTCCTTATGTGGATCGAGGCAGGATGATGCATCGGCACAAACGATAAATGCTCGAATTTTTATGGCTTAGCTGCGCTTTTCGAAGGTTGAAAAGCGCCTTGTTGATAAAGCTGGTCATAAAGATGATCGCCCATCCGCTCGAACATTTTCTGTTGGTTATGAATACCGAAAGGAGCGCCAAATAAAAGGAACAGTTCTACATAACCCTTATTCGATTCCTCGATACTGCCAGAGTATTTTTGTCCCGTTTTAACGTCGGTTAGCCTATATTGAAGGTCGTAATTCTCGGTAACCGTATAAGGGATCAAAAATAAAGTCAGCCCGCTCAATATCTGCATACCGATGCTGGATTCGGCGTATTGGCTGCCGCTTAAGGTCAGGTTGTAATCCGCTTTGCCGGTGAAAGCGCCGGCATCGACAGAGTCGTGATCCCGAATGTACTTGCGATCTTTCCAGCTGCTCAAGATATTTTCGTTTATCGCTTCTCCTGCGAGATTGGAGGTGACCATCTTGCCGCCTTCGAGAGTGAAGGAAAAATCGCCGACGGTATGTTCGATTTGCGGCTGAAAGGCGGAAGCAGGGCGGGGGGTAATCGGAGGAAGTTTGGTACCCTCCGTCATATACATGCAGCCGGAAAGTAAGACTAACACGATCAATAAACCGCTCATTCTAAAAAAATGCAGGCTAGGAATTGTCATGGGATTTCCTTTGGTTCTTTTAAGGGGTTCGAAGTGCTTTGGCCATTTCCCGGCTGACCTCATCGAAAACATTCGGCCGGCACGAACCCGTCCAGCCTTTGGCGGTCCCTTCCGCGATATTTCTCCGGTCCATACGCAGTTGGAATCGGACATTATTCAACGTGCCAGCACATGCCCTATACGAATGTCTGGGGTTCCAAGCCGGTACCCTGGTATCTGGGCACGCATTCCCGCGAGAAGCTATAGGACCTGATGCGGCATATCGTCGAGGCCAGTTCCCGGCCGGACGATACAGTATTGGATACCTTTGGGGGAGTGGCTCGACTGCGATTGCTTGCCGGCCATTGGGCAGAGTATTTGTGGGATGTGAGATGGGGGAAGGGGAGTTTGAGGGAGCCTTGAGGCGGTTGAGCTAGAGTTAATGCGTAAGGTTGACTCTTCGATAGGCAACCTGTCGTGACTCGGGAGAAGAGCGGTTTGCTTCGCGAATTATCCACGGCCCTGACAGCTTTTCAGGGACCGCCTATTGGGTAGGCGCCGTATTAGGCGGCGGCATGTTCGGAGGCGGTGGTGCTTGCCATTCTTGACGGGTACCGTACGTTATACCTGACGGCACCGGAACCCGATGACCTCTTTCATACATGCATTGAAGATAGTGAATATCGTAGAATTGCTGGCTTTGTTCCCATGAGTCCGGCTCTTCTTTCGCAGTTTCAAGTCGGTTATGGGCAATGTCCCGGCATTGGGCGTCATCTTTTGAGAATTGGCCAAAATTGATTCCGGAACCTGTTCCCGGAAGTACCATGACACTGGGATTGCTCGGCATTGTCGAACAAGAACCGAGCAATAAAATCAGCGGAAAAAATGTAAAGTTTCGTGACATGAGGCGTTTTCTCCATTAAGGGACGATCTTCTGCCATCTGCCCGAACAGGCTCTGACATACGGGTAATAACCCCTAGGGTTATTGCAGTAATACCAGTAGCCGGGCTCCTGTCCCTGTGGTTGAACCGGGAGACTTTGCCATCCCGACGGGCACTCTTTGACATGAGGATAATAGCCGTTTGATGTCGAACAATAGCTCCACGCATTCGGCACTAAGGGTTGCACCGTCGAGGCTCTGCCTTGTTCGATATACGACGGCGGCGTTGCAGGGCCCGTAACCCCCGGTCCTGGATAGTATGGAGAATAGGAGTAATAAGGCCAGTCATAGTACGGCGACCCATAATAGTAGGGGAAACCGAAGTAAAAACTATAGCCGGGATAAGCATAGTGGTAATGCCAGTTCCTGTATGGGCCGTACCAGCCGCCGTGATAGACTCCCCCATAATGGCCGGGATATGCTCCCCAGTAATGACCGGTCCATCTTCCACCGCCTCCGCGCCAGCCTCCTCCACGCCAACCCCCGAATCTACCACCATATCCGCCTCCTCCATGCCAGCCTCCGAATCCACCGATATGTCCGCCGCCGAATCCGCCCCCGCCATGTCCTCCACCACCTCGGGCATAAACATTATCTAGTGGTAATAGCACGATGGAGAACGCCGATGCAATTAAAAGTTTTTTAAATAACATATACATTGCTTGCCAAACAGCATGGGAAAATTTGTCAGAAAAACAGGAAAAAAGAGTGACGGGCTTTCTTCCTGCGATTTCAGTTCTTAGGCTGCATTCCCTCATCACCTCCGGATCAAGAAGGTAACGGATTAGCGGTAGAATCATTCAGCTACAAATGAGAGCGCGATTGCAGCGTCTGATGGCAGACCGGCTATGCCCATTACAGTCCTATTTCTCAAAATTTCGGTGAAGGAATAGCGGTCAGCGCCGTCAAAACCCCGCTTCGCCAAAAAGCAATCCTATCTCTAAATTCACTCCGTCAGATTAAGTCAATCCAGAGAATGTTCCGCTGAAAGGGATTTTTTCAAGAGAGGTTTAACTGAAAAAAGCTTGAAGTTTGAAAAATCAGAGAGAACGCGTCGTGTATGGGCTTGAAAGGTCGCTGATGGGTATTCGAACTTAATTCTGACTAACTGAACAGCTGGCGATATGCCCAGAACCTGTTCGACGAGCCCTCTGGCTATACCGGTGGAACTCGCCGTCGCTTTCCGCTTTTATCTGCTGAGTAAACTGACGGCCGCGGCACCTGGGCTGGAATAAGGAATTCTTGCACAAATATTTCCCGCAAACCGAGCACATACTCTTCACTGAGAGTAAAAAGAAGCTGCCGTTCGTCTACGAGCCGAGCCGTCGCTATTTGGATGAAGCCAGGCTGGCCGCCGGCATCAGTCGCAAGCCAATCGACCGGGCCTACGGCTGCCAGATGTCAGGGCATTGGTTCGACCGTTCGCAATGGAGCCTACTGAGTGAGGCGCATTACCGAACGCCGAACACGCTGTTCGGCGGCACGCTGAAGCCCTACGAAGAGCTGAAAGCGGAAAATACCAAGCCGTCCAACGCCAACCCCGCCATTTCGCAGTGACTAAGCACGTGCTTTATACGAATGTCTGGAACTTCAAACCGGTGCAATGGTACCCAGGCAAATATCCCTGCGAGAAGCCGCTAAACTTAATGAGGCATATCGTACAGACCAGCACGATAGGATGGGCAGAGGTACGAAGCCCACATCAATCGCGAACGATGGGCTTCCTTCGTCAGCCCATCCTTGTATTATCCCATTGTGTTTTTCAAAC
>NZ_JAERVK010000033.1 GCF_016745425.1 Candidatus Methylomicrobium oryzae | reverse complement strand
GCGATCGACGACCCCACGGATGGGGGAGGTAGATCGCGTCGGGAACAAGCGATCGAGGGCAATGCAGGAGCTATATTGCCGAGGGAGCGGGGGAGATTGATCAAATAAATCCCCCTCGATCCCCCTTTTTCAAAGGGGGAGGTGTGTTTGACGAAGTTTCCCTTTTTCAAAAGGGGAAGTTGTTTTTGACGAAACCCTCTTAGCCGAAGAAAACGACACCCTATCATGACCGGCAAGCTTTTTCGCCTTTGCCTTGAACCTTGAAATTCATGCGCCTATTCATCAATATTGTGCTCGGCCTCTTGGTCATTGCCTATCCGTTCGCGGTTTATTTCGGGATTCGTTATTTTGAACCGTGGAAGATCGCGGCGCTGCTGATCGGCGTGCTGGCGCTCAGGCTGACTTACGGAAGCGGCAGGGCGCTCGGCAACGGGCCTGCGGCCGTCGCCGGGATATTGTTCTGCGGGCTGGCGGTCTGGCGCAACGACCTCTTGACCCTGCGGTTTTATCCGGTCGTTATGAACGGCGCGATGCTGACGCTGTTCGCCTGGAGCCTCGTCCGGTCGCCGACGGTGATCGAACGCCTGGCTCGCCTGCGCCATCCCGACCTGCCGCCTGTGGGCGTCGCCTATACCCGGCGCGTGACGCAGGTCTGGTGCGGCTTTTTCGTCTTGAACGGCGGCATTGCGCTGGCGACCGCCTTATGGAGCAGCTTCGAAGTCTGGAGTTTGTACAACGGCCTGATCGCTTATCTGTTGATGGGCGTGTTGTTCGCGGGCGAATATTGGGTGCGAATCAGAACGCAAAAACATGCAGGATAATTTGATTTCTCTGGCCGGGTGCATCGTGGCGTGCGGGCAGGATTCCTCGCCGGTCGCGCTGCATCGGGGGCGGCCGTATCGGCGCGATCAGTTCGCGGCCGCGGCCGGCCATTGGGCGACGGTGTGGCGCCGCGACTCCGCACGGCGGTATGCGCTCTATACCCAGGATGCCTACCCGTTTGCGGTCGGGCTGTTCGCCCTGCTGCATGCGGACAAAGAGATCTGGATTCCGGGCAATAACCTTCCGGAAACTGCGCGGCAGCTCGAACGGGAAGGCTGCCGGCTGCTGGGCGACTGGCCGGAAGCCGATCCTTTCGATCCGGATGCGGCGTCTGCAGAAGCTTTGGGGGGCGCTTTGGAGACTCTCGACCTGGATATTCCCCGTATCATGTTGTACACCTCCGGCTCTTCGGGACAGCCGAAAGCCGTGCCGAAAACCCTGCGCCAGCTGCAGGCCGAAATCGATACGCTCGAAAATCTCTGGGGGAACGCGTTGGAGAGCGCCTGCATCGCCGGCTCGGTCAGTCATCAGCATATCTACGGCTTGCTGTTCCGCGTGCTGTGGCCGTTGGCGGCGAGGCGCTGTTTCCGGAGCGCGATGGTGTTGAGCCCGGAGATGCTGTTGGCGGGCGGCGACCCCGCGCGGTTATGCTGGATCGCCAGCCCGGGACATTTGAAACGGCTCGACGAAAGGTCGCCCTGGCGCGAAATCGCCGATCTGGCGGCGATTTTCAGTTCCGGCGGCCCTTTGCCCGCCGCGGCGGCCGCGCAAATCCTCAGTTTCACGGGTCGCTCCATTATCGAAGTCTACGGCAGCACCGAAACCGGCGGGATCGCCTGGCGGCGGGCTGACTGCCTAAACGATGCGCCCTGGCGGCCTTTTGCCGGGATCGAGATCGACTGGCGCGGTGACCGCCCGCATTTGTATTCGCCTTATTTGAACGACCGGGAAGGGCTGGCGCTGGACGACCGTCTGACCCCACTGGAGGACGGGCGCCTGCTGCTGCACGGGCGGCAGGACCGGATCGTCAAGATCGAAGAAAAAAGGCTATCGCTGACCGCGCTGGAGCGGCGCCTTCAGGAGACGCCCTGGATGTCGGAAGCCTATGCGCTGGTGCTGGCGCGCCACCGCGACGTGATCGGCATCGCTGCCGTATTGAGCGAGCGCGGTACGGCGCGCCTGAAAGCGCAGGGCAGAAACGCTTTCATCCGGCAGCTCAGAAGCCAGCTGGCCGATAGCTTCGACGCGGTCGCGCTGCCTCGAAAATGGCTGTTCGTGAACTCGCTTCCGCTGACCGCGCAGGGAAAGGTAAACCGGGAGCTTTTAACGTCGATCATGAATACCGATACCCGCCTGTTGCCGAGAATGCTGGCCGCCCAAACGGATGCCGCCGGCGTGCGCCTTACCATCAGGGTACCCAAGGAACTGGCTTATTTCGGCGATCATTTTCCGGCGTTTCCGCTGCTGCCCGGTGTGGTGCAGATCGGCTGGGCCGAATATTTCAGCAAGCTTTTCTTTCCGATCCGGTTGCCTTTTTCGCATCTGGAAATGATCAAGTTCAGCCAGATGATCCGCCCGGATGACGAACTTCTTTTAAGTCTCGAATGGCGGGAAGCCCAGCGCAAGCTGCATTTTCAATACAGCGCGGGCACGCATTCCTGCAGTTCCGGACGCCTCGTCTACGGAGCCGAGTCTTGAAAACCTGCCTCATCATCCCCGTTTTCAATCACGAACAGGCGCTGCCGCAGGTTCTGGCTGCACTCAGGCCTTTCGGATTGCACGGCTTTCTGGTCGACGACGGCAGCTCCGCCGCCTGCCGCCGGGTGCTCGAAGCTTGCGTTCGTGACGGGGCCGACTGGCTGACGCTGATTGTCCGCCCGGAAAACGGCGGCAAGGGCGCGGCGGTGCTCGACGGCTTTAGGACGGCGATCGCCGAAGGTTTTACGCACGCGTTGCAGATCGATGCGGACGGGCAGCACCGGATCGACGACATTCCGCGGTTTTTGGCGGCAAGCCGGGAGCATCCCGAAGCGTTGATCGCCGGCCGGCCGGTCTTCGGCGCGGATGCGCCGAAAAGCCGCCAGTACGGCCGCCAGTTCACCAACCTGTGGGTCTGGATCAATACGCTGTCGTTCGCGATCGGCGATGCGATGTGCGGTTTTCGGCTGTATCCGCTCGACGCGGTCGAGCATGTTTGCGCCCATGCCCGGATCGGCCGGCGCATGGATTTCGACATCGACATCGCCGTCAGGCTGTACTGGCAGGGCGTGCGGGTGGTCAATCAGCCGACGCAGGTGACTTATCCGCTGGATGGGATCTCGCATTTCCGGCTATGGCAGGACAACCTGATGATCTCGAAAATTCACGCCCGGCTGTTCTTCGGAATGCTGGCGCGTTTTCCCGCCTTGATTCGGCGGCATTGGCAATGAAAAAAACGCACTGGGCGGAAATGGGCGAATACAGCCTGGTCTGGGGCATGCGGGCGTTGCTCGGGATTTATCGCCTCGGCGGCCGGCCGATCGTGCAGCTTGTTTTATACCCGGTGGTCGCTTATTACTGGCTGGTCAACCGGCAGGGGAGAGCAGCGAGCCGCGATTACCTGCGCCGCATCGCAGATTTTAGGATTGCGCTTTCTTCTCAAGCCGGTACGCTGAACAGTTTTCGGCATTTCATGGCGTTCGCGGAAGCGATACTCGATAAGCTGGCGGCATGGGCCGGGATGATCTCGCTCGCCGAGGTCGAATACCATGGCCGCGAGACATTGCTGGAATGCATAAGGCAGGGGCAGGGCACCCTGTTGCTCGGTTCGCATCTGGGCAATCTGGAAGTCTGCCGGGTGATCGCTAGCCTCGAACAAAACATCCATGTCAACGTGCTGGTTCATACCCGGCATGCGGAAAAATTCAACGAATTGCTGAGCCGCTACAACAGCGCGAGCCGGATGAATCTGATCCAGGTCACCGAAATCACCGCGGAAACCTCGATGCGGCTGGCGGACAAAATCGACCGGGGCGAGATCGTGATCATGACCGCGGACCGGACGCCGGTCAGCAATCTGCTGCATGTTGCGGCCGCCGATTTTCTCGGCGGCAAGGCGCTGTTTCCGGAAGGGCCGTTTATTCTGGCTTCGCTGCTGAAATGCCCGGTCTTTACGGTGTTTTGCCTGAAACGGCAGGGAAAGTACGTCGTGCATTTCGATCGGTTCAGCGATGGCCTCAAACTTCCGCGAAAGGAGCGGAGGCAGACGCTGCAGAAGACGGTTCAGCGCTATGCGGACATCTTGCAGACCTATTGTTTGAAAGAGCCCTTGCAGTGGTTCAATTTTTATCCGTTTTGGCGATCGGAATGACAAATCCCTTATCGATGAATTTTTTGCCGCGAACTATTCTGAATGTTCCGGCCTTTAAATTTATGCCGGCCATGCCCGGTAGGGTACGCTGTGCGTACCTTTCGTGCTGCCCGAAAAGACCACCGGCTCGGGAAATGGTACGCGCAGCATACCCTGCCTCCTGGATATCATCGATGCCGTTTCTTGTGTTGGGTTTGCTCGGGAGGCGTGCCGGGTGATGAAAAAACCTCCTGAAACGAGCCGAACCGTTGTTTTCGACGGCCGCCCCCTACGCATCGAAGACATCGGCCGGATTTCCCGGCGGCAGGCGCAGGCCGAATTGAGCCGCGATCCCGCCTTCATCGAACGTATCGACAAGGGCGCGCAATTCATCGACAAGCTGCTCAGCGAGCAGGGCTTCGTCTACGGCGTGACGACCGGTTTCGGCGATTCCTGCACCGTGCCGATTCCGCTCGACCAGGTCAACGAACTGTCGCGGCATCTCTACACCTTTCACGGCTGCGGCCTTGGCGACTATTTCAATGCCGAGGAAACCCGCGCGATCCTAGCAACGCGCTTAAACAGTCTCGCGCAAGGCTATTCGGGGGTGCGCTACCTGCTGCTGGAGCGACTGGTCGGCCTGCTGGAACACGATATTTTGCCGTTGATTCCGAAGGAGGGTTCGGTCGGCGCGAGCGGCGACCTGACGCCGCTGTCGTATGTCGCGGCGGTGCTGGCGGGCGAACGCGAGGTGCTGTATCGGGAAGAACGCCTTGCCGCTTCGGCGGTATTCGCCAAACTCGGCATCGAGCCCTTGACGCTGAAGCCGAAAGAGGGACTTGCCATTATGAACGGCACCGCCGCGATGACCGGCGTAGCCTGCCTGGCCTTTCAGCGGGCCGAATACCTGTCCCGGCTGGCGACCCGGATCACCAGCCTGGCCTCGATCGCGCTGCACGGCAATGCCTATCATTACGACGAAAAGCTGTTCACGGTCAAGCCGCATCCGGGGCAAAGCCGCGTCGCCGGCCGCATCCGTGCCGACCTGCAGCTAACCGAAGCCGCGCCGCGCAACGACACCCGCCTGCAGGACCGCTATTCGCTGCGCTGCGCGCCGCATGTGATCGGCGTGCTCCAAGACTCCTTGCCCTGGCTGCGCCAGTTCATCGAAAACGAACTGAACAGCGTCAACGACAACCCGATCATCGACGCGGAAGGCGAGCACGTGCTGCACGGCGGCCATTTTTACGGCGGCCATATCGCGTTCGCGATGGACAGCCTGAAGGCGGCGGTCGCGAACCTGGCCGACCTGATGGACCGGCAGATGGCGCAACTAATGGACCCGAAATTTAACTTCGGTCTGCGCGCCAATCTGTCCGGTGACAGCGATCCCTCATCCGGCCTGAATCATGGCTTCAAGGCCGTGCAGATTGCGGTTTCGGCCTGGACCGCCGAAGCGCTGAAGCTAACCCTACCCGCCAGCGTCTTTTCCCGCTCGACCGAATGCCACAATCAGGACAAGGTCAGCATGGGCACGATCGCGGCCCGGGACGCGATCCGGGTAATCGAACTGACCGAGCAAGTAGCCGCCGCGGCGCTGCTGGCGGCGGTGCAGGGCGTGGAGCTTAGAGGCGGACTCGATGCGCTAAGCCCGGCTGTCCTGCGGACGATCAGGCAGGTGCGGGAGCAGAGCGCGTTTTTGAGCGAGGACAGAGCGCTGGACAAGGAGCTGCGGGCGATCGTGAAGTGGATTATCGAGCGGCATTGGGAATTGTATTAGGCAGGTGGAAATGATTGATTTGTTGACTGTGCTGTGGTTGCTAAAATCGGCATTGAGTGGCTGAATTCGACCCAAAGCAGTCAGTCGGCCGGTAGGTTATTGCCAATGACCGTAAACGGATTTATTACGGGGCCGTAGGCTGGGTTAAGCAACGCGAAACCCAGCAAAAAGCTTAATTCCCTTGCATTAAAAACAATCCTGCATATATCTCAAATAATCAACTTCGATGCCGGGTTTCATTATCATTCAACCCAGCCTACATCTGCAAACCGACTGCCGGCCTGTGGCCGCTAGGAGTCGGCCAACTTTAGTTAAGGATCTGGCCGATATTAACTTCCGGGGATGGGGGTAGACCTGCCGGGTTTTTAAAACCTGGCGGGTCTTGGGCCGGGAAGTGATTTGGAGCCAACTCCTAAACTCAGCAAAATAGGATGGGCTGAGGTACGAAGCCCATCGTTCGCGATTGATGGGCCTCCTTCTCGACCTTTGCGTTTTGTACTGCCTGGATCGAAAATCGGATTGATACGGCGAAACTACGCCAGAGCCATTTTTTTTGAAACTGTCACAGCAACCTTGAATTCTAATTTTTAAACAGCGCAGTCACTTCGTTATTGATGGCGTCGACATCGGGTAATTCCCGTTCTCGTTTCGGTGTTTGCTCGATCACTTCCCTTAAAGCTTTCTGAAAAACATCGTTCACATGAGCCCGTTAATTGATAGTAAGATAGTTGGGGGAAAAATGCTTTTAGGTTGAATTTGCCGACCGATATTTCTGATCAATCAGAAATGAACAAATACAAATCCTGAAAAGTGTTCTATAAACTAAAACATTGAATGAGCAATTGTTAAAAAACCGATGATTGACGAAGATAATACTCTCACCTCAAGACGCAAGTTGCTGAACCTTGGCGGGGGGGCGTTGATGGCATTGAGCGGCACCGAGGCTGCGGCAGCGGCCCGGCATGTAATGCATCCGCGTCGTCAAAATCTCAATCCTCGAGATAATTTTGTGCATTTGGATACGGGGAATTTTAGAACCCGGTAGAAAACAACTATCGTCTTTTAACTATTTGGAGCGCTTAGGTGACTCGATGAAAATGGTCACTTATATGGATTCGATCAGACCGATTCTTTTTTGGTTGAACGCGGCGACCATCGCTTTGACTATGGGATATTCAGTCGCCGTGCCGGCAAACCCGAACGCAACCTGGGTTAGCCAAGACATGCTGCCCTATGGGTTTTCGATGACGGCCTTGCAAGACCCCAACCAGGTTGATCCAAGTAAAACCATTACTGTGGAGGCGGTGGGCTTGGGCGCCCGCTTGTCCAAGGTCGAACTGCGCAACGATACGGGAAAAGTTTTGTTCGAGGCGAAGGATCAAATCCACGTTAACCTGCCTGCTCCGCTGGCCTTTGAAGCTCGCTATAAGGTTAGGGTGACGGCGAAGCGGTCTTGGCTCGGACAGTCCGAAACCCGTGAAATTAACTTCACAACGGTCGCCCTGCCGAAGTTGGAAGGCCCCACGCTGACTCGGGTAGGTCCGGATGACTCGGTGGTGCTGCATTTCAACCGGCCGGTGAGTGAAGTACAGGCCATAGGGGACTTGATGTTGAGAGCGGAGCCCGATGCCACTCGGCAGAACATCCGATTACTGGCCAGTGCTTATGAGCAGGATCATAAATATGCGGTCCAGGTGAACTATAAAACCGCTACCGGCGTTCCCCTGCCGCCGCTGAGCCTGGAATTGACAACGCCACCTCCTCTTGCCGCCGAAACGAATGTCAAGGGCTTGACCAATTTAGGCTTGATGTTACCCCTGCAAGTGACGTTTAGTGAACCGTTGGCCGATCGGGTCAGCGTGGCCGGGCATCTTCAGGTGCACACCCGTGAGGGTCAAGTCATCCCTGGAAAATGGCGGTGGATTGGGCCGCGCCAGCTGCGGTTTACCCCTCAGCCTGCCTGGCCGGCCTCAAGCATTATCGAAGTCAACGCCGAGGTGCCGCAATTAAGAAGCGAGCGAGGAGGGATGCTGAAACAAGCTTTGATCGAGTACTTCAGCACCGGTACGGACCGGAGGCTTTTCGTGTACCTGGACAGCCAGCGAGTGGATGCGGTGGAAAATGGCACAGTGGTTCGGACCTTCAAGGTCAGCACTGGCAAAAGCAAAACCCCCACGGTGACGGGTTCTTTTTATATCTATGACCGTTACCGCCACAAGAGAATGCGTAGCGATGTCGGCCGGGGACAGCGCGGTTTTTATGAAGTGGAAAAGGTTCCGTATGCGCAATTCTTCCATAAAGACTACGCTTTCCATGGAGCGTTTTGGCACAATAATTTTGGTCATCCCGCGAGCCATGGTTGCGTCAATTTGGCCACCAAAGACCAAAACCAGCGTTGGCCTGATGTCTCCGAGGATGCCGGATGGCTTTATCAGTGGGGGGCGCTGGGCCTGCCGGTAACGGTGGTGAGTCAGGCACCCGAACGGGTGCGGGCTAGTCATTTGCCGGCTAAAGGAAGTGAAAGGGCAAATAAAGAGGTCCATGCCGCACTATCGGAGACATCTGTTAAGCAAAAGAACCTTGGCAGAGTAATTACCAGATAGGCAGTTCTTTAAATGCGCAAGTCTAGCTTTTCAAACGGCTGATTCCGGCCGAATTTCGTTTTCCCCAATCTGCAAAAAACCGCCGCCATGCGTTTACGAGCGGGATTTTTTGCTAGGCCTAAGAATGATGGGGGCGATGTGCCCAATGCCGTTAAGTTAAGCCTTACCGATACTGCCGTCTGGGTTTGGGCGTGAT
>NZ_JAERVK010000032.1 GCF_016745425.1 Candidatus Methylomicrobium oryzae | reverse complement strand
CCGAATAATACAAAAGGGGAAGCTTTGCCCTCATTAGGATTTATGCAACAAAGCCAGTTGTAGGAAAAGAGCCTATAAAGATGATTTTGTAAAATTACCGGCTTATCTATGGATTGCTCAAAAAAACAAGACATCCTATGATCGCGCAATGAATATTTTTTTTGAGAACGATTATGATGTTAAAGTCTATGCGAATAGGGTTTTAGAAAAGCACTCAAGAAGATTAGAAAATAAAGCTTCGCTGAAACTTTCTTTTGATCGGTTACGAGCAGAGACAAGGTTTTTGGCTAAAAGGATGCAACAAAAAGAAGAAATGCTAGCGCATATTTCAAAATGCTTTATGAATTTTTTCCATTCTTCTGAGGAAATAACACCAGCGGAATTCAAACAAGACATCAAAGACACAATCAAGGCCCTGGAAGTATCAAAAAAATGCTATCAAAAACTGCAAAAATACAATGATATTTTTTATGGATATAAAATTTCAAAGCAGCATGATTTTATTGAATACCATTTAACTGCTCTCAAAGGTTTGGAAGAAGAATATATTTTTCCTTCCAAAAAAATAAATGAACAGTACAATGCTAGAATGTTTATCACCTCTATTTTGAGGTATTTTCTTACAGAAAAGATGCTGACAAAGGAAAGGGAAAACTCAGTAATAGAATTTAAAGACATATTGGGATTTATTATGAATTTAATGAACTTTGACAGTTTTGAAAATCCTATAACTGAGGCTAATGTCAGAAAAATAATAAATGATGAAATAGATAGAAAATTCCGAGCCGAAAGCGTTGACAAATCAAAAAACATCAAACCCCCAGATGACCTTGAACTTACCGGACTTGAAGCACTACTAGGCCCTATTAGTAGCAACTTTGAGTAAAATATCGCAAAACACTTAAAAAACTAACGAAATGCAATAGATGCAAATCAACTAATAAAAGCGATTTTAGCAAGATGCAATAGTCTACGAATCCTATCAGAATAGCCTCACGATGTTTTACAACCTGTGAGGCTTTTTTATGACCACAACTCCCACCCAAACCACCTTGGGCGACTTCTGCCCGAAAGATGCCTTTGTCACTCATCCTGACAATCCGCTGAAAGCATCCGAATTCAATTGGCTGTTCAAGAACCGTGAATCCAATGGTTTCAAAGAAGCCTTCGTCAAAGTCAACGCCAGAAAGTTTCTGGTGCACATACCCACCTTTACCGCCTGTTTGATCAACCGGAGGGGCGCGTAAATTCGGGCGGGTTCGCATGACATCGAGCCGGCTACCGAATGGGATTTTCGGGCACAGATAGTCGGCATCGCATACAAAATGCGGGACAACCCCGCCTACGAATATTTGCTAAAAGATTTCGCTGATAAAGCTGGAAAGAAAGCAGGAGAGTTTTATACCCCCGCCGAAGTGGTGCGCGTATGTGTGGAAATCTGCGATCCCCAGGAAAACATGAGCGTCTACGATCCAACGGTGGGATCGGGTGGCATGTTGATTCAGGCGCGAGACTATTTGCGCGAATGCGGCGGTGATCCGCAAGAACTGGCGCTATATGGTCAGGAAAAGATGGGCGCCACCTGGTCTATCTGCAAAATGAACATGCTGCTGCACGGTATTTCCCACGCCGTGATCAGCCAGCAAGATACCTTACGCGAGCCGAAACACCAAGCCGACGACGGCCAGCTCAAACGTTTTGACCGGGTACTGGCCAATCCGCCGTTCAGCCAAAACTACATTAAAAAAGACATCAAGTTTCCCGGTCGATTCCCGGTGTGGATGCCGGAAAAAGGTAAAAAAGCCGACTTGATGTTTGTGCAGCACATGCTGGCGGTCCTCAAAGCGGATGGACGCATGGCTACCGTGATGCCGCACGGTGTGTTATTCCGTGGCGGCGAAGAGCGCGAAGCGCGGCAATATTTTATCGACAAAGGTTATCTGGAAGCGGTGATCGGCCTGCCCAGCAATTTGTTTTACGGCACTGGCATCCCGGCCTGTATTTTGGTGATTAACAAAGCCAATGCAGCCCAACGTAACGCCGTACTGTTTATCAATGCCGACCGCGAATACCGCGAAGGGAAAGCGCAAAATCACTTGCGGCCCGAAGACATCGACAAAATCGTCCACGCCTATCGTGCTGGTCACGATGTGGATGCCTATGCGCGCTGTGTACCATTAGCGAAATCCAGGCAGAGGATTACAACTGCAACATCCGCCGATATGTCGATAACGCGCCGCTACCAGAGCCGCACGATGTGCGAGCGCATTTGCACGGCGGGGTGCCGGTTGCTGAAATCGATGCGCTGCAACATTTTTGGCAAAACTACACGGGCTTGTGTGAAAGTTGCTTTGTACCACGCGCCATGGTCGAACACGCTACCCATTACGCCGATTTCGCCTTGGCAATTCAGGATAAGCGCGCCATTGCCGAACACGTCAACCAGCACCCCGGCGTATTGCAACGGCAAGCGCAATTTATTGAACAACTGCAAAATTGGTGGCACCAGCATTTGCCGTTGATTGAAGACTTGGCACCGGATGCAGCCAATCAGCAAGGCAAACCCAATAATGTCTATGCCCTGCGCGCCACCTTGCTGGACAGCATAGAACGCACCTTTGCCGGGCAACACCTGTTGAATCGTTATCAGATACGCGGCGCATTCGCCAATTACTACAACCAACTCAAGGCCGATTTTAAATCCATCGCCGCCAGCGGTTGGGGACCGGAACTGATTCCGGATGAAGATATCCTGCAAAGCCAGTTCCCGCAAGTATTGGCCAAGCTGGAAAGCCAGCATGGCCGGCTGGCCGAGCTGCAAGCCCTGTTTGCCGCAGCCGGCGAAGAAGATTTTGAAGACAGCGACGACACCGGCGTATTGCCGCCGGATGACGTTAAAGCTCTAAAAGCTAATCTCAAAGAAGCCAAGGGCATGATGAAACTGGCCAAACGCGACAGCAGCTTTGGCGATAGTGATCACTTTCGCCGCGAGGCTGAGCGGATTGAAGCGCAACTCGCCCGCCATAAAAAACTGGAAGACGAAGCCAAAAAACTAAAAGCCGAAATCAAAACCACCGAGAAAAGCCGAGACCAGCTGGTGGAAGAGGCGCGCCTGAAAATCAGCAACGATGAAGCGCGGCTAGTGATTGTCGAGCGTTTGGGCAAATTGCTGTTCGATAGTTACCGGCAATATTTGCGTGCCGACCAACGCGCCTGCATCGCCGCGATTGAAAACCTGTGGGGCAAATATGCCATTACCGCCAAGCAGATTGAAGCCGAACGCGATCAAGCTGCGATAGAGTTGCAAGCGTTTTTGCGGGAGTTGGGGTATGAGTGAATGGATAGAAGCCCCTCTTTCTCAACTTGTTACTTTTCAAAAGGGCCGAAAAGTTGATACATCGCCATTTATAAAAGATAACTATGTGGCATATCTAGGTGCATCTGGAATCGAAGGTGGTAATGATGGATATGCCTCTACGAAATTTGCTGTTCTCGCCAAATCTACCGATACTCTAATGCTTTGGGATGGCGAACGATCAGGCTTAGTGGGTTACGGGAAACAGGGAGTTGTTGCCTCAACTGTCTCTAAACTTTCTCCAAATGACAAAATAGAGCCGCAGTTTTTATTCTTCCTACTATCAGATCGATTCGCCTGGATACAGCATCGTCGAACCGGCACCGGTGTTCCTCACGTGCCTAAGGATCTCGGTCGAATTCTAAGACTGCGCTATCCAAAATCTTCGGACGTTCAAAAAAAATCGCCGCCATCCTCACCAGCATCGACTCCGCCATCGAAAAAACCGAAGCGCTGATCGAAAAATACCAGCAAATCAAAGCTGGGCTGATGCACGATTTGTTCACCCGTGGCATACTTCCCAACGGCCAACTCCGCCCACCCCGCGAACAAGCGCCGGAGCTGTATCAAAAAACGGCGATAGGCTGGATTCCTAAAGATTGGTCTCCGACTTCGCTTTGTAACTTAGTTGGGGCTAGTAATATTATCAATGGTCCGTTCGGAAGCGATTTATTAACTTCAGAGCTAAGAGCCGAAGGAATTCCGGTTTTATATGTACAAGATATTAAGGCTGGATTTTTTAGTAGAGTTTCTAATTCACATGTTACTGATCAGAAAGCTAATGAATTAGCATTCTGCAATGTAAAACGTGATGATGTTCTTGTTGCCAAAGTCGGCTCGCCCCCATGTGATAGTTGCGTCTATGATTCCGAAGAAAGAGCTATCGTTACACAAGATGTTATAAGAATTCGTCCAGGAATGAATATAAATCCTACATATCTTGCAGCACAACTCAATTCAACTTATGGTAGAAAAGCAATTAAGCGAATTTCAATTGAAGGAACCAGAGAAAGGGTTTCATTGACCGAATTTAAAAACTTAGTGTTTCCGATTGCAAGTTTGGATGAACAGCTTTTAATGGGTAGACGAATTGAAGCTATTCAAAGACATATTGCTAACGAGCTGAATAAATGCAGAAAGCTTCGCTTACAAAAACTAGGATTGATGCAAGACCTACTCACCGGTAAAGTAGCAGTAAAAATTCAACCTGAAAATTCACCTGAGCCCGAGGCGCTGATATGACAACCGTAACCATCCCGGAATGGAGCGCCAAGGGGCTGTTACCGCCTATTAATCCAGTTCAACCGGCAAGTGCCGAACGTTCGCCTTATCTAGTGGATTTGCTGGATGTGGTGATGCGTTTTGCAACCTCGGCTGAGCGCCGCAGGGTTTTGCTCGGATTGTTGGATTACCGGGCTGCGCTGCATAATGCAGGGCTTGTGGATGGTTTTCAATGGCTGGATGGAAGTTTTATGGAGCAGGTCGAGCGGTTGGAAAATAGAGCGCCACGCGATGTTGATGTGGTTACTTTTGTCAATGTACCCGATGACTTTGCGCCGTCTGATGACGACTTGGCGGCGTTGAATCATGATGCTGTCAAAGAACAGTTTTTGGTTGATAGCTATCTGGTTGAACTCAATCTGCTTCCTGCCGACAATCTGGTCAGAAAAAGTGCGTACTGGTACAGCATGTGGTCACATCGCCGTAACCAGGATTGGAAAGGCTATTTGCAAATTGATTTGAACCCAATTCACGATAAGGAGGCTCGAAGCTATTTGATACGAGTCGATAATGCAGGGGCATGGTCATGAATCAAGATATTCGCCAGCAATTACTTGCCGAACAGGCTTTTCTGAGCAGAGATTTGGCCGACACACCTGCTAATGCAAAATTGACTCGTATGAGCATAGAAGCCCGGTTGCGCAAAGTGCAGGCGGAGTTGTCCGCTTTAGCGGTAGAAGAATGGCAACCGGCGCGTGCCCGCCTGACTTTTGATGGTGTTCCCGTCATTGGCAGCCATGGCATCTTTGCGGATTTTGGTATGAAAGCCGTTAGTAGTTTTACGGATGCCGTGGCTTCGGTAGCGGCATCCTTGGCTGCGCCGCTGGCTTCGATGGGACCAATTCCGAATCGGGATCAAAATCAATTGCTCATTACCAATACGGCAATCGGATCTTTCGGGTTTGAATTAGAGGAATTTCGCGGTTCTCAAGTATCGATGTGTGATGAAAGCCCTATGTCGATTGCTTTAGAGATAACTCAGGCCTTGTTGCAAAGCACGCTGCAAAGTGATGATGACTTAGCGGATGTCGCTTCGGAAACTGATCCACGGGCTTTGGAAAAAATTCGCGCTTTTTTGAAAGTGTTGGCCGATAGCGAGGCTGTTTGCGCGCTTCAGTATAAGGGACAAAGTATTCGTTTTTCCGATGTGGGTCAGGTGCGGAGTAGTCTGGAAAGGCTCAGCACGGAAAATCTGCGTGAATCGCCCCAACAGTTAGAGGGAAGCTTTGTTGGTGTCTTGCCCCAAAGCCGTACTTTTGAATTTCGGTTAGCGGATAATCAGCAAATCATTCGCGGGAAAGTAACAGCGGCAATCCAGAATATCGATGACATCAATCAGCACCTTCATCAATCTGTTTGTATTGCAGTCATGACAACCCAAGTAGGAAACGGTAAACCGCGTTATTTGTTAACCAACATACCAGCATGGGAAGTGTTGCCAAATGCTGAAAACTAATGTCGAGCAATCTGCGGATAATAGCACGTCCATTTCCACTACTGCCTAATATCAGCAATGTCCGAATACACGGAAGTTGAACAACCCTTTTTGCAACAGTTGGATTCACTGGGCTGGATGGTCATCGACCACGGCCCTGCCATACCACAAGATGCAACGTTGAGTCTGCGGGAAAGTTTTCGGCACTGGTTGTTGCCGACGGTATTCGATGAGGCGGTTCGGGCAATCAATACCGGCGAAGATGGTCAAGAGTGGCTGACTGGCCGACAATTGGAAGACCTGCGCAGCCAACTCTTGCGTCAACCTAACCGTACCTTGCTGGAAGCCAATGAGGCGATTCAGGCCTTGTTATTCAAAGCGCAAGTGGATGTCAACGAACTGACCGGCGAAAATGACCCGGTGGTGAAGCTGATTGATTTCCATCACCCCGAAAAAAACCAATTCCACGCCATTAACCAGTTCCGCATCGACACACCGGGTTGCGTGAAGGCTTTCATCATTCCCGACATCGTGCTGTTTGTAAACGGTATTCCGCTGGTAGTCGTGGAATGCAAGAAAGGCTCGGAAACTTGCGCCAATCCGATGCAGGAAGCCTTCGTGCAATTACAACGCTACCTGCGGAAGCGTCAGGCTACTGAGCAAGCCGGATTGAAGGAAGGCGAGCCGCGTTTGTTTCACAGCAATTTGCTGTTGATTCGTAGTTGTGGGTTACAAGCCGATTACGGCACCATCACTTCTGGCGAGGAGCACTTTTACGCCTGGAAAACCCTTTATCCTGAAGACGATGGGCAACTGGCCGGCATGAATGCCCAGCAACAACTGATTGCGGGAATGTTGAGTCGTGCCCATTTGCTGAAGATTTTGCGTACCAGCTCGGTGTTTATGGATACCGACAGCGGCCCGCGTATCAAGGTGGTGTGTCGTTATCAGCAATATCGTGCCGCCAATAAAATCCTTGAGCGACTATGCAACGGCAAAACGGCAATGCAGCGTAGCGGCGTGATTTGGCATACCCAGGGTTCCGGTAAATCGTTGACCATGGTGTTTTTAGCCCGAATGCTGCGGGCCAGCCGTGAGTTGAATGATTTTAAAATCGTGTTAGTGAACGACCGGCAGGATTTGGAAGAACAATTGGGTGAAACCGCGACCCTGATCGGTGGCCGGGTGACTGTGATTCAAAGCCGGCAGGAATTGCGCAGTTTTCTGGCAACCGACAGTTCCGACATCAATATGGTGATGGTGCATAAGTTTCAGGAACACAAGCAGACCTTGAGCAATACCTTGGCCGAAGCCCTAGGGACTTACAAAGCTATGCCGTCCGGTAAAACGTTTGGCGTAGTGAATGAGTCGGACCGTATCATTTTAGTGATAGACGAGGCGCACCGCACCCAGAGTTCGGATTTGGGCGATAACTTATTTGAAGCTTTCCCCAATGCCGCCCGGATTGCCTTTACCGGTACACCGCTGATTACCGAACGCCACGGCGAGCGCAAAACCCATAAACGCTTCGGCGAGTACATCGATACTTATAAATTGAGGGATGCGGTCAACGACGGCGCGACTTTGCAGATTTTATATGAAGGTAAAACGGCTGACAGTGCGTTAAATGAAAAACATGCGTTCGACGTAGCCTTTGAAGACCTGTTTCGGGATCGTAGCGAGGAAGAACTGCTGGCGATCAAGAAAAAATATGGCGCAACCGGCGATATATTGGAAGCCGAACAACGGATCAATGCCATCACCAAAGATTTGGTGAAACATTACGTCGACAATATCTTACCGAATGGCTTTAAAGCCCAAGTGGTGTGTCATTCCAAATTGGCCTGCGTGCGTTATCAGGCTGGCATTGAAGCGGCATTGAAAGAACGCATTATTCTGGAGCAAAACCAATCCAAACCGGATGTGGATTTGATCAAGCGGTTGCAGTTTCTAAAAACTGCTGTCGTAGTTTCATCGGATGGCACCAACGAGCCGGCTTATATTAACCCAAGTTCGTAAACAGGCGGCACGTATGAATGCCGTTGATAACTTTTGCAAAGATTTCGATTTTGACGATCCGGATAAGGAATACACCGGCATCGCCTTTTTGATTGTGTGCGATATGTTATTAACGGGCTTTGATGCCCCCAATGAGCAGGTGATGTACCTTGATAAGAAATTACGAGAGCATACGTTGCTGCAAGCTATCGCCCGCACCAATCGGGTGAAAAAAGGTAAGCAGCGGGGTTATATCGTCGATTATATCGGTCTGGCCAATCATTTAACCGAGGCCTTGACCTTGTATGCCGCCAGCAACGAAATGCAGGAATTGCATGATGGCTTAAAAAGCATTACTTCGGAATTGCCGGTGCTGGAAGAGCGCTATTACCGTTTGCTGCAACACTTTAGCGAATTGGGTATTAGTCAGATCAAAGAGTTCGTGACAGGTAATTTACCCAATATTGATATCGATGCGGCGGTGGTGCATCAAGCCGTTAAGGCTTTAAAAGACGAAAAGCACCGAGCCGATTTTGAAGTTTATCTGAAAAAGTTTTTGATCAGCTTGGATATTATCTTGCCGCATAGTTCGGCGCAGCCTTACCGAGTACCGGCAAAACGTTTTGGCTATATTTTGGCGGTATGCAAGGAACGGTACAAAGATAGTAGTTTGGACTTGGGCGATGCCGGCGAGAAGGTCAAGTCGTTGATCAATGAGCATTTGATCAGCCTGGGCATTAATCCTAAGATCGAGCCGATAGAGTTGCTGGCCGGGGATTTTATGGAGAAATTATCTGCACATGCGGGAGGAAATAGCGAGGCCAAAGCCAGCGAAATGGAGCATGCGATCCGTAAGCATTGTACTGTGCATCATGACGAAGACCCCGCGTTTTATAAGAGTTTGTCGCAGAAGGTTGATGCCTTACTGGAAAAACACCAGGAAGAATGGGAGTTGCTTGTCGAAAAATTGGCTGAACTGCGTAATGAAGCTATTACCGGTCGTCGTCAAGGCGAAGACGGTATGAGTATAGAAGCCACCACATTCTATGAATATATCGCGCAGGTTGGATTTTCCAGTGGGTCGGTAGCCGACGAAGATAAACCCAAGTTTCGAACATTGATGGAAAGCATCGTGGAGATTTTGCAAGATACGATTGCTAGTATCGACTTTTGGCATAACCCGGATAAACAGAAACGAGTGCGAGGCCTAATTAAAAATCAAATTAGCACAACTGGCATTGCAGAATTAAAACAGAACCGGGAGCGGGTGGCGGTAGAGATAATGAAACTGGCGAAAAACCGTCATGATGAACTGACTCGCGGCCATGCGGGAGGCGGATGATGCAAGTCCGACAGGTTAGAGATATTGAGTACCGTTTATTGCCTGGCGCTGACCGGCAAACCACTGACATTGTCATTGAGCGTGACGGTGCGATTACCGTGCGACCTCCGGCCTGGATGACACCGGAACAGGTTGATGAAACTGTCTTGAGTAAACGGATGTGGATTTATAAAAATCTGGCCGAATGGCGCGATCTGAATGCCACACGGGTAGAGCGGGAATGGGTTAACGGCGAGGCTTTTTTATATCTGGGTAGTCGCTATAGACTCTCGATGGTCGAAGAACAGGACGAAGCGCTGAAACTGAAAAACGGGCGGTTTTACCTACTGCGCACCATTCCAAAACATGAGCGAAGCAAGGTTTTTCGCGAATTTTATACCTCGAAGGGATTGGCTCGTATTGCAACCCGCGTTGATTATTTTGCCGGCAAGGTTGGCGTTAAGCCAGGCAAATGCGTAATCAAAGACATAGGTTATCGGTGGGCTTCCTGTCTGAAAAATGGTGATTTACAGTTCCATTGGAAGTGCGTGATGGCACCCCTAACCATTATTGATTACATCGTGGTTCACGAGCTATGCCATTTGCATTATAGGGATCATTCTGATGCTTTCTGGAATGAGGTAGATAAGGTGATGCCGGACTATCGGGAGCGTAAAGGATGGCTTAGGGCGCATGGAGTATCTTTGGACATCTAAAATAGTTGAATTAAATTCCAACATCAAAATCGAGTTGATTAATCTTCCATATTTGATTGTTTTTCAAGACTTCTTCCATGCTCTCTTGAATGATATAAGATAGTTTCTCTCCCCCCAAAGAATCGAAATCAGCATAGTAAAACACGTTTACACCTGCTGTTGGAACGTAAGGCGGGATCAGCTTGTAGTTTTCAAGATAAAAGATCAGGTGAGTGGCGATATGCCTGGCCGCGACTCCACCTAATCCACGTTTATCAGGACGAACCCAAATCAAATTTACTGTCAAAAATAAATTGCTGACTTTTTGAGTTTTGGTTTCTTTCCAGGCAATATCAAATGAGATAAAGCCAATTGGAGGCTGTTTTTCCTTTTGAGAATTTTCCCAGACACAAATAATCGTCTGATCGTCATAATTCCAAGCATCGTCGTAGGATTCTATTAACTTGTCTAAGTTAATTTTTTTCCAGTAGGAACTATTTAACCTAGATTTTGTGATAAGTTGACTGCTTCGGTTCATAGCTCCTGTAGTCCATTCAACGTCATCACGCTCCACATTCTTACAATGCCATCTTAGTGGAAAGATGTCTGGTCTGAGATTAATTTTTTCAAAATAAATTTCGCTCATTTAATCATTAGTGCCAAGGTCGAACAGAAGTTTAGGACTACAGTAAAAACTACAGTAGTTTATATTGCTTTATACTACTTTTAACAACTTTACACTTGTTCAAATTTCTGATAAGCTTTTGATTATAAGGAGTTTTAAGTAGTATGCAGTTGCTTGGAATATGTTTGGTTCGCACTTTTAATGCGGTTGTCATTGGTTCGAATCAAATACGACCCACCAACTAATTCAAGGGCTTAGGTGATTCGCCAAGCCCTTTTTTATTGCCCGTGGGACACTCATGGGACACATCAAGATAACAGACCGCAACAAATTACAGCACTTCAAGACCGCTTCAGGTTAAGAAGTTTTCTCCTGCGTACTTCCTCAATTGCTCATTTAAATTTTTCATATGAATGCGGCGCAATTGAAATGCCTCTCGGTTTTCGCTCTCTTTGCCATTATCGGTTTCGGTCCTGTATCTCCAGGCTGTTTGATAGGGATGTATATCGTCATTGTACGGCCTCGCTGGTTTATCGGATTGGTTGACGACTTATACGGCAACAAGCATCACTTTCAAGGAAGAGTTAGCACTGATTCCGAAAAGCAAACCCGGCAAGCAAGGGTAAAGTGTTTTCTCAGCTTGCTCGGATTGTTCCTTATCGATATTGCGCCTATCCCGACCACTCCCATCATTGCTTTCTTCATTATCTGTATTCGTCCACTCTGGTTCATTCAAACGGTAGCGAACGTGTATGGGAAAGGCTTAACGACTTAAACGGTCAAACCTGAAAAAATCTCTTAGCGAAGCGCCAGCCAAAACCGCTAAATTCATCTAAAAGCTTATCCTTCCCAGACTGGCTAAAAATCAGCCGATTTACTTCAATTTTATTTCTAATTGTCCCAATGGTGTCCCATCATGAGTTTAATCATTAAAATGTTACCGGAAACACAATGAGTTATAGTTATATATCGCCGCATATGTAATGCGTTGTTTCTGGCTATTGGGTATTGTTGTACACTATTATTGCGACAAAAAAACGGGCCTGGAAGTGTTACCAGCACAGCCAAGCCCTAACCACCACTTAACAGAACGGGTTAAGCAATGGCTACTGTAAATTATACCGCCATTGCCCCAAGGGGATGATATGGCAACCATCGAAAAACGCATCGCCGATAATGGCGAAATATCCTACCGCGTGAAAGTCCGGTTAAAAGGATACCCGGCACAATCAGCAACATTCCAACGACTGACCGATGCCAAGAAATGGGCAGCGGCAACTGAGTCGGCCATCCGGGAAGGGCGACATTTTAAAACTGCGGAAGCAAAAAAGCATACTGTTAACGATATGCTGACCCGCTATTATGCGGAAGTCCTACCTCACTACAACGAAAAAGAGCAGAAAGAACGTAGGAGCAAGCTCGAATGGTGGCGGCAAGCTATCGGGCATTGTTCGCTTGCAGACGTGAACCCGGCAGCGATAACCGAACACAAAAGCAAAATGACCCAAAGCGCGGCCACGGTCGACAAGTACATCAAAAACTTGTCCCATGCGTTTACAGTGGCCGTTAATGATTGGGGTTGGCTGGAAGATAACCCGGTTAAGAAAGTGAAAAGTCCTAAATTGCCGCGCGGTCGAGTTCGCTTTCTGGACGATACCGAGCGGGAACGGCTTTTGACCGCTTGCAAGAAATCATCGAACGCTTGGCTTTATCTCTGTGTCATCCTGGCGTTATCTACAGGGATGCGACAAGGTGAGTTAATGGGCCTGAAATGGCGAGACGTGAACCTAAAGGATGGATTTATCATCTTGAATGAAACTAAGAACGGCGACCGGCGGCGCGTTCCCTTGTCCGGCCATGCGCTGGAGCTGTTGCGCGAACATGCCAAGGTAAGACGGCTTGATACTGATTTACTATTCCCTGGCAAGAGACATAAGGACGAGCCTATCGACTTACGACGGCCTTTCGAAATCGCCTTAAAAGCGTCTGAAATTGATGATTTTAAATGGCACGACCTGAGGCACTGCACCGCATCCTATCTGGCGATGAATGGCGCGAGCTTAGCCGAAATTGCCGAGATTCTGGGGCATAAGACGTTGCAAATGGTGAAGCGCTACGCGCATCTATCGGATGGTCATGTTAGCAACGTTGTGGCTTCGATGAACTCTAAGATTTTCGGTGGAGTGTAATGAAACCGAAAACCTTGTTCGATATTAAGGTTCAGGAAGCGACTGACTTTATAAAGTTGCCATTCTTTTTAGACGCACTGGCGCATTCCCCCCCCACTCTGCAAAGGATTCGTAAATTACAACGCATTTTTTTTGCTATTGGATAAAGGCTTGCCATTGCGCTTTAGCGAACCGGGCTGTTGCTTTGATAATGAAAAAATCCCGAATGGCGATGTGAAACGCGCATTGAAACGAATTATCGATGCTCGGTTTGATGATGTTCAGTTTGATACTGACGTCCTAGAGATGGAACTTTTTAGCAAACAAATTATTAAAACGGAAACGGGTTATGACATTCCGATGTCAGGTATTTTGATTGGGCGTGAAGATGTTCGTCGCATATTCGCTGCATTAGGGTTGAACTCATATCCCTGGGTAAAAATGCCCTGGCCTAAAAGAGGAGATGAGCTCAGCGATTTTCCGATAGACAGCCCAGACCAATCTAAAAATAAGAAGGGTGGAAGTATGGCGGACTTTTCGGAAAAATACCAAGCCAAAGTCGGGCAGACGTTTTGGGATAAAGAAGAGCATGATGACGAATTCATCGCTTCTTTCGAGGCCCTAGACAACCCATGGCTGGCGAAAATTGGCTTTAGTAAAGATGATGTGATAGCTCTTTGTAATAAGAAAGTTGCCCCTGACTCCTCGCCGCTCGAACGACAAAATGCGAGTGCAGAAATAGCCGCATTAAGACCAAATTTTAGAGATGAATATAAAGTTAAGGCCGAGGGTGTAAGAATTTTTGTGTAAACGGCCATTAGGCAGGAAACTGCCATTCCGA
>NZ_JAERVK010000031.1 GCF_016745425.1 Candidatus Methylomicrobium oryzae | reverse complement strand
AACCTTATCAACCCAATTACGGAAGGTTGTCTTGACTTTTAAGACGGTATCTACAAGAGCAGTAGGATGATTGCGTATGACGTATTCCGTAGGATGGGCTGACGCAGGAAGCCCATCGTTCGCGATCAATGCGCGTCAAGCTATGGCGTTAAGTTGCAACTCCCTTAAAAGGCCAGATTCCGGCTGATCTTAACGGCATTCCCTTCAGGAGGCCGGAGAGCCGTAGGATGGGCTGACACAGGAAGCCCATCGTTTTATAGCGCCAGAGCCAGCGCTGGTCGCCGCGGCGTGTCAGTCCGCCACCCCCGCAAGCCGGCTGCTCAAGGCACCGGCTGCCATAATCATCGGCGACAGCACCGGACTGAACGGCGGCGAGTAGGCCAGGTCGGCATTCTCCAAATCCCGGCAGGTCAAGTTGCCGAGCAGGGCGGTCGCCGCAATATCGATCATCTTGTCCGCCTTGCCTTCGCCGATTACCTGCGCGCCGAGCAGCCGCCCGTCGCGGCGGTCGGCGATCAGCTTCAGATTCAACTCCAGTCCGCCCGGATAATAGCGGGCCCGGTCGCCGCGTTTCATCAACACCGAAATCGGGTCGAAGCCGTGCGCGCGCGCCGATTGCTCGGACAAGCCGGTCATCGCCACGTTCAGGTCGAAAGTCTTGAAAATCGCGGTTCCGAACACGCCCGGAAAACGCGCATCGCCGCCGGCCGCGTTTTCGCCCGCGACACGGCCCTGCAGATTCGCAATGTCGCCGAGCGGCAGCCAGACCGGCTGGCCCGACACCCGGTCGACCGTTTCAGCGCAGTCGCCGGCCGCAAAAATGCCCGGCACGTTCGTTTCCATCCGGGCATCGACCGCAATCGCCCCGGTCTTGCCGAGCGCAAGGCCGGCGGCCTGCGCCAGTTCGACGTTCGGACGCACGCCGATCGCCAGCACGACCAGATCGGCCGGGAGGGTTCGTCCGGATTCGGTCACGACCGCGCCGACCCGGCCGTTGGCGCCTTCCAATCCGGAGAGGCCGTCGCCGAGAACCAGTTCCACCTTCCGTTCGGCCAGGCGCTCGTGGACCAGCCCGGCCATTTCCGGGTCGAATTTCGGCAGAATGCGCGGGAATTTTTCGACGATCGCCGTTTCGATGTTCAGGCCGTGAAAGGCTTCCGCCAGTTCCATGCCGATGTAGCCGGCGCCGACGATCACCGCCCGTTTCGGCCGAAGCCTGTCCAGAACAGACGCGAAGCGGGCCAGATCGCCGAACTTTCGCAGCGTCAGCACGCCGTCGAGGCCGACGCCCTCGACCTGCGGCACGATCGGCAAGGCGCCGGTCGCGATAATCAGGCGATCGTAAGCAACGACCGCTTCGCGCCGATCGTCCAGATGGCGCACCGTAACCTCCCGGCCGGCCGTATCCAAAGCTACCGCGCGGCGGCCGGTCAGCACCTGAATGCCGTCTTTCGCGAAGGCTTCCGGCTTTCTGATCACCAGCCTGTTTGGGTCTTTGATCGTGCCGCCGATGGCATAAGGCAGTCCGCAGGCCGAATAGGCCACCTCGGATTCATCCTGAAAAACGATGATTTCCAGAGCGGGATCGACCCGTTTGGCCTTGGCCGCCGCTTTCGCGCCGGCCGCCACGCCTCCTATGATCACGATTCGCATGCCTCCCCCTTGCCTTCGGCCTATAGCACCTGCGGATGAATGTTCAGCCATTCGCCGTTTCCCGCAAAAAAGGCCGGCTCGCCGCCGCTGTGCAAAAAGATCACATTTCCGCAGGCATCGAACGCCCCGGCGCCCAGACCGTTCAAATAGCCGGCCATCGCTTTGCCGGTGTATACCGGATCGAGCAGTACACCTGCCGCGCGGGCCAACCGTTTGATCGCCGCCGCCCCTACGGGGCTCGGGATGCCGTAACCCGGCCCGATGAAGCCGCCCTCGACCTGCACGTCCGCCGCCGAAAAACCGCATTCGAAGCCCAGCCACGCCGCCGCTTCATTGGCCAGGCGGGCAATCTGCAGTATCGCTTCGGCCGGGTCGCGGCTGACGCTGTAACCGACGATCGGCCAGTCGAGATTCAAAAGCTTCGTGCCGAGCAGCCAGCCCGCATGGGTGCCGCCGGAGCCGACCGCGAGCACGATCGCGTCCGGACCGAGCGAAAGCTCCGCGCATTGCTGGTACATCTCGCAGACGGCCAGCACATGGCCCAATACCCCCATCAGGCAGGCGCCGCCGCGCGGGATCGGGTAAGGCCGCTTGCCGCTGCCGCGCAGTTGCGCCGCAAGGGCTTCGATTGCGGCATCCACGCTCGCCCTGTCGTCGTCCTGCGTGAAATACACGCCGGCGCCCAGCATCGTAGTGACCCGGTAATTGCCGTCGATCTGCGCCGGCGGCTTGCCCCAATAGGCCGCGATGCAGTCGAGGCCGGCATGCGCCGCCGCAAACGCGGTCGCGCGCACATGGTTCGACTGCACGCCGGCGCCGGTAATCAGCGTATCGGCCCCCCTCGCCGTCGCATCGGCCAACATCACTTCCAATCCCCGGATTTTGTTGCCGCCCAGCGCGAAACCGATCAGGTCGTCGCGTTTGATCCAAAGCGCCGGTCCGCCATCGGCCGGGGACAAGAGTCCGACGCGCTGCAACGGCGTGGGATAGGATGCCAGGCGGCGGCGCGGGATTTTCCGTTCGAGGGCCTGAATCGCTGCCCGCCGCTGCGCGTCGTTTACGGGAAGCTTCATCGCGGCGGCTCCGGCAAACGGATCGAACGGATCACCCGTTCGACCATTTCGGAGCAATGTCCGATGCTGGCGCGAAGGTCGAACAATGATTCAATCTCGTCCGCCGCCAAAAGCCCGGCAATCCGGACATCAAGGCGAAGCGCCTCCTTCAAATGCAGCCTCTCCTGCTGAGCGTGCATCGCAATCTCGTAGACCAGACGGTGCGCGCTCTGCTTGCCGATCTTTCGGGCCAGCGCCAGCATCGTCCGCTCGCCGAAAATAAGGCCCCGGCCGCCATCGAGATTCGCCCGCATGCGCTGTTCATGCACCTGTAAATCGGCCAGCAGCGTTTTCAGCAAAGCCAGCGCCTTACCGGCGGCCAGCGTGGCGTCCGGAACGAGCGCCCATTCGCCCTTCCAGGAACGTCCGTCACGCTCGTGGCTATGCACCAGGTTCTCGGCCATGTGCGCGGCATGATGCCGAACCACGCGGGACAGCGTGCCGAGATGCTCGGAAATCTCCGGATTGCGCTTTTGCGGCATCGTAATGCTGCCGACCGCCCCCGGCATAAAGCCTTCGCCGAGCTCGCCGATTTCGGGACGCTGCAACTGCACGATTTCCTGGCCGATGCGGTCGCCGGTGGCGGTGATCAGCGCCAGCAGATTCAGCCATTCGGCAAGGCGGTCGCGGCTGCTGGTCCAGGAGATCGCAGGCGGCTGCAGGCCCAGGCGCTGCAGGAATTTTTGCTGCAGCGCCAGCGCGTCCGGCCCGAACGACGACAGACTGCCGACGCCGCCGGCCAATTGGCCGACCCCAAGCCGCGGGCCGATTTCGATCAGGCGCAGGCGGTGCCTGTCCATCTCCTCCAGCCAGCCCGCGACCTTAAAACCGAAGGTGATCGGCAGGCCGGGCTGGCCGTGCGTTCTGCCGCACATCGGCGTGTCGCGATGGCGGGCGGCCAGATCGAGCAGGCAACGCTCGACCTGACCGATGTCTTCGATAAAATGGGCCCGAACCTTCATCAAAACCCGCATCGTCTGGGTATCGGTGATGTCCTGTACCGTGGCCCCGTAGCATAGCCATTCTCCTCCCCTTGGCCCGAGCCGTGCTTTCAGCACGTTGATCAGGCCGAGCAGCGAATGGTTCGTTTTCGCGAAACCTTCGCCGGCCTCCCGTAGAAAAGCCTCATCGACGTCAATATGCCTGCAGGCCTCGATTTCCCGTGCCGCTACGGCCGGAATCAGGCCGTATTCCGCCTGAACATCCGCCAGAACCGACAGGATTTCGAGCCAGCCGCCGATTTTATGCCGCTCGGAGAAGAGCGCGCGCAGCTCCGGCGTGCTCCAGGCCGAGCCGTAGATCGCAGAATCGCTGATGTGCACCGGGTCGATCATGTTTCCGCCAGAGCCTCGGCCAGCGACAGCAAGGTCTTTTCTTTGCCTTCGAGATGGGTGCGGCGATCGAGAGCCCGCTCCCGGTAGCCGCCGAATTGCTCTCGGCAGTCGTTCAACATCGTTTCCATGCTTTTCAGCGAAGTGCTGCCCGCTTCCTGCCGGGACTGGATCGCCTGCAAGGGATCGAGCGCTTTTTCGAGCTGCGCGGCGGATAATTCAATGCGCCGCCCCAGGCGCTGCTCGGCGGCGGCAATAATGGTTTCGACAGACAGTTCGCGAATGCTCCGTTCCCGAAACTCGCCGGCCAGATAGCCGACCAGCTGATGCGCCGCGCGAAAATCGAGGCCGCATTCGAGTACCAGCGTTTCGGCAAGTTCGGTCGCCTGCGTCCAGCTGGCTTCGACGAGCCGGCGCCCCCGCTCGGCATCGAACCTCAAATGCATGAGCACTTCGGCCATCAGCGCGGCCATTTGCTCAGCCTGATGCACCGCTTCGGGCAGTTCGCCGTAAATCGCCAAACGATTGTCCGGCTGGCCGCTGGGCGTTCTGGAACTTGCGCTTACGGTGGCGAGAAGCCCGATCATCTTGTTCGCCAGCGCCCTGACATGGGTCAGCGCGAACGGGTTTTTTTTCTGCGGCATGATTTTGCTGGCGCGCGCATGCCGGTCGTCGAGTTCGATCAGCGCGAATTCGCGGGTACTGAAAATCTGCAGGTCTTCGGCCAGCCGGCTCAAGGTGATGCTGCCGGAACTCAGGATCGAAGCGCAGGCGATGCACAGATCGGCCTGCCACATCGCGTCCCGGCAATGCTCGACGAGGCCGTCGAAGCCCAACAGTTGCGCGGTTTGTTGCCGGCCCTGCGGAATCAGCGAGCCGTTGGTACTGCCGCAGCCCATCGGGCTCAAATTCAGCCGGCCGAACAACAGATCGAGCCGTTCCAGATCGCGCAGCAACGGATAGGCGAAACCTAAGAGATAGTGCCCCAGCGTCGTCGGCTGCGCCGCCTGCAGATAGGTGTAGTCCGGCATGATCGCCAGCCGGTTGAGGCTGGCCTGGGCAACCAGTACGCTGCCGAGCTCGCTCAAGGCCAGTTGAAAGTCCAGCACGGCCCGGCGCATTACCAGCACGAACGCGGTGGTAATCGCTTCGCGGCGGGCGCGTCCGGCGCCGAGCCAGCCGACGGTGGGCGTGCGCCGCACCAGCCAGGCTTCTCGATTGGTATAGATGTCGCCGCACTCGGGATCCGGCACGAAATCGCCGGGCTGCCGCTGCAATTCCAGCAAGGCCGCCAGCAATTGCCGTCCCTCGATTTCGGGGAGGATTCCCGATTCGAGCGCCGCCAGGGTCTGGGCGATATCGGCCAGGCCCACGGCGTCGCACAAATGCAGCTGATGCTGCAATTCCCAGGCGAAAACCGCATTCACCAATAATTCGGACGGGCCGGACTGCAAACGGCCGCCGATTTCGAGCGCCTGTTGCCGGAAGGATTCTGCGGGTTGCCGTGCTGCCATGCCGATCTCTAACTCAGCCTAATAAGGGATTAACGTTCGTCCTGTTCGACGGCATTCGGATCCCACTCGCCGGTACGCACCAGTTTGTCGGAGACCCGGTTCAGCGTATCGAAGCGCAGCCCGTTGCGCAGCGCCTCGACGGCGAGCACCTGGTCCGGGCTGATGTTGCCGAGGCCGACGTTCACGCCGAATTTCTCGATGAAAAACACCTGCTGCGACTTCAGCGGGGCCTCCCAAATCACCGCGTCGATTTGGGGACCAAGCAATTCGACGAGCCGTTCGACTTCAAAACCCTCGACATTGCCGTCTTCGTCGTAAACGCCGACGCCCTGGCCGCACTCCCGGCCTTCCAGAATCACCGAAGCCGCCCCCCATTCCAGATCCTCGAGCACTTCGTCGGCAATCCGGTCGACGGTCGGTTGCCGCTTCGGATCTTTTTTGCCGACCTCGGTGATCGGGATCAAACCGGCGTTTAACGCACACTCGATGATGCGCCGCCGCCTGAAGCGCGGAATCGGCAGGGTGCCGTCGGAAATCTCGACCGCCCGAAAACCGAGCGCTTTCGCATGCGCCATGTAAACCCGGCAGTGATGTTCCAGCAGCGCCACTTCCAGCAGCGTGCCGCCCGGAAAAGTCAGGATATTGTGCTCGGCCAGCAGCCGCAGTTTTTCCTGCAGCAAAGCTTTCTCGACGAACACGGAGGTGCCGAAGCCGAATTTCCAATGATCGACATAGGGGCCCGCCATCTCCAGAATGCCTTGCGTTTCGGCAATTCCCTTGCCGACGTCCATCACCATCGTGCAGCCGGTCTTGCGCGGTTTTACGCTCCGTGAATCGCGCACGCTGGAAATGATGTTTTCCCAGGCCATTTCAACCATAAACAAAATCTCTCGTTAATTGATGCAACGCTTTTTCGAGCATCGGCAAATCGGTTCCCCACGGCACGATCATCCGGTTGCCGTCCCGCTCGATGTCGTATTCGAGCAGACAGCATTTCAGGAGCGTCAGCCGGTCATCCTCCCGGGTCAGCTTGCGCGGGCACATTTCGACCCGCGGCGGCTCGTCCCCATAATAATGCCGGTGGAATTGCAGGCTCCGTTCGCAGCCGAGCAGCGTCCAGTTCTCGCGTTTTTGGGGCCGCTCGTCCAAAAAGTGCACCGGCGCGCCGAGATCGTCCAGGCCGCCCGAACGGCAGGGCACCAGGTAAGCTTCCGGCGCGACGGTCGCGGCCAGCTCACGCAGGTCGATCGTGACCGGCTCCAGCAAAATGGGCGGCAGATCGGCGTAGCTGAGCACATGCTCGACCATGTGCAGCAATTTCGGCGGCGTCGGCGGCACCACTTCCACCACGCGCAGGCGCAGCGGATTCGGGCGGTGGATGATATTCACATGATCGAACGTGCCGATCACGATGGCGGTCTGCGCCGGGGTGACGCCGTGCTCGACGGCCGTTTTAGCCAACGCCGAACGGTTCGCGGGATCGGTTTCCGGGTCTTCGATCAGCACGCAATCGGGGGGTAATCCAAGGATTTCGACTTTTTCCGCCCGCGTAAAAAGGCTATCCGAGTCGGCCCGCTGCACCGCTGCGACCGCATAGTCGCGATGCGGACCGTGCAACACTACGATGTCGGTGCGCCGGTATACCTCCCGGTTCAGCAGGTGACGCTCGATCGCCTCCGCGGTCATGGGGCCATCGTAAGGCTGAAAACTGACCGAGCGGTAAGGCAACGGCACGAAGTTTTCGCGCTGCCTCAATTGCCCTACCTGAAGAATGCCGCCGTTCGTGTTCGCCATCCGTCTGTTCCTACAATTCGAATGCGCGGTTCTGATCGGCATGCGAGAGTTCGCGCCGATGGATCTGCATCGGGTCCAGACGGCGGATCAGCTCGATCATGTCCGGCTCCGGCAATGGAGCAATCCCAAGGCCGTCCGCGACCGGAAAATCGAAACCGGTATTCTCGGCCACCAGCGCCGCGTCGGTATCCGGATACACAGCGCGGAGGCGTGCATGCCCGGTTTCATCGAAATCGAAAACACCCAGGTCCGTTACGATCCGATCCGGCCCCTGGCCGCGGTAGGGAAGCTCGGAACGCGGCGTGCCGTCGGCGGCGCGGTGCCCGACACTGGTCACGAAATCGCAGCGGTCGACCAGCCGGAAACGGCGCTGCCCTTTCGAATCCGGCGGCGCCCGGTGCGCCGCGGTCCAGATCGTGACATGCTCCGCATCGCAGGACAGGTTGCAGCCGCCGCCACCGCCCGGCAGCTTCAGCTTCAGATGCTCGGCGTTGCCCAAGCGGGTCACGTTCATATTGCCCCAGCGGTCGATCTGCAGGCCCGACAGAAACATCCGGCCCATCCGCCCGCTCGCCGCCAAATCGAATAATTCCTCGATGTCCAGGCCGCATTCGGCGCCCAGGCTCATCGCGAAATCGTTCGAAGTCGGGGTCAAGAAGGCCGGCGTCGGATTGACCGCGTAAGTCGCGCCCGCCACCAGCACCAGGTTCGGCGCATGGCTGCGCTTGGCCAGATGCAGCGCCAGCTGCACCAGGGGCGAACCGAAACCGTGAAAGGCCAGGATGCCGTCCTCGATCGTCAAGGCGATCTGGTAGATCAGCAGTTCGCCGAGCGTGCAGGTGCGGATAGGCTCACTCATACAGGCGCATCCATTGTTCGGTGCTCTCGCCCCAGGCCGCCAGCGCGTTCAGGCGCTCGCGGCCGCCGACCGCTTCCAGATAAGCCGGATGATCGGCGCACTGATATATGAACGGATTCAGGTAATTTTCCCGGAAAACGTCGGCGCTCTGTTTGGCCTGGTCGTAGTAATGGCGCGTATGCTGCCGGTCATAGGCATAGTTCGGATAGCAGGCAGTCGGATGCGCACCGAACGGCACCTCGCAAACCGCGGTCACGTAGAAATAAGGAATCGTAACGCCTTTGTGCGCCAACTCTTCAGGCTCGACGATTCTCTCGGCCGTTACAATGACTTTGCGGGAGGCTTTCGCAAACAGCACATCGGCGACCGGCGGGCCGTCGATGTGCAGATTGCCGCGGCGATCGGCAAAATGTGCATGCAGGATCGCCACGTCGGGCTTCAGCGCGGGCACCAGTACGAGCCTTTCGCCGGTATAGGGGCAGAGCATCGTCTTGAATTCGGGATGCAACGCTTCGAATCCCGTGCCCTGCACCGAGCGGATCGGCATAAACGGCAAACCCGAGATCGCGGCGCGCAACTGCTGCACCAGCGTATAGCAGCAGTTGTCTTCGACTGCGACTTGACCGGATTCGCAGGCGCGCCGGTAATTCGGCGCCATCCCGAAATCCTGTTCGAAGCCGACATAAGATTCGCCGCTCGCAGCCAGTGCGCCGGCCCCGCACAACAGATCGATATCGATCCCGTGCGCGGAACCGACCGCTTTAAGCCCGCTACGCCCCTGGCGGATCAGTTCACGCAAGGCCGCCATCGGTTCGCGCCAGGACAGGCCGCCGCCGACCGCGACCGTATCGCCGTCGTTGACGTGCCCGAGCAGGTCGCTTAACTCGCACCGTTTGTCTACTTGGGTGAACATTGCCGATCCTCAACTAACCCGCGCCGAGTTCCTTGCGGACGATCTTGGCGCCTTCTACCAGGGCATGCAGCTTGTCCTGGCAGATATAGCGCTGCAGCAGGATCAGTCCGCAATCGGTCGTCACGCCCAATTGATCGGCCGGCACCACGGTCAAGAGCTGCCGAATCTTTGCAGCGACCTGTTCGGCGGTTTCGCAGACGGTGCTTTTGACATCGATCACGCCGGCCCAGAACATCATGTTTTTCGGCACCGGATGCTCTTTCAGGATCTCCAGCCCGGAGTCCTCGAACGGCAACCGGCCGATCCCTTCGATATTGAACACGTCGATGTTGGCCTGGTATGACTTTGGCACGACCGACGAAGTCGGGTTCGGTTTTTTGGCGTTTTGAGCCCGTCTGGTCAAGTCGAAAACCTCGCCCGCCCCGGCGGTGTCGTCCGGGTAATAAGCCGGCGTTCCGCCCCAGTTGCCCCAGCAGATATGGCAGACGATTTTCGCGTTTTTAACGCCGGCAACGGCGCGGTTAAATGCTTCGATCGCCCAGTCTTCGTAAAAATAAGGCCAAGTGAACTCGTCGAGCTGGATGTATTCGACGCCGAGTTCGTCGACCGCCAGAATATCCTCGTTAATTGCTTTGGCGATGTCCATCGCGCGGTCGCGGCTGTTGGAGTAATAAAGATCGTTCGTACACTGCGCCAGCACTTGTACGCCGGTGTATTGCACCTTGACCGGCTTGTCGGTTGCCCGCTTCAACGCCCGCGCCTGTTCGACCATGATCTGGCCGCGGCGTTTGATTTCCTGGGTTACCGTCGCCGAATGCAGGCGGCTGTAAATCGGAAAGCCCAAATGGCTGCCGGACAGGTCATAGCCGAGCCGATTGAAGTAGTGGTACAGCGCCTGATCGGCATAATTGTCGCCGTGCAGCCGGCCGTCCGCAATGATATCCAGGCCGGCCTTGAGCTGATCGGTCACCAAGGCCGCGGTCGCATCTTCGAGTGCTTCCCGGAACAGCGCATCGGGCGGCTGCCGGTCACCCTTGAAATGTCTCGAAAAGGTTGCATCCCACCATCTCGGATTCGGATAGTTGCCCACCATGCTGGTGGGTATCAGTACTTTATTATTATTCATTATTACCTCCAAATTAGTGATTCGGACTGTTTGACCACTCGGAGCATTTTTTATTAGAGGCAATTCGAATTACCTCTCCCTCCTCACACACCAAGAGATCCGAGATGGAATTTATCATACTGATCTATAAGTGTATATTCCTATTTATAATTGCGCATTCCTATAACGGCAAATACCAAAACAAATCCTAAAAAACCAATAGTTTAAATCCTTATTAACCCCAATTAACCGCCGCAACAAGGGCATCCTTTGCCGTGCGGCTTTTCGAGCGGATGAAAATCGCTGGACCTTTCGGCGACCGGCTTGGCCTCACGACTCCCGCAGGCGGAACAAATCCAAACCTCGGGAATTTTGGCGCCATTCAGCACCAGACTCTGGAATTCATGCCCGCACCCCGGACACTTGAGAAGATAAATCGGCATTGTCCCTCCTGCGAAAGCAGCTCAAGCGCTTACAAAACCGTCACAAAGGCGAAAAGCAGGGCGCCAGGCGATCCGACAGTTGCACGTGCGTATGCGCACAAAGATTGTCATACACCGTAGCCCCCGACATCTGATAAACCGGATACTGGCACACCACGGTGATCCAGGGATAAAACTCGAGCATTTGGTCAAGCTCGGCCTCATAGGAAATGAGCTGTTCATGCCCCGGCAGATCCGAGTTGGCCCACCCCATCTCTCCGGTCAGCAGCAGTTTTTTGATGCCGTCCGCTCTGGCCTCGGCAGCGATATTCCGCCAGAACTCCAGCATCCGCGCGGTATTGAAGAAGCCGCCGATACTGTAAGATTCGGTCGTGGACAGCAGCAGTAATTGTCTATTTTCCTGCAAGGCTTGAAAATCCAGTCCTTCGCTCCGGATCCAGTTGATTACGCGGTCGCTGTCGCCGTGGTACAAATAGACGATGCGCGCCTCTTTCCCAATGTGTTCGAGGAAATGGGACCGGCAAAACTGCCACTGCTCTCTGGGGCTTTTGTAAAACGTACAGATATGCTTGCGCGGTTCGTATCCCAGGGAATCAGCCTCCGCCATCTCGGCGGAAGCCGCGGCATTCCGGGAAGTTTCCAGCAGCGATGACGTACCGTTCGAGGTCGTCACAAAAGCCAGCAAATCGGCAAGTTTGAAGCGCCTCTCGCTGCGGTTGCCGACCCGGTAGCTCTTCAGCAGCCCGCTGTTGGTCCACCTTCTGAGCGAGGCCTTGCTTACCTTTAACAAATCGGCGGCTTCGCTGATCGTCATTAATTTTTCTTCATTACCCATCATGAAAACTCTCTAAGGGAGAATTAAATTCCCGTGCATTACTACTTACCTCAGCTCAACGCCGATATTTGAGCCAATGGCTCTGAAACAGCGCTTCCTCGTCGAACGTGCGCGGCGCGATCGGCCGCGACATCCAGGTCAGATTAATCATGTGCCTTGCGTTTACGTTTTCGGTGGTGATATTGCCGCCCCAGGTGCCGCAGCTCAGGCTCAGCGTGTAGGGCAGCCCGTTGCGCGGACTGCCCGCTCCTTCGTTCAGGTTTTGATTGACCATCACCCGGGCGGTTTTAGTCCGCATCGCCAGCGCCATCGCATGCGCGTCATTCGTGGTATGGATCCCGCAGGTATGCCCTTGGCCCTGGTAGTCCGTGATCGCGTTGACCTGGGCAATCGCGTTGTCGATGCCGGCAACGTAACGGTACAGTGCCAGCACCGGCGACAGTTTTTCGCCCGAGAACGGAAAATCCGCCCCCGCCCCGTGCTCTTCGACGATTAAAAAGGTGCAGTTTTCCGGCACCTGGATGCCGGCCAGCTCCGCAATATGCCGCGCCGATTTGGCGATCACCTCGACGCTCGGCAGATGCACCGCCGGGTCGGGCCACATCAGCGCCTGCAGCCGGGCTTTTTCCGCCGGCGCACAGAGATAACCGCCGGCTTGCTGCAATCTGTCGAGCAGCATCGGATAAATCGATTCCTGCGCAACCACCGCATTATCGGCCAAGCAACTGGTCGCATGATCATGACGTTTCGCCGCGGCGATCGTCGCCGCCGCATCGTCGAGGTCGGCGGTCTCATCGACTACGTGCACACTGTTGCCGACGCCGACGCCATAGGCCGGCGTTCCGGAACTGTAAGCCGCCTTAACCATTGCCGCACCGCCGGTCGCGACGATCAGGTCGGCTGACTGCATCAGGCACTGGGTTTTGGCAAGGGAAGGTTTTTGGATTACCTGGATTAGATCGGCCGGTGCGCCGACCTGTTCGCAGGCAGCACGCATCAGTTGCACGCTCAGTTCGGTAGTTTTCTGCGTCCTGGGATGCGCGGCCGCGATGATCGCGTTACGCCCTTTTAAAGCGAGAAGCGCCTTTAAAGGCGGCGTGGCATCCGGCCCCGTCGTCGGAATCAGCGCCGCAACCACGCCGACCGGCTTGGCGATCTTGACGAGGCCTTTTTCGGGAATCTCCTCGACCACGCCGACCGTCTTGACCGCCAGGACATCCGCGAGCGTCCCCATGCAACGGTTGCGGATCTTGGTGACCTTGTCGCCATAATTGCCGAAGCCTCCCTCGTCGACCGCCAGCCTCGCCAGCTGCTCGGCATGATCCTGGCGCACGACGGACCAACAGACCGCCTTGACTAGCTCGTCGACCTGTTCCTGCGAATAGTCTTTAATGCGCTGCTGCGCGTCCCGAGCGCGGCCGATGTAGCCCGCAATCTCGTCGTTATGGGATTCTGTTGTCGCACCCGCCATGATCACACCTCCTGACTTCGGCCTCGAAAAACGCGTGAAAAAGATCAATGTCCGCTCTTAGCGTCGGAACAACTTTATCACTATGCACAAGTATGTACAACTTAAATTTGCAAGATGACCATTATGAACAACCCAATGCTCAATCGAAAAAAGGGAGCGATGCCGCACGGATAACGGCGCGGCAAGCACGGAGAAAAGGTGATTTACCCCCTCAGCAAAATGGCGGCGCCGGTAAATTTAAGCAGGCGAGGCTCGCCATTCCGGCAGCAAGTGCCGGGATGACGCCTCAACTTAAGCAAAAATGGGGAAAGAAGTAAGTTAGGCCTGCTGCCGGATCAGATCCGCCGCTTTTTCGGCGATCATGATCACCGGGGCATTGGTGTTGCCGCTGACCATGCACGGCATCACCGAAGCATCGACTACGCGCAGTCCTTCAATGCCGTTCACGCGCAAGGCCGGATCCACGACGGCATTGGCATCTTCCCCCATCCGGCAGGTGCTGGTCGGATGCCATGTCGTCGACGCATTCAGCCTCACGAATTCCGCCAGGGCATCGTCGTCTCGAACATCGATACCGGGCGACAGCTCCGCACCGCGAATATCGTCGAAAGCGCGGCCATGAAGAATGCTCAGATTCCAGCGCACGCCTGCCACCAGGCAGCGCAAATCGTCGGGATCGCTGAAATAATTGGGATCGATGCGAGGACGATACAAAGGATCGGCGGAAGCCAGGGTTACCTGTCCCATGCTGCGCGGCCTGTTCACATACGCGGTCAGCGCAACGCCGTGACGCGAAGGAGAACCTCCTTCCGGATATTCGGGCGTCAGATTGCCGAACAAAAACAGCTGCAGATCGGGATACTCGACGTCCGGCCGGCTTTTGACAAAGCAGCCCGCTTCGAGAAAATTGGATGCCAGAGGCCCGGTTTTATCATGCTCGTACTGCTGCTGTGCCAGGGTTTTCTCGCTGCCGGGCAATGCCGCGAACGTCAGCGGCTGACGAAGCTCGGCGCGCACTCTGACGTGAATGTGGTCCTGCAGATTTTTCCCGACCTCCGGCGCATCGTGGAATACCTCGATGCCCTGCGCTTCCAGCTCCCGGGCCGGCCCCACTCCCGACAACATCAAAAGCTGCGGCGAACGCAGGGCACCCGCCGCCACGATGATCTCGGCGCCGGCATAGGCCTGCTCGATGATCCCATTGTGCAGGTATTGCACGCCGGTGGCGCGCCGACCGTTGAACAGCAGCCGGGTGGCATGAGCGTGACTGACCACGGTCAGATTGGGCCTTTCAAGGGCAGGATGCAGATAGGCGCTGGCCGCGCTGCAGCGCTCGCCGTTGTCGATCGTACGCTGCAAGGGACCGCAGCCGTCCTGATATTCGCCGTTGAAATCGGGGTTGTACGGAATACCGGCCTCTTGCGCGGCGGCAAGATAACGCTCGGTAACCGGGCTTAAATGGGAGTGGCTTGAAACGCGCAGGGGACCTGAAGCACCGTGGAAACGGTCCCGAAAGGTATCGTTGGTTTCGGACCTGATGAAATAGGGCAATACCTCGTCATAGCTCCAACCGGCATTGCCGAGGCTGGCCCAATGATCGTAATCGTGACGGTTGCCGCGAATATAGATCATATAATTGATTGCGCTCGATCCGCCGAGCGCTCTGCCTTGCGGCATGAAAATGCGCCGGTTTCGCATTAAGGCTTGCGGCTGCGTCCGATCGCCCCAGTCATACGGGCTGTCCTGCAGCTCGGCGAAGCGTCCCGGCGTACGCATGGCCGGCACCGCCTCTTCCCCCCCGGCTTCGAGCAGCAGCACCCGCCGGCCAGGGTCTTCGCTGAGCCGGCTGGCAAGCACACAGCCGGCCGATCCTGCGCCTATGATGATGTAGTCCACGATCGGTCTGGGCATGACGGTCACCTCACATGACAAATGGAAAACTATACGCTTTCCTTTCTCGTCCCGTAAAGTCGACTGAATCCGATCGGACTCTCCGATACGGAGATTACGCGGCAAAACGAGAGCTTGCCCTCAAAATTCCCCGGCAGTCAAGACCCTTCTGCCGATCCCACCGTCCCGATCAATAAGGGCTGACCGGCGGGGTCAACTCCTTATCCAGTTCTTCATCGATATTGAAGTGATATTCTTCATGCTCCTTGTCTTGCGGAATCTTGCCGTCATGCACCAAATATTCGCGCTGCTGGAGGTAGGCATTCTTGAAGAATTCGTAACGGTCCAGCGCCGCTTCGGTGGCAATCTTCTCGGAACTGAGATTATCGGCCCGAAAGTCAACCGCATTCGTCACAAAAAGTCCACCGGATACAGCGGTAGAAATACCGGAGGATAAGCCTATTCCCACGTAACTGATCGGATTCATCGCCGCATCGCCTATCAGTCCGCCGACGCCGCGCGGCGAACTGGGGCCGAAAAACGGCAACACCAGATAAGGCCCGGTCGGAGTACCCCAATAACCCAGAGTCTGATCGAAATCTTCGTTATGTTTTTGCAGGCTGATCATCGTAGCCACATCGATAAAACCTGCAAGACCGGCCGTCGTATTCACCAGAAAGCGCGCACCGTCCTGCCCGCCCTGAGCCATCTTCAGCTGCAGCAAGTCGTTGATCGTTACACCGATATCGCCGATATTGCTGAAAAAATTGGTAATCCCGCGATCGACGAAGTTGGGGGTGATCCATTGATAACCTTGCGCAACCGGTTTCATCACGTAGTCATCGAGATTGTCGTTAAAGGTCTGCATGTTGCGATTAAACCCTTCCCACGGATCGCGCTCGTCCTTCAGTGCGCTCGCGCAACCGGCCGCTAACGATGCCAAGCCCAATATCGCCCATTTCATTAGTATCTTAAACTTTTGCATTTGGCTCACTCTATTCCGCTATGGTTTCAATACCGCTAAACTTTGCGTAACATATCACAAATGTAACCGCTCTTCGAGCGCACCACGGCCTCATTCTATCAACCCGCTTAATTCCTTTTTTTAATGGATATACCTTCACTTCCTCTAGGCAAACGTTTTAGAGGTTATTTACCTGTCATTATAGACATCGAAACGGCCGGATTTAATCCGAAGAAGAACGCCTTGCTGGAAATTGCGGCAGTCATCGTAGAATTCAACGCGGAAGGCGATCTGGAGATCACCGAACGTTATTCGACCCATGTCATTCCTTTCAAAAATGCCGAGCTCGACGAATCGGCGCTCAAATTCAACGGCATCGATCCGTATCATCCGTTCCGGATGGCCATCGACGAGGACGAAGCGCTGCACATGATTTTCAGACCCATCCGGCAGGCGGTCAAACGTAATCTCTGCACCCGCGCCATCCTGGTCGGACATAATCCGGCCTTCGATTTGAGCTTTCTGAATGCGGCGATTCAGCGCACGCAAAACAAACGTAGCCCGTTCCATCCGTTCAGCACTTTCGACACCGCCACCTTGGGCGGCCTTGTCTATCAGGAAACGGTACTGGCCAAGATCGCCAAAGCCGCCGGCCTCGAATGGGATAATGAAAAAGCGCACTCGGCGCTCTACGACGCGGAAATGACCGCTACCCTGTTCTGCAAGATCGTGAACCGGTGGAAACATCTGGAAGAAGCGGAAATAGCCAGACCGTAAGCGCCTCACCACCTATCACTTTACCCCGATCCACAAAAGGCAGGTAAAGAAATACCG
>NZ_JAERVK010000030.1 GCF_016745425.1 Candidatus Methylomicrobium oryzae | reverse complement strand
TTTTATTGTCAATCAAGCGGCTTGGCTTTTCTCCGCGATAGCGGCTTCGTCCAACCTGCTGTTATAACTCAGTGTAGTAACAGGGTTAGGACCAAACTCAAAATGTGCCAATTTTCCACGCCCAATTTGCTCCGGCGGAAATAAAATACTTGCCGGAAACAGAGTGAAGCCGGAATATTTTCTTAAGCTCAACTTTAACGAATTCGACAACCTCGGACTGATGCTCAAAATCATCATCGAACTTTGCTACATAGGTGTTTGAGGGAAGTCCAATGGTTCTTTCTTTTTTCCCTTTTACAACCTTAGAATAATCTAGATTGTCTAGCGCATCGGTTATCTTTGAGTAAACGTTATTACCATGTGGCGATATACTGGCATAGCTCAAATCAAACGTAATAGTAACGAAGTAGCTCACAACACCCCCCACTGAACAATGCCGTTGTTTTTTGCATCGGCATCATGGATTAGCTTGACGATATACTTTTGGAGGACATGAAGTTCTTCCGATGACTGGAATTTTTCAGTATAGGCGTAAGTCATTGGGTGTGAGCTTATTGACAGACGCAATCCTTCAGCAAGGCTATCAGAGGTTTGGACTATAACGTTCGTTAGGGGATACGCCTGATCGTTGGTAGTGTTAATGGCAAACACGATGAATTTCCCATTGATTTGCCTTTCTACTACGCGATCAAAATACATCACGTTTCGTTCTTCTGGAGTGTTTGTCATAGAGTAGTCCTAACGTTTGAATCAGGCGTCACTCTCGGGACGCTATTGGTTTTCCAAACAGGCCGGTTCAGCCTGTTTTCTAATTGGGGTAATGCAAGTTTGCAGGCAGTTTCTTGTCCAGCTGTTCGCCCGTTTTTTCGATTGCTTGCGGAATGCCTACACCAACCAAACTGGCAGCTTTATCTAGGCCAACCAAAAATTTAGGGTAAAGCGGCGCGGCCTCTACCAATTTGGTGTCTGTATAAAGATTGCGATAGGCTGGAAGTAAATATTGAGGTGCTTTGCCGGGGGGGAGTAAAACACTGAGATACTGATCATCACGAACAGCAAACTCAATGAATTGTTGGGCTGCGGTAAGTTTTGGGCCAGTAACACTTTTATCTATAGCGAAGCTATCAACCCAAAGCAAGGGAACTCCTGATTTGTCGCCTTGATTGAATAGCTTTACCGAAATTGTTCGTGGATCAACAACGGGAGTCGGATCGGTTGGTTTTGTAATTTCTTGAAGAATGTGGTGCATGCGCTCGCTATAACCAACTAAAGCACGCCCACGCCCGTGAGCAAATTCCAACGCATAATATGGTGTGCAAATTATTCAATGCTGGCATTTTTCCATCTGATCCCTCAAACGAATGCCGACATCGAAACGCTGATCTATGCGTAACGGCTTGCATTCAAAACACGCAAAAAGCGACGGTCGACATCTAATATTGAATGCTCGCAATATAGCCCAATTTAGGCGTTGAATATGGACTTGGCGACTGTGCGATTTTTCAAACTGGTCGGTTTAAGAACAGCACAGTTTTTTTTTAAGCATTTTTTGGGGCAAACATGATGATTGACATGCCCACCAGCGCAACCGAAGAACCTACAATATCCCATAGGCTGGGTCTTATGCCATCAACCAGCCAAAGCCAAAGAATGGCGACGAATATATAGACGCCGCCATAGGCGGCGTAAATGCGGCCGGCGGCGGTAGGATGGAGAGATAAAAGCCAAGCGAAAGCAGTGAGACTGAGCGCTGCTGGAACTAAAAGCCATGGACTTTTTCCTTGGGTGAGCCATAGGTACGGTAGGTAACATCCAACAATTTCGGCTACAGCTGTTAGAAGGAATAGCAGAACGGTTCTGAATTCAAGCATTGAGAATATCTATCCTCATAAATACATGTTTATGTAACAAGCCTGCTCTGATTAGCGATAGCTGTCATCGAAGGAATATAGGCTTCGAAATGTGTTATTACGCAAGCTAATAGCATATTCTAAATGACAGCGTATTTGTTTTTTCTTGTCGGGTGATAAAATTAATGAAAACTTCCGGATTTTGCGCTATCAATTTTGAAACATTTCTCACCCTTGAGCGCCAATCAATCAAAGCCTCCGAAAGAGCATGCTGCGCCTAAGAGCCGCTAAAATAGTAGAAAACTTGTTAATATCCCCGGAGCTTTAGCATGAATAATGCGATATTTGACTTACCGAAAACAAGGCTATGTGCCGCCGTTGTTTTGGCGTGGGGTTATGCTGATCAATTAAAAGTCGAAAACGCCACAACAGCACTACAGGCCGCACTTGGTGCTGGCTGGTCTTCAACAAGTGCTTTTCAATTTATGGCCGGGAAGACGGCAAAAGCCGCTCTGGATACCGCAGACTCCGAAGAACAAATTTCACTGCTGGTCGCTTACCAGCTTGCCAAGTTAGTCAGCCATGAATTTGGCCTGGGTGCCGTCAATAAGCCTGATCATATAGACCGGGCTGAGTTGATGGCCGCAATTTCAGCTAAGCACTAACCCTATCTCTTAACAAGCTTTAACACACGTTTTTCAGGTTCTTGAATAATTGGCTGTTCTGGCGATATTGCTAGGTGAGCGGGCCGGGGCTGATCAATATCAATACCGTATTCCAAAAGTGCCGCTCGGTGCTTCTTAAGCGTTTTTTGTGAGTACAGTGTTGAAATATCCTGATCGTAAAACCAAAGCGATGCCGTAAGCTTTACCGAATGCGGCTCTTTTTCCGAAATGGCTTTTAAAATCGACTTTGGATGTTCCGGAGGATAAGCCGGATCCGGTGCAACCACCCAGCATTGCACTGGGATCAGTTCGAACTTATGTGTCTTCGCATGCTTCCATAGAAAGTAAAAATCTCTTGCCTCTTTTTCAGTGGCGAATTCCGCCGCTCGCTCCCGACCGCATATCCTGTGTTTAGCTGAAAGATATTGGCCGTACTCGTATTGAAAGTGCCAAGGCCATGCGTCATCTTGAACCGGGTCGTAAATGCCTATCAAATAACTTAGTTTCAGAATATCCATACCTGTGATACACCGTCAGAAACATGAACAGCCCTATTTATTTCGCCACAAGACGTTTCAGTATTTTATAGGCCATTGTAGAGCTAGCCCAATGTATTCGATTTCGTTGCCAATAATCATAGGCCTCATCTTCGCCGCCGAGGGTTAGAAACCCCTTATGTTTTGATTTAGGTTCACTGTGCTTAGTTTTGATAAGTTCTTTTGCAATATTCGGGTATTGCTCAATTGCGACTGTCAGCACATCGATAGCATCATCCTCTTGATCGAGCTGGAGTAAAGCAATCACCTTGGAAAAGACAATATCTGGGCCCGTGTCAGTGCTGTATTGGACACTCAAATTTAACGCTGACCGCCATTCATTAAGATTGAGATAACACTGCATCAGATGGTATCGACAACCTAAGTTGTCGTTTTGATTTACTGATACAAGACGGGCAAAGATTTCGATGGCCGCAGCAGAACCTCGATTTTCTAATAACGATAAGCCTAACGCATGGTAGGCTCGCATAAATGGCCTATTGTCTAACTCCAGCCAATTCATGTGGCTCGTTTGCCAGGAAAAGTTTGATGGGATCGCTTCCAATCCAATGCGTACAGCCTCACGCCAACATAAATAGGCTTCAAGGTCTAATTCATCTTCGGAGAATATGAGAGCCAAATGGTGTAACGCGTCTATGTAATGAGGGCATACAAACAGCAGTTTACGTAGCGTTTCTTCGGCTTCAACGAGGTTCCCGGACGTATACAATTCAACTGCATCATCAAAACTGTCCTCCGCTCCTTCTGGAAGGTTATGACGAAAAACCCATGTGTTTGGTGATTCTTCAATAAGCTTTATCATGACTTTATGAATGCGAGCGCTAGCAAAAATGTAGCTGATGTAAAAAGCGACGTACTTTAACCGTTTGTCATCTGTCACACCAGCACAGTTGCAAACATGCCTCTTATTCAGGTTCTAAGAACCAAATCCATTCGGATTTTTTCAATATTGGTGTCATTAGTTTTTCACTAATTTGGGACACTTTTCACTTTTTGTGGCCACCGACATTTCTTGTCATTTCAAATTAACCCCAAATTCATCAAATGCAATTATGCATGGCAAACATGTATTTATTCGTTGTTGCTTTGCGTTTTAATTGCTTCTAGTCTGCCCTACAATGCATTTGAAAGGTCTCAGATAGGGAAAACATCAAAAAGCCAGTGTGGTTGCGTTTAGTTCGAACGACTCGGAGACACCAATAAGCATCTGGAGGAAAACAATGAAAAACCTAATATTTTGGCTGGCACTACTTGCTTCTGCGCCACTTTTGGCCGATGGCGATCACCACGTTACAGGCATCGGGCAGGAAAAACTGGGTACGGCGAACTTTGCCGTTTCCTGTTCACCGGCAGCGCAGTTAGAGTTTAATCGCGCGGTCGCGATGCTACACTCGTTTTGGTACGACGAAGCCAAGAAAACCTTTGCTCACATCGCCGAACTCGATTCCGATTGTGTTATGGCGCACTGGGGCATTGCAATGAGCCTATACCGCCAGTTATGGGCAACACCGCCCACCCAGGCGGAATTACAAGAAGGACGTGAGGCGTTAACGCGGGCACAAGCTTTGCCGGTGAAGACCGACCGCGAAAGCCTGTACCTGGATGCTGTCGCCCAACTGTACCGATCAGAAGATGCGGACTATGGTCGGCGCAAACAAGCTTACACGCAAGCTATGGCAAAGGTGCAAGCGCAGTTCCCTGACGATCCTGAAGCCAATGTGTTCTATGCCTTAGCCTTGATTTCCACAACCGATCCTCATGACAAGAGTTATGCACAACCCAGAATGGCATTGACGCTCTTACAAAAGGTATTGAACCAAATTCCTGACCATCCCGGCGTAGCCCATTATATTATTCACGCCAGTGACAACCCCGATTTGGCCACACAGGGTTTGGCGGCTGCGCGCGCCTACGCACACATTGCCCCCGCAGTACCCCATGCACTGCATATGCCCTCGCATATTTTCATTCGATTGGGCTTATGGGAAGACGCGGCGGCGTCAAATCTGGCCGCCTATCTCGCGGCCAAAGACTACGCCAAGGATAACTTTCCAGGCAAGGTGTGGGACCAAGAACTTCATTTCATGGATTACTTGCTGTACGCCTATCTACAAGACGGCCAGAACGACAAGGCACAAGCGTTGTGGAAAGAAGTAGCCAAGATTAAAAAGACCCACCCTGAAAATTCGACGTCCGCCTACGCTTTAGCTGCAATACCGGCTCGTTATTTCGTCGAGCGTCACGCATGGACAGAAGCGGCCAAACTCTCAGTGCAGCCTCGCGATTTTCCATGGGACAAGTTTGGTTGGTGTGAGGCTATTACGCAGTTCGCACGTGGTTTGGGGGCGGCCAGAAGCGGTGAGATACAAGAGGCACAGATCAGTGAGGCGCGACTGGGCGTTATAAGGGATGGGGCAAAAGCCGAGAACAATGCCTATGCTGCGGACCAAATCGAAATTCAACGCTTGGCCGTGGCGGCCTGGATAGCGCAAGCTGATCACCGGGAACAAGAGGCGGAAACGTTACTGCGTAAAGCGGCTGATCTTGAAGACGTAACTGAAAAAGACAATGTCACGCCTGGCCCCATCTTGCCAGCTCGTGAATTGCTGGGTGATTTACTTCTTGAAATGCACCGCCCGCAAGCTGCGGCAGAAGCTTATCGGCTGTCGTTACAAAAATCACCGAAACGCCGGTACGGTCTGCAAGGATTGCGGCTTGCCGAGCAACAATCGCAAGCTCAAAGTAACTGATGGCAAGTTTCTAAGCTACGCTCCATTTAGCGCGGGTTGGCGGCGGCCCGCGCTATTCTCATACAGCCTACGATCCTGTGAAGTAATGCGAGACTGGCTAATACAAGTCTCTTTTTGGTTTTCGCCCTTCCAATAGATCGATTTCGCTAGTCAAAAATTCGACCATGCGATCCCGAAAAATGCGGACTCTTGCCGTGGTGCGTAAATCGACATGACTCAATACCCAAACGTCCTGCCCCGGTTCTATATGCTCGACAGGAATGCGCTCCAATTCAGCCACCTCATCACCCAGCGAACAGGGCAGCAAGGCTAATCCCAAGCCCTCCTTACACATGTTAAACATGGCGACACCGGAGTTCGTCCGATAAGCGCGTTTGAGCTTGGGGAAATTCTTTTTAATCCAGAACGGCAAGGTGACACCGTCGCCTATCCAGGTGATGCAGGGGGGCATATCTAGTGATAAGTTTTCTATTAGCTCCGAATGTCCGTACACTTGGAATGCCATCTTGCAGATGTGTTTACCGACAACATTAGGCGGCGGTTCGTTAACGGCTTGAACCGCAATGTCTGCTTCGCGATTAGCTAGATTTAGCACATGGTCAGCCGTGATCAACTCGATATCGACTTCGGGATAATCGCGTTTGAAATCGCGGATGACCGGCATCACAAAACGCTTGGAACACACATCGGCAACATTGATTCTGATGATCCCTGAAACTTCTTCGGTGTCGATCTCGATTTTTCGATGAATGGCATTGGCTTGTATCGCCATCTCTTCGACTTGCGTGACGATTTTTTCGCCCACCGGCGTAATGACCCATCCTTTTGCCGTGCGATCAAACAGCGGTTTTCCTAACGCGCTCTCAAGGGCAGCAATGCGTCGACTGACGGTTGATTGATTGACACCAAGCCGAATGCCGGCTTCCGTGACATTGCCTGAACGTACAACCTCGATGAAGTAACGCAGATCGTCCCAATTTGTATCATGCATATTTGCAAATCCATTATGTCGGTTTTGGTAGACGCTATGCATTTTAATCGGCATCGTGCTGTCTTACAATGAATTTGAAAGGTCGCAGACCAGGAAAATCTCCGGGAGTCGATAGTGCTACCGATCACTGGTTGAAGCGCTGATTTAACCGGTTCAAATAAAAACGATGGCGTTTGCCTAAATAAACAAATTGACACTGAAAGTGTGTCTTTCAGGGGAGAGTCGAATGAAACTTAAATATTTGCGTCCGGTGCTGCTGATCGCGGCACTGGGCATTTCTGCCTGCGCCGAAACCAGTCGGTCTGTTCATACCAACCTTGCGTCAGGGAAAGCCAAAGTCACCCTCTTGTATAAGGGGCATGTACAGCCGGTTGAGGGTAAAACTTTCTTGCCGTGGTCTACCCATGACGGCGTCCGCTCCTTGTCCACCTCGGTTTTTTTAATTGAAAGTGGCGGCAAAATATTAATCGGCGACCCAGGCGAAGTGAGGAAGGGCGAATGGCCGAAAATCATGGATAAATTAGCCGATATGGGCATTAGCCCTGAAGACGTGGATTATGTGTGGATCGACCACCACCACCCAGACCATACCATGCATTTGGGGGCATTTCCCAACGCGCCGGTGGTTGACTTCTGGTCGATCTACAAAGATGAGATATGGTCGGATCATCCCGATAATTTCGAGATTCTTCCTGGTGTAACGGTCGTCAGGACACCCGGTCACACCGAAGAAGATAGCAGCCTATTGGTGGACACCGACGAAGGCGTCATGCTCATAACCCATATGTGGTGGCATAACGATTTGACGCCTGTAGTCGACCCCGTGGGCGAAGATCAGGCCAGTTTAGACAAGTATCGTAAAGCGTTGCTCCGAAAAGCCGATTTATTGTTTCCAACACACGGCGAAATTATGAAAAATCCTTTCAAGAACAAGGAATGGGATGGTAAACCTTATGTCCCCTAAGAGTTTGACACGGCCCAGACCATTCGCCTAACGCCAACCGATTGCATGAAAAAACTATCGAGAAGAGTCTAAGGCCGAGCACTATATTTGTTAGTCCAATCCTTTCAAAATCGGTAAGCGGCCAAAGTAAAAGTGCAATGTTTCATACGTTTTACTGAATCGCTTGCCGGATTAATTCTCAACAGCGAGGCTTTTAGCTTGCGTATGCCGCGAGTGAGCTTAACAGTCGTTAGTAATGGGAGATTCGCTGCGTTTCCAGTTTTCGGCAGTGTTTCGGTTTTAACGTTGTTTTACCTAACGAAATTTCCGATTAAGCAAAATATTCGCTTGATCATGACTGACGAGTACCAATTTACCTTGGCATGCAAAGATGCATATCCATCATGCTAAATTAGAGATTGGTAATACGTTTCAGATTTGAGTTATTTTCCGTACAATTTATCTGTCTATTCTGGGGTAGGCAGTTAACTAATTGGTCTCTTCGATTTAATCTAAGGAATATGACTATGGAACAAAGCATGAACGAACTGATGAATCACACGGTCGACATGGGGCAGGCGGAAATGTTTTCCAAGGCCTGGTACAACGAATACTTCCGGCGTGCCGCAGAAAGTCCGACCCACTCACGTTTTTGCGAAGCTGTTTATGGCATCGACTTGTGCCAGCACGGCATGATGGACACCGACGAGATGGATTTTCTAGCCTCATTGCTTAAGCCCGGCGAGAAGGTGCTGGAAATCGGGTGTTCCAACGGCCACATTACAGAATACCTGCACGAAAAGTCGGGCTGCAACATTTTGGGTCTTGATTATGCCGATGCCGCCATTGCCCAGGCACAGGAAAGAACCCGGGATAAAGCCGCCGCATTGAATTTCCAGGCGGTGGACTTGATTCATGACGAATTGCCTGGCTGCGATTACGATGTCATCCTGGCCATTGATTCGATCTACTTCATGGGAGATTACAACAGGACGCTGGCCAAACTCAACGCCCGGCTGCGGCCTGGCGGTCGTATGATTATCGCAGCGTTTCAGGCCAAAGAAGAGCATGATTCCGATACGATTCTGTTGGCTGGCCATACGCGTGTGGATCAGGCTCTACAGACATTGTCATTCCGCTATGTTCAGCACGACTTCACTCCGAATATTCGCAATCACTGGATCAAAAATTACGAATTCTCCTGCAAACTTCAATCCGATTTTGCGGCAGAAGGCAACGCCTTCCTGTGCGAAGCTCGTATGGCCGAGAATGGTTGGTTCAAGGATCATGCCGAGCGTGGGACGCTGGTCAGATTCCTGTATGTGGTTGAAGATAATGCGAATATCGGGCTCTGTTAGGCGGAGATCCTCTCTGCAATAAGTCGAAGGTAAAGGGCCGCAGTGCTACTGGTTATCTTTTTAAAAATTACCGTTATTGATTGCAAAGGAAAATGACTATGTCTGGTTACGTTGATGAGGTTGTCATACCGTATGATCACGATCTTGGTCCTGTACTGTTCGAGCATTACGGCGCTGATACCGCAAGACGCATCGCCGAACAAACGCCGACCGACGTGCTGGAAATCGCTGCCGGCACTGGCATCGTCACGCGTCACTTGCGCACCTTGTTAAAGAAAGAAGCTCGCTTGACCGCCATCGACATTAGCGACTCGATGATGGATGTAGCGCGGCAAAAGTTTCAGCCCGGCGAACAAGTTGTGTTCCAAAACGCCGACGCCACGGCATTACCGTTTGATGACGAGGCCTTTGATGCTGTAATTTGCCAATTTGGCATCATGTTTTTCGACCGGGATAAAGGGTTTCGTGAGGTTTACCGAACCTTGAAGCCGGGCGGTCGATACCTATTCCGAGTGTGGGACTCCGAACGCTACAATCCCTTTGCGAGCTTGAGCTTTGAAGTGCTCAAACAATATTTTCCGTCGGATACTCCTCAGTTTTTATTCGATCCGGTTTCCTGTCATCAAATCGATCCGCTCAAGGAACAGTTGATTCAAATTGGCTTTGATCCGATTGTCATCTCTGTACAGCGTCACGTCTACGATATTCTTGATGTAACGGCCTTTGCGCGGGCTTTGGTGTACACGCCAGTGATCTTTGAAATCAGAGATCGAGGTGATGTCGATCCCGAGGAAATCGTAAAAGAACTGTCGGATGCCTTCAAAAAGGAGTTCGGTTCCAGTCCGACGCGCTATCCGATGCAAGCGATTCTTTTCGAAACAGAAAAGCCCAAGGTTTGATCTCAGCAAACAACAACATTCACTTTTGATCGATCCAGAAAAACCTATGAGACACACGTTATGAAAATAAAATCTATGAAGCTCAATCTTCGTTTCGTTGGGTTGGCGCTGCTGTTAGGACAGAGTGCATCGTATGCGATGCCCGGCATGGATATGCCATCCGGCGTAAACGCCCAAGCGCCTTCGTTGGCCAAAAGCATAGGTGCACCGATCAACTCGGACGCAGCTGAATTCGAAATGACCTACAGTGCCGACGGCAAAACGGTGTTGTTCGTTTCCACGCGTCCTGGCAGCATCGAGTCAAAAGGCAATCCTTACAGCTTTGACATCTGGATGGCGCACAACGTCAATGGTGTTTGGCAAACGCCGATTCATTTGGGGCCGGACATCGACCCCAAAGTCGGCCCGAACATTAATACTGAAGCGTGGGAACTGGAACCCAGCCTGTCCGACGACGGCAACGCGATTTATTTTACCCGCTATCAACCCGGTAATTTTTCAACTGGCGATCTGTATGTGGTACAAAAAATCAATGGGGTATGGCAACAAGCCAAAAGTTGGAATGATGCACCCGAGTTACCTCACTTAAACACTCCGACAGGTGAAGAACATTGCCCAATCATCGCATCGGATAGTCTGATCTATTTCAGTTATCAGCAACCAGGCGTGACCCAAGACAGCGATATTTGGAAAGTCGAAAAGAAAAACGGTAAATGGCAAAAACCGCAGAGCCTGGGATCAAGAATCAACTCACCGTACCGCGACCATTTGCATTGGACAGGGTTGTCGAAGGACGGCAAAAGCCTGATCATCACCAGCACACGCACCGACATGGGCTCGCGTGGCGGCCATGATGAATGGATTTCTCATCAGAATCTCAAGGGCGAATGGCAAGAGCCGTTGAACCTCGGCGATACCATCAATACCGCCGGTGAAGACATGTGCTGGTCATTCACGCCGGACGGCAAGAAGTTTTTTGGTGGCTGGGGGCCTCAAGGTTCATACAACATGGACGTGCTATGGGTCAACAAGGACGATGTCCCGTTGCTGAAAAATTTCGATCCTATTGGTCCGCCGCCAAACCTGATGGCCAAAAAACAAGGCGACAGTCAGCAGTAGTAAATAGGCGCTAAGTTCTGCGAAAAGAAGCCATTTCATAATTATGGACACACCTCGGATTCAGCGAATTTGAGGTGCCTGATACTACACATCCGCAGGACAATACATGACATTGCATTTGAATGAAGTCGAGACCGGCAAGTTGGAACAACTCCAAGGCAAAGTGATGAATGATGTCGCCGGTTCCATGGGGCTGTTGATGGCGTATATTGGCGACAAACTAGATTTGTACAGCGCGCTACTGGAAATTAGTCCGGCCAGCAGCCAGGAACTGGCCAACAATACCGGCATGGACGAACGCTATCTGCGTGAATGGCTTTCCGCCAATGCCGCCGCTGGCTACGTCAATTACGATGCCGCGTCCGGTAAGTTTTCACTGTCGCCGGAACAATCAGTCATTTTTGCCGCCGAAGGTCATCCAGCCTGCATGCAGGGATTTTTTCAGGCGGTGATGTCGGTGTATGTTGACGAGCCCAAGTTGACCGAGGTTTTCCGTTCCGGCAAAGGATTACCTTGGCGTGATCACAGCCCTTGTCTATTCTGCGGCACCGAGCGCTTTTTCCGGCCGATGTATGCGATGAACTTGATCGAGCACTGGCTGCCGGCGCTAGACGGTGTGCGAGAAAAACTCGAAGTCGGCGCTCGCGTCGCCGATGTTGGTTGCGGCCATGGCTCTTCGACAATCCTGATGGCTAAGGCGTTTCCCAACTCAACCTTCCACGGCTTCGATTTTCACGAACCCTCGATCGAACATGCCCGTGAACGAGCGCGTGACGCCGGCGTCTCAAGCAACACTATTTTTGAGGTAGTGACGGCGAAGGAATATCCGGGCAAAAACTATGACTTGGTGACCATCTTCGATGCCCTACACGACATGGGCGACCCCATCGGCGCGGCTACACATGTCGCCGGTACACTGGCTAAAGGCGGAACTTTCATGCTGGTCGAACCATTTGCTGGCGATAGTCTGGAGGAGAATCTTCATCCATTGGGGCAAATCTATTATTCGTTCTCGACCATGGTTTGCGTGCCAGCGTCCAAATCGCAAGAAGTCGGTCTTGGCTTAGGTGCCCAGGCCGGACAGAAACGGCTCACTGAAGTGCTGAACGCCGCTGGTTTCGGTCAAGTCAGACGCGCCGCTACGACGCCGACCAATCTGGTGCTAGAGGCAAAATTATAGGCGCGGTGAAGCGTGCCGTTACCGTCAGCATGGCAGGAGAGAAAATTCTTAAAACGCCGTAGAAATAATGCTCGGAAGGACTGATTAACTCCTGATTTTTTCAATACTCCTTGCCCAATCGTGAGCCGGCAAAGGATGTCGTGGATGATAGTGACAATCGGTCACTTCCGAAAAACTCCCGCATCGATATTGTAGTGCTTTAACTTCTGATGCACAGCGCGGCGGCTTATGCCAATCTCACTGGCCACTGCTGTGACATTGCCGTTATGTTTGATTAAGGCGTCCTGTAAGGTTTTGGTTTCTACCTGGCTGGCGGCGAACCGTTTTTTGCCGCGAAGATTACTTTCGTCCGTCGAAACATCGCCGTCAGGATTTACATCTACGCCGACCTTGGTGATGATTTGTCCGGGTGAAAACAGAAATGCTCGTTCCAGTACATTCTCCAACTCCCTAACGTTTCCCGGCCATTCATAGGCCATGATTTGTTGCCAGGCCTCGTTACTCAGAACCTTCGGGGGCTTGCCATAACGATGGGCAATTTGTTTCAACAGATAATTGACCAATGCAGTAATATCTTCGCGGCGTTCCCTCAAAGGCGATATGCGGATGGTCACAACGTTAAGCCGATAATACAGATCCTTGCGGAATCGCCCTTGATCGACAAGTTCCAGCAAGGGGCGGTTCGAGGCGGTTATGATACGAACGTTGCTATGTAGGACCTGCGCACCGCCAACGCGCTCGAATTCGCCTTCCTGGAGTACACGAAGAAGATTGGCTTGAGAGAGGAGCGGTAAGCTATCAATTTCGTCAAGAAAAAGGGTGCCCCCTTCTGCGCGTTCAAAAAATCCGCGCCTGAGATCGTGCGCACCGGTAAAAGCGCCTTTTTCGTGGCCGAATAAGGCGCTTTCGAGTAGGCTTTCCGGAATGGCGCCGCAATTAACCGCGACAAATTTTTGTGTGCTTCGATCACTGAGTGCGTGGATGGCCCGCGCGATGACTTCTTTGCCAACCCCCGTCTCGCCATTAATCAGCACATTGGCCGACGTGGGAGCAACCAATTCGACTGCTTGCAACGCTTCGCGCATCACCTCGGATTCGGCGATCAGCTCCGGCCGATCCAACCCGCGCTTTTGACCCGAAACAGCCTTTGGATTCCATGTTCGAGCCATTTTTTCCGAAACGCGCGCGGCGACCTCGGCAATCGCTGAACGCGAAACAATCATGCCGCCCTCGTTGAAATATTCGTCACCTTCTTCAAACTGGGCGGCTTCACGATCAGTGTAGATCGTAACTTCGCATTTCCCGTCACCAGTGGCAATACGCTTGTTGAGCACAACCTTTGCGTAGCCGAAATTTCGGGCCGCAATGCCACCAAACACCGAAGCGGTGGTGCGACATAGCTCCGGTGCTTCCTTAACGCGCTCGCCGAATGGGCAATGGAAATTTTCCACGCATAAGCAGCCTGCCGACTCACTTGGGACCTGGGAGAAGCTCCCGCCAATTTGTTTCTTGATATGTGTAATGATCGACACATATTGCTCGGGAGTGATTTTACCGGGCAGTCGCGTAGGTCGGGCACGCGCTTTTTGTGCCCGACATTTCCAATGTCTTGAAGGTGACAGGATTTCAGACCATCGAAATATTCCGAAGCATAATCGCCACATGGACGTCGGGCAACGATAAAGCGATTGCCCGACCTACAGGGCTCATTGCCAGACGGTTTCGATGGGGTTAAGTTCCGGATTGTAGGACGGCAAATGCATCACCAATCGAGAAAATAATCGTGTCTGCCCATTATTTTTCCCATTTTCCCGTGACCCCGTTTTTCATTCAGTAAGGCTTCCGGCCGACAATATTACCGGACGGCTTGTAATTACACACCCAAACCTGGCTGTCATCCCTGCAAACCGCTTTACCGCAGCCGACTTTGTCCGTGCTTTCCCATACCATTTGGGTATAATGCCCGCATGCTTTACCTCTGGCACAAGTGTTCGTGCTGTAGTTGTAATTTGCTTTTTCGCTGCCCCAGGCATTGGCGACCTGGGTTGGCGTGATAGTTTGTGCCTTGGTTGTGCCCCCGGAATACTTTAAAGCACTGGCCCAATATAAATTCTCCCCGAGTCTTTTAGCACCGCCATGTACCGGATTACAGCCGCGGGCAGCTTTAAGCTTATCGGCATACGCCTGAGCCGTATCGGCCAATGGCGCCGACCAGATTAATGGAGGAACATTCACCTCGCCGCGCCATTCATTATGTGCCGCAACCATTTCGGCTTGCTCGCCGGAAGTGAGATTAGCGGCATAAGCTGTGCTGATTACGCTGCCGATGAGCAACGCCAATAAAAGGTACATTTTCATAGTTGTTCCCTAACGGTAGTCTGGCGAAGAATGAAGGTCCATGTCATGATCCCCTTTGATGCGGAACAGAAGGGATAGCCGGCAACTCCTTAACAAAGACTGAGACAGAATGGCTTGTTCAAAAGTCCATGTTTCAATCGCGCCGTAACGAAAAGCGACACAACCGTTGGGGAGAGGTGCTTAAGAGTACGAGATCGATTGACGGCAACCCTGATTAAAACGCAGCCATGTTAAATAGGACGCCCGATTTTTACCGATGCGATTTGAATAAACGCCTGGACGCCGTTCGAAAACCGTTCATGGTGCGATCATGACTCTTGAGCCCGATGTGGCGGCAAAACCCGGTATAGGGCGCGGCTAGAGCATTTCCATATCGCCTCTAGGGAGATCATGCCGTTAAGTCCAGCCGTCATCTCGGCAGGGATTCATGCCCGGCTTTCCGGCCTGGCCCCTTTCGGGTCCATGCAAATCTGTTCCAGACAGATGTGTGCCGAGAGCCAGACGGCAGGGATGCATTAAAGCGTGCCCTCCCTGGCTTGTGGATTCGGCAACTGCGCCCTGCCATGACGCGTTTCCCCTAACTTTGCGGCATTGCTGATGACCGGACACCCAAAACGAAAATGCTTTAGTACTGGATTGCTGCCGGCAGCGAAGCCCATGAGAAAACGGGGTTCCCCAAAGGCTGGTCAAAAGCGCCGAGCGCTTGCCGCGCCCGCGGCGAACCTATGCCCCACACATAACCTGAACCTTTCGGAGACTTTATCATGATCGACACGCCTCAAATCGTACAAACGGACGAACAGCCCGCCGCAGTGATTCATCTGGTCATCCCCCGCGCCGAAATCGTCGAGTCGATGGATTCCGCCATCGCCGAAGTGTTGTCCACGCTTGCCGCTCAGGGTCTTTCCCCCGCCGGTCCCTGCTTTTCGTTCCATATGAGAAGGCCGACCGGCACGTTCGACTTCGAGGTGGGCTTTCCGGTCGACCGTCCCCTGAACCCGGCCGGCCGTGTCAAGATGGGCAAATTGCCGGCCGCCAAGGTCGCCCGCACGGTGTACCGCGGCGGTTATGAAGGGCTGGGCGCCGCCTGGGGCGAATTCTGCGCATGGCTGGACGCCGAAGGGCTGAACCCGCAGGATTGTTTATGGGAACGCTATGTTTCAGGCCCGGAATCGAATCCCGATCCCGCCACTTGGCGGACCGAGCTTAATCGTCCGCTTGCACCGTAACACCCTTGCCTTGCAACACTGCTTTTTTACGACTCCCGCTTCCGGCCATTCTTTAACCCGATTTCTTTAACTCGATTGGCGGCCGACGAACCGCGCAAGCATTCGGCTTTAAGTCAGGCCGGGCATTTTTGACGACGCGCAACAACCGCTCATTTGGCTTTCCGCTTTACCGAAGATTTCCTGCGGGTTGTGCCTTGAGACATTTTTTTCTTTGCCGCCGCATCGTCGGCCATAGCCTGATTAATCATCGCATAACAGGCGCTGTCCTTACCCAGCCCCCAATCGATCCAAGGAATAATCGCGGCGACCGGCGTCAGCAATACCCCTAAAACGGCCGAAGCCGCGCCTTTGGCAGCCAGGCGGGTCTTATCCGGCGAGACATCCGGAGATTTAAGCCGCCCTTTTACATAGATGGGTACGCGAGCACTTAAGATACTGATATCCTTTGGGCTTGCATCCAGCCGCAAGTCGGCGTTCTCTTCGCCCAGATCGATCCGGCCTGTGATCTTGACATTCGTGTCGGCTGTGTCGATCACGAACGGCTCGGTTTTCATCTGGCCGTCAGTGACCTTGAAATTGCCGATGATGCAGCGTACCCGGGTACTTTTATCCTTGGTCAGCAGGAAACCCAGCGATTCGGCTATATCCAGGCCCACCAGCTCGATCAGCAGATTGCTGACGCGTCCCTGATCCATCAGCAGGGTGATGTCGCCGTTGCCGCGTCCGAGCATGTCCGCTACCGAGTTGCCGGTCGTGTCGAGCAGAATCTGCCCGAAAAACATGCCATCGCTTTCCGGCTCGAACCGCGTCTCGGCCAGAAGCCGTTTCAGGGGCACTTTGCGAATCTTGATGTCCGCTTTCGTGGCGATGAGGTCCTTGCGCGCATCAAGCTTGATCACGGACGCGATCTGGCCGATATCGATTGTGAAATTCAACGGTTCCAGCGTAATCCGGCCGTGGTCCATTTTCAGATGCGTCTTGAACTCGTCTATCGGCAGATGCGGAGTAATGATATTGTCGCTATAAAAGTTTACGTCCGCATCGGCGGAACGGATCGCTTTCGGGTCGTAGGGATTATCGGGGAAGATGCGCTCCTTTTCTTCTTTTTCCTTGGGATCGGCGCCGATGAAGCCCGCAAGATCCTTGAAGTCGAGCCGGTGCGATTTGATATCGGCTTTCAAAAAAGGCCGCTTTTCGGGCGCGCTGTATTCAACTTTACCGGCAATATCGCTGCTGCCCATTTTTCCTTTCAAATCATGGATGAGCCAGCGCTCGTCGGCGCGCGTCACACGGCCGCTGAATTTATAAGGCGGCGTTTCGGCCAACGGCACACCGATAAAAGGCGTCAATTTGGCAAGACTGTCGCCTTGCAGATCGAGCTGAAGATTTGGCTCCTTCAATTGCACCGGGTCGGCGAAGGTACCCTCGACCCTTACCCGAGTCTCGCCGGCCACCATGCTCAGATCGACAGGATAAGGCTTGTGCTTTTCCCACAGTTCCAGCAGTGAGCCGCCTTCCATCTTCAAAATGAAAGGTTCATCCTGGAAGCGCCCCCGTCCTTGCAGGTTCACGCCCTGCTCTTTCGCGGCACCCGCCGCCGAAGCCTTTACTTCCAACTCCGTTCTGGTGTTCGGATCGCGGTAGTCGAGCTGGCTGTCTTCGAGCATCAGGCGGCCGATCTTGGGAAATTCGGTACGGTCGCTCTCTTCTTTTTCGTTGGTATCAAACTCCCAATTGCCTTGACCTTTCGCGTTCTTTTCCAGCAGCACGCGGGGTTTGGATACACTGATCTCCGGCAGTACCACATCGCCTTTCAATAAATCCCGCAGGCTGATGCTGAATTGCAGGCGATCCACGCTCAGCATCTCCGGCTTACTGCCCCAGTCGGCATTCTCCAGATCGATTTTGTTGACGGTAATGCGCGGCGTCCAGCCCATGTCGACATCCAGGTCGCCCTGAATGGCAAAGTGCCGGTTCAATTCACCGCTGATCCGGGACGATATCGGCTCGCGCAGCCAGTTCCAATCGAAGAAAGCCAGCAACACCGCGACCGCGGCGACGATGACCAGAAAAACAATCCCGACCCATTTCAAGGTACGCTGCATAGAAACCCCTCTCTGATCCCTCAATGCCGTTAAGTTTACCCCTGGGGGGTTGCAAAGCCGGCAAATGACCGGACCGGTTGACAGAACCGGCTTTGTCACTCCATTAAGCGGCTTGGTTCCGGCTGATCTTCACGGCATTGCCTGATCCGGTGCCCGGCTTGCATGCAGGCAGCAGCAAGCCGCCGTTGAACGAAATTGTCTCAGCCGATTTTATGCTTATTAAGATCAAAGACTTAATGGAGCTATCAGAGTTCATGAATAGCGGTTCCGTTGCAGTCCCTTTGGCCTACGAACGAAGTAGGCGATGACATCCCGATTGTGGGGACTTAATCCTGCGAAGGTTACCCCGACAGTCTCTGCGGTGCGAGACGCATACACGACAAATGCCGGATTAGTCCGAAGATTAAGATCTGTCAGTAAATAGGCCGTTAATGAGAATCCGGCTCAATCCTCGCAGACTGTAAAATGCCGCAATGACAGTAGAAAGATAAAGCCAGGCATGGAGCGAAACCACGCTCCAGATCAAGTCCGCGAGGTAAATAAACCCAACCTGGGCGATTATTCTGCTCAATGCCATTTCTCCGACCACGAAAAGCCTGCTCTCAACCGGAGCAAAAACACATTAGACGCCCCACGTGGATTAACCGATTTTGACGTCGTTTATTCGGTAGGACCGAAATCATCGAATTCGTATTCTTCCAGAACCTCTCTTGTGAGTTCCAGCGCGACCCGGGCTTCCTTTTCGATTTGTTCCGCCAGCGCGGCGATGGCCTTCGGATCTTTAATGCCTTCCTCATCGGATACAAGCGTGAAAATTTTACGACTGAGCTCGATAATGTCATTGTGGCGTCTAAACACTTCTGATTTTCTGCTCATGATCCCCTCATCTGGTGAGTTCCCATGACTATCTGATGTGCCGGATTAGAGTCGGCATCGGCCGACAATTCTCCCGATATTTTTTAAGGATCGGATTTTTAAGCGGAAAACATAAGCTCTCAATGGGCCGCTCTCGCCGAAAATCGGCCGGTTTTGACCCATAGGCCCGGCATATCGGTTACCCCCGTCCCGTAAAACTCACTTAATTCAGAGCTTAAGCAAGAGGTTGAACTACCCTACTTCTTGGCGTAAGCTTTGTCTTACAATCTCCCCGTTTCAAGGAGAGATTCCGTCTAAGTAGAATATGGACTTCCCTATGACAGCTACTTTTTCTTTTTTACCGTCCTACGATGCCCCGCTGGAACAACACAAGGAATACCTGCG
>NZ_JAERVK010000002.1:298832-355478 GCF_016745425.1 Candidatus Methylomicrobium oryzae | reverse complement strand
GTTGGTGGGCCAGAGCGAGCTGGCGCCGGTGCAGGCGACGCTGCCGCCGCTGCCGACATTCACATTAAGGCCTGCGCCGGCCGTTTCCAGATTGCCGCTGTCGTCCACCGCCCGGCTCTTGATATTCACCGTTCCGGAAGTGCTTGGCACCGTCCAGCTATAAGTCCAGCTGCCGCGACCGTTGGCCTGATGCCAAGTCGAGCCGCCGTCGACCGAGACTACGACACCGCCGACCCGGCCGCCGCCGGTATCCGTCGCAGTGCCGCTAATCGTTACCTGACTGCCCGGCTGTACGGTAGCGCCTGCTGACGGAGATGAGATGCTCGAAGTCGGGGATGCGGTATCGGTCGACGCCGTCGCCGCCTGGAGTCCTGGCTGCAAGGCGCCCGGCTGAGCACCCATATCGGCGAACAAGTTGACCGTTGCTTGCTGCATCCTGACATCGACGGGTGTCCCGGCTCTGTCGTGATTGCTGTCCAGCCCCCATGACCATTGCATCGTGCCGGCACCGAAGACAAGCGCTCCGTTGTCGTCTCTGTAGAGCGTTAATGCGTGATTCGCTGTACCGGTTCCATAGGTGGAACCGAAATCTTGAAGAACCGGCGCATTGGATACGGTAGTCGAAGAAAGGCGTACTAAACCGATCGGCCGTGAACCGTTATCGAGGTCCTCATCCCATTCATAACCCAGAGTACCGTTCGGCAGTGTAGCGGTCGCTCCGGCGGCGAGCGTTGCGATGCTGGTGTTGCGCCAGAACCGCATCTTGCCATCCGCTTCCGGTACGAGAATGCTGGTCGTTGCCCCATCGTTCACCTCGAAAATGGTTCCCGATAAGGCGTTTTCGGGACGGCCGCCATCGGTTTTGGGCGGCGACAGCGAATCGCCTCGCGGGTCGCGCCAACTGCCGGTCCAGGTGCCGGCCGGATCGGTATTATTAGGGAAATTATGGGTTTCCTTGTAGGAGACCAAAGTCCGATAGGCGGTGTTCGAGCCGTCGATGCTGTTTTCCCAGCGCGTCTTCCAGAATATTTCGTTGCCGCTGAAGAATGCCAGGTTGACACCTCCCACGTCCCGGGCATTTTCGATATTACCGCGCTGCGCCCCCGACCAGTACTCGTCGTGGCCGACCGACAGGAATACCTTATGGTTGCCGATCAAGTTGCCGCGCCGGTCGCTGTCGACGCCTGTAAAGTAACTGACGTTGTAGCCGTTGGCTTCCAGCCAGCGCACCATCGGGTATTCGCTGCTGAATAACCAGTCCTGCCCGTTATCGACGGCACGCGTATTGAACGGCCGGTTGTAGCTGACCTTGTAGGCGCGCCCGTTGGAACCGCCGCCGGTGCCGGGACCGGTACCTCCATATAAGCTGTTGCCTCCGTAATTGTTGTAGGCCTGCCAGGTCGTATCCGAGGTTTGGAAGAGCAGGTCGGAATGGCTGCTGTCGTCACGCACCACGAAGACGATATGGCTGGCTCCGCCGGTATCGGTCCGTACCGCCCTTGCAAAATAGATCCCCGACACCGCATCGGCCGGAACCTGCCAGGAGGTAGAGACGCTCCAGTTGCCGCAGTCGATAAGTCCCGTGTTGTTGGTCAGGCAGGACGTCGGATTTCCACCCGCCCGGTTTTGCGACCCCGTTCCGTTGACCGTAGCCACCTTCCGCGCACCGTTACCGCCGTAATAGCCCATCCGGTAGATATCCAAGCGATAGGCCGAGGCCGGGGTACTGATCTTAAAACCCACCGTACCGCCCTTGTTGACACTGATATCCGTGGCGAAACCCTGGATGGTTACATCCCCAGCCCCGGTAATATTCCATTCGCTGGCAGGATTGCCCGCCTTCGCGTTCTCGCACACGATCGGGTTGCTGCCGGGTGCACAGGCATCGGCGCCGGTGGTAAACGACCAGGTCGCGTCCGCGGCCAGCGGGTTGCCGGCCAGGTCCTTCACGCCGGTGCTGCCGCCCTTCACGGTCGCCGTATAGGCGGTGTTCGCCGCCAAGGCGCTGGCCGGCGTCAAGGTCGCGGTATTGGCCGCGTAGCTGACCGTGGCCGAGACCGGCGGGTTGCTGCCTGCCTGCAGTTGGAAGGTCGAGCTGGTCAGCGTGGCCGGGTCCATCGCCTCGCTGAAGGTCGCGGTCACGGCCGTGCCGGTCGCCACCCCGGTCGCGTCGGCGCTCGGGCTGCGCGAGGTCACCGTCGGCGCCGTCGCGTCAGGACCGGTACTGGTCGTAAACAACACGTCAACCCAATAGTTGGTCGATTGGAAAGTGCTGTTCGGAAAGCCGCCGCTGCCGTAGCGGTACACGCCATTGCCGCCGGCCTCCGCATTGCTCAGGGCGGTCAACGGCCCGCTGGTCACGGCGGCGGTGAAAAAGTTGGTGTCGGCCGCATAACGGCCTACCGGGGCCACGTACGAGGCCACATAGGTCGTGTTCGCGGTGATCGCCACCGGGCTGGCGAAACGGACCTGCTGCCAGCCGGAGGCGGTCTCGTTCTGGAACGGAGCACTGGCAAGCAAGGTGCCGGTACTGCTCCACAACTTGCCGGTGTGGGTGCCGGTGTTGGCGCTGCCCTTATAGAAGCGGATGCCGCAGATGAAGCCGTTCACGCTGGACCTGAACTTCACGCCGAGTTCGACCGAAGCGGTATCCGGATCGCTCACCAGCGCCGGGGTCGGGTTGGTGGGCCAGAGCGAGCTGGCGCCGGTGCAGGCGACGCTGCCGCCGCTGCCGGTGGTAAACGACCAGGTCGCGTCCGCGGCCAGCGGGTTGCCGGCCAGGTCCTTCACGCCGGTGCTGCCGCCCTTCACGGTCGCCGTATAGGCGGTGTTCGCCGCCAAGGCGCTGGCCGGCGTCAAGGTCGCGGTATTGGCCGCGTAGCTGACCGTGGCCGAGACCGGCGGGTTGCTGCCTGCCTGCAGTTGGAAGGTCGAGCTGGTCAGCGTGGCCGGGTCCATCGCCTCGCTGAAGGTCGCGGTCACGGCCGTGCCGGTCGCCACCCCGGTCGCACCGGCGCTCGGGCTGCGCGAGGTCACCGTCGGCGCCGTCGTGTCAGGACCCGGACCCGAAGCCGTCCTGAAGGCGACATCGACCCAGTAGTTGCTCGATTGGTACGTGTTCGTCGGAAATGTGGTGGCGGCGCTGTAGATGTATACGCCGTTGCCACCACTGACACCGTCCTTCAACAGATGGAGGGGGACATTATCCACTCCTGAATTGGCGAAATAGGGCGTGTTCCCCGCATACTTTCCGTTCGGAGCATGGTAAGAGGCTACATATACCGTGTTGGCGGTGATCGCTACCGGCGTCGAGAAATTGGCCTGCTGCCAACCCGCGGCAGTGACAGTGACGCTAGCTGTCGCCAGCTGCTGGCCCGTACTGCTCCACAAAGCCGCTGTATAAGTACCCGTATTGGCCTGATAGAACCGAATCCCGGTAACAGTGCCGTCCAAGTCGGATCTGAACTTCACGCCGAGTTCGACGGAATTGAGATCATTTACCGACGCCGTCCCTGGCGTCGTCGAACTGCTCCATGCCGTGCAGGGCGAAGACACGCACGGCTGCACCTGAGTCGTAAAAGACCAGGTGAAGGTAGAGGCTAAAGCATTACCGGCCAAATCCTTGATGCCGGTCAGAACCTTGGCGGTATAGAGCGTCGACTCGGCCAGCAAGGTGTTAGGCCTCAATGTTGCGGTGCGAGTGCCAGGATCATAACTGACCGTGACGGCAACCGGCGGATTACTGCCCGCCTGCAATTGAAAATTAGCCGTAGTGACTGTCGACGGATCGACCGGTTCGCTGAAAGTCGCCGTCACCGCCGGCTGTTGAATCACCCCCGTAGCGCCGTTGGCGGGAAAGGTCGACGTAACCGTCGGCGATATCGAGTCTGCGCCGTAAGTCACGCTATAGGTTCCCGCCGTTGCATTAAACAGAGCGTATTCAACTCCTTTGATGATAGCGGTCGTGGATGGAACGGCACCGTTTGGGCCGTTGATGCCGGTTAAAAGTGCGCCGTTGACGGCAGTTACCGGCACCATTGCTTGCAAGCCGTTGGCGCCCGCTCCGCGGCTCACCTCGAAATTCAGGCTGCTGCCGCTCCACGACAGCGATCGGAAAGACGAGCCGTTACGGCCATCCAGCCAATCCAGCATCTGCTTGCTGGAGACGATCGGCACGCTGCGGGCCTGAGCCGAGGCGACCGCTGCGGTTGCTTCTGTGGTTATCGATACATCGGTATGCGCGTTAATGACATAGGCGCCATAATACCCCTCCTGCCCGATCGCTTTATCCAGCAATGTATTGATCGTGAACGGATAAGTCTGCCCTGATTCGTCCGTCATTTGGCTGGTGGCATTGTACACATCGATCAGCGAGCCGTTCGTCTCGACAAATCGCATCGGCATAGCGGAACCGTTGAAAAATCCCGGACGGTTCTGCACCCAGCCGGGCGGCCAGAAGTAATAGCTGGTATCCAAGCGGATGCCGTTTTCCAATTGGACGATGGCGCCGGTCACCCAATCGCTCCAGGCGATACAATGGTGGCGCTGCGTAATGGGGGCAGGCAGGCTTGTATATTTGCTGGTGAAGCTGCCAATTTGCTGGGTATAAAAAGTCCTGAGCGAGGAGGGGGTAAAATCCGCGCAGTTCGTGCTGAGGTGCAGCCCCACTTCAAAGCCGTCCGCGTTATAAGCTGCAGCCTGCGAATTGGTCAGCGGCGTATTCGGATAGATATACGACGTGCCCCGTACGCATTCCCAGTCGGCCACCGAACAACCGGATGGGCTCTTCGATTTAAAATAATCGAAACGGCCCTGCGTGCCGTTGTTGCCGTGATCGTCGCCGGTCATGATCAGGACCGCTTTTTCGCCGCGCGGGAAATACCAGAAGCGGGGCAAAGGCTTCCTGTCCCGGTTCATTTCGAGTATCAGGTTGGCCAGCAAGCGCTGCTGCTCATCCGCTTGCGGAATCGCCAGCTTGCCGAAATCGATCCAGTCCGCCTGCGAGTCGCCTACCGCATCGCCGTAAAACTTGTCGTCGGGGCGGATGGGGATAAAGCTGTCGCGTTCCTGCGCCGCCCAGCCGGGATTGCCCTGGCGTGTCTGAACGATGGAAGTTGCCAAGTCGTAGGTAAACGCCGCCGCCTGTCCGCCTGCAGTACCGACATTGCGCAGCGTCAGAGCGGGGTTGGCCGTCGCCGTCGTTGCGTTCGAATACAGTGTCGCCAAGCTTGAAGCGCCGGCCAGCGTAAAGCGGTCGGCGGTGCCGTGAAACTGGAGCGTCTGGTTGGCAATTCCGTTACCGGGTGCCTTCGAAGTATCGACCTGCAGATAGCCGTTCGACAGCGTGCCCCCGGCCGTATTGATGCCTAACAAAGCAGCCAACTGGGCGTCCGGGCGCATCGCGATCAGGTTGCCGCCTGCGTTGACCCAGTTGGAGAACAAGGTGACCTGGCTGGCGCTCAACGTCATTTTCGATAGGATCACCACGTCATAAGCATTCAGCGCGGTCGAATTGATCGTAGAGATGTCGGCCATCGCAAATTCGTTGAGGCCTTCGGTCCGCAGAATCTCCGCGTAATATTTGCCGATAGGGTCGAAAGTGGTGGTCACGATCAGGATGGGGCCGCCCGGCGCATCGGGAATGGCGGCATCGGCCGCCGGGATCAGCCAATTCAAAACCCGTTCGAAGATCCCGTCCTCTGCCCACGGTGCGGAACCCGATTTTATACGGTCGGCAATCAGAACATCCGAGGCAGCCGCACCAGGGCCTGTGCCGGTGTTATTGGCCGGTGCGGGCAGATTTATGTCAATCGTCAGAATTTTTTGTTTCGTGCCGGGGTTCCACTCGCTCACTTGGCCGTCCTCGCCTCCCGCAATCAAATCACCGAGCGGACTGTAGGTCAGCGCATTGACCGCCTGTGCCGCGGCGGGGATTTGCTTATCGAGCTGTTTGGCAACTGTGTTCCAGATCAGAATTCGGGCATCCTCTCCCGTACTGGCCAGCTCTTGACCATTCGGATTGAAGGCCACGGCTCTAACGGAAGCCTGATGTCCATCGAAACGCGCTGCCTGACTGCCGGTAACGACATTCCACAGATACACCTTATTATCCGTGCCTCCGCTGGCTACCTGCCTGCCGTCCGGGCTGCAGGCTACCGCATTCGCCTCGCCCGTATGGCCGAGCAGTGTGTGGACGAGCCGTCCCGTCTCCACTTCCCACCACAGGACGCTGCCGTCGGCGCCCGCGCTGGCCAGATGGGTTCCGTCCGCGCTGAAGCATAGGGCATTTACGAAATCGCTATGGCCGCCGGAGAGAATGTTTTTCAGCTTACGCGCCTCGGCATCCCAGACCATGATCCGGGTTTCTTCGCCGGCGCTGGCGAATAACTTGCCGTTCGGGCTCGCGGCCACGGCCCTAATCGGGTGTTCATGCGCCGCCAGAGTCTGGATCTGCCGGCCGTTGTCCGCATTTCTTATCTGCAGTTCCGAATCGCGGCCGACACTGACCAGTTCCTTGCCGTCGGCGCTGAATACGATAGCGGTTACGTCGGCGCCATGATGCGCCGGCACGGTAAAGCGCTCGCTTCCGCCGGCGGTCCACAACTTGATTTGGCCGTCCACGCTGCCGCCGACGAGCTTTCCGTCCGGGCTTACGGTAAGTGCCGCGACCCCTTTCCAGTTACGAGGACTTTTCTTTTTGCCAGCAACAGCAGTGTTCCGGCTAGCGGCCGTCGCCAGGGCTTTTTGCGCATTGCCGCCGGCCGGGTTCAATCTGCCCAAGGCCGTGGAGAGTGAGGAATTGGCGGCCGAAGTCGCGGCCACACTTCCTTGAAACGTCGAGGCAGCGCCGGGCAAGGAAGTCTGCAGTACCGCCTGTTTCGAAACGTCCGACAAGTTCCATACGATCATCTGGCCGGTTTTGGCCATGCTGGTCAAATGGTTCCGATCGGCGCTGAAAGCGACCTTGATCACTGCGCCGTCGTGGCCTGCCAAAAGCTGCGGCAATTTATCGGCCATATTCCACAGGAGCACTTGTTCACTTTCGCTGCCGGTTGCCAGCCGTTTGCCGTCCGGGCTGAAGGCCAGCGCGGTGACGGCTCCGTTGCCGGGCAGGGCCGCGGCCTCTTCGCCGGTCGCAGGATCCCACAATTTGGTCTGGTCATCCTGGCCGCCCGTCGCCAACCATTTGCCGTCCGGGCTGAAGGCTACGGCATTGACCGCATCCTGGCCGGTGGCAAGCTGCCGGGCCACGGTGCCGGACCGGGCATCGATCAGCGTCACGGCAGCCTCCGCGTCCACCGCCGCCAACCATTTGCCGTCCGGACTGAAGGCCAGCGCGGTGACGGCTCCGTTGCCGGGCAGGGCCGCGGCCTCTTCGCCGGTCGCAGGATCCCACAATTTGGTCTGGTCATCCTGGCCGCCCGTCGCCAACCATTTGCCGTCCGGGCTGAAGGCTACGGCATTGACCGCATCCTGGCCGGTGGCAAGCTGCCGGGCCACGGTGCCGGACCGGGCATCGATCAGCGTCACGGCAGCCTCCGCGTCCACCGCCGCCAACCATTTGCCGTCCGGACTGAAGGCCAGCGCCCGCATCGGCACAGTTCGGGAAAGGGTTAAGCGCACGTTGCCGGCTAACGTATCCCAAATTCTGACCGAATCGTCGCTGACGCTGGCCAGCGTTTTGCCGTCAGGACCGAAAAGGATGCCTTGAGCCGGACTTCCGGCCTGGGCCGGCAGCGCCAGAAGCATCTGCCCTGCGGCGGTATCCCACAAGACGATTTTTCCATCGGTTTCCACGGTAGCCCAAATATTACCGTCCGGACTGGCTGCGACCGGATCGAGCCCTCGTCCGGAAAGCTCAATCACAGCGGCTCCGCTTGCCGAATCGGCGCTCGCGGCATGGGCGGTTCTTATAGGTCCGTCCCTATCGGGAATTTGAACATAAACGGTCCAAAACAAAATAGCCAGAATGAGGCTATTTAAATAGAGATACTTTACTTTGGGCTTCTTCACGTGTGCACTCCTATTGCAATTGAATTTTTCAAATCCGGTTTGACGTCTCGACTGAATCTCAAGGCTTTCGGCGCCGCTTATACGGCGCCTCTGCCTCTCAATACTTCTCCGATCGTTTTGATTAATAGCTTCAAATCGAACAGTAAAGACCAATTCTGAATGTAACGAATATCAAGCCGCACGGTGTCATCCCAATCCGTCTTGCTCCGGCCTTCCACCTGCCAGAGCCCGGTAATGCCGGGTTTCATTTCCAATATTCGTCTGAGATGCCAGGCCTGATATTTTTCGGCTTCATAGGCAAGAGGCGGCCGTGGCCCGACTAGACTCATATCGCCCTTCAACACATTAAAAAACTGCGGCAATTCGTCGATGCTGGTTTTCCGGATGAATTTGCCGACAGGGGTTATTCTGGGATCGGATTTGATCTTGAAAAAAGGCTCGTCCCCATTTCCCTGATTGACTTTTTCATGATTGCCGCCGATCAAGTCACGGATGTATTCGCGATGGATTTGATCGTCCGTGTGCGTATACATGGAGCGAAACTTATAAAACGTGAAAGGAATTCCTTGTTTACCCAAGCGCGCCTGCCTGAAAATGACGGGGCCGGACGAAGTCGCTTTAACGGCCAAGGCAGTAAGCAACATGACCGGCATGAAAGCCAGAATGCCGATGATCGATCCTGCGATATCCAGGCCGCGCTTCAACGACAGCTCAATCCAGGAAGGACCGCTGACCTCCTCCAGCGCAAAAGGAAAAGCATCGGGCCGAATGCAACCCTCTTTGGCGAGACTCTCGAAGATGTGATCGGGATAAGTCGAGAGCGTGAAAGAGACCGGCAAATCCTGATATTCATGAATCAACTTTTCACAGATTTCTTTTGCCCCTCTCTCATCCGTATCCGGCAGCAATATGCCCAGGTTTTTTTCGTTGACCAAACCGCAAATGTCGGTAGCCCGTGTTTTTGCCCGGACAGTATTTAATAGCGCCATCCTGTCGATAAATTTGTCTTCCTTTTCCTGATCGAGCGTTAACAAAATAATGGATAATTTGGATTTAGCCCGCTGCGCGCGGAGTTTTTCAAGGCGCAACTGATCGATAAAAAAGGAGTTATAAAAAATTTCGCTGTAATCGACTGTATTAGATTTTGAATTATTCGGTATATCGGGAGAGAGCACGGATTCTACTTGAAAGGATTCTCTTTTTTCTTTCATTTTCATTATAACTTTTCCCTCCTGAAGTCTAACTCCAGCTTTAAACTCCATCTTACCGGACATGAGCCCGGTCCCTCCTTTCACGCCGGCAATCCTATGAATATCAACAATACCAATCGTATAAATATTAAAGATACATTATTGCCTTGCGTTCTTTACAAAACCACGGCTTGCCTTTGTGTTGGAATGTAGGATAGAGCAACACATAAAAATTTTCATTAGGTATTATTGGAATAATTTTGAATAAGTTTTTGATATACTTTATATACCAAAAGCATGCGAATATACTGATATCGAAACTCATACTCTACTATAAAGAGGCATTAAGAATATAATATTAAGCGTACTATTCGAGGAAGAAGACCAATGGAGTTTTCGCCTAAACTTGCCGTCAAAACGCGCCACGCAAGTTGATTCCCAAGGTAGAGTATCAGCGAACACCTCAAGTTAAGGGATGACTGGAGCCGGAATGAGGCTGAGTTTTGCTGGCGATACTTCGTATTAACGTTGAAGCTGGGATCAATCACTACTGGCATGATGATCATGCGGCTTATCATATAAACGCTGACTCGGTATGATCGCCACCGGAGACGGGCTTTTGGGATGACATTGCCCGCTTCCGCCCGCCTGTCGCCGCATACGGGAGCGCAATTTGCGGTGCCGGCGCATCAGCCAATGATTTGCTCGCTCAATACGGCCCCGGCATGGTACAACAGCCGTTTCTTCGCCAATCCGCTGGCGATCGGCATAACGGCCTCCCGACAACGTCATCAGCCTTATTATTCTGAATGCTGACGCGTGCTAAACGCGATGAATAAACTAAGCACTCCCCGCTTGGTGACTTGCCAGTTAAACAGGGCGCCTTTCCCAAATCGAAGATATTTTCCTCGGCAATTGAACTAACTGAACCTCCAAATGGCCATATTTTCATCATTTCGAGGACAGTATGAGCCTTAGCCTGAGGTAAGGGCATGAAAATTGCCTATCAATCGACTAATTCCGGGCAATCGTTTATTTTGTAATGAATAATAAAGGTCTAGTTAATCCTTTGATTTAAAACGCATACTCTCCTGAGGCGAAAAATGTCGGTTAATGACAATAATGGACAAAAAACGCCGGGCTTTCCGGTAGTCGGCATCGGCGCATCGGCCGGCGGCATCGAGGCACTGCAAAACCTGTTTTCCGTCCTACCGCCCCAGACCGGGCTGGCATTTGTGGTAATACAGCATCTGCCGCCCGACCATACGAGCCATCTTCCCGAACTGCTCGGAAAGGTGTGCCGTCTGCCTGTCTGCGAAGCCCGGGACGGCATGCAGGTAGAACCCGATCACGTCTATACGATCGCCCCGGGCGAAGCGCTGGACCTGGATCAAGGTAGGCTGCGGAGCCGCCCGTTTCCCGCCAACGCCAAGGTTTGCATCGACATTATCAATATTTTCTTCAAAAGCCTGGCCGCAGACTGCGGTAACAAAGCCATCGCGGTGATACTCTCCGGTACCGGCAGCGACGGCGCGGAAGGCGCCATCCGGATCCACCAGGCAGGCGGCACCGTTTTCGTACAGAACCCGACTACAGCAATGCACGGCGGCATGCCTTGTGCCGCGATCGCGACCGGTACGGCAAATCATATTCTGCCGGTAGATGCGATCGCCCGTGAATTGCTTGCCCACACTTCCGTTGCGGCGGTGCATCCGCCGGCGGCTACGGAATCGGAAGACATCGCGCAACCGCTGGAGGAGATTCTGATGCTGATCCGCCGCCATATCGGCTCGGATATGAGCGGTTACAAGTTCAGCCCGCTGTTCTGGCAGATTCAGCAGCGTATGCGTGTGCGGCGCATCGACCGGCCCCACGATTACGCCGCGCTGCTGCGCGAGGAACCGGCCGAACTGGAAACGCTGGTCCGGAGCTTACCGATTCACGTAACCGAGTTCTTCCGCGATCCGGAGGCATGGGACATGCTTGAAAGCGAAGTGATCGCGCCCTTGATACGGGATCACCGCGGAGACCGTTCCGTACGGGTTTGGACGCCGGCCTGTTCCTCGGGCGAAGAAGCGTATTCGGTCGCGATGCTGCTGACCGGACAGATCGAGCGACTGGGCGAACCGGCCGATTTCCGGATTTTTGCGACCGATGCGTCGCCGAATATCGTCGCCTGCGCCAGGCACGGCGTATTTTCCGCCGCTGCGGTCGAGAGCATTTCACCGGAACGCCGGATGCGCTTTTTTTATCCCTACGACGGAAAGTACCGGATCAAAAAGAGCCTCAGGGAAAAGTTGGTGTTCGCGCCGCAACACCTGCTTGCGGATCCGCCTTTCTCTGATATGGATCTGGTCACTTGCCGAAACGTTCTGATCTATTTGGAACCCTACGCACAGCAGCAGGTGGTGACGCTGCTGCATGCCTCGCTGCGGATGGGCGGCTGCCTGTTCCTGGGCCGTGGCGAATCCCTGCCATTAAAACAGGGCGGTTTCGAAGCCGTATCGATGCTCCGGGGCATCTACCGAAAAGTAGCCCCACTGGAAAATAGTCCTGTCCGGTTTCCGAAACACCTGAGGCGGCCCCCGCCCTCACACACAAACGCCACCCTCCGCGCTGAAAGTGCGCATCCGGCGGTATTGGGAGAATTCGATCTTCCGTCCGTGTTGATCGATCTGCAGTTCAACATGCTTCACATCTACGGCGATACCTCTTCTTTCCTGCGGCTGCCGCCGGGACAGCCGACCCTGAACCTGTTGGCGATGGTTTCCCCCGCCTGGGCTGCCGATATTCGAATTGCGGCTCAAAATGCCCTGGCCGAGCAACAACCGGTGACAGTGAACGGCCTGAGGGCCCCCCAAACGGACGAGTGCACGTTGCGCATCAAGCTTACGCCGATCCAGTCCGGAGAAGAGAAGAGCGCATCCCGCCTATTGGTTTCGTTCATACGCTCGAACGGGTCCGGCGCCCTCGCCCCCCGGAACAGCTCCGGGCAGGCCATGCCGGACGTTTTTGCGACCGAACCGGGTTCAACCTGCTGGTGCGATACGCTGAGCCTCACGATCGAAGAGCTGGCAGCCTCCCGCGAAGAACTCCAGGTGCTGAATGAAGAGCTCCGAGCCGTCAATGACCAGCTCAATCTCGGCAATGAGGAGATCAACGACATCAATGCCCAGCTGCGCGACAAGATCCAGGAACTGGAAACACAGAGCCACGTGCTCAGCAGCGGCGCCGTGATGACCTTGTTCCTGGATAAGGAACTGCGCGTACGCTGGTTTACCCCGGCCATCGGCGAACTGTTTCCGTTGCGGCCGTGCGATACCGGCCGGCAGATTACCGACCTTGAGCCGCGGTTTGTCGATCCCCATTTCATTGACGATGTGCAGGCCGTGATACGGGCGGGCGAACCCCTCGAAGGGGAGGTGCGCAATATGGAGGGGCGCTGGTATTTGCGCCGGATCGGCCCTTTTCATATCGGTAACGACAAAACCGCCGGCGTCGCCATTACCTTCACCGACATAACCGAACACAAACGGGCCGAAGAGGAGGCTCAGGCTCAGCACAACCTGCTGAAAACGGTTCTCGACCATTTGCCGGTCGCGGTCAACATCGTGCGCGCCTCGGATATGAACATCTTGCTGGCCAATCCGAAATATCAGGAATTAGCGCCGCAAAGAGAAATGGTGGGCAAGACCCTTCGCGAGGTATGGCCGGAGGAAGCGGAGATAGAAAAGCTCTTCCTGAATGTCGCGGAAACCGGAAAACCGTTTTCCGTGACGGATGCCTTTTATAAAGTAAAAAGCTCCGAAAACGGCCCAGGGGAAAAAGTTTACTTCAGCTGGTCCGTATTCCGGATCGCGCTGCCCGGAGACGCAGGCTGGGGATTGATCACGACCGCCTGGGAAACCACCGACCGCAAACGCACCGAAGAGACGTTGCGCCAAACCTTGGCCAGCGCGGAGCAAGGCGACCGGATGCTGGCCGCCTTGATGGAATATCTGCCCGAAGGAATCGTCATCGCGGACGCCCCTGACGCGAAAATCCGGATGATCAGCCGGACCGGTCGGGAGATGACCGGCAAGCCGGACAGGCAGCTGAAAGTCGCCTACGGCAAACTGGCAGAGCAATGGGGCATCTGCCGTGCCGATGGGGTCACCCAGCCTGACGATGACGAGCTCCCGCTGGTGCGCTCGATCCGAAACGGCGAAACTGTCCGGGACGAAGTTTGGGTAATCGTCCGCAAGGATGGGCGGCACGTCCCGGTGCTCTGCAATGCAGGCCCGATCCGGGATGCAAAGGGAAACATCACGGGCGGTATCGTCACCTTCCGCGACATCAGCCGGCGGTGAACAGAGAATGCATGACGGATAGCATAAACAACGGCTCCGGACGCTTTCCGACGCGATCGACGAGGACTTTTTGCATTATCGAGAGATCTTTCGACACGAGCGGCAAACCGGTCGATTACCGTTTTCTAGAGTTCACCGCCGCGTTCGAGCGAAGCCTCCCTTGCCGAGGTTGAGAGAGCCTGGGCGGGAAAAAACATTCAGAAGGCTTCCTCCCAAGGCGTCGACAGTACCCTGGCCGAATGGATCAATCCCACCATCGAATACGCCTGGGGAAAGTTGCCCCACAGTTCGCCGGTTTGCGGATCGGTATCCTCCGACAACAACCCCAGATGATTGCGGCAGCGCAGCATTTCTTCGAACATGGCGGTGGCGTCGCCGCACCGGCCGATCGCCGCCAGCGCACCGATCATCCAGAAGGTGCAGATATTGAAGGCATGCTCGGGAAAACCGAAATCGTCCTGTTCGGCATAGCGCATCATATGGTTTCCCCGCCGCAAAGCCCGTTCCACCGCTTCGACCGTGCCGATGAATTTGGGATCGTCCGCGGCCAGAAACTGCAGGTCATGCAGAAGCAGAAGGCTGGCATCCATTTCGCTGCCGCCGAAACTGCCGACGAAGGTGTTGCGCTTTCCGTCGTAGGCGTGCGCAAAGATCGATTGGCGGATCGCTTCGGCCTCGCCGCGCCAGTACCCGGCCCGTTCGTCGAGCCCCAATTGGGCGGCGATGCGGCTCAGCCGATCGCATCCCGCCCAGCACATTACCGCAGAAAACGTATGTACCCTCGCGATGCCGCGGAACTCCCAAATGCCGGCATCCGGCCGGTCGTAAAGCCGCCTGCACTGCTCTCCGATCAGCTCCAGGCGGTCGAATAAACCGCGGTTGCCCGGATGGACCAGGCGGCGGTCGAAAAAACTCTGGGTTGCGGCCAGGATGATGCTGCCGTAGATGTCGTTCTGGATTTGCTTATAGGCCAGGTTGCCCGTCCGCACCGGACCGTCGCCGCGATAGCCTGCCAAAGTCTCGACCTCCCGTTCCAGGAGGATATGTTCGAGCGTCACGCCGTAGACCGGCTGGAGCTGGACATTGTCGACGCTGGCGGCGATGTTGATGATGTAGGTCAGATATTTCTCCATCGTCCGGGTCGCCCCCAGCCGGTTCAAGGCATTGATCACGAAATAGGCATCCCGGAGCCAGCAGAACCGGTAATCCCAATTGCGGGTGGAGAAGGGGGCTTCGGGAATGGAGGTTGTCATCGCGGCGATCACGGCGCCGCTTTCCTCGAAGCTGCAAAGCTTGAGCGTGATCGCAGAACGGATCACCGCGTCCTGCCATTGATAAGGAATGGACAGGCTGCGCGTCCATTCCAGCCAGTACTTGCGGGTCTGCTCGTACTGCTCGCGCGCCGCGCTGGTGATGGAATGGCGCAGCGGCACGTCGGGCCCCAGCAGCAGGTCGGCCGGTCCCTCCAGCAGAAACGGCGTTTCGGTCAGAACGTAGGAAATCGGCAGATCGGTAGTCAGGCGCAACGTCAAATCCGGCGCCAGAAAACGGATATGATTGGAGCCGTGGATCGCGCGCATGCGTTCAGCCCCATAATCATGCGTGGGCCTGACCCTGACGCGTAAACGCGGCGCGCCGTTCAGGGGGCGCAAGCGGCGGATCAGCATCGTAGGACGGTAGACGCGGTCGTAATGGACGCGGCGGGGGGCAAAGTCGGTAATCTCGACGCCCACACCGTTGCGATCGAAGAGCCGGGTCACCAGAATCGCCGTATTCTCTTCGTAATGCTGTTCGGCGCGGTCCAGATTATCGACCGTCACATCCATGAAACCGCCGTCAGGATTATCGCCGTTAATCAGACTGCAAAAGACGGGGTCGCCGTCGAAGCGGGGAATACAGCACCAGACGACGCGCCCGCGCCGGTCTATCAGGGCGCTGAAACCGCAATTGCCGACCACACCAAGCTCGAGCGTACTCATTGTCCATACCCCCATCCGAAGCTACGAATATCTCAACCGAAATTCCTTAACCGATTTTGGACTTCGCTTTTCGCCGCAAGCGAACCGGTCGATACCTAAGTAAGAGCCCGGCCAAATCAAAAAATTCCCTGTTAAAACACAGCATTACCGCCGTTGCTCATTCAAACTTCAGTTGTAGGGTACGCTGTGCGTACCTTTTCAACCTTCAATGGTACGCACAGCGTACCCTACAGAGGCTGCAGGGATGCAGGAGCAAATGCCGAGTGCGTACCTTTTCATCCCCAATGGTACGCGCAGCGTACCCTACAGAGCTGGGGGATAACCCAAGCCGGGCAAAGGGTGTATCACGATGAATGCGCGGCGGGAGAACAAGGGGGAAGTGGTGATCGATCAAATCCTTAGCCGACGGTGCGCCTGCCATAAGTTTTCAGCTTGCGTGAAGTAAAAAAAGAATCGGGGGATTGCCGAACTCTCGTTTGCCGCAGCTCATCCAATTGAGTAATCAGATTCCACAGTGACGGGCGAATTTTCAGGTATCGTTCCACCGGTACGATACCGCCAGAGCCGGAAGAGAGGAGACAAATATGACGGCATCTGCTTCTCTTAAATATACGGCGTCCGAAATCCATCGGGCGGCGCGCCTTTACCAACCCAGAAACAGAAAAGTAATCAACGGGTGCGTCTTTTACGAGCCCCGGCTGATCATCCCGCTGGAATGGGACGAAGAAACGCTCTGCCAGATGAATGAGCTGCTCGCGTGTTCTTCGGTGGTCTCTTACGCGATCCTGCAGCTGCTTTCGGCGACGCGCACGAACCTTCCCATTTCGCAGTGGTTAAGGCGGGACTGGAAAACGGTTCGGTACCAGGATGAAGATTTCGATCCTTGGGAAGATGCGCTCGACGAACGCTATTTCACGGAACGAGTGCGCGTGCCGGTGGAACGGCACAGATACTTGCTGTCCTCTCAAGGGATACGCAGGATCATCGACCGATTGTGCGCCCAACATACGGGCGAATACGTGGGCGTGCCGGTGTCGGACAGCCCCTGCACCGCGCAAGAAGCAATTCAGGCCGCACTGCTAGACCAATCGGTCAGCCTAAGGCAGGTGCGCTTCATCCTGCATCTCAACATACACTACCTCGTGTCGCTGGTGTCGGTTTGACGGACAAGGCTTTATGAAAAAGGCGGTATGAATACGCTGAGTCGCCACCCCTACCGCTTCAAGGACGGGATTCAGAGCGCGGTCATCCCGCCGTCGACGGTCAATACCGCCCCGGACATAAAAGCGGATTCGTCCGAAGCCAGGAAAAGCGCCGCCTGCGCAATTTCTTCCGGCTTGCCGAAACGGCCGATCGGGTACTTGGCCATTTTGGCGCGGGTCGCATCCATGCTATCCATCGCCATGATCCAGCGGTCCAATTCGGTGCCGGCGATGCGCCCGGGGCAAATGCAGTTGACCCGGATGCCCTGGGCGGTGTAATCCGCCGCCATCTGCCGGGTCAGGCCGATCACTGCCGCCTTCGAGGCGCAATAGGCGGGCATTTTCGGAATGCCGATCAATCCGGCGACGGAAGCCATGTTGACGATCGCGCCGCCGTGCTGTTTCATCAGCGGCAACACCGCCTGCGAGCAAAGAAAGGTGCCGGTCGCATTGACCGCCATGACCCGGTTCCAGGCAGCGAGCGCCGTTTGTTCGAAATCGGAGAATTCGGCGATGCCGGCATTATTGACCAGCACATGAATCCTGCCGCCGCACTGGTCCGCAAACGCGGCCACCGCGGCCGCGACCCCTTCCGGATCGGTCACGTCGGCGCCGTAGGCCTCGGCGTCGATCCCTTCGGCGCGAAGCGCGGCTTGCACCGTTTTCCCCAGCTCAAAGTCCCGGTCGAGAATCGCAATACGCGCCCCTTCGCACCCGAACAATTCGGCGATCGCCCGGCCGATGCCGGCCCCGCCGCCGGTCACGATCGCGTTTTTCCCGGCTAATCGTCCCGCCATTTACATCCCCCTCAACACCTTGCTGCCGGCGCGCAGCCGGCACAGTTGGATAAAATAGGACGGATTCAGGAACAGTTCGTCCATTTCGCCGAGTTCGTCGACCGTCAGGCCGCGCCGCACCATCGGCGCCAGATACTGGAAGCCGTCCTTCGCGCCGCTGCCGACGTGGAACGCGCCGACGATACGCCGCGAGGCGCCGTCGATCACGAGCTTTTGAAAGCCGGACAGATGCGGCTTCATCATCGCATACAGCATCATGCGGTCCCCGGCCGGCAACGCGACATGGATCCCGTCGGGATTGTCGGGCGGCAGCTTCAGCACAACCACGTTGTCGTAGCGTTCGCGCGCCTGCTCCTCGCCTAGCCCGAGCCAGCACACCTCGAAATGCGTATGCAGAAAGTCCGGATAGTCGCCGACATGGTAATGCGCTTCCTCGCCCATGATGTTCCGGGCGGCATACATGCCGCCCTTGCGCGCCTTGAACATTTCCATCGGCGACCCGACCAGATCGCCGACCGCGTACACATCGGGCACCGAGGTCCGCATGCGGCTGTCCGTCCGGATGAAGCCGTTCGCGTCCACGTCAATCCCCAGCGCGTGCTGCGCCGCTTCGGAATTGGGTGCCATGCCCACTGCGGTGAACACGAAATCGGTGGCGACCTCAATCTCGCCCGAGGGCGTCCGGACTCTGACCGATTTGACGCGGCCTTCGCTGTCGCCGTCAAGCGCAATCAGTTCCGAGCCCGGCAGAAACTCCATCCCTTGCTCCTGCATCCGGTCGAGCAGATAAGCGCGGGTATCGCCGTCCGGAATCAGCGCCAGGGGCCTGTCCCGCGAAACCACGATCGTCCGCCGCCCGGTGGCGTTGAAGAAGCAGGCGTATTCGATCGCAGTCTTGCCGCCGCCGACGACCACCGCGGTCGGGCCCGGCTCGTAATCGAGGCAATCGACCAAGGTGGCGTGGTCGAACACGCCTTTAAGATGGGAGCCGTCGAGGGACAAGGTTTTGGCGCGCGCTCCGCTCGCGAGGACCAGATTTTTGGCGCGGTAAGTTTGTCCGGCCACGGAAACCGTATGGGCATCGACGATCGTAGCGGGCGAGCCCAACACGAACTCCAGATCGAGCTGCTCCTTGCTCTGGTAATTCATGAAGGCATGCGGCCCGGTCCGGCCGCGCCGGAACATCTCGACGATCGGCAAAATCGACACGGTCTTGCCGTGCATGTCCTGAAACCATAACTGCCCGGAAAAGGTGCGCTCAAGCAGCAGTTGGGCCGCCACGTCCGAAAAAACGTGGTGAGGAACGCAAGCATGGTGCGGACAGGAACCGCCGAGAAACGGCCATCGGTCGACGATCAGCGGCCGTCCGCCCATCGCCCGGAGATAAGAGGCGCCGAAGCGGCCGGCCGCGCCGCCGCCCAGGAAGATCGCGTCGAACTCCCGCGTGTCTTCACGGTCGATGTTGACCAAAGGCTCCAGCCCTCCGTCCGTGAGGCGGCGGTCGATTTCCTCGGCCCAGCGCGCGGCGGACCAGTGTGTCCGGCTGACGTCAATCATGACGGCGGCCGGCGGCGCGGTAAAAGCGGGCTCCGGGCGCAAACCCGGCAGAAAAAATTGGCCTTTGGCCGGCAGATGTCATTGTCTCGCTCTCCTCTCGCAAAGCTGGCTAATCAATCCATAGCATACCTCGAAAATGCAACGGGCGAACAGCCGGAATGCCCTAATGTTCCGAAATCGACGCTTCCCCGACGGCGGCTTTTTCGCTGATCGGGATGATGCTATGCTTCGGTTTCAGCCTGCCGAGCCTTCGTACGGTGTCCTTCTCTGAAAATGCTTGCAACACAGCCAGCGTGCCGGTCCGAAGGTCTTTCTGGCGACCGGCAGGCGCTTTATCGGCTAGGCGCCGTCTATGCGGACCGCCGAGTTATCGATCACTGAAGCGGACAATCAACGATGAAAACACGGGTCGAATTCAAATCGGACAAATTTCCGCCGTATCCTGGCGAAGAAGCCGATATCAACCCCGGCTTGTGGGGAAAGCGACTGGCTGAGTACCTTCAAGAACGGCTCCTGCTTCATGGCTTTAAGGTAACCGCGGTCGGCGCGGAAGACTGGGGCTGGACGGTCGAGCTTGAAAATCCCGAATTCCCGCTATGGATCGGCTGCGGCCACCAATACGATCAGCCCCACGACTTTTTATGTTTTATCGAGCCGTCCAGGCCATTCGTCAGGCGGTGGTTCAAAAAAATCGCCACCGGCGCTCAAGTCAATCAAGTAGCGGAAGCTTTACGGCAAATTCTCGAAGCGGATCCCGATATTCACGATCTACGGTGGTCCTGAAAAACCAGGTTTTTGTTCCCGCCCCATTTTCTGCCCTGGCAATTTTATCCGGTTAAGTAATATCAATACCAACGGCGCGTCTTCCGATTGCCCCATCCTTATGAGGCATAGCGCACAGAAGGATTTAAGGTTTCTGATATCGTCTTAATAAAAATTTAATAAATTCGGATGTGGATGATTATAAGAAAATTAAGCGCGTAACATACATGAACAGCACCTCTCTCTGGTAAATCCGGCAAATGAAGGACTTCCGGATTACAGTTCCCCTGACTATTATTGTTAGGCGCTTAATGGCGAGAATGAACCCTAAGGCAAGGAGAGTAGGGATGACTATCTATAAACTACATTACAGGCAAGCTCCAGGCTGCGTCTTACGAGTCATCCTGATCGCGGGACTGCTCGCTGTTGCCGGGCTCGCGGCAGCCGCCAGCCCTCAAGTATTGGGCGAAAATCCCGAGCATCGGCTACTGCGTCCGCCAATTGAACCGCCATCACCGCCGAATAGGGGTACCTACCGGGTCAAGGCCGTTTATATGGTCCCGTCGAACCGGTCCATTCAGCCCGGAGCGGAACGGATGCTGCAAAGCTATATCGTCAGGATGCAGGCCTGGTTCAGGGAGGAAATGGCCCGCCTTGGCTACGGCCCGAAAAGTTTTATTTACGAAACCGAATCCAGCATTTTAATTCCAAGGATCAATCTGGTTCGGGTCGAGCAACCCGATACGGCCTTTCAGGGCCCGTATCAGGAGCGCTGGAATAAAATTCTGGCTGCGGTCGCCGCCGCCGGTTTTACGCTCTGGAACCCTCGGGAACTGGTGCTCATCGTCTCGGAAACCCAAATTCAGAATCCGGACGGTTCATTTCTGTACGGTACGGAAGATTCGACCTTTTTCGGCGGTTCCGCCGCGGAGTTCTCTGGAATCGGGCTCGTCACCGGGGAAACCTTGGCCCGATTCAACGAAACGTTTCTGACCGACGATCAGCCCTATGCCGGACGGATCATTCCCGCGATAGGCCCTTTTCCGCTCGTTCAGAGCATATCGTTTCCCGCTTTCGAAGAAACTACGCTGAGTTCGACCAGCTCCAGCGCGATGGGCGGCGCTCTTCATGAATTGGGGCATGGGCTGGGACTTTGGCATGATTTCCGCAACGATACCAATTTCAACGGCAATCTAATGGGGAACGGCTTCCGGGGAAGCCGGGGCATCCTCTTTCCCAAAACCTACCCGAACGACGACATGCGTTTGAGCAGCGGCTCGGCATTGCAGCTCAATTACAACCGATTCTTCAACAACGGAAAATCGTTTACCGACAATACGCCTCCGCAAGTTGCTATCCAGGCGCAAAACCAGGCGGTCATCGTCAACGGCCAGTGCGGAATTGAGTTTTCCGCTGTGGATACGGAGTCTTCTTTGGCGGGGGCACTTTTGATCAAAGACGGCCATGTGGTAGCGGATGAGCCGCTCTCCGGAAATCCGGTCACCGCGAGGCTCGCGACCTACGATTACCGGCCGGGCGAAATCAGCGAATGGCTCATCGAGGCGTTCGACACGCAAGGGAACCGTGGACGCTCCACGGCCGTATCGCTTGCCTGCCCAGAGGGGGCGAACCGGGCGCCGCATCCCTTTGTAGCAGTCAGCAAACGCCAGTTGAGAGTGCGCGAGAAAGTGACACTGAGCGCCATGTCTTCTCTGGATCCCGACGGGGATGCGTCGCAGATGGCGGTCGAGTGGGATTTGAACGGCGACGGCAAATTTGATACACCGCCTTCGTCGATCAAGACCTTCACCAAAGCCTACAGAAAACCGGGCGTCTATCGGATCGTCGCGAGATTGACCGACGAACAAGGCGATGCGGCCACGTCGATACCCATCGGAATAAGGGTTGGCAAGGTCAAGACCGGTACCGGCATCAACGCGCTTAAAACCAAGGGCCGTTGAAAGGAAAAAGGGCTTGCGGCGATCCATCGCATCGTCCGTGGGTCCGGCATGCAGAAACAACGGTTCGTCGGTATTTCCGGTTAGGAAAATAAGTTCGTAAGCGAATGAGGGATTTGGATTATCTTGCAAAAACGCTAAAATCCAGCTGTTTCCCTCGTTCGATACTTTTACCGCCGCGACCATGCCCGACGAAAACTGCAGCAGCCTTACGGCAAGCAAAGCCGTATTCCATTACCACCAGCGGACCAAACATCGACTCGACGCGTATGCCAAAGGACCGACGTCCCTGGATTGGGAGGATCAGCCCGATCCTTTCCGCCGCTTTGAAGGCTGCGATACCGTCCCGTTGCCGCTGCCGGGCCGAGAGGTCGAATGCCTGTTCGGCGACCTGGACCGGCCGGAGAAGATCGTACCCCAGACGCTGAACCTGGACTCGCTGGGCCTATTCCTGGAGTTGGCCCTGGGGCTCTCGGCCTGGAAGCAGTACGGTCCGGACCGCTGGGCGCTGCGCTGCAATCCCTCCAGCGGCAACCTGCATCCGACCGAGGCTTATCTGATCTTCACCGGAACCTCGGCCTTACCGGCCGGCGTGTACCACTATCTCAGCCACGATCATTTGCTGGAGCGGCGCTGCCATTTCGAGCCTATAAAGAGCGAGCCGGCGCTCTACATCGGACTGTCGTCGATTCACTGGCGCGAAGCCTGGAAATACGGCGAGCGGGCTTTCCGCTATTGCCAGCACGACGCCGGCCATGCCCTGGCGGCCTTAAGCTATGCCGCCGCGTGCCTGGGCTGGCGGATCGAACTGCTCGGCGAAACCGCCGATGCCGACCTGGCCGGCTGGCTGGGCTTGGATAGAGCGGAAGACTTCATCGAACACGAGCGGGAAGCGCCCGATTTATTCTGCCGCGTACATGCAAGCACGAGCCCAGACCGTTTTGCGCCCACCGAACTGTCGGAGTGCCTGCGCCATGCCCGATGGTTCGGCAAGGCCGAACGTTTGAGCCGGTATCATTTTTACCGCTGGCCCGTCATCGATGACGTAGCCCACGCCGCGCAAAAGCCGGCCACGCCGGCCGAACGCTGGCAAGCGCCTGTTCGGCCGCTGCCGCCTGTCAGCTACAACCTGCCGACCGGCCGCCTGATCCGGCAACGCCGGAGCGCCCAGCACTTCGATTCCCGATCCGCAGCGCTGGCGCTGCCCGATTTTCAGCGGATCATACAGGCCGTACTACCGAACGCCAAACCGCCGTTTACCGCCTGGAACTGGGCCCCGCAGGTACATTTTCTGCTGTTCGTGCACCGGGTGGAAAGCCTGGAGCCGGGCCTGTATTTCCTGCCTCGCGGTACCGGTGACGTAGACGCATTTCGACAGGCGTTTTCGAAGGAGTATGCCTGGGAAACCGTGGCGGCGCCTTTTGCCTTATACCGGCTGTTCGCCGGCAATGTCCGGCAAGCCGCCAAGACCCTGTCTTGCCACCAAAGCATTGCCAGCGACAGCGCCTTCAGCCTGGGCATGCTGGCGCAGTTTGCCGACAATATCGACGCGGAGCCCTGGCGCTATCGGCGATTGTTTTGGGAATGCGGCCTACTGGGCCAGATCCTGTACCTGGAAGCCGAGGCCGCCGGCGTGCGCGGCACCGGCATCGGCTGTTTCTTCGATGACGCGGTGCACGGCGTTTTGGGATTGACGGACGACCGCTGGCAAAGCCTGTATCACTTTACCGTCGGCGAAGCGCTGGAAGACGCAAGACTGCAAAGCTTGCCGCCTTACGGCCATTTGCAATGACGCCTCCGGCTCCCTTCATCGAAGGCGTCCGTCAACGCTTTTCAAACGGTACCGTCCGAAAAGCTCGTATCCGTAAAACCTATGCTCTGAGCAAGGCCTTGACCAGCCTTTCCGAGAGCTGATCCTCGGTAAATTGCGGCTCGTTGGGCGGATATAACGATACCTCGTCTATTTCAAAGCCAAACTCTTTGGCCAGGGCCAGTAATTCCTTGATTTTGAGGCAAGCTTTGAGTTTTTCTCCAAGTTCGGGCTCGGCTTTGGCCTTTTCGGAAAAATCTTTGATGATCTTGACTGACATTGATAACTCCGTAATAAATCAAATCACAGCGGGAAAAAAATCCCAGTTTCAGTAAGCAAAATAGCGGCCAACATCGATAGAGCCGGAATTGCGTTTTTTTCAATGAGTTAACAAAAGAGCCCGTCCTCCAGCGGCGATTTCGCGACAATTCCGGCAGGTAAAATGTAAAGATGCCGACAATTGTGAAAGCGGCAGAGAAAAAAGGAGGTTATTTGCAGCCCGTACCGGCTTCGCATGCGGCTCACCCAGCCTCGATCCGCCCCAGGGGAAGCGAGGCGGCTATGAGGCCGAGGAATCTCCAGCCCCAACAGGCTCGGACGTTTCTTCGCTTTACGCCGCTTCATCGAGGCGAAGAAATTGGAACGATCAATCTAAGGGCAGGGTCTTTTCGAGTACAACCCCGTTGAAATTTGGTTTGCTAAGGAGGCGTTATGGACGGAAAGCCATGGGCTCGGAAGGGTGTTTTTTGCGATATGCGGCGAACGAGAGAGCAAGTGAAATTCCCCCTGTTCTTCGTGGAGAAGGTGTCATGAGCTTCTGGGACAAGGTCAGGGCGCCGGCCGGCGAGTCCATGGAAATGGAACCGCTCGGGCTCCGCAGCACGAACGGCCTGCTGACCAAAAGAACGTTGATCGTGGCGACCGCTGCCGCCACGGTGATTGCGCTGCTGCTGATGGTGTGGCAGGTCGCCCAGATTCTTCTGCTGATTTTTGCGAGCATTCTGTCGGCGGTATTCTTACGCGCAATGGCGGAGTGGATCAGCCGAAACACGGATTTGAGCGCCACGGTTTCGTTAAATCTGGTAGTGCTGGCGCTGCTGGGCGGCTCTGTGCTGATCCTGTTGCTGTACGGACCCGACATCGCCGAAGGGTTTTATCAGTTGTCCCGGAAATTGCCGTCAACCCTGGACCGGCTGCGTACTTCTCTCGGCCAATACGCCTGGGGGCCGCTGTTTCTGGATACCTTATCCCAGCTTGGTGATGCGCTGACCGATCCCCGGCAGCTCGGAAAAATCGCCGGCATTTTTTCGACCGCGTTCGGGGCCGTCGCCAGTCTCCTGATCGTAATCGTACTCGGCCTCTACTTCGCTGCCGAGCCGCAAATCTACCTTGACAGCATCGCCCGCCTGTTTCCCCAGCCCCGCCGGGCGCATGTGCATGAAGCTTTCGACAGGATCGTGCAGGCGCTGCGCTGGTGGCTGGCCGGGCGGTTCGCATCGATGTTTGTCGTTGGCGTGCTGACTTTTATCGGACTGGTCATGTTAAGGGTGCCTTTCGCCTTCAGCCTGGGCTCGCTCGCCGCCGTACTGACGTTCGTGCCGATCATCGGGCCGCTGATCTCCGCGATACCGGCGGTAATGGTGGGCTGGGCCGAGAGCGGATCGACGGCGCTGTACGTAGTCATTCTCTATGCCGTGATCCAGGCGCTCGAGAGCTATTGGATCACTCCTTACATTCATCAGAAAGTCGTCTCGCTGGCCCCGGCCTGGCTGCTGACGGCCCAGTTGATCATGGCGGCGGGCTTCGGCATTCTCGGGCTTTTGCTTGCGCCGCCCCTGGCGGTGGTCACAATGGTGCTGGTGCAGATGCTTTACGTGCGCGACGTGCTCGGCGAGCCGGTCGAGTTGCCCTGATAGTCCTACCGGAGCCCAAGCGATGGCTAAAAACGTAACGCAGAAGCTGGTCGAAAGCCATCTGGCGGAAGGCCGGATGGTCGCCGGCGAAGAGATCGGCCTGAAAATCGACCAGACGCTGACCCAGGACGCGACCGGCACGCTGGTGATGCTGGAATTCGAAGCGCTCGGTATTCCGCGCGTCAGAACCGAGCTTTCCGCCCAGTACGTGGACCACAACCTGCTGCAGGAAGACTTCAAGAACGCCGACGACCATCTGTTCCTGCGTAGCGCCTGCAAGAAGTTCGGCCTCTGGTACAGCCGTCCCGGCAACGGGGTCAGCCATCCGGTGCACATGGAGCGCTTCGGCGTCCCCGGCAAAACTTTACTGGGCTCGGACAGCCATACCTGTGCGGCCGGCTCGCTCGGCATGCTGGCGATCGGCGCCGGCGGGCTGGAGGTCGCCATGGCGATGGCGGGCGAGCCGTTTTACGTCAAAATGCCCAAAGTCTGGGGCGTCAAGCTGACCGGGGAATTTCCCGACTGGGTCAGCGCGAAGGACGTGATTCTGGAAATGCTGCGCCGGCACGACGTGGACGGCGGACTCGGCAAAATCGTCGAATATTACGGCCCCGGATTGAAACACTTGAGCGCGATGGACCGCCACGTGATCGCCAACATGGGCGCTGAGCTCGGCGCCACCACGACCGTGTTTCCGGCCGACGCGGCGGTCAGGGAATTTTTGAGAAGCCAGGGCCGTGAAGATGCCTTCCGGGAACTGCTGGCCGACGAAAATGCGGCATACGACGAAGACGAAGAAATCGACCTGTCGGCGCTGGAGCCCTTGATCGCGCTGCCGAGCAGCCCCGGCAACGTGGTGCCGGTGCGCGAGGTGGCGGGCCGGGAAATCTACCAGTCCTATATCGGCTCGTCCGCCAACCCGGGCCTTCGCGACTTCGCGGTCGCGGCCGGGATCGTCGCCGGCAGACAGGCGCACGACCGCGTATCGTTCGACGTGAACCCAACCTCGCGGCAGATCCTGGAAAACATGACCGCGACGGGTATCTTAGCGAAACTGGTCCATGCGGGCGCCCGCCTGCATCAGGCCGGCTGCGGCGGCTGTATCGGGATGGGGCAGGCGCCGGCCTCGGGCCGGATCAGCCTGCGCACCGTGCCGCGCAATTTCCCGGGCCGTTCGGGCACCAAGGAAGACCAGGTGTATCTATGCAGCCCGGAAACCGCCGCCGCTTCGGCGCTGACCGGGGTAATCACCGATCCGCGCACTCTGGGTATGCCTTACCCCCGCATTACCGAGCCGGCAGAGGTGATATTGAATGTCACGATGCTGGTTCCGCCTGCTCCGGAAACGGAAGCCGAATCTTATTCCCTGGAAAAAGGTCCCAATATCAAACCATTGCCCGACTTGGAGCCGATGCCCGAGGCGCTCGAAGGACCGGTGCTGCTGAAGGTCGGGGACGACATTTCGACCGACGAAATCATGCCGGCCGGTGCCAGGGTGCTGCCGTACCGCAGCAACATCCCGGCCATCAGCAAATTCGTGTTCAGCCAAGTCGACGAAACTTACTACGACAGGGCAATGGAATATCAACAACAGGGCTCGTTCGTGGTCGGGGGGGCCAATTACGGGCAGGGTTCGAGCCGCGAGCACGCCGCGCTGGCGCCCCGCTTTCTGGGTTTGAAGGTGGTCATCGCGAAAAGCTTCGCCCGGATTCATCTGCAGAACCTCAGCAATTTCGGCATCCTGCCGCTGATATTCGCGAATCCGGAAGACTGGGAACGAATCGGCCAGGGCGACCGGCTATCGATTCCCGACGTGCGCGCGACGATTCAAAAGGGAAAGCGCATCCGGGTGATCAATCTGACCAAAAATGAGGCTTATGAAACCGAGCATCCATTGGCGCCCAAGGTGGTCGATATGGTGCTGGCGGGTGGGCTGATCAATTGGGTCAAACGGAAAAGTTCGAGTCCGGGATAGCCTAGCGAGGACGGTAAAGCCGGATCCTGCCCTACTATTTATTAAGGTAGGGCTCTGCATTTTGCACCGCGACTTTATATTGAAAATGCAGACCCCTAATTTGTTGTCGAGCCTTTTCGGATTTTGCTTCGCTGCACCCGGACTACTCCTCGGGCATGGAGCGCAAAAACGTCCGCTTGCACAGCGGGTGGAAGATATCGATCCTTAAGCGGCAGGGTGGGGAAGCCAGGGTAGACGGGTATCTCCGAATATTTCTCCGCTAGGAGGTGCCATTTCCGGATTGTCGAGGCTTCCTACGGGAATATCGATAATGTCGGGGTGTTCGGTGTTAACACAGGCGATATGACTGCCGCACGATGGGCAAAAGTATCGCGTGCCGTTGGTGGACGACTTGAGCGCTTTGGGCGTACCCGCGGTATAGCGGAATTTCTCTATCGGAACCACAAGCCAAGTAACATACGGAGCCGAGTGAATACGTCTGCACATGGTGCAGTGACAGTCCGCCGACGGATATTTGCCGTCGTCGAGCGCGTAGCGTATGTTTTGACAGAAGCAGCCGCCTTCGATCACGGGGATTCTCCTTTTCGTTTAGCCAATATGATCTGGATGCGGTTACCATACGTTTTATAACAGCGCATTGTCAAGGCTGGCGTTCGCCGCTCAAACTTCTTTTCAAGGTGAGTATACATTACAGACATGCTAAGTGAGCCGGGATCATTTCCCCATACAGGGCGAATGACTGTAAAGAAACGCGCACTTGGACATTTAGAAGGTGAGTGGTCAAACGGGTAAAGCTCAATTTGCCGTACCCGAATTGTTTTATGGACTATTCAGACTCAAGAAGAGATCACTCGTTTTTGCCTCAGAGACTGTTTGAAAATCCCGAATTTCCGGTTCTGGAATGCCTGAAGGGAGCTCCTCTCAATGCCGTTAACTTAACGGGCATTGGAGGCCCCCTATCAAATCCCTCTAAAAAACGGTTTATTGGAGAGGCGGGGCGGATGTCAAATCGGCCGCCGGAAGTTTTCCCTTAATACGAATTTTAGACAATGTATCTTCGAATCCGTTTTTGTCGGTCACATCCCTGGTTACCACTGAGCCAGCTACCGGCAATGTATCGGTGAATACGCTGAGACTGCCCAGATTCATCTCGAACGGTATGGTATCCGACACGGCTCCGGTAGGTTCATCCTCGTAGATGTCGGCCTCGATAGGATCTTCGAAGGTATTTCCGTTGGCATCCGACCCCGTGATTGCGGAGATGGAGACAGTTACTTGCTCCGGCTTCATCTTTATTTGAATCGTTTCATATGCTTTCGTTGGACAAACAAGTTCGCCGTTAATATCTTCAGCAGTGCATCGGTCATCGGCCAGCGTAAAAGTAGCCTTCGTAGCCCCAGGTACATAGGCGTCGGCGTTGCCCAAAGTAGCGCTAAACAAATAGTTGCCCAATCTTATATCGAATTCCGTATCCTCATTAAACTGGCTGGGATCAATTGCACTGCCAAAGTTCGCTGCAGGAATGATTACCTTGACGTTGAACTTCCCATTTGAATAAGTTTCACAATCAAAATCTCCCTGGGCACTTGAGCCCGTACAAGCGAGTTTTTCATTCCAGCTTTCGGTAAAACTAACGGCCGTCTTTACTTTTTTACTCGGGTGGTTTTTCGTAGTCGCTCCGGATTTCTGCCCCATATCCGAACTGGCTCGCACTTCACTTAAAGTAAAAATCGACAGAAACCCGCAGATCGCCAATGATAGGTGTAACACTGCTCTAAAGTTCATAGCCATGATCTCCTTATGTGACTAATTAATACTTGGACATTGATGAACTTGTCCCTTGATCCAGATTCATAACCTCACTTGCCATCCCTCTCAATAAGTTTGGTAATGAAGTAAAAATCGCCGGTTTTGGCCGGATTTGAGTCTGTGAAACTGTCTCTCCTACCCTCTTAAAAGCGATTGAACCAAAGCTTAGGCTGAACAAAGGGAAATATCTGTGCGGAAGCGCACAAAGTAACAGGGGAGCTTAACAAAATGACTTATCTGGCAAGGCGAACCTGAAGCTCAGGTTGACCGGAAGAGGCTGAGTGCAAACCGTAAGCCATCCCCTGCCGATGAACGTATACTCTGAATACAGCCGGTTTAGGACAGGCATTGCTAATTCAAAACATTCTGTACGATAAGCTGCACTTTAGTTGCTGCCGATCAATATCGGACTCGGATAATTTTTAAAAGGCAAACTCAGATCCGGACCTTGACGGAGAAGAAGGGAGAGAAGATTGAAAATAGGAAGAATCGGAACAAGCTGCTGATGCTAAGCGTCTAGCGACGCCATGCCAGCCTCCTCAATCATATGAAGAGCCTGACAGTCAAATAAGATCCTGTTTTAATTGGTGGGGGGTCAGGGACTCGAACCCTGGACCTATGGATTAAGAGTCCACTGCTCTACCAACTGAGCTAACCCCCCCGCGTTGATTGATCAACTAGAGAATAGGAGCGGAATTATAATGGATATTTTAATAAATTCCAATCTTTTCCGCTTTATTTGACGACTTTCAGTCGCGGCCTGCCTGTCGGAGGGCGGGTATCCGGCGTTTCGGGCGGCGTATCGTCTTCAATTTCTTCTTCGGGATCGAAGATCATCCCTTTGCCGTTTTCTTTGGCATAAATCGCCAGAACGGCTCGGACCGGCACAAAAATGTGCTTGGCGATACCGCCGAAACGCGCGTTGAACTCGATCTGGTCATTGCCGAGCGACAAACCCTGGACCGCCTCCGGACGCACGTTCAGGACGATCCTCCCGCCTTCCACGAATTCGTTCGGCACAAGCGCACCGGGATGTTCGGCATTGACCAGAAGGTACGGTGTCAGGCCGTTGTCGGTAATCCACTCGTAGATCGAGCGGATCAGGTAAGGCTTCAATGGAGTCATTTCGGGAGTTGCGCCATGTCTTTTTCGGCGTCGCTCAGGCTACGCTTGAATGCAGGGCGTCTGAAAATGCGCTCGGCATAATTGGTGATCGCCTCGTTCGGAGTCGAGACATCAATGCCCACCATCGGCAGGCGCCACAACAGAGGCGCCAGCGCGCAGTCGATCAGCGAAAACTCGTCGCTCATGAAGAACGGCCGGGCCGCAAAGATCGGCGCGGATGCCAGCAGGCTTTCCTTGAGCATTTTTTTCGCGCGGGCGGATTTTTTCTCGCCGGAGTACAAAATTTCATCGAGCAGCTGATACCAGTCCTGATCGATTCGTTTGATCAGCATTCTTGCGTTGGCGCGGGATACCGGGTCCATCTGGTGCAAGGGCGGATGCGGAAAACGCTCGTCCAGGTATTCCATGATGATCCGTGAATCGTAAAGTACCAGATCGCGTTCCACCAAAGTCGGCGACACGCCGGTCGGGTTCAGTTCGAGCAAATCCTCGGGCGGATTGGCTGGATCATAGTATTCGATGTCTGCGACGATCGCTTTCTCGTGTAATACAAAGCGAACGGAATGGCTCATTGCGCATGTTGGAGAAGAGAATAGAGTCATCACAGATTTATTACTAAATAAATTGGTCACTAATCAAGAACCTCTTTTGAACGTACTAAACGCTGAAATGAGGCATTATAACATTCAAGGACGCGGCTTTGGGCGACGCGGAACTCGAATCGCCCAGAGTATGCGGGACCGCTATGCCGAGTCGCTCGCTTAATGCACGTCCTTCCAGTACTCCTTTTTGAGCACATAGGCGATACCCAGGAACATGAACAGGTAAAGCAGCACATACTTGCCTAGACTGACTCGCTCCAGTTGCATGGGTTCCCCGACATATGCCAGAAAATTTACAAGATCGTTCACCAGGTCATCAAACTCTTTTTCGGACAAAGTGCCGGGCTTGTCGAGCACCAGGCCTTCGACGATCTGTTTGCCTTCGACCATGTTGACTACCGCTTGCTGCTGGCCTTGCAGTTGCCAGAATACATTCGGCATGCCGACATCGGGAAACACCGCGTTATTAACGCCCAAAGCCTTGCTTTTATCGACATAGAAGCCTTTCAGATAGCTGTACAGCCAGTCGGTGCCACGCGAGCGGGCGATCAGCGATAAATCGGGCGGCTGGATGCCGAACCATTTTTCCGCGTCATGCTTGTTCATCGCGGTGAACATCTTGTCGTAGATGCTGGCATTCTGCGGCGCGATCTGGGTGAGCATCTTCTTTTCGTCGAGCCCGAAATCCTGCGCCAGGCGTTTGTAGCGCATATATTTGAGCGAATGGCATCCGAGGCAGTAAGTCACAAAGGTTTTTGCGCCGCGCTGCAGGGATTGCTTATCTGACAGATCGATACTTGCCGCTTGCAGTTCGACGCCTTCCGACGCGTATCCATTAACCGACAACGCGCAAAACAGCAGTAATGTTATTATTCTTCTCATATCAATCGAGGCTCGTTTTGAGGGTTTTGACAAAGCGCTTGGCGACACTGCGAACGCCGGCAGGATTCAGCCGTCTTCTCAAAAAGGTACATTTAACCAGCGGCGATGCAACCGGTTTGGACAACGGCGCCACAAAAGTGACCTCTTCATAGACTTTCTTCAGCGCCTGAAGGCGGTCGTCAAGACTCGGCTGAGAAGTGACCCGCGTCGGCACCGGCTTCAATTTTTCCCAGCGCGTATAGATCGGCATCAGCAGGAAGAAGCCGAAATAGATCGCGGTACAGATCCGTGCGATGATGCTTGCGACGGGGGTCGGCGGCTGGGTGCCCAGATAGCCGAGCGTCAGAAAGCTGACCACAAACAGGAACAGCGCTTTTTTATAAATGCCTCCACGGTAGCGGACCGATTTGACCCTGCCGCGATCGAGCCAGGGCAGAAAAAACAGCACGACGATCGCGCCGCCCATGCCGATCACGCCGGCGAATTTGTCCGGGATCGCACGCAAAATCGAATAGAACGGCGTGAAATACCAGACCGGCGCGATATGTTCCGGCGTCTTCATCGGATCGGCCGGGATAAAGTTCGCATGCTCCAGGAAAAAGCCGTTCAATTCCGGCATGTAGAAGATCACCACCGAAAAGAAGATCAAAAACGCCGCCACGCCGACGATGTCTTTGACCGTATAGTAAGGATGAAACGGAATCCCGTCGAGCGGAATGCCCTTGGCATCTTTCTGTTTCTTGATTTCGACGCCGTCCGGATTGTTCGAGCCGACTTCATGCAGCGCAACGATGTGCAGGAACACCAGCATCACCAGCACCAGCGGCACCGCGATCACGTGGAACGCGAAAAAGCGGTTCAGGGTCGCATCGGAGATCACGTAATCGCCGCGAATCCACAGCGACAGGTCCTCGCCGATCACCGGAATCGCGCTGAACAGCGAAATGATCACCTGCGCGCCCCAGTAGGACATTTGGCCCCACGGCAGCAGATAGCCCATGAAGGCCTCGGCCATCAGGGCGACGAAAATGAACATGCCGAAGATCCAGATCAGCTCGCGCGGATGCTTGAACGAGCCGTAGATGATCCCCCGGAACATGTGCAGGTAAACCACGATAAAGAACGCGGAGGCGCCGGTCGAGTGCATGTAGCGGATCAGCCAGCCCCAGTTCACCTCGCGCATGATGTATTCGACCGAATCGAATGCCAGTTCCGCATCCGGCTTGTAGTTCATCGTCAGCAGGATGCCGGTAATGATCTGGTTGACTAATACCAGAAGCGCCAGCGATCCGAAGAAATACCAGAAATTGAAGTTTTTCGGCGCATAGTAATGCGCCATGTGCTCTTCCCAGATCTTAGTGATCGGAAAGCGTTCGAGGATCCACTCGCCGAACAAAGACAGACGTGAAGGTTTCATGCGCTTGCTCCTTGGCTGGATTCACCAATGATCAGTTGGTTTTCGGTCACATACCGGTAGGGAGGAATCTCCAGATTGGTCGGCGCAGGCACACCGCGGTAAACGCGGCCGGCCAGATCGAACCAGGAACCGTGGCAAGGACAGAAGAAACCGCCTTTCCATTTATCGCCAAGGTCGGCGGGCGCAATTTCGGGCCTGAACGTCGGAGAGCAGCCCAGGTGGGTACAGATACCGATCGCGACGAATATTTCGGGCTTCAGGGAGCGGTAGAGATTTTTGCTGTAGTCAGGCTGAATCGACTCCTCGGACATCGGATCGCGCAGCTCGTTGTCCAGCGTTTTCAGCGTCGCCAACACCTCGGGCGTGCGCTTCAGGATCCAGACCGGCTTGCCTCGCCAGGCCACACGGAGCAGTTGGCCGGGCTCCATCTTGCTGATGTCCACCTCGACAGGCGCCCCCGCTGCCATCGCCTTTACGCTGGGCTGCATCTGGGCAAGAAAGGGTACCGCTAAATAACCCGTGCCGACCGCCCCCACTACGGTCAGCGCCGAGGTTAAAAACTGGCGCTTAGACTTATCGACGCCTTTATTATTCATTATCTAACTCTCCTGTTCCGGTCTATGCCGTGACTAACGCGTTAACCGGCGCAATATACCACTAGAACCTAGTCGATTTGAAGTGCTTCGATCGATTTGTTTACCGTGAGATAACAAAATACGGCGAGAAAAAAGGGGAAAACCGGCATCTTTTTCTCTGCCGCTTTCCCCTCGTCGAAAGAAGACTCACTGACTGGATATAAAACTTTGATTCAGCGCGGAAAGAAAGGCTTGGTTTTCATCGGGCTTGCCGATCGTCACGCGCAGGCAGTCGGCCAAAATGCCGCCCTGCGGGCTCAGGTTCTTGATCAGCACCCCCCGCTCCTTCAGTCCGGCGAATATCCCGTTCGCGCGGCCCGGCGGCGTTCTGAACAGAATGAAATTGGCGGCGCTCGGGTAAGGCATGAGGCCGCTGATAGCGGTCAGCGCGACGAAAACGCGCGCCCGCTCGGCGCAGATCAGCCGGGTCTGCTGATCGAACAGGGTTTTGTGGTTCAACGCGAACTCGGCGCTGGCCTGGGTCAGCACGTTGATGTTGTACGGAAGGCGGATTTTATCCAACTGCCCGAGCAGTTCGGCGCTGCCGGCCAGGTAGCCGAGCCGCAAACCGGCCAGTCCCAGCTTGGACACCGTGCGCATCACCAGAAGATTCGGATAGCGGCCGAGCATGCCCAGGTAACTGGCGCCGGCAAACGGTTCGTAAGCCTCGTCGATCACGACCAGGCCCGGTGCGTTTTCGACGATCGCCTCGATCGCGGCCCGATCAAACAGGTTGCCGGTCGGGTTGTTCGGATAGGCCAGGAAGATCAGCTTCGGCTGATGCCGTTCGATCGCGGCCAGCATCGCCGGCAGATCGAGATCGAGATCCTCCGCACGCAGAGGCACGCCAACGTAATCCAGACCCAGGCAGCGGCTGAGCTGCCGGTACATCACGAATCCCGGCTCCGGCGACAGCACGGCGGAATCCTGCGGCAGCGCCATCAACAAGAGCTGAATGATTTCGTCGGAACCGTTGCCGAGCAGCAGCGGCGCATCGTCATCCAGGCCGGCAGAGCGTTTGATCGCCGCGGCGAGACGGCGCGCGCCGGGATCGGGGTAGCGGTTCAACGGGCAGGCACGCAGGGTTTCGAGCCAACGGGTTTTGAGGTCTTCGGGCCACTCGTAGGGATTTTCCATCGCATCCAGCTTAATCAAGCCCTCCGCATCGGCAACGTGGTAGGCGGACATGGCCAGCACTTCCTTTCGGAAAACGCCGGCCGCCAGGTCGTTCACATTCATCATTATAAAAGTCGGTATCGCTGCGGTTGAGTTTCGGCCACATTGTCCCAGATTCCTCAGCCGATGTCTTGCCGGAGTTTCACTCGCTCCATCCGAAACCGGTCTCCGCGCTCCTGTCGGCTTTTTTCGGTGCGTCATTCCGAGGATAAGAAGACGAATTGGGGACGTTTTGAAGACATGATTCAAACTTCCGATATGATGCGGGAAAAATACCCGCCGGGTTCATTAAGGCCATTCGCGGTGCAATGACAAATAAAGAACCACGCAGTATCCGTGTCTCCCAATGCCGTTAAGTCAAGAAGCTTTGCCCTTTCTACCTCCGAGAGAAGGCGGGGATGGGGAATAAATAGAGTATTTTCCTTATGATCCTCCTCACCCCGCCCTCTCCAGCAGGAGAGGACGACTCCTTCTTTAACGTAACGGTATTGTCCCCAAAGGCATAAAAATCTGCTTTTTTACCGTCAAGATCGCTAGCTGCTGCAGACCTGCCCGCGCTAAAATTGAGTTACATTACAAAACCGTATAGTTTCGGAAGCTTTCGTGCAATGTGGGGCAGGTTATGCTTTTCCCGCAATCGGACAATCGGGTCCGGTGCGAACGAGGGTAACAACATGAACATGAAACGAAACCATCTTTTGATCAGTGTAACAGCGGCCATCTTGGCAGTAGCCGCAATCGGGGCCGAAGCGCAAGCGGAGGACTCTCGGGGCGAGGAAGCCAAAGAGCTGCATCTTTTCAACCAGGCCGCCATCTCCTTGTCCGACGCAATCAAAGCGGCGGAACAAAAAACCGGCGGCAAAGTCCTGGAAGCGGAGTTGGATGACGATTCGAGCACGCCCCAATTCGAGGTGGAGGTCGTCAAAGACGGCCGGATTCATGAAGTCCTGGTCGACGGCAAAACCGGCGCAGTACTCAAAGTCTCCTTGGAAAACAACTCCGACGAAAACGACTCCGACTGAAGCTCCGCTTCGGGATTGAAGGCGGCCTCGCTAGCCGGGGCCGTTTTCCGGATTTTTTAGGACATCATGAATATTTTATTGATCGAGGACGACCGCGAAACCGGCAATTACGTGGCAACCGGCCTGAAAGAGGCGGGCCACCACGTCGATCTGGCGAAAGACGGCTACGAAGGCCTGCTGTGCGCCAAGGACGGACATTACGATCTGCTCATCATCGACCGCATGCTGCCTCACCTTGACGGCTTGACGCTGGTAAAAACTTTGCGCAGCGCCGAATGCGGCATCCCCGTCCTGTTTCTGACCACACTCTGCGGCATCGACGACCGCGTCGAAGGACTCAATGCCGGCGCGGACGATTACTTGGTCAAACCGTTCGCGTTCAGCGAGCTGGCCGCGCGCGTGAATGCTCTGCTGCGCCGCCCGCGGCAAACGTCGGAACCGAAAATCCTGCAGGTCCAGGATCTCGAAATCGATTTGCTGAAGCGGCAGGTTAGGCGTTCAGGCCAAACGATCGAACTGCAGCCGACGGAATTCCGCCTGCTCGAATACCTGGCCCGCCATGCCGGCCAGGTCGTCACCCGTACCATGCTGCTGGAAAACGTCTGGGATTTTCATTTCGATCCCAAAACCAATATCGTCGAAACCCACGTCAGCCGGCTGCGCAGCAAGCTGAATGCCGGCGGCCGGCCGGATATCATCCAAACCGTGCGCGGCGCGGGGTATATGATCCCATGAAGCTGCCCGAGATAGTCGATACAACCAGTTTCAAACTGTCGGCTTTATATTTAGCCCTGTTCCTGATTTCTTTCCTGTCCATCGGCATGACGGTGTATTGGCTGACGACGCACACGCTGGAACAACAGCTGAAAAGCGGCATCGAGGCCGACGCCAACCGCCTGCAAGCCGAATACGATTCCGACGGGCTGGAGGAATTAAAGGAAGAGATCGACGAAGACGATTGTCTGGCGTCGCATACTTACGGCATCCTGGACCGGAACGGCCGGCTGATCGGCGGCAACTTCGGCGGCTTCCACCCCATCGAAGGCTGGCAAACGATTGTCCGGCCGGTTTCAAGCCAATCGCCTCATCAGGTAGAAAGCGAGCTGCTCTATATGAAGGTCGTACCGCTGCCGGGGCGATACTGGCTGGGCGTCGGCCGCGACGGCGGCTATATCGGAAAAGCCGGCGACGCCGTCATTCGGGCGTTTTTATGGGGCATTGTCCTGGTGATACTGTTGGGCGCGGGCGGCGGCGTTTATATCAGCCGGTCCTTCCTGAACAAAATCCGGCGCATTACGTCGTCGACCGAGGCGATCATCGCCGGCGATCTGCAGCACCGCCTGCCGGTTTCGAAAAACCGTGACGAACTGGACAATCTCGCGTCGCTGCTGAACCTGATGCTCGATAAGATCGGCGCACTGCTCGAAAACGTGCAACAGGTCTCCAACGACATCGCCCACGACCTGCGTACGCCGATCAGCCATTTGCAATTCAGGCTCGAAGACGCGGCCGCAAGAGACCTTTCGCCGGCACAGTACAAAGAAAGCATCGCCTATGCCATTCAGGAAATCGACGGGATTCTCGGCACGTTTTCCGCCCTGCTCCGCATCTCGCAGATCGAATCGGGATCGCGGCGCAGCGGCTTCAAGCCGGTAGATCTCGGCGCGGTCGTCCTGTCCGTGATCGATGCGCTTGGCCCGGTCGCCGAAGAGCGAGGCAAAGCCATTCGCACGGCTGTCGAAAAAAACGTCATGCTGATCGGCGACAAAGAGTTGCTGACCCAACTGGTCTTCAACCTGCTCGAAAACGCGATCGTCCATACGCCGGAACGCACGGGCATCGATGCCGCGCTGCACGCAACGGACGACCGGCTCGAATTCACCGTGGCCGACCGCGGGCCGGGTATCCCGGAAGCGTACCGGGAGAAGGTGCTCCGGCGCTTTTTCCGGCTCGAACAAAGCCGTACTACCCAAGGCAACGGCCTGGGGCTCAGTATCGTCGCAGCGATCACCGATCTTCATGGCGGAACGCTCACACTGTCTGACAACGGACCGGGGCTCAAAGTCGTCTTCGGCATACCACATAAACGCAACTCCGCACCCGATTGACCCTACCTCAGGATCGAGTTTTCGGTTCGGTGCCGCCGTTCGCTCTCCATGCCTAAGCATGACGCAAGCTGATGATCGACATCGACAAAATGATCGACAACGCCCCTTCCGAGCACGACCTGATCAATGCCGTGTTCGCAGTGAATTTCATCGTCAAAACCGGCCAGAAAAATTAATCCGGCGGCGGATTTTCGATGCCAATTTGTAGATCTGGTGAAGAAGTCCCATGAACCGGGCACATGAAATTTTGCTTGAACGACGCGTAAACTATCGGTACGCTGGACGGCCCGAACATCGAATTACGCAAAGAAATCGGCGCGGAGAAATTTTTCTGTTTGCAGCGGCAAACGCTTTGCCAAACGGAGAGCCCGGCGCAGGATGTTGAAAAACGTTTTTTAATCAAAGCCGTCAGTTTCACGAAGGCGTTACCAATAATAAACCAAGCTAAACCAACGCTCGTTACAGTTACCACCATGAATACATCCGTCATCTCGCCTCCTACCGATTTACCCGGACAACAACGGGAACAATTGCATCTGATCAATCTGCATTTAGCCGCCTTGGGGCAGCCGACCTGCGAAGTCGAACACGATCAAAGTTATCTGAAGATCGCGGACGGCTTGTTAAAAAATTATTCCCGGCAACGCCGTCTCTTGTCCCGCTACCGGTGTCCCGCCGATCAGCGCATTCAGAATTTCCTGAACACTTACCTGCGCGAAAACGGCGTCGAGGGCGAGATTCTGCTGCCCGGCGAAACGTTCATCCTCGAAGAAGGGCTGGCCCGGGAACTGTCGCTGCCGTTCCAGTCGAACGAATACCATTCCCCTTACATCGACTCGTACCGGGTTCGGCAAGGCGTTCTGCACAATCCGAAAAACGACCGGCGCACCACCAAAGGCGTGTTCCACATCGCGGCCGGCGGCTTGCCGGTGCCAGCGGACAAAAGCGAAGTGCCGGTTCGCGCTTATGCGGAAATCCTGCGCCGGGCCCTGACCCCGCCCGACGACCTGCTGCGCCTGCCTTATACGAGCCGGCAACAAAATCCGGCGAAACTCTGGCTGTCGATGCTGATCCGGCCGCTCGTGGTCCCCGGCATTGCAGGCGTAGCGCCGCCGAAAACGATGGAAACGCGTTTTTTTGTGCCGGGCGGCCTGGTCGCCAATCTGGACTTCGTCGAATCGATCTTCGACAATGCCGGCAACCCCTTTCTGCCCGAAAACGATGCCGCGTTGGACATCGAGCACTGGACCGGCCATACCGGCTGTATCATCCTGGCGCCGCATCTGGTGCATTGCCGCAAAAAGGACCTGGGTTTGCCGCCTATCGAGGAAGCGAGCGAACGGCAGCGCCAAGACGGCATGTGCTGGCAAAGCGAAGACGAACTCTACAACGACGGCAAGCCTTTCAAACTGGTGTGCCGAAACATGCACGGCGTCATCGTCACGATTATCGCCGACAATTATTTCGGCTACAGCAAAAAAGAGATCAAATCGCAGATCAGCTACTCGGCCAATCTGTACGGCGGCTGCGAAGAAGAACATGCCGGCGGAGCGCTCGCGTTCGTCCGGGCCAGCCTGGGGGACATTTATCTGGCGAGCCCGGAAAACATCAAAAACGTCACGTTCGAACAAATTCCGCGCCTGTTGGGCGATACGATCGACCTGCATCCCGAAGGCTATGCGACCGATAAAATCCATCCGGGCATCGTTTTCATTCCCGAAACGGCCGAAATCAACATTCAGCGACAGCAAGTCAGTTGGGGCCGAAACGGCGCGACGCAGACGCTGAAACTGCTGGCCGACCGGACCTACGTGTACCCGAACGGTTTCCGCGTGCACATGGAGCGCCACCCGCACGCACCGAGCTGGCGGCTGATCGGCACCTTTCCGGAAAGCACCCTGTGTCACAAGCCGAGCACGGTGTCCGGGGGCGGCAAGTCGGAAATTTCGAAGTCGATCGCCGGCGCGATCCTTTTCGGCTCCATCTTCATCGAAGATTTCAACAAAGACATGGACACCGTCACCGAAATTTTCGCCTACGACTATTCGCAGCGTTTTCGCGATCCGGCGCGCAACGGCATCGATCAGCGTCCGCTGCTCAGCAACCAGCGCACGCTTGGCTCGGTGATCAAACTCTTAACCCCTTCGCAAGGCGAATATTCCGACGCCTACAACCAATGGCTGACACAATTTCCGCAGCACATCTGGGCGCTGGTGCTGATCATCAAGCGCTTTTTCAACCCGGCGTGGGGCGAGAATTGGCGCGAACATTTTTCGGTCGACGTCGTGAACGGTTATCCGGGCAACGAATTGAAATTTCACGGCCGCAAACTGATCGCCTGTTATCTGCGCGTCGGCTACGACAGCAATGGCGCCTGGCGGGTGTTCAAACTGCGGCAGGATTTCATCGCCTCGGACAAAGTCCAGTTCGAAGACGACATTACCGCCTCGACCGTCGTCCCGGCCGGACTCTTGCCAGAATTGAGTCCGAACACGCCGAATCCGAGCGTCAAACTGGTCGAAAACTGCGAAATGAGTTTTTTCCAGCGGCCGGACGACGCGGTCCACCGCGGCACCGACCTGCAAACCGAAGCCGACCTCTCCGGCGGCAACAATTTCATTTCGAATTTCGAACCGCTGACGCCGGGCGACGCCCGCGAAATCCGGGACGACGTCGTGCATTTCGATCAGTACAGCGAACCGATGCGCAACCTGATCGCGCGCGCCGCCGAGGCCCCGGAAGGTGAATTTTTCGTCTCCTCGGCCCATCCGCGCCTGGTCGACGGCAAACCGAGCCAGAACGTGCGCTACCTGCAGCAGCGGCCCGACCTCATCGACCCACGTCCGCGCTATCTGGCGGAACTGTCGACCCGGCTGGCGCGCGGCCTGCGCGTCGATCAACCGGTGCATTTTCCGGTCAATGCAGTCCTGCCCGGACGCCGCAACAACCCGCGGGACAGCGCGGCCGGCATCAAGCCGCTGGCGATTTACAACCCAATCCATTACCAGGAACTACCCGAACTGTTCATGGATTTCATCTGCAGCCTGACCGGAAAATCGCCATCCACGACCGGCGCGGGCTCGGAAGGCGCGCTGACCAAAGGCCCGTTCAACGCGGTCTGCGCGACGGCCGATTTGAACACCGCGCTGGTGTCTTTCATCCTCTGCGGCTACGACGGCTTCTCGACCGCGGCCGGTTATATCGGTTCGGAGCGGCGAATCGATCACGACATCAGCCTGTTGATACCGGAGATCTGGTCGCGCCTGCCGGCCGACCAGCGCGATTCCCGCTATATGATCGCAGAGGGCCATCTCGAAAAACTCGAAGATTTCGAATACGAAGGTCGGACCGTGTACGCGAGCCGCCTGGGTTATCGGATTACCGAACGCTTCGTGCATACCAATTTCGGCAAGGTCTTCGATTATCCGACCGCCGTGTTCGACGAAGCGATGCTGAAGCCGGAAACCCAGAGTCTGACGGACTTCGTCGACGGCGTCGACAACGTGTACCAGGCGCAGCAACGGGTCGCCTTACTTTATTTCAAGGATGGCTCGATCGACGACGCCTGCCCGCCGCTCAAAGCGCTGCTGCATGTGATGGCCTACGGGCATTACGAAGGCAAAACGGTAGACGATCCATCCATTCGTGCGATGTTCACCCGCGAGGCGCTGCTCGAAAGCGACTGGTACCGCGAAAGGCTGCTGATCAAGCAACAGCGGGAATACGCACTCCGGCTGCGGCACTGCGAATACATCCGGCAACGTTTGGACGAAACCGAACCGGGCGAAGCGTGGCACCGGGTTTTGACTGAAAAGCTCAAAACCGCCGAACGGATGCTGGCCGAAGTGGGCGAACCGAGTTATCTCAAAAATTTGTCCGGGACTTTGGGAGCGGACTGGGTGCATCGCTGAAGAGCTGGAGGTCGCAATATGGCTATTGCCTATTGCGCCGTATGAAGTACAAGCATCCGGCGGAATACGCTTCGCTATTCCGCCCTACGCGAACAGACACCTTTGACTCACTATGTCATCCTATGCACGCAACAACGCTGCTTCTTTTATCGCCGGTATCAGAGGTGAAAGAATGATTAGAAGAACGATTGTTTTAGGCTTGCTCTCATTCGCATTCTCTAAATTTAGTTATGCGGAAATTACCGAGGTTGAACTTAGCGACGGAACCATAGTTAAAAGGACGACAACACAGATTTCAAATGCCGGCCATCCGAACGGCTCAAAGGACGAAAATAGGCAAGAGGATTCTGATAATTATTCTTTGCGCAACCACATTGAACCGATCATTTTCATTAATCCTCGCCCGCCAAAACCAGGATCGCCGCCTCGCTCTGGCGATGCGTCTCACGATGGAAAATATAACCATAACCCGGCCCCTGCTCCATACCTGGACTTTTTGCCCGATAAGAACAATACACCAGAGCCGTAGGTGCCGTAATCGCACATCTGGAAAACGGCAACCTTCCTCCGATTACGCTATCGCTAGCCGGAGCGACTCGTTGTGATTTCGCGTATTCAATAACTCAACCGAAAACCGATCTCGGCCCCCCGTCCCGCTTCCGGCGCAAAATTGCGCAAATACGAGGTGGAATTGCGGTTGTTTTGATCGAGTAGATTATTACCCTTCGCAAACAGCATCAATTCGGCGTCTTTGTAAGCCTTCAGTTGATAATTGACGCCAACGTTGAGCAAGAAATAGCCGGCGGTGGACGTTTCGAAGTCGCCGGCATGCGGCTGATCGTCGGCGCGGGTGAAGCGCAAATAGCTCGACAGTTTATCCTGATTGTAATCGAGCTGCAGTCCATAGCGCAGCGGCGGCATCCGCGGCACGTCGCCGCCGTTCACGAATTCGCCGCGCGTATAGTCGCTGAACAGGGTCAGATCCAGCAACCCGTAGCGGTTCTCCATCACCGGAAAGATCAGCTTGGCTTCATAGCCTTTGAAGATCGCGTCCTGCTGGCTCGTGACCAGAACCGGCTTGCAGTCGATTGTGCAGGGATTACCTTCTTCATCCACAAATTCGCCGCTGCGCTGCTGGTAGATGTAGTCGCCGGCCCAGTTGTGGAACAGGTCGAACTCGGCGCGCAGCCAGTCCGACTTGAAGCGGTAGCCCAAGTCGAGGTTGTAGGAGGTTTCTTCCTTAAGGTTCACATTGCCCCGCTCGAAGCTGCGGGTCGCGTCATGGAAACCATCAGCCAACAGCTCCTGCACTTGCGGCGCGCGCGAGGAACGGGTGAGCGCCAGGTTCAGTTGGTGTTGTTTGTCGATTTTCCAGGCGGCGGACACGGACGCACTGACCGGCGTATAGTCAAGCCCTTTCATGCCGTCCGGCTGAATGTCGGTTTGATCGATGCGCATCCCGAACTGGTAGGTGACGGGACCGGCATCGAACGATTCGAGGGCAAAAATGCTGTAACTGTCGATCAGCGAATGCGGTACGATCGGCTCACCGGTCAGCTTCTCGATCGCGGTGAAATTGCTGGACTGCACCTGAAAACCGACAGTGCCGCGCACGGGACCGATGTCCTGATGATCCATTTCCAGACGGCTTTCGTAGGTCCGGTTCGCGAAAAACGCGCCCGGCTCGCCGTTCGCAATTTCGGTATGTTGGTAATCGGTATAACCCAAGCGGGCGCGCAGGCTTTTCGCAAAGCGGAACGGATCGATCAGTTCGCTTTTGAAGTCATACTTGTCCTGCCGGAGAGCGATACGCACGGTTTCTTCGCCGGTCCCGTCCGGGGCAATTCCGTAATTGTTTTCGAGGTGGTTGATCGAGGCGCCCGCGAAGCCCGGCTCGCCGATCCAGGACAGGCCTGCCGAACCGCTGATCGCTTCCGCGCCGGTATTGTTCAGATGGCCTTTGGGGTTATCGACGATGTCGAGCGAAGGGTCGGTGATCGAAGCCTTGGCCGTATCGATCGCGCTGCCGCCGATCGAAAGATTATCGCGGTGGCGGTAAAAGCCGTCCAAATGGTAGGCGATGTGGTCCCGGCCGCCGTCGATCTTCATCACGGTACTGGTTTCGTCGCTGGTCGAATCGAAGCGCTGCTCGAGCGCCCCGCCGATCGGTTTGTCGGGCATTTTGTCCGGAATGCGGCTGTCGATCACGTTGACGATGCCGCCGATCGCGCCGCTGCCGTATAGCAGCGTGGCCGGCCCGCGCAACACTTCGACCCGTTCGGCCAGCAGCGGCTCGACGCTGGCGGCATGGTCCGGGCTGAAGGATGACGCATCGTTGCTGCCGATGCCGTTACTCAAGACCCGCACCCGCGGCCCCGCCTGTCCCCGGATCACCGGCGTGCCGACGCCGGGGCCGAACGACTGGCTGGCGATGCCCAGTTCGTCCTTCAGCGTCTCGCCGATGCTGCGGCCGGTTTTCATCCGCAACGCATCCTCGCTCAATACTACCGCAGGCTGTGCAGGATTCTCTTTTTCTTTCGGCGCAGGTGCTGTGACGACGACTTCGCCCAGCGTGGTGTTACCCGGTTCCTCGGCTTGCGCGCCCCCAGCCGGCAAAAACAGGCAGGCGACCATATAAGGATAAATCGGTCTTTGCATCAAATCATCTCATCCGTTGTGATGTTATATTATAACATATAAAAAATTCTCCCTGCACTGCCATTTTTTCAATCGCTCGATCATGCAAAGCGCAGCATCGCTTGAACACTCCCATGATCGCGAACGAAAGCCGTGACGCGATTTTGATTAAAATATAATTCCCGCTGACGACAGCTCTATGACAAACCGATCAGTCTTTAATTCTCAATCGCCATCCGACAAAAAATGCAATGCGTACCAAATCCTTAAGTTTTAGATTACTGACCTCCGAAGGCCTGGTGCTGGCGGCCTTTTTCGCGCTGGTCGCCGTGGTGCTCGAACAGGGTTTCCGCGAAAGCGCCGAAGAAGCGTTGAAGGAGCGTTTGCAGGTACAGGTGTACTCCCTCTTGTCCTCCGCCGAACTGAAAGACAACGGCGAATTGTCCGTTTCGCAGAATCTGCAAGACCCGCGCTTCATGAATCCGGGCTCGGGGCTCTACGGTTTCATCCGGCAGACCAACAAAAAACTGGTCTGGAGCTCGCCTTCCGCGATCGGCCTCGATCCGCCGCCGCTCCCCGACATGGCGCCGGGCGAACCGGCCTTTACCCGGGAAAAGCGCAACCGCTACGCGTTCCATTACCGGGTCATCTGGCAGACTGTGGCGGGCATGGAGCGCGAATACCTGTTTACCGTCGTCGAAGACGGCGATTTTGTCGAGCAGCAGGTCAAGCGCTTTGCGGTAACGCTGTGGACATGGCTGCTGGTGATCGGCGTGGTATTAATCTTCATCCAGTTTTCGTTGCTGCGCTGGAGCCTGAAGCCGCTGCGCCGGATCGTCAGGGATCTGGAATCGATCGAAAAAGGCAAGCGGACGCGCCTTGACCATTACTATGCGACCGAGTTGCAGGGACTCGCGAACAATTTGAACGCGTTCATCAGCAGCGAACGCGCGCATCTGGAGCGCTACCGCAACACCCTGGCCGATCTGGCGCACAGCCTGAAGACGCCGCTGGCGATCCTGCACGGCTGCGCGCATTCGTTCCAGGGCAACCAGGACGCGGTGATCGAACAGTTGACCTACATGGACAAAATCATCGAGTACCAACTGCAGCGCGCGGCCGCCAAAGGCGAAACCAAAACCGTCGGCGCCTCAGACGTTTCGGACATCATCCGAAAAACGGTCGCCTCATTGGCCAAGGTTTACCTGGATAAGGGGATTTCGTTCGACTTGAATATTCCCGAGACCAGCCCGGTGTATTACGAGGAGGGCGACCTTTACGAAATCATCGGCAACCTGCTCGACAATGCCGGCAAATGGTGTCGGAAAACGGTCCGGGTCCAGGTCGCGCTGAACCAGCGCAAGAACCGCCGCAATTATTCGGTGTTCTTGCTGATCGAGGATGACGGCCCCGGCATTCCGCAGCAGAAGCTCAGCGAGATTCTGAAACGCGGCGTCCGCGCCGACGAGAACATTCACGGGCACGGCATCGGGATGGCGGTGGTCAGCGACCTGATCGAACTTTTGGGCGGCAAGCTGGAGGGCATGCCGAGCAAGACGCTGGGCGGGATGAGCTGGAGCGTGTATTTGCCCTAAAGTTTCTTTACTTCTTCATTCCATCCCGACATCTTCAAGAGACGGGGCCGTTTTTGGAATTTTGTCTTTTTTCGAAGTTAGCGTGATTTCCCGGTCGCGCTTGGGATCGAAGCGGTAGCGTTCGCTGATCTTGAAGCCGGTCAAATAGTTGAAACTGACTTTACCGCCGGTGCCGAGTGCGCCGTCGCCGTCGATCCGATCTTTCCCGATCAGCACGAAGCGGCGGAATGTCGGATCGTAACGAAACCGCCACGTTTGATCGGTAAACTCGCGGGAACCGGTTAATTGATGCACGATCAGCACGCCTTTTTTGATTTCGATGCCGGCGCTTTCCTTGAGGCCGCCGCAGTGCACACACGCGAGGAGGCCGTCGTTATGCCCGGCGGGCCGAAGCTTTCCGCCGGCGCCGCCGAGCAGCGTAAGTAAAACCCGGGGCCCCTCTTCGGCTGTCGACCCGGCGGAGGACGGAATCAGGATTGCGGCGATATCCGCAATGCCGTCGGCGTTCAAGTCGCCATTCGCCTTGTCTGCGGCCGCCCACCCGCGCGGGGTGAAATCGCCGAGTGTGCGGCCTTCGCGGGGAAGCTGGTTGAGGTCGAAAGCGGCTTCCTGTGCCCGTGCCGCATAACCGGGCACCGCCGTTAATAGAAAAAGGACGAGTTGGAGAAAATACATGGCTCTGGCTCCGGCAGTGGAAGGAGGTCAGGGACTATAAAAAATTCTTCGATTCCGCTACACGCCATCGAGGCTGCGGTTAATCAGGATTTCCGCCGCATCGCGCGCCGCCCGCATCGCGCCCGAATTACGCTGCATCTGCTCGGCGACGATCGCGCCGGAAATCAGCAGGCTCAACTGCCGGGCCAGCAGCTCGGGTTGCCGCGCCTCCGCCTCTTCCGCCAGATCGGTCAGCCGGCGGCGGAATTGCAGGTAGAAATCGACGGACGCCAGCCTGAACGGTTCGTCCTCGGCCGCCGATTCGGTTGCGGCATTGATGAACGGGCAGCCGCGGAAGCCGTCCGATGCCAGCAATTCGCCGAATACATCGAAGACCGCCAGCAGCCGGGCTTTCGGCTCGGACGCCCGCGCCGCGATGCCGTCCACTATCTTCTCGCGCATTATCTCGGCGGTTTTCTGCAGATGCGCCAGCACCAGATCATTTTTGGACGGAAAATAATGGTACAGGCTCATTTTGGTGGTACCTGCCGCCTTCACGATCGCATCGACGCCGGTGGCGCGGATGCCCTGGCGATAAAACAGTTCGGACGCGGTTTGCAAGATACGTTCTTTCAGATTGCTGGACATGATAAAGAATGAAAACATAAATAAAGTTGCAACTATACCGACCGGTCTGTATCATTGCAAATGACTTACCGGTCAGTCTATCTTTTTCAACGCTCAACCTGGAGATGAACCTCATGATTACCTTATACGGTTTCGCGCTAAGCAACTATTACAACAAGACCAAACTGACCCTGCTCGAAAAAGGCATTCCTTTCAACGAAGAGGTGGTGAGGCCATCCCAGGATGCGGCCGTTTTAAAACGCTCGCCGCTGGGCAAAATCCCGTTCATCAAGACCGACGGCGGTTACTTGTCCGAATCGCAGGCAATCCTCGAATACCTGGAAGACACCTATCCTGACCGCCCCTTATATCCCTCCAATCCGTTTGAACGCGCCAAATGCCGGGAGTTCATCCAGCATCTGGAGCTGAACGTGGAACTGGTCGCGCGCCGCATTTACGGGGAGGCGCTGTTCGGCACGCCGGTTTCGCAGGAAATCAAGGACGAAGTCAGACAGAAAGTCGAGGCGGGCCTCGAAGGCGTGATGCGCCTGGCGCGTTTTTCGCCCTACGCGCTCGGCGAAAACTTTACCGCGGCCGACATCGTCGCTTGGCTACATTTGGGCCTGATCGCAATGGCGACGCAAAAAATTTACGGCGAGAATCTGGTCGCGGCGCATGTGCCGGGTATCGCAGATTATTTCAAACAAATGGAAAGCCGGCCTTTCGTGAAACAGGTCGCGGAAGGGCGGGATGCGGCGATCCAGGCTTTTTTTGCGCAAAAATAGCGCTGCCTGCGTCACTCTCCTCTTTGAAAAAGACGACTGCATGAGCAGAGATTTGCTCCTCGGCAATATAGCTCCTGCATTGCCTACCTCCTGCCTCCGTGCAGCCGTCGGCTACCGCTCCCTGCGTTGCCGAGGGGCCGGGAGAGATTTTTTTAAATAAATCCCCCTCAATCCCCCTTTTTCAAAGGGGGAAGTCGTAGGCCGGATAAGCGAAACGCATCCGGCCTACGCAACCTCTTAACTTAACGGCATTGTGCTTACCGGAACAGGTCCGTCTGGCCCCCCGGAAGCGGCGGCCGGAACCGGTCCGAATCGAAGCCGGGCGAGCCGGGAAAAGCCAACCGTTTATAGGCAAGGCGAAAACGCCGGCCGAGCAGGCCGGCGTATTCGCCGGTGCCGGTCATCCGCGTCCCGAATGTGGAATCGTAGGCCTTGCCGCCCCGCACTTCGAAAATCCGGTACAGTACGCGCTCGGCCTTCAAGGGCTCATGTGTGTACAGCCATTCGCCGAACAGCTCGCGGAGTTCGAGCGGCAGGCGCAGCAGTACGTAGCCCGCATCGACCGCGCCGGCCTTGCGGCTTTCGCTCAGGATCTTTTCGAGCTCTTCGTCGTTCAGCATCGGAATCAAAGGGGCGACCAGCACCAACACCGGTATCCCGGCCGCCGCCAGCCGCTCGACCGTTTGCAGACGCCGGTGCGGGGCCGCCGCGCGCGGTTCCAGACGCCGCGCCAGATCGGCTTTCAGCGTGGTGATCGAGATCGCAACCTGCGCCAGACCGTCCGCAGCCATCTCCGCTAAAATGTCCAGATCGCGCTCGATCAGCGCGGACTTGGTCACGATCGAAACCGGATGCCGGGTCTCCTGCAGCACTTCGAGAATTCGCCGAGTCAGACCGAGCCTGCGTTCGACCGGCTGGTAGGCGTCGGTATTGATGCCCAGCGCGATCGGAGCCGCACGGTAGCGGCGGGCGCCGAGCTCTTCGCGCAGCCGTTCGGGCGCATCGGGCTTGTAAAACAGCCGGGTTTCGAAGTCGAGCCCCGGCGACAATCCCAGATAGGCATGGCTGGGACGGGCGAAACAATAGGCGCAGCCGTGCTCGCAGCCGCGGTACGGGTTGATCGAGCGGTCGAACGGCACGTCCGGCGACTGGTTGTAAGTGATCACCGTCTTCGCCGTATCGACGCCCAACGTCGTCGGAACGCGCGCCGGCAGCTCATCGAGGCCGCCCCAACCGTCGTCGAACGCCTCTTTCGTTGCGCTCTCGAAGCGTCCCGTCCGGTTGCTCAATGCACCGCGGCCTTTGCGAGCCTGCGGAGGAAGCGTATTATGCTCGTCGTGGTTCATCGCTTATCTTTTAACTACTGGCTTCGGAATTTCGGATGACTCCTTTATCGTTAATTCGCGGCATCCTTATCGATCTCGACGGGGTCCTGTATGTCGGCTCCCAGGCTGTAAACGGCGCTATCGAAGCCGTCCGCGAAATCAAGCGGCGCGGCTACCGCTGCCGCTTCGTCACCAATACCAGCACCTTGTCCCGCGCTTCACTGCACAAGAAACTGGCCGGTTTCGGCTTCGACATCGACGAACACGAAATCGTCAGCGCGACCCGCGCCGCGCTGATCTACCTCCAGCAATTCGGCGACCCGGTCTGCCATTTGCTGCTCACTGACGACGTCAAGCAAGACTTCCGGCATCTCAGGCAATCCGACAGCAAGGCCGATTTCGTGATCGTCGGCGATATCGGCGATGCTTGGTCGTACGAGCGGCTGAACCGGGTTTTCAACCTGCTGATCGGCGGCGCCGAACTGATCGCGATCCATAAAAACCGTTTCTGGCAGACCGAGCGCGGCCTGCAGCTGGACATCGGGGCCTTCGTCAGCGGCCTGGAATACGCCAGCCGGAAACAGGCGACGATCATCGGCAAACCCTCGCCCGATTTTTTCAAAGCGGCCCTGAGCGAACTGGAAATGCCGCCGGAGCAGGCCGCGATCGTCGGTGACGACATCGATGCCGACATCGGCGGCGGACAGCGCGCGGGTCTGACCGGCATCCTGGTCAAAACCGGCAAATACCGGCAGGATTACGCGGAAAACAGCCTGGTCGTTCCGGGCCTAATCATTCCTTCCGTTGCCGCATTGCCCGACCTTCTGCCGGGACAGTAGACGTGAAGCGAAGGCCAGCCTGAGGACAATGTTGTTAGATAGGTCGGCATGACAGTTTAACTTAACAGTCATAAAAATCGGCTTTTACTCCGTCAGATGAAAATGTATTTTCATGATAGAGCTATGCGTAGGGTGGATAAGCGCCAGCGCATCCACCATTGAACACCTAAATTGGTGGATGCGCTGGCGCTTATCCACCCTACAATTAAGTGAATTTTCAGGGTAATGGCATAGTTCTTCAGTCCCATGGTTAAAACCTTCCAGACCGAATTGAGCCTCTACAATTAAGCATTTAACAATAACATTTCCTAACATCGAACCATGATAAAAAAATTCTTCGCCAAAGCCTTCGATATTGTTCTGGGAATATTAGTGACCGTCTATATCGTTCTGGAAGAGCTGGTCTGGGAAAACATTGCCGAGCCAATTTACCGGTTTATCCACGGACTGGCAATCCTGAAAAAACCCGAGGAGTTTATCCGCGGACTGGACCGCCATGTGCTGCTGGCGGTGTTTCTGGTGCTATTCATCCAAGTGGAACTGCTGGGCCTTTTTGCGCTGCAACTGATCGGCACGGGGAAGATCCTCGCCGGGACAATGCTCTACACCGGCAAAATTCCGGTCGCCGCGTTTACGTTCTGGCTGTTCCGCATTTCTAAAGAAAAACTGATGACGTTCGGCTGGTTTAAACGGTCTTATGAATTGATCCTGTCGATCATCGAAAAGATTAAATCCAGCTCTATTTACCTGAGAATCGAGGCAAGGCTCAAACAGGTTAAGGCATGGCTTAAAGTCCGGCTGTACCGCTCTCAGCTATATATCAGCCGGTTTATCGAAGCTCTCAAAAGCGCGATCACTTTCTAGAAAATCAATTAGGTAATTTTTAAATCTCAGGGTCGTAGGATGGGCTGACGAAGGAAGCCCATCGTTCGCGATTGATGGGCTTCGTACCTCAGCCCATCCTATCGTGCTTTGCTAACTCGTGAGCTTGTCGTAGGTGAGCTCTTGTTCGGTAATTACGAAATCGAGCGATAGCAAGGAGTTGACCGGACTGGAGAGCTCATCCGCAAAAACAGAAACGGGTAATTCTGTAGTTCCGCTCTGGGTCATCCCCACGAACAACTGCTCCGACGTTAGTCTAGTGTCTTTGGCCTGAATCTTTCCGAAGTATGCGTTGATCGTCCAGCCAGCTTTTGTCTCGGCAATTTCAATGTCTGGCGCCATCTGATTCATGGAAACTGGCCTAATGTGGTCTATCGGGGACCACTCGCGCCGCGGTTTCTTTGGTCGATTTGAACCTAACGAGAATTCGAGCGAGTGCGAGGGATCCGCAACGTGGGTCGTCAGCTTTACGCCGGAGGCAAGTGCGGTTCCTTCATTGTGTACAGCGAATCGGATTGGGCGAAGTTTCGCGCCAAAGCGCAAATACTCGGCGCGATCTCGATAGAAGTCGGAGTTTGTGTGTCCGAGCGGAGAATAGATCTGTATTCCGAAGGGGCCGGTAGGCGCAGGCGGCGAGTAGTCGGGAAGGCTCTTTATCTCCAGAGGGTTCAGGTGCACTGCTTCGAAAGTCGCGGCCTCCACCAAATTGGACCAGTCAGAGCCAGTCGCAAGCCGCGGAACCAGTAACGGCCGTAGCTTCAGACCCTCGCTTACCGCCTGACCCATGCGCGCTATCTCGTCTGGGCGCGCCTCGTCCGTTGAGGAGCCTCGGCGGAGATAGACGGTGTTCCGACGAAGTGAACCATAGTCTTTTGTGAGGAAGGTTGGACGATCCTGTACAGGGATGTGAATAACCCCGATTTGCTTGCCTCGGAACGATGTGGGCGTGTAGGAGAATTCCACCGGCCGATTGGTCTTCGAGTTCACAAACTGCTGTAGTTTTGCGTCGTCGATGTGTTCACTGATCCCGACTACTACAGACTCGGCCTCCTTGACCTCTTGGACTCCAATGAGAATGTAGGCGTCGGTCCTGCGCCAAGCATTTGCGAACGCCAATATGTCTTTCAGCAACTCCGATTTCACGCGGTCATCCGCACCTTCAAATGAATACTGTTCGCGCTTGAAGTCGAGTTCAGCACCTTCGGCCTCAAAGAGAAGGGCGGAGATCAGTGGATCAAGGTTCATTTCGTGCGGCCTTACATAAGTGGCTTCGATTTTATCTGGATTTTTGCGCAAAGTACATTTTTGACCCTAAGCTTACGGCAAGCTTTGCCGGGTTTGACGAAAAATTGCAAAGCAAAGGCCAGTCCGATGCGCAAAGACAACAGGCTCGTCGTTCCCTTGCCCTTTATTATCGGATGATCAGTGCCATTAAATCGCCGCCACCTCCATCCAGCCATGTAGGGTACGCATCGCGTACCATTTTCAAAACGTTTTGGTGATATTAAGTTCCGAAAAGGTACGCGATGCGTACCCTACAACTCGTTATCCTTCGCTGGAGAATCAAGAAGAAGGATATTTTTGGCAACTAAATCCTGCACGATCTTGAGCCCGCCCTCGTAAACGACCTCGGGCTGCGGATGCTGTAGCTGTTCGGCCACTGAGTGCAGGTAGGCAGCGACTGTTTGGCCCGGCTGTTCCTGGCTCAAAGCGAGCAGTTGGTAGGTGACCGGCGTGATTTCGAGGAAGCGGACCTCATCCTCGGAGTCTCGGTACACGATCAGAAAGGTCGGCTGTTCGGGAGGCTCCTGCGGCTGGTAGTCGGGCGATATCCGGTGCACCGGAAAGCGGTAGGCCAAAGGCCAGGCGAGCGGCGAGAGTTGCAGGGTTGCTTCGGACCAATTGCCGGAAAAAGGCGGATTGAATGGCGCTTCCTCTCTCGCGATCGACAGCGCCATTTCGGCCCATTCGTAGTGGGCCAGTTCGAGCATGAACGGCGGGTCGGAAGGATTGTCGCGCTCGGTTTGGAGGTACTCGATAAACTCCTCGGCGATTTCCGAGAAATAAGGGGTTTTGCAGGTATGGCGCGCATAAAAGTCCTGCACCAGTTCGCGCCATTGCGCATCGCTCAGGAGTTTGCGCAGCACCGGAAAATTGACGGCCAGAAAGTTGTCGATGTTGTTGAAGAACAGCTCCCGGTACATCGCCATCCGTTCTGGCTTCACGTCGGCGGGCGCGGGATGGCTTTCCGGATTGCGCAGATAAGCGGAAAACGCCTGCTGCCTGGCTTTGAAATCGGCGCCCATCGTCAATCAGGCCGAGCGTTTCGCGTGTTCCCTGCGCCAGGCGTCCTGTATCGCCTTGATCGTCTCGACCTCCCGGAGCAGTTCGGCCAGCGGCGGCAGGTTGAAATCGCGTTCGAGCAGGGTCGGGAACACGCCGTACAGTTCGTAGGCCTTACCGAGCAGTTTCCAGACCGGATCGATGACTGCCGCGCCATGCGTGTCGACCAGAAAATCTTCGGCCTCGACATAGTGCCCGGCGATATGCGCGTAAGCGATCCTTTGGCCCGGCACTGCCCTTAAAAAAGCTTCGGCGTCATAGCCGTGGTTGACGCTGTTCACGTAGATGTTGTTGATGTCGAGCAGAATGTCGCAATCGGCTTCCTGGACGACCGCATTGAAAAAATCGATCTCGGCCATTTCCTGGCCGGGCGCGGCATAGTACGACACGTTCTCGATCGCAATGCGCTGTTTGAGCAGCTCCTGCACGCGCTTGATCCGGGCGGCGACATGCCTGACCGCCTCCTCGGTAAACGGGATCGGCATCAGATCGTAAAGATGGCCGTTATGGCTGCAATAGCTCAAATGTTCGCTGTACAGCTTGATCCCGTGTTCGGCCATGAACGCTTTTATATCCAGCACCAGCTTTTCGTCGAGCGGATCGCTGCTGCCGAGCGACAAGGACAGACCGTGGCAGACGAAATCGAAGCGTTCGGTTAGGGAGCGGAATTGTTTTCCGTATTGGCCGCCGAGCGTAATCCAGTTTTCCGGGGCAACTTCATAGAAACCGACGGCCTGCAGCGGGGGATGATTGGCGATCTCGGCGAGCAATGAACGCCTCAGTCCGAGTCCCGCCCCTTGAACATGAAAGTGCGGCATAAAATGGAGGAGTTAAAACAGAGGGGAAATCCGTTGGAGGCAAACTCGAAGGAGCGGCGGCGAGTCCGCCGCTCTTCCGGCTTCCTCGGGATGAATTATTTCTTCATCGCGCCGCAAGAACCTTCCTTGCCTTTCATCATTGCGCCGCAGACGCTTTCCATGCCTTTTTTCATCTTGCCGTCGTCCATCATGCCGCCGCATTTGCCTTCACCGCATTTGCCTTCGGCGGCTTTGGCCGGTGCCGGCGCGGTAGTGGATTTTTGGCCGGCGCAAGCGCCTTCCGCCGTTTTGTTTTGCGGCGGCTGCATGTTCGATTTATCCATGCCGCCCATGTTCGCGCCGCAGGCCATCTCGCCGGCCGCCAGCTGCATGTAACCGCTGTTCAGCTCGGTCATCCCGAACGGATTGGCTTCCGCATGCGCGGTAGCGGTCGCAGTGGAAATAATCGCAGCACCCATCGCAGCGGCCAAAGGCGATTTGTTCATTTTTTTCATTGTGGCTCCTCGTTTACTCAAATATTTTCAGCCAGGGGACTGGCCGAACGGTTGTAAATCTACGCTAGACATCTGAATAAGAGATGAATATAGTCGTAAAAGAGATACGAAAACGCCGACTATACAGATTTTCCGCCGTTTTCGCCAGTTGCGAATTTAGTCCCGTCTTCGTGCTGAAAGATTCCTTCTCTTCCAGTTAAGGGCATGGGAACGCTGAATAACCATCACTTTCTAACTGCTTTGCTTTCTAACTCCCTGTCGGCTTTGACATGACCCTTTCTTACCGCCGCTTTTTCATCTTGATGCTATGGCTATTGCAACTGTATTTCGGCGCGGCCTATGCGGACACCTATACCCTGACGGTCGGCGAGAAAACAATCAACCTGACCGGCAAACCGCAAACCGCGGTGGTCGCCAACAACAGCCTGCCCGCACCGACGCTGCACTGGCACGAAGGCGAGGAAGTCACGCTGAACGTAGTCAATCGCCTGAAGGAACCTACCTCGATCCATTGGCACGGAATCGTCCTGCCTTACCGGATGGACGGGGTGCCCGGCATCAGCTTTGCGGGGATCGAACCGGGGAAAACTTTTACTTACCGGTTCCGGGTCAAACAGAACGGAACCTACTGGTATCACGGCCATTCCGGCATGCAGGAACAGCAGGGACTGTTCGGCGCGCTGGTGATCGAACCGGCGCGCCCGCATCGGCAAACCGAGCGCGACTATGTGCTGCTGCTTTCGGACTGGCCAGAGGCCGATCCGGAGCGGACGCTCGCGCGCCTGAAAAAGCAGAGCGATTACTATAACTTTCAGAAAAGAACCGTCGCAGACCTGTTTAAGGACTTTCGCGAACGCGGCTTTTCCGAAACGGTAAACGACAGGCTGGCCTGGGGACAGATGCGAATGGAGCCGACCGATCTGGCCGATGTGACCGGCGCCACTTATCATTATTTGGTCAACGGGCAGACGCCGGCGATGGACTGGACGGCGCTGTTTAGCCCCGGCGAAAAGGTGCGCCTGCGCATCGTCAACGCTTCCGCGATGACCCATTTCGACGTCAGGATTCCGGGCTTGAAAATGCGGGTAATCGAAGCGGACGGCCAGCCGGTGATGCCGGTCGACGTGGGGGAGTTCCGGATCGCGGTCGCCGAAACTTATGATGTGCTGGTCGAACCGAAAGCGGACCGGGCTTACCGGATCTTCGCCGAAGCAATGGACCGAAGCGGCTTTGCGGCGGCTACCCTGACGCCAAAAATCGGTTTGCAGGCCGAACTGCCAAAAATGCGCCCTCGTACCTTGTTGACACTGGCGGACATGGGACCGATGCACGGCGATCACGGCGCCCATGCCGAGCATCAGGCGGCTAAGCCGGACGATAACGGGTCTAATCAGCCGCCGCATGCGGACCATGCGGACCATGCGGACCATGCGGACCATGCGGACCATGCGGACC
>NZ_JAERVK010000002.1:0-298822 GCF_016745425.1 Candidatus Methylomicrobium oryzae | reverse complement strand
CATGCGGACCATGCGGACCATGCGGACCATGCGGACCATGCGGACCATGCGGACCATGCGGACCATCAAATGCATCACGCGTCCGCAACGGCGGCAAAACCGGATGATGCTCAGGCAACGCCTATGCAGCATACGGAAGCAGCCGCGATGGGCTCATACGAAGCGCTGGACTATCGGCATCTGATGGCCGCCGCCCCGAACAGCGACTGGCGGCAGCCCGACCGCGAGATCCGGCTGCGCCTGACCGGCAACATGTACCGTTATATCTGGTCGTTCGACGACATCAAATATTCGGAATCGGAGCCGCTGCGGGTCAAGTTCGGCGAACATATCCGCTTCACCTACGTGAACGAAACGATGATGAACCATCCGATTCATCTGCACGGCCTATGGCAATATCTCGACAACGGCAACGGCGCTTTCAATCCGAAAAAACACGTGATCAACGTGCCGCCGGGCAAGACGGTCAGTGTGATCGTGGTCGCCGACGCGGAAGGAGAGTGGGCGTTTCACTGCCATTTGCTGTACCACATGGATACCGGCATGTTCCGCCGGCTGATCGTCGAGAAAACGGGGCAGGTTCACGGATGAAATGCGCTCTCTCCAAACCGGGCAAATTCGGCAGCCTGCTGGGAAACCTGTTGACAGGCATACTCTATGCGCATCCGGCCTGCGCTCAGGATGATCAAATGATTTTCAGCAGGTTCATGGCCGAACGGTTCGAATACGAAGGCAACGACAACCTGCATTTGTTCAAATGGGACATCAAGCACTGGATCGGCAACGACGACCACAAGCTTTACCTGAAAACCGAGGGCGACTATTCGGCCGACCAGGACATCTTCGGGCGCGCCGACCTGCAACTGTTGTACAGCCGCAATATCAGCACGTTCTGGGATTTTCAGGTCGGTGCGCGCCGGGCGTTCGAGCCGGAACGGACCTTCGACGCGGTGATCGGCTTCCAGGGGCTCGCCCCTTATTTCGTCGAGGTCGACAGCGCCGCCTTCATCACCGAAAACGGCAATCTGCTCGGCCGCTTGAGCCTGGGCTACGAGATGCTGTTGACCCAGCGGCTGATCCTGATGCCCCGCATCGAAGTGAATGTCGCCGCCAAGGACATCGAGAACCGCGGCGTAAAGGCCGGGGTGACCGAATTCGAGGCGGGGATGCGGTTACGGTACGAGATCGAGCGCGAATTTGCCCCTTATGTCGGCTTCGATTATGTGGAAGAGGAGTCGCTGCGCGAGCACCATCACAGCGTGCGCTTTGTGGTAGGGATGCGGTTCTGGTATTGAGACGGCGGAAGCTTGAACCGGCGCCGTTATAAGCAAAGACCTGCCAGGTTTTAAAAAACCTGGCAGGTCTTCAAGCGGAAAATTATTTTTTGGCCGCGGCTTCCTTTTTGATCAACTGGTTCGTAACTTCGATCATTTTTTCATGCGACCCGGCCGATCTGCCGTCCACCTTGTATTTGCCGTTCACGATCAGCACCGGCACGCCGGTTACACCGTAACGCGCGGGCGTAACCGCGGCCTGGCGGACTTTGGTGTCGACCAGAAAGGAATTATAGGCCTCGAGGAAGTCGGCTTCCTTGACGCCGTGCGCGGTAAAGAACGCGGCCAGCTGCTCTTCGGTTTCCAACTTTTGATGCTTGTTCTGCAGGGCATCGAAGAAGTCCGCATGGACCTTGTCGAGCACGCCCAGGGCCTGAGCGACATAAAACGCTTTCGCGTGCTTTGCCCAAAGATCGCTGAACGCGGCCGGCTGACGGATGAAGTCGACATTCGCCGGAAGCTTTTTGACCCAGCTTTCGAGAATCGGCTCGAAATCGTAGCAATGCGGGCAGCCGTACCAGAAAAACTCGATCACCTCGATCTTGTCCGGATTCTGGGTCGGCTGCGGCGCATCAAGGGTTTCGTAGCCCCCGGCTAATTCCTCCTCTGCTGCCGGGCTTGCGGCCGGCTCTGCCGCCGGGGCAGCCGGCTCTGCCGCCGGGGCAGCCGGCTCAACCTGTGCAGGTGCGGCCGTTTCGGCGGCTGGCTGCGGCGCCTGGGCTGCCGGTGTAGCCGGGGCAGGAGCAGACGGCGCGGCTTCGGCAGCCGGTTGTTTCTCTGCGGACGCCGGGGCTGCCGCCGTCTGTTCGGGCGCTGTAGCTTCGCTGCCGGACCGCTCTTGCATTTTCTGGAAGAAAAATATTGAAGCGCCTGCCAGTACGGCAAGCGTCAGAATGATCAGTCCGATTTGGATAAAATTTTTACGCATTGACTTCGGTTTCCCATGTAGTTGTAAATGACACGCTCACTTGGAAACAGGGCGACGAGCGTATGACTTAACGATCATCAAATAAGGTGTCCGCGTCTAACGCCGAAGATTAACCTGAAGCGGCGCTGAAGAGATAGTGGCGCACATCCATTAAATGAGGTAAAAGGCGGATGCGCTTCGCTTATCCGCCCGAGTTTCCAAGTGAATTTCGCCGTAATAGCAGTAATGAGAAGTGCACTTTCGGCACTATTTTTCACCTGATGCCGACACGTTCTTATTTCATCATCGAGATATGATAAGCGACCGCCCGGATTTCCTCATCGGTCATCTTCTGGGCGATCATGTGCATCATGTTTTCCGGCGTATTGCCGCGCGCGCCGGTTTTAAAATCGGTCAATGCCTTGATCAGATAATCGGCATGCTGCGAACGCAGGGCCGGGAACGCCGCCGGCAGGTTGCCTTCGCCGAACGGGCCGTGGCAGGCGATACAGGCGGACACCTCGCGCTGGCGGTCACCGTTGCGGTACAGGTTGCTGCCCTGAGCGATCAGTTCGGGCACCGATTTGGATTTGACCGGTGCTGCCGCCTGCTCGTCCTCGTCTTCGTCCTCATCGGGCGGCGGCAGCACCGGCATCGAGTTCCCCGAAATTTTTTGCGTCGCATAGTAAGCGGCAATATCGGCCATGTCCTCCTCGGACAGCGGCAGCGCCATTGGGGACATTATAGGATCGTTGCGGCCGCCGCTCTTGAACGCTTGCAGTTGCTTGGCCAGATAGGAGGCATGTTGCTGAGCCAGCTTCGGAAAATTCGGCGCCATGCTGTTGCCGTTGTCGCCGTGGCAACTGTTGCAGGCGGCCGCTTTGTCTTTTCCTGCGCGAGGATTGCCCTCGGCATGTAAAATAGCGGAAGCGCCGCACATCGCGATACCGACTGCAACGGCCAGGAACTTTATTTTCATCAGACTCCCCTTCGGAATTTTTCGTTATTTTTATGAGATTCGGAACTGGCTGTTTCCGGCTTGGCCCGGGATTCTACCCCATTTACCTTAGCGGATCGAGACAGTAATGAACCCAGTTTATCATCAAGCAAAATTTATTAACAGTGCTCCAAATCTGAAACATGCGCCCCCCGACCACGGACTGGAAGTCGCTTTCGCAGGCCGTTCCAATGCCGGTAAATCGAGCGCACTCAATACCCTGACCCGGCAAAATGCGCTGGCCCGAATCAGTAAAACGCCGGGGCGGACCCAGATGCTCAACTTCTTCGAAATTACTGAGAGGCAGCGCTTCGTGGACCTGCCCGGCTACGGCTTCGCAACCGCGCCGCTCGCTGTCATACAGCACTGGCGTAAAGCGATCGAGGATTATTTGAATCGGCGGAAATCGTTGTGCGGAATCGTGCTGGTAATGGACGTGCGCCATCCTTTAACCGAATTCGACTGGCAGATGCTGCAATGGTGCGAACATGCGCAGCTGCCCGTGCACATTCTGCTAACCAAGGTCGACAAGCTCAGCTTCGGCGCGGCCAAGAATACGCTGCTGGAGGTCCGGAAGGAATTGAGCGGCGCGCCGATTCCGCTGAGCGTGCAACTGTTTTCGTCGCTGAAAAAAAACGGGCTGGACGAGGCGCACGCCGCGCTCGACCAGTTATTCGCCCGGCCGGCCGCGGATTAGAGACAGACTTCCATTCCTTCGTAGGCGATGAACAGCCTGTCCGCAAAATGCGGATGCTGTCCCTTCAATTCCCGGTAAATCCGGTCGAGATCGGCATCGGTCCGGGTCGGCTCATGATGGGTCAGAAACAGCCGCTTCGCATTCGCCTCGGTAGCCAGCTTGATCCCGGAACGGTAGGTGCCGTGCCCCCAGCCCTGCCGAATCGCATATTCCTCATCGGTGTAGGACGAATCGACGATCAGCGCATCCACCTCCCGCATCGCTGCCTGGATTTCCTGGTTTTTCTCGACCAGGAACAACTGGAAAGACTCGTAGTAATCGTCCTCGGGCTGATAAATGTTGACAGGGTTTTCGAAATCGCCGGTGAAAAACAGCGAGGCACCGTCGCACTCGACCCGGTAGCCGAAATTCAGCACCGGATGATTCAAAATGATCGGCGTGATCCGGGCGCTCCCGACACTGACCGTTTCGCCGGGCCGAACCGTCAAGTATTCGATCCGGGCTTTCAACTGCGCTTCATGGATCGGAAAATAACTGTATTGCAGCTGCGCCGACAGCGCCCGGTTGATGTTTTCGTCGGTGACCGGATCGAGTCCGCCGTAAATGTTGATCCGATTGTTTTTAAAGAATATCGGCAGGAAAAAAGGCAGCCCCTGGATGTGATCCCAGTGCGTATGCGTGATGAAGATGTTAGCGGTGAGCGGCATGTCCCTAAGTAAGGTTTGCGCCAGCGCATGGATGCCGGTGCCGGCATCGAGAATGATCAGTTCGTTCCGATCCGTCCGGATTTCGATACAGGTCGTATTGCCGCCGTATCTGACGGTCATAGGCCCCGGCGTCGGAATCGATCCTCTAACTCCCCAAAATTTGAATTTCATTAAACTATCTTTGCAATTACGGTTTGATGAAAAGTTCGGCTTCCTGCGCAATGACGTCCAAATTACCGAGGTCGTCGATCAAGGCTTCCAAGGATAAACCGAAACGGTTTACGACCGTCTCGGGAAAGACATCGGTAACCGGATTGCCGCCATCGCCGTAGCGCTGCCTTTTGCTGATTTGATTTGCCGCAAACAGGCATTCGCCGAAGGTATTGTCCGGATGGTCGTGATGGTGCCGGATCGCCTCGATCAACAGCTCGGAAAGCTTCCATTTTTCGGCCAGCAACGCCCCGGCTTCGGCATGGTCAATGCCAAGAAACTCCTGCTCGAAGAGATGCAGCGGCATGTTCTCCTCTTTGCTCTTGGCCAATGCCAGCTTGAAGCCCTCCGGCCTGAATTCCGCAAACACCACCTTGCCGAAATCGTGGAGCAACCCCGCCACGAAGCAATCTCCGCACGCCTGCTGACTCAGGCCCGCCCTCTCGGCAAGCTTGCGGCTGATCGCAGCAGTCGTCAACGCATGCAGCAAAAATGCGCTCGGGTTGAAACCGGCCTTGTTCGAGGTTTTCAGCATCCCCATCGCGGCGATGCCCATCGCGAGGTTTTTGACGGTGTTCAAACCGATGTGCACGACTGCGCGCTGCACCGAATTGATTTTATGGGATAGCCCGTAAAACGCGGAATTGATCACCTTTAAAATCTTCACCGTCAGCACCGGATCGCATTCGATCACCTGCACGATGTCCTTCGCAGGCACCTCGAGATTTGCGGTCAACTGCACCACTCGCTGTACGCTTTTCGGAAAAGCGGGCATTTTTTCGACCAGAGCGACGAGTTCGGCGTAATTCGAATTTTCCATGCGTTCGGCACAAAATGAAAAAAGATTGTTATGAGCATAGCAAAGAAAACGGAATTTAACGGCCGGAGACCGACAGAAAAGAAAAAACCCCAAAACACCGGAGTGACATTTTGGGGTTTGAAGAAAATCAGCCGAATGCAGGGGGAGAGCGAGGCTGATCCGACGCCGTTATGAGGCGTACGTCTTTAAGAGCGAACGGGAGGTAAAAAAGTTCCGGAAAATTTAAATTGGGAACGCAATCCGGAGAACGGAATTATTTGCTCTGTTCCGGAGTCACTGTCACAGCGATCGAAAACGCCGGTCGTCATTAGTCAGCGTACCGGCACGATTGTTTACTTACCCCAGGAGGCCTTGCCCATGAACGAAGATACCCTAAACATGGAAACCAGAAAATTCCTGAAGAAAGTCGGCATCACTTCGCAGCGCGAGATCGAGCATGCGGTGCTGAAAGCCGACGAAGGCGGACAACTGGCGGGAAAAAAGGGCATCCGGGTCAAAATGACGCTGGAAGCGCCCGAGCTCGGCATCCGGCACTGCATTGAAGAGACGATCGCGCTGGAATAAAACAGCGACGAGCCTCACCCGCTGATCGAGCGCACTTTTGTCGATGCCGAATAGTCGCAGGCTTGCCGTGCTGTCGCCCGGTTCGAATTGCAACGGCAATCACGACCTTGACGCCCTGCAGATAAGCCAGCCGGCCTCGAGCCGGGCGCAAGCGAGGTTGTGATTAATTATCGCCCCGAATCGCCAGCCGTTCGAAGCGGGCCAGCCAATCGGCAAAAGGGATCACATAATCGTAACCGCAGACCGTTTTGAGCGGACGGCCTTTCAGGTTCTCGAAAATTACGGCGCCCTGCCGGCGCGTTTCATGCTTTGGCCCATAAGGGTTGAAGATCATTCCGCCGTCGGGCGTCAGAAAGACGTAGTCACAGATGAACAGCACATCGCGGTAAATATAAAACGTGAAACCCGGGGTGTGTCCGCCGCTGTGATGCGCTTCGATTCCGAAAGCGGTAAAGTCTCCGGTAAAACGGCGGTCGACGTCAAACCGCGCGACTAAGGAATGCCTCGCATCGAGCTCGTGCAGCCCGACCTCCGCCTGCCATAGCCGTCGGTACTGGTTCGAGGCGCCCATGAAATGAAGATGCGTAAACAGGATCGCCCTGACCGGTTCGAGATCGCGATTGAAGGCCGACGGCGCATCGATCCAGACCCCGCCGTCCTCCGCCTCGATCCGGTAGGCGGCATGCTCGTAGCCCAGTTTCGGAACCGACAGCAATTGGGTCACGCCCTCGCTCACGGGCGTGCCGGTCACCCGATATTGTTTTTCGGCGGTATCCCAAGGCAGGAAACGGTCGTGCCGGGCGCCGCAGAACGGGCACACGTCGGGCATTTCGCCGATCATGTTGTAGCCGCACTCAAGGCACACCCATTGCGGCGCCAGAGTAGCAAGAATTTCGGTTTCGGGGATAGTCATTCGGATGTCCTCCGGCTGCGTGCTCCGCTCCAGCTAAACTGTGCAGAGCCGGTTCAACTGGCTATTGGACCGCAGGAAAACGAATAAGTTGGCACCGGAACGGTACTACGGCGAAGGCAGGCTACAGAAACAGAGCCACCCGCTCCAGCCTTGCCGAAAATGTACTGCAAACTCGCGAAGTCCAGGAAACTGGCCAGGTAGTGGCTGTCGAGCCCGAGCGCATCATTACGTCTGTCTTACATTACGCTGAAGAACCGTCCGGCAAAACCGTCAGGGGGTCGCCAACACGGAGCCGACCGCTTCGGACAATCCGCGCGGTCAGTCCGCCGTGGCTGCGCATTGCATTGTAGCCGCCGAGGCCAAGAATCTGTTCCATTCGGGAACACGGGTGGCATTGACCGGTTACTTGAAGGACGGCCTCGCCGATCCGGAAAGTCCGATTTTTCAGGGCCGGAAGATTCACGCCCCGAATCGCCAGATTGCGACGCAGCAGTTCCGGCGTCACCTCCCGCCTTGTCAAGGCGGATAAAACCGCAAGATGCTCCCACTGAATCAGCGTGACCTGGCGCTTGCCGCCACCCCGATAGCGGTCGCCGGCCAAGCCCGCGCCCGCCTCGGCAAACGCCTCCTCGACCGCCAGCATCGGCGTCTGCCGCGCCGGGCGCAGTCCGATCCACACCAGCTCGCCCGCCACCGGGAAACATTGCAGCAGATCGCCAATCGTCTGCACTTAATCCGCCGTGTTGCCGCGCAGCGAAGCGATCAGCGCCCGGATCGCCCGTTCCTGTGCAATTACACTCGCGCACAGCCGGAACTGCCCGAGTGCGCGCTGAAGATTCTGCCCGGGACCTTCGACTTTGAAGTAGCGGTTGCCCTCAAGATGATCGGTGTAGAAGCGAATCCCCAGTTCGAAAGGAATCAGCCGGATCGCCGGGAAAAGATAATCGTAGTCGGGGCCGGTAAAAAACCGGCCGGCTTCGCCAAGGTAACTGCCCAGTATCGCCTCGCCGATGCCAAGGTCGAACGCGTCGTTTTCGGGGCGATGGCAGCAGGAACGCAGGCAGTCGCCGAGGTCGTAATGCAGAAGGCCCGGCTTGACCGTATCCAGGTCGACCAGGCCGACCACTTTTTGCCGGCCCTTGTCGAACAGAAAATTGTTCAGCTTCGGGTCGCCGTGAATGATCCGGAGCGGCAACAGGCCCTGCCGTTTCGCGGCTTCAAGATCGTCGGCGATCGCCTGATGGCGGTTGATGAATGAAGCGCAGTCCGCGTCGATCAGGCGGGAATCGGCTTGGGCGAGCACATCCTGATAACGCGCCAGATAAGCCGGAGCGATATGGAATCCTGGCAGGGTATCCTTAAGGCGCGCAGGGTCCAGATCGCTGAGCAGGCGGTGAAAATGCCCCAGCGCAAAACCGGCTTCGCGCGCTTCGCCCGGATCGCCGATCGACTCCAGGCTGACCGTGTCGGGGATGTAGCTGAGCGCGCGCCAGAGCCGACCTCGGCCGTCGCGCACATGGGAAAATCCGGCCTCGGCCTTGAGCAAACGGGGAATATCCAGTTCGACGTCTTCGGCCGCCTTGCCGTCGAGATGCCGGGCGATTTCGGCCAGATTCGCGAGCACCGCTTCCGGCTCCGGAAACACATGCGCATTGATGCACTGCAATACGAAAGGCTCGGCGGCCGTGATTACTTGATAGGTTTCGTTGATCAGGCCGTTGCCCAACGGCAGGACGGCCATGCTCGACCCGGCAAATTGCCGGGCTATCGATAAAAGTTCAGTCATGCGGGGAGCGCTTTAGCGTTTCAGCAGCCTTGCTGGCTCGCGCATTTGATGCAGAGGTCGGAATAGGGCAATGCCTTCAGCCGGGCTTCGCCGATCGGCTCGCCGCAGCTTTGGCAGGCTCCGTACTGACCGGAGTCGATCCGGGCGATCGCGTCCTTGATCTGCGCAATTTCGTTCCTGGCGCGATTGCCCAGAAAATCCATCACTTCGTAATTCTCGGCCTGGACGGCCTGTTCCGCAAAGTCTTTTTCCGGAGGCTCCGCGACATGCTTGACGTCTTCGGTGATCTTGCTCAGCCGGTCGTTCAGCTCTTCCAGCATGCCGATCAAATTACCGCGTATTTCTTCATATCCGCTCACAGGATTTCCTCCATGTCAGTCTAACATTAACCGGCGCACCGTCTTGCGCCCATCAGGACGTAATACCACATCCTGCTATACTTGCAAGGTTCTTGCCAAGCTTGCTGCAAGCCGGCATATTCCGTACAGCCATCGTATCATCACTCATGCAAAATGCAATCAATGCGTTATTGGATTCGGCCAATCAAATCCTGCTCGGCAAACAAAAGCAAATCCGGCTGGCGGTCTGCTGCCTGCTTGCCCGCGGCCACCTGTTGATCGAAGACATTCCCGGCGTCGGCAAGACCACGCTGGCGCATACGCTCGCCCGGCTGTTCGGCCTCGAGTACCAGCGCATCCAGTTTACCAGCGACATTCTGCCGGCCGACATGATCGGCAGCTCGGTGTTCGATGCGAAAAACCAGCAGTTCACCTTTCATCCGGGGCCGATCTTCAGCCAGATGGTGCTGGGCGACGAAATCAACCGGGCGACGCCAAAGGCGCAAAGCGCCTTGCTGGAAGCGATGGAAGAACATCAGGTTACCGTGGACGGAAAGACTTATCCGCTGCCGGAGCCGTTTTTCGTGATTGCGACGCAAAACCCGTCGCATCAGATCGGCACCTTCCCGCTGCCCGAATCGCAGCTGGACCGCTTTTTGATGCGGATCGAGCTCGGCTACCCGGATTCCGCCGCCGAACGTTTACTTTTGACCGGCCGGAGCCGCCACAGTTTAATCGACGATCTGGCCGTGGCGCTGCCGCCGGCGCAGCTCCAGCGCATTCAAAAAGAGGTGCTTCAGGTGTACGCTTCGAATGCGCTGCTCGATTACTGCCAGGCGATCATCCGTTTCACCCGCGAATCGCCTTCTTACCCGGCCGGCTTGTCGCCCCGGGCGGGATTGGCGCTGTTGACGGCCGCCAAAGCCTGGGCCTATATGGACGGACGCGATGCGGTGATTCCGGAAGACATACAGGCCGTGCTGGCCGCGGTCGCGGGCCACCGGATCCGCGCCGGACATCTTGATGCCGCTGCGGTCGTCGCGCCGATCTTGAGCCAGGTCGCCGTGTGATGAACGCGCCGGGCCTGAAGATGAAGGATCGCTTCCGGCTCAGCCGCTTCGTGTTCGGCGAGAAAGCCTCGCCGGATCCGATTACCTTGAATCATCGCCGCATTTTCATCCTGCCTACGCTAAGCGGCCTCGGTTTCGCGTTCCTGGCCGTCCTGCTGTTTTTCATCGCGTTCGTGTACAACAACAATCCGGTTTACCTGCTGGCGTTTTTATTGGCCGGCATCTTTTTCCTCGCCACCGTCCATACCTTCCGGACGCTGGCCGGACTGGTAATCCGCGAAGGGCACGGCAAGCCGGTATTTGCCGGCGGCACGGCGGCCTTTCCGATTCATATCGACAATCCGACCCCGCTGCTGCGGCCGCAAGTCCGAATCGAAGGCCAGCCCGAAACCGAACTGGCGCTGCCCCCGGACAGCCGAAATCAAATCTTCGTACATCGGACCGCCGCGCGGCGCGGCTGGTGCGAGGCCGGCACGATCACGCTTTACAGCACCTTTCCGCTCGGCCTGTTCCGCGCCTGGTCCCCGCTGCGCTTCAACATGAAAATCCTGGTCTATCCGCAGCCCGCCGAGGCCGGCGTTCCTCTCCCGCCTTTATCCGCCGGCCCGAACCGGGAAGGCACCGGCCATCAGGGCAGCGATGAATTTTACGGGCTGAAAAACTACTCGGCCGGCGACCCGGTCCGGCGCATCCACTGGAAAGCCTATGCGAAAGGCTACGGCGTGCTCAGCAAGCAATACGGCGGCGGCAGCGGCGGCGAGCTCTGGCTGGATTTCGACGAAACGCCCGGCCGCGGGACCGAAGAAAGGCTGAGCCGCTTATGCCGCTGGGTGCTGGAAGCCGACCAGGCCGGCCTGCGTTACGGCCTGCGTTTGCCCGACCACCGGATCGTGCCCGCGGACGGCGCGCTGCACCGGCAATCCTGTCTCGAAGCCTTGGCGCTGCATCCGCTATGAAAACGGCCGCTCCCAATCAGAAATTGCAATTTTTACTGCTCGGGACGGTAGGCCTGGCCGTGCTGCCGCATTACCCGCATCTCCCGCCCCTGACTTTCGGCTTTTTCGCGGCCCTTTTGGGATGGCGCCTGCTCGGCGTCCGGCATCCGGCCTGGCTCCCCGAACGGCGCGTCCTGTTTTTGCTACTGCTCTTGGGCATCGCGCTGCTGTTCACGGAGCGGCAGGGCATTTTCGGCCGCGACGCCGGCACCAACCTGTTCATTACCGCACTGGGCCTGAAACTGATGGAAATGAAAAGGGAGCGCGATTCCTGCCTGATCGTTTATATGGCCTTCGTCGCGGCGGCCACCCAGTTTCTTTACGAACAAGGCATCCTGTTCGGCGCCTATATCGGCCTTGTTTGCTGCCTGCTGCTTACGCTGCTGATTGCGATGAACGGCCTGCAGCACCCCATCGCGCAGGCGCTGAAGCTGGCCGTGATTTTCGTCCTGCAGGCGGCACCGCTGGCGGCCGCGATGTTCATCCTGTTTCCGCGCCTCGACCCGCCGAAATGGCTGGCTATCGGCAGCGAAACCCGAAACCGGACCGGTCTCAGCGAAATGCTGGAGCCGGGCTCGATCACCAATCTGGGACTGTCCGACGAACTCGTGTTCCGCGCCCGCTTCGACGGCCCGCTGCCGCCGCCGCATCAGCGTTACTGGCGGGGCCCGGTGATGGCGGCGACCGACGGCAAACGCTGGGTGCAGGCGCAGAATTTCGAGCGCTATCCGAAATCCAATCCGCAAGTTTCCGGCCGGCCCTACCGCTACACCCTGCTGCTGGAGCCCCAGGAAAAGAACTGGGTGTTCGCGCTCGACATGCCGGCCGAATTTTCGCCGCCGTTAAGCCGCAATGCGAATTTTCAAATGATCACTTCCGAACTGCACGGGCAGCGCGCGGCCTACAAGCTGACGTCCTATCCGGACTACAATACCGGCCCGCTGTCATCCGCCGAATACCGGGATGCGATCCAGCTGCCCGGCACGCCTTCGGCGCGCGTGAAGGAGCTGGTCGCCCGGCTGCACGGTTACGACGCAGCACCCGAGTTATTCATCAAGAGTCTGCTGAATCACTTCCGCCGGGAAAATTTCCGCTACACGCTGGAGCCGCCGAAGCTCGACGCCAACCCGATCGAATCTTTCCTGTTCGATACGCGCGCCGGTTTCTGCAGCCATTACGCTTCCGCCTTCGTGTACCTGATGCGCGCCGCGCAGATTCCGGCCCGCGTCGTGACCGGCTACCAGGGCGGCGAAACGAACGAGGTCGGCAATTTCATCCAGGTCCGGCAGGCGGATGCGCATGCCTGGGCCGAAGTCTGGCTCGACAGGCGCGGCTGGGTCCGCTACGACCCGACCGCGGCGGTAGCGCCGGAAAGAATCGAATATCCGCTCGACGTGAGCCGCCTAAGCCCGGGCGAAACTATCTACTTTGAAAGCGCCAGCGGAGAATTCGGAAAAATCGTCAGCCTCCTCAAGCAGGCCGGACTGATCTGGGACACAGTGGATTACGGTTGGCAGCGCTGGATCATCAACTATAACGGCACGCACCAGGCCAATTTCCTGGCCGGCTTCGGAATTAAAGGCAGCCGGGCGATGCTGAACTGGCTGGGCGCGATCCTGATCGCGGCTACCGTAATGTTGAGTCTGGCGATCCTGTACCGAAGGCGCCGGAAACTCGATCCGGCCTTGCGGATTTACGTGCGCTTTTGCGGCAAACTCGCCCGGAAAGGACTGGTCAAAGGCACGGGCGAAGGCGCGAAAGACTTCGCCGAACGGGTCAAGGCAGCCCTGCCGGAGCATGCGGGCGAAGTGGACGGAATCACAGGGATTTTCATGAATCTGCGTTACGGCAAACGGCCGGATCCCAAGGATATCGAGCAACTGAAACGGCGGGTCGCCGCATTTAAACCTTAACGCGATCTTGCCCCGGCAAAAGTCTACGGGTTGTTTTCTTCTTCCGTGACGGCCTGTTTTAAAGCCTTGATCTTGTCGCTGTTCTTCTCTTTCAGCTGGTACAGCTTGAGCTTTTGCGCCGGCGTCAGCGTGTCTTTGACTTCTTCCTGGCTTTCCTCGCGGATTTCCTTGATTTTTTGTTTGTGCTTTTTGAATAGCGCCTTGAATTTGGATTCCTGTTCTTCGCTCAGACCGAGTTCCTGACTCAATTGTTTCAGCTTGATGCCGTGATGCTTGCCGACCTCGGATTGCGGCGCGGCGGCGGGAAAAGCCTTGGCTTCATCCGTGGATTGCCCGCTTTGGGCATAGGCCGCCAAGGAAAAACTCAAACCGGAAATCAGAGCGACGATCATTTTATTCATGGGAATTCATTGCGGGTCAACGTCAGGAAAAATATCAATCGGGAAATTCCCTATTCTACTCTTGTAAACAGCATTGGAGTAGCCTCACGGGCAAGAGTTCCTCGTCTTTGCCGGTAAGCTGCCGGAACGCTATCACCTCATTTAAATGGACCGAGTTGTTTTTCGTAACCCGACGGATCGAGGATGAGTTCGAATGTTATTTTAGCTACCGCCCCCATCCCGATAAGTTTAGCTCCGAGGCGTCGCAAAGCTGGCTTTGGCACTCCATGCAGCAGCCTGGTTCCGGCGTATCTCATCGGCATTGCCGCTAATCCAGCCTATAGCTCGCGCATTTTCGCCAAATATTCGGGGACAGCCTCTTTTTCAACTGCCGTCCCCGCAATTGAGAATTCTCTAAAACTCTTCCCATCCCTCGCCGTTGTATTGCCCGGCACGGACCGGCTCGCCCAGAGCTTTGTGCTGGCTGTTCGAGCGAGGCATCGGCTTCTGAAGAGAAGCTTGCCGACCCGGCAAGGCGGACGAGACGGCCTTATAGCCGGCATCGAGGCGGAACTGCCGCATCGCTTCGGTCAGCCGGTCTGCCTGTTCTTCCAGGGATTCGGCGGCGGCCGCGGCCTGTTCCACCAGCGCGGCGTTCTGCTGGGTGACTTTGTCCATCTGGGCTACCGCCGTATTCACTTGTTCGATGCCGGAGCTTTGCTCCAGAGAGGCGGCCGCAATCTGCGCCATGATGTCGGTGACCTCCCGAACCGAACTCACCACTTCTTCCATGGTCTGGCCGGCTTCATTGACTAACTGGCTGCCGTCCTCCACCTTTTCCACCGAATCGCTGATCAATCCTTTGATTTCTTTGGCCGCCGCCGCCGAACGCTGCGCCAGGTTGCGCACTTCGCTGGCCACGACCGCAAACCCGCGCCCCTGCTCGCCCGCACGCGCCGCTTCGACCGCCGCATTGAGGGCCAGGATATTGGTCTGTAAAGCAATCCCGTCGATCACGCTGATGATGTCCACGATTTTGCGCGAGCTTTCATTGATGGCGCTCATCGTGTCCACCACTTGCTGCACTCTGTCTCCTCCTTTGGCAGCCACCTCCGAAGCCGCGGCCGCTCTCCGGCTGGCCCGTTGCGCATTGTCGGCATTCTGTTTGACCGTAGAGGCGAGCTGCTCCATGCTGGAAGCGGTTTCTTCCAGATTCGCCGCCTGTTCCTCGGTACGCTGCGACAGATCCGAGTTACCGGCCGAGATTTCGCGTGCCGCGGTATTGATGGCCTCAGTCGCTGTCTTGACAACAAGAATCGGCGACACAATGGTTTCCAGCGTTAAATTGATCCCTTCCACGATGCGTCGGAAGTCTCCCCGATGTTTAGCCGCATCGGCCCGTGTTTGTACGCGCCCGTCTATCGCCGCCCGAGACAACATGTCAACGTCGGTAATGAGTGATTTAATATTGCCGCGTACCTGTTCTATCGTTTCGTTGATGAATGCCTTTTTCCCGGGCAGTTTCTCCAGCGGAGCATCAAAATTACCTTCGCCGAATTCCCTGACCACGGCCATGGCTTTTTTCTTGACCGCAATATGGCCTTTGACCATGTCGTTGACGCCTTGGGCCATCGTTCGGTAAGCGCCATGGAAACGGTCGACGTCTATCACGGCGTCGATATCACCCTTGTCATGCTCGCTGGACATGCGGTTCATTTCTTCGCTGAAGCCGCTTAGCGTGTCGATCAGTAAATTAATGTTATGATTTAAAACCTCAAAGTCGCCTTTAGTTTCCACAGTAATTCTGGCGGGGATAATGCCGCTACCAAGACGTTGAAGATATTCCGAAGTGATGCCCAATGGCTGGGTCACTGCATCCAGAATCATATTTACGCCTTCCGCGGTATAGCGATATAAGCCTTCCGAAAGGCCGTCCAGCTCCATGCGCAAAGACAACTTGCCGCGCTGAACATCGGCGATCAGTTTACTGAAAGCCTTATCGAAGCGCGCCATCTGTTCGGCATTGAGATCGGTAGCGCGAAGCTCTTCCGCCGTGCGCCTAGCCAGGGTCTCCTGGCTATGCTTCAAAGCCCGCATCAACGGCGCGGTGACGTCATTGCCTGAGGTATCGATAGGGGTGGAAAAATCGCCTTCAGCTATTTTCTCTATAATCTTGACTGCGTCATCGATTTTCGGCTGCACTGTTTTACTACCGAATAATGCCATTTGATTATCCTCGATTCAGAATATAAAAGACTAAAGTACGCAATGAGGAATTAACCTAAGGCAGTCGGGAGGGCAGGGCGGCCGCAAGTTAGAGATCACTGGACAGAGCGGTATGTCTTCGCACATAGGGATGTCATTAAAATTGTTAAAACGTAATTCAAAAAGAACCTAAGCAGGCTCTGGGGTATATAAACGATGCATCCTATTTTTTTCTTACCCGGCCCCAGCAGGCTACATAAGTCTCAACAGCGAAATGCGCAGAAATAGCTCGACGGCACTGCATTGGGAACACCTCGTCTTAATCGATTGAAAAGAGGAAGCTCATAACCAAAAAAATACAACAAATATGTTTTGTTTTTAACTATAGCTTAATCCGAAAATATTTCTAATTATTGGCCAAGCTTTCCGGTTTTTATCAGACCTCAGGGCAATCGCGCCATTTTTGGATATGGCGTGAATTTATTCGTAGACAATCCTTTAAGCAAAGAGCTTTTCAAAAAGGCCGAGAGGCAAACCAAACCATTTCATACATTCACATTCAAAGGCCGGACAATAATAAAAGCCTGTCCGGATAGGTTTACCGGCTTGTTTTCATATACAATCAAGCGATCGCAAAGAATTTATAAGACTACGCATGTTCAAAAATCGCTTCATCAAATACCTGCTGGGCAGTTGCCGGGATTTGGCGCCGATTTTTGCGGTCGTGCTGATTTTTCAAAATTTAGTGATCAAACAGCCCCTTCCCGACCTGGCTAATCTGATCGAGGGTTCGCTCTTCCTGATCATCGGCCTGACCCTTTTCGTCCAAGGACTGGAACTTAGCCTGTTCCCGCTCGGCGAAGACATGGCCTATGACTTTGCCCGCAAGGGCAGTTTGTTCTGGCTGGTGCTCTTTGCGTTCAGCCTGGGATTCTGTGCCGCGATCGCCGAACCGGCGCTGATCGCCGCGGCCCAGCAAGCCGCGCATATTGCCAGCCAGGGCCACATCATCGATTCCGGCGACGCCGCGAAAGCCGATTATGCGCTGGGGCTCCGCGTTACGGTGGCGCTGTCGGTCGGGTTTGCGCTAATCGTCGGCGTGTTGCGGATCATCCGCGGCTGGCCGGTCTATGTGCCGGTTTTTATCGGCTATTTATGCGTGGCAGTTATCACCCCCTTTGCACCGAAGGAAATCATCGGTATCGCTTACGACGCGGGCGGCATCGCGACATCCAGCATTACTGTACCCCTGGTGACCGCGCTCGGCGTCGGTCTCGCGACCGCGATCAAGGGACGCAATCCGCTGACCGACGGTTTCGGCATGGTGGTTTTCGCGTCGCAGACCCCGATTGTTTTCGTGCTGGCTTATGGAATGGCGGTATGATCGACGAAATGATACGGTTAATGGCCGCACTGCCGGAAGCCGCTCGGAACATTTTTCCGATGATCGCGGCCGTCGCAGACCATCTGCTTCACAGCGGCCTGATCGAGGGATTGATAAATTTCGCGTTGAAACTGGGGGAAACCTGCCGCGATGTACTGCCGATCGCGGTCACTATCCTCGGCTTCCAATTATTGGTTATCCGCAGGCCGATCGCGCATCCGAGAAAAATCTTAATCGGCTTCGCATCCGTGCTGATCGGGATCGTGTTTTTTCTGAAGGGACTTGATATGGCGCTGTTTCCGCTGGGCGATCTGATGGCTGCACAGCTGACCACGCCCGAATTCATCGGCGTCGATCCGGTTGCCGGCAAAATCGATTGGCGCGATTATGTCTGGGTGTATGTTTTCGCCGCCAGCATCGGTTTCACGACCGCGCTCGCTGAACCTTCGCTGCTTGCGGTGGCGTTGCGGGCCGAGCAGATTTCAGGCGGCACGATCCGGGCTTGGGGACTGCGTTTTTCGGTTGCATTAGGGGTAGGGTTCGGTATCGCGCTCGGCATTTTTCGGCTTGTTACCGGCGAGGAGTTCTCTCTATTCATCGTCGCCGGTTATATTATGGTGATGATCCAGACCCGCTTTGCGCCCAAACTGATCCTTGGACTGGCCTACGACTCCGGCGCGGTCACCACCTCGATGGTGACGGTGCCGATGATCACCGCGCTGGGCCTAGGCCTGGCCAAAGCGATTCCCGGACGCGACCCGCTGCTGGACGGATTCGGTCTGATCGCGTTCGCCGCTCTGTTTCCGGTCATTGCCGTATTGAGCTACGCGCAAATCGCCCAATGGCTGAATAAAGCCGATCTTTTATCCAAAACATGAGGTATAGAGCATGCATTTCAAACTCATCATTGTGTTCGTCGATGACGACAAAACCGACCTGGTGCTGAATACCGCCCGGCAAGCCGGCGCGAAAGGCGCAACCGTGATCAATCACGCCCGCGGCGAAGGGATGAAACAGTCGAAAACCTTTTTCGGCCTGACGCTCGAAGCGCAGCGCGATGTCCTGCTGCTGCTCGTCGAAGAACACCTCAGCCGGTTCATTCTGGAAAAGATCGCGGCCGTCGCACAGTTCGACGACGAACCGGGAACCGGGATCGCATTCCAGATCGACGTCGAGGACGCGATCGGGGTCAGACACCAGGTGAATGCATTGACAAAAGAGATAGAGGATACCCTATGAACGGCAACCGCATTACCATCCGAGTGAAAGACGTGATGAAGACCGACTTCGGCTCGATCGACGGCATCGCCACCGTGGCCGAAGCGTTGAAGAAAATGAAAGAAATGCAGACCGCCGTACTGATCGTGAACAAGCGCCATGACGACGACGAATACGGCATGATCAACTGCGGCGACATCGCCCGCCACGTATTGGCCAAGGACAGGGCGCCGGAACGGGTCAATGTCTATGAAATCATGAACAAGCCGGTCATTTCGGTGTATCCGGAGATGGATATCCGCTATTGTTCGAGACTGTTCGCACAGTATGACCTGGTCCGGGCGCCGGTAATCGAGAACCGGAAAGTGGTCGGCATCGTCAGCCCGAACTCGCTGGTACTGGACGGACTTTACAAAATCTTTAGCTGATGCGGGCGGCTTTTAGAAATCCCGGCCGCCTTAAAAAAGCTTACCGAAGGGCGCAGCCCGATGCCCTTACTGCCGAAACCCCGCCAGGCTTTCCCGGCGCCGGACACGGCCGTTTCACTTCAACGGCCTTCCTTTGGCGTCGCGGTCGAATTTGCTCGCAAACAGCAGCACCGCCTCCACAAAGCCCCACTGAGGCACGAAAACCATGAATTTTGCGTACAGCAAAAAAGCGGTAAGCAGGACCTGCATGAAGCCGACCTTATAATAGCCCAAGTAAAATCGCGACAGCCCCGCCCAACCGAACAGCAGCGAGAGCACCCCCGCAATGTATTTGGACTTGACCGCTTGCGGTGGCTCGCGAGAAACGCCAAGCAGGCCGACCCGCACCGCCTGGCTGCCTTCCAGGTCGAAACGGACCTCGTCGTCCGCCTCGGGAGAAACGCCCTCTACCCAATCCTTGATTTCAAACGAATATGTTTGTCCTTCGCTTTCGATCGCGCCGCTCCCCGATTCGGGATCGAAACTTTGCACTTTTCCTATCATTTTCCCCTACCTTAATGTGAAAGGCTGCCGCTCGGCGGCCGCCTGATGTATTATTTTTATTTATGGATTCTGCAAACGCACCGCCAGCACATCGCAGTGCGCATGATGCAGAACGCCGTTCGCGGTCGAGCCCAGCAGGAGCGCCAAGCCATGCCGCCCGTGCGAACCGACCACGATCAGATCGACCCCGTTTTCTTCGGCGATCCGGATGATTTCCTGTTTCGGACTGCCTGTTTCGAGCCAGATCTGATGCTCCGGAACACCCAACGACGATGCCAGTTCGGCCAGTTTTTTCCTGCCGAGCGCAATAAATTCCTGCGACAAATCCATTTCGAAAGGAACCAGCACATCGTTCGCCGGGTCGCCGATCGGCAGGGCATCGACCACATGGATCATGCTGAGTCTGGCGCCGTAACGTTCGGCCAGATCCTGCGCGCGCTCGGCGACCACGGCCTGCCGGTCGAAAAAATCCACCGCCAATAATATGTGCTTGTATGACTTCACAATTCCTCCTAACCGATGCCGTCGACATGCCCGGAAGACATGGACAGCAATACGAAACCGACTAAAAACGCCAGCGCCCAACCCAAACTGACCAAGACGTCCGGCGCAAGCGCATGATAAACGATGTGCGCCGTGACCGCACAGAGCCAGACGATAAAACCGAGCAACAGCATGAACGCGAGACCGCCGGACTGCCCGGTCACCAGCATCGCGGCAGCAGGCCAGGCGATAAAGCCGATCAGCGCGAAACATCCAAAAAAAGCCCCCGCAACCTGGTAATAGCGGTTCAAATGGCGATTAGCCCTCAGCATCACGCCGCTGAACAATCCGATATACCCGACTTCCGCCGCGGCCTCAAAGACCGCGCCGAGCACGTTATCGCCCCGGTAATGCATCAGAACCCGGACCGCGGCAAAGGCGGCCGCGAGTATTTTGAGCATGGTCAGCGAATAAGGCAAATCCTCCGGACCTTTTTTAAAACGGCAGATATCGAAGAGCCGAACGATCAGTTCGTACATGGGCGGGCCTCCTACTTTGCTTCTGTTTGTTGTTATTTAGGAGATGGGACATCCGTCGGACCAATAATTCCCTATCCCTCCGGCGACTATTCCCGTCATCCGCGGCCCACCGAGAGGAGAAATGCCGTAGGGTACGCTGCGCGTACCTTAACCCTGCTACTAACAAAGCGCTGTAAAAAAGGTACGCGCAGCGTACCCTACGGCTGCACACCCGGTAAGGGAACGGCCGCTCAATCCTGCTGTGCCGCCGCGAGCTTTTCCTCCGCTTCCAGCCAGAGCGCCTCGGCGTCTTCGAGCGCCTTGTCCACCTGGGTCTTTCGCGCCATCACGTCTTTCAGCCGGTTTTTCTCCGATTCGTGATAAATCGCCGGATCGGCCAATTGCTGTTCCAGTTGCCGCTGTTCCTGATGGAATTTTTCGACCGCCTGCTCGGCTTTTTTCAACGCATCCAGTAGCGGTTTGTTGCGCTGGCGGCGTTCGGCCTCCAACCTGCGCTGATCTTTACGGTTGACGCCCGGTGCGGACGCGGCGTCGGACGGCGCCGTGTCTTTCGTCTCGGATTTTTTCTGCTCGCCGAGCCAGTTTTTATAGTCGTCCAGATCTCCATCGAACGGTTCGACCTTGCCGTCCGCGACCAGCAGCAGCCGGTCGGTAACCGAGCGCAGCAAATGCCGGTCGTGCGAGACTGTGATCAGCGCGCCCTGATAGTCCTGCAGCGCCATGATCAGGGCCTCGCGCATTTCGAGATCGAGATGGTTGGTCGGTTCGTCGAGCAACAGCAAATTCGGATTCTGGTAGACCAGGAGCGCCAGCACCAGCCGCGCCTTCTCGCCGCCCGAAAACGGCCGCACCGGCTCCATCACTTTGTCGCCCTGAAAATCGAAACCGCCCAAGAAATTCCGCAGGTCCTTTTCGGTCGCCTGCGGGTCCAGTTTCTGGAAATGCCAAAGCGGCGACTCCTCCATGCGCAGCTGTTCGAGCTGATGCTGGGCGAAATAGCCGATCTTCAGGTGCATCGACTCGTTTCTCTTACCGGCTAAAGGCGCCATCGCGCCGGCCAGCACCTTGATCAGGCTCGACTTGCCCGCGCCGTTCGGTCCCAAAAGCCCGACCCGGTCGCCCGGCGACAACGACAGTCCGGCCTTGCGGACCACGATCCTCTCGCCGTAGCCGATATCCGCAGTGTCCAGCGTCAAGAGCGGATTCGACATCCGGCCGGGTTCGGCGAAACTGAAATGGAACGGCGAGTCGACATGCGCCTGCGCAATCAATTCCATCCGCTCCAGCGCCTTGATCCGGCTTTGCGCCTGCCGGGCCTTGGTCGCCTGTGCCTTGAAGCGGTTGATGAAGCTCTGAATATGCGCGATTTCGCGCTGCTGCTTCTGAAACGCGGCCTGCTGCTGCGCAAGCTTCTCGGCGCGCATTCGCTCGAACGCCGAATAGTTGCCGGTATAGAGGTTCACCTTGCCCTGTTCGATATGCGCGATGTGGTCGGCGATCGCGTCGAGAAAATCGCGGTCGTGCGAGATCAGCAGCAGCGTGCCCGGATACCGGCACAGCCAGTCCTGCAGCCAGATCACCGCATCCAAATCGAGGTGGTTGGTCGGCTCGTCGAGCAGCAGCACATCGGAGCGGCACATCAACGCCTGCGCCAGATTCAACCGCATCCGCCAGCCGCCTGAAAAAGAACCGACCGCGGCCTGCTCCTGAGCCGGCTTGAAGCCGAGCCCGCTCATCAGGCGCGAGGCACGCGCCTGAGCTTCATAGCCGCCGATCACGTCGAGCGCGGCATGCAGCTCCGCCTGCTTCAGGCCGTCATGGGCCGCTTCGGCCGTTTTCAGCTCAGCCTGGAGACGACGCAGTTCCCGGTCTCCGTCCATCACGTAGTCGATCGCGCTGCATTCGGCGGCCGGCGTTTCCTGGGCCACGTGCGCAATTTCGAGCCCCGGCGGCATCGAAAAATCGCCCGCATCGGGATGCAGCTCATCCCGGATCAACGCGAAGAAGCTCGACTTGCCGGCCCCGTTCGCGCCGGTAATTCCGACTTTTTCGCCCTGGTGAATCGTAAACGACGCCTCGTCGAATAGCAGCCGCGGGCCCCGGCGCAGGGCGATATTTTTAAAATTGAGCATGAAAAATCATCAATAAATCCGTAATGCTTCGAGAGGCGGTTTCATGTGCTCCCGATCAACGGGCCAATATAACAAAATCTCCGCCCCACGCAAGGCGGCCTGGGACTTTTTCGGCCAGCCGAAGCGGGGCAGCTGGTATAATGGCGGCTTTTGCATTGGTTTCTGCTGCGTTATGCCAAACCCTGCCGTTACCGGGACTGCCCCAATAAGGGTAACCCAAGCCGCGCTTGAAAAGGTGATCCGCGATGCCGGCATGATCGGCATGAAATATTTCAATAACCGCAAGAACGTCGCGATCAACAAAAAATCCGCGCGCGATTTCGTGACCGAAGCCGATGTCGCGATCGAGGCGTTTTTGAAGGAAACCCTGACCCGGGAGTATCCCGAATACGGCTTCTGGGGCGAGGAAACCGGACAAAGCGCCGACCAGACCAGCCGCTGGATCGTCGATCCGATCGACGGCACCCATTCGTTCGCGAAAGGCCAGTACGGTTGGTCGATCAGTATCGCGCTCGAAATCGGCGGCGAGATCGTGCTCGGCGCGGTATATGCGCCGGTATTGAACGATCTTTATATCGCGGAAAAAGGGAAAGGGGCGTTCAAGAACGGCGAACGGACTTATGTTTCTGACGAAGCGGTGCTCGGTGATGCGATGATCTCGACCGGTTTCGCCTGCCTGCGCAACTATCTGGCCGAAAATAACCTGGAACGCTTCTGCCGGATCGCGCAACGCACGACCGGCCAGCGCCGGTTCTGCTCGGCCGCGCTCGACCTGTGCATGGTCGCAGACGGGCAGGTCGATGCGTTCTGGGAGCAGGAGCTGAATTTGTACGACGTCGCCGCCGGCGCGCTGATCGCGCTGGAAGCGGGCGGCTCCCTGACCGACTTCAAAGGCAATCCGGGACTGTTCCCGAAACAGATCCTGGCGACCAACGGCAAGCTTCTCGACCAGATATTGCCGCTGATGTAGACCTGCGGCATTCGCGTAAAACGATATTTCACAAAAAACCCGCCAAGCTTAAAAAAACCGGCGGGTCTGTTAGCGCCCCTCAGCAATTAAACTGACGCTATCTTCGTGCCGTTTTAATCGAATATGAGTGAGAATACGTCGACTTTGCCTTGAACCTGATGCCTGTCATAGCTGTAGATCGCCGGACCGTAAGCCGGATCCACATACTCGACATTCCAGGCTACGGTTTTTTCGCTGCCTGCGTGCGGATAGTTGTAAATGGCCGGCCCGTTAGCCAAGCTGACATAAACAATTTCCGGCCGCAGCGATGTTTTTTCCGCCGCACTCGCACTGCCGGGATAGCTGTGAATGGCCGGACCGTAAGCCCGGGTCGTATAAAGCACGGCTCCCTCGGTTTCCGTGCCCGGCTCGTCATTGGCCCCGGCGTTGAGGGAAAGCAGGCTTGCGAATAATATCGTGATCGTGATGGGCAGTTTTTTTAATATTTTTTTCTTGAGCGTTGTCATGGCGCCCTCCTCTGATGTGTCTAGGTGGTACATCACTCGGACCCGTCGACAAACGCTTCGTTCCTGCTTTTTTGTAAATTCGTCAATCGCTCCAGCCGCCCCAAAACATCGTCGACGGCGACCGTTCGAACCAGGCGACCGGGTAGCGGGCAAGCCCCGGATAGCAGCGGCTCCAAATCACGGCGATCAATGCAAGGCTCAGCACTCCGACCAACACCGGCTGCCACAGCGCCGGCCATCCCGCATGCGCGAAAATCATCAGGATCGGATTCGCGCCTGCCGGAGGATGCACTGTTTTGGTGAACAGCATATAGGTTAACGTCAGGATTTCCGCCAGTGCGTAGACCCACAGGGCATCCCCGAACGCCTGGTAGCAGGCAATCCCGATGGTAGCGCCGCCCAGATGTCCGCCCAGCAAGGCGCGCGGCTGCGCGGCCGGCGCTTTGGTCAGACCGAATAAAAAAATGGTCGAGCCGCCCAATGAGGCGAGCAATAACGACGACATCGGCGGCCCCGCCAGCCACAAGGCCAGCGTGATAGCGGAAGCGGCACCCAATAGGCACCAGGATAGGCGAACAATCGAATAACGATGCATGGTTTCGGCACTCGGCAGAGGTTTCTTCAAGGACAAGCCATCCCGGCTTGTTCCCGACTGTTTAGGTCAAATTTCTCAAGTATATTTACCTTCCTGAATTTTATATACTATCGGCAGTCATTCCGGCAGCACGAATCATGCCTACCATCCATTTTATTTACTGTTATGGCTCAAAAATCCATCGACCTCCCCTCGGCCTCCGATAACGATATCTTCAGCGCGCCTTTTTTACTGGGCAATGTCGGCGCCCCTTTCGTGATCGGCATGGCGGTCGGCTATTTCGCCAAAAAGATGCTGAAGACCGCGCTGTTCGTCGGCGGCGGACTGGTCGTGCTGATGTTCGCGGGCGAGTATTACGGCCTGGTCACGATCAACGGCGCTCAGCTCGAACATGTGGCGGATACGGCGGCGCAGGCCGCCAAGGATTCGGGCAGCTTCCTGGTCGACCGTTTGTCGACGATTACGACCCGGGGCGTTAGCGCCGTGACCGGCTTTTCGTTGGGATTCAAGCTAGGTTAAAAGCTAAGCTGTTGACAGGGAGCGCAGGTGTCCTTTAAGATGAATCGAGTCTGAGTGATTTACCGTTGCTTATCTCTACGCAGTTCCTTGTTTATTGCTTGTCCTGTTTATCATAAGTGATTCGCGTTATTCCCCCGGCTCTAACCACCCGCCTTGAAGGCTATTTTTCATTTTTTTAAAGGACATAAACGATGGCAACTGGTACCGTAAAATGGTTTAACGCAGAAAAAGGTTTCGGCTTCATTCAACAAGAATCGGGCCCCGACGTTTTCGTACACTTCCGCAACATCGTCGGCACAGGCTATAAGTCCCTGGACGAAGGCCAAAAAGTAAAATTCAACATTACTCAAGGTCAAAAAGGCCCGCAAGCCGAAGAAGTCACTCCGCTTTGATTTCTTTGTTCCGGCTGCAGGCTTTTATCGGCCTGCAGCCGGATCACCACCCGATTCGCCAGCCTCGCCTGGCCCTCTCCTCTCATCCCCCCTGCGGCTTCTTTCTGCAGCCGAAACCCTTCTTTGCGCTACCGGGTGTTAAAATAGCGCATCGTTAAATCATCAGGGACTTCATGACTTCGACATTGTGGCAAATGTTCGCGTTGATTGCCTGCGGCGCGGCATGGCGCTACGGCCGGCCGGCCGGACTGTCTGCAGAACAGACACGGACCGTGCTGACCACCCTGGTCTATTACCTGCTGCTGCCGGCGTTGGTACTGGAAGTGCTCTGGAAGGCCGACGTCGGATTCCATTCGCTGCAATATACTCTATTCGGCACGCTTTGCCTGGCGTTCGGGATGCTCGGCATCTGGGCATGCGGCCATATGCTCCGGTTCAAACCGCAGCAAATGGGTGCGGTCCTGTTGGCGGCGGCGTTTCCGAACGTAACCTACCTCGGCCTGCCGGTCCTCGAACAGGCCTTCGGCCATTGGGCTCGGTCGGTGGCGATTCAAATCGATTTGTTTGCGGTCGCGCCGGTCCTGTTCACGGTCGGGATTGCGGCCGCGCGCCATTTCGGCCAAAACGGCGACAGCGTTCGCCAGCCGGTCGGATCGTTTTTGACTGCGCCTCCCTTTCTGGCCGCGATGCTCGCGGTCGTTCTGAACCTCTGCCGCGTCCCGCTGCCCGACGGACTCGCCTCCGTACTGCAGAAATTGGGCGCAGGCGTGGTCCCGTTGATGCTGATCTCGCTGGGCCTGGCGCTGAGCTGGCAAGCCGTTACCCTGCGCAATCTGCCGCACGTAGCACCGGTGATCCTGATCAAAATGGGGCTGATGCCGTTATTCGCGCTCTGGTTCAGCCGGTATTTGACGCTCGATCAGGCGCATAAAAACGCCTTGACATTGGAAATGGCGATGCCGTGCATGGTGCTCGGTATCGTGTTCTGCGACCGTTACCGGCTCGACAGCGCGCTTTACGCCATGTCGGTCACGCTCAGCACGCTGCTGAGCCTTGTCACCCTGCCGTTCTGGTATCGGGTCGCGGCCGGTGGATTTTAACCTCATGCAGACCTAAGACCATGCCGATACTGGAAATCTTTTCGCAAGGCGAAGAAATCGTCACCGGCCAGACCGTCGACACGAATGCGGCCTGGCTCTCCGAGCAGGCCGTGCAGCTCGGTTTCACAGTCACCCGGCATACCGCGGTCGGCGACAAACTCGGCGACTTGGTCGGCTTGTTGAAGGAAATTTCCGAACGCGCCGACTGCTGCCTCTGCACCGGCGGGCTCGGACCGACCAGCGACGACCTGACCGCCGAAGCGGTCGCCGAGGCGTTCGGCCTGCCGCTCGAATTCGACGAGACCGCCTACCGGCAGATTCAAACCTATTTCAGCAACCGCCAGCGGCCAATGCCCGAGGTGAACCGCAAGCAGGCGCTGCTGCCGCAAGGCTCGATCCGTCTCGATAACGACTGGGGCACCGCGCCGGGCTTCGCCTTGCAGGCCGGCCGCTGCTGGTTCGCGTTCATGCCCGGCGTGCCATCGGAAATGCGTAATATCTTTCTGGAACGCGTCAAGCCGTTGCTGCCGGACCGCTTCGTATTAACCCCTTCCAGATTGGTCACGATCAAGACCCTAGGCATCGGCGAATCGGACATCCAACAGCGTCTCGACGGCCTCGAAATCCCGACTTCGGTGCAGATCGGGTTTCGCGCCGGCATCGACGAAGTGCAGACCAAGCTGCTGTTTCCGTCCGGCTATCCCGAAGAACACATAACTCTGCTGACGGCGGACATGGCCGCACGGCTCGGCAATTTCGTGTTCGGCATCGACGGCTTGGCCGAGGAAGTCGGCAATCTCGCCTCGGTCGTCGATCAATTAATGATGAAAGCCGGTAAAACGCTGGCCGTCGTCGAAACAGCGAGCCAGGGCCTCTTAGCCGCCAAATGCCCAGGCGCCGCATGGCTCAAAAGCGCGCTGTTTGAGCAGTCAATGCCCGCGTTGAGCCGGCGTTTCGGCATGCCTATTGACGAAAACAATTTATCCTCTGCCGGCTCGAAACTCGCGCGCCTCCTGCGGGATCAGCAGGCAGCCGATTTCGCACTGGTCCAGCTTTACGAGGGTGGTCCGGTCCAATTCCACGATAAAGATCGGTCGATCATCCTCTATAATACGCTGCTGACCGGCGAATCCTGCCGACAAAGCCGCCACAACCTCGGCGGCCCTATAGGCCGCAAACAGAACCAAGCCGCGCTGCTCGGACTGGACCTTCTGCGCCGCCATTTACAAAACCGACAAATCTGATGCCGCTATTACGCTTAACCAATATCTCGATCGCCTTCGGCGTGCATGCCCTGTTAGACAGCGCCAATTTCCAGCTCGACGCCGGCGAGCGGGTCGGCCTCTTGGGCCGCAACGGCGAGGGCAAATCGACGCTGATGAAGATCATCGCCGGCCAGATCCAGGCCGACCACGGCGAAATCTGGCGCCAGCCCGGCCTGAGACTGGCCTGGCTCGAACAAGCGCCCGATCTGCCTGCCGATGCGACGATCTATGATGCGGTCGCCGGCGGACTCGGCGAACTCGGCGAGTGGCTGACCCGCTACCATCATCTGTCGCAGTCCGCGCACGACGAGCAGGCATTGCGCGAACTCGGCGAGCTGCAGCACAAGCTCGAAGCGCATAACGGCTGGCATTTCGGCAACCGCGTCGATACCACGCTGAGCAAGCTGGCCCTGCCCGGCGACCTGAAGATCAGCGAACTGTCCGGCGGCTGGAAGCGCCGCGTCGCGCTGGCCCGCGCGCTGGTGATCGAACCGGAAGTCCTGCTGCTCGACGAGCCGACCAACCACCTCGACTTCGAAAGCATCGCCTGGCTCGAAGAGCAACTGCTGATGTTTCAGGGCGCAGTCTTGTTCGTCACGCACGACCGCGCCTTCCTGCAAAAACTCGCGACCCGGATCATCGATCTGGACCGCGGCAAGCTGGTGTCCTGGCAAGGCAATTACGACGACTACCTGCGCAGGAAAGCCGCCGCGCTCGAAGACGAGGCAAACCAGAACGCCGAATTCGACCGAAAACTGGCCGAGGAAGAAGTCTGGATACGTCAGGGCATCAAGGCCCGGCGCACCCGCAACGAAGGCCGGGTGCGCGCCCTGGAGCAGCTGCGCCGCGAACGCACCCAGCGCCGCGAGCGGCAGGGCACGACCAGCATGACCCTGGAGCGCGGCGAATCCTCCGGCAGAAAGGTGATCGAAGTGAACGACATCAGCTTCGCCTATGGCGATCGGTCCATCGTCAGCCATTTCTCGACGCTGATCCAGCGCGGCGACAAGATCGGCCTGATCGGCGCGAACGGCGCGGGCAAATCGACCCTGCTGAAACTGCTCCTGAAGCAGATCGAACCGGACAGCGGCACGGTCGAACAGGGTACCCGGCTCGAAATCGCCTATTTCGACCAGCTCCGCGACCAGCTCGACCCCGAGATGACCGTCGCGGACACGATCGCGCACGGCAACGATTTCGTCGATCTACCCGGCGGCAAGAAACATGTGATGTCGTACCTGGCCGACTTCCTGTTCGCGCCGGCGCGCGCCCGTTCGCCGGTCAAAAGCCTGTCCGGCGGCGAAAAGAACCGCCTCTTGCTCGCCCGGCTGTTCACCAAACCGGCCAACCTGCTGGTGATGGACGAACCGACCAACGACCTCGACCTCGAAACGCTCGAATTGCTCGAAGAAAAACTGGTCAATTACGACGGCACGCTGCTGCTGGTCAGCCATGACCGCGCCTTCCTGGACAACGTCGTGACGAACGTCTTCGTACTGGACGGTACCGGCAAGATCGAGGAATACGTCGGCGGCTACAGCGACTGGCTCCGGCAGCGCCCCGAACCCGGACAGAAAGCGCAACCGGCCAAGAAAGCACCGGAAAAGGAAAAAGCCGAACAGCCGCAGCCGGCCAAAAAGAAAAAGCTCAGTTACAAGGAGCAGCAGGAACTGAATCAGCTGCCCGAACGGATCGAACAGCTCGAAACGCGCCAGGCCGAACTGAACGGCCTGATCAATTCGTCCGAATTCTATAAGAACGACCAGCCCACGATCGCGAAAACGATGGACGAACTGAATCAAACCGCCGCCGCGCTGGAGCAGGCCTACCAGCGCTGGGACGAGCTCGAAGCCCTGGCCAACGAGTTGGGTTAACCGTTGCCAAAAACGCCGGAATCCGGTATTATTGTGGATTCCCATGCTCATGGGCTCAAAATTCGGAGAGATGGCCGAGCGGTCGAAGGCGCACGCCTGGAAAGTGTGTATACGGCAACGTATCGAGGGTTCGAATCCCTCTCTCTCCGCCAACTGAGCATCCAGTGAGATTCAAACAGATTCAAAAACCCGCAAGTTTACTGGCTTCGCGGGTTTTTTTATGTCCAGCGAAGTCCGACGGGGTACATTGACATGCCCCTTAGCACGGGGGTATAAACTGGGGTACATCACATATCCCCAGAGGAGATACCCCCAATGGCCCTATCCGATACCGCCTGCAAGAACGCCAAGCCGAAGGAAAAACCTTATAAATTGGCGGATGAAAAGTGAATGTCCTGCTTAGCAATGAATGCATGCGTCCGATTACGCTACGCTAATCGGACTACGCGGGCTCCTCTCTAGGGCTTTCCCTTTTAATCTCTCGCCGTAGCAAGTCATCCGGATGGAGCTTGCTCAGCGCCGATTAACCGCGGATTCCGTAAAGCTCCAGAGCTACTCGCTACCTTCCGTCGCCTGCTTAAGGGCTTTCGCGCGTCCAAAAGGCCAGCCAGCGTTCCTTTGGCAGCCACATCTGGGCGAGAGAAGTCAGCAACATCACGGTGGATGCCAGGCTGTAACCGATGCCGCCCAACATGGTCAGCCAGGCAAACTGATAGAAAGATTTGGTGAGCCACCAGGAAATGACATCAACCACCAGAAAGACAAACGGTGTCGCGATCAACAGGCTCTGCCATGGATGAGGAAATTCTGCCATGGCAAAAATCCAGCCCATAAACATAAATATGAAAGCAATTCCGAAAAGATGAATATGAGAACTTCGAGTCAGCGAGTTATAACTCGCCCCTCGGTCAACTTCGGCAGCTTTTTTCAAGTTTTCAAAGCGCGTAAAATCCGGCTGCGCGGAAGTCGCATTATGACAGGCGGCGCAATATCTCTGAATCAAGGGCTCTATTTTGGGTTTCCAAAGCTCGGCGGGCGAACCGTCCCGTGCCCACTGAATCAACTCGAATCTGGCATCATCCGGCGCCATCGGCTTCATGGCGCCTTCCAACATGGCTTCCAACTTGGACCCCGACCGATTGCCGTAGTAGCTGTAAACAATGTCCTCGATAGACAGACCCGGTTTGCCGTCGGCCATGCCATGGGTCAGCATGATCTGAGCCCCGGCCATCAACAAACCGAATCCGATCGTGATCAGATAGCCGGTAAACAGCACCTTGTATTTCATCGGCAACTGAAAGAGTGTGTTCATCATCCTGCATCCTCCCTAACGATGGCTGCGCCTATCCTTTTTACCGTATGTTAGACCATAGAGCTGTAGAGCGGTTCGCATAAGCAAACCGCTCTATTTAGAATCATGATCAAGAATCGGAGGGCGCGATAGGTAACGCTGCATGAGAAATCCGCATCCGACGGAATACCCTACGCGGGCTAGCCGTGCCGGCCATGTCCGCCACCTCCACCCCAATGATGTCCGCCGCCTCCGAAGCCGCCTCCACCCCAATGGTGTCCACCGCCTCCGAAGCCGCCTCCACCCCAATGGTGTCCACCGCCTCCAAAGCCGCCTCCGCCAGCCCATCGGTGGCCGCCGCCAAAGCTTCCTCCGCCCCAGCCACGTCCGCCTTGCCATCCGTGATGTCCACTCCAGTTGTAGCGATGGGAGGGATAGTAGCTGTAATAGTTATAAGACCTGTAAGGCACACCGCCGTAGTAGCTAAAAGACAATGAAGGCCAATAGCCATAATAATCGTAGCTGTTATAGCCGTATGCGGGATAGCTGTAGGCAGGCCCATAGCTGTAACTGCTGCCGTAAGCCGGACCGTAGCCGGTATAAGCCACTGCACCTCCGGCCGGATAAATCGCGCAACCCTGCGAGGCAAATGCCATTCCCAAAATCACCGTAATTCCCGCTAACCGTTTCATAATAAACCTCGCTTTGAACGATCGGATAATCAAGTTATTCGGCCATTCAATCTGTTCATCAAACAGGCATGCTTCTACACTGCCTAACAAAAACCAATCTTTTTTCATTTTGGCTATCAGCTTAGACATTGACCACTGAACGCAGGCTTAATGGATAAGATTTATTTTGATAGGACCGTAGGGCCGGGTTTCGCGTAAGCAAACCGCCGTTTACGGAAAATATGACGGATTGCCTGCGGCAACCGCCTTTACATTGGCTGTCTAAAGATGGCTTGATGCATTGGCTTAACGCGATAAAGCCGTTAGTCCAACCTACCCGGTGTCATTGCATAAAAATAGGATTACGATGGCAAAATCAGTCAATACCTCGTTTCGGTTTATGCTCCTCGTTTATCCCTTACAGATATTTACGCTGGCGGCTGCCTATGCTTTTACCGGTTGGCTAGGCCTTCTGAACGCCATCCCTCCCGGATACGCTACGGCAATTTGGCCACCGTCCGGCATCGCCCTGGCCGCACTTATCTGCTGGGGATTCCGTATATGGCCCGGTATTTGGCTGGGTTCGTTTTTGATTAATCTCTGGATCTCGTTGACTCAATCACCGTATGGCGTGACCCTTCCTACACTGCTGGCTACGGTTAGCATTGCTGTCGGCTCCACGCTGCAGGCGCTGCTCGGGTTCTTTTTACTGAAACGCTGGCTTGGTGTACAGCGACTCTTCGAGCAAGGCACAACGATCTTTGCCTTTACCGCCATCGAAGCGCTGAGTTGTCTCGTCGCCTCCACCTGGGGCGTGACGAGCCTTTCTTTGACAGGCCTGCAGGACTGGTCCGGCTTTTTTGACACGTGGTCCACCTGGTGGCTCGGCGACCTGATCGGCGTTCTCATTATAACGCCTCTTATCGTGGCATGGGACCTTGACCCACAGACTAGGCATTGGCCTTCGCATCCTGCCGAAGCTCTAGTTTCTCTAATTTTGCTAGGGGCAATAACCTTATCCGTGTTTATCGCTCCTGCGTTCTCCTGCACTCCCTTGGCTTTTGTCCCGCTGCCATGTCTGGTATGGTTCGCCTTTCGTTTCTCCCCCGGAGGCGTAGCCCTGGCCGCCTTGCTCGTCTCCGGCATAGCCGTCTATGCGACAAGCATCGGCCTCGGCCCCTTTGCACGAAATAATACGCATGAGTCTCTGTGGCTGCTGCAGGCTTTTATGGGGCTGACGACGATGACCGCCCAGGCTCTGGCGGCAACGGTAACCGGTCAAAGGCGAGCGGAGAAAGCACTGCGTTTGCTGAATGCGGAACTCGAACAGAGAGTGATAGTCCGTACCGCCGAACTTCAGTATAGCGAAACCCAACTGACGACTTCGCTCCAAGAAAAAGAAGCGTTATTAAAAGAAATTCATCATCGGGTTAAAAATAATCTGCAGATCATCACCAGCCTGCTCCGCTTGCAGTCGGATCAGCTAAAAGATCCGGCGGCGCGGAGTCTTTTTCTTGATAGCCAACGGAGAGTACAGTCCATGGCACTAATCCACGAGCAGTTATACCAGGGCAACGAGTTAGTGAATATCGATATATCGGTGTACATCCGTAAATTGGTCAATGCTATTCGCCAGGCTTTTAGGCAGACGCAATCCCAGATTGCCGTCCGTATTGAAGTGCCTATCTTTACCCTTAACATCGACCAAGCTCTCCCGCTCGGTCTAATCGTCAACGAGCTGGTTTCCAATGTTTTTAAGTATGCCTTTCCCTGCAACGCGAGCCGTTGTCCGCCGGGAGAACTTTGGGTGAAAATGACGCTGGAACCCTCCGGCTGCCTGACGTTGGAAGTAGGCGACTCCGGACGGGGACTGCCGGATGAAATCAATATCGACCAGCCGCAATCCATGGGGCTGCAATTGGTGCACGGCTTCGTTTTGCAACTGCACGGCCGCCTTACAGTACAGCGCCATCCGGGCACCCTTTTCCGTATCGTCATTCCGGTAAAATTAAGAGCTGTAGGGTCGTAGGGCAGTTTCGCCGTCAGGCAAACCGCCACTTGTTGACAGTGCGCTTTGCGCCTTTAGGGATTTTTTCGGCTCAGGGCCGTAGGCGTGGCTGACGAAGAAAGCCCATCCTATCGTGCTTTTTGCAACCCAACTTATGATGCATCGATATGTTGGGTTAACGATAAAGCCGTTAAACCAACCTACTAGGCTATTTGTCTTGCCGGCCCTGGCTAACGTTATGGACGTTCCCGGGTTTGGATTGGGCTCGATCTTCCGATACTTTCACGATTACATCCATCATCTGAGCACAAACCGGCAATGCTCCTAAACACATTAACACACCGAATAAATCTAGCGGCACTGTGATAGGGATGGCGGCATACCATAATCGACTTCCCTTATGGTTTTCTTCAAATGGAACAAAAACTTTGTCATGTTGAGCCATATTGATAACCATCGCCGTGCACCCTTGCAGATGGATCATCAACAGAATCAATATTGAAGCTCTTATGAAAAGCATGAGAGTAAATTTTTGGAGCCACAGGGCTGCTTCGCGCAAACCCATCCTTTTCTAAAACGCATGGCGGATTGCCTGGCGGCAAAATATGTCCTTTCCCATAACGAGCGAGAAGCCGCAGATAAAAAAGCGAGTGAGCTTTTCAGCCCACACGCGGCTCTCTTACTGATAGGCTGCAAAGCGGCAATACGTAAAGAAGTATAGCTGATTTACTAGATTATTTTGACTTCGATGTTTTCGATTCAAATTAATATCTGAGTCCTGAAAATGTACCAAAAGCAGCTGTATCCGTCGTGAATTGACCGACGACGCTCAACTTGTCCGCGCTGATTTGCCCATTAAAATTAAGTTGCATGGGGGAACCCTCCTGCGGAGTCAAGACGATGCCCGTCAAAGTAAATGAACAGTCCTTGTTAACGATTGGGTTAGATTGACTATCAACCTCATAAACCGTTTCTCCGATTGTGCATGAGTCGTGAGCGGATCCAATAACACACTCTCCGGTGCTGGGAGTCGATATATCGGTTAAGAAAACACGAAATGCTTTGCCAGTAACATGATTACCTTTACAACCCGCGTTTGCTGCGGCTGAAAAAACAAAAACAAACAAAATTGCGTAAATAAATTTCATAAATAATCCTTATAGCTATTCTAAAAAAGGAGGAAAAATAATATTACAATAATCAAAGGCAATGGATCAATTTTCCCTCTGACTGAAGGTCATCCAGAGGCATAAGGTGGATTGACAAAGGAAGCCTATTCGCGATGGATACCCAACAGGTGGGCTTCATACCTCAGCTCATCTTGCTGGTACGATTAGCGAAGCGTAATTGTACGAATATGAATATACTCATTTCTCCGTTTACGCTTCGCTAGCCGGAGCTACGCGGGCTGGATTTATAAATTTTTGTTTAAGAAAGAGGGTTTGTGATATTGAATAATTTATTAAAAAATCATTGGATTAGGAGTTATCTTGCCGGCAAATACAGCTTTTTGCCAATAATAAAGTGAGTATTGATTGGTATCAATGGATGCTTTCTTTTCCCCTACGATAATCCCAGGTTTGATAATAGCGGAGAAAAGTGTGCTATTGGGCAACATGGCTCTGTTTGGTTTTTAGCCGGTGATTGGAGCGGAAGCCCGACTACTACTTGTACATGTTTAATTTCTGCCGGCAAAACAGTTTATTCTCCAATAACGAGCATCGTATATTTCGATGCGCCTAGTGTATGTGGGCAAGGTCCGGATAACATTCCTGTCAATGTGACGCGCGCTCTAAATGCTTCTTTTATTGTTGGAGTTTCCAATTTATCTGTCCTCGCATCAAGTGGCGAGGGCCGGGAGGCGATTGAAACCGTAGGGATCACGCTTGAAGCCCTTGCCCTCTTGCAGGCCGGATTTCAATCCCATCAAACCCATCTTCACCAAGCTGAAAGCCGGTCTCCGCAAGGCCGCCCAGCAGACCGTCGGGACGCTGGGGAATATTTTCGCCGAACTACTGAATCAATTTACCCCGGCAGAATGTAAAAATTATCTACGCGGCGCCGGCTATTCCGTACAGACAAAATGAAATGCTCTACTAATGGATCGGTTTCATTGCAAGAGTGCATCCCAAAAAGCTAACTGGCATCGTTTTTCGGCAAAACCATTGCATTTTCTCCATCTGTAATCCCGTTTCAGGGTTTATCAACAGTTACAAAATACAATGCCGGATTACTCAAGCTGAAGATTACTCCTGGTCGAGCGTTCCCCCGCCTTTCAAAAGTTGCAGGGCCGTTTTTTCGGACAGAAAAACCTTGCTTCAAAGCTGTCATTTTTCATGGCTGATCGACATCACCGCGATTAACAGGAAAGCGATCGCCAGTACCGGCCAGAAATAAGGCGCCAACATAAAGCAAACCGCTAAAGCAAACACCAGCGCGCCCAGAAAAATGAACATTCCGATCCCTAAAAACAGCATGACCGTCAGGATAACGGCAAGCCCTGCAATCGCCAGAAAGGTCGGGATGGCGGCAATGCGGACGAGCGGCTCGGCGACCGGCTGGCCATTGATCATCACGCTCAGCCGGCCCACCTCGGGATGAAACAGGTAGCTGAGGACCGCTATTACGATACCGATGATGATTACTTTGGTTATCAGTCCGGGATTGCGTCGAGTTGCCATCATTATTCTCCGAAGATTTAAGAGCCGTTGGGCGAGAGGTGTATTGCTTTTTTCGTTTCAATGCGTGGAGTTTTCCACGTTCAATTCCTTCAATAAATTGGCCGCCATTTTTGCGATAGAGATCAATACCGCGGCCAAAACCACTAATCCCAAAGCCAGCAAACCGTAGGAAACAAAGCCGCCCGCAGGCCGGTTTTGAACCAGGCCGGTTAAGTGTTTGGCCGCATAACCGAAATAGACGAGGGTGCCGTTGTAAACCAAAATGCCGGTCGTCGCCCCTAAATAGGGACGGAACTTGACTCCTGTAACCGATAAAGCATAACTGAGCATGGCAAAAGGGAGCGGCGTCAGGCGCAATAAAAACATGACCCGGAAGGCCCGCTTTCCGCTGATCGCCTTGTCCAGGGCGGCAAAGCGCTTGTGTCCGGCAAGGAACGCCTCGACCCTGGCCCGCAAAAAATCCCGCCCCAAAAAAAATATGGCGGAAGCCGACAGATAAGTGGCGATAACGACCACCGTTTCGGCGGTCGCAAGGGGAAATAACACCCCTGCCGCCAAACAGAGCGCATCCACCGACACAAAAACCGGCGTAAGCGCCGTAAACAGGAGGATAAAGCCCAATGGCGCGAACATGCCGAAGCTCTGGATCCAGACTTCCACATCAGGCAGGTAGAGTTCGAGTTCGTGTCCCAGCAATAAAACCAGTGCGACAAAGACCGGAAGCGCGGACAATTTCCAGGTAAGGCGTGATCGGGGCAACGGCGTCATGAAGGAACTCCTTAAATTTTGATGGAGCGATAGAATATCCGCTTGGCGGCTTCGGCGGCCGCGATATAGAAAACCACGACAGTCCCCAGCAAAGCCAGGATCGTTGGCGGAAGCGGCTGGAAGTCGATCCACGAAGCGAACGGCAGATAAGGCAAGGCGACCGTCAGGACGATAATCGTCAACGTAGCGCTTAAGAGATAATTGCCGGGCCGGCTTCTGAAGATCGGCTTGCGGCTGCGGACGACCAATACGATCAGGGCTGCCGACACGACCGATTCCAAAAACCAGCCGGTGCGGAATTGCGTGAAGGGCACTTCCAGCCATAACAGCAAACCGAAGGTGAGATAGTCGAATATCGAGCTGACGATGCCGAAAACGAACATGAATTTGCGAATGAATTGAATATCCCAGCGCCGGGGTTGGGTCACCATGTCGGCATCCACATTATCCGAGGCGATGGTCATTTCCGGAATATCGGTCAGCAGGTTGGTCAACAGAATCTGCTTCGGCAATAACGGCAGAAAAGGCAGAAACAGCGAGGCGCCGGCCATGCTGAACATGTTGCCGAAATTGGCGCTGGTCGCCATCAATACGTATTTCAAGGTGTTCGCAAAGGTCATGCGTCCCTCTTTGACGCCTTCGATCAGGACGTCCAGATTTTTTTCCAGCAGTACGATCTGCGCGGTTTCCTTGGCGACGTCGGCCGCGCTGTCGACCGAAATGCCCACGTCGGCCGCATGCAGGGCCGAGACATCGTTAATGCCGTCGCCCATATAACCGACCACGAAACCCGCCTGTTTCAAGGCCATGATAATCCGCTCTTTCTGGTTGGGCTCGACTTCGGCGAAAACGTTAATCCCGGCCACCCGATGGATCAGGGCATTGCCGCTCATCTGTTCGATTTCGCGTCCCGTAAGCATTTCGGCGGTGTCCAGCCCCAATTGCCGGCTGACGGTCTCGGCCACCAGCCGGTTATCGCCGGTGATGATTTTGAGCGTGACGCCGAGCTGCTTGAGCCGGCCGATCGTTTGCGCGCAGTGGCTTTTAGGGGGATCGAAAAGAGTCAGAAAACCCAGAAAACGCATCCCCCGTTCCTCGTCTTTAACTTGCTCCGGCACTTCGGACAGCGGTTTATAGGCAACGCCCAAAGTGCGGAGCCCCTGAGCGCTGAAGAGTTCATAGCGTTGTTGAATCGAGTCGCGTACCGCTTCGATATCGGTCAGGGTACCGTCAGGGTTTTCACTGTGGGAGCAGGCCTTCAGTACATTGGTCAGCGCGCCTTTGGTAATCAAAACGTTCGCGCCGGCATCGGAAATCAGCACGCTCAAGCGCTTCCGGTAAAAATCATAAGGAACTTCGGCCAATTTGCGGCATTTCTCGACATTGAAACTGCGAAAGTCCCGGATCGCCTGGTCGATCGAATTATTGAAGCCGGTTTCGAAGTAGGCGTTGAAATAAGCGAAACGCGAGACCTTGTCGCCGGGATTGCCTTCGACATCGAGGACGCCTTGCACATGAATCCTGCCTTCGGTCAGGGTGCCGGTTTTATCGGAACACAAGACATTCATGCTGCCGAAGTTTTCGATCGACGCCAGCTGTTTGACGATGACTTTTTCAGCTGCCATGCGCTTGGCGCCGTGCGCCAGATTGATGCTGATCACCGCAGGCAGCAATTGCGGCGTCAACCCGACGGCCAGCGCCAGCGCAAACAGGAAGGAGTCGATCACCGGTTTATGAAGATAAACGTTCACCGCGAAAATCATGATCACCAGGATCAATGTCACTTCCATCAGCAAATAGCCGAAGCGTCTGACGCCGCGTTCGAATTCCGTTTCAGGCGCTTTGAGCTTGAGGCGTCCGGACAGTTTGCCGAATTCGGTACTCCGGCCGGTCGCGATAACCAAGGCCTTCGCCTCGCCGCTTTGCACATGCGTTCCCATCCACAACGCATTGCTGCGCCGGCCGAGCGGCGCATCGGCGGCAACGAGCTCCGGCGATTTCTCAACCGGGTAACTTTCTCCGGTCAGGATCGCTTCATCGATGAAAAGATGTTCGGCTGCCAGCAACTGGCAATCGGCCGGAATGATGTCGCCGGCTTTCAGGAGGACAATATCGCCGGGCACCAATTCAGCCGCCGCAATTTCCGCTAAATTATTGTCCCGCAGTACGGCAATCTTGATCTGCACCAGCGCGAGCAATTTTTCCACCGCATCGGCCGCGCCTTTTTCCTGCCAGAATCCCAGGATGCCGCTGATCAGGACGATGGACAGAATGATCAGCGCATCGACTTTGTCATGCAGGAAAAAGGATAATCCCGTGGCAAACAGTAAAATCAGAATGATGGCGCTTTTGAACTGCGCGAAAAACAGCCGCCAAGCCCCCGTTTTTTTCTTTCCGTTCAATCGGTTGATGCCGAAACGCTTAAGGCGCTTGCCGGCTTCCTCCCCGCTCAAGCCCTGCGCGGAGGTTTGTAACCGTACCAGATGCTGCTCCACGCCAATAGCCCAGAAGAATGCCGGATCGGCTTTTGTTTTTGCAGTTCGGCGATTCTCTCTCACGGAGCGCTCCAGCGTTGTTGATCGTTTTCGTCTATCTCCTCAGGTACTATCCCTGAGAATGCCACGGCTTGTCCGAAATCATTGACGATATTTTAAATATCTTGCAGCCCGGTCAAGGGACTTTCGGTGATTTTTTAACCCATCTCTCCAAGGGCCGCTGTCTGAACCGCTTGCCCGGCCATTAAAAACGCATTTTTTTCCTCCTCTCGATGCACGGGCGTTTTCATAAATGCCCCGGCAGCGGTTACGCTGCCGGGGGAATAGGGATCACTTGGCAGAATGTTCGGCAGCTTCTTTGGGTTTCGTATGAGCTGTTTCCGAAGCCTTGCCGGCATTTTCAACATGCTTCTTTACTTCTTCATGTTTGCCGGCCTTGTGGTGTTCGGCAGTCGCTTTAGGGTGTTTTACAACTTCCTCACGGGCTTTGGCCGTTTCTTCGTGTTTTGAGGCAGCGCCTTCCGTTGCCGCATAGGAGGAAAAAGAGATGGCGGAAACCATTAATAAGGTACTCATGATCTTGAACATAAAAGGCTCCTCAATGTTCCCAAGATAAAATCGATCGATTCCGGGTTCCGTTATCGATTATGGCTATGTCGTCGAAATCGTTTTCCGACACATCCGGGAAATACAGAAACCATGCCAAAAGCTTATCTCCTAAAATTTTTATAAAAAATAGCAACTTAAAAGACAGGAGCGGTTAAATTAACGGAATGGGCAATATTGATGGTTGAAAATGCCCTAGAGGATCCGGTGGTTATACACCGTCTGGATTTACGGCAGCCTTTCGGCGTTAATTGTCGCCTGGCAGGGGATATAATGTTCTGAGGCTTTTCGGGGGCTTTGCACTGGCCTGCCTTCCACGGTTCGTTTTGGGGTTCGTCGCTTGAAAGATTGCAGAGCAATTTTCGTGAATGTATGCCGGAATGGGTATCGGCCGGCCGCGTTTGCGGATAAAATGACGCCGCCGGGCAGCCGGAAACTCTGAGTATAAAAGCGAAGCGATGGACACAAAAATATGATCAGACACCTCTTAATTTGTATATTGCTTGTCTGCGCGACACCGGCACAATCCGAAGAAATTACCCTGTGGGATAAAGCCGTCGATATCGGCTTTTTCAGGCCGACCGGATTTCTGGCCACGCTGTTGGGGGCCGGGGCTTTCGCCGCCATGTCGCCGATGGCTGCGGTCGCAACGGTATTTCCCCCCCACGACAGCATTTCGGCTTTTGCCGAAACACTCGTGATCAAACCGGCCGAATTCACTTTTACTAGACCGGTTGGTGCCCCGGTGGTCCGCTGGCTTGCCGTGCCCCCTGCACGGTAGATACTGCTTTCGGCAGAGCGGCCAAAGCAAACCGGTCCCTCGGGCCGGGCGTTCGTCCGGCGCAGCCCGCAGAATGCGATGTCCATAGGAACCGCATCGAGCGCCCTTTAGGATACCGTCCGCGCTCGGTACGTTTCGCAGGCTCGGCGTATCCTACGAACTTGGTGAAGACCGGTATCAATCAGCATACCCCCCTCATTTATCCGCCGACCCTAACCGAGGTTTTGCTCAATGAGTTCAACCGCGCGCGGAGCGCCGCCGCTGTCCCGAATGGCTTCGCTCATCCTTGCAGCAGCCGCGCAGTAGGACGCATCCTTTAGTACGCGCTCGATTAAAGGCCGTAAGCTTTGCGGCGTGATTTGGCGTTGAGCGCAGACTTCGCCGGCGCCGACCCAGGCGATCCGCGCCGCGATGCCGGGCTGTTCGTTGGTAACCGGAACGGCGACCATCGGCACGCCATGCGCCAGCGCATCCAGCGCGGTATTCAGGCCGGCATGGGTTACCGCGAGCGCGGCATGGCGCAGCAATTCCGCCTGCGGCGCAAAAGGTACCACAATTGGCTTGCCGGGCAGTTCACCGAGCGCTTCCGGCGCCAATCCATTGCCGGTCGAGATCACCAGCTGGGCATCGTGCCCCTCGCATGCGGCTGCCAGTGCCCGGAAGTTTTGGGCGACACGATTCTGCAGCGTGCCGAGCGAGGCGTAGATTAAGGGACGGCCGTCGAGGCGCTCCCACGGGAACGGGACAGTCGGGTAGCCGGCCGGCAGCCGGAGCGGCCCTACGAAGCGGACCTGCTCCGGCAGTTCCTGCCGGGGGAATTCGAATGCTGCGGGCTGTTGACTGATCTGCAGGCGGTTCGACCAGGCTTCGGCGATCCGCTGCGGCACCGGGAGCCCGAGTTTTTGCCGCCGCGCCTGGATCCGGGATAAAACCGGCGTGTAGAGATGACCGAGCCGATCCCAGGCAATCCGGTTGCGGAGCCGCGCCCACCAGGTATCTCTAGGCTGCCAGTGAGTGAAAAAAGGCGGCACCAGAGGATCGGAATTCAAAAGCAGCGCGTTACTCACGGTCACGAACGGCAGTCCCAATTCATCGGCCACGGTGCCGCCGGCGGAAGTGACCTGATCGACCAGCAGCGCATGAACGCCGGCCGTTCGAACCTCCAGCGGCCCATTGGCCATGATGGCCACCGCCGAACGCGCGCTCAATGCAAAAGTGTGCTTGAGCGCCGCCCGCCCTTGCAGCAAGCCGAGCTTCTGGATTTCAGCCTGAAACTCATCGGCAGCGAAGAGGGTGCCGCCTAGCGGACGAACTTCAAATCCGGCATCCCGCATGGACGCCGGCGGATGTCCCAACAGAAAGAAAGTGACTTGATGCCCCCGACTGCGCAGCGCGTCGGCCAGCGCCAGCATCGGATTTAAATGGCCTACCGTATTGGGACAGATTATGCCGAAATGATTCATGAATAGACTCCATTGCAGCCTGCGGGGACCGTGTCGGACGACAAGTATTTGAGATTATCGTTTTATTATCGAGCCAGGGGGAATGAGGTTTCTATCGGAAGCCGCCGAGCGGTTTTCAGCGGCCTGACAGATTTCGTGCTACAGAATCGGCAAATTGCCGAGATAGTCGTTTTTCCTGGCCAGATACTCTTCGACAAACGCCTGCATCGGCTCGGATTCATAACCGCTCTGTACACTGATCGCCAGTTTTTTAAAGCCGGTACCCACGACATTCTCGCCCGCTTTGATCCGAAAGTGTAAATAAGCCGAAGCGCGCTTGCCGTTGACTTCCATCTTCGGTTCCATCATTTCCACGGACGCCTGCTGAAAATCAAGATGATCGAATGACAGGGTCATGCTTTCGTAAATCACCAGCGGGCGCGTGAGGCTGAACATCACGTTCTCTTTCTCCAACAAGGGAACCAGCACGTAAGGAAAATTTTGCCCTGAGAAGGCGACATAATCGCGGGTAAAGCTTTCGATCAATGCCGAATTCCGGCTCAGGCCGCCCGAGCGTTCGATCTGCAGATAGGCTTTACCCTGATTGTCTTTCACCTCGATCTCCCCGGCATCGGTATCGGGAAAGTCCAACAGCACGCCATGTCCTACCATGCCCGCAAAGACGAAGTGCATACGTTGGCTCAGCCCGTATTTCTCCAAGGCCAGCGCAAACAGCAGATCGCCGGGTACGCAGAAACGTTTGGCATCCACATCGTGCAGGGGATTGAAATCATGAGCGACCTCTTTGGCAAACCGGCTCGCCCGCTCGGCGGAAATGGCGGCAAATCCGTCACGATCCTCATAAAATTCTTTTAAAAACATATTCTTATTTTATTATTCTGAACAAATGGATCATTCTACCATAGCAGTTGATCCGTTTCACCGAATAATTCCCTTACCAGCATAAAGGTTATTGCCGGCAAGGCCAATTCCTCTATTTCCCCATGCAATCTGACGCGAAACGGGCGTTGCAACCCCGCCCTCAAAGCTTTACCGATATCGCTGTTTGTAAACGCTCGGTAAACGTTACGGACGGGGCAACATACCCCGTTCGGCGTAAGGGCTTACGAAACATCATGTCCTCGCATTCTCATAGTAACTAAGTTCATAACTTGCTCTAACAAAAGCAGTGATCATTATCAGTATAAAGGCTCACGGTAAAACAGCAGAATCATGGCGACCGCGAGCGTGGCTAAACAGCCGGCAATACCGGCGAAACGCCCTTCCGTCCGATGACCCGCCTGCATCAAGCGGAGTTCCAGCCAGCGGCCGCCGGCCATTATGATCGCCAGAAACCCGATCGAGGTGTGGGTGGATCGGATCAGATATTCGCTTTTCAGCTCGAAGCCCGCATGGCCGTGAACAAACAGGATAATGGCGCCGAGTACCATCAAAGCGGGAAACACATAAGGCAGCAGGGTGCCGCCCTGTCCTCTGCGGACCCGAAGTTCCAGCGCGTCCATCGCAAAAGTCGAGAGCGTGGTGATACGGTGTTGCATAATTTCGCCGTCACTCAGCGTACTTTCCCAAAAACCCATCGGACCCAGCGGCCATGTCTGGGGATCGTTGCGGAAGAACAGAAAGAGGCCGATGCCGGCGAAGCCCAAGGGCCAGAACCGCGCCCAGCGGAAGCGGGGATGATAGGAGAGAAGGGCGGCAATCGCCATCAGCGCGATAAACAGGCCGCAGACGTTATGATTGTAGTCCGACCAGACTGCAGCCGCCCGGGAAGGAATCTTATCCACGACGGCGGTGCGGCCGGCTTCGCCCGCCAGGAATTCAGCATGGCTGGGGGAGTTGAGACGCGGCAGGCGAGGCATGAACATGACGGCCACTTCGGACAAGCTGGCCGTGGCCTCGGGAATGTCCGCAGCGGGCGGCTGAGACGCCAGGCCGGCGGCGATGAACAACACGGTAACCAGCACCAGGAACTCGGTCTCGATGTAATACGGCACCTTACGCTCGATGTCGCCGGAGGCGGGTTGCCGCGCGGCGCGATAGTTCAGCAGTGCGAAACCCAGCGCGCATCCGAGCAATGTAATTTTGACCGCAACCAGGCTGCCGTAGCCGGTCCCGGCCATTCCTTTTAAGCTTCCCACATAGGTCCAGGCCAATACCAGTCCGGTTGGAATCAGGATGAGAACCGCAGGGATTCCCAACCGGGCAAACCGCGCCGCGGCCCGCGGCCAAAAAGCCCGGGCCGCGGCATCGCGGCGTCCGAGCTCGCGCAGCAGGAGCAGCTGCAGGACACCGCCGATCCAGGCCCCGGCCGCCGTTTGATGCACTGCCGTAATCGCCATCAACAAAGCGCGGTTTTCGAAGCGGGCGACGGCATGAACCAGCCATGCACCGCCGATAATCAGCGCTACCGCCAGAATGGCGGCCAGGTCCCGGGCCGCCTTATTTCGTGGGAAACGAAGCAAACTGCAGGCCGTTCCGACCAGTGCCAAGGCCAACAGACAGCGTAATGCGCCGGCTTTAAATTGAATGCTGCCGGCATAGGCGGCGAACGGAAACTCGCTCAGTGCAGAGGCTAGAATGGCCGCTTTCACGATCAGTTCGAGCCCTGTAACTGTCGCCAGCAGGACCGCGCCCGCCCCAATGCCCCAGGCGTTCCGGCGCAGCATCGGGATAGCCGAAGGAGTATCGGAGGCCGCATCCAGCACCGTCAGGCGCCACAGCAGCCCGCCCACGATCGCACTGAAACCGATCAGCGCAAAACCACCGAGAATATCGTCGAGAAAATCCGCTACTCCCTGCAGATACATGAGAGGAAAATCTGTCCGGAGGCGCTACGCGGGCCCCGCGGAAGCGTATCGGCAGGCCCGCTTCCTGAACCGGTTCAACGCAAGGCCGGAAAGAAAGGCGATGGATAAACATCGCATGCAGGGAAATTTCATGACGCCAACCTCCTTGTCTTTGCCTGTAGCAGCGAATGTACCTCTCCGGATTCGATGAAGCAAGAAACCGAATGGGTATGATTGGATAAAGCGTTCGGGACATATGCTTCATGTATTCGAAATTGACTGCTTAATATAGAAATTCTTCTACTGGCATCCGCATTCGTTTGAAAATCCCTTATCACACTTTAGGCTAATATATTGTTCTTATGTTATAAAAATAAATGCAATCGGAGCTTTCATGCAAAAATGCGGTTCACGAGTAGCCTATCCGGCTTTAGATCTATGCGATGTTAAGGAGTTATGGCCAATACGGGGATTTTTGGGCGTTTTGCTCCTTAGCTGCGCTATTGCCGTAAAAGCCGAAGAGATCATGCTGCCGGAGATTACCGTTACAACGCAGCCCGACACCGAAGGAGAAACTCAAAATGCGGGGTTTACCGAAAAACTCGGTATTACGCATTTAACTCAAGAAGACATGGCGATTGCCCATGAACGCAGCATCGACGAAGTGCTGCGCGGCGAGCGGGGCATCGGCGTGACGAAAGGCGGGGCTTCCGGGCTCGGGCTGCTCCAGGTGCGCGGGGTCGGCGGGCAGGGGTTGGTTTTGCTGGACGGCATGCCGGTGCCGGACACGTTGCCCGGTGTTCTGAACCTGAATGCCCTGCTCCCCGAGGCACAGGAAAGTATTGTGATAAACCGGGGCTTCGGTTCAGCGTCAAGAGCCTTCAGCGCGCTGGGCGGTTCGATTGATTTGACGTCCCGCAGCGCCAGGAACGACAGTGCCGACCTGCGCGTGGAAGGCGGCACCTTCGGTTTTCTCAAGGAAACCTTACGCGGCAACCTGGCGGGGGAAAAAGCGCGGCTTGCCGTGACGGTGAACCGCACCGATGCGTTCGACGGCGCTTATCATGCGCAAAAGTCCAACAACAATCCGGAGCGAGATCCTTTCCATAGCCATCAGGTCCTTGCAAAAGCAAGCGTCGATTTGAGCGATACTTTGCTCTGGGAAGGTTCACTGTTGTACCGGGACGGCCGAAACGATTTTGACGGTTATGGCATCCGCAACGGCATGTTGGCGATGGCGGACGAAAAAGGCTCTTTTTTTGCCGAAGAAAGCTGGATGGCGCAAAACACCCTGAAAGCCTATATCAATGCGGATTGGGATACGCGCTTGCAGTTGGGTTATACCCATACCGACAATCATGCCAAAGTCCTGGGGATCACGCCGGGTTATACCACCGACCTTTACCTCGTCCGCTGGGAGAATAACCAGCGTTTATGGCACGGTCAAGGCCATGATGTCCTTTACCTGGTTTGGGGCGCCGAAGGCCGTCATGAGTGGGCGGAAGCGCCCACTTTCAGCCCGCCGCCTACCCTAGCGAGCGGCGCGCCGTTTGAGGAACGCCGCAGTCAGCAGGCCGGTTTTCTAGAGGCCCGCTTCGCCTATGGGAAACTCAGCGGCGACATGGGCGTCCGCTATGAGAGTTACGATCGCTTTCAAAGTCATGCGCTCGTGCATGCCGCTCTAGTTTGGCAGGTATTGGATACGCTGAAATTGCGCGCCAACGGCGGCAACGGCTTCCGGATTCCGAGTTATGCCGAGCGATTGTTTCCGCTGCTTGGCAATCCTTCTCTAAAGCCCGAGCGAGGTGCCGGCGGCGACCTGGGCCTGGAATGGCAGGCATTGTCCAATCTCAAACTTAACCTGACCGGATTCTATTCGCGTTATGACGATTTGATCGTGGTCAGTTGGGCGCCGCAACCCACCGTCCAACTCCCCTGCATCGGTCAATGCATCGGCAATGTCGCCAATGCTACCGTAGCCGGCATGGAAGCGAGCGGCGAGCTTGTTCTCAGCGAACGATGGCGCGGCGGTGCCTCCTACACCTACAACGACAGCCGCAATCTCGACAACGGCCGCCGGATACCCTTCCAGGCTACCGATGCCGTGCGCGTCTGGGGCGAATGGCATGTGCCGAATCTGCCGCTCACCTTATGGGCCGAGGGCATCTACCGGAGTCTGGCTCAAAACGATCTCGGCAATACGCTCGATGTGGACGACGCGTTTCATCTGAATGTTCATGCCAACTACCAGGTGACGCCTAAACTCAATCTGTACGTGCGCGGCGAAAATCTTACTAATGATAAAACGCCGGATGTCTTCAGCTTCGATCATGCCGGGGCGGCGGTCTATGGGGGGATCGCCTATCAGCTTTGAACGGCGACGGGAACGGCAACCTCATTGAAAATGATGATCTTACTCACCGATTTGCATCGATCCGGCGAATAAATGCGATAAAGAGAACTGTACCAGTTCGCGCTGATTATCGGTTTGCGTCTTGGCGAACAAGGCGCTAAGCTGCGTCCTCACGGTTTTAATGCTGACATGCAAGGTGTCGGCGATTTCCTGAGGGCTTCGATGCTGCAACAAGTGCTTGAGGACGCGGGTTTCGGCGGGCGTTAATTGGTACAGTTTGCTGAAAGCCCTGAGATCGTCAAAGGCCGGGGTATCCGGTTCGGTAATCATGACGATAATACGCGCGGGCGTGCCGAGCTGTTCACTGAAGGGCGCCGTGACCGGAGAAAACGTGGCCACGCGCGTGCCGATAGCTTGCGTATTGTTAAGCCGCAAGGTACTGCCGATCCCTTGCCGGGCCTGGCGCAAGGCTTGCTTGATGGCATTGTTCTCATAGGCGTCCAGGCCTCCGAGGTAACCCCGGATGACAGTCGGATTACCTCCTTGGCTTAACAGCCGCTCGGCTTGCCGGTTGGCGAACAACAGCCGTCCCGCCGCATCCAGCAGCACAATCGCGACAGCGACCTGTTCGAGGGCCTGTTCCCGTAATTGCCGCATTTCCCTCTCCCGGATGAGTTTCCATCGAATCCGCAACGCGCGTTGTAAATGCGGCAGCAAATGGCGGATCAGTCCTTCATCCTGTGCGGTAAATGTCTCGTCAAAAGCGCTCTTATAAAGGCTGAGGAACAAAGGCGGCGATTGGTCCTGAAGCGGCTCATCAAGCATCACGAGACCCATGTTGACTTCCGCTCCGCCCAGTTTCGGCTTCAGTAAGTCGCGATAAATTTCCGATTGCCGAAAGGCGCGCCGTTCAACAAGTCGGTCACTATGGATAATCGCTCCCGGCCGCATCAACCCCTGCTTTTTCGTTTCCAGCATCCAGATGTCATGCTGCCGGTAATAAGATGCATAGTCTGCCCAGGCATCCGCATCGGCATGGGTAAGAGGCGCCAAAATGAAGGGCGTCTGATGGCTGGAACCCGGCAGGCTGAACAACAGGCTGTCAGACGCCTGGATGAGTAAGGCAAGCTCATGAATGAGGGCGGGCCATAGCGCATCCTCCAGCGCCGCGTCATAAATCTGCTGAATCAAGGCATCCAGCTTTCCATCATTCATTGCCATATGGATCCCCCATCGGACGGTAAGCCCGCAAACAGGTTTGGGCAGGATCTGATAAAGCTAACCATCAGAGCCAATATCCGGTCAAGAAACGGGGGCTCTCATCCAAGCTTGGCGGAGCGGATTCATCGGACGCATCGGCTTGCCTGGCAAAAAAGCAAAGACGGCCATTTTATTTTCCACACTCGTTCGGATAACTTGCCTTTCAAGAGGGGGAACAGAAACCAAATCGCCCGCTTGTATTGCAATTTCAGTCAAATGACCGATGCCGTTCTCTGATTTTATCTGGAGAATATCTACACACCAAATAAAAAATAAGCCATACCTGTAGTGGCTCGATAACATCCGTTTTTAGTGACCCCATTAGCCGAGAATATCGAAGCGCTCCCGCCCACATCAAACGAGAATGAGCCCACTTTAATTGAGAACAGCCCGATAACATCGGTTAGAAATTAGATTAACTGAGAGTGAGCATAGTGCAAATAATGCGTACCCACCCGTCTCATACTGACAAAGGATTGACTGTACTCGACCGAGGCTGATGATAGGGATCTAAAAAAGCCAATAAAGCCCCTTATTAAGCGGCAAAATATTAGCATTTACCTTTTTGGTGATGATTATGAATTATATCTATTCATTATCTTATATATATCATTATTTATAATTATTAAATTATTTCTTATCAAATTAGAATCAATCGACATTTAAATAGGAATATAAAAAGCATAAAACCAAAGTGTGAAACAAGGAGATAAAATGAATAAGAATCTTTGCTTGGTTGTGAAATTGGCTTTATTCCTCCCACTTGTTCTAATGCCGACAATCGGCTTAGCCGACTATTCGATAGCTCTCAATGCAACCGCACTGAAAGCCCATGATCCTAATGGCGTTTTTGTTAATTTTACTGAGAGAGATGGCACTACGGAAAAACAGATCGACGCCGGACCTGTATCAAGTTTAGGCGGGACCGGATGGGGCCACGCGGCCGCCAACATGTCAACTGGTCAGGTCCTAGCTTCGGCTGTTTCAAGCGGCGGGGAAGGCGACGCAAGTGCCCAGAGCGTTTTTGACGAGTACGTGACATTTCATCTTCCTGAAGGTATGGCATCTGCACCGGCTACATTCAATGTTGAACCCGATATTTCCGGAAGTACAGAAAATAGAAATGGGGCAGCGGCCGGGGTAGCTCTACATGTTAGTGGTGCTCAGGTAGGATGGGCTACTTTTAGCCCAGGTAGTCCTGCAACAGTATCTGGTCTACCAAGTGTCATAACCGTAAAGGATGGCGATCGTATTCAGGTACAAATGACAGTAAGCGCAACGTCCGAGGGACTCTCAGGATTCCCTGATAGTTCCCTTGATCGTGGTCACGCGAGCTTTGGCGCAAGACTAAAACTTGAGACACCACCGGGCGTGACCTTTACATCCTCCTCCGGCGTATTTCTGACGCAAGAGCCGGTCGGAACCCCGGACAATCCGATCCTTCCTCCCGAGGACGGCGGTACCATTCCCAGACCCGGTCTGCCGCCCAGGTTCCGGTTGCCTTTGCCGCCATGCGGCTATCGAGCCGTTTGTGTTGTCGACCCTGTCGTAGCGACCGGCTATGACTATGAACTGGATCCCGGGCTGTCCAATATCAAATCGATTCTCTTGCCGGAAGGCATTGGCGATGGCAAATACGACCTTTTCCTCTGGGATGCCGCTACCTCCCAATATGTGGACAGCGGGGCGGACATCCAAGGCGGCGTGGTCTTTGATTTCGAACGGGATCTGCATAGGGAAGGCGGGCTGGCCCGTTTCTCGATTCGCGGCATTGAAGTGGAGGCGAACCTCGACCCGAATGATCCCCGAGCGTTCGTGACCGGCTTGACCTTCGTAGACTATAAGCTTAATGGCTACCTGAGCATGACGCCTATTGCCGAGGAGACGGACTCCCATCCAACCAATCAGCCTCCCATCGCCCAGGCCGGCACAGATCAATCCGGGCATCCCGGTGTTTCGGTGGCGCTCAATGGCGGTGACAGTTCGGATCCTGATGGCGACTATCCGCTGTCCTACGCCTGGTCATTCGCTTCCAAACCCGACAACAGTACGGCTGAATTGCAAAATGCCAATTCCGTGACCCCCTCTTTTACACCGGATGTAGCGGGCGACTATCTAATCAGTTTGACTGTCACCGACGCCCGCGGTCTGACCGGCATTGACCAAGTCAAAGTAAGTACGGTCAATACCTCGCCAGTGGCCGATGCAGGGCTTGATCAATCCGTTACCACCGTGGGTTCTACGATTCATTTGGATGGTCGGCAAAGCTACGATGAGGATGGCGACGCCATTACTTATCAATGGACGCTCACATCCAAGCCCCAGGGCAGCACTGCGACATTAATAGATAGCGATACCGCGACCCCGCATTTTATTGCGGATGTTAATGGCAGCTACGCTCTCAGTCTGAGAGTGACGGACAGTTTAGGGGCGGCGGGTTCCGATACGGTACTGATCAGTTTCGATAACCTGAAACCGGTAGCCGATGCCGGCGGCAACCAAGCCGTACTGGCTGGGAATACGGTCCTGTTGAATGGCGCAGGGAGCACCGATGCCAACTTGGATCCGCTGACCTATCAATGGAATATGATTGAAAAGCCTATCGGCAGTCAGGCCTTGCTCAGTCACTCTAATCAGGTCGATGCCAGCTTTCTTGCCGATCTGCCCGGTAATTACATCCTGAGCTTGGTGGTCAATGATGGCCTGCTGAATAGCGAACCGAGCAATATTACGATAACCGCTATCTCGCGGCAAGATGCGCTTACCCAAGAGCTGAGAGCGGCTATTACCTATTTGAATGGCCTTGATAGTGGGGTGTTCAAGAATGCCAATATGCCCAAAGCGCTGACCAGCAAACTCAATGCCGTGCTGATCTCTATCGATCAGGAAGATTTTGTCGAGGCGCTCGAAAAGCTGCGCAATGACGTGCTACAGAAGAGCAATGGTTGTGCCGAAACTAGCAACCCAGATGCCAATGATTGGGTTACGGCTTGTTCGGCTCAGGGACCATTCCATCAAAAGATTAGCCGCGTTATCGCACTACTGGAGGAGATGAGGTAGGCCCCCAAACCATTAGGAAACTGGCCTTACGAATAGGTAGGAAATGCCCAGTAGCCATTTCAAGAATGGCAACTCCCTTTTATGAAGTGGCAGATGGGCATTCCTACACCATATTCAGTTGGAATGAATCTAACAGCGTCTTGCAAAAGAAGATTTTTCGGCACAGTTAAACAATTAAGTCTACCTTCCCAAAAATAGGAGGAATTTAGCGCTTGCCTCGCTTATTTAATCAATAATTTGCTGGGCTAGAGATAGCGTTGATAACAGGATGATAAGGCGGCTAGCGCCGTTAATATCGCATCACATAGGAGATTAAAGATGACATTTCGTATCTTTGGAACGATTTTACTCTCTACATTTTTTACAATGCCTGTTTTAGCTGATGATTACTGCGTTGTATGCCCAGATAGAAGCAGAGAAAAGTGCGAGTCACCATCATGGTGTGGCGGTGAATGCGGCGTAATATATTGCGGAGCATCTAACCCTAACTGCTCTGTTAGTTATTACGATGGACGCACATGTAAAGAAACTAGCCGTTTTCAAGCTGATCTTCAGGCATCTCAAATGACTAAGAAGAGTATCAATTCATCTGATCAGCAAGAGATCAAAATTACGATGAAAAAATATGAATGGAATAATTTGTTGGCAGAAATTGAAAGATCAGAAAAGCCTACAACCAATTGCTTTTTAAAGGATACCATAGGAGGCAATAAATGCAAATATGCACTCTCTGTATATAGAGTTAATCAGAATCGGGGAGATAAAGATTTATTCGATTTACCCACCGAAATCGTTATGCAAGGCTTCCGGATTTTATTGCCCGTTATCGGTGAAGAGGCATATAACTCTTACTCTTCAGAAGGGAATGAAGTATTTAAGCTAAATACTCATTCGGCCAAGGGCTTTGATAACTATATTTACTGTCGCCACGAAACAATTAGACATAGTCTTAACAAAGTTCGCGCCGACTGGAGTTACATTGGGGACAAGGGAGGTACGTTTGCTTGGCGTTTCGATCCGAAAGCATGGTTTGACGGTAGAGGTTGGGTTAGTGTCGATATTGCTTGGATCACTGTTCATCCTAACTTCGCAGCACAGGCACGCAGCGAAGGAAAATGCTGGACTGCACCTGGTAATTTACCTCCCCCATTCTAAAAAGAGTTGAGAAGAATACTTTTTGCTCTCCCTTTAAAAGAAATAAACTTAACATTGCGATCAATCGGAATACGGCCTAAAGTTTCTTCACGAGTTTCATCAAAGTATATGATTTTTCGGCTTCGGCCAAGCCCACTAAAGGCGGTGTCAGATTATCTTAATTGTTTGACGAATGGGAAATTAATAATGACTCAAGATAAGGGGATAAAAATGACTCTTAAAGTAGAAGCTTATGATTTAGGCTGGAATGTCAGGACCAATACAGGTTTGGTTAAAATTAAGCTGTCTAATCAGGAAATCGCTAAAATAAAGGTTAATAGTCTTGGCGATCTTGCTGGATGGGCAGCAATTTTATCTCAATCTTCCTTATTCATTAAAGATGGATGGATACATACAGGATCGGAGACTATTGGAAAAGCCTTCAGTGAAGGGGGCGAAGTTCCATTTCCGTATTAAGTACGGGAAGACGGGGTGACGATAGCGTAACCTCCCGTTTTTAAGAGAGAGGGATCGACGTTTTATCCTCAAAGTGACCGCCTGACAAACTGTCATTTTCAGAAGTCGTTTGCACCATTTTATTGGTTTAGAACCGCCTTGTGCAGAGGACTCTTGAGCCATCATAAATCAGTAGTCATCTGCACAGTGCTGGTTTATGCTTAAAACTCCTCTGCACAAAAATGAGGTTTAGGCATGGAACCCGATACACTTCCTGTCATTGAACAGGGTTTGCTCACACTGTCCGAGGATGCCTGGGAATTGGCAAGTCGACGGGCTCGTTTCATTGCCCCGTTGGCGGCATTGGAGCCCATCGGCCGTCAGGCGGCCGATGACGCCGCCGAGCAATTGGGCGTGTCCCGTCGACAAGTGTACTTGCTAATCAGACGTTATCGACAAGGCACAGGTTTGGTGACAGATTTGGCTCCCGGCAAATCCAGTGGGGGCAAAGGCAAGAGACGCCTGTCCGAACCGGTCGAGCGCATCATCAGCGATTTGATACATAAGCATTTCCTGACCCGGCAGAAATGCAGTTTAGCACGGCCGGAGGGTGTAAGAATTTTTGTGTAAAGGGCCATTAGGTAGGAAACTACCGTTCCGTAAAGGAGAAAAAATGACCGTATCAAAAACCATCCCGACCGAACTGCTCGATACCTTGCTCTCGGGCTATCAAAAACCCGAAGATTTGATTGGCGAAAACGGCCTGTTGAAGCAATTGACCAAGGCGCTGGTTGAACGGGCACTGGAAGCCGAAATGACCGAACACCTGGGTCATGCCAAGCACGAACCTGTCACCAATGCCGTCGGCAATACCCGCAATGGCAAGAGCCGCAAGACACTGAAAGGTGACTTCGGCGAATTACCGCTCGAAATTCCGCGTGATCGCCATGGCAGCTTCGAGCCGCAAATCATCACCAAACACCAATCCCGCTGGACGGGCTTCGATGACAAGATCATTTCGCTCTATGCCCGTGGACTGACGGTGCGGGAAATCCAGAGTCATCTGGAAGAGCTCTATGGTGCCGAGGTCTCGCCTTCGCTGATTTCCTCGGTCACCGACGCGGTAGCGGATGAAGTCAAAGCCTGGCAATCGCGTCCGCTCGAACCGATCTATCCCATCGTCTATCTCGATTGCATTCATGTCAAAGTGCGCGATACCGGTGCGGTGCGGGTGAAAGCTGTCTATCTGGCGATTGGCATCAATCTGAATGGTGAGAAGGAAGTTCTGGGGCTGTGGATCGCCCAAACCGAGGGGGTCAAGTTCTGGCTGCAGGTGGTTACCGAGATGAAGAATCGTGGCGTACAGGATATGTTTATTGCTTGTGTCGATGGCTTGAAAGGTTTTCCCGAAGCCATCGAAACCGTTTATCCGCAAACAGCTGTCCAGCTATGCATCGTGCATCTGGTGCGCAACAGTCTAAACTATGTCAGTTGGAAAATGCGTAAACAGGTTGCCGATGATCTCAAGCGAATATACCAGTCTGCTACCGTCGCTGAGGCCGAGCAGAAACTGGAGGAATTCGAGACGCAATGGAACGACGCTTATCCATCAATTGCCCAAATTTGGCGGCGCAACTGGGACCGGATCATCCCATTTTTCGACTATCCGCCGGAGATTCGCCGGATCATTTACACCACCAACGCTATCGAGTCGGTCAATATGAGCCTACGGAAAATCACCAAGAATCGGGGCTCGTTTCCCAGCGACGAGGCTTTATCAAAATTGTTCTATCTGGCGCTAATGAACATCAGTAAAAAATGGACCATGCCATTGCAGGACTGGAAAGCCGCTTTAAATCGGTTTAGTATTCAATTTGACGATCGGACGCTCAACCGTTAATAAAATCCCGTTTACACAAAATTCAGGACACCCTCGGTGGTGCGATGCCAAATTATCGGCGCAATTTCGTCGCGGGTGGCTGTTACTTTTTCACGGTCAATTTGCTCGAACGGCAACGAACCTTGTTGACGGACCATATCGATTTGTTACGGGATTCGGTCAGCCGGGTTAAGGTTTTATATCCCTTTTACATCGATGCTTGGGTGGTATTGCCGGATCACATGCACGCCATCTGGACGCTGCCGCCCGATACGGATGATTTTCCGGTCCGTTGACGCTTGATTAAGCTGATGTTTTCAAAAGGATTGCCGCGCATCGAACGCCTCTCATTCGTCCGCCGCCAACGCGCCGAACGCCGCATCTGGCAGCGCCGTTATTGGGAACATACCCTCACAACAGAACGTGATTATGCGAAACATATTGATTATGTTAATCCGTTAAAACATGGCTACGTCAAGCGAGTATGCGATTGGCCATATTCCTCTTTTCACCGCTACGTTCGCGACGGCATTCTTCCGATGGATTGGTACGGGAATGTTGAAGATTCGCTCAACGTTCCAGACTAATTTTGCATTGTTCCCGCGCTTCAGCGTAGGAATGCAGGCCCGGAACGCTTCGGCGTCCCGTCTACCAGGAAAGAATTCAGCATGTAGCCTCGATGAAGCCATGCGGAATCAAAGGAAATCGAAGCCAGAATTTCCTCGATTCCGCTACGACGCTTCATCGAGGCTACTTTATTGAAGAGAGCCAATTTTGGTCGATGCCGGAAAGAGCTGAAGACAGTGAATCTCGATATTGATTCTATAGAATCAATAAGACCATAAGATGCGCCGCATAGCATAGGATGTGCCGATGTCAGGAGGCGCATCATTCCAGATAGTTACAGGGGTAATGCTAACCCATTAGGCGGAACCGGTTTATATTCCTGATCACCTAACGGCATCCGCTCACCGTTATTACAGTTGAGTGACGCTTTGAAGATTTAGTAAAGGTACGCGCAGCGTACCCTACGTTTGCAGGGTGGAGATTGGCCGTTCCTCGAAATTGCTGCGGGGTTAGCGATGACGCAAAAGGTAGAAACGAGGGCGGTAAAGGGCGAGGCGGGGTTTTCCACCTCGCCCTTGGGTTTTATACCTTGCGATAAATATCCGCGCCTTCTTCGAGGAACTGCTTCGATTTCTCGTCCATGCCCTTAACCAAGGCTTCCTCTTCGCTCAGCCCTTGCTCGGCCGCATACTCGCGCACGTCCTGGCTGATCTTCATCGAGCAGAAATGCGGGCCGCACATCGAGCAGAAATGGGCGATCTTCGCCGATTCCTTCGGCAGCGTTTCGTCGTGGAATTCGCGCGCTTTTTCGGGGTCGAGGCCGATGTTGAACTGGTCTTCCCAACGGAATTCGAAGCGCGCTTTCGACATTGCGTTGTCGCGCGCCTGCGCGCCGGGATGCCCTTTCGCCAGGTCGGCCGCATGCGCGGCGATCTTGTAGGTCACGATGCCTTCGCGCACGTCCTGTTTGTTCGGCAGACCCAGGTGTTCTTTCTGGGTCACATAGCAGAGCATCGCGCAGCCGTACCAGCCGATGTTCGCGGCGCCGATTGCGGAGGTGATATGGTCATAGCCCGGCGCGATGTCGGTGGTTAAGGGACCCAGCGTATAGAAAGGCGCTTCGCCGCATTCTTCCAACTGCTTTTCCATGTTGACCTTGATCATGTGCAGCGGCACATGGCCGGGGCCTTCGATCATCGTCTGCACGTCATGCTTCCAGGCGATCTGGGTCAGCTCGCCAAGGGTTTCGAGTTCGCCGAACTGCGCCGCGTCGTTTGCATCGTAAATCGAGCCCGGACGCAGGCCGTCGCCCAGGGAGAACGACACGTCGTAAGCCTTCATGATTTCGCAGATTTCTTCGAAATGCGTGTATAGAAAGCTTTCGGTATGGTGCGCGAGACACCATTTTGCCATGATCGAGCCACCGCGGGAGACGATGCCGGTCATCCGTTTCGCGGTCAGCGGCACGTATTTGAGCCGGACGCCCGCATGGATCGTGAAATAATCGACGCCCTGCTCGGCTTGCTCGATCAGCGTGTCGCGGAAAATCTCCCAGGTCAGTTCCTCAGCCTTGCCGTTGACCTTTTCGAGCGCCTGATAAATCGGCACTGTGCCGATCGGCACCGGCGCGTTGCGTAGGATCCATTCGCGGGTTTCGTGGATGTTCTTGCCGGTCGACAAGTCCATGATCGTATCGCCGCCCCAGCGGATGCCCCAGAGCATCTTTTCGACTTCTTCCTCGATCGAGGAAGTGACAGCCGAATTGCCGAGGTTGCCGTTGATCTTGACCAGGAAGTTGCGGCCGATGATCATCGGTTCGAGTTCGGGATGGTTGATGTTCGCCGGGATAATCGCGCGGCCGCGCGCAACCTCGCTGCGGACGAATTCGGGCGTGATCACATCCGGAATCGAAGCGCCGAACGATTCGCCCGGATGCTGGTCTTTCCACAGTTCGCGCATCGCGTCCATCTTCTGGTTCTCGCGGATCGCGATGAACTCCATTTCCGGGGTAATGATGCCTTTGCGCGCATAATGCATCTGGGTGACGTTCATCCCGGCCTTCGCGCGGCGCGGCTTCCGGATGTGTTCGAAGCGCAGGTGCTGGGTGGCCGGATCGTGCAGGCGTTGATGGCCGTAGGCGGACGTCGGCCCGGCCAGTTCTTCGGTATCGTTACGCTCCAGAATCCAGTTCGCCCGGACCGAAGACAGTCCTTTCTTCAGGTCGACCGTAACGCTCGGGTCGGTGTAAGGGCCCGAGGTATCGTACACATACAGCGGCGGGTTCTTTTCCGCGCCGAAATGGGCGGGCGTATCGGACAGGGTGATCTTGCGCATCGGCACCCGGATGTCGGGGCGGCTGCCTTCGACATAAATTTTTTCCGAGGCCGGATAAGGATCGATTTTGACTTGGCTGACCGCGTCGGCGGTCAGATCTTTGAGGACGGCGCTCATTGCGTTTCTCCAACAACAAAAAACAGACAAGGCGCAAGGAAGTTAGGGCTTTCCTACGCCGGTATTAACCGGAATCAGGTTCAAAGGGTGATTCTCAGCCTGCCGCCGCGCGGCAAGCACCCCTAGCCTATACGGATTTCGCTAAAATAAAGTAAAACAGTCGGTTTTGCAAGCTCAGGCTACTGATCTGGCTAAGCATTGGCTCCGCCTTTTAACCGGCTTTGATCCGATATTCCGCAGAACGCGCATGCGCGGTCAGGCTTTCGCCTCGCGCCAGGATCGACGCGGTCTTACCGAGTTCGCTGGAGCCTTGCGGCGAGCAGTTGATCAGACTGGTGCGCTTCTGGAAATCATAGACGCCGAGCGGCGAGGAAAAGCGCGCGGTGCCGGAGGTGGGCAGCACATGATTCGGGCCGGCGCAGTAGTCGCCCAAGGCTTCGGCGGTATGGCGGCCGAGGAAGATCGCGCCGGCGTGGCGAATGTGTTCGCTCAACGCTTCCGGATCGTCAACCGACAATTCCAGGTGCTCCGGCGCAATCCGGTTGGCGACGTCGGCGGCTTGCAGCAGATTTTCGACTTTAATTAACGCACCGCGTCCCTGCAGCGAAGCCTCGATGATTTCGGCCCGCTCCATCTCCGGCAGCAGTTTGTCGATGCTCTGCTCGACCGCATCCAGAAACGCGCCGTCGTCGCTGATCAGGATCGCCTGCGCGTTTTCGTCGTGTTCGGCCTGCGAGAACAGGTCCATCGCGATCCAGTCGGGATCGGTCTTACCGTCGCAGATGACCAGGATTTCGGACGGACCCGCGATCATGTCGATCCCGACCTGGCCGAAAACCAGTTTCTTCGCGGTCGCCACATAAATATTGCCGGGGCCGACGATCTTCGCGACCGGCGGCACGGTTTCGGTACCGTAGGCCAAGGCGGCAACCGCCTGGGCGCCGCCGATCGTGAATACGCGGTCGACGCCGGCGATATGGGCCGCGGCCAGCACCAAGCGGTTCAATTCACCTTGCGGGGCCGGCACGACCATGATCAGTTCGGGGACGCCGGCGACCTTGGCCGGGATCGCGTTCATCAGCACCGACGACGGATAAGCGGCCTTACCGCCCGGCACGTACAGGCCGACCCGGTCGAGCGGGGTGATTTTCTGGCCGAGCACGGTGCCGTCCGCTTCGGTATAGCGCCAGGATTCCATCTTTTGATGCTCGGCATAGGCGCGGATCCGGCCGGCTGCGGTTTGCAGCGCCTTGGCCTGATCTTCGGGTACCGCGTCGAAAGCGGCTTTCAACTGCGCCTTGTCCAGCTCCAGTTCGGATGCCTGATTCAATTCGCGCCGGTCGAATCGGTTGGTATAGTCGATCAAGGCCCGGTCACCGCACGCACGTACGTCAGCGATGATCTCGAGTACCCGCTGATGGACCGAGAGGTCTTCGCTTTCGTTCCAGGCCAGCAGCCGGTCCAGGCTGGCGGCAAAGTCGGGCGAGGCGGCGTCGAGGCGGGTCAGGGTGATCTTGGGCATGGCGTTAACCTTTAGTGGCGAGAGTCGCTTCGAATTGATTCAGCAGTTCCACGATCGCGCGGTTTTTCATTTTCATCGCGGCCTTGTTCACGACCAGCCGCGAGCTGATGTGCATGATCAGGTCGCGCGGCTCCAGATCGTTCGCTTTCAGCGTGTTGCCGGTTTCGACCAGGTCGACGATGCAGTCGGCGAGGCCGACCAGCGGCGCCAATTCCATCGAACCGTACAGCTTGATGATTTCGGCCTGGATGCCTTGGTTGGCGAAATAGCGCTGGGCGATCTTCACGTATTTGGTCGCAACCCGGAGCCGCCGGCCGGACAAGGGGGGCGCGTCCTTGTGCGCGGCGGTCATCAGCCGGCAGCGCGCGATGTTCAGGTCGAGCGGCTCGTACAGGCTCTCGGCGCCATGTTCGAGCAGCACGTCCTTGCCGGCGATGCCGAGGTCGGCCGCGCCGTATTCGACAAAGGTCGGCACGTCGGTCGCACGGATGATCACCAACTGCACGTCCTCGCGCGTGGTTCGAAGGATCAGCTTGCGGCAGGTCTTCGGATCGTCGACCGGGGTGATGCCGGCGGCTTCGAGGAACGGCAACGCCTCTTCGAAGATCCGGCCTTTGGATACGGCTATGGTCAGCATCGGGCTACCTTAATTGGGTACGCGGCGGATCGTTGCGCCGAGTTGCTGCAATTTTTCTTCGATATGGTCGTAGCCGCGGTCGATATGGTAGATCCGGTCGACGACCGTATTGCCTTCGGCGGCGAGCGCGGCGATCACTAGGCTCGCGGAAGCTCTGAGGTCGGTCGCCATGACCGGCGCGGCGGTAATCTTGTCGACGCCGGTGCAGATGGCGGTATTCGATTCGAGCTTGATGTCGGAGCCCATCCGCTGCAGTTCCTGCACGTGCATGAAGCGGTTTTCGAACACTGTTTCGGTGATGATCCCGACCCCTTCCGCGACCGCGTTCAGCGCGATGAACTGCGCCTGCATGTCGGTCGGGAATGCCGGATAAGGCGCGGTGCGCACCGATACCGCCTTCGGCCGTCTGCCGTTCATGTCGAGCTTGATCCAGTCCTGGCCGGTCGAGATTTCGGCGCCGGCTTCAGTCAATTTTTCGAGTACCGCGTCGAGGATATCGGGGCGGGTATTTTTGAGTTTGACCGAACCGCGCGTGATCGCAGCCGCGACGAGATAAGTTCCTGTCTCGATCCGGTCCGGCATGATGTTGTAATGGATATTCTCGGCGGCGAGTTTTTCGACGCCTTCGATCGTCAGCACATCGGTGCCAATGCCGGAAATTTTCGCGCCGAGCGCATTCAGGAAATATGCAAGATCGGTCACTTCCGGCTCTTTCGCGACGTTTTCCATGATCGTAGTGCCTTCCGCAAGGCAGGCGGCCATCATCAGGTTTTCGGTGCCGGTTACGGTCACCTGTTCGAGCACCAGGCGGCAGCCTTTCAATCTTTTTGCGCGAGCCCGGATGTAACCGCCTTCGACTTTGATTTCCGCGCCCATTTTCATCAGGCCGTTCAAGTGGATATCGACCGGACGAGTACCGATCGCGCAGCCGCCGGGCAGCGAAACATGGGCTTCGCCGAAGCGCGCGAGCAGGGGGCCCAGCACCAGGATCGAGGCGCGCATCGTCCGAACCAACTCGTAAGGCGCTTCGTAGCTGTGGATGAAGCGGCTGTCGACTTCGATGTTCAATTTTTCGTCGACGAGCAGGCGTACGCCCATTCGGCCGAGCAGTTCCATCGTAGTCGTGATGTCGTGCAGGTGCGGGATATTGCCGATGGTAACCGGAGATTCCGCCAGCAGGGTCGCAGCCAGAATCGGCAGCGCGGCATTTTTGGCGCCGGAAATACGCAATTCGCCGGCGAGAGGTTTGCCGCCGGTGATGATCAGTTTGTCCATAGGAGATTTGTAAACAATAGATTCGGTAAGAAAGTTATGGCGCCGGCTTCATCCGAGATGGACCGCGAAATGCGCGTCCTGGTCGAAACCGCTCAGCCGTGCCAGGCTCAGCAACTGTTTCGGCACGTTGCTGAAACGGAGCAGGATGCGTTTGGCCCGGCAATATTTAATCCATTCTATCATCAACGCCAGGCCGGCACTGTCGGTATTCCGGATCTGGCCGAGATCGATCGTGATCTCCTTGTTGGCGGTCAAAAAATTCAGCGATTTGACCGCCTGCTTGTCGATCGTCGCGAAAGTCAGATCGCCTTCGACGAGATAATGGCCGGCACCTTTGTCGATGATGTTCAGTCCGCTCATTTCTTGGCCTTTTCTTCGGCCGATTTGAACAGGAACTGGCCGATCGCTTTTTCGAGAATGATTGCCGACTGGGTAATCTCGATCTTGCTGCCGTCCTGCAGGTATTCGTCGGAACCGCCCGGTTCCAGATTTACGTATTGTTCGCCGAGCAGGCCCGCGGTAAAGACGCTGGCGGTCGTGTCGGTCGGCAGGTTCTCGTATTTCGAGTAAATCGCCATTTCGACGACCGACTGGTAAGTCTTGGGATCGAAGCTGATCGATTTGACCTGGCCGATCTTGACGCCCGCGGCCGATACCGGCGACTTGACTTTCAGTCCGCCCGAGTTTTCGAAGCTGGCGGTGACCGTGTAGGTGTCTTCCTCGACGAAAGTGCTCAAATTGCTGACCTGCAGGGCCAGAAAAAACAGGCCGGCAATACCGGCGGCGACAAAAAGCCCAACCAGGGTGTCCTGGGTGTTGCTGTGCTGCATGTTAATCGTCTCCAAACATGAGGGCGGTCAGAATGAAATCGAGACCCAAAATACTGAACGCGGAATTCACGACGGTGCGGGTGGTGGCCCGGCTGACGCCTTCGGAGGTCGGCACCGTGTCGTAGCCTTCGAACAAGGCGATCCAAGTCGTTACGAAACCGAACACGAGGCTTTTGATGACACCGTTCACGATGTCGTCCTCAAAGTCGATATTCGCCTGCATCTGCGACCAGTAGGCACCGTCGTCGACACCGAGCAGACCCGTGCCGACCAGTTGTCCGCCGACAATGCCGACCGCGCTGAACAAGGCCGCGAGCAGCGGCATCGCGATGAAGCCGGCCAGAAAACGCGGAGTGATGATCCGCTTGATCGGATCGATCGCCATCATCTCCATCCCGGAAAGCTGCTCGGTCGCCTTCATCAGGCCGATTTCGGCGGTCAGCGCGGAACCGGCGCGGCCCGCAAACAACAGGGCGGTCACCACCGGGCCGAGCTCTCTGACCAGCGAGGCGGCCACCATCAGGCCCAGGGTTTCTTCGGCGCCGAAATCGGACAGGATGTAATAGCCTTGCAGGCCCAGCACCATCCCGACGAAGAGTCCCGAAATCACGATGATCAGGAACGACAATACGCCGACGAAATAGATCTGGTTGACCACCAGGCGCGGGCGCAGCGCCATGCTCCCGATGCCGGCCAGGGTATCCAGCAGAAAATAGGAGCCTCGCCCCAGCTTGGTGAAGCCGGTCGTGGTTGTCCTGCCCAAAAAATTCAAAAACTTAATCATCGTCCGAAAATCAGTACCGCCGTCCTGTCGAGACCAGGTCGTCGAAATAGTCTTTGGCGGGATAGTGAAAATGCACCGGACCGTCGGCCGCCCCGGTGATGAACTGCTGCACCCACTCGGACGGGGATTGCCGGATTTGCTCGGGCGTTCCCTGGCCGGCAATCCTGCCTTCCGAAATCAGGTAGGCGTAGTCAGCGATCGCCAGCGTTTCCTGCACGTCGTGCGAGACGATGATACTGGTCAGGCCGAGCGTCGTGTTCAGCGATTTGATCAGATGCACCAGCGCGCCCATCGAAATCGGGTCCTGACCGGTAAACGGTTCGTCGTACATGATCATCATCGGATCGAGTGCAATCGCACGCGCCAAGGCGATCCGCCGGGCCATCCCGCCGGACAGTTCGCTCGGCATCAGGTTGCGTGCGCCGCGCAGGCCAACCGCGTGCAGCTTCATCAGCACCAGGGTGCGGATCATCGACTCGGGCAGATGCGTATGCTCGCGCAAAGGGAACGCGACATTGTCGTAAACGCTCATGTCGGTCAAGAGCGCGCCGCTTTGGAACAGCATGCCCATGCGCTTTCTGAGATTGTACAATTCCGCCCGCTTAAGCCGATGCACATTCAAACCGTCGACGTGAATCGAGCCGGAGGCGGGCGCCAACTGGCCGCCGATCAGTTTCAGCAGGGTCGTCTTGCCGGTGCCGCTGGGCCCCATGATTGCGGTGATTTTGCCGCGTTCGATCGACAGCGAAACGTCGTCGAAGATTTTTTTCTCGCCGCGGGAAAACGAAAGATTGCGCACACTGACCAGATTGTCTTGTTGTTTTACGCGGTTTTCCATGCGCAGCTTCAAATTGGGAATGGCAATACGAACCCTATATTCTCACTGAATAATCCTTATAAAGTCAATATATTATCCTGAATTGGCGGTGCCGCACCGCCGCCGGCCGGGATACCGGGTTTCTTTCGCATCCTGTGCGGTTTGGCAATCAACTACCTGCGAACGCGCCTTCCTAATTTTCACTGTCCGCCTATAGACCATTACCGGCCGACTCATGGCATAATGTATGCTTTATGTTTAACCGATGCTCGTCAATGATTTTAATCCTGCGGCCCGGCCGCCGCCCCGGCAGATGATGCTGCACGATCAGGAACTGCGCGCTTTGGCATTGGCAGTGATCCAGGTGGAGGCGCAGGCCGTTGCGGCGCTGGCCGAACGCATCGACGAGCATTTCACCGCAGCTTGTAGGCTGATGTTTGCCTGCACCGGCCGGGTCGTCGTAACCGGGATGGGCAAATCGGGCCATATCGCCGGTAAAATCGCCGCGACCCTGGCCAGCACCGGCACGCCGGCGTTTTTCGTGCATCCGGGGGAGGCCAGCCACGGCGATCTCGGGATGATTACCCGGCAGGATGTAGTGCTGGCGCTGTCCAATTCCGGCGAAACCGAGGAAGTGTTGACGATCCTGCCGATCATCAAGCGGCTCGGCGTGCCGTTGATTGCGATGACCGGCAATCCGGCATCGACCCTGGGCTTGCTGGCGACCGCGCATATCCATGTCGGCGTCGCCCAGGAGGCCTGCCCGCTCGGCCTGGCACCGACATCGAGTACGACCGCCGCGCTGGCGATGGGCGATGCGCTCGCGGTTTCACTGCTGGAAGCGCGCGGCTTTACGCGGGACGATTTCGCCCTCTCGCATCCGGGCGGCAGCCTCGGCAAGCGCCTGCTGCTCCGGGTCAGCGACATCATGCATACCGGCGCCGAGATGCCGGCGGTGCGTGAAAATGCGTTGATCAGCGAAGCGCTGCTCGAAATGACGCAAAAAAAGCTGGGCATGACCGCGATCACCGGTGCGGACAACAAGGTGGCGGGCATTTTCACCGACGGCGACTTGCGCCGCATGCTCGCCAGGAACTTCGATATCCATAAGACCCGGATCGCCGAAGTGATGACCGCGAACTGCACCACGATCGGCGGCGATACGATGGCGGCCGAAGCAATGCGGATCATGGAACAAAAACGCATCAATGCGCTGATCGTAACCGATCCGGGACGCCGCGCGATCGGCGCCTTGAACATGCACGATCTGATCCGGGCCGGCATCGTTTAGGAGCACCCATGCAAGCAGTGATTGAAAAAGCCCGAAAGATCAAATTATTGGTGCTCGACGTCGACGGCGTCCTGACCGACGGCCGGCTGCTGTTCGATTTTTTCGGCAACGAATATAAGTTTTTCCATGCCCGCGACGGCCACGGCATCAAGCTGCTCAAACGCACCGGCGTGGATATCGCGATCATTTCCGGGCGCAAGTCCAAATCGGTCGCGCTCAGGATGAAGATGCTCGGGATCCAGTACGTCTACCAGGGCCACGAGAACAAACGCCACGCCTTTGAAGAACTGCTCGGCAAAACCGGGCACACACCCGAACAGACGGCCTATGTCGGCGACGATCTGCTGGATTTGCCGCTGATGGTCCGGGCCGGCCTCGCGGTCGCGGTAAATGACGCGCATCCGGACGTGAAGACTCGCGCGCACTGGAGCACGACACTGCCCGGCGGCCGCGGTGCGGTGCGGGAAGTCTGCGATTTGATCATGCAGGCGCAAGGCAATTACGATGCGATTTTGAACAGTTACCTGCAATGAGGCTGCGCCATTTACGCATCCATGTCTATTTGGGCGTGCTCGCCCTGTTGAGCTGGGGCCTGGTCAGGCTGACCGTCACCGAGGAAGGCGGCGTGATGGTGGTGCCGCCGCACAGCCCGGATTATTTCAGCGTCGGCTACCGCAAATGGGAGATGGGCGAGGACGGGCTGCTGAAGAACCAATTGACCGCCGACAGGATGACCCATTACAGCGACGACGGCACCACCCATTTGGACAAACCGCTGATGATTTTCCATAATGAAACGGCGCCTTCCTGGGTGATCAATGCGGAAGCGGGTATTTTGTCCGCCGACGGCAAGGATCTGCAATTGAACGGCAAGGTGAAGGTCGAGCGGGCCGCAGGCAAAGGCGTGAAGCCTCTGCTGATCAACACCTCGAATGCCAGAGTCAAACCCGAAACGCATTACGCCGAAACCGACGAATGGGCCGAATTGATCAGCCCGCCCAACCGTACCGTCGGCGTCGGCATGAAACTGGTCTTCGAGCAGCCGGTGCATTTGCAGCTGCTGTCGAAAGTACAGGGTAAATATGAAACCAAGTAAATTTTGCGGCTTTTTAAGCCTTTGTCTGATGCTGTCCGGTTTATACGGAACCGATGCGTATGCGTTGGCAACCGATTCGGAGCAGCCGATCACGATCGATTCGAATACCGCGACCTACGATGACAAGGCCGCGGTCAGCATCTATACCGGTGACGTGATTTCGGTTCAGGGCAGCATCCGGGTCAACTCGGACAAACTGGTCGTGCATTTTGTCGACGGCGAGGCGGAAAAACTGGTGTTTACCGGCAACCCGGCCCATTTCAAGCAAACGCCGAGCCCCGGCAAGGAAGACATCATCGGCGACGCGCTGATCGGCGAGTATTATCCCAAAAAGAACCTGCTGGTTCTAAAAGACAACGCCACGGTCAAACAAGGCAACGGCACTTATAAAAGCGATTATATCGAGTACGACATCAATACTTCGCTGGTCAAGGCCGGCGACAAATCGACCGATTCCAAGCGCGTGCGCGTGACCCTGCAACCGAAAGCGAAAGCCAAGAAATAAACCGCGATGACCCGACTTACCGCCAGCCAACTGATCAAGAACTACAATCAGCGCCATGTCGTGAAAGGCGTCTCGCTCGAGGTGGATACCGGCGAGATCGTCGGCCTTTTGGGGCCTAACGGCGCCGGCAAAACGACCAGCTTTTACATGATGGTGGGCTTAGTCAAGGCCGACGGCGGCCGGATCGCCCTCGACGACCTGGACATTACCCATCACCCGATGCACCTGCGCGCCCGCTTGGGCATCGGCTATCTGCCGCAGGAAGCATCGATCTTCCGCAAGCTCAACGTCGCGGACAATATTCGGGCCGTACTGGAACTGCGCGGCGACCTGAGCCGCGGCGAGATTGATCTGGCCATCGAAAACCTGCTGGAGGAACTGCACATTCCGCACCTCCGGAAGCAAATGGCCATGAGTCTTTCGGGCGGCGAACGGCGGCGTCTCGAAATCGCCAGGGCACTGGCTACCAATCCCCGCTTCATCCTGCTGGACGAACCTTTCGCCGGCGTCGATCCGATTTCGGTCGAAGACATCAAAAACATCATCGTCCATCTGAAAGACCGCGGCATCGGCATCCTGATCACCGAACACAATGTCCGGGAAACGCTGGGTATTTGCGACAGAGCATATATACTTAATGACGGCAGGGTCATCGCCGAAGGCGGGGCCGATGCGATTGTCGCCAACGAAGAAGTGCGCAAAGTGTATCTGGGCGATAAGTTTAGTCTTTAAATCCGAACGCTTACCTTAACTCACCGCCATGAAACAGTCGCTCCATTTCAAACTCGGCCAACAAATGACGATGACGCCGCAATTGCAGCAGGCGATCCGTCTTTTGCAGATGTCGACGCTCGACTTGCAGCAGGAAATCGAGCAGGCGCTCGAATCGAACATGATGCTGGAACTCGGCGAAGACGAGAATAGTACGCCAATACTCGAGCCGGTACCGGAAAAAAAGGTCGACAACTCCGACACGGTCACCAGCGAAGGTTCGCTGACCGACATCCCGGACGAATTGCCGGTCGATTCTTCTTGGGAAGACACTTTCGACGCCACACCCGAATGGAGCGGCAATGACGGTTCGGACGAACATGATTTCGAATCCCAGCGCAGCAAATCGTCGACGCTGTATGACCATCTGTTATGGCAGGTCGATCTGACCAAGTTTACCGAACGCGACCATGCGATTGCGCTCGCGATCATCGATTCGGTCAATGAAGAAGGGTATTTAACTGCCGGCATTGAGGAAATTTTCGAAGGCCTCTCAAGCCAGATCGAAGAGCTCGATGTCGACGAAGTGAAGGCTGTCCTGCACCGGATTCAACATTTCGACCCGCCCGGCGTGGCGGCTGTCGACCTGGCCGACAGCCTGCGCCTGCAACTGGAGCAGTTGCCTTCCGATACGCCTTACCGCCCGGAAGCCTTGCGCATCGTAACCCAATATCTGGATCTGTTGGCTACGCAGGAACGCAACAAACTGATGCGGAAACTGAATCTCGGCGAACAGCAGCTTGCCGCCGCGGTCGCATTGATCCGGACTCTCGACCCGAAGCCCGGCGCCAAAATCCAGGAGGCCGAATCGAGCTATGTGATTCCCGACGTCTATGTCGCCAAACGGAACGGCCGCTGGCAGGTCAGCCTGAATCCCGACATCGCGCCGAAACTGCGGATCAATCCGTACTATTCTTCGATGATCAAACGCGCCGACGACAGCAAGGACAACGTCTGCATGAAGGACCATCTGCAGGAGGCGCGCTGGTTCATCAAGAGCCTGAACAGCCGCAATGATACGCTGCTTCGGGTCGCGCGCAGCATCGTCGAAAAACAGACCGGCTTTCTCGAACACGGTTCGATCGCAATGAAGCCGATGGTCTTGAAGGAAATCGCCGAAGAACTCGAACTGCACGAGTCGACCATCTCCCGGGTCACCACCCAAAAATACATGCACACGCCGCGCGGCATCTACGAATTCAAATACTTTTTCTCCAGCCACGTCTCGACCGAAGGCGGCGGCGAATGCTCGTCCACCGCGATACGCGCCTTCATCAAGGAGCTTATCAGTAACGAAAATCCGGCAAAACCGCTCAGTGATAGTAAAATAGCCGAACTGCTGCAAGAAAAGGGCATTCAAGTCGCCCGCAGAACCATTGCGAAATATCGCGAAGCCATGCTGATCGCCTCATCAAGCGAAAGAAAACGCATTTTGTAGGTTTCCGCATAATAATCATTTAACAATAGAGGAGTTTAATATGCAAGTTATCGTCACCGGCCATCATCTCGAAATCACCGACTCGCTGAAAGCGCACGTGGATTCGAAATTTGAAAAGCTGGCTCGCCATTTCGACAACGTGACCGACGTCCATGTCATACTGGCCGTCGAAAAGTTGATTCACAAAGCCGAGGCGACTCTGCAGATCAGCGGCGCAAAGTTGTTCGCCGAAGATCAGCAGGACGACATGTATGTTGCGATCGACAATATGGTCGACAAACTGGACCGTCAAATCATCAAGCACAAAGAAAAGCATTTGGGGCATTGATCCAAGCGGGTGCAAGGCGAAAGGCGCGAGTAAGAGGGAGTGGTGCCGCCGCGCAAACTGCCTGCCTTGAGCCTTGTACCTTAAACCTTTGGCCTCTCCCATGAAATTATTGATCGTCAGCGGACTGTCAGGCTCAGGCAAAAGCATTGCCCTCGATACATTGGAGGACTGCGGTTATTATTGCATCGACAACCTGCCGGTCTCGTTACTGGACGATTTCATTACCCGCGTGATGCTGACCGATAAGGTCACCTACGCCAAAACCGCGATCGGAATCGATTCGCGGAACCCGTCGGATAGCCTGCTGAATTTTTCCGAAAGCATGAACGTGATTCGCAAGAAAAAAATCGATTGCGAAGTGATTTTCATGCAGGCGGAGGAGTCGGTGCTGCTGAAGCGCTACAGCGAAACGCGCCGAAAACACCCGCTGACCGATCTCAATACCCCGCTCAAGGAAGCGCTCCGGATCGAAAAGGAAATGCTGACCCCGATCGCGCGCTATGCGAGCTTCGTGATCGATACCAGCCGGACGCATTACCACGAACTGCGCGAACTGATCCGCAATCAGATCGGCGAGCGCGATACCCGTCAAATCTCGCTGCAGTTCCAGTCCTTCGGTTTCAAGCACGGCATTCCGCTGGACGCCGATTTCGTGTTCGACGCGCGCAGCCTGCCCAATCCTTACTGGCTGCCCGAACTTCGGGGCTTGACCGGCAAAGACGAGGCGGTGATCGAATTTCTGAAAAGCCAGCCGCTGGTAAACGAGTTTTACCAGGACATCGTCGGTTTCCTCGAACGCTGGGTTGTCCGTTTCGAAGCCGAAGGCCGCAGTTATCTGACTATCGCGATCGGCTGCACCGGCGGTCAGCACCGCTCGGTCTACCTGATCGACTCGCTGGCCAGGCGTTTTCGCAGCCCGTTCCCGAATGTGATCGTCAGGCACCGGGAATTGCATTAAGGATTGTCGAGACCTGCCAGGCTTTAAAACCTGGCAGGTGTTGACAATGCGGATCGTCAGGCTCATTGTTTCCACGTTCTGGGCTCATCGTGGAAAGACGCTGAAGGAAACTCTGCGTCCCGAACCGCAACGGTTCAGACCGTATTCTCACACAGAGCGTGGAATGAGGAAAGCGAAGGCCGTATCTACCGAAGATATTCGGCAAAGCGCTGCCGCATGTGATCGATATGCGATCCTTCCCAATACACTTTCCCGCAAGCCGGGCAACGGCAAAAGCGTTCGTAATACAGCCGGGTTTTCGGCTCCAGCAAATCCATCACCGCCCGTTTTTCGACCGGCTCGATCAGAGCATTGCAGGCCGTGCAGCGGCTGAACGGCTTCAGCTGATTGGCCAGATCGAAGCGTTTTACCACCTCGGCGAGCTGATCCAAAGGCTTGACCGCCCGCACCCAATAGCCGTGCGTGACAGCTTTCGCGTACAGCAGGCGCCGGTCGCGAGTCAAAATGATGCGCTGCTGCTCGACCGAAACGGCCACGATTTCCTTGTCGTCCAGCGCGTCGGCAAACAGCGTATCGAAACCGAACAGCCGCAGCAATCGGGCCAGCTTGCCCAGATTCACGTCGACGACGAAGGCGGTACCGCGCAGCGGCGCCTCGCGCAGGCGGACGATGGGGGAAATGTCGAAGCTTTCGAATACCGGATAAACGGCAACCCGGTCGGCGTTTTTGAGACGGTAGCCGAAGCCGACCGATTCGCCGTTCACGACGATCAGATCGACCTCGGTATGCGGCACCCCGAGCACTTCGATCGGATCCTTGATGCCGGGATGGCCGTTGAAGCGGTAAATCAGCGTTTGCTTACGCTGTTCCGGGCGCAAAAAATCGTTCAGCTCTTCGTAAAAACGGAACTCGGCAGCACTTTCAAACCGGCAGTCCGGGTTAGGGGACGGGCTTTTCATGGGAGGCGGGATTAACCGTCAAGCAAACGGAAGAGGGAGACGCAAGCCCAGGCCGGTGCGCCTCGCATTGAGGCAATTGGCGGCACAGGCCCTTCAGGAGGGCTCCAGCGGAATTCGGTAGCCGCGTCCGCGCAGCGTCTCGATCGGCTTGCGGGTGCCGTCAGGATCGAGTTTTTTTCTGAGACGTCCGATGAAGACTTCGATCACATTGCTGTCGCGGTCGAAATCTTCGTCGTAAATATGCTGAGTCAGTACCGCTTTCGAAATCAGCTCGCCCTTCCGAAACATCAGATATTCGAGCACCTTGTATTCGTAAGCGGTCAGCTCGAGCTTGACGCCGTCGACGCTAACCTCCTGCGCGACCGTGTCGAGCTGGATATTGCCGTGGGTCAGAACCGGATGCGCCTGGCCGACCGAACGGCGCAGCAGGGCGTTGAGGCGCGCCAAGAGCTCTTCGTAGTGGAACGGCTTGACCAGGTAATCGTCCGCCCCGGCTTCGAGCCCTTCGACTTTTTCCTGCCAGCGGCTGCGCGCGGTCAGAATCAGGATCGGCACGGTCACTTTGTCCTTGCGCAGGCGCCGGATCAGTTCTATCCCGGAGAAATCGGGCAGGCCGATATCGACGATTGCGGCATCGACCGGATATTCCTTGGCCATAAACAAGCCGTCCCGGCCGTTATGGGCCTTATCGACCGCGAAACCTTTGTCGCCCAGAAACTGCTGAATCTGATCGGATAATACTTGTTCGTCTTCGACTACCAGAATACGCATGAGGACTCCGTTTACTGCGCTGATCAGCCCAAGAATGCGCCGGTTTCGGCGTCGATCCGGAAGTAGCGGACGCGTCCGTCGGGCGTCAGCACCTTGATCACATGCACTTCCCTGCCTTCGATCATAATCGTCTGCGCGCCCAAGACACGGTGGTTGCCGCTGCCGAGCACCTGGCGGGTTGCCTGATCGAGGCTGATTCTGACCATGAAATCATCGGCTGCGGCATGGCCGGCTAACGCAGCGCATAACAAAAGCAACACGGGTAACTGTCTCATAATAATCCGGACGCCGGCATGCGTTCCCGAAGGCGGGAGCGGCATGCCTTCAACTGAAAAAACGGTTAATTTGAAGTTAATATTAACCCAACTGGCTGAATAAGCCATGAACCGGTTATTTCAGTTGCCAGTTCTGCATCACGCTGCCGATCGCATGCCCGAACGAAGTACCCAGCTTGCCGGCCAACCGGTCCAGCACGCTTTCCTGCTCGGTGAAATCGACCAGCTTTTTCGCGCCGATGACCTCCTTCGCGACCGAATCGTCGCTGCCGTAGGCATCGGCGATGCCGAGCCTAAGGCTTTCCTCGCCGGTCCAGACCAGGCCGGAAAACAAATCCGGCGAATCCTTCAGGCGGGCGCCGCGGCCGTCTTTGACGGCCTTAATAAACTGCTGGTGCACCTGTTCGAGCAGGTCTTGCATAAACCGCGTTTCGTCTTCCTTGCGCGGCGAGAACGGATCGAGCATCGCCTTATGTGCGCCCGCCGTCAGTACCCGCCGTTCGATACCGAATTTCTGCATCGTTTCGACAAAGCCGAAGCCGTCCATGATCACCCCAATCGAGCCAACCAGACTGGCCTGGCTCACGAAAATCTTGTCGCTGGCCGAAGCAATGTAATAGCAGCCCGAGGCGCAGATATCGCCGACCACCGCATAGATCGGAATCTTCGGATATTCTTTCTTCAGCTTGCGGATCTCTTCATAGACGTAATGCGACTGCACCGGACTGCCGCCGGGCGAATTCGCATGCAGGATCACGCCTTTGGTATGCTCGTCCTTGACCGCTTTGCGCAGGCTGTCGATGATCGAATCGGCATTCGCCGCCTTGTCTTCCGCAATCATGCCGATCACCTCGACCACTGCGGTATGCTCCTTATCGCCGCCGCCGATACCCTTCTTCAGTCCCGGCAGAGCGACGATGCCGAGCAGCACGGTCAGATACAGGAGCGTCGCGGACTTGAAGACAATGCCCCAACGCCGCGCCCGGGCCTGCTCCTCGATCGCGGCCAGCGCGACTTTTTCGAGCACGGACCGTTCCCAACCCGTTTCGCCCGAGGGATTCGCGCTCGCTTTGTCCTGTTGATTTTCGTTCATGGTCACCTCAAATGATATTCAGCAGTTCCGCCGGTTGCCGTAAGCATAGCAACGGTCGGTATTGTTGCAGGATTTCTTCGGAATGTGCGCCGCAGCAAACGCCGATCGCGGATATTTTGGCATGTTGCGCCATTTGCAAGTCGTGAATCGAATCGCCGATCATCAATGTCCGTTCGGGCGCCGTGTCGGCATGAAGCATGATTTCCAACAACATAAGGGGATCGGGTTTGGAAGCGGTTTCGTCCGCGGCGCGGGTGGTATAAAAAAGCGTTTCGGTTCCGGTCGCCTCCAGCGCTTTTTGCAGTCCGGCCCGCGTCTTGCCGGTCGCGACCGCTAGGCGGTAGCCCGCCTCGTTCAATTCTTCCAGCATATCCCGGACGCCTGCGAACAAATCGCCGGGCCCCAGGGTCCTGGACGCATACTCTTGACTGTAGGCCCGCACTAATTGTTCCCGAAGTTCAGGGCCGGCCTCGGGAAACAGGGTATCCATCGCGCGGACGATGCTGAGGCCGATCACATCCTTCGCGGCTTGAGGAGGCGGAACCGGACAGCCGAGCCGGTCGGCGGCCGTCTGCAGGCAATGCACGATCCAACCGATCGAGTCCATCAGCGTGCCGTCCCAGTCGAAGATCAATAACTCAAACCGGTTCTTCATGGTCCAGCAGTTCCTGCAGTTGCGGCGGCAAAGGCGCTTCGAAGCGGATCGGCTTGCCGGTGGCCGGATGCTCGAAAGCCAGTTCCCGCGCATGCAGGAACATCCGTTTGTAGCCTTTGCCGTGAAAGGTTTTGTTGACCTCCGCCAAGCCGTAACGTTCGTCGCCGACGATCGGATGACCGAGCCAGGCGGCATGCACCCGGATCTGGTGCGTGCGACCGGTTTTCGGCGACGCTTCGATCAGGGTCGCGTTCTTGAACAGCTTCAGGCGCCGGAACATCGTTTCGGCTTCCTTGCCCGCCTGGCTGACGACCACGATCCGCTCGCCGCCCTTGCTGACGTTCTTCAGCAGCGGCGCGCTCACAACCATTTTCTTCCGCGCCCATTGGCCGGCCAACAGTGCCAGGTAGGTTTTGTGTATATGATCGTCGCGAAACAGCTCGTGCAGCCTGCGCAAGGCACTGCGCTTTTTCGCGATGATCAGGCAGCCGGAAGTGTCCCGGTCGAGCCGGTGCACCAGTTCCAGGAATGTCGCCTCCGGACGAAGCCGGCGCAAGCCTTCGATGATTCCGGCGTCGACGCCGCTGCCGCCGTGCACCGGATACCCGGCCGGTTTGTTGATCACCATGAAGCCTTCGTCTTCATACAGAATCCCGCGCTGCAGCGCATCGCGCAAGGTTTGCGGCACAAAGCTCGTCTGCTCGGCTTTTTCGGCGACCCGGACCGGAGGGATTCTGACGATATCGCCGGTCATCAGCCGGTAATTGACGTCGACGCGGCCTTTATTGACGCGCACCTCGCCTTTGCGGACGATCCGGTAAATCCGGCTTTTGGGAACGCCTTTCAGGCGGGTCAGCAGAAAATTGTCGAGGCGCTGATCGTTGTTGTCTTCGGTGATTTCGACCAGCTGTACGGTAGGCAATAAGGGTTCGGAGTCTTTATTCATGCGGCAAATGATACCAGCATTACGGCCGGATTAATTGTTTAAATTGATGTCAAGCCATAAGGTTGTTATATTAGGCTGGCTATAGTATAAGAACTTCCCTTTTCCCGGCGGATTTCCATCCGGAAAGCCGCCCCGAACCGCCGTCAAAAAGGTCAGCCGAGGGCGCAAGTCATTGATGGCGAAGAATTCCGGGCATATGCCCCCGCGAATAGCAAAACGATTAAAAAGAACGATTTATAACACCTGTTGAAGACAGAATTTACCGTCAAGACGATAGAAAGACAGCATGGCAAGTGTTTAGCTTGAGATGATTCTAATCCGGCCGGCCTTTTGGGCGCCGAATCTCCGGGCAGGGAGCAAAGTCCCTCGACTCCGTGAACAAGCCCTGCCAAGCCAAACACGTTGGAGGCCGCAAACGCCCAGGATTCGATGCGTTTTGCCGAGCCGGACCAGCCAAGGGACAACAATCAGTCTGCAAGAGTAAAGTCTGACCAAGGAGCAGGATACAAACAAGGATACAAAATGAAAAGAATGCTTATCAATGCCACGCAGGCGGAAGAATTGCGGGTCGCTTTGGTAGATGGTCAAAAGCTTTATGATTTTGATATAGAGGTTCCTTCGAAAGAACAGAAAAAATCGAACGTATACAAAGGCATCATTACCCGGGTCGAGCCGAGCCTGGAAGCCGCTTTCGTCAACTACGGCGCCGAAAAACACGGCTTCTTGCCGTTCAAGGAAATCGCCCCCGCCTACCGTCAAAGCGCCGAAGAAGGCGAAAACGAAGGTGGCGGCCGCAAATCGATCAAAAACCAGTTGAAGGAAGGCCAGGAAATCCTGGTCCAGATCGAAAAGGAAGAACGCGGCAACAAGGGCGCCGCGCTGACCACCTATATCAGCCTGGCCGGCACCTATCTGGTGCTGATGCCGAACAATCCCAAGGCCGGCGGTATTTCCCGCCGCATCGAAGGCGAAACCCGCAGCGAACTGCGCGAAGTGATGGCCGCGCTCGAAATTCCGGACAGCATGGGCCTGATCGTACGCACGGCCGGCTGCGGCAAAAACGCCGAAGAACTGCAATGGGACTTAAACTACCTGATGCAGCTCTGGGAAGCAATCGAGCGTTCCTCGACCGAGCAGACGGCGCCGTTCCTGGTGTTCCAGGAAAGCAATGTAATCATCCGCGCGCTGCGCGATCATCTGCGCGGCAACATCGACGAAATTCTGATCGATAACGAAGAATCGTTTCACCTGGTCAAAAACTTCCTGAAGCAGGTGATGCCGCATTTCCTACCCAAGGCCAAGCTCTATCAGGATTCGGTGCCGCTGTTCAGCCGCTACCAGATCGAATCGCAGATCGAACTCGCCTACGGCCGCGAAGTGCCCTTGCCTTCCGGCGGGGCGCTGGTGATCGACCATACCGAGGCATTGACCTCGATCGACATCAACTCGGCCCGTGCGACCAAAGGCAGCGACATCGAGGAAACCGCGCTGAACACCAACCTCGAAGCCTGCGACGAAATCGCCCGCCAACTGCGCCTCCGCGACTCCGGCGGTCTGTTCGTGATCGACTTCATCGACATGATGTCGAGCAAGAACCAGCGCGCGGTCGAAAACCGGCTGCGCGAGGCACTCAAGATCGACCGGGCCAGGATTCAGCTCGGCCGCATTTCGCGTTTCGGCCTGCTCGAAATGTCGAGGCAACGGATGCGTCCGTCGCTCGGCGAGTCGACCCAGCTGCCCTGCCCGCGCTGCAAGGGCCAGGGCACCATTCGGAATGTCGAATCGGTTGCGCTGTCGGTGCTGCGGATCATCGAGGAAGAAGCGATGAAAAAAGGCACCGAAAAGGTGATTGCGCATCTGCCGATCGACTGCGCGACCTTTTTACTGAACGAGAAACGCAACAATATTGAGCAGATCGAAAACCGACTGAAAGTCGACATCATCATCCTGCCCAGCAAACATCTGGAAACGCCCGCCTACGATATCGAGCGGATCAAGGAGAAAGATGCGGTTGAGGAAAAAGTCAGCTACCAACAGATCAAGGCCGAGGAGATTGCGCTGCCGGAATTTGCGCAACAGGCGAGACAGCGCGTCGAAAAAGCCGCGATCCGGGAGTTTCTACCCGAATCGCCGGCGCCGATGCAGAACCGAAGCGAAGCAGCCAGCCTGATCAAGCGCTTCTGGCACAAACTGGTCGGCTTACCAGAACCACAGCCACAGCCGGTCGAGACGCCCGTCAAGGAAAAGCCGGCGCCGACGGCGGAGAGAAACAAACCGTCGCGACACGACAGGAACAAAAAGCGGCAAGGCAAGGAACAGGCAGAAAGACAACAGGAGTCGCGCCCGCCGCGTCCTCCGCGCGAACCGCAGAAGCCAACCGAACAGCAAAAGCCCGAATCCTCCGAGCCGACATTGGAACTTGGCGTGCAGGCTTCGGAAACGGCGGCGGTGGTGCCTGATGCCGAGATGCAAATCGTTGAGACCACCAGCACCAACGGCAACGGCGAGCAGAAAAAATCGTTCAACGGCAAGCGCCGCGGCCCGCGCCGCCGTTCGAGACATGCCGGGCAAAGAAGGCAGGAGACGAATGGCGTTGCCGGAGAAGCCGGCGTTGAAGCAGCCGGCCATCAAGAGGCTCCTGCGCCCAAAAACGATTTTATTCCCAGCGCCGATCTGCAGCTGGAGGCCGCGCCGAAACCGGAACGTCCGCGCCGTACCGAGGCTGAACCTGCCCCTGTTGCAGTGGAAAATGCACATTCCGAATCCGGCGCTGATCGCTGACGCCAAGACATGGCGGGTTTTCGGCCCGCCATGGCTTTATCAATCGGCATTCGTTGCCGACGCTATCGGTTTCGAACATTTTTACGGTCCGGCTAATGCGGCTCGGATTGCCTGATCGGACATCTCGATTTCTCTCTCCACGGAAAACCCATTCGGAAAAAGATGCCATTCGCGATTTTATAGCGCCGGCCGAGCGAATGCCGCTTTGCCGGCGCCGTTTTCCGGATAAATTCCCCTGTTTTTCTGTCTGATGGATTGTATCTCCTAGCTTAAACCTGGACGCTAGCCGAATGGTTTAACGCAAGGGCGATTTACCCTTCCCGGTTCTGCAAGAGAGTTTCCGTGAGGCTAGAAGCGTATGGCAGATATTCAGCAATCTCCTCATCCGATTTACGTGGCCGGAGAATTCAAAACCGCCGCCGATGCGCTCGCTGTGTTCAGCCCTTATACGCAGCAGTGCGCTTTCCGGACTTTTACCGCCGGCGCAGACGAATATGAAGCAGCCGTTACCGCCGCCTGTGCCGTACGCCGATTGATGCGCGACCTGCCGGTCTACGAGCGCTTCCGAATTTTAACCGAAACTGCGCAAGGCATTCTTGCCCACCGCGACGAGCTGGCCGTGATCATGGCGCGCGAAGCGGGGAAACCGCTGAAAACCGCGAACGTCGAAATCGAACGCGCGGCGCAGACTTTTCAGACCGCAGCCGAAGAAGCCAAGCGCCTGCCGGGCGAAGTGCTCAGCATCGACTGGCACCGTTCCGGCATACATAAGGACGCCATCGTCAACTATTTTCCGGTCGGCGCGGTAGCGGCGATCACCCCGTTCAATTTTCCGCTGAATCTGGTCGCGCATAAAATCGCCCCGGCGATCGCGGCCGGCTGCCCGATTGTCGTGAAGCCGGCGTCGAAAACGCCGATCACGGCGCTGACGCTGGCCAAAATCATCGACCGTGCCGGCCTGCCGAAAGGCGCCTTATCGGTGTTGCCGATGGACCGCATGGGCGGCAATCGGCTGGTTACCGATCCGCGTTTCGCCTTGCTCAGCTTCACCGGTTCGGCGGAGAACGGCTGGAAGATGAAACAGCAGGCGGGTAAAAAGAAAGTGCTGCTGGAACTCGGCGGCAATGCGGCGCTGATCGTTTCACAAGATGCCGACGTGGTGACCGCTGCCGCAAAAGCGGCCGGAGGCGGATTTAGGTATGCTGGCCAGTCGTGTATCCATACGCAGCGGATCTATGTCGAAAGGCCGATTTTCGAGCCGTTCGTCAGCCATTTTCTGGATACGATGGTGAAGCTGGTGATCGGCGATCCGGAGAAGCCCGATACCGATCTGTCGGTGATGATCTCCGAACGGCATGCGATGCGCATCGAATCCTGGGTAAAGGAAGCTGTCGCGGGCGGAGCGACGTTATTGGCGGGAGGAACGCGCCAGGGCTGCTTATACGCGCCGACCGTATTGACCGGCGTCCATCGCGGCATGAAAGTCTACGCACAAGAAGCGTTCGCGCCGGTTGTAGTAATCGAACCCTTTACCGATTTCAAGGTCGCGGTCGACGCGGTCAATACCTCGAACTTCGGTTTGCAGGCGGGCATATTCACCTTCGACAGCCGGCGAATCCGCTACGCTTTTCAGCATCTGGATGTCGGCGGCGTCCTGGTGAACGAAGTGCCGAGTTTCCGTGCCGATCATATGCCTTACGGCGGCGTCAAGGATTCGGGCCTGGGACGGGAAGGGCCGAAATATGCGATGTTGGAAATGATGGAGCCCAAGATATTGGTCAGCGACCATAGTTCCGGCCTCTAAGCCGGGCTGGAAATCCGGTTTGTCGCAGAAATCCGCGCCCTTCGAAGCTTTTGGGGGTTGCGGACAGGAGCCGGGGCAATGCCGTTAAGCCAGGCGGCCAGTGAGGCCTTTCCCTGAGGCGAAAGGTAAAGGCATCGGCTAGCTTCGCCGTATCGATCCGGCCGCTTTTGCCGATAGCCGTGACTTTGCAATGCGAAAATAGGCGAGACCGCTCCGCAAAGTTCTATTCCTGTGCTACCCTTTCCGCGTGAAAACAGAAACTCGACACTCCACTTCCCGAAGCAGATTTTCCATTCCATCGCTGTTGCCGTGGCTGGTTCTGTGCAGCGTACTGCTGCTAACTTACGCGCTGGAGAATGCCGTATCCCGCAATAACCGGGAGAATGTGCGCGAGCATTTCGACTTTCGTTCCAACGAAATTGTGGTCAATATCGAAAACCGGCTGCGGGGCTACGAACAGGTGCTGTTGGGCGCGAAAGCGCTGTTCGTCTCGTCGGTCTCCGTGGAACGCGACGAATTCCGCGAATACGTCAGCAGGCTCATGCTGCAGCAGCAGTATCCCGGCATCCAGGGCGTGGGATTTTCGCAGTTGGTCAAGGCCTCCGCCAAGGAGGCTCATATCAGGCACATTCGCGGTCAAGGTTTCCCCCAGTATACGATCCGCCCGGACGGGATGCGCGACTTCTATACGTCCATTATTTATCTGGAACCTTTCGACTGGCGCAACCAGCGCGCCTTCGGCTACGACATGTATTCGGAAGCGGTGCGCCGTGCGGCCATGAAGCGTGCGCGCGACGAAAACCGGGCCATCGTTTCCGGCAAGGTGACGCTGGTGCAGGAGACCGAAAATAATATGCAGCCCGGTTTTCTGATGTACCTTCCCGTCTATCGCAACGGCCAGCCAGACGATACGCCGGCGGATCGGCGGAAAAACCTGATCGGCTGGGTCTATGCACCCTTCCGGATGTTCGACCTGATGCACGGCATATTGGGTCAACACTTCGGCGAGATCGGCAATTCGCTGGTCTTTTATATTTATGACGGGAATCGCCCTTTGCAAGCCGCTTTGATGTATAACTCCGGCGCGGAAACCGGGGCCCCTGCCGCCGACCGCGAGCCGGTTTTTCGCTCGATCAGAACCTTCGACGTCGGCGGTCATCTCTGGACAATCGAAGTGCGTTCGCTGCCCAACTTCGAATCCAGATTGAAAAGCCATGATGCGCAATTCATCCGCATTGCCGGAGGGCTCGGCAGCATGCTTGCCTGCCTGATTGTCTGGCTGCTGGTGACGGGACGCGACCGCGCGTTTGCGATTGCCCGGGTTATGACCCGCGAATTGAGGGAAAGCGAATCCCATACCAGCCGGCTCAACCGGTCGCTCAAACTGTTGAGCGACTGCAACATGGCCTTGGTGCGTACCGAAGAAGAGAATCAGTTGTTGTCCGAGATATGCCGGTTGATCGTCATGCGGGGCGGCTACCTGTTGGCCTGGGTGGGATTTGCGGAACACGACGAAGCCAAGACCGTTCGCCCGGTAGCGCAAGCCGGTTTCGAAAAGGGCTACCTGAACAGCGTGAACGTCACCTGGGCCGATACCGAACGCGGACGCGGCCCGACCGGTACCGCGATCAGAACCGGTCTCCCGAATATCAACCAGGATTACCTGGACAATCCGCTCATGGCTCCCTGGCGCGAAGCGGCGTTGCAGCGCGGCTACCGGTCGAGCATTGCACTGCCCTTGATCGGCAATAAAGGCGTTTTGGGTGCACTCACCCTCTATTCGCAGGAACCCTTCGCCTTTAGCTCCGAGGAGGTGCAACTGCTGGAAGAACTGGCCGGCGACCTTGCTTATGGAATCGAGACGCTGCGCACTCGGGCCGAGCATAAGCGGGCTGAGGAACAATTGTCTTTCATGGCCTACCACGATCCTCTGACGCAATTGCCCAATCGCCGGCTTCTGCGTTCCCGCTTCGATCAGAAGATCATAGCCGCCGGCCGCAATTCCGCCCATGTAGCCATGCTCTACCTCGGACTGGACAATTTCAAGCAGGTCAACGATACGTTGGGCCATAGCCAGGGCGACAGGCTATTGCTTCTCGTCGCGGAAAGGCTGAACCGCTGCATCGGGAATACCGGTATGCTGGGCCGCAACGGAGGCGATCAGTTCGTCGTGCTAATGGCGGATGTGCGCCAACCGGCTTGCATCGATGCGGTTGCCCGGAGCATCATCGAGGCTTTTACCGAACCTTTCACGGTCGAGAATAACCTCATCAATGCTACTTTCAGCATCGGCATCAGCGTGTTCCCGAACGACGGCACCGACTTTGACGCCTTGTTCAAAAAAGCGGATACGGCGATGTTTTACGCGAAGGACAGCGGCCGGAACACCTACTGCTTTTATACAGAGCAAATGAACAGCGACGGGATGGAACAGATGTGGCTGCAAGGCCAGTTACGCGGCGGGCTGAAAAACCGGGAGTTGCTGCTGCACTATCAGCCGCAGATCGATTTATCCAGGGGATGCATCTCCGGCGTTGAAGCGCTGTTGCGCTGGAAGCATCCCGAGCGGGGCATGATCTCGCCCGCCAAGTTCATTCCGCTTGCCGAGCGTAGCGGCTTGATCATCCCTATCGGCGAATGGGTGCTGAACGAAGCGTGCCGCCAGGCCAAGTCATGGTTCGACGAAGGGTATCCTCTGGTCGTGGCGGTCAATCTTTCCGTCTTGCAGTTCAAGCGCGGCAATCTTCTGGAAACTGTCGCGCATGCGCTTGAAAACTCGGGTTTGCCGCCCAGTCTGCTCGAATTGGAGCTGACCGAATCCATCCTGCTGCAGGACCAGGAAGCCGCCATAGAAACCATCGCCGAATTGAAGAAGAGGGGGATCAAGCTGTCGATCGACGATTTCGGTACGGGCTATTCCAGCCTATCCTACCTGAAACGGCTGGCCGTCGATAAACTCAAGATCGACCAATCCTTCGTGCGCGATCTGGCGAGCAATCCGGAAGATGCGGCGATCGCCAGGGCGATCATTCTGCTCGGGCATGCTTTACAGCTTACCGTCATCGCCGAAGGGGTGGAAACGAAGGCTCAATTGGATTTTCTGAAAAACGAAGGCTGCGACGAGGTGCAAGGGTTTTACTTTAGCCGCCCCGTTCCCGCCGCCGAAATCGCTGGCTGGTTTGCGCAAGATGTTTCGCCGGTTCATGGGGATTCGGGCCGCGTTATGCAGAATGAGTGCTTGGACGAGCTTGGCGATTGACGATATAAAGGGACTGATGCTGCGGACTGGCCCGATCGCAGCGCATTCAATCGGAAGCGCGCCGTACGGCGGGCGGCGGGGTACCGTTACGCCGGAACTCAGGCTCCGATATCTTCGTTCCAGAGCGCCCGATGATTCCGGATGAACTGTTCCATCAGGTCGATGCAGCGGGTATTCTGGAGCACGTCGACTTTTACGCCCCGGTTCCGCAGCAACGCTTCTTCTCCCAGAAAGGTGAGATTTTCGCCGACGACGACATGCGGAATGCGATAAAGCAAAATCGCGCCGGTACACATCGCGCAGGGAGACAACGTCGTGTACAGGACGCTCTGCGTGTACACCGAGGCGGGCAGGCGTCCCGCATTCTCGAGCGCATCCATTTCACCGTGCAGGATCGCGCTGCGCTGCTGAACCCGCCGGTTGTGACCTCGCCCGATGATCCTGCCCTGATGAACAAGCACCGAACCGATCGGGATGCCGCCTTCCCTCAGGCCGGCTTCCGCCTCGGCAATCGCCGCCTGCATGAACGGATCTATTGAAGAACTGGGATTTACAGGCATGGCGGCACCTCAAGAAGTTGGATTTCAGAGTGGAATCATTCCCGGCGGCTCAAGCCATTTTTCCAGATCGTAACGCTGATGCAGAGCCGGTATCTTCACCTCGGTATTCAGCAGTTTGTTCGCGAAGATCGGAATCACCTCTTTATCGCCGTGCACCAGAAAAGTCACCTTCGGCCGGCCCGCCTGCTTGTGCCAGGCCAACAGCTCGGCCTGGTCCGCATGCGCGGAGAAGCCGCCGATCGTATGGATTTCGGCATTGACCGGAATCTCTTCCCCAAAGATTTTAACCGATTCGGCACCGTCTACGATCTGGCGCGCCAACGTCCCGTAGGCGGCGAAGCCCACGAAAATGATCGCGTTGTTACGTCCCCAGAGGTTGTGCTTGAGGTGATGCTTGACTCGGCCACCGGTACACATGCCGGAACCGGCGATGATCACCGCGCCGCCGGCGAAATTATTGATCGCGATCGAATCGGCGGTTTCCCGGGAAAAACGCAGGCCGGGAAACATGAATGGATCTTGGCCCGAGGCCAGGGTCGCACAGGTCTCCTCGTCGAAACACTCCGGATGGCGCTGATAGATTTGCGTTGCGGAAATTGCCATCGGCGAATCGAGGAACACCGGAAGATAAGGCGGAAGATGTCCCTGGTTGATCCCTTCGCGCAGGTAATAGAGCATTTCCTGCGCGCGTTCGAGCGCAAAGCTGGGAATGATCACGTTGCCGCCCCGGCCCAGGGTTTTGCGGATGGCCGCGTAGAACTCTTCCAGCGTCGGTCCCAGCGCTTTATGCAGGCGGTCGCCGTAAGTGGTTTCCATCACCACGATATCGGCCGGCGGGGGCGGCGCCGGATCCCGGATAATCGCCCGTCCGCTGTAGCCCAGGTCGCCGGAAAACAGGAGCCTGTGCGACCGTCCGTCCTGTTCGATATCGAGTACGATCGCGGCGGACCCCAGGATATGCCCGGCGTCGATGAAGGTCGCCTTTATTCCGGGAGCGATCATAACAGGTTGGTCGTAAGCCGCGGCGCGGCCGAAAAAGCCGAAGCAGTTCAATACGTCGACGACATTATAGATCGGCTCGATCGGGGCCTCATGGCCGTGCCTGGAGGCTTTCTTGGCCTTATAGCCGGCTTCGTCTTCGAGCAGCTTCGCGGAGTCCAGCAATACGATGCGCGCCAGTTCGCAGGTTGCCGCGGTCGCGATGATTTCGCCTTTGAATCCCTGTTTGACCAGTAATGGGATACGCCCGCAGTGATCCAGGTGGGCGTGCGTCAGCAGCAGGTAATCGATGCCGGCGGGATCGAACCCGAACGGCTCGGCATTCTCTTCCTCCATTTCCCGGCCGCCCTGGTAGAGCCCGCAATCGATCAGTACTTTCTTGCCGGCGGCTTCCAGGAGATGACAGGAACCCGTTACATTCTGATCGGCACCGTGGAATTCGAGTTTCATGAAGCAATCTCCCGGCTTAAGCCGTCAGTGCGGCCGTTTCGTCGAGAACCTCGCGAACCCGGTTCGGATAATCCGAAATCAGGCCGGTCACCCCCGCCGCGATCAGCTGCCGCATCTGCGCTTTATCGTTGCAGGTCCAGACGTTCACCTGTTTGCCCAGCCTGCGCAGGGCATCGATCGGTTCGCTGTCCAGGCGGCGGCGGATGGAATGGAGCCCCAGGGGCTCGGTGCCCGGATGAAAGGCGTCCGCGCCGATGCGTTCGAGGTAGTCGCCGGGGAGCGCCAGGCGTTCGTTGGTCAGGACCGCGGTCGCCACAGCCGGCGTACGTTGCCGCACCTGCCGCAATTGTTCGTGATCGAACGAGGAAATCAGGACGTCGGCCTGCATCGCCAGTGCTTCGACCAGATCGAGCACCGCGTCGGTCAACCCGGCATACATGCGCGGCAGCATCTTGAGTTCGATGTTGACCTTCAGGCCCAGGTTTCTGGCCAGTTCGAGCGCCTGCCGGAGCGTGGGCACCCGGACCGCGCCGGAGGCGTAACGGGCGAGATCTTCGGGCGGAATATAACGGGCGAATTCGTCCGGGGTCAAGCTCTGCAGAAATCCTTGCCGTTTCTCGGGCGACAGCGCCAGCTCCTGCGTAAACCAGCGGCCGGCATCGAGCTGCCGGATTTCTGTGTAGGTAAAGTCGGAAATGCAATAGCTCGGCTGTTCCGGAAACCGATCCTTCACATCGGTACAGCGGAGCAGATTGTCGTCATGGTGAACGATGAGCTCGCCATCACGGGAGAGGTGCACGTCCAGTTCGATCATCTCGCAGCCGAAGGTTTGCGCCTTCGCAAACGCCTCGAGGGTATTTTCGGGCGCAAAAGCGCGCGCGCCGCGATGAGCGATATTCAGGATGCGCGGCCGGGGTTCGGCGCCGTTATTATCCGCCACGGTCAACGCCTCCCTCAAAGCCAGCCCTGCTGCGCGGCCGCCCACAGCAGCGCTCCTGCGAACACCGCCGCCAGCACGTCGTCGAGCATGATGCCGAGGCCGCCCATCACTTTCCGGTCGATCCATTTGATCGGCCAGGGTTTGAGAATGTCGAAAATCCGGAACAGCACGAAGCCGAGTAGCAAGGCTTCCCAGGAAAAAGGGACCAGCCACATCGTGATCAGGAGCCCTGCGACTTCGTCCCAGACAATTCCGTTGAAGTCGTGCTCGCCGAGTTTTTCGGCCGCGATCCCGCAAATCGGGATGCCCGCCAGTATCGCGGCGGCGGTCAGCACGCTGTAGACCGGCAGGCCCATTTGCACGAACAGCCAGTACAAAGGAATCGCGGCGGCGGTGCCGAAGGTGCCGGGCGCCTTTCTGGCGAGCCCGGAGCCGAAACCGAAAGCCAGGAACAGCACCGGATCGGTCATGATCTGCCTGGCGGTCAATTGATTCCGACCGAGTCCCGTTTTATGAAAAATGTTCATAGCCTTGCGCCTTTAAAAAAAATGTCGTGCCCGATTTGTTCAGCCGGAGGCCCGGCTCCGGTTCGATCACGCCGATTTTATGACATCCGAAAGGCAAAGCTGAAATTTTTTCGGGGCTGACCGTGAAACACAGCTCGTAATCGTCCCCGGCGGTCAGCGGCAGCCGCCAGTCGCCGGTCGCTTCGATGTAGGCTTTCGCTTCCCCTGACAAAGGCAGCGAGTCCCAATCGAGCGTCGCGCCGACGCCGCTTTGGGCGAGGATATGGCCGAGATCGCCGGCAAGGCCGTCCGAAATGTCGATGCAGGCATTCGCGATGCCGCGCAGCGCCTGGCCTTCGGCGCACCTCGGCTCGGGCTGGTGGAAACGGTTTAAGGCCGCTTCCGGCCGATCGCAGCGGTAACCCTGGCAGATTTTCAGGCCAAGCCCGGCATCGCCGAGATAGCCTGTTACGTAGATCCAATCCCCGGGCTTGGCGGTGGACCGCTTCAAGGCTTGGCCTGCCGGCACCAAACCCATCGCCTGCACGGTCAGGGTCAGCGGTCCCGACGTCGTGTCGCCGCCGATCAGATCGACCGAGTAACGGGCGGCCAGGTCCAGGAAGCCTTGCGCAAAATCGGTCAGCCAGGCTTCGTCGATTTTCGGCAGGGTCAGCGCCAGCGTGACGGACAAGGGTTTCGCGCCCATCGCGGCCAGATCGCTGAGATTGACCGCCAGCAGTTTATGCCCCAGCCGGTGCGGATCGGCGCCCCTGAAAAAATGCACGTTTTCGACCATCGTGTCGGCGGTGATCGCGAGTTCGAACCCTTCCGGAATCGAAAGCAAGGCGCAATCGTCGCCGATGCCGAGACGGGTGCACGGATTATCGACTTGCTGGTCGGTAAAAAAGCGCCGTATCAGCGAAAATTCGGAGAGGGGCATGGTTTTAAGGCATTCATTTCAAACAGAAATGCCGTACGATGGGTACGACTACAAGGACGTAGGAGCTACGCCCCCAAGTATGGGGGCGAGGCCAAGCCGTAGAAAAAAGCTTAACTACTCCGATCCCTGCGCTTTAGTTCCCGCGCTCTTTTTGTTTTTGACTTCCGGCGCGCGCTTTTTCTGCGCGACTTTATCGAGAATCCCGTTTACGTATTTATGGCTGCCGTCGGCGCCGAAACACTTGGCCAGATTGATCCCTTCGTTCAGGATGACCCGGTATGGCATGTCCAGGCGGTACTCAAGCTCGTAAACGCCGATCCGCAGAATCGCGCGCTCGACCGGATCGATCTTGTCAATCGGCCGGTCGATAAATTCGGACAGCAGCAGATCGATCGCCTCCAGATTTTTCGGAACGCCGTACAAGAGCTCATTGAAATAGCTTTTCTGCGCATCTTTCAGGCGGCCGTCTTCGAGAAACTGGCGTTCGATTTCGCCAAGGTTGTGTCCGCTCATCTGCCATTGATACAAAGCCTGGACAGCGGCTTGGCGGGCATTGGTGCGGGCCTGGCTCATCAGTTGTCCAGCCGGTTGAACAGGCTGACCATCTCGATCGCGGACAGGGCCGCTTCGGCGCCTTTGTTGCCGGCCTTCGTGCCGGCGCGTTCGATCGCCTGTTCGATCGTATCGACGGTCAATACGCCAAAGCTGACCGGCACATTGTATTGCAGCGAGACGCCGGCGAGCCCTTTCACGCATTCGCCTGCGACATATTCGAAATGCGGCGTGCCGCCCCGGATTACCGCGCCGATTGCGATAATCGCGTGGTATTTCTGCGAAGCGGCGACGCGTTGCGCAACCAAAGGCAATTCGAACGCGCCGGGCGCCTTGACCAGATGAATGTCCGCCTTATTCGCGCCGTGGCGAACCAGCGTATCGATCGCGCCAGCCTCCAGTTGCTCGACGATGAAACTGTTGAAACGGGAGGCGATGATGCAAAATTTGCCGCCTTCCGCCGAGAAATTGCCTTCAAACGTGGTAATGCTCATAGAAAATCCGCACTAATAAAGAGAAATGCGCCGGCAGGCAGAGGCCGGGCGCGCGTATGCTCGTACGCGAGAATACGCGGGTTCAAAAAGCCCTGCTCGCTCAGGGGAAAATCGTTGGGTTTTACGCGGGGCTGCCGTTTTAGCGGGCGAGGCGGCGCAAGGCGGAATCGGCACGCGGAGCACGTTAGCAAATCCGCCGGGGTTGCGCCGGACGCACCGGCTCCGCCCTACACGGCTGGCTCGTCCGATGCGCCTGCGCCGACATGTTCGGACACTTCCAGATCGAAGCCCGACAGGCCGACATATTTTTTCTGGGCGCCCAGGACTTTCAGCTTGTGCACGCCGAGATCGGCCAAGATCCGCGCGCCGGTGCCGGTCATCCGCCAGTCCGGCCCTTCGAATTCGTCCTCGCCGACATGGATGCCGTTGTCCTGCAATTGATAGCGGTGGATCAGCTCGACCAAGGATTTAGTATCGTCGCTGCGCCGGATCACGACCAGTACCCCGCGGCCGGCTTCGGCGATTTTCTGCATCGCTGCGCGGATCGAGACGCTGCTTGCGTTGCGTTTCGAGGCAAACAGATCGTCAAGCAGGTTGCGCGCGTGGACCCGGACCAGCACCGGCTCGTCGCCGGACACCTGTCCCATCACCAGTGCCAGATGCAGGTTGTTGTCGTTGCGGTCCTGGTACGCGTAAAGCCGGAAATCGCCGAATTCGGTCGGAAGCTGACACTCGCTGATCCGTTCGAGCGTGTTCTCATGCTGAATCCGGTAATGGATCAGGTCGGAGATCGTGCCGATCTTCAGATTGTGCTCGGCGGCGAAGCGTTCGAGGTCGGGGCGGCGAGCCATGGTGCCGTCGTCGTTCAGGATCTCGACGATCACCGCGGCCGGCTCGACGCCGGCCAGGCGCGCCAGATCGCAGCCGGCTTCGGTGTGGCCGGCCCGGTTCAGCACGCCGCCCGATTTAGCCATCAGCGGAAAAATGTGACCGGGCTGGATCAAATCTTCCGGCTTGGCGTCCGGCGCAACCGCGCACTGCACGGTGCGGGCCCGGTCGGCGGCGGAAATGCCGGTCGTGACGCCGGTCGCCGCTTCAATCGAAACGGTGAAATTGGTCGAATGCGCGGTTTTGTTCTCGTTGGTCATCAACGGCAGGCGCAGCTTCTGGCAGCGTTCGCTGGTCAGCGTCAGGCAGATCAGGCCGCGTCCGTAGCGCGCCATGAAATTGATGTCTTCGGGGCGCGTGAACGCGGCCGCCATCACCAGGTCGCCTTCGTTCTCGCGGTCCTCGTCGTCCATGATGATGACCATCTTGCCCTGGCGCAAATCTTCGATGATTTCTTCGATTGTGTTCATAGCTCTAATCCTATCCGCCTAAAAATCCGCTGCGCTGCAGCAGGTCGAGCGTGACCTTCTCTTCCGGCTGGGCGGTCTGACCGAGCATCAGCCGCTCCAAATAGCGGGCCAGAAGGTCCACTTCGAGATTGACGACGGTGCCGGGAGCTGCAAAGCCCAGTGTGGTTTCCTTCAGCGTGTGCGGTACGATGTTCACCCCGAAAACGCTGCCTTCGACTTCGTTGACGGTCAGGCTGATCCCATCCAGACAAACCGAGCCTTTCTCGGCGATGTATTTGGCCAGAGGGTCCGGCGCCTTGAATTTGAAGCGTACCGAACGCGCATCCGGTTTCCTGTCGATCACGGTCGCCAGGCCGTCGACATGGCCGCTGACGATATGGCCGCCGAGCCGGGTCGACGGGGTCAGCGCCAGTTCCAGGTTGACCGGCGTGCCGACCGTGGCGCTTTTCAGGCTGGTTCGGGACAGGGTTTCGTTCGAGACATCGGCGGAAAACGAATGCGGCCCCAGCGCGATCGCGGTCAGGCAGACCCCGTTCACCGCGATACTGTCGCCGAGCGCGGTGTCTTTCAGCGAAAGCTTGCCGGTATCGATCGTGAGCTTGCAGTCGCCGGCCTGTTGCTCGATGCCGGTGATTTTCCCGATTGCCAGAATGATGCCTGTGAACATGAAGTAAGCGAATATATTTAAAAAACTGTAGGGTACGCTGGCGTACCTTTTCGTGATTACCGATGTGCTCCAAACTTTGAACAGGTACGCACTCGGCAACTGCTCCCTGCGTTGCTCTAACTCCTGCATCCTTGCAGTCGTCGGCAATTGCTCCTGCATTGCTAAACCACAAGGATGTGGCGAATGCAGAAAACGCAGGAGCGGTTTTCTGCCTACCTCCTGCATCTCTGCAGTCGAGTGTACCCTACATCCCGTAAGTCAATTTCAGATCCGGGCCGATCTGTCTGACGTCGGTCAGTTTCAATATTTTTTTGTCGGCCATCGTTCGTATGCCGGGCAGCGTGAACAGGCCGCGCCCCCGGTCGCCCAATACGCAAGGTGCCATATAGACAATCCATTCGTCGGCCAGGTTCTCGGCCAGTAAGGCGCCGTTCAATATCGGCCCCGCTTCGACCAGCAATTCGTTGATTTGCTGGTCGGCCAGGAAAGCCATCACGGCATTCAAGTCGATCCGGCCGTTTTTTTCGGCTATTCGGTGAATTTCGAAACCGGCTTTCTGCAGATCCGCCATTCTGCGCTGATCGCCGCTGGCTGTCAAAATCAGGCTGCGCCCCGGCAATTTCGCCAATTGCGCATGGGCCGGCATCCTAAGGCGCGTATCCAGCACGATCCTGACCGGTTGCTGCACGCCGTCCTCGATCCGGGCGGTCAGCGCCGGATCGTCGGCCAGCACAGTGCCGATACCGGTCAGAATCGCCGAACTTTGCGCCCGAATCCGGTGCACGTCCTGCCGGGCTTCGCTGGAAGTGATCCATTTGCTTTCGCCGGATTCCAGGGCCGTCCGTCCGTCCAGGCTCATCGCGAGCTTGCTGCGCACGAAAGGCCGTCCCGCGGTCATCCGCTGGATGAAGCCGCGATTCAATCGACGCGCATCCTCCTCCAGTATGCCGCAGACCGTTTCGATGCCGGCCTCCCGGAGCTTGGCCAGGCCGCTGCCGGCGACCAGAGGGTTAGGGTCCTGCATTGCCGTCACGACCCGGCGGATGCCGGCCCTGATCAACGCGTCGGCGCAGGGCGGGGTTCTGCCGTGATGGCTGCACGGCTCCAGCGTTACATAGGCGGTAGCGCCTTGGGCGTTTTCCGCCTGCTTGAGCGCCGCGATTTCGGCATGATCGCCGCCGGCCCTGACGTGCCAGCCTTCGCCGATCACTTGGTCATCGCGGACCAGGACACAGCCGACGCGCGGGTTCGGATGGGTCGTGTATAAACCGTTGCGGGCCAGCCGTAAGGCTCTGGCCATGTAATGAAAATCCCGGCTGCCTGCGGAATCCATCTATTTTTCTTGCAGATGCTTGATCATGTCGGTGAACTCGCTGACATCCTGAAAGCTCCGGTACACCGACGCGAAGCGGACATAGGCGACATGGTCGAGATGACTCAGCTCGTGCATCACTTTTTCGCCGAGCTGCTGGGCGGTAATTTCCCGATCGCCGGAGCTCATCAAGGCTTTCTTGATCCGGTTCAGCGCCATTTCGATATCGTCGCCGCTGACCGGCCGTTTTTCGAGCGCCCGCATCATCCCGGAACGCAGCTTCTTTTCGTCGAACGGCTCGCGGCTGCCGTCGCGCTTGACCACGCGCGGCAAGCTCAGTTCGGCGGCTTCGAAAGTCGTAAACCGCTCCTTGCAGGCCGTGCATTCGCGGCGTCGGCGGACCTGGTCGCCTTCATTCGTCAATCTGGAATCCAGAACGCGCGTATCTTGGGCGGCGCAAAACGGGCATCGCATAGCTGATCTTTATCTGCCGATAAACCGGCGAATCGTTTCAAAATTTCTCATTGTATAACACTATCGGCCCATTCGCATTGAATTTTCAACGGTTTGCGTGAGAAAGGGAACCGATCCCCCGGGGGATTTGCCAAATCGGGGAAAAACCTTGGCAGAGAACCCGGGGTTCTCCGCAGGCTTTTCCACAGCCTATAACGATGCCCAGGCACGCCGAAGGATCGTAAGACGAGCGTTACTTTTTTATCGAAGTATTCCGGCAATGCTGTTTACGATCCTATATCTCATTGATATTAAATTATAAATTTCTAAATCTGCAGAAGACTGTTCGCCCGGCAGCTAGGTTGCCGATTTCGTCGGAGGAAGCGAGCGGGAGAGTTGCCGTCAGTTTACTCACAGAGTTATCCACAGGATATGCGAATGACCCCGCATCGCAGGCCATAATCGAAGCTTTTTGCCGGAACGCCGAAAATTTCGCCCGGCAATACAGGCCGTGCCGCGAGATTTGCCGGTCTGAAGAAACCAAGCAGGGATAAAGATTCGATTTTTGTAGAAATGTCAATAAAAAATTTATATAATGTTCTGTTACATCGACTCATTTGCAATTCTCATAAGAACTGACGCAGGCGAATTTTCGCACCGTTTGGACTGTCTTGAGCTAATCAACCCTAAGTGACTATGGATCATAACGACTTTACGCTTGGAATTCCCGGCTTTACTTACCCTGATTTATACGACGCCCGACGCCTGAACGATCTGCTCGAAGCGTTCGACGCCTCGGTAAAACGCCATGCCCCCGAATTGTTCGAAAAATTTGCCGCTTACCGCCAATGTCAGGGTGAAGGAATGGCGGTCGAGGCGGTATCGGACCTGCTGGTCAAAATGGGGCCTTATGTCGGGCGTTTCGTCGCGAAACTGTTCGGCGTCGAGGAAGAGCATCAGGCCCAGGCGGCAAAGATTCGGGAAGAGTTCGATACCGTCTTCACTTACAAAAACGAAGTCGTCGCGAAACTGAATCTGGTTTTCAAGGACCAGGCGATTTCCGAGTGGGATGTCGAGGGTATCCAAAACCGCTTCGAGTTGTTGATCGGGGCCGCGTTTCCAGAAGCGGCTCTCGATAGCGATGCCGAACGCCGGGTTGCACGCACAGGCGGACTGATCGGTCAATTGTCCTCGCATTACAAGGCCATCGCGAAAGGCAAGGACGGCACTTACCCGAATGCGGACGCAGCCGCCGAGAAACTCCGCGCGCAGCTTGCCGCACATCCCGAGGCGGCAAAGGCGTTTGTCGAAGTCATCGCGGCAGCCGATGCGGCGAGCTTTATCGATGGGCTGATGGATCTGGCCCAGCGTTGGGCTTTCATTGCCCAGCATGATCCCGAGATCGCGGAACACTGGCTCAGCTTCAAATTCCCCGAAAAGCGCGATTTCGAAAACCTGGTCGAGCACAACGTGATCGATAAGGGCGAATTTTCGGTCTGGATGGGCGAGCTGGCGCACCGCCGCCGCCGCGACGGTTTCAAGCTGACCGATCCGCGTTTCAACGAGCGTCAGGCTTTGTCCGAAGTCGATCACTGCATCTATTGCCATGACCGGGATACCGATTCCTGCTCGAAAGGGATGCGCAACAAGAAGACCAATACCTACAAGGTCGACCCTTTGGGCGTGACCACTACCGGTTGCCCGCTCGAAGAGAAGATTTCCGAGATGCATCTGGTCAAGCGCGGAGGCGACAATATCGGCGCGCTGGCGATCATCATCGTCGACAATCCGATGTGCCCGGGCACCGGCCACCGGATCTGCAACGACTGCATGAAGGGCTGCATCTATCAGAAGACCGATCCGGTCAACATTCCGCAAATCGAAACGAACGTCTTGACCGACGTCTTGTTCATGCCGTACGGCTTCGAGATCTACAGCCTGCTGACGCGCTGGAATCCTTTAAACGTGAAGCGCCCGGTCATGAAGCCTTACAACGGCAAGAATGTACTGGTCGTCGGTCTTGGACCGGCCGGCTACACGATGAGCCATTACCTGCTGAACGAAGGCTTCGGCGTAGCCGGCATCGACGGCCTGAAGCTGGAGCCGCTGCCTGCCGCATTGACCGGCGATGGCGACACATTGCCTCAGCCGATCGCCGATTTCCGCGAACTTTATGAGGATCTCGACAAGCGCATTCTGGCCGGTTTCGGCGGCGTCGCCGAATACGGGATTACCGTACGCTGGGACAAGAATTTCCTGAAGGTGATCTACCTGACGCTGCTGCGCCGGAACGCGTTCCGCGCTTACGGCGGGGTCCGCTTCGGCGGCACGATCACGATCGAGGATGCCTGGCGGATGGGCTTCGATCATATCTGTATCGCTTCCGGCGCCGGCAAACCGACGATCATCGACCTGAAAAACAACCTGCTCCGCGGCATCCGCAAGGCGTCCGACTTCCTGATGGCGCTGCAGCTGACCGGCGCGGCAAAGGCCTCGTCGCTGGCAAACCTGCAGGTGCGCCTCCCGGCCGGCGTGATCGGCGGCGGTCTAACCGCGATCGATACTGCGACCGAACTGATGGCGTATTACCCGGTGCAGGTCGAAAAAATGCTCGGCCGCTACGAAACGCTGGTATCCGTCTACGGCGAAGAAGCGGTGCGGAAGCGCTACGATCAGGAAGAAGCAGTCATTCTGGACGAATTCCTGGGGCACGGCCGGGCAATCCGTGCTGAACGCGAGCGGGCCGCCGCGGCCGGCGAAGCGCCGAACTTCCAGCCGCTGGTCGAAGGTTGGGGCGGCGTGACTCTGTTCTACCGGAAAGGCATGAAGGATGCGCCTGCTTACCGGCAAAATCACGAGGAAATCTCCGAAGCGCTCGAAGAAGGCATTGCGCTCGCCGAAGGCATGAGCCCGGTCAGCGCGATTCCTGACCAGTACGGCCATTTGCAAGCTGTCGAGTTCGAAAAGCTGGAGTTCGAAGAAGGCCGCTGGGTCAGCAAGAAACAGATGGTGACCGTGCCGCTGCGCAATCTATATATCGCGGCCGGCACTTCGCCGAACACGATCTATCAAAGCGAGTACCCGGAAACGTTCGTAATGGACAAATGGTTCTTCCAGCGCTACCAGCCGGAATGGCACGACGGCAACCTGGAACTGGTGCCGATGCACGACGAGGCCGCGCCGAAACTCGGCAAGCCTGCGCCGCTGACTTCTTACCGGAAGGAAGGCAAATTCATCAGCTTCTACGGTGACAACCACCCGGTCTATGCCGGCAACGTGGTCAAGGCGATGGCAAGCGCGAAGAACGGCTATCCGCACGTTGCGAAATTGTTCGAGAAAGATCTGGCAGGACTCGATCCTGCCTTGCAGGCAGAGCGAAATGCCGGCCTGAAAGGGTTTTTCGCGTCGCTGGACGAAGCCTTTACCGCGACGATCGTGGCAATCAACCGCCTGACGCCGACAATCATCGAGGTGATCGTAAAGGCGCCGATGGCGGCGGCCAAATTCGAGCCGGGCCAGTTCTACCGCCTGCAGAATTTCGAAGCCCATGCGCCGGTCAAGGGCGGCACCGTGCTGGCCGCCGAAGGCCTGGCGCTAACCGGAGCCGAAGTCGACAAGGAAAAAGGCACGATTTCGCTGATCGCGCTGGAGATGGGCTCGTCATCGCGCCTGTGCGCAACCTGGAAGGTCGGCGATCCGCTAATCCTGATGGGCGTGACCGGCGCACCGACCGAAATTCCGACCGGCCAAACTGTGCTGCTGATCGGTGGCGGCCTCGGCAATGCGGTATTGTTCTCGATCGGCAAGGCATTGCGGAGCGCCGGCAACCGCGTGATCTATTTCGCCGGGTACAAGTACCGCCGGGACATCTTCAAGGTCGAAGACATCGAGGCGGCATCCGACGTGATTATCTGGTCGGTCGACAATACCCCGGGCGCCGAGCCGTTCGAACCGACGCGTCCGCAGGACAAGACCTTCGTCGGTAATATTCTGGAATGCATGGTCGCCTATGCGAAAGGCGAACTCGGCGAGCAGCCGATTTCGCTTGCCGATGTGGACCACCTGATCGTGATCGGTTCGGACCGGATGATGGCCGCGGTGAAGGACGCGCGCTTCAACGTGCTGAAGCCGTACCTGAACAAGGTCCAGCATGCAATCGGCTCGATCAACTCGCCGATGCAGTGCATGATGAAAGGCATCTGCGCACAATGCCTGTGCAAGCATGTCGATGCGGAATCCGGCAAAGAATATTTCGTGTATTCCTGCTACAACCAGGATCAGGATCTGGACAAGGTCGACTTCCCGCATCTGAACGCGCGTCTGCGTCAAAATACGGTGCAGGAAAAGCTGTCGAATCTGTGGCTGGATTATCTGCTCGAAAAGCAGTAAATCCGCTTCCCTGAAGCAGGGCTGCCGGAAGGGCGGTGCGGTCGCCAAGCCCTTCCTCCGGCTCTGCTTTGCGCCGGCTTGAAAGATTAAGAGCCGACAGAGAACTTTTGAAGGTTTTTCCGGTCCTTAGAAAGGAAATCGACTGTTTATCGGTAAGATAAAAGGTGGATTTCTCCCGGCGTCCATTCTGAGGAATTCTTAACCCCGCTAACGTCGTAGATCAGCGGGGATACGCGGTGAAAAGCGGCTGATTTTTTCGATACGAAATAACTTCGGAACGGCTTGAAATTCGCGAAAGCCGCCGCCATTATTCCAAATAACCTTGGGTTTGGCTGTTTGAAACGGATAGCGTTTTGATGCCGGACGCCGAATGCGTTAATTCAACTTGTTTCCGATCTTTCCGGGGAAACCGCCGGGAAGCATCATTGTTTTTAAAGAGTGTAACTATGGCAAGAACTTCTGTAAAGTTGGCGAGCAAAGCCGACGAACCTTTGACTCATATGGATCATGATGACGACATTTTCGACGATGCCGAATTTGGAGCGCTCGATTCGAGCGAAGGCGATACCGTCAAACGCGATGCTCGCCGGAAAATTGAAATTTACTGGGAAAAAAAGCGGCTCAGAGAGCAGTTCGACGATCTCGACGAGGCTGAATTAGGATTTTGAGCCTTCCTTCTCTCCGGGGCGTCAATCGCCCCGGCTCCCGGTCTTCCCTGTCTGCTTCCAGCAACTCATTTCTCCAATAGCGGATCCAGCTGCTTCGACTGGTCCAGTGCATACAACTCATCGAAACCGCCGATGTGAAGGTCTCCGATGAAAATCTGCGGAACGGTGCGCCGTTTCGATTTAGTCATCATTTCTTCGCGCAGGCCGGGCTCCGCATCGACATTGATTTCGGTGTAGCTGACGCCCTTCCTGTCCAGCAAACGCTTTGCCATAATGCAGTAAGGGCATATTCTGGTCGTATAAATAGTGATATTCGGCATAAATCGGCTTGGGGATCGAATTTAGGCCCTGCGAGCCAAGCCCGAGAAGTCAGGCTCTGGCTTCTCGGGGCCCTTGCGCATCGGCAGGGTCGCCTTCATAAGGCGTCGCATAACTGCAATCTTTCTGCGGGCAGACTTTTTCGACACCACGCCGCTTCGTTTCCTTGACGGTCAGCACCGGCCAGTTACATTCCGGGCAGCTTTCCTTCAGCGGCGCATTCCAGAGCGCATAGTCGCATTTCGGGTACTCCGAACAGGAATAAAAAATCTTGTTGCTGCGCGACTTGCGTTTCAGGATGCTGCCTTTTTTGCACTTCGGGCATTCGACGCCGGTATCGAGCGGTTTTTCCAAGGGTTCGATATGTTTGCACTTCGGGTAGGCGCTGCAGCCGATGAATTTGCCGTAGCGTCCCGATTTCAGTACCAGCGGCGAAGCGCACTTCGGACAAGTCCGCCCGTCGACAACTTCAGGCTCCGCGGCTTCGTTTTGATCCTCGTTCAGATTGCGGGTATAGGAACAGCCCGGGTAATTGGTGCAGCCGATGAAGCGGCCGTTGCGGCCCAGACGGATCGACAACGGGCTGCCGCATTCGGGGCAGCTTTCGTCGAGCGCTTCCTGGGTCACGTCCTTGCGCTGCACGTTTTCGTCTTTTTCCTGGATCAGCGTGTTGAACGGGTTCCAGAACTCGCTCATCAGCGGAATCCAGTCCTTTTCGCCGCGCGACACCGCATCGAGATCGTCTTCGAGCTTTGCGGTGAAATCGTAATCGACATACTTCGTAAAATGCTCGGTCAGAAACTTGTTCACGATCCGGCCGACGTCGGTCGGATGGAAGCGTTTGTTTTCGAGCGTCGCGTAGTCGCGGTTCTGCAGGGTCGAAATGATCGAGGCATAGGTCGACGGCCGGCCGATTCCATGCTCTTCGAGCGCCTTGACCAGGCTCGCTTCGCTGTAGCGCGGCGGCGGTTCGGTGAAATGCTGCGCATTGACGATGTCGTTCAGCGGCACGGGGCGGCCTTCCGCAAGCGGCGGCAGAAAGCTTTCCTTGTCGTCGCTGTCGCCGGCGTCGTCCCTGCCTTCCAGATAGACGGCCATGAAGCCCGGAGAGGCGATCGTCGAACCGGTCGCCCTGAATACATGCTCATTGCGTTCGCCGCAGGTCAGGTCGACCGCGATCATGTTGATCGTGGCCTGAGCCATCTGGCAGGCGATCGTGCGTTTCCAGATCAAGTCGTAAAGTTTGAACTGCTCGTCGCTGAGGTGCTTTTTGAGCTGAGCCGGTTGATAGCGGGGATAAGTCGGCCGAATCGCTTCATGCGCCTCCTGGGCGTTTTTCGATTTGGTCTTGAATATCCGCGGTTCTTTCGGCACGTTTTCGGGGCCGTAGTTTTCTGCGATCATCTCGCGCATTTCGGCAACCGCCTCAACCGATAAATTGACCGAGTCGGTACGCATGTAGGTGATCAGCCCGGCGGTTTCGCCGCCGATGTCAATCCCTTCGTACAGCTGCTGGGCAACCATCATCGTGCGTTTGGTCGTAAAGCCGAGCTTGCGCGCAGCTTCCTGCTGGAGGGTCGAAGTCGTGAAGGGAGGCGCGGGGTTACGCTTCTGCTGCTTCTTTTCAAGCTTGGCGACGACCAGGCGGCCGTCCGCGGCCTCCAGCAAGGTCTGCCGAGCCTGCTCGGCGGTTTGCCGGTCGGTAATGCTGAACTGATTCAGTTTCTCGCCGTTCAGATGCGTCAGCTTGGCCTTGAAGGTTTGCTCGTCTGCCGTCAACAGCGCATCGATGGTCCAATATTCACGGCTTTTGAACGCTTCGATTTCCATCTCGCGTTCGACGATCATCCTGAGCGCAGGGCTTTGCACGCGGCCGGCGGACAAGCCGCGGCGGATCTTTTTCCAGAGCAGCGGCGACAACTTGAAGCCGACCAGGTAATCGAGCGCCCGCCGCGCCTGTTGCGCATTGATCAGGTTCGTCGCCAGTTCGGACGGATGCGCGATCGCTTCGGTAACGGCCTTCTTGGTGATTTCGTGAAAGACGACCCGGTGCACTGCCTTGTTTTTCAAGGATTTCTTTTCCTTTAGCAACTCGTACAGGTGCCAGGAGATTGCTTCGCCCTCGCGGTCGGGGTCGGTAGCGAGATACAATGCGTCGGCGTCTTTGAGCGCCTTGCCGATTGCCTGCACATGGCGCAAATTACGCTCGATCACCTCGTATTTCATCGCAAAATCATGGTCCGGATCGACCGCACCTTCCTTCGGGATCAAATCACGGACATGTCCGTAAGAGGCCAGCACCTGAAAATCCTTGCCGAGGTATTTTTCAATGGTTTTGGCCTTGGCGGGAGATTCGACGATAACAAGATTTTTGCTCATTTATCCTTAAAATAAAGTCAAGGCCCAAGTGCGGGCGGTCGGATGAATCGGTGAGGTCTTCGAACCTCGAATCGCGTACCCGAGCCTCAAACATCAATGCAAATAGGTTGGAATCAGATCGTAAACGAAATCTTCCATTCGGGAGAACGCGATTTCCTGATCAGGTTGGCTCAAGAGCACCATCAGCACGATCCATTTGAGTTTTTCGACCGAAATTTCCTCGTTTTCGAGCGCCATCGCCCGATCGATCACAATCTCGCGATTGGCGGAGCTTAAGATGCCTTTCTGCTCCAAAAACAGGATCAGATCGAGGCAGTCGGTGCTCAGCTTGGCTTTTTCCTCGGCACAAAAAATGCGGAACGCCGGAGCGACGGTCGGTGAAATCGCGCCTTGCAAACTCAACGATTCCAGCCAGTCGAACGCCTTGCTGACTTCGATCTGTTCGAAGCCTGCTTCCAGCAGCTCGGTTCTGATCACATCACTGTCGGGAAGAATTTCGGTTTCGCCTTCCATATAGTTTTCGAAGAGGTACATCAGAACATCAAAAATATTTTCTTTCATAGCGCCCGCCAGAGATTATTTTATTCGGGTATAACAGCCACCCGCGACAGCTGAAACGTAACCGTTCAGCTCCAGGATTAACAGCATTGAGGCGATCGTTTCGACCGATTTGCCGGTTTTCTCGACCAGATCGTCGATGGATGTGGGGTCATACATGACAAGATTCAATAATGTTTGCTGCTCCAGGTCAAGCATTGATTGTTCCTGCGGCGGGATATAATTCATATCTTCTTGATAATATTGACCTAATTCCTCAATAATATCTTGCACCGTTTCGACAAGTTTGGCACCTTCGCGGATCAGGGCATTACAGCCGCGCGCCAAAGGATTATGGATCGAGCCGGGAATCGCAAAGACCTCGCGGTTTTGCTCCAGCGCCAGGCGCGCCGTGATCAGCGAGCCGCTCTCTCTGGCCGCCTCGACAACCAGAAGGCCACGGCACAAACCGCTGATGATCCGGTTTCGGCGCGGAAAATGATGCGCCTTGGCAGGAGTGCCGGGCGGCAGTTCGGTCGCGATGGCACCTGTCTCGACGATGCGCATGGCCAGATTTTTGTTTGCGGCGGGATAGATGCGGTCCGGACCGGTGCCGACCACGGCCACGGTCAGCCCTTGACCTTCCAGAGCGCCTTCGTGGCCGGCCGCATCGATTCCCAAGGCCAGGCCGCTGGCAATCACGAAGCCGTGTGCGCTGAGCGCCTTGGCGAATTGGAAGGCGGTTTCCCGTCCCACTGCGGAGGGATTGCGGCTGCCTACAATCGCGATTTGCGGCCGGGCCAGGAGAATCGGATCCCCACGCACGAACAGCACCGGAGGCGGATCGGCGATGTGCTTCAATGACTCGGGATAAGCGGGATCGTCAAACGTAACAATGTGTTGATCCGGTTCGCTCGACCAGGCCAGATCGGCCTCGATCAGCGGCCAGTCGGGATGCTTAATCGCCTGGACAGCGGCGGGCTTCAGGCCCAGGGAGGCCAACGCGGAGGAAGACTCGGAAAACAGCTGCGCCGGAGAGTGTGTTTCCAGCAGATCGAGAAAAGTTCTGCTGCCGACTCCCGGCACACGCAGCAGCGCAAGCCAATAAGAAAGATCGCAAGAGGCGTTTGGCGTAGGGCTACTCCGGAGATTGAACCTTGTCGAGGACATGGATGTCTCTCTGCGCCTGCATCACCAGTGCATAACTAACCCGCTCGAAAGGCCGGAATACCATCAGCTTGCCGGCATATTCGTCGGGCATTTGCACGGCGTCGTTTTTGACCGGGCTGTAAGGGTCCGAAGCAATTTTGCCGCGCTGGTAAATGTCCAGTTCGTGACCGGTTTTTAGGCCGTCGAAAATGCCCTTGTCGATCACGACGACATTATACCGGCCGATTTGGGTGACTCCGTCGAGCACCCCGATGATATTGCCTTTGATGCTTGCCTCGGGCGGTTCCGGGAAATAATTCAGCACGACTTCTTCTTCGCTGGTGGGGAGAACCCGGTCGCCGGCGAGGATTTCGCTTTTTGCTTGGGTGATCGTCAGCGTGGCGGGATCGCCGGGTTCCTGCAGGGTCAGGTCGGCGATGTACTTGGCTTCGTACCCCAACACTTCCTCGGTGGTCGGATTTCTCAAGATATCGCCTTCGCGGTAGACGGCATACGTCAGACTGTCCGGCTGCTCGATCGCACGGGCATACACTTTGTCGCCATTGCCTGCAATCAGATGCTCTCCGGCAATGTCCACTATATAAGGTGCCTGGTTCAATTCGTTTTCACCGAGCACGCGCGGCAGGGACAGGAACTTCTGAATCGCTTCGGCCGGAATCAATTGCACGGCCTTGGCGGTTGCCGACTCGCGTATGCAGGGTTGCAGCTTGCCTTCGGGAGACAGCGCAAAACTGGTGCGCCCGTTTTTGATGTCCGCTTCGTTGAGAACACAAGGTCCGGCGGAGGGAGAAACGGCGGCCGCTTCGGTCGGAGAGAAACTCAGCCGGGGCTGGCCGTTCACCACCGAAAAATAGATCGTGTCGCCGGGATAGATCAGATGGGGATTTCTGATCTGATTGTTATGACTCCACAGAAGGGGCCATTGCCCCGGATTCTTTAAAAACTTTCCGGAGATATCCCACAGCGTATCGCCTTCTGCCACCGTATAGCGGTCGGGATGGGAGGGATTCAACCTGATTTCTTCAGCCAGCACCGCAGAGCAACACACCAAGGGAACTATAAAGCCGAGAATTGTTCGAAAAGCCATAAAAAACCTGCCGAGTGTTTTTAAACTGTCTGATTTTAAAGTTTAGATGAATTAAGATAGGAATCAATGCGCCTTTAGAACAAAAGCCTAAATGCTTGATACAGTTCAATGAAAAGATGAGCTGTCTTTGATGGGTTTAGTAAAAGTCTGAGACCTTGATGCCGCTATTTGATGCCTCCACTTTGCACGGGCAAGAATAGCTTATTTCCGGTGTAGAGAGGAAGCAAATTAATCCACATCGCTTGGGAAAATTTACAGACTCGCTCAGTGGTCCGCCGCCGGTGCCAATTTGAAATCAGACATTGAAGAGCGCCAGCAAGCCGCCACACCAATGAGTTTGGCGGTATGTTGAAAGAGTGTTCTTGAGGGAATGAAGAGATTAGGTTGCCGGTAACTCATAATCGAGATATTTCTGCAGTATATCTCGGGTGAGTAGCAGCATATTCCATTGATCTTTTTCGGGAGTTTCTGGCGTATTTATCCAATTGCCATGCTGCACTGGATCAGCAAAATTTTTGACTTTCGCTCTAATAGTTGTGTGGTTGGTGCCGAGTGCGCGATGCATATCATCCCAACGGTCTTTACCGGTTTTGAAAACAAATGCCGACTTAATACTTTCAATAGCGCGGTAACAATATGTGGCACGATCGGTGGTGTCATTGATGGCGCGAAGAAAATCGCGCAAAGCCAAGCGAAAGAAAATGTTTTCATTTGCCAACTTAAACGCGCGCTCGAATATAGGGTCGTGCGGACTAAACCCCAGAGTCTGAGGCGGTGCATCCTCAGTCATTGGTCGAACGCCTAAGACATGAGGCGTTCCGTCTTCTTCAATGACCTGGATTAACTCGACTGAGTATCCAGACCCCAGTGAAAAACCAAGTGCACCAATAATGGTAATTGCAAAATGCTCGGCGGTATGATGTGCAGTCCCATAGTCGTTTATCGCAGAAAGGTCCAGAAAGATCGTGACCTGGGATGACTCGCACTGCACAATCACTCGACCTGAATACGGTATTTGTGTTTTCCACTCGATAGGACCGAACCAGATGTCATCACTTTCTGGATGCACTCTGCCTGTTATGACGTATCTCATACTGTACCTTGAGCAATATGTATCTGGGCTGAAACACATGCCGATCTATAAATCTTAACTTGCTCGATGTCGCTCAAGTGTAATTGGCAAATTTCCGCGATCCTCATGCCTGTATATAAGGTAATCATCGATAGCCAAAACCTGCTCAGTTTCGAGAATCCGTTAACGTAGCTCTCCGCCGCTGGGTTATGCTCGAATAGTAGTTTAAGCTCTTCTTGAATGAATGAGCGTTTTTCGCTTTCGTAATCAATCTCGCTTATTTCGTTACCTAACGCATTCATAGAGGACTGCAAATTAATATCTTTAGGCTTTAATACCCCATCAAGAATGCTTTGATGTTTTTCAAATATTCCTCTACTGTTTCCACGTTCTCGAGCTTCCCACTTCATAGCCGAGTGACTTCAGTGCCGCTGAATCGTTAAGAATCATATCGGAGGAATGATTTTAAGCTTTCCTCATGATCCGGGTCGCTAAAATTAGAGGATTCGAATAGGCGCCATATTCATCTAAATATTCGCTGACAGTCTTTCCTGCAGGCTATGCCGGAACTGGGGCTAATGGCGCCGAAACAGGCGCCGCGATTGCCGCAAGTTGCACCCGATGCAGCAGCAGTTCCGCCTTGTCTTACTCTTGCTTGGCTTCCTCTCTGAGCTGGCGCAGCAGATATTCCTTGTGTTGAGAGGATTCCATCCATAGAGGCCAAATTACGCTCGATTTTAGTCGTAATAAACTTTGATATGCCATCCTAGGGTGACTGTGGTTTTTATCCTCAAACGCGGCCTGAATCGCGCCAAACGGGTCTTTTAACGCATCAATGCGGCTTGAGGGACGTTCCGAGGTATCGTCGTGCCGGCCATGAATCCATCAAGAAGAACGTCAAACTGCACACGATAAGCTCTAGCCTGTTTGATTGCAAGCTTCCGGCTGTCAGGCTGTAACGACCGCCGAACCTCTCTTTTGTTGCCGAATTGATCGCGAAGAGCTATTGGGATGAACTAGCCGCGCGTAACAAATGCCTGCCGGTTCTGGTAAGTGTATGATGAGGAACTTTTGCTCATCGCGAACCCTCTGTGTGTCATCTGGGGTTACCGGTGAGTGTAACACCAAAGGCAGTTCGTCCGGCCTCTTCACTGAGCCCCTTGAATTGCTTATCCGATTTAGATTTTGTTCTAAATCAGATAGAATTCCAGTATCGATAACAGTTACCAAATGTGGAGAGTTCGTTGAGTATTTTAACCATTCTGGAGTTTCCGGATGAAAGGTTGCGCAAAAAAGCCGAAAAAGTCCAGGCGGTCGATGATTCGATTCGGAAACTGGTTGACGATATGTTCGAGACGATGTACGAATCGCGCGGCGTGGGGCTGGCAGCGACGCAAGTGAATGTGCACCGGCGGGTAATCGTGATCGATGTCAGCGAAGAAAAAAATGCGCCGCTTTGTCTGATCAACCCGGAAATCGTCGCGAAAGACGGCGTAGAGGAATCCGAAGAAGGCTGCCTGTCGGTGCCGGGCTTTTTCGAGAAGGTCCAACGGGCCGAACATGTGCGGGTCAAGGCATTGAATCGCGACGGACAGCCTTTCGAACTGGAAGCAAAAGACTTGCTGGCGGTCTGTATTCAGCATGAAATTGACCATCTGGACGGAAAATTATTCGTCGATTATCTGTCCCCGCTAAAACGTCAACGCATCAAAAAGAAACTCGAAAAAATACATAAAATGGAAGCCAGCAAAGCATGAGGATTATTTTTGCCGGCACCCCCGAATTCGCGGTGCCGACCCTGAAAATGCTGCTGACTTCCGGACACGAGGTCTGCGCCGTTTATACGCAGCCCGACCGACCCGCCGGACGCGGACGCAAGCTGCAGCCGAGTCCGATCAAGGAAACCGCGCAGGCCGCCGGGATTCCGGTACTGCAGCCCGATTCGCTCAAATCGGCCGAAGCGGTTGCCCGACTTGCCGCATTCGAACCCGAGCTGATGGTTGTCGTCGCCTACGGGATGATTTTGCCGCAGGCGGTACTCGATGTCCCGAAATACGGCTGCCTGAACGTGCATGCCTCTCTGTTGCCCCGCTGGCGCGGCGCCGCGCCGATTCAGCGCGCACTGATGGCCGGGGATGCCGAAACCGGCGTCACGATCATGCGCATCGCATTGAAGCTGGACGCCGGCGACATGTTGCACAAGGAAACCGTCGCAATCGGCACGGAGGACACGACCGGCGATCTGCATGACAAATTGGCCGCTTTGGGGCCGATCGGCCTCGAACAAGTCTTGCGCCAGGTCGAGGCCGGGACGGTGCATGCGGAGCCGCAAGATGAAGCCTTGGTGACGTATGCCGCCAAACTCGAAAAGAGCGAAGCCACCCTCGACTGGACAAAACCGGCGGACGAACTGGACAGACAAGTGCGAGGCCTGAATCCCTGGCCGGTCGCCCAAACCCTATACCGCGGCGAAGCGCTGCGCATCTGGCGTGCGCAACCGATTCCCGGACCTACGGGTGCAGAGCCAGGACAGGTGAAATGTACGCAAAAGCATCTGGATGTAGCGACCGGCAGCGGCTGGCTCAGGCTTCTCGAGGTGCAGTTGCCCGGCGGCAAACGGATGCCGGCGCAGGCGTTTCTGAATGCGCATGACTTGCACAGCCTGAAGCTGGGTTGATCGGCCGTGAATCTACGATTGCTTGCGGCCAAAGTGCTGACCCGGGTCGTGGCTGAAGGCCAATCGCTGACTGCGGCGCTCGAGCAGGTTCTGCAGACCGTGCCTTCGGTGCAGGACCGCGCGCTGTTGCAGGCCTTATGTTACGGCGTCTGCCGGCAGTATCACCGGCTCGACTTCATTCTGTGCCAACTTCTCGACAAGCCGCTGAAAGATATTCACATCCGGCTCTTGATTCTCGTGGGACTTTACCAGCTCGGCTTCATGCGGATCAAAACGCATGCGGCGGTTTCCGAAACGGTGAATGCGGCAGGACGCAAACCTTGGGCTAAAGGTCTGATCAACGCGCTGTTGCGGCGTTATCTCCGAGAACGGGAACAGTTCGAAAAAGCGGCCGACGAGAATTTTTTGGCAAGCTGCAGCCATCCTGAATGGCTGATCGCAAAAATCCGCCAGGACTGGCCCGATAAAGCCGACCGCTGCCTGCGGGAGAACAATCAGCCGCCGCCGTTCGCGTTACGGGTCAGTTTGTCCCGGATCTCCAGGGAAGCCTACTGTGAATTGTTGAATGTACAGGGCCTTGCCGCCGAGTTGCCCGATTTTTGCGCTTCCGCCCTGGTCCTTGACCAGCCGGTGCCGGTCGAGAGGCTGCCGGGGTTTGCCGAAGGCCTGGTTTCGGTTCAGGATACCGCCGCCCAGCTGGCCGCCGGCCTGCTTGACGTGCGGCCTGGGCAGCGAGTGCTCGACCTGTGCGCGGCACCGGGCGGGAAAACCGCGCATATTCTCGAAATGCAGCCGCAACTGAAAGAAATGGTTGCGATCGATGTCGATGCAAACCGGCTGCGCCGCGTAGAGGAAAATTTGCGGCGCCTCAGGTTGGAGGCCAAGACGGCAGTCGGCGATGCTTCACATCCCGAAGACTGGTGGGACGGGCGGCAGTTCGACCGGATTCTGGTCGATGCGCCGTGTTCGGCGCTCGGTGTGATTCGCCGCCATCCCGACATCAAACTGCTGCGCCGCGCCGGGGATATCGAACCGCTCGCCGCGCAGCAACGCGCAATCCTGAACGCGGCCTGGAACATGGTGGCGCCGGGGGGATGCCTGCTGTACGCCACCTGTTCGGTGTTGAAGGAAGAGAACGAACGTCAGATGGTGGACTTTCTGGCTGGCCATCCCGACGCGATCGAATGGCCCATCACTGCGGAATGGGGTACCGCGTGCGCAGTAGGGCGGCAGATTCTGCCCGGCGACTTGGCGATGGACGGTTTTTATTATGCCCGCCTCCGCAAAGCGTAAGATAGCAATCTATCTGCTGATTCTGGGCTGGCTGGCGCCTTTGCCCGCGTCGGCCGGACCTTACGCCGCAGTGGTCAAATATGCCGATCTGGACTTACAGAGCGAAGAATATGTGTTGTCCGCCGAGATCCTCTACCGGCTCAGCCCGAAAGCGATCGACGCCCTCAAAAACGGCGTGCCGCTGTTCTGGGCGCTCAATATCAAGATAATGCGCCAGCGCGACTTCTGGCCGGACGAAACGATCGCCGAAAAGAGTCTGCGCTTCAGAATTCAATATCAGGCCCTGCTGAACGTTTACCGGGTCCGTAACGAAGACAGCGGCGAAGGCGGTAATTTTTCATCGCTGGCCTCGGCCCTGGATGCGCTGTCGACGATTCACTCTATGCCGATCGCAGCCAGAACAATGCTGACTCCCGGCCTGCGCTACACCGCAGGCATACGGGTCGTTTTCGACCGCGAATTGCTGCCTTTGCCGCTGCGCCCTTTCGCCTATCTCAATTCCCAGTGGTATTTATCCAGCGACTGGTACTTATGGCATCTGAACAACTGAAACCGCCGGTCAGCGTATCGATCCTGGTCCTGTTCGCGCTGATCCTGTTTTCGCTGCAGTTGATGAGCACGGCGACCCAGGAGTCCTCCGAACTTAGCGCGATGTATTCCTGGCTGCTGCTGATCAATGCGCTCGGTTCGGTGGTGCTGCTCGCGCTGGTTGTCGCGAACATCTACGCACTGGCGCGCCAGCTCAAAAAACGCGAAGCCGGCTCACGGCTGACCACACGGATGTTGTCGGTGTTCGTTTTGCAGGCTCTGGCGCCCGCCGCGATCGTGTTTTATTTTTCGATGCAGTTTCTGCATCAGGGCATCGACAGCTGGTTCAACGTCGAAATCGACCGGGCGATGGAAGATGCGCTCGAATTGAGCCAGGCGTCGTTGGATCAACGAATGCACTGGCATTTGATGCAGACCCGGCAACTGGCCGAAAAGCTCCGGCTCGGTTCCGACGGCTTTACCGCGCATGAAATCGAAAATTACCGGGCGCAGGTGGGTGCCGCAGAGATGACGCTGTTTTCGCGCCAGGGCCGAATCATCGCGTCCAGCAGCGCGAATCCGACCGATATTCTGCCCAGCATTCCCGACGAGCAAACCTGGCTGCAATTGCGCCAGAGCGACGATTATATTGCGCTGGCCCCGGTCAGCGAGAACGAACTGATGATCCGCTCGATCGTGGCGGTCAGAGGCCTGGACACGTGGTATATCCAGGCGCTGTTTCCGGTGCCTTTGCGGATTGCGGATCTGGCCGACTCGGTCGAGTTCGCTTTCGTACGCTACCAGGAAATGAATTTTCTCAGGGACTCGCTGAAACTGACGTTTTCGCTGGCGCTGTCGCTGGTTTTGCTGATGAGCTTGCTGGCGGCGATCTGGGTCGCTTTCATCAGCATCCGCAACATCGTCGCGCCGGTCAAGGAACTGGTCAAAGGCACGCAGGCGGTCGCTTCGGGGCATTACGACCAGCAATTGCCGGTCGCCGCCCAGGACGATCTGGGCTTTCTGGTCGAGTCGTTCAACATCATGACCCAGCGCATTGCGCGCGCCCGCGACGAGATCCGGCGGGCCGGTGTCGAGGTCGAAAACCAGCGCTCCTATCTCGAAACGATACTGGCCAACCTGACCGCGGGCGTGATCAGCTTCGATTCGAGGTATAAGATCCGCACCGCGAACCAGGCGGCGTTCCGGATTTTCCATGTGCATGTGAACCAATTCATCGGCCAATCGCTGTTATCGCTGGCCGAGGAGCATAGCGAGCTGTCCGAACCGCTGAAATCGATTCAGCGTTTACTGGAACAGGCGGACGATATTTGGCAGCAGCGGATTGCCTTTTTGGGTCAGAGCGGCCGCCGGGAGCTGCTCTGCCGCGGCACCCCGATGTTTTCGCACGAAGGCACTCGCGTCGGCGCGGTCGTGGTATTCGACGATGTGACCGATTTGATTCAGGCTCAGAAAAACGCCGCCTGGGGCGAGGTCGCCCGGCGCCTCGCGCACGAAATCAAAAACCCGCTGACGCCGATCCAATTGTCAGCCGAACGATTGCAGCTTAAACTGTCCGCCAAGCTGGAATCCGGCGATGCCGATATCCTGCAGCGCTCGACCCGCACGATCGTGCAGCAGGTCGAGGCGATGAAGGAAATGGTCGACGATTTTTCCGAGTACGCGAAGACTTCGAAAAAGCAGACGGTCAATATCGATCTGTATGCGCTCGTCCAGGAGGTGCTCGGGCTTTATACGCTGAAATCGGGCGTTATCGTACAGGCCGAACAGGATAAAAAGCGGCTTTGCATCAACGGCGATCCGGTCAGCATCCGGCAAGTGCTGCATAATCTGCTCAAAAACGCCCTGGAAGCGACCGAAGGCAACGGCCATATCGAAATCGACATGCGCCGGGTGCAAAAGAACAACAGCGATTTCATCGAAATCGGCTTCTTCGACGACGGGCCAGGCATCAGAGAAGAACAAATCGAGCAAATTTTCGAACCCTATGTTACAACTAAAGCCAAAGGCACCGGGCTCGGGCTTGCGATCGTCAAAAAAATCATCGAAGAGCACGGCGGTGCGATCTGGGTCGATACCCGACACAAACAAGGCGCAGGCTTCATCATTCAGCTGCCCGCCATTTAACTTTCAAATAAACCGATATGAACGCAAACAAAACTCGCATTCTCGTCGTTGACGATGAACCGGAAATCCGCAGCCTGGTCGGCGAAATCCTCGCGGACGAAGGCTATGAAGTCGCAATGGCGGATAACGCCGCCGCAGCACGCGAATTGAAGAAAACGGAAAACCCGAGCCTGATTTTGCTCGATATCTGGATGCCGGATACCGACGGGATCACGCTGCTGAAGGAATGGGTCGCCGAAGATGCGATGCTGTGTCCGGTCGTGATGATGTCCGGGCACGGGTCGGTCGAAACGGCGGTCGAAGCGACGCGTCTGGGTGCCTACGATTTTCTCGAAAAACCGCTGTCGCTGGCCAAATTACTGCTGATTGTCGGCCGTGCGCTCGAAACGAGCAACCTACAAAAGGAAAATGCCGGGCTCCGGCAACAATTGTATGCAGACATCGAGCCGGTCGGCAAAAGCGCCGCGATCGCCCGGATCAAGGACCAAATCAAGCGCCTTGCGCAGCACGAAGCGCGGGTTTTGCTGGCGGGGGAAGCCGGCGTCGGCAAGGAACTGTTTGCCCGCTATCTGCACAACAACAGCCCGCGGCGGAACGGGCCGTTCGTCGATGTCGCGGTCGGCAGCATCGCCCCGGAAAATTCGGCGGTCGAATTTTTCGGCAAGGAAAGTTCGGGCAAGGTCAATCCGGGTCTGCTCGAACGGGCGCACCGCGGCACCCTGTTTCTGGGCGAGATCGGCGGAATGGACAAGGAAACGCAGCTTCGTCTACTGAGCGCACTGGAGTCGAGCTCGTTCCTGCGCGTCGGCGGCAGCGAGGCGGTGCGGGTCGACGTGCGGGTGATCGCATCGACCCGGATTCCTCTGGACGAAGAGGTCAAAGCCGGCCGCTTCCGGCAGGAATTGTATTACCTGTTGAACGAAGTGGCTCTGGCCATACCGCCCTTGCGCGAGCATAGCGAGGATGTGCCGGGGCTGTTGAACTTTTATGTGGACTACTTCGTAAAGCACGAAAATCTGCCGTTCCGGAAATTCTCGATGGCGACTCAGAATTTCCTGCGCAATTACAGCTGGCGCGGCAATGTGCGCGAATTGAAGAACCTGGTGCAACGGCTGATGATTCTCGGTGTCGGGGAAGACATCGAACTGGAAGAAGTCAAGTCAGCACTGGGAACGGTGAGCAACGAAGTTCCCGTGTCATCGTCGGTCCCGGATTTTTTCAATCTGCCGCTGAAGGATGCGCGCGACCAATTCGAAAAGGCTTATCTGGAATACCATTTCGAAAGAAGCGGCGGCAGCGTCGCCAAGTTGTCTTCGATCGTAGGGATGGAGCGCACGCATTTATACCGCAAGCTGCATTCGTTGAATATCAAGCTATAACCGGACCGTTCGCCGGATTCCCCGCATTCGGGATTCCGGCCCGTCTCGTGCCACCGGTTGTGTACGCATGGCAGGATCAGGGAAATGCTGCGAAGTGGAAAATAACATGGCCGTGTCTTTGAGAGTTCCCCACAGCGGAATCGAAACCCTGTCTGCTTAGGATGGAAACTATTCCTGAAGAGGAACGAAGGTAATGAATCGATACTTCAGCATTTGCCTATTGCTGGCGGCGGCCGTGCCGGCGTTTGCCGCCGTCCCCCAGCCCAGCATCGTGAACGGCCGGACAACCCAGGACGAACCTGCGGTCGGCGCGCTGCTGCTTTCCCTGGCACCCGGCGCATCGCCGCCGGCTTACGCGGGTATCTGCACGGGCACGATGATCGGCTGCCGAAGTTTTTTGACCGCCGCGCACTGCGTCTGCGAAAATGCCCGCCCGTTTCTGAATTCATTTCTATCCGAAGCCTGCGAGCCTAGGCTGGCCACCGATTTGCGGGTATACCTGCAGAACAGCGGCATTCATCCGGTTTCCGCGGTTCATGTGCATCCGGCGTTCGAATTCGGCGTGGCCTCCGATATTGCGGTGCTGACGCTGGCCTTGCCGGAGCAAGGCATTCCTCCGGCTGCGATCAATACTGCCGGTACCCCCGCTGCGGGTACGCCCGGCGGGATCGTCGGATTCGGGATGACATCCGGTACAGCCGACGATTACGGAATCAAACGGACGGGCAATATCATCACCGCGAATTGCGCGGATGCCGACCTGCCGCAACCGGCGAATATCTGCTGGAAATATCAGGAAATTGCGGGAAGAACGGATTCGAATATCTGCTTCGGTGATTCGGGAGGGCCGCTGTTTATCGACCGGGGAATCGGGCGCGTCATTGCAGGAGTCTCCTCGGGCGTGTTCGATGATTGCGGCATCGACAGCTTTTCGTTCGGCACCAACATCTATCTAAATCGCAGCTATATCAATTCCAAATTGGCCGGCTCCCTGGACGAATCCGGCAAGTGCCGTATCGACATCCGAAACCGGCTTAAAAAATATATCAACATCGTTTACGACGCGAAAAAACAGTGTATCGATGCCGCGCTGTCGGGCAAAACAGTGCTGGCCGATTGCCTTTCGGGTAAGGCGCAGGCAAAGGTCGATAAAGCGCAGGCAGCACTCGGGACGAATAAACTCGCGGTGCGCTGTCCGGCAGAAGTGATCGAAAATTCCAAGCTGGGCGGCGCCTGCGCCGATGCGGCCGATCCCGCCCAACTCAGCGGCTGCCTTGTAGCGGCCGGAAACGACGCCGTGGCCCGAATGCTCGATGTGCAATATGCCGAAGCCGAACTCCCCATTGCCGGCAAGGCTTTGGCCGAATGCCAAAAGACGGTCAGCGGCGCGGCAAAAAATTATTTCTTCAAAAATCTGAGGTTGCTGAATCAATGCGAAGTCAGAATCGATAAAGCGCGCGCGGCCGTAGCCGGCTGCCCGCTTCCATCCACGCTCGCCGCCCAGGAAAAGTTCGCTGCGTCCTTACAGAAAAAGATTCTCAAAGCTTGCCCCGAAGGGACTGTGGCCGCCCTGGTTGCGGGCGGCGACCGGTTTGGGGGAGGCTGCGACGCGAAAAGCGATGCGGCGATGCTGGCCGAGTGTGAGCGGGACGCGCACATCCGGCTCGTCGATGAACTGGACGGAATCGCGGCAGGCAAACCGAGCGCCTTTAATTCGGAGCGCTGCGGATGGGTTTCCCAGGTCGGCGATGGAATCACCGAGGTTTTCCAGGAATCCCGCGATTCCGGCGAAGCGCTTCCGGATAAAGAAGCGGTGCTTCACAGGTTCGAGGTGCCGAAAGGAATTCGCGTGCTAAAGGTAACGCTGAACGGTGAGGAAAGTTTTCCGTCTTCATCGTTCAACGGCAGCTTCGTCGACAATAGCCTCGACTTGTACTTGAGATACCAGCTGACGCCCGGCATAGATCCGTTGGCCGCAAACGCCATCTCGATCAATACGGGGATTTTCGAGGCGGTTCAGATAAAGAATCCGGCAGTCGGGGAATGGCGCGCCTTGATCCACGATGCGGGATTGGCGACGGGAAGGGCTTATCAATTGACCATCACGATGCTCAGGTAAACAGAAACCGCAAGCAGAGCCGCCCGAAGGAACGGGCGACGGGAATTCGGCCCGATTGAGCCAGTCTGGGAAGAAAAGGCGGGGAGAGGACTCGCCTCCGGTTAAGCCGGAGGCGAAAGTACGCTTAAGGAGTCAGGCCTTGCCCGACCACAACCACTTTCAGCGTGTTGGTGCCGCCTTCGACGCCGTTCAGATCGCCTTTGGTGATAATGAACTTGTCGCCGTCTTTGGCTTGCTTCCATTTGCGCAGTTCCTTGACGATATTGCGGTTCACTTCCCCGTGATCCATATTCATTTCCAACGGGAAATAAATCGGGAAGACGCCGCGATACAGGGTCACCTTACCCAGCGTTTTTTCCAGCCGGCTCATCGCGAAGATCGGCAGTCCGGAACTGATCCGCGACATCCACAGCGGCGTCGCGCCCGATTCGGTCAACGCGACGATGCCTTTGATTTCGGTATGGTTCGCCATGTACATCGCCGACCGCGCGATCGCTTCATCGTCGCGTTCGAAATTGACGTTCGGGACGTGTTCCGATCTCAGCATGCTCGGCTGCTTTTCAGCCTCGATGCAGATCCGGTGCATCGCTTCGACCGCCTTGACCGGGTATTTGCCGGAAGCGGTTTCCGCAGACAGCATGATCGCGTCGGTGCCGTCGAACACCGCGTTTGCGACGTCCAACACTTCCGCGCGGGTCGGAATCGGGTTGTCGATCATCGATTCCATCATCTGCGTCGCAGTGATCACGACCCGGTTCAGTTCGCGGGAACGTTTGATCAGCTTTTTCTGTACCGCCGGCAGATTCGCATCGCCGATTTCGACGCCGAGGTCGCCGCGGGCGACCATGATCACGTCGGAGGCCAGAATGATCTCATCCATGACGTCCAGCGCTTCGGCGCGTTCGACCTTGGCGACAATGTTGGCATAGCAGCCTGCGGCTTCGAGCAGTCCGCGCGCTTCGTTCAGGTCGGCCGCGCAACGCGGGAACGACACCGCGACGAAATCGCAGCCGATTTTCGCGATCGTCTTGATGTCTTCCTTGTCCTTTTCCGTCAAGGCCGCAGCCGACAGGCCGCCGCCGAGCAGGTTGATGCCTTTGTTGTTGGATAGGTAACCGCCGACGACGACTTTGCAGTTGATCCGCAAATTCGGTTCGACGTTCACCACGTCCAGCACGATGCGGCCGTCATCCAGCAGAAGCCGGCTGCCGGGTTTGACTTCCCGCGGCAACGGCTCGTAGCTGATCCCGACCTGCGTTTCGTCGCCGTCCAGCTTGCCGATGTTGATATCCAGCGCAAAGTCCTGGCTTTCGTTCAGGATGACCTTGGTGTCTTTGAAGCGTTCGATTCGAATCTTGGGGCCTTGCAAGTCGCCGAGAATGCCGACGCGGCGGCCGGTCTTCCTGCTGAGCTCCCGGACCCGCTCCGCGCGGTTGATATGATCTTCCGCGGAACCGTGCGAGAAGTTCATCCGGACCACATCGATGCCGGCTTCGAATAACCCTTCCAGCACGCCGGGTTTATCGGTAGCCGGACCCAGGGTCGCTAAAATTTTGGTTCGTCTTAACATTCGATGATAAATCGCTTATTTAGCGTTGACTAAGGCAACGGTGGTATCCAGCATCCGGTTCGAGAAGCCCCATTCGTTGTCGTACCAGGACAGAACCTTCACGAAATCGCCGTCGACCACGTAAGTGGAAGGCGCTTCGAAGATCGAAGAAGCCGGATTGTGGTTGAAGTCGCTCGAAACCAGCGGCAGGTCATTGATCGCCAGAATGCCTTTCAGCGGGCCTTCGGAAGCGGCAGTCAGAATCGAAGTGATTTCTTCTTTGCTGGTAGGACGCTTCGCCTTGAACACCAGGTCGACGACCGAAACGTTGATGGTCGGAACGCGCATCGCGAAACCGTCCAGTTTGCCTTTCAGCTCAGGCAGTACCAGACCTACTGCAGCGGCAGCGCCGGTCTTGGTCGGGATCATCGATTGGGTGGCGGAACGCGCGCGGCGCAGGTCGCTGTGATAAACATCGGTCAACACTTGGTCGTTGGTATATGAGTGGATCGTGGTCATCAGACCGTGTTCGATACCGATCGCATCGTGCAGCGGCTTGACCAGCGGCGCCAAGCAGTTGGTGGTGCAGGAGGCGTTCGAAATGACCGTGTCGGAGGCTTTCAGGGTATCGTGGTTGACGCCGTAAACGATTGTCGCATCGACATCGTTGCCGCCCGGTGCGGAGATGATCACTTTTTTCGCGCCGGCGGTAATATGCGCGGAGGCTTTCGCCTTGCTGGTAAACAACCCGGTGCATTCGTGCACGACGTCGATATCCAGTTCGCCCCAAGGCAGCTTAGAAGGATCGCGCTCGGAGAGGACTCGGATCCGGTCGCCGTTGATTACGATGTAGTCGCCGTCGACGCTCACGTCGAAAGGAAATTTACCGTGTACGGTGTCATACTGGGTCAGATGCGCGTTGGTTTTGCTGTCGCCCAGGTCGTTGATGGCGACGACTTTGATTTCGTTGGTGCGGCCTGATTCGTAGAGGGCGCGAATCACATTGCGGCCGATTCGGCCATAACCGTTGATTGCAATTTTAATTGCCATTGAGTCTCTCCAGAGTGATGAGTATGAAAAACCAACCAAGATGAGGGGTTATAGAACAACCCTAAATCCATTCACTATACCAAAAACGGGGGGTATTCGTCTATTGACACGGAGGGAAAAAATCTTTCCCTGCGTTGCAGGGCTTCGAGGAAATTTATAGGCCCAGGAGGCAAAACGGTGACGGTTTTTTACAGTGCCTTTGTAATGATAGAAAGAACGCTAATGATCTGGTAGAAGATAGCTTCCCGAATGGTGATTGTTTTAAAAAGCAGAGACTTCACTCCCCTCTTTGAAAAAGACGACTGCAGGAGCTATATTGCCGAGGGGCGGGGGAGATTTATCAAACAAATCCCCCTCAATCCCCCTTTTTCAAAGGGGGAAGTTGTTTTTGACGAAATCCTAAGCGCAGCAGGCCTGCCCGAAGGCAGATTCAAGCGATCTAACGAAAGATGCCATTGATGAAGCCGGCGATCCGTTCGATTTCTTCCCGACAGACCGAATGGTCCATCATGTAATCGTGCCATTCGGCCGGATAGCCCCATGCTTGTAGCCGGTCGCTGGTTTGTTTGCCGTATTCGACCGCGACGACCGAGTCGAGGATGCCGTGCCCGATGAAGATCGGCAGATCCTGATTGGCGGCTGAGCGTTCGGACTCCAACTGCGCCAGCGTCGGCAGAAAGGTCGAGAGCGCCACGATGCCGGCCAGCCTCCGGGAATAGCTCAGGCCGGCCTGTAAAGCGACCGCGCCGCCCTGGGAAAAGCCGGCCAGCAGGATCTGTTCGGACGGAATGCCCCGGGCGATTTCGGCCTCGATCAGCTGCTCGATCAATCGGCAGGAATCATAGAGGCCGGCAATATCCACCCTAAGGTTGCGCGAGAGTTCGAGAATGTCGAACCAGGCGCGCATGGTCATGCCGCCGTTGATCGTGATCGGGCGAAACGGGGCGTCGGGGAAAACGAAATGAATGTGCGGCTCGGCCTGAAGCCTGAGCTCGGGCACGATCGATTCGAAATCGTGCCCGTCGGCCCCCAGGCCGTGCAGCCAGATGATCGAATGGCGGTGCTCCGCCCGGGGCTCGATTTCGACGATACTGAGTGGGTTCATGCGGGTTCTCGAATACGGGTTAAGAGCTAAAGGCTGTTATGCTGTGAAAGCAGTCTAATTTAAAATCCCCCCTGCCCCCCTTTTTCAAAGGGGGTGGAAGCGGCATTGTCAAACGTTATTTTGTCGACGTAGTTAATACTCCGGCTCCCCTTTTTTTCAAAGGGAGGGAAAGCGGCATTGTCAAAGGGGCGAGGGCAGGCGTCGCTTCAACAATGGCCAAAACGCCATTCCCCCTTTGACCAAAACGGCTATCCCCTTTTTGAAAAGAGAGCGAGTACGCTGGAGACATCCCCCCTTTGAAAAAGGGGGGCAGGGGGGATTTGCTCTGCAAATAGTTGGCCGATGCAGCGCTTAATTCGCATTCAATCTGCAGTTTGCCAGAAATTGCCGGGGTATTTGGGTAAGTCGGGATTCATTGAATCCCAGGATTGAGCATCGGCAACCCACATATCCAGCTCGGGACGGTAAAGACCGGGGTCGTCGAGGGACATCGCCGCGACCGGCCGGAGTTGGGTAAAGGCGCTGTTGCGTCCGAACAGGGGCGTTCCGCACTGCGGGCAAAAAGCCCGGTAAACCGTATTGCCGCTCGCCGCGGCAGTCGGAAATTCCCGATAATTTCCGTTCACCTTCAACGCCGAAGCCGGCACGAACAGCAGCGCCATGTAAGGCGAGCCGGACGATTTCTGGCAGGTCCTGCAGTGGCAATTCACCATCCGCACCGGTTTCGCGCCGATCTCATAGCGCACGGTGCCGCACAGACAGCCGCCGGTTATCGGAAATTTCATCGATCACCCTTTGTTTATCGGATTTCCGGCAATCTTAGTACAATTGGCAGACTAATAACAAATTTCACCCCGTTTACCCGAACCGATGCCCACCGACACCGTGCTGATTGCGTTACTGATCGCAGCGTATCTGTATTGGCGCCATGCCCAGCAAGTCAAAGAAGCCGCTTTGGCGGCAACCCGGCGTCAATGCCGATTGTGCGAGGTGCAAATGCTGGACGATTATGTCGCCTTGAGCCGCTTCGGCCTGGAACGGACCAAGGCGGGAAAACTCCGCATCCTGAGACGTTTTACGTTCGAGTTCTCGGCCACAGGCAAAGACCGTTACCAAGATGTCTGCATTATGCAGGGAACCGAGGTTGTCGCGATCGAAATGCCGGCTTACCGGTCTCCGCCGGATCTCATTCCACCCGCTTTTTCGGCTGAAGACCTGCCGGGTTCATAAAACCCGGCGGGCCCATTACTGCGCAAGGACGGCCTCTCACTTGGGGGGATGGGCAACGCGCAGATAAGGTTTCAGCGTCTTCCAGCCTTGGGGAAACATCGCCTTCGCCTCCTCGTCGGATACGGCCGGGGAGATGATCACGTCTTCGCCGCTCTTCCAGTTGACCGGCGTTGCCACCTTATGTTTCGCAGTCAATTGCATAGAGTCCAATACCCGCAAAATTTCGTCGAAATTGCGGCCGGTCGCCATCGGATAGGTCAGCATCAGCTTGATTCTTTTGTCCGGGCCGATGATGAAGACGGTGCGCACCGTCGCGTTGGTGGCGGCAGTTCTGCCTTCCGATGTGCCCGGCTCGTCGGCGGGCAGCATGTTGTAAAGTTTGGCAACCTTCAGCTCGTCGTCGGCGATAATCGGATAATTGACCGCGCAGCCTTGAGTTTCCTCGATATCCTTGCACCATGCCGTGTGGCTTTCGACCGGATCGATGCTCAGGCCGATGATTTTGCAGTTGCGTTTGCGAAACTCGGGCTCCAGCTTCGCCATGTAGCCGAGCTCGGTCGTGCAGACGGGCGTAAAGTCTTTCGGATGCGAAAAAAGGATTACCCAACTGTCGCCGATCCATTCGTGAAAATTGATCGTACCCTGTGTCGTTTTGGCCGTGAAATTCGGCGCTTCATCATTGATTCTAAGAGCCATGTGCGTCCTCCTAATATTTTCAAACTCATGCCGAGATATCACTCTCGGAAAAATGCCGCGGCGCCGGCAAGCCGCTGAATCATACCGGTGCCGCCGCTGCCTTCGAATTGACCCAACTCACCTCCTCTTTAATTCTGCCGAAAGATAAATCGGTCGATCCGGCTTACTGTTCGGCTTTCAACATCAAAAACACTCCATTCGCGACCCGCGCGAAAGAGCGATAATCGAGCTTGTCGGGCTTGTCCTCGGGCGTGTGGTAGTACGGGTAGCGGTAGGGCGCCGTATCGGTGATCATGAAGGCCTTATAGCCGTGCCGCCAGAACGCCATGTGGTCGCTCCAGAATATGCCGGGGACGAAGGAAGGGGCGGCGATCGACTGCACCGGAAAATCGCTGGCCGAACAAAAGTTTTTCAGGCAGCGCCGCATGATCCGGCCGGAGCCGAGGTTCGAAACGAAAGCGATGAAATTGCCGGTATCCGGATAAAAATATTTCAGGAAAGGCGGATAAAACTGACTGTCGGGCTCATCGCTGTAATAACCGATCGTTTCCAGCGAAATCATGTAGCGGATCCGGTCGCCGCGCCGCTTGGCGGATCTTGCGTAAACCATGCTGCCCATGTTGCTCCAGAAGAAAAACGGCGGCTCTTCGTTCACGAAAGCGACGAAGCGCAACGTCACTGCCGGCTGATCACGCTTGAACAAGCGCGAAAGCTCCAGCAACGCCGCCACGCCGCTGCCGTTGTCGTTGGCCCCGGGGCTGCCCGCGACCGAATCGTAATGCGCGCCGATCAGAATGACTTCCTCGCTGCGGTTGGTGCCGGGGCAGGTTATTTCCAAGTTGCTGCATTCTCCGCCTCTTACCCGATAGCTCTGCTTGCGGACCCCGTAGCCCTGGTGCCGCCATTGCTCGGCAATATAATCGGCCGCCGCCGCGAGCGCTTCGGGATGAAAAACGTTGTGTTCTCCGATTCCGCCGGACAGTTTCTCGACATGATCCTGCAGCTGCTGTACGGTAATTTGGTTCATGTTTTTATGACCAAATACTGAATTATCCGTTGCAAAGCGGGACAAATTTCAGGGTAAAAGCCCTGCAAATAAGGATAATGGACCGGATTTTCCTATTTCCGGTGTAAGGACGAGTAAGGGCACTGGAACCTTATCACCCACGCTTTCAGCGCTCCGGTTTTTAGCTTCGAATACAGGAAAACACCAGATCCTCCAGAAACGCGACGATTTTCAGTTCGTTCTTATCGTTCCCGAAATCGGTCAGTGACGGCAGATGATTCATGAAAAAATTCTGGAAATGGGCCATTTCGATGATCGTGGAGGCCAACGATTTCGGATAGCGATAGTCCGGACGGCACTCCAGAATGATATTTCCGATCATCGCGCACAAATCCTTGTACGGCTTGAACAGCCGGTCCTTGTTGTCTTCCGAAACCCGTCGGGTCAAATAGGTTTTCGACCCTTCCGTGATGATGATCTGATGCAGCAGACTTTCGTCGACATGATGAGTGCTCAAGTCATCTTCCACGGAAAAGGCCAGCAATTTGATCACCTTTTTTAGTTTGATTACCGGGTCTTGAATATTGTGGGTCTGAAAGGCGACCTGATATTCGAGCCAGCTCCAATACCAGGCTGCGATATAAACCAGCAATCGGTGCTTGTTCTCGAAATAACGGTAAATGCCTGCCTCGGTCGTGCCGATGTGTTCCGCCAGTTTTTTAAACGTAAACGCTTCGAAACCGTTTTGATGGATCAACAGGATGCTGTGCTGAATGATTTTCCTGCCCAGTTCCGACTGTTCGGGATCTTTGAGAAAGAGTTTCTCATTCATTTTGAAATGCAGTTGTATGTCCATGATGTCGGGTTAAGCTTTTTGCGGGATTGACTTGTCGATAGGGTATGCCGGCAGGACGGCTACGGGCCGGGAAAAAATTATACTTGAAGCATTACAATTTACAATGATAGTATTGCTATCGATTTCTGAAAGCATTGCTATTCTCGGTGACCTGTTATGTCCACCCCAAGACTGTTTCAAGAGTTCAAAAGCGATTTATCGGCCAGCATCGTGGTATTTCTGGTAGCGGTGCCTTTGTGCCTGGGCATTGCCTTGGCGTCCGGCGCGCCTTTGTTTGCCGGCATTTTAGCGGGAATCATCGGCGGCATCGTGGTGGGGATCGCCAGCGGTTCGCCTTTGGGCGTCAGCGGACCGGGCAACGGCTTGACTATTCTGGTAGCCTCTTCCGTCGCCGCGCTCGGGTCCTGGCCGCAATTCCTGACCTGTGTCGTGCTGGCCGGCGCCCTGCAGTTGATACTCGGTTATCTTGAGGCGGGGTTCATCGCTTACTTTTTTCCCTCTTCGGTGATCAAGGGGATGCTGGCGGGCATCGGGCTCTTGATCATCCTCAAACAGATACCCCACGCGCTGGGCTACGACAGGGATTTCGAAGGCGATTTCTCGTTTTTGCAGGCGTCCGGCGAAACGACTTTGTCCGCGATCGGCAATGCCGTACAGGCCATTACCCCGGCCGCGCTGCTGATTTCGCTTTTGTCGCTGGCGATCCTGATCCTATGGGAAACGGTGCTGATGAAAAAACACAAACTGTTCCAGGTGCTGCAGGGTTCTTTGGTTGTGGTTTTTATCGGCATCGCGATCAATTACTGCATCCGGATGGGATTTTTAAATTTGAGCCTGGCACCCGATCATCTGGTCAACATCCCGGTTCCGGAAAACATGGCCGGCTTTTTCGGCCAGTTTATTTTTCCCGATTTTTCGATGATCACTCGCTTCGAAGTCTGGAAAATTGCCTTCCTGATTGCGGTGATTGCCAGTCTGGAAACCCTGTTGAGCGTGGAAGCCGCCGACAAACTGGATCCTTACAAACGTGTAACGCCGCCCAACCGGGAATTGAAGGCGCAGGGTCTTGGTAACATCGTCTCGGGATTGTGCGGCGGCCTGCCCATTACCCAGGTGATCGTGCGCAGTTCGGTCAATATTTCGTTCGGCGGCAAGACCAAGCTGTCGGCGATCCTGCACGGCGTCTTCATCCTGATCAGCGCGATCACGTTGGCCGAACTCCTCAACATGATCCCGCTGGCCAGCCTGGCGGCGATCCTGATCACGGTCGGCTATAAGCTGGCCAGGCCGGCCCTTTTCAAACAGATGTACGCCCAAGGCAGCGAGCAGTTCGTGCCGTTTGTCGCCACGGTGATGGGCCTGTTGGCGACCGACCTGTTGACCGGAATCGCGATCGGAATGGTTTTCGGAATCTTTTATACCTTGCGCAACAGCTACCTGAACGGTTATTCGATGAAAGACACCGTCACTTCGAAAGACGGCCGCAAAACGCATCATCTGGTGCTGGCGGAAGTGGTGTCTTTTTTCAACAAGGCCAATATTCTCCAGGTGCTGGATTCGATCCCGGCCAATTCGAAAGTGATCGTCGATGGTTCCCATTCGAAATCGATCGCTCAGGATGTCGTCGAGGTCATTAAAAACTACGAGCACAGCGCCAAAACCAAAAACATTTCCGTAGAAAAAATCAATTTAATCTGATCCGCTTCAATTAACCCGTTCACACGCAGGATAATCGACCATGAAAACCCTGACCAAAGAATTGCAGGCCCTAATTACGCCCCGGATAGCGCTGAATTTGCTGCAGGAAGGCAATAAACGCTTCGTGAGCAACCTGAAGATTAACCGCAACCTGCTGCAGCAGGTCAACGAAACCTCCGACGGCCAGCATCCGTTTGCGGTGATCCTGAGCTGCATCGACTCCCGGACTTCGGCGGAACTGATCTTTGACCAGGGGCTGGGCGATATTTTCAGCATCCGGATTGCCGGCAACATCATCAACGAAGACATCCTGGGCAGCATGGAATTTGCCTGCAAAGTCGCCGGCGCCAAGATCATCGTCGTGCTGGGTCATACCAAGTGCGGCGCGGTGAAAGGGGCCTGCGACCACGTCGAAATGGGCAACCTGACCGCGCTGCTCGGCAAACTGCAGCCGGCGGTCTATCAGGAGAAAACCGAAACGACGAACCGGAACTCCGGTAACGGCGATTTCGTGGAAAAAGTGGCGATGATTAACGTCAGACGCACCGTCCATGCGATCATGGAGCGCAGCCCGATCCTGAAGGAAATGATTCAAAACGGAGAGATCGGCATCGTCGGCGGCATGTATGAAGTCGGCAGCGGTGCGGTGGATTTTTATGAAGATACCTTGATCATCAACGAATCGGGTAAAGCCGGCGCCCCGCCAGACAAAACAACGGCCAGAACCGAGTAAAATGCGAATTAAGCGCTGCATCAGGGTTGTCCCATCAACTATTTGCAGAGCAAATCCCCCCTGCCCCCCTTTTTCAAAGGGGGGAGAAAGCGGCATCCCTTTTTCAACGGGGATGTCGTTTTGGCCATTGTCGACCGGCCTCTAACCGTGCCGCCAGCATACTTCAAGAGCCGGACAGGATATTTATCCCGTCCGTAACGGTTAAAGCGGGACGGACAAGGGAGATGAGTTTGTGTTTGCGGAGGATTTTCAAACCGGGGGGACGGGGTTATAAACTCCGTCCCGCTCGGTTGAGCATTGCCCACATCGACAATCAATAACGTTTGACAATGCCGCTTTCCCCCCTTTGAAAAAGGGGGGCAGGGGGGATTTTATATAGGCGGCTTTCACAGCGTAACAGCCTTTAGCTCTTAATCCGTATTAAAGGGACCTGCTTTTTCCGCCGAACCGTGCCGGCGCGCCATGGGCTCCGCCTGCGTGCCGGGATAAGCGCCGGGTTTGAAGCGGCGATCGTAAAACTCCAGGCCGGGATGCTGCACCTGCAATTTCAACATGCCGGCGAAACGAGCAACGGCACCTAAGCAAACCCGGCGGGGTTCCATTCATCCATCATCTTCAGGCGCGCCGCATCGAGGCGTACCGACATCAAGCCCGCAAATTTCTTCAACAGTTCGTAGCCGAATTTCGGCTCCTCCTCGCACCGCGCCAGAATCGCTGCCCCGTCAAATTGGAGCACTTCCGACTCCTCCTCGGCCCTGGACTGAAAAGTCCATTTATAAGGCGAGATCAGCCACGACCATCCCAGCACCTGCCCCTGACCCAGCGTCTGGATTTCCAAAGGCGGCCCCAGGATGGCCGGCATCTGCACGGTAATCCGCCCGCGCCGGACTATATAGAACTTGTCCGCATTTTCGCCCTGCCGAAACAGAATTTGCCCCTTTTCGATCACCCGCGTATCCGCGCACTCGGACAGGAATTCCAGGGCCTCATCGTCCAGGCCGGAGAAAAACTCGTGAGCCGACAAATACGCTCTCGTTGATGGATCGCTCATTGTTTGCCTCCATGAATCGACGGTTGATAGAGGGAATAGAAAGATCAACGTATCGTTTTGACAATGAAGATGCTTCGGTTGTCAATCAGGTACCGAATTTTTTCAGTAAAACGTGTCCAAGTCCATGACTCATATCAAAAACCGGTTGTTTCCTCGAAGCGCACTTATAGTAATATCATCCATTCGATAGCCGAATTAAAACGTAAGGAAGCGTTCTTTAATGTACCGGCAGGCCCTTACCCGGCTAAAGCCAAGGTTTAACGGCTGCGTTCATTACTTATGTCTTCTTATTTCAGAATCGATCCCGAGCTCTTCACCTTGAAAACATTACTTCCTTTTCCGGCAAAGGCCGCGACGCTTCCCTTTTCTTGTCCATCGAGCCTGTTCGCCTTACTGTTGGCCTGTATTATCGCCGGGTTTCCGGGTTTTGCCGGCGCCGAACCGCAGCAGCCCCTGCGCGTGGGCTCTGAAATCGGGTTTCTCCCTTATGCCGATATCGACGATCAGGGCCGGGCGACCGGTTTCGCCGTCGAGCTGTTCGAGGCCGTTGCCGCTACGATGGATATTCCCATCAGCTTTCATCCGGGACGCTGGGATACGGTCTGGCAGGGACTGAAAACGGGCAAGGTCTATGCCCTGCCGTTAGTCGCGCATATGCCGGAACGCGAAGGTGAGGTGGAGTTTACTGAACCGCATACGATCGGCTATGACAGCTTCTTCGTACGTAAAGGGCGTAACCCGATTAAATTTATCGAGCAGGCCCGGGGCTTGAACATTATCGTAGTGCGGGCGGATGCCGCACATGATGCGCTCCGCAGCCGTGGTTTTGATCAGCAACTGGTGCTCGTCGATAATCTGGCTGACGGCTTTCGCCTGTTGGCTTCAGGACAGCATGACGCGCTACTGGCCCCACAGCTGCAGGGCAATCAGTTGAGGCATCGGATCGGCCTGGAAAGCATTATCGTGCCGGGCCCTTTGCTCAAGGAATACCGGCGGGAATTCTGTTTCGCCGTCCGTAAAGGCAATACCGAATTACGCGATCGTCTCAATCAGGGCCTCGCCATCGTCAAGGCCAATGGCGAATACGACCGGCTCTACCGGAAATGGCTGGGCATCTATGAGATTCCGACTTTTCCGGTGACCTATTTAGCTTGGGGCATATCGGCTGCTCTCGGCCTGTTGGCATTGATGGGGCTATGGACCTGGCAGTTGCGCCGCCAGGTGGCGCTAAGGACCGCAGAACTGAATCAGGCCTACAAATCCGTGCAGGCCGAACGCCGGCGGCTATATGACGTGTTGCAGGCATTGCCGGTTTACGTGGTACTGCTATCGAAGGATTATCGGGTCATCTTTGCCAACCGTTTTTTCGAACAACGCTACGGGAAAGCCCAAGGGCGGCGCTGCTATAAGTATCTGTTTAACCGCAACGAGCCCTGCGAAGTTTGCGACACCTTCAAGGTATTCCAGACAGGGGCGCCGCTGGACTGGCGGTGGAGCGGTCCGGACGGCCGTGATTACGAAATCCACGACTTTCCGTTCGCGGATACGGACGGCTCGCCGATGATCATGGAAGTGGGCATCGACATCACGGAAATGAAGCGGGCCAAGCAGGCGCTGCACGAAGCCAATGCGTTATTGGAGCAGCGCGTGGCCGAGCGGACAACCGAACTGGAAAAAGCACGGCATGAGGCCGAACAAACACGCGATCTGCTGGAAACGGTAGTCAATCATTTGCCTGCCGCGATCAGCATTCTGCGCGCTTCGGACTTGAGAGTCTTGCTGGTTAATCCGGAGTACCAGAGGATCGCACCGGAAAAAGAAATGGTCGGCAAGCGGATTCAGGAGGTTTGGCCGGAGGTGCCGAACCTTGAAAACATATTCCGAAATGTGGCCGATTCCGGGAAACCGTTCTCGGCCATAGACCAGCCTTATCAAATTCGCCGATCCGAGAACGGACCTGTTGAAGAGGCTTATTTCAGTTGGTCTTTGTACCGCATCCGCCTGCCCGAAAACGGGGAGTGGGGCCTACTGAACACGGCGTGGGAAACGACCGAACGGTGGAAAGTTGATGAAGCTCTCCGCCAAAGCGAATACCGACTGCGCCGCTTCTACGACTCGGGCTTGTTGGGCGTCATCTACTGGAACGTCGACGGGTGCATCGTCGATGCGAACGATAAATTCCTGGAGATGGTCGGTTACGATCGCGAAGATCTGATCGCCGGCCGACTCGACTGGCGGGGGCTAACGCCTCCGGAATACCGGCATCTGGACAATCGCACGCTGCGCGAACTCACGAATAGCGGCGTCAATACAGCTCCTTTCGAGAAAGAATATATCCGGAAGGACGGCACGCACCTGCCTGTAATCGTCGCCGGCGCCTTGCTGGATGACGAGCACTTCAATGGCGTCGCATTCGTCCTGGACATCACCGAACGCAAGCAGGCGGAAGAGGAACTGCTAAGGCTGAACATGGAGCTTGAGCAGCGGGTTCTGCAACGCACCGCCGAGCTTCGGCGCAACGAAGCGCAATTACAGGCATCCCTGAATGAAAAGGAAGTGCTGCTGAAAGAAATCCATCACCGCGTCAAGAACAATCTGCAAATCATCGCCAGCCTGCTCCAGCTGCAATCGGCCGCCCAAACCGACCCCGGGATACAGGAATTGTTTCTGGACAGCCGGCGCCGGATCCGGTCCATGGCCTTGATCCACGAGCAGCTCTACAAAAGCCGGGACCTGAAGACGATCGATTTCGCCGACTATGTGGCGCAATTGGTCAGCCACCTTCACCGCTCGTTTGCGCACACCGTTCCCCCGGTCACGGTCCGTCTGGACATTCTTCCCTTCACGCAGGACATCGACGCTGCGCTGCCGCTGGGGCTGATCGTCAATGAGCTGGTTTCGAACAGCTTTAAGCATGCCTTTCCCCCGCTGAGCAGCAGCGAAAAACGGGAGATTTGGGTGACCCTGGCGCAGGAGGCAGCCGACGGCCTGACGCTGGAAGTGGGCGATACCGGATGCGGCTTCCCGGAGGCCCTGGATCTCGACCACTCGCCTTCGCTGGGCCTGCAACTCGTACAAAGCCTGGTCCTGCAACTGCATGGCCGGCTCACCGTCGAGCGCCGTCAGGGGGCCGTCTTTCGCATCCTCATTCCAGAGGAGAAAGTTTTCTCCGGCTGAAATGCATATTTTTCAGTCATATTCATAATCCAGGGCCGCTTTCCCGATAAACCCGGCACTGGCTCAACAGAAACCGGCTCTCTGACGGAGGTGATCAATCGAGTGCCCCGCAGCGCAATCGTCGCCGGAACAGCGCCGATCATCCGTCCGAGCTATCGAGACAGGATATTTTCAAATACCGCTCCCAATCCTCAAGGGTATCGACATCCCACTGCGACTCCAGCTCGCACAAACTGATCCCGGCCTTCTCGGCGCGTCGGCGGGTTTCGGCCATGACCTTGTCGGTTCCCCAGGGCATGCCGCTGAACAGCACCGGCTGATCGGTCTTCATGCCGATCAGCACATAGCCGCCGTCTATTGCCGGGGAAATCACCGCATTGCTGCCGTTCCCGAGAGCCGCCAGGGCCGCACGCAAATCGTCCGCCGTCAGGCTCGGGCAGTCGCAGCCGATCAGAATCGCCTGCCGGTAATGGCGCAGCGCTTCGGCGAAAGCATTCCGCATGCGCTCGCCTAAGTCATTACCGCGCTGATCGGCGAGGGCGAGCGGATAATCCGCCGCGCATTGGCGAAAAAAAGCGTGCTCGGCATTCGGAGCGCAGCACAGCACGACCGGGCACAACGGCAGCCCAAAGGCGCGCTCCAGCGTCATGCGCGCCAGCCGGCGATGCGCGTCCGCAGCCTGTTCGGCGGTCAGCGCCGGCTGGAGCCGGGTCTTCACCTGGCCGGCAATCGGCGCCTTGCAGAAAATCAGCAATACGCTGTCGGGGAAAAGATAGATCATGCCTATTCAAAAGGCCAAGCGTACGCAGTATTCCCGCGTAGTTCCTGGCTTGGTTCGGAGAAATCAGCGACGGATTGGAGCGGCATCGGTTCGAGGCAACGGGATTTCGAGATTGAAAAAACCGGCCGGCATCACGAAGAAGTGGATTTCAGCGCTCCGCCGCAACTGCTGCCCTGACCCGCCGTGCAGCCGTAGCAATGGGCGGCGGTCGCGATCGGCGCGTTCTCCAACTGTTTCAGATCGAATTCGTCGATATGGAGCCTGGATTCGGCAACGGCGCCCAACGGCATCGCCAGCATCTGATTGAAGTCGCAGTCGTAAAGGTAGCCTTGCCAATCGATGCTGAGCGTATTGAGGCACATCAGGTTATCGAGGTTATCGGAACGAAAGCTGTTTTTGAGCAGATTCAGGTAAGCCTCGAAACGGCCTTGACTGACCAGCATGCTGCCGAAACGCTGGATCGGCATGTTGGCGACCGCGAATAGGCGGTTGAAGACGATCCCGTAAGTGTCCCGAAGGTGCTGTTTATAGGCCTGTTCGAGAAGATGCTGGTCAGGAGGCAGCGCCGCATCCAAGGGATTGTAGACCAGATTGAGTTTCAGCGGACTATCCGGCCGGCCGTAACCCAGGCGGTTGAGGCGCCCGAGAGCCGTCAGGCTTTGCCGGAATACGCCCTTGCCGCGCTGCTTATCGACGTTTTCTTCCAGATAGCAGGGAAGGGAGGCGGTGATCTCTACCTGCTCCGCGGCCAGGAATTCGGCCAGATCCTCGTAGCCCGGCGCCTCCAAAATGGTCAAGTTGCAGCGGTCGATGACGCTAAGGCCGCGCCCGCGTGCCGCCCGCACCAGATAACGGAAATGAGGATGCATTTCCGGCGCGCCGCCGGTCAGGTCCAGGGTGCGTATGGAGGCGGCCTCGGCCAGTGCGAGAACCTGGCCGATAATCCTAAGGCTCATCGACTCGGTGCGCTTCGGCCCGGCGTTGACGTGACAATGCACGCAGCTCAGATTGCACAGATAACCGAGATTCACCTGAAGGATTTCCAGCGGCCGCCGAAAAATGGCCGGAAAGTCGCTGTCGGCCAGCAGCGGTTTGGTGTCATGCATGTTTAATCCTCGGGTTTGCCCTGGGAGAAATCCATATTGCCGTATCGGTATCGATTGCACTTAGGATTTCGTCAAAAACAACTTCCCCCTTTGAAAAAGGGGGATCGAGGGGGATTTGTTTAAAAAATCTCCCCCGCCCCTCGGCAATATAGCTCCTGCATTGCCCTCGATCGCGTGTTCCCGACGTGATCTACCTCACCCTTCCTTGGGCTCGTACCTCCTGTCTCCCTGCAGTCGTCTTTTTCAAAGAGGGGAGTGAAGCCTCTGCTTTTTAAAACAATCCACATTCGGGAAGTTATTTCCTACCAGATCCAAAAGATGACCGGCCGCCTTTCAGCAGCAGGCGCCGTCCGCTTTTGGAGCGCCGGCGGATTGGGGACCCGGCGAACAATCGAACAACCCGAAGTGGCGGGATTTATCCCCCAGCACCTGGAAATGGCCGCCGTAACGGCTGCCGGCCAGCATGTCGGCGGTATTGCCGCAGACCCGCAGCGGGCGGCCGGTCTCGAAATGATGATGATCGTCCAGATCGAAACTGTGCGGATGTTCCGGGAGGCTGCCAAGGTACACCGCCACCTGCCCGAAATCTTCGCACCGGTCTTCGAGCGGCATTTTGAAGGCGCGTACCGTGACCGACTGAAAATTGACCATGCCGATCTTGGCGAATACCTCCGGATCGTCCAAGCTGATCGCATTCCGCTTGACGCTGCGGACGTCCGGACAGCCCAGGTCCTGCAAAATTCGCCGGAAGTCTTCCCAGTACAATGCCCCGCCGAGGCACTCGCCGAGCAGTACACGATCGCGGCGCAATTCGGCCGGGATGCGCCGGTCGGCAAACACGTCGGAAAAATACAGTTCGCCGCCCGGTTTCAGCACCCGGAAGATTTCGGCCAATACGCGGGGCTTTTCGGGCGACAGGTTGATCACGCAATTGGATACCACCACATCGATGCTGTCATCGGCGATCCCGACCGCCGTCAGATTTTCAATATGTCCGTGCAGAAATTCGACATTGGCATAGCCGTAGCGTTCGGCGTGCCATCCCCGGTGCCGCACGGCCACCTCCAGCTGTTCCGGTGTCATATCCACGCCGATCACTCGCCCCGTAGAGCCGACCAGTTTGGACAGCAGATAGCAATCGCGGCCGGTGCCGCAGCCCAGGTCGAGCACGGTTTTGCCCTCCAAAGCCGGCGGCAGCGGCGAACCGCAGCCGTAGAATCGCTCCAGCACTTCCGGATGTAAACCGGCCAATAAGGCTTTCAGATAATTTGGCATTGCCTCGATGCTGCAGCAGGCGCTGGTTTTCAGGTCGCTGCTCGACTGCAGCACCTGTCCGTAATAATGGCGGACCGATTCATTGATTTCGATACTGGTAGTCACTGGATACCTCTTGTTTTGAGCGGAGTTAGTTGCCTGCGGCAATGAAGTAAATTACCATGCCCGAAACGGCCGCGCACGGCAAGGTCAACAGCCAGGACAACGCAATCGATGCGATCACCTGCGTATTGGCCTTGCCGGTGACCAAGCCGATACCGAATAACGATCCCACCGAAACGTGGGTGGTCGAAACGGGCATACCCAGTTTACTGGCGAAGATGACCAACAGTGCGGTGACCAGATTGGCCGAAAGGCCCTGGTCGTGGCTGATGGCGGTAATTTTGTAGCTCATGGTGTCCGCCACTTTGCGGGCATTGAGTACGCCGCCCGCCATCATCGCCAGCCCCACCGCGAGAATTATGCCCTGTTCGGTCATGTTCGGGGCCAGCAACAGCAGGGCGGCTATTTTCGGGGTATCGTTCAGTCCGCGGGCGAAGCAGACGGCGCCCGCGCTGCAGAAATGCAGCCCGTCGCGAAGCTTCAGCATATCGAAGCCGAAGATCATGCCGGCCTGGCGCTCGGCGCAGGCTTCCTGCCGGTCGAGGCTCAGCGCCGGAACGCGAGCGGAATCGAGTACGATGCCCGCATTATCCGCCATCAGCGCCTGACTGTCGGCAGTTTCCAGGCACAGGCACATCGGGTCGTCGACCGGCCTTTTCAGCGACCAACGAGCTACCGTCCAATACAACGTACCGGCCAGCAGCAGGGCCAGAACCGGGCTGACCAACAGCGGCGTCACGAAATTGTTCAGCAAAGGGGTTAAGCTGATGGCGCCGGATGTGGCCAATAAGGTACTGCCGGCCATCGCGCCCAAAAGCGCGTGCGTGGTCGAGACCGGAAAACCGTGGCGTGTGGCCAGGATCACGGTCGCTCCTGCGCCGCCTGCAACCGCGATCATGAACGGCAGGGTATGGATCAATGCATCGGGCGCCAGTCCTTTACCGGAAAATTTGACCAACAAGGTTTGCGCCAAAAACAGCGCGGCGACCGATCCGGCCAGCGTCGATAGGGTTGCCCAGGCAACGGCCTGGCGGTAATTGAGGATGCCGCTGCCGAACAAACTCGCGACCCCTTTGAAATTGTCGTTGGCGCCGTTGGCATAGGCCAGAAAGCAGACACTGAGAAACAACAAGCTGGTAAGCATAACGGTTCTCCTTGAGCATAGAGTATGCTGTAAGTCGGCAATAACGCACGGAACCTTACAAAAATTCTGCTGCCGGCTCACCCGGCCCCCAAAGATAAACGTAAAACGCGGGCACCGTTTTATCGGCCTTGTCGAATTAGACCCTAGTTTGCCGAAAACGTCCAGATGAGCCCGACTGAACCGGTAAATTTTCCTCCAGAGCGGCAAGGGGCCAACCCGTCGGAACAAAATCGTTGAATCTTTTCTTAACTCTACTTGACAGGGGATGGCTCAATCTTCCCGATAGAGGAGCCGGATTGCCCTGCCGGTAACGCCGAAATCCTCATTCCTTGATCACCCGCAAAGAAACTCTATGTCGAACTTGCTTCGTATTCATCGCATGGCTCTCCGCCTGGGCATCTACCGGCGTTCTTTCAGGGTGGCCTTAGTGGTCGGGACTTTGCTGAACCTGATCAACCAGCCGCAGCCTTTGCTCGGGCTGCTGTGGGGGGATTTTCGCGCCTTGGAGCACCTCGATGCGGGCAAGGCGCTTCTGACTTATTGCGTTCCTTTTCTGGTGGCGACCTATAGCGCATTGAAGGCGCTTGATATCAGACCCGGCCAGCCGCCGAACAAACCGCTGTTTGAAGACAGAACCCGCTAATTGCGTGCCGCCCGCCTCCAGAATCTTTATCGTCATACCCGTTCCACATCGATAAGCGACGCCGGAATAAGGCAGGCTGTCGAAAAACCGACGGTTCCGCATATGAGCGTGTGCCTGACTGCGAATGCCCTGTTGAACCAGGAGGAAATTTGCCCGTCAAATTAAGAAATTATTTAAAATCAAAATCTTGAGCTAGAAAAAGAGTGAGCGGCTTAACGACCGAAGCTAAAATTTATAGCAAAAGGACCGGCGTCCGAGTCATAGGGAGATATGAAATGCTACAAATTATTAAAGAGTTTTTGATGATATTTATCCTCCTTTTTTTGGTAATCAGCGGCCTGCTGTTCGGATGGTCGGCCGTACACGGACAGTATGAAGAAAAAACGATTTCTTATCCCGTAAATCCTCAAAAGGGCTGGCTGATTATTGCCTAAAGCTCGATAGGATTAAATACTCTTCGAATAACGCGGCTTTTAGGATGCACTCGGCTGGCTTGCTTGCTATTGTGAGCAAAGGAATTTCAGCCGGTTTTGAAAGTCTTATGAAAATTCGGAAATCCGAGAATGAGCCGAAAAAAGGGAACGGTGCGGAAGTTCTTCTGGCTTCGCAAAAAATTCAGTAAAATGCAGCTCGGTTCGCTGGCGGGGGATATCTTGCGTCCCCTGACCAAACACGACCGACACTCATGGACTATCAGCAGGCGGCACTCTATGTCAGCGTATAAGCAGCCCAACCGACAGCCTAGCGACGCGCAAAGACGATTTGCTTTTGGTGACATGGCAAGGTACCAAACCAATCGCTCCCTGCATGCGTTCTTGAGCATTATCACGGCGGGTTTATGGCTGCTGGTCTGGCTGGCGATCAGCATTCACAATACTCGGCGGCGCAATCAGATCGCCCGCGAATACGGCTTACCCACCGAAACGAACGTGGGCTTCGTCATCCTCATTTTCCTCGCCTTGATTTCCATCGCCGGCTACAAAGTCTATTCCAGCCTGTCCAATGGCAACCCTCCCGAAGCCCCCCTCGATGCGGCCATTGGACCGGCAACGCAACAGGCGAAACCGGAAACGCGCTGGATTTATGCAAAAACGCACAGCCCCATCGGGCGCGGTTCGATCGTTACCGCCACCACCTATTCGCTGAACGAAATCGAATTCGGCCCGCCCTACGAGGGCAAACAGCGCGCCGTGTTGACCTTGCGGCAAAATTTCAACAATTCGCACGATGTGTATTTCGGACTGGAAAAGGGCCAATTCCTGTGCGATAACCGGGCTTGCGGCATCACCGCGCGGTTCGACACCGGCATGGTGCAATTTTTTGAAGCCACTTCGGCACGAAACGAAAGCACGCCGGGAGTTTATTTAAGAAACGCGGATACTTTTATCCATTTTGCGGAAGCGTCCAATGCGGTCACGATTAACGCCGCGTTTCTGGATCAGCGCAAGCAAACCTTTCAATTTGATATCCATGATTTGAAATGGTGAGATCGCAGCCGGTTTAGACGGCCGCCCTGCTGTTTTTCGGCTTCGGTTTTCCAGGTGTTGAACTTGCGCAGCCGCTAAACGCGGACTCCGCAGGCCGGCTTCGTATCTTTGCCTCGGCCGCCGAATGGCTGGCGCTGTATCCGAGCTGCTGCGCCGCCTATCCCTTTCCGAAGACCGGACCATCGTCCTTGACATCCCGAAAGAAAATGGAATATTGACCGGGTCAGGCTTATCCGCTGAAAATGATCCGGCGTTTTTATCCCGATAAGCGGCCGATACGCTGACGATCATCGCAGAAAACCGTTCGCCAACCAATCAATCGAATTATCATCAGGAGAAATATATGGGGCCGTATTATCGGGGCACATCGCAAGGCATGGGCGCTTTTTTCAATCTCTTTTACGAACAGCCCCTGTTGATGCTGTTATTGGCCTCCGCCGCAGTAGGCGTCGGCTTCTATTTCTGGCGCAGAAAAAAATCGGCGGAGAATACGAAAATTTAATGATCGATTGCATTACCATAGCCGGTATTCCGCCTCAACACAGGTATCTATGCTATGAGTACGGATCCGTTAACCCTTCGCGTGGAATGCGAAGCGGGCTCCCAGGGCGAGCAAATGCCTCGACGCTTCTTTATGGCCGATAAGGCGGTCGAGATAGAAGACATCCTCGATTGCTGGCTGGCGCCCGAATACAGTTATTTCAAAGTGTGCGACGCCGAGAAGGATACTTACATCCTGCGGCATGACAAATTGGCCCGCCGTTGGGAATTGATCCTATTCCGAAGCGGGAAGTATCAGGGCGATCCACCGCTGTAAACAGGGCCATGTCGGAAAAGGGCCGAAACAAAGGAAACTTTACCTGAACCGGAACGGTCTATGCGTTAAACCATGACTCGCGGTTTGCACCGGGAGCCTTATCATGTTCCAGGGTTATTTCCATCAATCAGGACGACTCGTCAACAACGGATTCAGTAAAGGCCCCCTTCTATCGTCGGGTTCGCGCCTTGTCGCCAGGAAAGCGGGATGTCGTCTGCAAGGGAGACCGCCACTATGCAAGAAGTCTTCGTATCGACCGGATTCGAATTCGGGTTTCTGTTTTGCATGCGAACGGAAAACGCGATCGATCCGACCGCATTCAAACCGTTCTTCAATGACCTTCCGGTCGATCCCAACATCAAGGGCCATTACCGATACCGGCGACTGTCCCGGTTCAGAATTACCGACGACGGGATAATGAGACTGCCCCACGGCTACCTGTTCCAGAGCAAGGACTATAATCCTTTGGTCGGCGACATCAAAAGGGAATTCGAAGAGCTCAACGACGAACTTGTCAATTTGGACATGTTCAACGCTCTTTTACTGGTATTCCGGGATTTCTGCGCGCTTCGCCCCGGCGCCGAAATCGGCGTCCATCAGATCCGGACGACCTGTTCGCCGGAGAGTTTCGGCGATCCTGCCCCGGAAGGCATTCACCGGGACGGAACCGATTTCGTCTGTATTTATTCGGTCGACCGGAACAATGTCGAAGGCGCGGAAACCCACTTGTACACGAGCAAGAGCGGGGAGTCATCGGTATTCAACAAAACGTTGTACCCCGGCGAACTGGTGCTGGTCAACGACCGCAAGTTCTTCCATTACACGACGCCGGTGCATCCGGCCGGCGAGGGCAACGGCACCCGCGACGTGTTCGTGCTGACCTGCCCGAGTTTGATGGTCGATTAAGGGAGGCACTCTGCCCCGATGCCGCTCGGCCCTTTCTCCGGCCGATCCGTAGGGTGCGCTGAACACCGGGAAGCGCACCCATCGTGGCCGGTGACCTCCTGCACGTATTTTTCAGGTTTGCGATATTGAGGCAACGCCAAATGTCGACACCCAACCGCCGCTTCGTTTTCTATACCGCCACGGCAATTTCCCGCAATGTCCTGAGCAGCCGTTCAATCTCTTCCCCGGTGTTATAGGCCAAAAGCCCGATGCGCAGAAAACCGCCGTCCGCCTCGACGTCCAGTTTTTCGGTGATGCCCTGGGCATAAAAATTACCGTGCCAGGTAAAAATGCCGCGCTCGCCCAGTTCCTGCGCGACGGCGTCGGTTTTTTTTCCGGCCAGCCGAACCGCGACCGTAGGGGTACGCCAGGCGAAGCGAGCGGGATCGGTAATACCGTACACGCTCAGTCCCGGTATCTTTAATAATCCCGTAATCAATTGTTCGCATAACACCCGCTCATACCGCCGGCTCGCTTCCAGCGCGGCGACGAGCGCACCCCGGCGCGATCCGGACGGCGAGATGTGCTGGCCCAGTTCGGCCAGATAATCGACGGTCGCCGTAAGTCCCGCCAGACCCTCGTGGTTCAGCGTTCCGGTTTCCCAGCGCGAGGGGACCTCATCGGGGGCAGGCAGCACCTTGCACGGGCGCAGGCGGGTCAAATGTTCCTGTTTGCCGTACAGGACTCCGACATGCGGACCGTAGAATTTGTAAGCGGAACAGGCGAGAAAATCGCAATCGAGCGCATACACGTCGATCGGCCCGTGGGCAGCGTAATGTACCGCATCCACGAAAACCCAGGCGCCGACCGCATGCGCCAGGCGTACCACGGCGGCTACGTCGTTGATCGTCCCTACCGCATTGGACGCATACCCGATCGCCACGACCCGCGTTTTCGCATTGATCTTGCGCTTCAGGTTTTCCATGTCGAGCGTGCAGTCTTCGGGATGGAAATCCACGACCCGGACGACCGCGCCGACCTCATCTTCCAGAACCTTCCAAGGGGAGACATTCGCGTAATGGTCGAGCCGGGTTACCAGAATTTCGTCGCCCGGATTCAGCTCGCGGCCGATCGCGCGGCTGAGCGCGAAGGTCAGCGTGGTCATGTTGGCCCCGAAAACCACCTCGTAAGGCTCGCAGCCGAGAAGGTCGCCCGCTGCGGTCCGTGCCGAGGCAATGCATTTGTCCGTGCGCCGGCTGGTCGCAAAAGCCCCGTGCGCATTGGCGTTGGAGGAAATCAGGTAACGGGCCATCGCCTCGATCACGGAGCCGGGCACCTGCGAACCGCCGGGGCCGTCAAAGAAAACGGGAATGCGCCCGTCGATCTCCTGAGAGAGCGCCGGAAATCGGGAGCGTACCCAAGCGGGGTCGAGAGAACGCATACGATACTCCTTGTTGCGATTCTGGGTTGACAGCTCTTGGACAAGCTGATGGGGGTTTTCGTTTATTGCTGTAAAACAAAAAAGAGTAATCGAGCTGTTTCCCGCGAACAAATTCAAACTCGCCCGCGGTGTCAGGCGTCACCAAAGCTTCTATCTCGGTATACCCTAAGTAACTTTAGTGATCGAAATATTTTTCGGACACAGCAATTAGGTTGGCCCTCGGCTTCTATTCTATTAGATATCTACAATGCCGGGAAAGCTCAAAAACGATGCAAAAGCCAGGTTTTCGTCGAGCCTCGGTAATATTTTCAATTAGCTGCTTGAAATTCAGAGAGATCAATTAAAATTGGCCGCTTTTTTCTCCCTATCTTAAAAAGCGATCCGGCAGAAAAGCTGCGGTCGCGGTATCCGGTAAATTTATGCGAAAAACGAGGAAGTCCAAGAAAAATATCAAACAAACCGATCTATTCGAGCTGGTGGCGCACCTGGAACAGTTGGAGCAAATAAGCTCGGAACTGACGATGATCGATGCGTTGGGGCAGTTAGAGTTAAGCACGATCGTCGAGAAACAAATAGACTGGGTGGAGTTGGATGAAAGTTGAACCGGAAAGTCCTGTAGGTTTTTTAAAACTCCCAAGAATCCTAATGAATAGGCGGCTTTTTAAGAGTTAACGCACGATTGACAAGCCGGAACCTCAATGTTAGCTTATCGGCGCGAAAAGACGTACAAAACCGTTCATTTTTCGTTAGAGTCGCCTGTATAAAACCCATCAAGCCGTGAGAGGACGATTATATGAAACTGCGCAGCTGTTATCGATTTTTCTCCGCTAAAACGGCCTGTTTGGCGGCCCTTTTGGCTTTCTCCTGCACTTTTCCATCGGTGCAAGCTTCCGATCACGCGGACCCTGTTCCGCCGATAAAACTTAAAGGCCTAGACGACGGTTTGATTGGCCTCAATGGTCTGTACGGCTTCGTCGACGGCGATCGTCTGGTCGTGATGGTCAACGTTGGACGGGAGCTTATTGATGTCCCCAACGATGTGGCGGCAGCGATGAAGGATACGATCTACAAAGTCCATTTCGACACCCACACGCCGGCGACTTTCGACAATCCGCTGATGCTGCAACGGTTCGGCGGCAGCATAGCACCCGAAGCGTGGCCGAATATTGCGCCGGATGCCTCTATCACGTTCCGAATCCAAAAGAACCCCAAAGGCGGAGTAAGCGCGAACCGGATCGTTTTCCAGTCGGAGCCTGTGACCACCGGTTTAAGCAATCCCGGCAGCATCCAATTCCAGGCGGGGCTGTTTGACGATCCCTTCCTCTTCAATCGGTTCAACAACAAAAATACCGTTGCGATGATAGCCGGCATTCCGCTTTCCTCGTTCACGGGCAAGCCCAGGAACTTTGTGATGTGGGCGACGGCGCACCGCAGCAACGGCACTCAGTTCGATCACGTAGGCCGCGCGGGCCGGACCCAGCAGCCCAGGCTGGATATCCTGAATACCTTGCCGCCCAGCAAACACGTTCCGGCGATCGTCGAAGAACGCAACAAAAACATGATGCAGCAATCGCTGTTGAAGGCCGTTTTGAACAAGGAGGTCAAAGACTTCATCAATCGCGAACTGTCCACTCGAATTCAGCAAATCTTTCAGATTCGCCGTTATGACAGCGACATTCCGGACGTGATGATTTTGAACTTGGACCGGCCGATAGGGTATCCGAACGGCAACGTGCCGGGCGACGATGTGGTCAGAAATACCTGTATCGAGGGCCTCGGCGAGTGCCAACTATGGGAAATAGCCAGCTTTACCGATGCTTGCCAGCCGCGCCGGACCTATCCCGACAAGCCGCTGTCGAATTCGTTTCCTTACCTCGGCGAGCCTTGGACCAAGCAGATTTCGATGGATGAAATTCAACAGCAGTGTCAACTGGAACGCGACAAATTCAATGAAATCGTGGTGCCGGGATCTCGGCTGCAGCTGAAGCCGGTTGCGAAATAAAACGGACGTTCATTGCTTATTGCGTCGCCTATCCTAACCAAAGCGGCATCGTACGGGGCTTTTTTCTTTGATCGGGAAAAAGCCCCGTCGTCAATCAGCAGGCCGTACATTAAGACGCAATCCGGGTTAGAAACTCTTGACATACGCTCGTTTGCAAATTTGTCTTTGCTGATGGCCAGTATCATCGTGCCGCCAAAAGCCGCCGCCCACGAATACTGGCTCGCCCCCTCGGCCTACAGCGCTCCGGTCGACCAAACCCTCGCGGTGCAAGCCTATGTCGGCTCGGACTTCAAAGGCGAACTTCGGCCCTTTGCGACGACCCGCACCGTCCGTCTGGAAGTGCGGGCCAAAGACCGCAAGGATGTCAAATCCCAGGCCATTAACGGCGATCTGGACCTCGTGCATTTGAGCGTGGAAGATGAAGGTGGCATCGTGGTGGCCTTCGAGACCAATTTCGTGCCGGTGGAATTGCCGCCCGAGAAATTCGACGAATATTTGCGCCGGGAAGGGTTGGACGGTCCGCTGAAAGCGCGGGAGGCGCTGGGAACCGCCGCAGGACCAGGCCGCGAGCGCTACTTGCGCTGCGCGAAAACCTGGATCGCGGGCAACGACGGTTCTCGTCTTAAGAAACCGTTCGGGATGCCGCTGGAAATCATTCCCCGCAGCGATCCGCTGATATCCGGAAAACTGGCGGTACAGGTACTTTACAATGAACGGCCGATCGAAGGCATCCTGGTGAAAGCCTGGAACCAGCCGCTGGCCAACGGCGCGGTGCCGAGAGACCAGATGGCGCGGGACCCCGTCAAACCGGTCGCTGAGGCGCGGACCGGCGAGGACGGCGGCGCGGTGTTGCAACTCGACGGCACTGGCGAATGGCTGCTCAGCGCGGTCCACATGCAGCCGAGTGCGGACAAGCAGGCGGCGGACTGGGAAAGCCGCTGGGCTTCGCTGACCTTTGCGCGGGTACCCCCAAAATGAAAGCCGGGCTTGTCCTTTTTTATGTCAGGATCGTGTTGGCGCTATTGGGAATGGGCGCTTCACAAGCCTTCGCCCATTCCGAGCCGTACAGCCATCTCGACATCCGCCTGGAACCGGACCGTGTCCACGGCAAAGTCTTGGCCCATATGGTCGATCTGGCCCGCGAAGGCGGGCTCGAACAACCCGAGCGCCTGCTCGACCCGGCCTTCGCCGAGCGGAACCTGGCTATCCTGCACAAAGTGCTCGACTCCCACGTGCTCGTAAAAATCAATAGCGAACCGGTGCATTTTCAATGGCAAGCCTTCCAGATCGTCGCCAACCGCCGCTCTCTATCTTTCGAATGGACCGTGCCGCTCTCCCGGTCCGCCGGCAAAGTCGAGGTTTCAAGCCCGCTGTTTCCTTACGATCCGCCACACGAGACCTACCTGAACATTTACGAAAACGGCGAGATTCGTCTTCAAGACCTGCTCGACAAGACCCATCGCAGCGCGAATTATTACAGCGGCAGCATTCAGGGCAAGATTGAAGTCGCGCGCGAGTTCGTCGCGCAGGGGATCCACCATATCTTCATCGGCCCGGATCATATCCTGTTCATCATCGGTCTGCTGCTGCCGGGCGGCGGCCTCCTGCGATTGTTGAAAATCATCACCGCGTTCACCGTCGCCCACAGCGTGACCCTGGCGCTGGCCACGCTGAAACTGGTGAACATTTCGCCGGCGATCGTGGAGCCGGCGATTGCGCTGAGCATCGTCCTGGTCGGTTTGGAAACCTTGTATATGCAGCTGCGCCGCCGCGACCACCGCGTCGCGCTGGCCCTCGTCTTCGGACTGATCCACGGCTTCGGCTTCGCAGGCGTGCTGGCCGACTTCGGCCTGCCCGAAAGCGCCCTAGGGTTGTCGCTGGCCTCGTTCAACGTCGGCGTAGAGATCGGCCAAGCCTGCATTGTCCTCATCGTTACGCCCAGCCTGATGATCTTTGCCGCCCGCAATGCGCTCTATGCCCGGCGCACGGTCTATCTCGGCACCTTGGCAACCATCGCCGCCGGCGGGTTTTGGTTTGTTCAAAGAGTGATGGAGGTTTGAAGCCTGAAAATCAAGCAATCGACAAACCAAATAGTGCACCCTGGCAATTCAAAGAATCGCATCGACTCGACGCCTTGATTAAGAAGAAAATGATTTTCAAAAATCAGACGGGGGCGCAATAGGCGATAGCCGTATTGCGCCGTATGAAAACATTCGACATCCGGAGGAATACATTTTGCTATGCCGCCCTCTGCTGGCAATAGAAAGTTTATTTACACGGCTGGCCCCGTTCAGCCGTAAATTCTTTAATGCCGAACGCAAACGGACTTCATGCTAAATACTCTCGCTGAAGGTTAAATGAGCAACTCGAAATCGGTGACCAACAGATCCGGGAAAGTCTTGGTTCCGATGGGTACGACTTCCGGCGGGCTTTCTGATCCGGAACCAAAACCGGATGAATTCTGGCCGCTTCCCGAAGAAGACCCGAACCCGAAACCACCGCTTGTAACATCGGCGGGAGCAGGTCCGCTGGCCTGCCCGCCATCACCCGTAGCGGCCAGTTTAGCGAAAAGAACGGCGCTTTTCCCAGCCTCATCGTAATACAATTTACCGCTTCTCGTATCGTAAACGATAAAAGACGCCGTATCGGTTTGCGCACTTTTCAAGCCGGGAGCGCTTTCAAAATTGATGATGCCGTCCTTGTCGGGATCAATGTTTTTAAAGATAACGGAACTCAAGCGTATCTTGTCCGAACCGCTCTGGAAATCGGTAATCAGATCCACATTGCTTTTCGATAAAATGTCTTTGAAAACGAATACATCGCCGTCATCCCCGCCAACCAGGGTATCCTTGCCTTTCCCTCCCGAAATAATATCGCTGCCGGCGCCGCCAACAATCTTGTTGTTGCCCTCATTGCCGATCAGGATGTTATCGCTGTCGCTGCCAACCAGCTTCAAGCCTTTTTTTCCGGCCAATTCGACATTTTCGATATACTGCAGGCCCTTGATTTTGTTCTTGCTGCTGTAAGGCTGGGAGAGGTCGACATTGGCTGTCGATACCTGCAAGGTATCGTTACCCGCACTATCATAAATGATCAGCGCATTGCCCAGGGCGATATACAGGTCATCGCCACTGCCGGCCTGCAGTGTATCGGGAGCGCCCTTAGTGTTGCCGCCGGTCAGCGTGTCGTTTTTGTCCGTGCCCGACAAGGTATTCGCCTGCGCGAGATCGAGGTCAGAGAGTTCGATCCCGGTCACATCGATATTGCTTCCGGCGCCTCCCGAACCGAAGCTGTTCAGGCTGATGATGCCGTCGTCCGTTTCACCGGTTTTAACGGCGAATTCCAAATACTCGACCCCCTGCAGCGTGTCGGTGCCGGTATCGGCATAACTCGCATTCAAAGAACGAACGGTAAAACCGCTGCCGACTTTCTTGACTTCGTAGTCCAGCTTACTGCCCAGCAACATCAAAGTATCCGAGCCCGCGCCCCCGTAAACGAAATCATCCCCTTCGCCGGCGATGAAGCGATCGTCCCCGGAGCCGCCGACCATGAAGTCATTGCCTTTACCGGCATCCAGAACATCGTTGCCGTCCCCTCCGCGCAAGGTATCGCTTCCGTCTCCGGAAGTCAGCCGATCATTACCGTCTGCGCCGTCCATTTGAATAGGCAGCACCCCGCCGATATTCCAAGTGTCGTTGTCCACGCCTCCGGCGACCGACAGCCCCATCTTGTTGCCGTCTTTATCGAAGCGCTGCATGATGATTTCGGTGCCCGACAAACCGTTCTGGTATTTGCCTTCCTGATTGCCATCCTGGTATTCCGCCACCCACGAGACAATAAATCCCCCATCGTCGAGCCCGGTAACGGTCGGTTCCTTTTGCGAATCCGCCACCTTGGTATTAACCTGGAATTCATCGCCGACTTTATTGCCGTCGTTGTCGAACTTCTGTCCGTAAATGCCTCGGTAACTGTCGTCCTGCAACATGGACTGCCAGACCACGACGAAGCCTCCGTCCTTGAGCGCCGCCACCGCAGGCTCCCTTTGGTCGTAGCGGGTGAAAGTATTGGCCTTGATTTCCTGAGTCAGCGCTTCGCCCGTGGTGTTATCGTACAAGCGCAGCATGATGCTGCGGTCGTAGTCGACGCGCGGTGCGCCGGTTGGAGGGGTTATTAAGTACGGATCGACAGGCGCTTGCCAAACCACCACCGTTTTATGATTCAGCGTCAAAGTCGCAGCAACGCCGTTTTTCGTTTCCTGCCGAAGTTCATTTTCGATATTGTTGCCCGCCTCATCGAAAACTAGTTTTTTTGGCTCGATGGCGTAGTTAATATTGAACGGACTTTCGGCGTAACCGTCGGCATAAACGGAAACGAGCTGATCGTTATAAGCATCGTAACCATCACCCGCCCCGCTTCCGTCCGGGATATCGGGATGAGGTTGCGGATCGTAAAGATAATTTTCGACGTTTCCGTAATCGTCGAAAATTTTGGCGTGCATCGTCATTTTCTCGGTTCCGGTCGATATGCCTTCATAACCGATGACGACTCTGTTGTTGTCGAGCGCACTGACGAACGGATGCGCCGCACCGCTATCGCTGACTTTGACTTCCCAGCCGATTGGAACCGGTACGGTACTCGCATCGTACCATTGCGCAAAAACGCCCGATTGGTTGGGGTCGTCGCCGAAACTTTGGCCGTCGTGAATGGAGTCGCCTTGATTTTCCGATACCCAGGCGATCACAAAACCGCCATCGGACAATATGGCAATAGCCGGCCTGCCTTGATCCGCAGTAATGGTGTCGTTCACGCGGAATTTAGGGGAAACCGCCGTTCCGTCGGCATCGAAGCGCTGGGCATAAACGCCTGTGCCGTCGGCATCCGCGGAACTCCAGGCAACGACAAAGCTTCCGTCATTGAAATTGGCGACGGTGATGTCGGAACTCAAGCTATCGTTTTCGTTATCGAGCAGCTTTGTTTCGAAACTGTCGCTGGTCGTGTCGTTATTGAATTTTCTGAAATAAAAGCCGTCTTCGCTAAGCCAAAAATTCAGGAAGCCGCCGTTCGCAAGTGCTAACACCGTGGTATTGATTTGATTGCCGGCCGTCAGTCCATTGGCTACCATTTCCTGAGTCAGAGACAAGAATGTCGGCTTCGGGTCGGCACTGGCGGCGCTATCGGTGAAACGCACAATTTCAATGTCCGCCCTCACTCGATCGGAACCGTCGGTGCCGTCGGCGCTATTGTTATCGGTAACTCCCAGGTAATAACCGAATGAGGCGTCGTAGGCCGCCGTCAAACTGTAGTTGGTAACGCTCGTCGTACTGTCGAAGTATTTTCCGCTAAAGAGCGCTGTATCGACACCATTAAAGATACCCGTCGGTATGCCGGCTTCTCCTCCTGTCAAATCGTCATTTCCGGCCAAACTTTTCAATACATCGTTCTTAGAACTTCCATTAATTATAGACATGATGATAGTACCTAGTATTTGATAAATATGGGAAAAGCTTTGACCAAAGGTTCAGGAAGCGACTACAGCCCAGTATAGTTCAATCGCTGTTTTTTGGCTACGCAAAGCCGGCCTGGCTTGCCGATTCTGCGAGGGAAATCGGGAATTTATAAAATCCTTTGCTTCGAATCGGCTCCGGCGATTTCCTTGACCAGCTTCGGGACCAGATAACCGGGCAATTCGGCAGACATGCGCCGGACCAGTTCCAGAGCCTCGGCTTCGCCGACTTCGAAATGGCCCGCACCGCTGACCTTGTCCAAGAGGTGCAAATAGTAGGGCATGATGCCGCAATCGAATAGGCGCTCGCTAAGTGCCGCCAGCTCGGCTGTCTTATCGTTCACTCCGCGCAAAAGCACCGATTGGTTCAACAAGAAGATGCCTTTTTGTTTCAGCAGGCCGCAAGCTTCGGCGACCCGTTCGGTGAGTTCATTCGGATGGTTGCAATGCACGACCAGCATAACCGGTTTGGCACTTTGGCTTAGAATGTCGAGCAAGCCCAAGGTGATCCGGGCCGGCAGCACGATCGGCAGGCGGCTGTGGATCCGGATCCGTTTCACATGCGCAATCCCGGCAATTTGCCGGAACAGGCGCTGTAGGCGCTCATCGCTCAACAGCAAGGGATCACCGCCGCTCAGGATCACTTCCGTAATGTCCGGGTTCTCGCGGATATAACGCAACGCGGCGATTTCCTTTTCCTTACCGAGCTGCAGGTCTGCGTAGGGAAAGCTACGGCGGAAGCAGTAGCGGCAGTTGATCGCGCAGCTGCCGGTATTGATCAGCAAGACCCGGCCGCGGTATTTATGCAGCACGCCCGCGGCGTTCGCCGCTTCGAGATCGCCGACCGGATTGTCGCTGTAGCCCGGAAAAAGAAGCGTTTCATCCTGAATCGGCAGCACTTGCCTGAGCAACGGATCGTACGGATTGCCTTTTTCAATGGCTTCGGCGAAGCTGCGCGGAACTTTCAGCGCAAAGCTCTTAGCGGCCGCTTTCGATACGGGCAATTGCTCGACCGAGAGGTTCAGATAAGCGCAAAGTTCGTCGATGTCGATGAAAGCTTCGGCAAGCTGCCGCTGCCAGTTTTTCGCAAAATGGTCGGTTTGTTCGTTGAATTCCGGCATGAAAGGGGGCTTTCGAGGTTTCTATTGGCAAAGGCCTCTATTATAATGGTCGGATTTTAATTGTTTTAGGTTTGAGGAAAAAATGGCCACGTACAGCACCAATGAATTTAGAGGCGGACTCAAAGTCATGCTGGATAACGATCCTTGCGCGATCATCGAGAATGAATTCGTAAAACCCGGTAAAGGACAAGCGTTCAACCGGGTCAAGATCCGCAACCTAAAGACTGGACGCGTGATTGAAAGAACGTTCAAGTCCGGCGAAACGCTCGAAGGCGCGGACGTGGTCGACGCCGAAATGCAGTACCTCTACAACGATGGTTCCTTCCGCCACTTCATGAAGCCGGACACGTTCGAGCAGTATCAGGCCGACGAAAAAACGGTCGGCGATGCGGCGCAATGGCTGAAAGACCAGGACAACTGCACCGTGACCTTATGGAACGATTCTCCGTTGGCCGTCACGCCGGCAAATTTCGTCGAGCTGGCGATTGTCGAAACCGATCCGGGCGTACGCGGCGATACCTCGGGCGGCGGTGGCAAACCGGCGAAGCTGGAAACCGGTGCAGTCGTGCGCGTCCCCCTGTTCGTGCAGACCGGCGAAGTGATCAAGGTCGATACCCGGACCGGCGAGTATATTTCCCGCGTGAAAGATTGAGCGACAATCTCGCATTTTTCCCCTTAAGACTTTCAGCCGGGTTGGCCTTTATCGCCGCCCGGTAGCATCTTTGCAGGGTAAGCTTCGCGCACCTTAGTATCTAACGCATTCCGCGACCCTCTCGACAAGGTACGCGCAGCGTACTCTACGGCTTCACTCATGACCCATCCCAATCTTTCCGCCGCCGACTGGCGGCCCAGCTGTTCCATCCAGTTTTTGCGGAAAAGGGCGGAGCTCTTGCGGCAGATCCGCGAGTTTTTCCGGGCACGGGACGTGCTCGAAGTCGAAACGCCGCTGCTGAGCCAGGCCATCGGAACCGACCCGCAACTGGCTTTTTTCTGCACCGAGTTCGATTTTCTTCCCTTACGGCAAATGCTGTATTTACAGACTTCACCCGAATTTGCGATGAAGCGCCTCCTAGCCGCAGGTTCCGGTTCCATTTACCAAATCTGCAAGGCATTCCGGAACGGCGAAGCCGGGCGTTTTCATAACCCCGAGTTTACGATGCTGGAATGGTACCGAGTCGGTTTTGACCTGGCGGACCTGATGGACGAATGCGAGGCGCTGATCGGGAGCTTATTTGCGGATATCAGAGCGCTGGAGCCGGCACAGCGATTCAGTTACTGTTCGCTGTTTGCCGACTATACCGGCCTGAATGCGGCCGAATTTTCACCGGCCGATTATCGCGCTTATGCTGAGGCCTGCGGGCTTTCGGAAGCGATCGCGATTTGCGGCGATAATCATGCGACCTGGCTCGATTTCCTGTTCAGCCACCGTATTCAGCCCCATCTGGGAATCGGTCGTTTGTGCATGGTATACGGCTACCCGGCCTGCCAATCCTCGCTGGCGCGGCTGAATGAACACGATCCGCTGATTACCGAACGGGTCGAGCTGTTCATCGACGGCATAGAATTAGGCAACGGCTTTTTCGAATTAGCTGATCCGGATGAACAAAGCCGGCGATTCGACCGTGAAATTGCGGTCCGGCAACAGCAAAATTTGCCCTCCGCAGTAAAAGACGCGCGTCTGCTCGCGGCATTAAGGGCGGGATTGCCGGATTGCTCGGGCATCGCGATCGGCATCGACCGGCTGCTGATGGTGCTGTTCGGCAAATCTTCCATTGAGGAAGTACTGAGTTTCCCGATAACCCGGGCATAAGCTGTACAAACAAATTCTTATGTTATAATCCGGCCGAGCTCCCCATAAATCAGAGATTGCCGTTCTCTTTCACCTGCCGAATGATGTCGAAACCGATTGCCCGCCTTTTGTTGCTGTGCCTGCTGTTGTCTCAGTCAGTTGCAGCCGACGAGGAATTCATCGTGACCGATATCAAGGTCAAGGGCTTGCAGCGGATCTCGCAAGGCACCGTATACAACTATCTCCCCGTCAATGTCGGCGAGAAGTTTTCGCTGGATAATGCGGGCCCCGCCATCAAGGCGCTGTTTAAGACCGGTTTTTTTAAAGACGTCTCGCTTGAACGGGAAGGCTCCACCCTGATCGTAAACGTAGTCGAACGGCCGTCGATCGCGAAAATCCTGATCGAAGGCAACAAAGATCTGAGCAAGGAAGATCTGACCAAAGCGCTGGACTCGATTGGGATGTCCGAAGGCAAGGTGTTCAACAAGCAGGTGCTCGACAAGGTCGAGCAGGAGTTGAACCGGCAGTACCTGAGCCACGGCAAGTACGCGCTAAAGATCAAGACCGAGGTGACCAATCTGACCCGCAACCGGGTGGGCATCCATATCAAGATTTCCGAAGGCCGGGTCACCAAGATCAAGCAGATCAACATCGTCGGCAACAAGGCATTCGATGACGAAACCCTGCTCAAACAGCTGGAATTGAGCACGACCAACCTGTTGTCGTTTTATACCAAGAACGACCAGTATTCGAAGCAAAAACTGTCCGCCGACCTCGAAACCCTGCGCTCATACTATCTGGATCGGGGTTATATCAACTTCTCGATCGAATCGACCCAAGTCGCGATTACCCCCGACAAAAAAGACATTTACGTCACGATCAACGTCAAGGAAGGCGACGTCTACACGCTGGACAAGGTCAAACTGGCCGGCAACCTGATCGTGCCGCCCGAACAACTGATCAAACTGGTCAGCATCGGCCCCGGCGAAATTTTTTCCCGTAAACAGGCCACCGAAACCTCAAAGGCGATCTCGGACCGCCTGGGCGACGAAGGCTATACCTTCGCGAACGTGAACATGGTTCCGGAAATCAACGAGAAAGACAAAACGGTCGTGATGACCTTTTTCGTCGACCCGGGCAAACGCGCGTATGTGCGCCATATCAATTTTGCCGGCAATACCAAGACGCGAGACGAAGTGTTACGCCGGGAAATGCGGCAGATGGAGGCAAGCTGGGCATCGGGGTCCAAGATCGAACGTTCGAAAACCCGCCTCGAACGGCTGGGTTATTTCGAAGACGTGAACGTCGAAACGCCGCAGGTCGTCGGCACCGCCGATCAAATCGACGTGAACTACAAAGTAACCGAAAAAGCGTCGGGCAACTTGTCGGCCGGTATCGGTTTTTCGCAGGTACAAGGCATCGTGCTGAACGCGAACATTTCGCAGGACAACATCTTCGGTTCCGGCAAACGGGTCAATCTGGCCTTCAACAACAGCGACTACCTGACCAGTTATCAATTCGGCTTCTTCAATCCGTATTTCAACGTGGACGGGGTCAGCCAGGGTTACAACCTCGGCTATACCAGCCGCGATGCCAGTACAATCAACATCGCCCGATATTCCACCGATGTCGCAAATGCCGGCATCAACTTCGGGATTCCTTTAAACGAGTTCGACAGTCTGCGCTTCGACGCGGACGTCAAACATACTTCTCTAAAAGAAACCGATTTTTCCTCGATCGAAATTTCAGATTTCATCAGACAACAAGGCGACAGTTTTTTTACGTTCGCTCCGGCAGTCAGTTGGTCGCACGATACATTGAACAAAGCGATATTCCCAACCAAAGGGGGACAACAGCGCTTTTCCGCTCTTGCCACCGTTCCCGGAAGCGATCTGGAATATTTTAAGGTCAGCTACAAGCATCAGCTTTACATTCCGGTAGCTCAGGATTTGACTTTCCGGCTGCACGGCGAAGTCGCCTACGGAGACGGCTACGGCGATACCGATGAGCTGCCTTTCTTCGAAAATTATTTCGCAGGCGGCACCGGCTCGGTACGGGGTTATAAAAATAATACGCTCGGCCCCAGGGACCACATCTGCCCTGGCGGTGGGACCGGTTGCGACCCCAGCAAGAGAATCGCTAACAATCCTTTTGGCGGTTCCACCAAAATTATCGGCAATGCCGAATTGTTTTTTCCGGTGCCATTTCTATCCGATGTCAAATCGGTCCGGCTGGGGACCTTTTTCGATGCGGGCACGGTTGAGGACGGTTTCAATTTCGGCGACTTGAGATACTCCACCGGCATCTCCGGCGAATGGCTGTCGCCGTTTGGCGCTTTGTCAGTCAGTGCCGCGTTGCCGCTGAACGCCGAGTCAGGAACTCCAACCGATCCGGGCGATCAGAAACAGATATTTCAATTCAACTTCGGGCAGAATTTCTAAAGTGCAAGTTGTTTTGGCTTAAACCTACTTATCCCCTATAATCTATAAAGTTACCTCTATTTCCTACATTTTCGATCCTCTGGAGAATTGATCCACAATGAAAACCAAAATTGCATTATTCCTGGGCTTGCTGCTCGCTTCAAACGTGTGCTTGGCCGAGCTCAAAGTGGGCATTGTCTATATGAATACAGTGCTTAAGGAAGCTCCGGAATTGAAGCGACTCGAACAGGAATTTTCATCGCGCGTGAAGAAAATCAAATCGATGGAAACCGAGCTCAAATCTCTGGAAGACAAATTGAACCGCGACGGCGCGGTGATGAGCGAAAGCGAGCGCTCCGGCCTGGAAAAGAAATTACGCGACAAATCACTCGATTATAAACGCGCCAGCGAAGAGACCGGCTACGACTTGAATACCCGCAAAAACCAGGAACTCGGCAAATTGCAGCGTCGCATCATCGAGGCTGTTCAGGCGATCGCGAAAGAGCAAAGCTTCGACCTCGTATTGTACGACGGTGTGCTCTACGCCAACGACAAACTGGACATTACCGCTCAAGTTCAGAAAAAACTGGCATCAGCGCAATAGTCCGGCAACGCTTCTTCTATTTCCTTTGTTTAAATCGATACGAATGGCAGCGATCATGCCTCCGGACGGATTCCATCCCTCGACGCCATTCGTAATTTGAATGACGGGAATCGCATCCTCATCATCAAAGCGATCCGCACCATGTCCATCAAGTTAGATATTTTACAAATACAGAACTTTTTACCACATCGCTATCCTTTTCTACTGGTCGACAAGGTCATCGAGTGTGAACCTGGAGTCAGGTTACTGGGGGTCAAAAACGTTACTTATAACGAGCCTTTTTTTCAGGGCCATTTTCCCCAAAAACCGATTATGCCGGGCGTATTGATCATCGAAGCGATGGCGCAGACGACCGGTCTTTTAGCCTCCGAAACCGCCCGCGAAGAACTCGCCGGGATGATTTATTACCTGGTCAGCGTCGACAAGGCCAAATTCAAACGGCCCGTCGTTCCCGGCGACCAGTTGATGCTGGAAGCCAAATTCTTGAAAAGCAAGCGCAATATCTGGGCATTCGATTGCTCTGCCGAAGTCGATGGCGAATTTATCGCCAGCGCCGAAATTCGCTGTGCAGCCGTGGTAAATTAAACTTGATTGATCCAACTTCTATTATCGATAAACGCGCTGAATTAGCCAGCGACGTTTCCATCGGGCCCTATACGATCATCGGCGCCGACGTAAAGATTGATTCAGGCACCGTCATCGGCCCGCATGTGGTGATTAAAGGACCGACTTCCATTGGTAAAGACAATCGCATCTTTCAATTTTCTTCGATAGGCGAAGACCCTCAAGACAAAAAATATGCCGCCGAACTGACCCGGCTCGAAATCGGCGATCGCAACACGATCCGCGAGTTCACCACAATGCATCGGGGCACTCAGCAGGATAACAGCATTACTAAAATCGGCAACGACAATTTATTCATGGCTTATACCCATGTCGCACACGACTGCATGATAGGCGATCATGTCGTGATGGCCAACGGCGCTTCTCTGGCCGGCCATGTCAGCCTGAGCAGCCACGCGATTCTGGGCGGTTTCACACTGGTCCACCAATTTACCAAAATCGGCCAGTACAGCTTTGCTGCGATGGGCAGCGCAATCACCCAGGATGTGCCGCCTTTCGTGATGGTCGGCGGCAAGCCAACCCGACCTCATGGGATCAACACGGTCGGGATGGAGCGTAACGGTTTTTCTCCTGAAGACATTCGGCTAATCAGGAAAGCGTATAAAATCGTTTATAAGATGAATCTTCGCCTCGAAGATGCGATTGATGAGCTGCTGAATCTTCACGGAGAGAATATTCATTTGGGCGAATTGGCGGATTTCTTGCGCCATGTCAGCCGCGGCATTCTACGCTAGCCGCGCATTGGATCTGTTTACGCAATGTCTGGCCTCATTCTTGCGGAACCCGGCCTGATCGCCGGCGTCGACGAAGCCGGGCGGGGTCCTTTGGCGGGGCCGGTCGTAGCTGCCGCCGTAATCCTCGACCCCAAAAAACCGATAAGCGGCTTGGCCGATTCGAAAACGCTGAGCGAAAAAAAGCGGCTGATGCTCGATCAAGCCATTCAGGAAAACGCCCTTGCCTGGTCCATTGCCGAAGCTACCGTAGCGGAGATCGACCGGCTGAATATTTTACAAGCTACACTGCTAGCAATGAAGCGAGCAGTCGAGCAGCTTTCGACCCGACCGGACCACGTACTGGTTGACGGCAACCGCTTGCCGGTTTTAGCGGTCTCGGCCCAGGCAATCGTACAGGGCGACCGGAAAATTCTGGCTATCAGCGCGGCTTCTATCCTTGCCAAAGTCCACCGCGACCGGATTATGGACGGTTATGCGAAAGAATTCCCCGGCTTTGCGTTCGATCTGCATAAAGGTTACGGCACCCCGCAACATTTATCCGAACTCGCAAAGTTCGGACCTTTGAACATCCATCGCCGGTCTTTCAAGCCAGTGAAAGATCTGTGCCGCGACAAATGAAAAGATATCAATGACAACCGTATTGATGTGCTCAAGGTGGTGTTTCTTGATGAAACAGAGACATCACCTAACTGCTCCGCTGCCATAACCGAACGGTAGACGCTGCTCGCTGCATCGGTGCCGCACCGGGCATTGAAAACGCTGACCTTCATTGCCGGCTTGCGGGCCGATAGGTGGATTGCACCGTAGCATGTGGACGAGCTGCATAGCAACGGTTTTAAGGAATACCTGCGCTCTCAGCTCGAACCGACGTTGCAGCCCGACGATATCGTCATTTATGACAATTTTCCGCCCTCTAAGGTGGTCTGATCTCGAGGCGATTATGGCAGCGTAAAACGTCCCCCTTGAAATATCTGCTCCTTTACAGCCCAGCTCTGAATCCAATTGAATAGATGTTTGCCAAGCTGAAGAAAGTCCTTCTGCGCAAAGCCACGGAGCGGACCATCGATCAGCTTTGGTAAATCCTAGGCACATGGTTTAATAAGATTTAACCCGAGAAATGCCAAAACTTTTGCAAAATGCGGGCTATGATTCTAACAAATAGAGAAATGCTCTAGATGTTAAATGGATGTCTCCTTCAAACGGGTATCAAGAAATTTTGGATGCCTTCCTTCAACAGATAAAACTTCCCAAATAACATGACCTTCTATCCAATTTTCTATGCTTTCGATTGCGGCAGATAATGGTGCTATATCGACTGGCTTTTCTCTTCCTTCACCGGAGGCTTGTAAGCATATTATCGCTTCTTGTTTTTTAATTTGAAACTCTGCTGCACAAGTATTGACTTCTTTCATTACCGCATCAACTGCTGCTTTAAACGTTAGTTCTGGGTTTATTTCCATATAATGAAGAACAAGGTTTTCATTTAAACCTTCACTCTTTTCTTTGATTCCGGAAAGTACATCATTAAAATAGCAAATATGATCTTTTCCAAGACGAAAAAGATGATTGTCCTCCAAAATCTCCCGTTCTTTCTGAGTTAGAGATATATTTTGTAAAGCAAAGGCAATCTCAAGCACAAAATCAACTGAACCTGCATAATGTCGTGTGGCATTAAGCAAAGATAAGGATATTTGAAGATCAATAGCAGATTTGCCTTTAGCCAAATCTGCTTGCTTTGTTCGTGTTCCAGCTTCAGTTACGCAACCTTTTTTGTACTTCAAGAAACCTTCATATATATATTTAGTTAAAGAAGGATCTACTATTGCTCTTAGCCTTTCGCCAATATTTTTCAGTCCGTTTAATAAACCTAAAATAATCAACTCTTTATTATCAGGGAGATTAGCAGGCAATGCATAATCTTCTCCCTTTATGGCTTTTAAATATTCATCAAAAATTTCAGAAACCAATTGTTTATTTTTATTAATATCTGAATTTCTGGAATCTAATAAGTCATCGTTAATAAATAGCCATGCATTAACATCACTAGCGATTTTTAATGCCTCTTCCTCTACTGTTGGTAGAGTTGCGGCAGCAAGTAATACAATATTGGTTTTTTGCATTTTTGCTACTCGGCTTTGTACTTGTTGGAAAAGGTCTTGGGATAGCTGATGTGTATTTGTCGGACTTGGTACGATATTCATATCGTGAAGCCACTGAACGCTATAATTTTCTAGTCCAAAAAAGTTAGGATTAATAAATATGTTTCGTTCTGGTGTTTTAAAAAATTTGCAAACTCCCTTAATTTCAACCCCATCTATGAATCCTAAATTAAATGGATAGTTTCTGTCTCTATAAACCTCGGAGGCATTTTTAATAAGCTGTCTCAGATTAAGCAATTTATTAGGTGCGATCCATCCTTCCGAAGGTGTTGAATTTAATGACAGTAATTCTAGGTTTTGTGTTTTGGCATCAGAAAGAGCATCAAAAGATTTTTTAATTGAGATAGTCAAGCTATTATCCACTTTATGAACCACGAAGCCTTTTTCTTCAGCATCACGCATTATTGCTGCCATAGATAGCTCTTCAGCTGCATTTTGTTTTTCTATAATCGAGGCTTTCATTTTAAAAAAACTTATGTAATTAAGCTTCGATTTGACATTATTAAACCATTTAGAAGGTAACAAATAACTTTTGTTCATATTGTCGTCACTATAAACTCTCATTTACCTTGTTTAAGGTAAAAACTGTAAGGGAAATTTATCTTATTATCGAGCCTTCACGACGTTCTTGTTTAAAATGGATTCCTGGTCAGAAAAATATAAACACCATCGTCCTTTACCGTTCTTTTTCGCTTCATACATTGCCGTATCCACATTAACCATCAGCTCTTCCACATCCTGGCCATGTTGGGGCAGCAAGGCAATGCCGATACTTGCCGAAATCCGGTATTCTTTATTCCCGAACTGGAATTTGCGCTCCTTCAGCCGCTCATTTAGGGAAGTAGCGAAAGTTTCGGCGCCCACCTGTCCGGTTGTCGGCATCAACACAGCGAATTCGTCACCCCCCAGCCGGGCGATCAGGTCGGATTTGCGCGCACGCGCACGGAGTTCATTGGCAAGAATGACCAGCAGCGCATCCCCGGCGGCATGACCGCTGTTGTCGTTGATTGTTTTGAAATAATCCAGATCAAGCAACAGCAGTGCGCTGGAATTACCGCTGCGTACCGCATCGGCAAAGCTTCTTTCAAGTTCTTCATGAAATCGCAGCCGATTTGCCAACCCCGTCAAAGGATCGTGGTGGGCGAGCCAGCGGCTACGGTTTTCGGCTACGATACGATCAGTCGCGTCCATCCCGACAGACAGCACGACCGCATCGTCTTGATACATAGAGCCTAGAAAAGTATGAATCCAGATAATGTGGCGCAGTTCACCATTGGCATCGATAATCGACCCTTCATGTTCGAGACGATGCAGGGAAGACGAGAATAAATGGATCTGATTGCTCTGATACTGCTCTTTGCCTTCGTTCCCTTCCAGCAGGTCGACGAACAGATTTTTCTTCAGGTGTTCCGACGGACGCCCCAGCATTTCGGACATATACCGGTTTACCATGTGCAACCGGCCGTCGCGAGTCTGCGTTAAAATCATCACTTGCACGCTGTCCAGAATGCCCTGGATGAAGTCTCTGTCGGCAGCCAAGGCCAATTGGCTCTCCTCGATCTGGCGCGTCAGGCCGATTGAAGTCTCATACAGCAAATCGATTTCATCCTGTTTTTTGGGAAAGCGTCCCAATGAATCGAATGCCTGATAAGCCTGTGCATAGGTGCCCCGCGCAACCAGAGGCAAAGTTTGCGCCAAATGGCTCAGCCGCTGCAGCGGCTTGCGCAGCAGCAAAAACAAAAATACTTCGGCCAACAGCAGCGATCCGATTATCAACAGCAAACTGTTGCGATTAATCGTTTTCAACGCAACCATGTCTTCCGTCACATCGAAAATGAAAACCAGATAACCTTTTACACCGGAAATGATGTGGTTAAGAGGAACAACATGGAAGACATAAAAATTATCCTTCCATCGCAGCCAGACATCGGCGGGAATATCCTCCAGCAAGGTATAACGTTCCGACAGATCCTCAATAAAGGGCTTCAGCAACGAAGCATGGGTCAAGGCGGCAGTATACAGTCCCCATCCCGGGAAAACCTGTTGCGTCCTCTCGGTGCTGGCTGGTACTAAAATGCCGATATCCACTCCGGTTGCAGTTGAAAATTCCATTACCAGGTCGGTAATGCGTTGGCTCATGCCAATGAATCCGACGTGTTCGCCATCCGCCAGCAATGGCATCACCACGTTCAGTCCGCATTGCAGCTGACAGTCCAAAACAGCCCCAGGCTGTTCACTCTGTTTCGCATGCGCAATAGCGTCCATCATCGATTGCATCGAAACGGCACTGCTGCGATCCGGTGCCCAATTCCACCGGATCGCACCCTGTTTATCAAAAATGACGATTCTTTCGACATCCAACTCGTAACGCACGCTGGAAAACTTTCGTTCGAGTTCAGTTGACTGAATCGTGCCGCCATACGACTTCAAACGGTCCGACAAATTCCCCAACGAGGCAATCACGATACTGAAGCGCTGCAGCCGATCCACCGAATGCTTGATCAAGCCCTTCAATTCGGCGGTCCAGGCAGCTTGGCTTTGCGCGTACTGCGCTTTAACCTGTGCCTCCAGATACCAGTAATTCAACGCCCCAAAAGCCGCACCCAAGGAAAGCAACAACAAGCTTAGCGACGCCAGCCACTTGCGATGTAAGCTAGAGAATCGCGGCTTATGCTTGGCTTTATATAAATCCTCTACCATTTAAAAATTTAAAACCGAAATGACAGCATTGTAGTAAACAGACTAAAATGCGACGAGGTTCCGGGATTATTCAGTGTGGGATTATCCTTCTCATTCAACCACGCGGTACCATTCACGTAATGATAATCAACCGCCAACAGAAAATTACGTGCGAATTCCCAGCGCACACCCGCAGTTAAATCCCTCGCGTAAAAACGATGAGGAGCAACCATTCCTCCCGTCATTTGCGACATCTCTCTACCATCTCGATCCTCACGATTGAGATGTAATACATCATAGCGAAGCACCGCCGAGAAATCTGGAGTAAAACGGTATTCACCCTGCATATAAAAGTTCTCAGATGTATTTTGCTTCCAGGTAGGAAAATTTTGTAACGATGGAGAATAACCACTACGTTGGCTATCGATCCAACCATATTCGGCTGTCAATGACCATTTTTCTGCATTATACTGCGCCGAAAACAGCGGAAAGGTAATTTTAGTATTACCGTTTTGATAAATCGCATTCGATGAATGAAAATCGCGCTCAATATCGACTATAGAAAACAATAACTTTACACGTCCCCCCATCCATTCATAAAAAGTTCTTCCTATAAACGCAGGGCGTCCTCCAAAATTCCCCTGCGCCGCAGTTTTAACCGAAGGGATGCCTGTCCAAAATGCTGCCACTCCTCCGGTGTTGTCCTGAGTCTCAAAAGTCAGAAACTCCAAGCCATACCTGTGTTCACCATGGGTGTAACGACCATAGAGTGCTCCTCCGTCACCCGAAAGCATCCCCTGACGTAAGGCTAACGTATCAAAATAAATCGACTGAGGCAATAACACAGTGGGTCGAGTCCACAAAACATCACGGGTATCATTATATAAGCCGAACGGAAGCTTAACCCGCCCGCCGCGAACACCAATTACCAAAGCTGAATCCAAAAACGCATGGCTATAATCCGCCTGCGCAAAATCGAGACGGACGCCTTGGGTATCAGAGCCGCCCGCATCCCGATATAAACCTTGGGCAGAAATTAACAAATTGGGTAACGGTTTTACAGAAGTTGTAAGACCCATTTCCCTAAAATCCAAGCTGACATCGTGGCTTGAACCGAAAACCTGATTATGATCGGTATAAGTCGCACCTTGACCGGCAAAACCGTGCACCTGCACCTTTCCGTCCAGCCATTCCAGCGCCGCAACTCCTGTAGGCATCAATAGAGTCAATAAAGAGCAAAGGATCATCGGAGCAGCTTTGCCGAAAATAACATCAAAGTTGACTGATCTCATCAATGATCTCCTGATATTGTATCTGTATAGCCGATAGAGCCCGGCGTAGATTCGATTCGTGCGCGCATTTCTTCTTCTGATTCTACGGTAGTGGGTGATACGCCGGTGCCTGAAAAAACCAGTCGGTCCCAGGCCGAGCGGAGTTGGAACGGATAGACGCCCAAAATTTCTTTCGCAAAACGAATATGCAAGGGGTGATTATCCGGAAGCACGAACACATGAATAGGAGTGCCGTCAGGCCAAGTACTCAGCCGCATGAAGAATATTTCGCGTATCGTCTCGGTAGTCAGCTGCTTGGCGTTATTGCTGGAGCCGAGCAAGCGAACTTTTGAATCATCCGCCTGCAGGGCCATTGCCGGCAGCAGCATGACCGCTGATAAAACAACCGCTCTGCGCAAGCTGAGTAAGACAAGAAAAAACGCTTGACTGGATTCGGCGATCAGACGGACCTTCGCGGCATTTTCGATGAACCACCCGGAGCTAGACCGCTGCATGGGAATCCCAGAAAAAATGAAGAGGTTCGGACAATTCGGCTGAATTGGGAGATGAAACGATTAGGAGACATAGCGCTGACGTTCGGCACGGCAATCTACCGCATTGCCGCCCCGATACAGAAAAAACGGAAAATCGAGTATCACCAATCCAGCCCTCCTTAACACCAGCATAAGTCATTGAAATAACAAATCTTTCCACGCAGCACGCATACCTGCGCCGCAAGGCGTGCCTCACTTCATCAATGAAAAATAAATAGCTGTATTTCATGATCAAAATATAGCACAGCTTCGCATTTGTTAAACCTTATGCGTCTCATTCCCCCCTGTTATTCAAAAGAAAGGGGACATTCTTGACTAAACTTATCCCGTCTTTTCGAAAGCTGGAGCCGGGAATGGAAAAAGCTCAAGTTTGAGCTTTTTATACGGCATTTATAAAGGGGAAAATTTTTAACCGTCAACTGAAAATTCAGCCAACGCGTGAGGAGGGAATGCTTTCGTTTGACGCAGGCAAACGAAAGCGGGACTGGAAAGGAAAGCTTATTTGATCTGCCCGATGATCCCATCGAGCTCTTCCAGGCTGGAATAAGCAATGATCAGCTTACCCGCGCCGTTTTTTTTATGGTCGATCGAAACCTTTGCACCCAAACGGGAAGTCAGGTCTTCCTGCAAACGCAATGTGTCGCGATCGATGATTTTGACTTTTTCCGTTGCGGCCGGAGGCGACTGAAGCTCTCTGACCAACCGTTCGGCGGCCCGGACCGTTAAACCCTCCTTGTCGATTTTATACGCGGCGGCGATCTGTTTCTGACCTTCGAGGCCGAGCAGGGCGCGCGCATGGCCCATTTCGATATGCTTGTTCAGCAGCAGCTTTTTAACTTCCGGATGCAAATCCAGAAGCCGTAATAAATTGGTTACGGTCGCCCGCGATTTACCAACCGCGTCGGCGATCTGCTGATGGGTCATGCCGAATTCGTCGAGCAGGCGCGCCAGTGCTTCCGCTTCTTCGAGCGGATTCAAATCTTCACGCTGAATGTTTTCGATCAATGCCACCGCCATCGCAGTACGGTCGTCGATCTCCTTCACCACGACCGGCACTTCGTGCAATCCGGCCAGCTGCGCCGCTCGCCAGCGCCGCTCGCCGGCGACGATTTCATATCTTTCGCTTTCGAGCTGCCGCACCACGACCGGCTGGATCACGCCCTGGGCCTTGATGGAATCGGCCAGTTCCTGCAGTTTTTCCGGATTGATGTCCCTGCGCGGCTGGTACTTGCCGCGCTGCAGAAACTCAACCGGCAATTTTTGCAGAACATTTGAAGGCGCCGAGGACGGCACGGTTTCCGTCCGGGCGATTGAAACATCGCCGAGCAATGCATCGAGGCCGCGGCTTAATCCACGTTTCTTGATCGACATGCGCTACTTCTTCTCTTTTCTCAACATTTCACCGGCCAGCGCGAGATAGGCCAACGCGCCCCGTGAAGTTTTGTCGTAGGCTAAAACCGGCAACCCGTGGCTCGGCGCTTCAGCGAGACGGATATTCCTCGGCACGCAGGTGCGGAACACTTTTTCTCCGAAGTATTCGACCAATTGTTCGGAGACATCCTTGGTCAGCCGGCTGCGGTCATCAAACATAGTCCGCAAAATACCTTCCAAATGCAGTTCGGGATTGACCGTATCCTGGATGCTTTTGACCGTGCTCATCAAGGCCGATAAGCCTTCCAATGCATAATATTCGCACTGCATCGGAATCAGTACGCTATTCGCCGCGACCAGTGCATTCAAGGTCAGCATGTTCAAGGACGGCGGACAATCGATCAGGATATAATCGTATTGCGCCTTGATCGGCATCAGCACTTCGGCCAGCCGCCGCTCGCGGCGCTCGGCCTCCATCAGCGCGACTTCGGCCGCGGTCAGATCACCGTTGCCCGCAATCACAGAGAAACCGAGCTCCGGCAGCTTGATCACGGTTTGCTCGGCCGGTACTTCTTCGACTAAAAGATGATAGCTGGAATAGGGGACTTTCTGTTTGTCGACCCCGCAGCCCATCGCCGCATTGCCTTGCGGATCGAGATCCACAAGCAGCACGCGGCGCTTGGCCGCCGCCAACGAGGCCGTCAGATTGACGCTGGTCGTCGTCTTGCCAACCCCGCCTTTTTGATTGGTTACCGCAATAACTTTTGTCACACTTTATCCTACAGGGATTGCTTCTTTTTGAATGATCACCAAGCAACGCTCCGCCTCGACGCCGGGTGTTGCGAGCGGGACAACGGACGATTTTACCTTAACTGCCGCCAATTCATCCTGTGGATTTTGCCCCTTCATTGCCAACAATACGCCACACTCGTTCAATAAATGCTCCGTCGTTTCTAGAATTGCCGGCAGCGAGGCAAAAGCGCGGGTAATTACCGTATCGAATTTTTGCTCCGGCTGAAAGGCTTCGGCCCGGCTATGGCAGACCTCGACATTGCCGAGTTTCAGCTCCAATACCGCCTGCTGTACGAAGCGGGTTTTTTTCGCATTGCTGTCGAGTAAGATAAATGACGTTTCGGGCAGAAAAATCGCCAGCGGAATGCCCGGCAAGCCGGCGCCGGTGCCGATGTCGATCACCTGCTTGCCTTTTATGTAGGGCAGAACGGCGAGACTGTCCAGAAGATGCAGCCGCGCCATATCTTCGAGGTTCCGTATCGCGGTCAGGTTATAAGCCTTATTCCATTTCTCGATCAGCTTCAGGAAGGCAAGCAACCGGTCGATTTGCGCTTCGCTCCATGAAATCTGCAGCGTATCCAGGCCGGTTTCGAGAATGCGTCGGCAAGACTCCATCAGGCGCTTTTCTTTTTCAGATAGATCAAAAGCAGCGAGATCGCCGCCGGCGTAATGCCGGGAATCCGTGAGGCTTGTCCCAGGGTTTCCGGACGTTGCTTGCGCAGTTTTTCGCTGACTTCGTTCGAAAGCCCCGGCACGCCGGCATAATCGAGCGTCTCGGGCAAGCGCAAATGATCGTAGCGCAGCGCCCGGTCGATTTCGGTTTGCTGGCGGACGATATAGCCTGCGTATTTGGCCTGGATTTCGACCTGTTCGCCAACCTGTTCCGTCACTTCCGCGCCTTGCTGGTAAAACGATAGCAAACGGGCCACATCGACTTCCGGCCGGCGCAGCATTTCCAAAAGATTCACTTCTTTCTGAATCGGCTTGCCCCAATAGGTTTCGGCCATTGATGCCGCCTCGGTATCCGGCCGAATCCATTGCTTTTTCAGCCCATCCTGCAATGCGCCGATCGCGTTCTGTTTGTCTTCGAATGCGCGCCAGCGCGCGTCGTCGACCAACCCCAACACACGCCCTTGCTGCGTCAGCCTGAGATCGGCATTGTCTTCGCGCAACTGCAGCCGGTATTCGGCGCGGCTGGTGAACATCCGATACGGTTCCTGCGTCCCGCGCGTGATCAGATCGTCGATCATCACCCCAATATAAGCTTCGTCGCGGCGCGGGCACCAGCTTTCCTTTTCCTGCACCAAGAGCGCCGCATTCAGGCCGGCGATCAAGCCTTGCGCGGCCGCTTCTTCGTAGCCGGTCGTGCCATTGATCTGACCTGCGAAGAACAGGCCGTTCATGTGCTTGGTCTCGAGCGAAGTCTTCAGATCGCGCGGGTCGAAGAAGTCGTATTCGATCGCATAGCCGGGACGGACAATTTCGGCATTTTCGAAACCGTGCATCGAACGCACGAACTCGTACTGCACATCGAACGGCAGGCTGGTCGAAATCCCGTTCGGATAAATCTCGTGCGTATCGAGGCCTTCCGGCTCGACAAAAATCTGGTGCGTATCGCGGTCCGCGAAACGCACGATCTTGTCCTCGATCGATGGGCAGTAACGCGGTCCGATGCCTTCGATGATGCCGGAATAGAGCGGCGAGCGGTCGAGCCCGTTGCGGATGATGTCGTGCGTTCTGGCATTTGTACGCGTGATATAGCAGGGTATCTGCCGCGGATGCTGCTCGCGCCGGCCGAGGAACGAAAACACCGGCACCGGATCGTCTCCGTGCTGCACGTCAAGTTTGGAAAAATCGATCGTGCGGCCGTCGATCCGCGGCGGGGTACCGGTCTTCAGGCGGTCCACCCGAAACGGCAATTCGCGCAGCCGCTGCGCCAACGCGATCGACGCCGCATCGCCGGCGCGGCCGCCGCTGTAATTTTCGAGACCGATATGAATCTTGCCGGCCAGAAAAGTACCCGCGGTCAACACGACCGCGCGCGCGTTGAAGCTCAGACCCATCTCGGTTTTCACCCCAACGACCCGGTCACCTTCTACGATCAGATCGGCCACCGTCTGCTGGAACAGCGCCAGATTCGGCTGGTTTTCGAGCATATGGCGCACCGCCTGCTTATAGAGCCGCCGATCGGCCTGCGCGCGCGTGGCCCGGACCGCCGGCCCTTTGCTGGCGTTCAGAATCCGGAACTGGATGCCGCCGAGATCGATTGCCCGCGCCATGCAGCCGCCGAGCGCATCGATCTCTTTGACCAGATGCCCCTTGCCGATCCCACCGATCGCCGGATTGCAGCTCATCTGGCCGAGCGTTTCGATATTCTGCGTCAACAGCAGGGTTTTCACTCCGCAGCGGGCAGCCGCCAAAGCGGCTTCGGTGCCGGCATGGCCGCCGCCGATCACAATCACATCAAAATCTTTTTTGAATTTCACAACTGTTTTCTTATCAAACGGGCTGTTATAGTAAACCGGTCTTCCGAATCCGGAAGACGATGCACTATTATAAGAGGTAAACGATGAAAAAACGTAGAAATTTGAATGAAATAGAAAATATTCAACGATTGAATCCGGTCGCGAAGCATGCGCACCGGTTTAACAAGGCGAAGGTTTTCGAGGATAAAAGCCAATACCGCCGTAAAGCCAAACACCCCAAGCAGGAGGCTTTCCCAAAAGTTCTCGAACGAATTTTCGGCAAAGCCTCTTGTTGGGCAGAAACAGTCTAACGCGATTTACGCTTCAAACTCAGTAGTTTCCGATAAAATCCATTTTTCCGATCGCCAAGCCGTGATGCCGGAGGATTGCATAGGCTGTCGTGACGTGGAAATAAAAATTGGGCAGCACGAAATGCAACAGATAAGGCTGGCCGGTAAAGCTGACTTCCCTACCGCGCAATTTCAGCGTGATATTCCGCTCTTCGCTGCCGTCGATCCGGTCGGCGCCGACGCTCCGGATAAAGGCGAGCGTTTTCGCAATCCGCGCCTGCAGCTCCTGAAAAGTCGTTTCATCATCCTCGTACACAGGAACCTCTAAACCCGCCAGACGCGCCGCGCAGCCTTTCGCCATATCGGTGGCGATTTGTACCTGCCGCGAAAGCGGATACATGTCGAGCGCAAGCCGGGCGTTGACCAGAACGGACGGATCGATTTTCTTCTCTTCAGCATACTGCTCGGCTTTTTCGAGAATTTTCGACAAATTTTCGAACATCCGGACAAATACGGGAACCGAGGCTTGGTACATCGAAAGAGACATAATGAACTCCGATGAATTAGACAAAAAGCTAGCGAACCTCTCTTAACATCCAGAAGATGCCTCTCAAAAAATCAGACCGTTACGCTTAGCAAACAGCGCACAATTGCCCAAACTGATTCATTGAGGCCTGAGGCGTTAGAAAATTAGAAACAGAATAGGAACAAAAGTGCCCTGAATTCCTAAAATTTTCAGGATGAGGCAAACAGTTGAAACGCTATCGAAAAATCCAAATAACCGGGGCCCGGCTATTTGAAAAAGCTTCCTCAGGTCGACTCTATCCGCCGCTCCAATCCACCCAGCCCATCCATGCCGAGAGCAGTACCAACACCCCGAAAATGATCCGGTAATAGGCAAACACCGAAAAATCGTGACGGCTGATGAAACGCAGCAAACCGCGCACTGCCAGAAAAGCGCTGATGAACGACACCGCGCCGCCGACCGCGAACAGGTCAAGATCGCTCGCGCTGAACAGAGCGCGGTGCTTGTAAACGTCGTAGAAAGTCGCCGCGAACATGGTCGGAATGGCGAGGAAAAACGAGAACTCGGTCGCCGCGCGGCGAGACAGACCGAAAAATAGACCGCCGATGATCGTGGCGCCGGAACGGGAGGTGCCGGGGATCATTGCAACAGCCTGCGCGAAACCGACCTTCAATGCGTCGCGCCAGGTCATGTCGTCGATCGTCTCGGCGTTAATCTTGTGGTCGCGGCGTTCCGCCCAGAGAATCAGCAAGCCGCCAATGATGAAAGCCGAAGCCACCACGAGCGGATTAAAGAGATAAGCCTTGATCTGTTTCAGGAACAAGAAGCCGAGGATTGCGGCCGGCAAAAATGCCACGATCATGTTGACGGCGAGGCGCTGCGATACCGGCTCGGACTTGATGCTGGCCAACGTGTGCCAGAGGCGCACCCGGTATTCCCAGACCACCGCCAGAATCGCCGCGAACTGGATCGCGATTTCGAAAACCTTGCCTTTTTCATCGTTGAATCCCAGCAACTGGCCAGCCAGAATCAGGTGCCCGGTCGACGATACCGGCAAAAATTCTGTCAAGCCCTCAACAATACCCAGAATCAGAGCATTCAATAGCTCGTGAAGATCGGTCATAAGTATGCTCCCTGAAGGCCTGACGGATGAAGAATCAACGCTTCATCGATTCGAAAAATTCGGCGTTGGTCTTGAAATCTTTCAGTTTACCGATCAGGAATTCAGAGGCTGCAGTTTCATCCATCGGTTGCAGGATTTTGCGCAGGATCCAGGTTTTCTGCAGCGTGTCCGGATCGACCAGGTATTCTTCGCGGCGGGTGCCGGAACGGTTAATGTTGATCGCCGGGTAAATCCGCTTTTCCGCGATCTTGCGGTCGAGGTGCAACTCCATGTTGCCGGTACCTTTGAATTCTTCGTAGATCACCTCGTCCATCCGCGAGCCGGTGTCGATCAGCGCGGTCGCAATGATGGTCAGGCTGCCGCCCTCCTCAATGTTACGGGCCGCGCCGAAGAAGCGTTTCGGCTTTTCGAGCGCATTCGCGTCGACGCCGCCGGTCAGGATCTTGCCGGAAGACGGCACGACCGTGTTGTAGGCGCGGGCCAAACGGGTGATCGAGTCTAACAGGATAACTACATCGTGCTTGTGCTCGACCAAACGGCGCGCCTTTTCGATCACCATTTCGGCAACTTGCACGTGGCGGGTCGGCGGCTCGTCGAAGGTGCTCGAAATCACTTCGCCGCGCACGCAGCGTTCCATTTCGGTCACTTCCTCCGGGCGCTCGTCGATCAGCAGTACGATCAGGTAGCATTCTGGATTTTTTTCGGCGATCGCCTGCGCCAGGGCTTGCAGGATCATCGTTTTACCAGCTTTCGGCGGCGATACGATCAGGCCGCGCTGGCCCTTGCCGATCGGCGCGACCAAGTCGATGATGCGGCCGGTGATGTCTTCGGTGGCGCCGTTTCCTTGTTCGAGTACGAAACGCTCATGCGCGAACAGCGGCGTCAGGTTGGAGAAATGAATCTTGTTTTTGGTGTTTTCGGGCGGCTCGAAGTTGATCTCTTCAACCTTGAGCATCGCAAAATAACGTTCATTATCTTTCGGGGGCCGGATCTTGCCGCTGATCGTGTCGCCGGTTTTTAACGAAAAGCGCCGGATCTGACTCGGCGAAACGTAAATATCGTCGGGGCCGGCCAGATAGGAACAACCGGGCGTACGTAAAAAACCAAAACCGTCCTGCAAAATTTCGAGAACGCCGTCGCCGTAGATATCGTCGCCGGCCTTCGCCTGCTTCTTCAGGATAGCGAAAATCAGGTCCTGCTTGCGCGATCTGGCGACATTCTCGAGGCCGAGCGATTCGGCGATTTCGATAACTTCACTGATTTGCTTTAGTTTTAACTCGGTAAGATTCATAAAAGGATGGCTCGACAAAGCGACCACGGCGCTACGCCGCAAGTGCTCACAATAGGATTAGAATTCAGGGATGCAGATTATCGGACGAAAGAGTGAAGCGCGCTGGAATCAGCGCACTCCGTAAGTATAACGCAATAAAAGGAACTCGTCCAGTGACAGGACGTAGCGAATCGAAAGAATCGCTTAAATATTGCTGTTGAGGAAAGCGGTTAGCTGCGATTTGGTCAGCGCGCCGACTTTGGTGGCCTCGACTTCGCCGTCCTTGAACAGCATCAGAGTGGGAATGCCGCGCACGCCGTAGTGCTGAGGAGTTTTCGGATTTTCGTCGATATTGATTTTCACTACAGTCAATTTACCCGCAAAGTCGGTCGCGATTTCATCGAGAACCGGGGCAATCATCTTGCAAGGTCCGCACCATTCAGCCCAGTAATCCACCAGTACAGGCCCTTTAGCTTTGATAACCTTTTCGTTAAATTCGCTATCGCTTACATGAAGGACTGAGTCGCTCACGCTATTTCTCCAACAATAAAAAAAATTCAACTATAGGAGGGAAGGCTGCAGGAGTCAATCAATTTCTGGCTCCGGGTTCAGCCGATCCGATTTTTACGTTATCCTATTACTCCTATGAGTACGACACATTTGACCGAAACCCGATTTTCCAACCTCGAATTATCCGATTCGATCCTGCACAGCCTGAACAGCGCCGGCTTCAAATGCTGTACCCCGATCCAGGATCGGGCGCTGCCGCTACTTCTCAGGGACCGCGATATTGCGGGTCAGGCGCAAACGGGAACCGGCAAAACCGCGACGTTCCTGCTCGCGACTTTCCAGCGGTTGTTGAATGATACGGAAGCCAAGGAAGCCGCCAATCAGCCGATTAAAAATCCTCGTGCGCTGATTCTGGCGCCGACCCGGGAGCTCGCAATCCAGATTCACAAGGATGCGCTGCTGTTAAGCAAGCATCTGCACCTGAAGTTTGCGCTGATCTACGGCGGCACCGACTACCAGAAGCAGCTCGACAAGATCAAATCGAACGTCGACGTGATCATCGGCACCCCGGGACGAATCATCGATTTCTACAAGCAGCAGGCGTTCAGCCTCGACCACATCCAGGTCAGCGTACTCGACGAAGCGGACCGGATGTTCGATCTCGGTTTCATCAAGGACATCCGCTACCTGCTCCGGCGCATGCCGCCGCGCGACCAGCGCCTGAACATGCTGTTCTCGGCGACCCTGTCGTACAAGGTGACCGAACTGGCCTATGAGCACATGAATAATCCGGTGCTAATCAAGATCGAAACCGAGACGGTCACCTCCCGATCGATCAAACAGACCGCGTATTGCCCTTCGAACGAGCAAAAAATACCGCTTTTGATCGGCATCCTGAAACAATACCAGCCGCAGCGCAGCATCATCTTCGTGAACACCAAGCGCTGCGCGGAGCTGCTGGACGACACCCTGAGCGCGAACGGCTTCAAAACGGCGGCCTTGAGCGGGGACGTGCCGCAGGAAAAGCGCCAGCGGCTGTTGAACGATTTCCAGGAAAACAATGTCAGCCTGCTGATCGCGACCGACGTCGCGGCGCGCGGCCTGCATATTCCGGATGTCTCGCACGTGATCAACTATGACTTGCCGCAGGACGTCGAAGACTATGTGCACCGAATCGGCCGCACCGCCCGTTTCGGGGCCTCGGGCGAGGCGATCAGCTTCATCTGCGAAGAATATGCCTATTCGATGCCGGATATCGAAGCGTACATCGGCGAAAAGGTGCCGGTGCAGGCGGTCACGCAGGACCTCCTGGCACAGGACGTGATCCTGCCGGAAAGGAAACCGCGTCCGCCGCAGGGCGACAAACCGCACCGCCGTCCGAGAAACGGCAAGCCCCGGCCGCCTAAAGCCCCGGCATCAGCTCCCGAAAATCCTCAATAGCCCGGTAATCGATAATCACTTTTTTCGGCTGCCGGGAATCGGGCCGGCTGACCGAAAGCAGATGTTCGATCCCGAATGCCCGGGCCGAGTTCAATACGGACTGACTGTCGTCGATCAGCAGCGTCCGGCGTTTATCGAAAGGATGATGCAGGCAAAGCCAGTCCCAGAACGCGGGATGCTCCTTCGGTCTGCCGGAGGCGTGTGAACTGACGATTTCGTCAAAGAAGGCATGCAGACAGGTCTTTTCCATCTTGAGCCCGAGGCTGCCGGGATGTGCATTCGTCACCATCAGCACCTTCCGCGGCGTGCGCCTGACCGCTTCAAGAAATTCGGCCACATGCGGCAACACGCTGATTAAGCCGGCGATTTCGGCTTTGAGCCCCACGATGTTCAGCTCCAGCGCCCGGCTCCAGTAGTCCAGGCAATACCATTCCAGTTTGCCTTCCATGCTTTTGAACAGCGGTATCAGCCGCTCCTTGGCCTCTTCGAGCGTCAAACCGTTTTTTTCAGCGTAGTTCAGCGGCACGAATTCCTTCCAGAAATGATTATCGAAATTCAAATCCAGCAAGGTGCCGTCCATGTCCAGCAAAACGGTGTCAATTTTGTTCCAATCGATCATAATAGGGGACATACAATAAAAATCTCCGATTCAAGATCATAACACCGTGGCCGACAAACCAACCATCCTAAGCAAGACCACCGTCGCCAAAAGCCGTCTGTTCCATATAGAAGCGATCGAGATCCAATTCAGCAACGGCGTGCAGCGCAGTTTCGAGCGTCTGACGCGAGGCAGGCCGGGCGGCGCAGTGCTAATCGTGCCGATGCTGGATGACGACACCGTGCTGCTGGTTCGGGAATATTCGGCCGGCGTGCACCGCTACGAGTTGGGGCTGCCGAAAGGCAAAACCGATCCGGGCGAATCGTTTCTCGAAGCCGCGAACCGGGAACTGAAAGAAGAAGTCGGTTTCGGTGCGAACAGATTGCATCACCTGAGTTCGTTTTCGCTCGCCCCGTCCTATCTGGAACACATGACCGAAATCATCCTGGCCGAAGATCTCTACGAAGAAAAACTGCCGGGGGACGAGCCCGAAGAACTGGAAGTGGTACCCTGGAAGCTCTCCGAAATCAATGCCCTGCTCGCGACCGGCGAATGCACCGAGGCGCGTTCGATCGCGGCGCTGTTCATGGCGCTCGAATATTTGAAGGCGCGCGGCTTATAGACGGAACAGCGGCTCCAGGGCCTCGCGCTCAGCCTTTGTCCACTGTTCCCGGGCCTTGTTCTCGGTAAAGGCCTGATACAGTTTCTTACCCTGCCACGGAGTCGCTTCCCGGCTGTACAGCGCTTTATTCAACACCAGAATTTCGTCCCTGAGCCGCGCATCGCAAAAAGCGGCGATTTCACCCAAACTGTTCGCATCAAGTTTCTGCCGCCCCCACGCCAGCAGCGCCTTTTTGGCCGCTGAAGCATCGTTATTCGCACAGGCTTTTTTCAGGTCTTTGCGGTATTCGCTTAAGGCTTCGGCCACCGGCTGGTCAGCCTTATCCGCCTCGGTCCGGGGACGGCGCACCAGAAAAAAGGCCAGCGTTGCAAGCCACCCGGCCGCCAGCCCCGCGGAAATCCAGATCCAGATGTTCTGCGCGGCCGGCCGGCTTTCGATCGTCAAAGGCGCCCGTACGGCTTCCGGCCCAGTCGGCAAGGGCCGGGCTTCCTTTCCAGGAAGCGGGGAAGCCGCAGCGGCCACTTCGATCATGGTTTCCGGAATCTTCGCAATTTCCATTTGCTGAGTTTGCGTATTGAACCAAGGGATTTCAATTGCAGGCAGCTTGAAAGATCCGGCCTTCGACGGAATCAGGGCGATCTTTTCCTGGCGTTTGGCGACCACGCCATCCGCATTTTTTTGCTCATCAAGCACCGGCTGATCCGGATAGGATTTGACCGCCTCTTCCGAAGCGGCATGGTGCAGCTCCGGCAATTGTCCGACCGTACTGCCTTTTGCCCGCAGCGTCAGTGTGCGGGTCAAAGGCTCGCCGACTTTCATCTTTTGTATATCGCCGGACCACTCTTCTTTCAGCTCCAGTTGCTCGGCGGCCAGCCAATGCGGGCCGGTAAAGGAGGTCGGCGCCGGTTTGACCATCAGGCTGATCGGTTTCGAAGAAGCGCGCTGGGTCCGAGTGATGCCGGAACCGAAAAACCCGTTGAAAGCCGATCGTGCATGGGTCATCACTTCCGCAGTCAGCACGAGCGGCGGAATCGTAATCATTCCGCTTTTTTGCGGAAAAATCGCATAACGGCGTTCGGTGACCATATAATCGACGCCTTTCACCTGGGTCTGAAAATTCTTGTCATCGCCCAGCTTCTCGATTAACGCATCGGCCTGCTCCGGCTCGTCGATCGTCGCCCGAGCGATGTCGACCCGGGTGTAGATCCGTACGGTGTACAGAATCTGCGCCTGCACATAGGGATTTTCCGGCGTCGCCTCGACCTCGATGAAGATGTCTTCTGCATTGCTCAAGTTGCCGTTCGCGGAATGTTCGTTTACTACCAGGGCAGCCGGCTCGCTTGCGTCCTTGCCGAAACTGATCGGCGGTATCTCCAGACGGCCCGGATGCTTGGCCATTACCGTCAAAGTCCAGCGTATGCTCCGAGTCATCTTACCGTTAATCAAAGAGACGCTGTTGCTGCTGCTCTGCGACAGCACCTCGAAATCCTCTTCGAGCGGGCCGAAATCGGGCTCGCCGTCCGGCGCGGCGTCGGCGCTGAAAATGATCTGAAACGATTCGTCAAGATTGACCGGATTGCGGTCGAGGATCACCTGGAGATTGGCCGCGACAGCCGCATTGATGGCCAGCGCCTGGCATAACAGCAGCCACAGAGCTATCCAGCACCGCTTGATTTTTTTATCCATGGACGGAACTCCTCTGTGTTTGATTAAAGTGATCGGCATCATTTTTTATCGCTACTGCCTACCGGAGCGCTGCTGACGCAGGCCGTACTGGTACTTGAATTTACGTTTCAGTAAACCGCCCGGATCGTCGGGAATCCGGTTCAGCCATTGCTGATTAGCCTGCGCCGTCTCGTCGACAGGCTGCATGGTTTGGGCTTGCGTCGATGGTTCATTCTGCCCGGGTGAATCCCGTTTCTCTCCGTCTTTGGCCGCCGCAGAAGCTTCCTGAGACGATTGGGTTTCGGCCTGCTTTTCTTCCTCGCCGGCTTTCTCCGCATCATTTTCCCGGCCGGTTTCGGATTTGCCGGGTTGGCTCTCGCCGTTTTTTTGCTCGGAAGTCCGGTCTTTTTGTTCGGACTGCTGCTCGGCATCGGATTGGCTTTGCTCCGATTCCTGCGGATCCTGCTGTTGGCCTTTTTCCGAATCCTGTTGCTTGGAGTCGCTCTGCTGCTGATTCTGTTGGGATTGTTGTTTCTGCTGCTTTAGCGCCTCTTTGACCAGCTTTTTATTGTATTCAGCGTCTTTATTGTCCGGATCGATCGCCAACGATTTATCATAGGCGGCGAGCGCTTCCTCGAAGCGTCCCGATTTCGCGAGCACATTGCCCTGATTGTAAAAACCGGTTGCGCTGTTCGGCATCGGCAACTCGCCGTCCAGCGGTTTGGCCGAACGGTATTGCGCGGCCGCCTTCCAGTCCGGGTTTTCGAACAATTCGACCGCGCGATCGTATTGCTGCGCTGCAAACGCTGTCGCGGCCTGCTGGTCCCGGGTCTGCCACAAATCCTGCCAGTCCAGCGCATAACTGTTCTCCGGCAACGGCAGCAAGATGGCGAACGTCAGACACAACAAACCTCTCCGAAACGAAAACGCGGCCAACGGCAGCAGGGCGAGCACGATCCACGGGCCGAGATCGTCCCACAGGTCAATCAGCAGCCGGTTACCGCCATGTCCCTGGGCATCGGGAACGGCCGTATTGAGTTTCGCCAGCACGCTTTCGATATCGCTATCATCCGCCGTCAGGGTTTGGTAAACGCCGCCGCCTACGCCGGCCAAGGCGGCAAGGGCGTCCGGATGCAGTTTCGGCACCACGATCGCGCCCTGTTCGTTCTTTAAAAAACCGCCTTTCGGCAGGGCGATCGGCGCGCCTTCGGGTGTGCCCACGCCGAGCACCGATAAACGATAACTGCCCAGTTCTTTCGCCGCCTTCAGCGCGGAATCGGGCTCGACTCCATCGGTGATCAACAGAATCTCGCCTTTGGCCAGGCCGGCCTGCTGCAGCAGCCGTACGGCCAGATTCAGCGCTGACTCCGCCTGACTGCCCTGCGCCGGCATGATATCGGTGGTCAGGGCCTCCAGCTGACTCGCAATCGTTTCGGTATCGTCGGTCAGCGGCGTGACCGTGAACGCATCGCCCGCGAACACCAGCAGCGCGGTCTGGCCGTCCTTGCGCCGCTGCAGCAAGTCGGCGATCTTGTAGCGGGCTCGGATCAGGCGGCTCGGCTTGACGTCTTCCGCATCCATCGAACGCGACAGATCCAGCGCGATCACCAGAGCCGAATCGTTTCTGAACACCGGCGACGGCAGACGCTGAACCGTCGGTCCCGCCAGCGCGACAATCGCCAGGAGAGTCAGCAGGGCTCCCGACGCCAGAGACTTCCGGCTCGCATTCGCCGCTTTCTCCTGCAGAAGATAGGGCAACAGCGCTGCATCGCAGACCGCCTCCCAGTTGCTCCGGCTGAGCTTGTTCCGCAGCAGCAAGAACACAATCAACGCCGCCGGAACCAATGCTAATAGCCAGTAAGGCCGGATAAAATGAAATTCGCTCAAATTCATGATCCTCTCAAGCGCGACAGACCGATCGCCCCGGCCAGCACCAGCGCGAGACCCAAAGGCCAATAGAACAGTTCGCGACGAGGCCGGAAAAACTGGCTGTCTTTGTTGATCGGCTCCAATTTGTCCAGCAACAGGTAGATATTGTCCAATTCCCGGGTATTGCGGGCCCTGAAATAGCGGCCGCCGGTCTTCTGCGCAATGTCGAGCAGGGTTTTCTCGTCGAGGTCTCGCGACGGGTTGACCTTGCGGGCGCCGAACAGGCTGCGCACGATCATTTCATCCGCGCCGATCCCGATCGTATAGATTTTCAAGTGATGCTCGGCCGCCAGCTCCGCCGCTTTCAACGGCGACACTTCGCCCGCGGTATTCGCCCCGTCGGTCATCAAGATCAGGACCCGGCTGTTTGCGGGTTGATTTTTCAGGCGCTTGATCGCGAGGCCGATCGCATCACCGATCGCGGTATTTTCGCCCGCCATGTTGATGAAAGACTCCTGCAGCAAAGTCTTGACCGTCTTGCGGTCAAAGGTCAGCGGCGTCTGCAGGTAAGCCTGCGTGCCGAACAGGATCAGGCCCATCCGGTCGCCCACCCGCCGTTCGATAAAATCGCCCGCTACCCATTTGGCCGCGGTCAGCCGGTCCACCTGCTGCTTGTTGATCACGAAATCCTGTTCTTCCATACTGCCGGACAAATCGATCGCCAGCATCAGGTCGCGCCCGCTGACCGTCTGTTCGATCGGGTCGCCGAGCCACTGAGGGCGCATGCCGGCGGCCACCAGCAACAGCCAGGCCAGAGCCGCCAAACGCAGCGGCCATTGCCGGGGCCGCGAAACGGCCCGCGTTCCGCCGTCGGCAAAATCCTCCAGAAACGGTACTTTCATCGCCGCCTGTTCGGCCGGCAGCAGCGGCGGCAATAGCCGGCGGATCAGCCAGGGCAGCGGCAGCATGAGGATAAGCCAGGGCCAGACTAGATGAATCATTTTTTACGTTTGCGTTGCGCTTTGAGCCAGTCTTCACAGAGTTGGAACACATCCCGAACCGCCGGTTCAAACGGCGCGGCTTTTCGATAAGGCAGATCGAGGAATACGCGGCCGGGACCTTCGCTGAACGGCGCGCCCTTGAGCGAACGGTCCAAATAGCGCAGCCAGTCCTGCCCGGCCAGACCGGCGACTTCGCGGCGCGCATCGATGCTGACCGCAACCCGGCGCAGCAGGGCGGACAACTGTGCAATTTTTGCCCGGTCGTCGAGCGACGGATCGTTTTGCAGCGCCTTGAGCAGTTGGCGGGCGGTTTTGACCGCCGTTTTTCGGGTCAGCCGCCTGTACAGCCAATACAACATGCCCAGCAGCAGCGGCGTCATGACCAGAACCAGCCACCAGCCGATCGCCGGCGGCCACCAGCCGATCGCTTCCGGAATATGAATGTCGCGCAGCGGCAGATCGGCAACCGGCATTTATTGGCCCCGCATCAGATGTTTCAGAAGCTGCACCGGGTCGTCTGCGGTGCCGCACAGGACCAACTGGAACTTTTCCCGGCGGGCAAGCATCTGCAAACGCTGCAGGCGCTCCGCAAAACGTCGCCGGTACTCGGCCAAACGCTGTGCATCCGCGCTGTCCATCACCACATCGCGCTCCCCGTCGGTGAAACGGTAACGGCCTGTGGCGGGAAGACTTTGTTCGAGCGCATCGAACACAAAGAACAGGACCACATCGCAATGTTCGGCGATCCGCGACAGATGCGTCTCCGCCGCCTCGCTGAGCCCGCGAAAATCGCTGATCAGATACACCCGGCTGCCGGGACGGGCATGCTTGACCAATCGGGCCAGCACCTGCTCGAAAGGGTATTCGCCCGGTGGCCCCTGAACGGAACGATCCGTCAACGCATGCAAAAAATGCAGCACCGCCCGCTTGCCGTTCTGCGGCTTCAGCTCCCGGCAATCGCGGTCCGAAAAGATCTGGCCGCCGATCCGATCGCCATGGTATTCGGCGGTCCACGCCAGCAGCGCGGCGAGTTTCGCGGCCTGCACCGATTTGAACACGCTACGGGTCGCGAAATGCATTGCAGAGCGGTTATCGACCGAAACGAACACCGGCCGCTCCCGTTCTTCGCGGAATATCTTCGTATGGGGCTTGCCGGTACGCGCGGTGACTTTCCAGTCGATCGTGCGCAGGTCGTCGCCGGGCTGATACAGCCGCGTTTCGTCGAATTCCATTCCGCGACCTTTGAAGCGGGAGATATAGCTGCCGCCTTGAAACGCGCGGATTCGGCTTCCGGAAGGGGGAAAGCCCGCCGCGAAACGGGCCAAATCGACCAGCGTCTTCAGGCTGACCTTAACCCGTTCATCGGGCGCAACTTCGGAACGCTGCGCGGACTTTCGCTTGACGGACAGCATTTACGGTACGGCAATCCGGGCAATCAATTCCCGGATCACATGATCGGCGGTGATGCCTTCCGCCTCGGCTTCGTAAGACAGGATCAGCCGATGGCGCAACACGTCGAACGCGATGTCCTGAATGTCTTCGGGACCGACGAAATCGCGCTCCTGTAGCCAGGCTTTGGCGCGGGCGCAGCGGTCGAGGGCGATGCTGGCTCTCGGGCTCGCGCCATATTGCAGCCAGCCGGCCAGATCGCGGCCGTACGCTTCGGGATTCCGGGTCGCCAGGATGATCTGCAGCAGATAGTCTTCAAGCGCTTCCGCCATGTACACATCGAGCACCTCGTTGCGCGCGGCGAACAAGGTTTGTTGCGAAACGGCCTCGAAGCGCTCGGCCTTGGCGGTAAATTCGGAACGCGCTTCCTTTCTGGCCAGATGCAGAATGTCTTTTTCATGCTTCGGATTCGGATAACCGACCTTTACATGCAGCAGAAACCGGTCAAGCTGCGCTTCGGGGAGCGGATAGGTACCCTCCTGTTCGATCGGATTCTGCGTCGCCATCACCATGAACAAATCCGGCAATGGATAAGTGGCTTGACCGACCGTGATCTGCCGCTCGGCCATCGCCTCGAGCAAGGCTGCCTGCACTTTGGCCGGCGAACGGTTGATCTCGTCGGCCAGAATCAGATTATGAAACAGCGGCCCTTTTTGAAATTCAAACGTGCCTTGCTGGGGACGATAAATCTCGGTTCCGGTCAGATCGGCCGGTAGTAAATCCGGCGTGAATTGCACTCGGTGAAAATCGCCTTGAATACCCTTGCTCAGCACGTTGATCGCGCGCGTCTTGGCAAGGCCCGGCGCGCCTTCGACCAGAATATGGCCGTCGGCCAGCAAACCGATCAGCATTCGCTCAACCAGCACTTCCTGGCCGATGATTTCCCGGTTGATGATGTTTTTGAGTTTAATCAACGCCTGTTGCGTGATGTTCTGATTAGTGAGGGTTTCCGCCATGTTTCCGTCTCGTTTAACAGCCTGTTAATCCTGGATGACAACAACGTTGAGCAAAATTCTGCCGTAAGAACACGCTTTTCGGCAATGGTTCAATATTTTATCCGCTTTCGGGCCGCCAATCCTAGAGAGTAACTCTGTGCGGAAAGTCTGCATTTACTGTGGATAAAATTGTGCAAAACTGTGCGCCTAAACTTATCCACAAGCCGTCAACAGATTGGGAGCCGATTTAAAGACAGCTTGTGCGATTAAATAAATTATTGATAAGAAAAATTTATTTACTCTTAATCACAGTGTTTTCCGGAGTAATAACAATAAATAGATTTAAATTTTTTCATCCTGTTATGATTAAGACACAGGCAAATTTTTTCCACACGATGCCCTTTGATAAAAATCGGCAAGATATAACTACCGAAATACCGTCAGGTATTCCCTACATCATCGGAAACGAAGCGGCCGAGCGCTTTAGCTATTACGGCATGCGCGCGATTTTGGTGATCTTCATGACCCGCTATTTGATGAGCGCTTCGGGCCAGCCCGACCCGATGACGGAACGGGAAGCGCAGGGTTATTTCCATCTGTTCGTCGCGGCGGTGTATTTGATGCCGGCGTTCGGCGCCCTGCTGGCCGATTATTTCTGGGGTAAATACCGGACGATCATTGGTTTGTCGCTGGTGTACTGTCTTGGCCACTTGAGTCTGGCGGTCGACGATACCCGCCTGGGCCTGACGCTCGGCCTAGGGCTGATCGCGGTCGGCGCGGGCGGGATTAAGCCCTGCGTGTCCGCGCATGTCGGCGACCAGTTCGGCCCCGGCAATCTTCATTTGCTCGGCAAGGTTTTCGGCTGGTTTTATTTTGCGATTAATTTGGGCGCCTTTTTGGCGATGCTGATCATACCCTGGCTGCTTGCCCATGCCGGCGCCTCGACCGCGTTTGCCGCGCCGGGCGTGCTGATGGGATTGGCGACTTGGATTTTCTGGTTGGAAAGGCGCCGTTTCGTAAAAATTCCCGCAGCGGGCCCGCAACTGATCAACGATTTGAAAGATCCGGCGGTCTGGCGGGCGCTTGGCCGATTGGCCGCAATCTATGCGCTGGTAGCGGTATTCTGGGCGCTGTTCGAGCAGATCGGCTCGTCATGGGTACTCCAGGCCGAAAAAATGGACCGGTTAGTCGGCAATGTCGAACTTTTGTCTTCCCAAATCCAGGCGCTGAATCCGTTGTTTATCATGCTGCTGACCCCGTGTTTCTCGTACGGTGTTTACCCCTTTCTGAGCCGGCGGATCAGGTTGACGGCTTTAAAAAAGATTTTGTTCGGTTTATTTCTGACCGTATTCGCGTTCGCGATTCCTGCCGTGATCCAGATGCGGCTGGATCACGGCATCCAGGTGCATATCCTGTGGCAATTGCCGGCCTACTTGCTGATGACCGCCGCCGAAGTGATGGTGTCGATCACCTGCCTCGAATATTCCTATACCGAAGCGCCGAAATCGGCCAAATCGGTCGTGATGGCGGCCTATTTTTTATCGGTGTCGCTAGGCAATTTATTCACCAGCGCGATCAATTTTCTGATCGAGCATGCAGATGGCGGGATGAAATTGTCGGGAGCCGGCTATTTCTGGTTCTTTACCGGGCTGATGCTGGCAACCGCGCTGCTATTCGTCCCGCTGTCGCGAGCGGCCGAAAAGAAAGATTCTGCGCATAGGGCTTGATGCCGATTTGGCCTATACTCAATGTCTATTTTATTGTCGGACAGGCGAAACACCATGAAACTCATCGTTATTTTATTCGGTGCCCTGTTTTCGCTCGCGGCCAGCGCGGGCGTTTACAAATGCACCGACGAGACCGGTAAAATCGTTTACAAAGCCAATCCCTGCGCTATGGGACAGAGCAATGTAGAGATCGACCTCAAAACCGGTATAAAGAGGGATCTGGATCGGGAAAAAAAGGAGCAGCAAATGAAAGACGAACAGGAACAGGCGAAACTGAACGCACAGGAGGAGGAAGAAAAAAAACAGGCCGAGAAGCAGGCCAAGCTGAAACAGGAAGCGAAGGACGAAAGCGCAAAAAATCAGTTCCTGATCAAAAATAACCCGTTAAAATACTCGGCCTTTGCAATTCCGCCCTACGATCCGGAACAATTGCCGTCCCTGGTCAAAAATTTTGCCGCGCGCCTGCCCGAGATCGAGCGTTTACGGCGTGCTGCGGCCGAAAAAGCCCTCGCGTCCGGTCAATGCGGCCGGGTCGAGTCGGTCGAATTGAACGGCAAAAGTACGCAAGATGCGCTGGTGTTTCTGGTCGATTGCAGCACCGGCAAAAAATTTTATTTAACCGAGCAGGAAATCAAGTCTCTTTAACCCGATGAAGCCAGCGAAAACGATCCTTATTACCGGCTGTTCGACCGGTATCGGCTATACGACCGCGCAAGTTCTGAAAGCGCGCGGCCATACGGTCATTGCGGCCGCGCGCAAGGCCGACGATGTTGCCCGCCTGCAGGCCGAGGGCTTTACCGCGCTGCGGCTCGATCTGGCCGACAGCAGCAGCATCAAGCTGGCGGTCGAGCAAACGCTCGAATTGACCGGCGGCAGACTGGATGCGCTGTTCAATAACGGTGCTTTCGGCCAGCCCGGCGCGGTAGAGGACTTGAGCCGGGAAGTGCTGCGTTTTCAGTTCGAAACCAACCTGTTCGGGACGCACGAACTGACCAATTTAATCATCCCGGTGATGCGCCGCCAGGGCTATGGCCGGATCATCTACAACAGCTCGGTTTTGGGACTGGTCGCGCTGACCTACCGCGGCGCTTATAATGCGAGCAAGTTTGCGCTCGAAGGGCTGGCCGATACCTTGCGCCTGGAGCTTCGCGGCACCGGCATAGCGATTTCGCTGATCGAACCGGGCCCGATCCTGAGCCGTTTTCGGGAAAATTCGTTCGCGCTGTATAAACGAAATATCGATGCCGAACGCAGCGCTCATCGCGATAAATACCGGGCGATGGAAGCGCGCCTGCAGAAAGAAGGCGCGGCGGTGCCTTTCACGCTGCCGGCCGAGGCGGTCGCCGAGAAAGTCGTGCATGCGCTCGAAGCGAAACGGCCAAAAATCCGCTATTATGTGACTTTTCCGACCTATCTGTTCGGAACGCTGAAGCGGCTTTTGCCTGCCGCCTGGCTCGACCATCTCTTGATTAAGGTGTGACGATGCAGGAACCCGACGAAATCGTGATCGATTGTCCCTATTGCGGCGAACCGCTCGACGTGCTGGTCGATACTTCGTCCGGTCCCCAGCGTTATTATGAAGACTGTTCGGTCTGCTGCCGGCCGATCCTGTTCATCCTTTCCGAGGATGCAGCTGGCGAGCTGGTCCTGGACATCAAGCGGGACGATGAATGATCCCCTTTTTGCCAGCTTGGGGCACAAACCGCTGTAGGGTACGCTGTGCGTACCACATTGAGGTGGTGAAAAGGTACGCACAGCGTACCCTACAACCGGACATCAAGCGGGACGATGAATGACCCGGCGTTTTTAGCGGAAACTATCCGGATGCAGGAAACCGCCGAGAAAATCGTCAAAGTCATCCGTCGGCCGTTTTTTCGGAATTTTGTAGGATTTTAAAAAGGCCTTCAGCGCGGAAGGGTTCCGAAAAATTCCGATTTCCTCTTTCAGTTTGCCAATGTCGCGGCGGAGTGAGCCGATATCCTGCTCCAATGCCATCATCATCGTCTTTGGGCTGAGCCGGGCATAAAACGGCCGCCCCATTCGCCCGTTGAATTCCTGCTCGTAGCCCAAGACTTCCTGTTCCAGTTCGAATAGCTGTTCTTTCAAAACCTTGATGAAATATTTCAGCCGGTCTTCGGCGATATTGTTCAGGTGTTCCTGGTCGATCTGCTCGGCTTCGAGCTGAAGCTCCAAGAGCTGCAATAAATTCTTTTTTTCGTAGGCGGCATTGACGCGCTGCATCAGCTTGGTCTTGCGCTCGCGTTCCTCTGCGTCCGGCTCGCGGTCGGGGTGCAAAGCGGCGGCCAGCTTGCGGTACACTTCGCGGATCGACTGGCTGATGTTTTGCTCTTCCTGCCGTTTCCGGGCTTCTTTGTCGAGCTGTTTTTGCGTCTTTTTGCGCTTGGCCCGTTTTTCCTCGGCCTGCCGCTGCTTTTCGGCCTGTTCGGCCTCGGCTTCCCGCATTTTCTCATGCAGGAAGGCCTGCATTTTTTCCAGAGAACTGACGTCGACCTCGTCCCCGATCTCGATCCCGAACATGCCGCCCATCATCGATTTCATCAATTCCGCCGCCATCGCATCGGCTTCTTCCTGCGCCGCATCGATATCGTCGCCTATGTGTTTGTTGTACAGTTCCTTCAATTCGTCTTTGCCGTGTTCGAGAATCAGCTGCTCGGCCAATTCGGTCAGGATATGCCTGATTTTGGCTTTATCGCTTTTAGTGAAAAGTTTTTCGCCGTAGGCGCGATCCAGCAGATAGACCATATCGACGCGGTGCTGATTGAAACTGTCGCAGAGTGCCTTGTATTCGCTCGCTATTTTTTGATTGTACAGCGGCAGGGTTTCCTGCCATTCGAGCAGCGCCTGTTTCTGCGCCTCGATTTTCTTGAGCAGGTTATTGAACTGCTTTTGGGTCCTGGACAGTTCCTTAACGGCAGAAGTTTGAGTAATCCGGATAACTTGATGATTGCGGTGAGGCATGGCGAGGGAAAGAAGGAGAAAAGATAATCGCCGATTGTATCAAATCTCGAGAGGTGCAAAACCGCGCACTGGACTTGGACATTTGCCATTAGGCAGCAGGTGTTCGGTTTGAAGAAACCGCAGCCCGGAACCGATCAGCTAGGAGGAAACTGCAACCGGGCTGCGGCAATTGGCAGCACGCCAAAAGAGAAGCAGACTACAGGCTACCTCAATGACAATTCATATTCGTCCAGTTCGCAACGGTTCACCGCTCTCTTACGGGCCTGAACATTGCTGTTTTGCTCGCGAAACCAGCCGATCACTTCCGGGCTCAAGGCCAGGTCGAAGCTTTCGCTGATTTCATCGAAATCCCGCCATACGGAGGCCGAAGACGCTTTGCTCTTGGATGGGGTTAATTTTCGTATCATGACGCGACCTTATCGATTGATAATAATACAAGTCAAGTATAGTTTAGCTTTATGACACGATCATGACCGCGAATGTTCCTGGCTTCAAATGAGACTTATATTTCTGCCGAATGCCGGAATAAGCCGTATTATCACTCCCGGCGTTACCAAGGCAGAATCGAGCCGTCGTATTTCAAAAAACAGCCGCTATGCCTAAGCGTCGAGTCCGCAATGACCCGGCGCATTCCGCTTACGCTCAGTTCCGCATCGATCAGCGCGTTGGGCCCGCCCATGTCGGTCTTGACCCAGCCCGGATGCAGGATGAATACCCCGATCCCGAGACCTTTCAAATCGATCGAAAGACTCTTCATCCCGGCATTCAGAGCGGCCTTGCTGGTCCGGTACAGAATGCTGCCGCCGCTGCCGTTGTCGTCGATGCTGCCCATCTGGCTACTGATCGCAACGAGCCTTTTCAGCTTGCCGCGCTGCAGATGCGGCAGGAAGGCTTCGGCCATTTTGACCGGCGCCTGCGTATTGACCAGCAAGGTTCTTGTCCAGGCCGCATAGTCCAGTTGCCCGAAGCCGTGGCCGGAACTGTCGCCGTAGATGCCTGCGTTATTGATCAGCACATCGACCGGCGTGTCCTTGATTTCTTTCGCTAACCGGTCTATCTGTGCAAAATCGGCTACATCCAGCGGCAAAAGCCGCACATTCGCGATGCCGGCCAGTTTATCCGCCTTTTCCGGTTGCCGGCAACACGCCAGTACCTCCCAGCCTTCCGCCGCGTATTGTTTACAAAATTCCAATCCCAGACCGCGGCTTGCGCCCGTTACCAATACTGTAGTCATTATGGTTTGCCTTCTGCGTAGTTGTGATTAACCGAATACCGGCAACGACAATTTTTAGAAAAATTCTGCAAGAGTCTTATTTTAGTCCAGGTTTAACCGAAGTATGTTCATGCCGGCCAGGATAACTGGTCCTGGATACATACGGCACTGAATTTTTCTGCCGGAGTCGTTACATGCGGGCTCTGGACGGTCCAGCCGGTTCGCGCCGGCAGCGTTTCTTGGGGTACGCTGACGATAGCCGGGAAAACGCGTACGAGCGCTCAAGCAAAATGCGCGAAAGGGCATTCAGTCGAGTCATGCTCCATATAAGCCCTAATTGCTTAGGTGTTTCGAGCGAAAACGATAGAGGAATTCTTAGTCGGTGTGAAGCAGCCATTTCTGCTATTAGCCAACAATCCGAACGTCTGATTCATAACGGGTTGAAGACATCGCCAGTCTTCTATTATCCCTTAGATCAAAGACAAGCTTGCGGGTCTTTGGATGTGATGTTATATTATCACATAAATAGCCCTAGCGATCATTATGACAGCTGTATATCCCCTCTCTACTTCGACCTATGCTTCCCCCAACCATGACCATCATGGCTGTCGTCAAGCCGCTGTGCGCACGGCCGAGCTGCTTTGCCAACAGCGGGGGGGTCGTTTTACGGAGATTCGAAAGCAAATACTGGAGCTGATATGGGAGAGTCATCGCGCCGTAAAAGCCTATGATTTGCTGGATAAAGTAAAGCTGAAGTCGAGTAGCGCCAAGCCTACCACCGTTTACCGCGCTTTGGATTTTTTGCTGGAACAAGGATTGATCCATAAAGTGGAAAGTTTGAACGCTTATATCGGCTGCAGCCATGCCGATCGCAAGCACGAGCAATTGCTGTTGACCTGCATTCAATGCCACGAAGTTGAAGAAAGAACCGCAGAGCGCGTAATGGATGCGATCGCCCAAGCGCTACAACAAGCGGGCTTCATGCACCAATATAAGGCGGTTGAGATTCACGGTCTTTGCGCCAAATGCGCCTCCGTTCGTTAATCCTGTCTATTTTTTGTTTGAAAAATGTAATGATATAACATTCCATTAAATATGATACCGAAACACAAGCAACTGATTTTACTCGCCGCATCCGGTAGTCTTGCTTTGCCCGTGCAAGCGGAACAGCAACCGGACGTTGAACTGGATCCGATCATTGTCACCTCGCCGCTGCAGTTGAAACTCTCCGACAGCGCAATGCCGGTTACCGTCTTGAGCGACGAGGAATTGCGCATGAAGACCGGCCACAGCATCGGCGAAACGCTGAAAAACGAATTGGGCATCCACAGTCAATCGTTCGGGCCGGGCGTCGGTACGCCGGTGATTCGCGGCCAAGCCGGTCCCAGGGTCAGGGTCCTGAACAACGGCATCGGCAGCAACGATGCGTCAGCGATCAGCCCCGACCATGCCACCAGCGTCGAACCCTTGCTGGCAGAACGGATCGAAGTTCTGCGCGGCCCGGCCACGCTGCTGTACGGCAGCGGCGCGATCGGCGGTGTAGTCAACGTGATCGACAATCGGATTCCGGATCGAGCCTTCGACAAAGCCCTGAATGCAGCCCTGGAACAACGCTTCGACTCGACCAGCGACGAAACCAGCACGGTGATGAAAGTCGAAGGCAGCAAAGACCATCTTGCCTACCATGTGGACGGCTTTTACCGCCACCGCAGCAATCTGAACATTGGCGGCAGCGGCATCGATACCGCCAAAGTGGCAATGACCGACCCATCGTTGGATGTGGTCGACAATCCGAAAGGTTATTTGAATAACACCGGCGCAGAAGCCATTAGCGGTTCCGCCGGTTTGTCCTGGATCGGCGACAACGGCTTTGCCGGCGCTTCAATCAACAATATCAATAACAACTACGGCATTGCGCCGGACGGCACCGGCGAAGAGACCGTGCAGATCGCGATGCGCCAGAACAAATACGACTTCAAAAGCGAGTTGGCCAATCCGTTGCCGTTCATTAAAAGCGTGCGTAGCCGCTTGGGTTATACCGATTACCAGCATACCGAAATCGCCAACGGCGAGCCGGGAGCGTTTTTCACCAACAAGACCTACGAAGGCCGCCTGGAGCTGGACCATAACGACATCGGCCCTTTGCGCGGTACGGTTGGATTTCAAGCCCAGTCCAGTGATTTCCATGCTACGGAAAAACTGACTGGCCAAAGTATCGTGCCGCGCTCGGACATCAGCAGTTATGGTGTATTCGGTGTCGAAACGTTTGAGGCAGGCCCGTTGACTTACCGGTTCGGCGTGCGAGTCGAGCAAACCGATATCCGTCCTGACGGTCACGACAGTCTGAGCTATACGCCGGTCAGCGCCTCGGCTTCGGCGCTGTGGAAAATCGATACGCAAAACAGCTTGAATCTGGCTATTACGCGTTCGTCGCGCGCCCCCAACGTGCAGGAATTGTTGTCCGATGGATACCACGATGCTACCCGCAGCTACGAGCGAGGCAGTTTGAGCCTTAAGGAAGAAACCTCCTACAACCTCGACCTGGGCTACCGTTTCCGAAATGACTGGATGCGAGCGGAACTGAATTTATTCCACAACTGGGCCAGCGATTACATTTATCAAGCCCGCACAGGGCAATTCGTCGACGAAGACGGCAACCCTTGTGTCGTGGATTGCAAACCGGTGGTGCTCAGCAACCAAGCTGACGCTATCTTCAAAGGCTACGAAGCGAAACTGATTTTCCCGCTGATGGAAAACCGTAACGGTCTAGTGGAGTTAACCTTGTTCAGCGATTACACGCGCGGCGAATTCGTGAACGGCGGCGACGTACCGCGGATGCCGCCGCTGCGTTACGGACTGCAGCTGGATTACAACCAGAACAAGCTGTCGAGTTATTTGCGCTTTACCCGCGCGGATGACCAGCCGCATGCCGGCGACTTCGAAACGTCGACCGCCGGCTATTTTCTGCTGGACGTCGGCGTCAACTATCAACTCCAGGCCTTTAAAGACGCCAAGCTGTTGCTGTTTGCGAAGGGCAACAATCTGCTCGATCAGAACATCCGCAATGCGACTTCCTACCTGCGCAATTTCGCGCCGGAAGCGGGACGGGGTGCCGAGATCGGATTTCGATTGAGTTATTAAGCTACCTAACCTTGATTGAGCGCGCATCAGAGAGCGCCTTTTTTTGAAACAATGAGCGTTATATTATAACATAACAATGATCGACTCGAATTTACCTCAGGCTAATAAACTTCCCGTCACCGTGCTGTCCGGTTTCCTGGGCGCGGGCAAGACTACTTTGCTGAACCACATCCTCGGCAACCGCGACAACCGCCGGGTGGCAGTGATCGTCAACGACATGAGCGAAGTCAACATCGACGCCGCGCTGGTCAAAAACGAGATACAACTGAATCGCGGCCAGGAAAAACTGGTCGAAATGAGCAACGGGTGTATCTGCTGCACCCTGCGCGAAGACTTGCTGGCCGAGGTCGGCAAGCTGGCCAACGAAGGCCGCTTCGATTATCTGGTGATCGAATCGACCGGCATCGCCGAACCGCTGCCGATCGCCGAGACCTTTACCTTTCGCGACGAGCACGGCGTCAGCCTGTCCGACGTGGCCCGCCTGGATACCCTGGTCACGGTGGTCGATGCGGTCAATTTTCTGCACAATTACCAGGAAGCCTTGAGTCTGAAGGAAGCGGGCGAGGCATTGGGGGCGGAGGACGAGCGGAACATCGCCGACCTGCTGGTCGACCAGATCGAATTCGCCAATGTCATTTTAATTTCCAAGATCGACCTGGTCAGCATTGACGAACTTGCCAACCTGAAGGCGATCTTGCGCAGCTTGAATCCGGAAGCCGACGTCATCCCGATGGTGATGGGCCAAGTCGACTTGGCAAAGGTCCTGAGCACGGGTTTGTTCGATTTCGAAAAAGCCGAGCGAGCGCCGGGCTGGCTGAAGGAGTTGCGCGGCGAACATACGCCGGAGACCGAGGAATACGGCATCGGCAGTTTCGTTTACAGCGCGCGCCGGCCGTTTCACCCGGAACGTTTTTACCGGCTTTTGCACGAAGGCGAATGGGACAACGGTACCTTATTGCGCTCCAAAGGGTTTTTCTGGCTGGCCTCGCGCCCGGAACATGCCGGCAACTGGTCGCAGGCCGGCGGCATCATGCGCCACAGTTTGGCCGGACGCTGGTGGGCGTCGGTGCCGAAGCGGGAATGGCCCGAGGCGTATTTGGCGGACATTCGCGCGCAGTGGCTGGAACCCTATGGCGATTGCCGGCAGGAGCTGGTATTTATCGGCCAGAACGTCGATGCCGATCAAGTTCGCCGCGAACTGGATGCCTGCCTGCTGACCGATGCTGAACTAGCGGCCGGCCCGGCCGTCTGGCGCGGCTATCGGGATGATTTTCCGCAATGGTTCGGCAATGGTTGACGTCGATACCTACCTGCACCTGATCGGCGGCGAAGCGCTGATTATCCTGGGCATCGTTATCCCGTTGCTGGACGACAAAGCCCACAATCGCGCGCTGTCCCTCTTATTTGCGGCCGTGCTGGGCTTGATGCTGGTCCACCTCGTCTCCCATGTGTTGCCGAAGCGGCTGGCCAATTTCATCTACAGCTCGCACCACGCCTACCGTTCCCTCCAAACACAAGAGACACAACGGATATGAATGTTGCCTTGCCGACGATCGCCGCCTGTCTGGCCGTGAGCTTATGTTCGCTGTCCAGCGCCTTCGCACTGTGGCTGCCCCCTGACACTTTGAAGCGCATCGTGCCGTTTCTGGTGGCATTGGCGGTCGGTGTTCTGCTCGGCGATGTGCCCGCGTTTTCATGTCGATTGGGTCGCCGCCAGGATGATTTGCAGCTACGGCGGCAGCGGCACCGAATGGCTGCCCGAAAATGCGCTGGACCGTTCCAAGCTGGGCATGGGCAGTGGCGGTCAGCCCGACGTCCAATCCGGCCTAATGACCGACCCGACCGCGATTAAGCAAATGCCGGTCTTTGCGGTGGGCTTGATGAAAGGCGAACATGGGGAAGGCAATGAGGGCCGCGGCTTGGCGCACCGCTCGCCGATGCCGGCCGACGCGCAGCCGCGCCGGTTGCTGCTGACCTTGGATATGTTGTAAGCCGATTCCATAATCTACGATCCCATGCGCATCAAACTGAATAACGGTTCCATTTACGATCCGACCCAAAATTTACATGGCGAAACGCACGACCTGTTCATTCAAGACGGCATCATCGTCGCCGATCCCGGCCCGGCAGCCCGTTTCGACGCGGTGTACGACTTGACCGGCCTGACCGTGATGGCCGGCGGTATCGACATCCACAGCCACATCGCCGGCGGCAACGTCAACACCGCCCGGTTGCTATTGCCCGAGCAGCACCGCAACCATATGGCGCGACGGCTTAATCATGCGTTTAGTACCGCTAAATGGTTCAGTACCGGCACCGGCTACCGCTACGCCCGGATGGGCTACACCACCGTGGTCGAACCGGCGATGCTGCCGGTCAATGCGCTGGACGTGCATCTGCAAATGGCCGATATTCCGATCCTCGACACCGCCGATTTCGATTACCTCAAGCAGGTGCGTTTTCGTAATATTGCGATGCTCTAACCCTACCGGCGGCGCAAAACCATCCTCAGTTACCGCCGCTACGATTAACCCGGGCAAATCATGAGCACGCGGTGCGCGGCGAGCGCGTCGTGGTGATCAGCGCTCCGCAAACGCCCGGCTGATTTATGCCTTCTGAATCCATTGGAGACCTGCTTTATGAATTCCGCTCAAAAACTCGACTACCCGGTGCCGGTCACGATTCTGACCGGCTTTCTCGGCGCCGGTAAAACCACATTGCTGAACCGTATTCTGACCGAACATCACGGCCGACGCATTGCGGTGATCGAAAACGAATTCGGTGAAACCGGTATCGATAACGAACTGCTGGTGCAAGCCGACGAACAGATCGTCACGATGAACAACGGTTGCATCTGCTGCACCGTGCGCGGCGATTTGGTACGCATTCTCGGCGAATTATCCGAGCGTCGGGAAAGCGGCGAAGCAGTCTTCGAGCGAGTGATTATCGAAACGACAGGCCTGGCCGATCCGGCGCCGGTCGCGCAGACCTTTTTCATCGATCAAGACATTGCCGAAAACTATAAACTGGACGCCATAGTCACCGTCGTCGATGCCGTACATGCCCATCAACAACTGGAAGCGCATCACGAAGCGCAAGAGCAAGTCGGCTTTGCCGATCGTATTTTGCTGTCCAAAACCGACCTGCAGGAAGCCGAGGTCGTATCCGATCTCGAAACCCGCCTGCGTGCCATAAACCCGAGAGCGCCGATCAAACGCATACATTTCGGCGAAACCGAATTGCAAGACATTCTGGACATCGACGGCTTCAATTTGGACGACATCCTGAAGATCGAACCGGATTTTTTGCAGGACGTCAGCCACGAACACGAAGACGACATCGGTTCGTTCGTGTTCCGCACCGATCGCGAACTGGACGCCGCGCGCATCATGGCTTTCCTGCAGATCATGATCCGCGACTACGGCAACGACCTATTACGCTATAAAGGTATTTTGAATATCGCCGGTTGCGACAAGAAAGTGATTTACCAGGGTGTGCACATGCTGATGACCGAAAACTTCGGCAGTCCTTGGCAACCCGGTGAAACCAAAGTCTCCAGTCTGGTTTTCATCGGCCGTAATTTACCTAAAGAGGACATGTTGGAAGCTTTGAAGTCATGCCAGGTTCCGGTTTGATTTAGGCGGGTCGGAAGCCGAACAGTCAGCCGTTTCGCACGGGGAGCCACGGAATCCGGAAAAATCGTGCATTAAGCCTTACTTGAGGTAGGAACGCAGCACGGCAACCACCTGTTCCACATCCTCGTTCCGCTGCTTTGGAGGTAGATCATCCGCACCCAGATGTTCGCGGATGTGACCCTCCAATACCTCGGCCATCAATCCGTTCACGGCTCCCCGGATCGCGGCGATCTGCTGCAGCACTGCCGAACATTCCGTCTCCTGTTCCAATGCTCTTTCCAGCGCCTCGGTCTGGCCCTTAATGCGTCGAACGCGGGTCAGCAAGGGTTTCTTACCTTTAATCGTATGGGGCATGGCGGCCTTTTTGCTTGGCAATAAAATATACTGGAGTATAGTATATTGAATTTAGACAAAAGGTACTGTCAAATGCCAATTTCCGCTTCTGTTGATGCCTGGCGCCACGCCCACGTCTTCGACGAGGGCAATCCGCTGGCCGAGAGGAATACACGCGGTGCTCTCGTATTGACCTCTGTCATGATGGTTGCCGAGATCGCCGGGGGATGGACCTTCAACTCGATGGCGCTGCTGGCCGATGGTTGGCACATGAGTTCGCACGCCTTGGCGCTGGGTCTTTCGGTGCTGGCCTACGGGGCAGCCCGACGCTTCGCCCGCGATAAGCGCTTTGCCTTCGGGACGTGGAAGATCGAAGTGCTGGGCGGGTATACCAGCGCCATTTTCCTCGTAGGCGTCGCCGGACTGATGCTCTACCAGTCGATTGAACGCCTCGTCGCCCCGACGCCGATTCACTACGATCAAGCCATCGCGATTGCCGGGGTTGGTTTATTGGTCAATCTGGTTTGTGCATGGTTGCTGAAAGAGAGTCATGTCCATCATCATGATAACAGCGATCACGATCACCCCCATCACGACTTGAATCTACGTGCGGCCTATGTGCACGTCCTGTCCGACGCGGCCACCTCGGTGCTTGCTATTCTGGCATTGTTTAGCGGCAAGCTTTGGGAAGTCAACTGGCTCGACCCCGCAATGGGCATTGTTGGGGCCGTACTGATTATCATCTGGGCGTATGGATTGCTGTGCGACACCGGACGCGTACTGCTCGATGCTGAAATGGATGCGCCCGTGGTGGCCGAAATTCACGAGGTTATCGGGACAAGCCCCGTTAAGGCTGAAATTACCGATCTGCACGTCTGGCGTGTCGGGAAAGGCAAGTACGCCTGCATCCTGTCGCTTGCCGTTCAAGAAGAGGCGACGCCGGACGACTTCAGGAAACTGTTAGGCATCCATGCGGAATTGGTTCATGTGACTGTGGAAGTGAACCAGCATCGAGAGCGGCAAAAAGTTATACCGCTTTGAGGGACTGTTAAGGCTCATCGTTATACACAAGTCTGAAAGCATTCGGAGTCCTATTCATGCTTGACCGCAGACTCCGCGTAGGCCGGGCACGCTTTTTGTGCCCGGCAATGACCTGTCTCCAATCAATGGAGCGGCAGGCGTCCAAAGCTCGCTTTGGATCACTCTTGTCTCATGCTCAAAGCCAGCTTTAAACTCCAATGCTTAAGCTTTGCAGGACTTGTGCATCACGATGAGCCGTTAAGAGGGCGATTGCCGTCAAATTCCAATTTTCGCCAATTGTTCGATCGCGGCGAAAATCCCCCCGGCCAGATGACCGAGTTCGTCATCATCAATCAGGTAAGGCGGCATCGTATAGATCAAGCGGCCGAAAGGCCTGAGCCAGACGCCGCGTTCAATCAGCCGCTTCTGCACGGCCGCGACCCGGATCGGCGCGGCCATTTCGACCACGCCGATCGCACCGAGCACTCTGACATCGGCCACTCCCGGCAAATCGCTGCACGGGGCCAGGCCTTTTTTCAGTCCGGTTTCGATACGGCCGAGGCGGCTTTGCCAATCGGAAGCCAGCAGCAGGTCGATGCTGGCCGAGGCGATGCTGCAGGCCAAAGGATTGCCCATGAAGGTCGGGCCGTGCATGAAGCAGCCGGCTTCGCCGTGCGAGATCGTTTCGGCGATGTCCGCCGTGCATAAAGTCGCCGCCAAGCTCAGATAGCCGCCGGTCAGGGCCTTGCCGACGCACAGGATGTCGGGAGCGATCCCCGCATGCTCGCAGGCAAATAGGCGCCCGGTGCGGCCGAAGCCGGTCGCGATTTCATCCGCGATCAGCAGCACATCGTAGCGGTCGCAGAGATCGCGCGCGGCCTTCAGATAGTCGGGATGGTAGAACCACATGCCGCCGGCGCCCTGTACGACCGGTTCGAGGATCAGTGCGGCGCAATCGCCGGCATATTCCTCGAAGAGTTTTTCAAGTCCTTCAACATCACCGGGGTCCCAGGCTTGACCGAAACGGCAGCCGGGACGCGGAGCGAAAAGGTGTTTCGGCAGCACCGAGCGGAAAAGGTGATGCATCCCGGTCACCGGATCGCAGACCGACATCGCGCCGAAGGTGTCGCCGTGATATCCGCCGCTGAGGGCGATGAAGCGGTGCTTTTCGGTTTTGCCCTGCGCCTGCCAGTATTGTAGCGCCATTTTCAACGCCACTTCGACGCTGACCGAACCCGAATCGCAGAAGAACACTTTATCCAATCCCTCGGGGCTAATCGCCAGTAACCGTTCGGCCAAGCCGATGGCAGGTGAATGGGTCAGACCGCCGAACATCACGTGCGCCATTTTGCCGAGCTGTTCAATGGCGGCTTCGTTCAGGCGGGGGTGGTTGTAGCCGTGGATCGCCGCCCACCACGACGACATTCCGTCGATCAGTTCCCGTCCGTCCGCCAGTTTCAGCATGACGCCGTTCGCCGAGACGACCGGATACACCGGATCCGGCGCAATCACCGAAGTATACGGGTGCCAGATGTGGTCACGGTCGAAGGCGAGCGCCGCCGCTTCTAAATTGAAAACATTGTCGGCCATACTGAATATTGAAAGACCTGGAGTAGGGTACGCTCCGCGTACCTTATTTGGAGTTTGAGCTTACCGGGGCGGGTACCTTACTCACGATCGGGAATCGCCGAACCCGCGGGCACGGTCGCCTTGCGCAGCCGGTCGTTTACCGCATGCCAGGCCTCGCTTTCGGGGGGCTGTTCGATTACGATCATGTCGAGCCCGAGATTATCCGTTTCACGCAGGGCGGCATAAAGCGCTTGAGCGTAATCGTGCGCTTCCGCAGGCATGTGCAGGGTATGGGCCAAACCGGGAGGAAGCACGGCGCGATGGTAAGCAATCAGGCCGACCCGCCGGCCTTGTGCGATCAGTTGCCTCAGCGTTTCCCAGATGGCGCCGCTGGGGCACAACAGCGCGGTGGTGCTGGGGGCGTAATGCACCGCCATCAGCCCCGGCGCGCGAATATCGAGCGGCCCGGTTTTCGCGGCAAGCTCAAGGCCGACGCCCAGCACTTCTTCGATTTGAACCCGGCTGATCCGGCCCGGCCGCAGCAGCCGCGGCCGGGCGCCGCTCAGGTCGACGATCGTCGATTCGACCCCGACCTTGCACGGGCCGCCGTCGAGGATCAGATCGACGCTATTGCCGAGTTCTTCTTCGACATGCCGGGCCGTAGTCGGGCTGATCCGGCAGAAACGGTTCGCGGAAGGAGCGGCAATGCCACCGCCAAATTTCTCGAGCAGGCGCAGCGCGACCGGATGGCCCGGCACGCGCAGGCCGACGGTCGGCTGGCCGCCGGTCACCGCATCGGGTACATGCGGCTTCTTTTTCAGAATGATCGCCAAGGGGCCGGGCCAGAAATGTTCGGCCAACCGCCGGGCAGCATCGGGTACGGGCTCGGCCCAGTCGTCCAGGCAGCCGGCGCCGCTGATATGCACGATCAACGGATGATCCGCCGGGCGCCCCTTGGCGGCAAAGATGCGGCCGACCGCCTCCGCATTCGCGGCATCGGCGCCCAGGCCATAAACGGTTTCGGTCGGAAAGGCGACCAGACGGCCCTGGCGCAGCAAATGAACAGCTTGGTCGAGCGCGGCATCATCCGCGATTATCGGTTTGGTCATTGATTCAATTATTGGGTAAGATTTCGATCAGGACTTCATCCGGGTTGGCGGGTTCGCCCTTGACCACGTGTACGGCTTTCACGATGCCGCCGATCGGCGCGGTGACCTCGGTTTCCATTTTCATCGCCTCGGTGACCAGCACGGGCTGGCCGGCCTCGACCCGCTGGCCGACCTTGACCGGAACCTCCAGCACATTGCAGGGCATCCGCACGCCAATGTCGCCCGGTTCGATCGGGCGCCGGCGTTTGCTGGCGATGTTGCTTTGCACCGCGCCTTGCGTGCCGCCTTCCAGTACGATTTCATCCAGCGTTTCGACGACGATCTCTTCCGGCACGCCGTCGACCATGAAATAGAAATGGCGCAGCATCTGGTTTTTCGGGCCCGCGCCGGTCACTTTGACATGGTAGGACTCGCCGTGCAGTGCGACGTTGAACTCGGTCGGCGCTTTTTTAATGCCGCTCTCGGCCGCCGGCTCGATTTCGAGCGGCTCCGGCACCAGATTGCCGGAAGAACGCTGTTCGAGAAACTGTTTGCCGACTTCCGGGAACATCGCATAGCTCAGCACGTCCCGGTCGTTCAGCGCGAGATGGCCGATTTCCTCGCGCAGATGGTCGAGTTCCGGCTTCAGCAGATCGGCCGGGCGGCAGTCGATCGGTTCTTCGCTGCCGATCGCGCGTTTCTGCAGGCCCGGATCGACCGGAGCCGGCGCCTTGCCGTAGCCGCCCTGCAGGTAGCGTTTGACTTCATTGGTGATCGATTCGTAGCGTTTCCCGGTCAGTACGTTCAGCACCGCCTGGGTGCCGACGATCTGCGAGGTCGGGGTGACCAGCGGCGGATAGCCGAGATCCTTCCTGACCGCCGGAATCTCCTTGTAGACTTCGCTGATCCGGTCCAGCGCGTTGCGTTCCTTCAACTGGTTGGCCAGATTCGAGATCATGCCGCCGGGAACCTGGAAAATATGCACCTGGGTATCGATGCCGGTGAATTCGCTCTCGAAGCGGCGGTATTTCTTGCGTATTTCGGCAAAATAGCGGTTCGCTTCCTGAAGCCGGTCGAGATCCAGGCCGGAGTCGTAGGGAGTGCCTTGCAGTGCGATCACCAGGCTTTCGGTCGGCGGGTGGCTGGTGCCGCCGGACCAGGACGACAAGGCCGTATCGATATGCCGACAGCCGGCTTCGATCGCCTTCAACTGGCACATTTCGGCAAGCCCCGAAGTCGCGTGCGAATGCAGGTGAAGAGGCAGATCGACCGCATCCCTCAGTGTCTTGACCAGCTCGTAAGTTGCGTAAGGAGTCAGGAGCCCGGCCATGTCCTTGATTGCGAGCGAATCGCAGCCGAGTTCGGCCAGGTCCTTCGCGAGCGCGACGAAGCTTGCGGTGTCGTGCACCGGGCTGGTCGTGTAGCAGATCGTCCCCTGCGCATGCTTGCCGCTGGCCTTGACCGCTTCGATCGCGGTTTTGAGGTTTCTAATGTCGTTCAACGCGTCGAAAATGCGAAACACGTCCATCCCTGCTTCGGCGGCCCGCTGTACGAATGCCCTGACTACGTCGTCCGAATAATGCCGGTAACCGAGCAGGTTCTGTCCGCGCAGCAGCATTTGCAGTGGAGTTTTCGGCAATGCGGCCTTCAGTTTGACGAGGCGTTCCCAGGGATCTTCCTTTAAAAACCGCAGGCAGGCGTCGAACGTCGCGCCGCCCCAGCATTCGAGTGACCAGTAGCCGATCGCGTCGAGCATCGCGCAGGCGGGCAGCATGTCTTCGGTGCGCAGGCGCGTTGCAATCAGCGACTGATGCGCATCGCGCAGAATAACATCGGTGATATGAACTTTTTGCATGGTTGGGCCTTAATCAGCAGAGACTAACATTGTCCACGAAAAGCACGAAAATGTTCACAGCACGCTCCGTTCAACCTTTGCTTTCAAATAGCGAGCAAAGTGAATGATGGGCGGATGAAGCGGTCTGTCCACCCTACCGGTTTTTTGTCCCCAATCTCCCGTCTCACTTTTCGTGCTTTTCGTGGACATTAAAATCACAGCCCGGTATGCGCGGCCATCGCGGCCGCGATCACGCTGGCCAGCACTTCGGGCCGGGGTTTATGCGAATAATGGATCAGTTCCGGGTGCTCTTCGACGAATCCGGTATTGAACTGCCCCGAGCGGAACTCGGGGTGGCGCAGAATTTCGAGATAATAAGGAATCGTGGTTTTGATCCCGAACAGTCCCATGTCGCGCAGCGCCCGTTCGCCGCGTTTGATCGCATCTTCCCAGTTCAAGGCGCTGACGATCACTTTCGCCAGCATCGAATCGTAGAACGGCGGTATTTCATAGCCGGTATAAATCGCGGTATCGGTCCGGACGCCGGGCCCGCCCGGCGCGTAATAGCGCGAGATCCGGCCGAAGCTGGGCAGGAAATTGTTCTGCGGATCCTCCGCATTGATGCGGAACTGGATCGCAAAACCGCGGCGGCGGATTTCTTCCTGCCGGAAGCGCAAAGGCAAGCCGGCCGCAACCCGGATCTGCTCCTCGACGATATCGACGCCGGTAATCGTTTCGGTGATCGTATGCTCGACTTGCACGCGCGTGTTCATTTCCATGAAATAGAAGCGGTCCTGGTCGTCGAGCAGGAATTCGACCGTACCGGCATTCGTATAGCCGACCGCTTTGGCGGCGAGCACCGCAAGTCCGCCGATATACTGTCGCTGTGCTTCGCCGAGCTGCGGCGATGGCGCGATTTCGATCAGTTTCTGATTGCGGCGCTGAATCGAACAGTCGCGTTCGTATAAATGAATCGTGTTGCCGTGGTGGTCCGCGAGCACCTGTACTTCGATATGGCGCGGGTTTACGATGCATTTTTCGAGAAACACTTCGGCCCGGCCGAAGGCCTTGCCGGCCTCGGAAATCACCCGATCGTAATTGCGCCGAAGTTCTTCGGCCGAATCGCAGCGGCGGATACCGCGCCCGCCGCCGCCCGAAGTCGCTTTCAGCATGACCGGATACCCGATGGTTTCGGCCACCTCGAGCGCTTCCTCGGCCGTATCGAGATTTCCGGCGGAGCCCGGCGTGACCGGCAGTCCCGCCGCGATCATCGCTTTGCGGGCTTCGGTCTTGTCGCCCATCCGCTCGATCACTTCGGCCGCAGGGCCGATGAAGACCAGGCCGCGGTCGGCGCAGGCCTTGGCGAATTGCGCATTTTCGGAAAGAAAGCCGTAACCCGGATGAATCGCGTCGCAGCCGGTGGCGGCGGCCAGATTGACCAACCCGTAGACGTTCAGATAGCCCGCGACCGGTTCGCTGCCGATACAGTAGGATTCGTCGGCTTTTTTGACGTGCAAGGCAAAACGGTCGGCCTCCGAATAAATTGCCACCGAACGGATACCCATCTCGGCGCAGGCGCGGATGATGCGCACCGCGATTTCGCCGCGGTTCGCGATAAGGATTTTTCGCAGCATAAATCGGTTTGATTAACGGAAAAACTGGCTTTTTGGAGGATAAAACGGAAGAATCTTGTTGGCTATCACTATATCAGATTCTTGGAGAGTTTGACTGTCATGATAGGGTTGGAGAAGGTACGGCGGTGTTTCACCGCCGATGAGCGATTTGAAGGATTAAGCGGCTTGACGGCGTGGATTCTCTAGACTGTCAACTGGTAACCCAAAAATAGATGCCGAACATGCCTGCCGCACAACCGGCCAGAACTTTAATTCTTTTTCGGCTGGGCATTTTCGACCAGAGTTCTTTGCTGTCCTTGACTGACCGTTGATAGGAGGATTGAAGATTCTCTTTAGTGCGGGAATACAGCCGAGGAACCGCCCGCCACAGTTTATAGCACAATCCCAGGACGATCGATACCTGTACATAAAAAAGGATCAGCTGGCTATGGTATTTATCGAGGTGCAAACTATGCCCTATCAACTCTTCAAGCAGGTAACACGCTCCTTCGTAACAAACGTGCAGAATTTCCAGCAAATGGTGCGCGCCGGCAAAATAGAGGTCGGGCACCAGCATGAGGCTGGCCAAGAGGAAGGCATAGGTGTAGGCCTTTCGCTGCCACGGCGACAATTGCCGGATTTTCATAAAAGGATCGATCATTTTACTCATTGGATTGACCTTGCAATTGCAGGTGGGGACTTTGATAAGTTTAGCCAATGGCTATTGAATGATGGGTCACTAAAATAAATATGTTAACGGAATCACAAAAAACGGCGCTTGATCCGGCGGATTTCCGATGGGCCAGATTCAGCCTCAACCCAAACGCGATTTTCGCCCCCCCAAATACAACGCGATAAATCGGGTGGGAACTCAAATTTTTCACTTTGGCCGGTTATTATCGATACGGACATAACTTACCCTGTTCCCAAATTTTGGGAAAGTAGAATATCTTTGATGAACAATTCGAAATTTTCGAAGTATAGTCGAGGTTTTAGGGCTATTATAATAATATCATTTCGTAAAGGCTCGACTAATTCGAATTATTTTGAATCGAAATTAATGAACTCCCCTTGCTGCCGCCGGCATCGGCCTTTGCCGTTTAAGTGTTGGATGGCCGGTTTTTTTGCATCGATGCCATGAAAACCATGAGGGATCTGTATGGCAAGCCAAATAAATCACTGCCTAAGGAAAGCCGTTCTAAACCGGCAGAGTGACACTGCAGTATGATTAATTACAAACATTTGCACTATTTTTGGGTCGTTGCCAAGGAAAAAAGCATTGTCAAGGCCAGCGCGCAGCTGCATCTGACGCCGCAAACGATCAGCGGGCAGTTGAGCTGTCTCGAGCAATCGATGGGGGTGGTATTGTTTAATCGGGTCGGCCGCCATCTCGAATTGACCGACGCAGGCCGAATGGTGCTGTCTTATGCCAATGAAATTTTTTCGCTTGGCAGCGAATTGCAAAATGCAGTGCGCCACCGTCCTAAGAAATCTTCATTGGCATTCAAGGTCGGCATCGACGATGTAGTACCGAAATCGATTGCGTACCGGTTGCTGGAACCCGCATTAAATATCCCCGATCCGATCCATTTTGCTTGTCGTGAGAACGATCTTGATACCTTATTGACGGATTTGCTGCTGCACAAGCTCGATCTGGTCATTTCGGACAGTCCGACACCTCCCGACATCGACTTCCGCGGCTATTGCGATCCTCTGGGCAAATCGGGCCTGAGCATTTTTGCCGCCGCGACCTTGGCCGAACGTCTACAGGGCGAATTTCCTTATTGCCTTGATAATATGCCCCTGCTGCTGCCGGCTTCGAATACGGGTATCCGGATGCATCTGCAGCGCTGGTTCGATAAATGGCATATCCATCCGGCCATCGTCGGCGAATTTGAAGACAGCGCGCTGATGAAGGAATTCGCCCAGGCCGGCGCCGGCGTGATTGCCGCACCGACCGCGATTAAAGCCGAGATCGAGAGAAAACATGAATTGATCGCCATCGGCACGGTCGAAGAAGCAGTTATCCGCTATTATGCGATTTCGGTACAGCGCAAAACCCCCCATCCGGCGGTTGCCGCCATTACTGAAAAGGCAAGGGAATGGCTATTTAAAAGGGTCGAATAAAGCGTTAAGCTGAAATATCAAAATTTTAGCTATAGTATCGAATCGAAATTAGTTATACTAAGGATGTGGCAAAAAATAACTTCCCGATATGCCGCCTGATCGTTCCCGCGCTCTGCGTGGAAATTATGAGAGATAGTTATTATTGACCAATATCCTAAATGCCAAGTTGCTATTGTCTCGTCCTTAAAATTAAGGAGTCACCCCAATGATACATAAACACCTCGAATACTATACCAGTCACTTGAAGGGCGATGTTCCGGCCGGTATCGTCGTTTTTCTGGTAGCTTTACCTCTCTGCCTGGGTATAGCGCTCGCTTCGGGCGCGCCGTTGTTTTCGGGTCTGATCGCGGGTCTAATCGGCGGGCTTGTAGTAGCCTGGCTGAGCGGATCGCAGCTCAGCGTGTCGGGACCGGCTGCCGGTTTGACCGTGATCGTTTTGAATGCGATCGAAAAGATCGGCAGTTTTGAAGGGTTTTTAACGGCTCTCGTGATCGCGGGCTTTCTGCAGTTGGTGCTGGGCTACCTGCGGGCCGGCGTGATCGGCGCGTTCTTCCATTCCGCGGTGATCAAAGGGATGCTGGCGGCGATCGGGTTGATCCTGATCATCAAACAGCTTCCGCATGCGACCGGTTACGATGCGAGTTTCGAAGGTGACGAGAGCTATATGAAGGAAACGGTCGGATCAAGCTTTTTTGAACTGATCGACGCGCTCAAGGCGATTTCGCCAGGCGCGGTTGCGATCAGTTCGATCGCTTTGCTGATCCTGATCGTCTGGGAACTGCCCTGGTTCAAGAAGCGTAAACTGTTCAGCCTGATCCCGGGGCCGTTGGTCGCAGTGGCCTGGGGCGTCGCGTATAATCTGGCGGCGGTAAGGTATGCCCCGGAATGGGCGGTCAGCGCCAAACACATGGTGACTTTGCCCGTTCTGGATCATCCAGCGGCACTTTTCGACCAGTTTCTCTCTCCGGATTGGAGTTTCCTGGCTAATCCCGAGATCTATACCGTCGCCGTAACGATGACCATCATCGCGAGCCTGGAAACCCTTTTGAGCCTGGAAGCGGTCGATAAGCTCGACCCGCTGAAACGGATTGCGCCGACCAACCGCGAGTTGAAGGCGCAGGGCATCGGCAACATGATCAGCGGCATGCTCGGCGGCCTGCCGATCACAGCCGTGATCGTGCGCAGTTCCGCGAATATCAATGCCGGCGGCCGAAGCCGGGTGGCCTGCTTCGTGCATGGCGTCTGCCTGCTGATCAGCCTGCTGTTTTTTACCCGTTATCTGAATTACATTCCCTTAGCCTGCCTGGCCGCGATATTGCTGCAAACCGGTTATAAGCTGGCCAAACCAAAGCTGTTCAAGGAATATTACCGGAAAGGATTCAGCCAGTTTCTTCCTTTCGTGGTGACGGTCGGCGCGATCATCGCCACCGATTTGCTAATGGGCATGGCGATCGGTATGGCGGTCGGAATGTATTATGTGATCAAGGCGAATTATCATGCGGCGATCACGATGACTCAGGACGACTCGCATTATGTGATTTCGCTGAATAAGGATGTCTCGTTTCTGAATAAGGCCCTGCTGCGAAAGTTTTTCCTGAAAATCGAGGAAAACAGCACCGTCCTGATCGATGCCAGTAAGGCGCAGTTCATCGATCATGATATTCTTGAAACCATCGAGGATTTTTTGTCCGCTGCACCGGATGACAATATCAAGGTCAAGATCGTCGATTTGTACGGCAAAGAAACAATTAAGAAACACGAAGCGATGGTCATCTTGAATGGACGTTCAAAAAAGCCGCAATCGCTGGCCTGACCGATGGAAAAGCCGGTGTTTTTACAGGATGAAGTCGGTCTCGGCGCAGTTTTTATAGAATCCCTCGCCGCTGCGCCGGCCGGCAGCGCGGCGGATGATTTCGGGTAATCCCTCTACCAACGGGTAATCGTCGATATTTTCAAGGCCTATCCAGCGCGCTTCCGATACGTCGCTTGCCGCAAGCGGGAGGTTTTCGTTTTCATTGCGCAGTTCGACCAGAAAATCGACGATCACATAATGAAAGTTTTCGATGCGCCGTTCGACCACCGCGATAAGCGACAGCACATTCACGTCGAGTCCCGTTTCTTCCCGGATTTCCCGCCGGCAGCACTCGGTCAGCCCCTCGCCGGCTTCGAGTTTGCCGCCCGGAACCGACCATAACCCTTGACGAGGCGGCTTGTTGCGTTTGATCAGCAGCACCTGGTTCTGCCGGTTGAATAGGAGGCCGCCCACACCGATCATCGGTTCAGGAAAGGAGGGATTTTCTTTATTACGCACGATTTGCACCCGCTGAGTTTTTCGCGTTACCAGGCACCGATACCCGCTTGTAAGTCAATGATCAACATGGTATGTTGCCGAAACATACACAGCGTTCCAGAAGCCTGCGAGAACGAGTTTGAAAGATTCTTTCCGGTTGGAAATTTACCATCAAAGTTAATTCCAATAATAACTATTATGAGAGGTAGAGCATGTTTTCATTAAAGCATTCCGTGTCTGTATGTCTGGTACTGGCTTATGCCTACTCTGTTCCAACGCCGGCCGCCGATGCGGCGGCCGGCGCTGAAAAAGCGGCGATGTGCGTCGGCTGCCACGGTCCGAACGGCAAAAGCAGCAATCCGCAATGGCCGAATCTGGCGGCCCAGCAACCCGATTATATGGCCGCCCAATTGAAAGCTTTCAAATCCGGCGCCCGCAAAAATCCGATGATGCAAAGCATGGCCGCGAATCTGAGCGATCAGGATATCGAAAATCTGGCGGCTTATTTTGCCGCCCAACCGGCCGCAAAAGCGGGCGGCGATACCGCGCTGGCCAAAACGGGCGCCGAAAAGGCCGGCACCTGCCTCCATTGTCACGGCGCGCAAGGGCAAGGCATCACGCAAATTCCCCGGTTGGCGGGACAGCATCCGGGCTATCTGGAAGCGCAGTTGAAGCATTTCAAAGAAGGCAGCCGTCAGGGCGGGCCGATGCAGGGCATGGCGAGCGCGCTTTCGGATGACGACATCAAGGCGCTGTCGGCATATTTCGGTTCGTTGTGATTTGGATTTTCATAGATCGAATTTTAAATTGGATGGCTCTCTCGACTGCCAAGCCGTTCGCTCCGGCTGGGTTCCGAAAAGAGCGTTATTAGATTGGAGGCCTCATGAAAATTGTTCAGCGCTTTACCACGACTGGGATTGTTTTGCTGCTCGCCGTTTCCGGCGGCGCTAATGCGAAGCCGGATACGGATACGAACCAGGAACAGGGCAGAGGTTGGGATTCGAGCGAAATTACCCGCAATAGACAGTCCAGGGACGAAGATAACGTCCGCGGCAGGGAAAGGTCCGGGGAACGGCGGGGTCGCGATATGCGGGAACCCGGTTCAGCATCCGGCGAAATCAACAGCGACCAGCAAACGCAGACCGATCAGACTGTGCGTGGGGCGGACAAAGCCAACGAACGGCATGAACTGAAAAGCCACGAGGTCCCCGCGAAAACCCAGGCAAAACCTCAAACCAAGTCCAAAACTAAAACTAAGGCAAAAAAAACACGTAAAAATCCTCGGCAATAAACTTTGGAGAGCCGCGGCGGAGATTCCGAGGCTTTCCCGCCCCGGCCCTTTTCATGAACTCTATTCATTCTTTTCCCCAGGCTAAAAATGCTGATGAACTGGCAGGCGATTTCCGACCAAATCCGTCTCAAAACCGGCCGGGACTTCCACTTCGCCGCCGCGCAGCCCTTGGGCGGCGGTGACATCAATTCGGCCTACCATTTGCAGGGCCGGGACCGGTCGTATTTCGTCAAGCTGAACCGGCGCGAGCTGGCGGACATGTTCGCGGCCGAATTCGCCGGTCTCCGGGAGATCGCCGCCGTCGGCGCAATCCGTGCGCCGGCTCCGGTCATTCATGGCGAAGCCGGAACGCAGGCATACCTTGTACTCGAATATCTGGAGTTCGGCGCCTCGACCCGGCAGTCCCAGCGCCTTCTCGGACAGCAGCTCGCCGACTTGCACCGGCCGCGGCAGGCTTATTTCGGCTGGCATCGGGACAACACGATCGGCAGCACGCCGCAAGTCAATACCCGCAGCGTCGACTGGGTTGCATTCTGGCGCGACCTCCGCCTCGGTTACCAGTTGCGGCTGGCCGCCCGAAACGGCTACGCCGGCCGTCTGCAAACCCAGGGCGAACGGCTGTGCAGCGCCTTGGCCGGGCTTTTCGACGGCTACCAACCCCAGCCCTCGCTGCTGCACGGCGATCTTTGGGCGGGCAACAGCGCGACGGACAGGCAGGGTCGTCCGGTCATTTTCGACCCGGCCTGTTATTACGGCGACCGCGAAGCCGACATCGCGATGACCGAACTGTTCGGCGGCTACGGCAAGGATTTCTATCAGGCTTACAATGAAAGCTGGCCGCTCGATGCCGGCTATCCGGTCCGCAAGACGCTCTACAATCTCTACCATGTTCTGAACCATCTAAACCTGTTCGGCGGCGGCTATCAGCGCCAAGCCGAGAACATGACGATGCAATTGCTCTCCGAACTCAGCGCTTAGCCGGATTTTTCCCTAGGCGGCAACCCCCTCTGTCCGCCGCTACCCATGAGCTTCCGCTCTCGTTATAATGGGCAATTTTGTTGGCCCTTAATAACCATTATTTTCGTGCGGCATTTAGATCATGAGTCTGTTAACCAAATATCTGGGGCTTTGCTGGTTTCGCAATAACCCTCTTGATTTGACCCCTTCCAAGTCGTTCATGTGGAAGACGGTGATTTTTTACCTGATCTCGGGCATGATTGTCGAAGGCCTGATCGCGGATCCGGCGGACGGTTCGCTGGAAGTGATGCTGCGGACCATCATGGCGTTCTCGTCCATCACCGTTTTGTTGCTGCTGCTCAGAAAACGGCAATACTTCTACCAGCTGTTCACCGCGATTTTCGTCTGCGAAAACTTCATCATGACGCTGGCGACCGCGACCGAAGCGCTGTACTTCTGGATGGTGATGAACCACCGGGAAAATGCGGAAGAAATTTCGATCTGGATCGGCGTTTTCCTGGTGCTCTGGTATCTGGCGATCGTCGCCTACATTTTGCGCCGGATTTTCACCTACGATCGCGCCGCCAGCCTGGTCCTGGCGTTCGGCTATTTCGTCCTGACCTACGGACTGCCGATGATGTTCATGGATATCTGAATTATCGTAAAAGGACGGGGCCAAGCGGTCCGGCCTATCTTCATCGGCTCTTGTCCGGCCAATGCCATAGAGGCTCATCCAGCATGTCCCGGCCGGCGATCACGGTCCGGCCGAGATTTTTCTCCAGTTTCAAAAAATTACACGATTCCGATTGGCCGAGCGCGGCGATCAGTTTGCCGGCATGCGATACGACCCAGACCTGGGTCGATTCGGCCGCCCGGATAATCAAACGGGCAAGCGCCGGCAGCAGATCGGGATGCAGGCTCGTTTCCGGTTCGTTCAGCACCATCAACGGAGGCGGCCTCGGCGTCAACAGCGCCGCTACCCAGAGCAGATAACGCAAGGTCCCGTCCGACAGTTCCTGCCCGGATAACGGGCGCAGCAAGCCTTCCTGGTGCAGTTCCACGGAAAAGCGCCCGTCCGGCCGCACCGAAATATCCAAACGCGCTCCGGGAAAAGCATCCGCGATCGCTGCATCGAGCGCCGCCGCATCGCCGATTTCCCGGATAGTCTGCAACGCAGCCGCCAGATCCCTGCCGTCGTGATGCAGCACCGGCGTGCGCGTCCCTAACTGGGGCAATCTTGCCGGCGCTTCGGCATCGGTCCTGAAGTGGTCGTAAAACCGCCAGCCGCGGATTCGTTCTCTCAGCACCACGACCTCCGGCGTTCCGGCAGGGTCGGCAATCCGGCTGAAAATACTTTCGAAACTGGGAATATGCTGCTCAATCACTTCCCATGTCCGCTCCGCACGCACTTTGACCATCGGGCCTTCCCGGTCGACTAAGAGGCTGGCCGGCCGGTAAGCGTTGCCCGCCCAAATGCATTCGCGTTTGATTTCGGGGTCGAGCGCGAACGCGGAACGCGAGGGTGTCGGAAGGCCTAACGAAATCGAATAGCCGAAGTCCCTGCCGGAAAAGCCCAATCGCAATCTCACCGTTTTTTGCCTTGGGCCGCCTTGGACGGGAATTTCGCGGTTGAGCATCCGGCCGGAAATCTTCTCCGGCCCGGCCCAGAATGTCGAACTCAATCCGCCCTCCCGAGCCAGGGAGTGTACGACTCCGCCTTGCGCGGTTTCCGATAACAATCGTAGCGCCCGGTACAAATTCGATTTGCCGCTGGCATTGGCTCCGGTAATTACATTCAGATTTCCGAGCGGAATCACCAAATCGAGCAAAGACCGGTAATTGGCAATGGCGAGCGTATCGATCATGCTGAAAGGAGGAATGTGCGTCTGATGGCTGCCGTCAGACCGATTTTGCCGAAAGTTGCGATGCAATAATCATAATAAAATGAAGAAATTTAAACTTATTTATTATTATTAAAGTGAAAAAATGCTGTGAATAAGGTTTAATTATTGTTTTTTATCAATGCGTTATTTTGCATAGCAAGCTGTCGTCAAAGCGGGCATCAATTTGTTGATCGCCTGTGGATATGTTTCGCCGCAATGTTTTGCACAGCGTTATCCACAACAAACTCCGCTTTAACCCACACGATTATTCACTGAGCGTTTTCAGATTCGCAAGGCCTTCTTCGTATTTTCGGCCGATCATCTTGTCCATGTTGCAGAAAATGCCCATCAGCCTGGAAACGAACGGCGACGGCCCGTACATCGCTTGGGTGACTGTCGTGGAATCGCCGTGGGGAACGAGCGTGAATTCGATCGTATTGTGGGCTTTAAACGGCTTGATGAAGTCGATCTTCAGCTTGATTTTGAAGGGCGGCAGCGATTCGACGATTTCCATTCGACCTTGGCCGATGTTTTTATTCCCGCTCCATTCATAGATCGCGCCTTCGCCGCGCAGGGCTCCGCTATAGGTTCGTTTTATCTCGGGGTCGATTTTCTCCCAGGGCGACCACGGTTCCCATTCGCGAAAATCGTTGATCAGCGGGAAGATTTTCTCCGGCGGGGCATGGATAATTGCCGAGCGTTCGACATGGAAGGTGTTCGGCCGTGTTGCCGCAAAGATCAATAATAAAATGAGAAAAATCATGGCTGCGATTACGATGTACTCAATCATTTCTTTTCTCCTGAACGACAATATTTAGTGCTATCGTAGGGTACGCTGCGCGTACCTTAAATTTGACTCATCGAAATATATTGGCAAGGGAGGCGCAGCGTACCCTACGGCTATATAGAGTTCATTGTTGCTTCTCTGCATTGGCCGGTACAATCTGTGGCATTAAGGCAAAGAACTGGTCGCGGCGTTCCATGATGGTATGAATCGAGGCGGTACGGAAGACTTCCGTATGAATTCTTTCGCAACCAAAAGTCACAGCATCAATTGCCGTTTTTTCCCAGAGTCGTTTGCTAGGCCAGTGTTTTATAACTTTTAAAAGCGGTGCCGAACAGCGATGCTTCTGAAGTCTTTCTGGGAGACTTGTGGCAAAGCCAACTTTAAAACGCCCAGGATCATGCTCGGGCTCAAGCGCAAGCAAATAAAAAACGCCAAGTTCTGCATCAGAAAATGAAGAATCTGCGACACGGGATTTTATATTTGTGTTCTCAGTTTCCGCACGAGAATTCAACTCGGCAATTACAAGCTGCGCTTCTTGTGAAGTAATGTATGCGATTAATTGACCTCTGTCATTGGCACCTCGTTTTTTCGAGGTTTGTATGTGTAGTCGAGTCAAAATCTTAAAGATTGTCTGCTTTCGTTTTCCAACCTGGTCGGCAAGATCTACAACAAAAATTGGTTCATCATTCATTATATTTTTGTAAAAACTAATGAGTTATTTATTAAGAAGTATTTTTTGCACTTACCCAGACTTGGTTGTAAGAAAGCTCGCGATCGATGGGCTTCCTTCGTCAGCCTACCCTACGATCATAATTGGCAATCTCGGCCCCGGACGCTATGATAGCAGGTAAATTTTTACTAGGGCTTTCTTCTACTTATGAAAATGGCACGGACTCTTTTATTTATCGTGTTGGCGGTGGCCGCCAATGTGTTGATCACCTGGCTGAATAATCTGCCCCAGGATGCCGGTGTCGATGTGCCCGACGGCAAGGTCAACAGCGTATCGTTTGCGCCGTTTCGCGAGGACCATAGTCCGTTGACGCTGGTTTTTCCGAATTCGCAGGAAATCGATGAGGATTTGCGGTTGTTGGCCGGCCAGAGCCACACGATCCGTACCTACGCGAGTTCGAAAGGATTGACCGAGGTGCCGGCGATCGCACGCAAATACGGTCTGAAGATGATTCAGGGCGCGTGGATCGGCGGTCCGACCGTCGCGAAGGAAAACGAGGAAGAGATTGCCGCGCTGATCAAGGCCGCGAACGAATACCCGGACGTGATCACGCGTGTGATCGTCGGCAACGAGGTGCTGCTGCGCGGGGAGCTCGAACCCGAGCAGCTGTTGAGTTACATCCGCCGGGTCAAGCAGGCGGTCAAGCAGCCGGTGTCCTATGCGGACGTCTGGTCTTTTTACATGCGCTATCCCGAAATTGCGAAGGAAGTCGATTTCTTCACCGTGCACATCCTGCCGTATTGGGAAGACGAGCCGCTGCCGGTCGATAAAACCGCCGAGCATATCGTGAAGAATTACCAGCGGATTCGCGATGCATATCCGGGCAAGCCGATTCTGATCGGCGAATCGGGCTGGCCGAGCGCGGGACGCCAGCGCGGCTGGGCGGTGCCGGGCGTGGTGAACGAGGCGAAATTCATCCGTTCGCTGGTGCAGGTTGCGAACAAGAACGGTTTCGACATCAATATCGTCGAAGCCTTCAACCAGCCCTGGAAGAGCAAGCTGGAAGGCGTGGTCGGCGCGAACTGGGGACTGTATTCGGTCGACCGCAAGCTGGTGTTTCCGTTGACCGGCAAGGTCGTCGAAAATCCGGGCTGGCCGAAGCGGATTGTTTTTGCGGGTTTGCTGACCCTGATCGCGGTCGGTTTTTATGCGAAGCGTTTGGCGACGCTTTCGGCGTTGCCGCTCTTGGGCTTTATCGGCTTCGTGCATTTGCTCAGTGCGCTGCAGGTCAATCAGACCGCCGACCTCTGGTATACCAGCTATAACGATATGGAGCGCTTTCATGCCCTGTCGATTGCCGCCTTAGGCATTGCGCTCGGCGCGCTGGTGCTGCAGCGGGGAGCGGAGCTTCTGCGTTGTGCGGAGCGCTACGCTTGTGTAGCGGTATGGAGCCGGTATTTGTTTTTGACCTTTGTCGCGCTGGCCTTCTATAAAGCCCAGGCGCTCGGCTTGAACGGCCGCTATTTGAACATTCCCTATCCTTTGACCTATATTCCGGTGATCGGCGCGCTGGGGCTGCTCGCGCTCGGCGCCCTCGGCGGGGAGCGCAACTGGCGGCTGGTTTTGGCAGAAATGTTCGGCGATTCGGAAAATTCACGTTCCCGCGCATGCCGGTTGAGTGCCTGGGCCGCGTTGGCTGGCGCGGCGCTGCTCGCTTTCGAGATCCATCAAACGATGATCGGCACCAATTTCCCGACCGCTTACCCCGTTTTCGCGGACAGACTCTATGCCGCTTTCATCACTTCGCTGACTTATAGTCAGATGCAGGGATGGGTGCTGCTGATCGCGGCGGTGATTTATCTCTTGCCGGCGAGGCTCCTGGCCGGGGTTCTGGTATTCGCAGTGCCGGCGCTGATCGTCGGCGAAACCTATGCCTTTATGATCGGCCACGATTTCATCGAAGCCCATCCCGATTTCGGCGACCGCCTGCAGACCGCGCTGCTTTATACGGTAACCAATTGCCAGATGCTGTGGTGGCTGGGCAGTCTGTTGGTGATGGCGCTGCCGCTATGGATGGCTGAACGGCGGCAGGCTGTGAGTGCGCCGGCCGCGGCGCCGGTGTCGATACCGTAAATCGAAGGTTGGGATAAAGGATGTCGCTTTAGACCTGCCAGGTTTTCAAAACCTGGCAGGTCTTTTCGGGTTTTATGGAAAGGATTTTGGGTCCGCTGCTGAAGCGGGTTTCAGGAGGAGCGTGTGCCAGGGCGGAGAAAACGAATTCGCGCCGCTAAACCGGAACCGCGGCCTGAATACTTCCCTATTCAATCGCTAGGTCAACAGCTTGATCAAAAGCTGTTCGTAAATCGAGGACAGCGTTTCCAGGTCCTGCAGGCCCACATGCTCGTTGACCTTGTGGATGCTCTCGTTCAAAGGCCCGAGTTCGATCACTTCGGCGCCGGTCGGCGCGATGAAGCGCCCGTCCGAGGTGCCGCCGCCGGTGTCATCGTGCGTGTCATAGCCGGTCACCGTCTTGATTGCCTCGTGCGCCGCATCGATCAGCCTGCCTTTCCGGGTCAAAAACGGATTGCCGGACAGGCGCCATTCAATGGCGTAGTTCAGGCCGTGGCGGTCGAAGATCGCCTGCGTGCGCTGCTTGATCGTCTGTTCGTCCAGCTCGGTGCAAAAGCGCAGATTGAACAGCACTTCGACCGATCCCGGAATGATGTTTTCTGCGCCGGTGCCCGAATGGATATTCGAAACCTGCAGGCTGGTCGGCGGGAAAAACGCATTGCCGGTGTCCCAGACCTCCTCAGTCAATGCCTTCAGCGCCGGCGCAAAGGTATGGATCGGGTTTTCAGCCAGCTCCGGGTAGGCGACATGGCCCTGGATGCCTTTGACGGTCAGTTTCGCGCAGAGCGAGCCGCGCCGCCCGACCCGGATCACGTCGCCGATCTTCTTGTCGCTGGACGGCTCGCCGACCAGGCACCAGTCGATCTTTTCGACTCGCGCTTCCAGTACCTCGACGACCTTTACCACCCCATGCGTCGCAATCCCTTCCTCGTCGCTGGTCATCATGACAGCGATCGAGCCTTGATGTTCGGGATGCGCGGCGAGGAAGCGTTCGAGTGCGGTCGTGAACGCGGCGATGCTGCCTTTCATGTCCGCCGCACCGCGGCCGTACAATTTGCCGTCGCGGACCGTCGGCTCGAACGGCGGCGACTGCCAGGCCTCGAGCGGTCCGGTCGGGACTACGTCGGTGTGTCCCAAAAAGACGAACAGCGGTTTCGCATCGCCCTTCCTGAGCCAGATATTCTGCGTATCCGCGAAATTCAGCCGCTCTTCGCGAAAGCCCAAAGGCGCGAGCCGCGCGGCCAGCACGTCCTGGCAGCCTTCGTCCTTCGGCGTGACCGAGGCGCGGCCGATCAGGTCTTTCAATAACTCCAGCGTCGCGCTCATCCTGTTGCTTCCGTCAAGTTCAACGAATCATAGTGGCCAGCCTTGAAGCCGATGTGCAGAGCACTGCCGGTGTCGAGTATCGGGCGTTTGATCAAAGTCGGCGTTTCGAGCATCAGCCGGGCCGCTTTCTCGCGGGTCAGATCGGCCTGCTGTTCGGGGCTCAGCTGCCGCCAGCTGGTGCTGCTCTTGTTCAGAAGCTTTTCCCAGCCGAGCCCGTCGATGAAGCGCTGCAGCAGCTCCGGTGCCAGGCCGTCGGCGCGAAGGTCGTGAAAACGGTGTTCGATCCGGTTCTGTTCCAGTGCCTGCCGCGCCTTTTTGCAGGTGTCGCAGTTTTTGATTCCGTACAACGTGATCATTACAGCTGGTTGTTCAACAGTTCATCGAGGCCGGGCAGCGATTTGTCGGTCTTGCAGCGGCCTTTGTAGACGTCGACGAATTCCATGAACGCCTGTTCCAGATCGTCCAGGATGTCCTGCTCGTTGTCGATATCTTCTTCCGGCACGTCGTCCGATTCCAGATATTCTTTTTGCAGGATGATTTCGCTGTTCAGCGACAGCAGGGCATAGATGATCGCATTGTTGGTCAGTTGATTTTCGCTCATGGGAAGTGGGGAGGGTAGGTGGAAGTGAAACCGGGACGGGATCGCCCCGGTCGTGTGGATGCCCAGTTGATCAGTCGCGGAGCAGTTCGTTGATGCCGGTCTTGCTGCGCGTCTTTTCGTCGACCTGCTTGATGATCACCGCGCAGTACAGGCTGTATTTGCCGTCCGAGGATGGCAGGTTGCCCGAAACGACGACCGAACCGGCCGGAATGCGTCCATAGGTGATTTCGCCGGTCATCCGGTTGTAGATCTTGGTGCTTTGGCCGATATAGACGCCCATCGAAATCACGCAGCCGTCTTCGACGATCACGCCTTCGACGATTTCCGAACGCGCGCCGATGAAGCAGTTGTCGCCGATGATGGTCGGGCCGGCCTGCAGGGGCTCCAAGACGCCGCCGATGCCGACGCCGCCGGACAGATGCACGTTCTTGCCGATCTGCGCGCAGGAACCGACCGTGACCCAGGTATCCACCATCGTGCCGCTGTCGACATAGGCGCCGATGTTCACGTAGGACGGCATCAAAATCGCGCCGGGCGCGATATAGGAGCCTTTACGGGCGACCGCGTTCGGCACGACCCGGACGCCGGCCTTCGCGAAGTCCTCTTCGCTGTAGTTCGCGAATTTGCATTCGACCTTGTCGTAATAGCGGGTGTTGCCGCCGTCCATTAGCCGGTTTTCATTGATCCGGAACGACAGCAGCACTGCTTTCTTCAGCCATTGGTTCGTGACCCAGTCGCCGTTCACTTTTTCGGCGACCCGGGCCTTGCCGGTGTCGAGCAGGTTCAGGCATTCCTGCACCGCGCCGCGCACTTCCGGCGAAACGGTAGCGGGCGTGATGTCGGCGCGCTGTTCGAATGCGGTATTGATGATGTTTTCTAAATCGGACATTGCTTGTTTTTTATAGAGTGTTAAGGAAATCTTTGATGCGCAGGGCCGCTTCGACGCATTCTTCGAGCGGCGCGACCAGCGCGATCCGGACATGATTCCGGCCCGGGTTCAGACCGCCGAACTCGCGGGACAAATAGCTGCCGGGCAGCACGGTCACGTTCTCTTGCGCAAACAATTGCTGCGTAAATTCGGTATCGCCGATCGGCGTTTTGATCCAGAGATAAAAGCCGGCGGGCGGCTTCGTCAGTTGCACCGCATCGCCCAAAATGTCGAGTACCGCGGCGAACTTTTCGCGGTACAGGCGGCGGTTCTCGGCCACGTGTTTCTCGTCGCCCCATGCCGCGATGCTCGCATGCTGGGTCGGCAGCGGCATCGCCGCGCCGTGATAGGTCCGGTATTTGAAATAGTCCTGCAGAATCGCCGCATCGCCGGCGACAAAGCCGGAACGCAGGCCGGGGGCGTTCGAACGCTTCGATAGGCTGTGGAACACCACGCAGCGTTTGAATGCGGTATTGCCGATTGCGAACGCCGCTTCGAGCAGCCCTGGCGGCGGGCTGTTTTCGTCGTCGTACAGTTCGCTGTAGCATTCGTCCGAAGCGATCACGAAGTCGTATTTCTCGGCGAGCCCGAGCAGCTTGATCAAGCCATCGCGCGGTATCACCCCGCCGCTCGGATTGCCGGGAGTGCAGATATACAGCAGCTGGCAGCGCCGCCAGACGCTCTCGGGCACGGCGTCGAAATCGGGCAGATATGCGTTCTCGGCGACCGTATTCAGAAAATACGGCTCGGCACCTGCGAGCAGCGCTGCGCCCTCGTAGATCTGATAGAACGGATTCGGCATCACCACGAGCGGGTCGGCGGTCGGGTCGATCAGGCACTGGGCGAACGAGAACAACGCTTCGCGAGTGCCGCTGACCGGCAGGATCTGCGTTTCGGGATCCAGCTGCCCTTCCGCGAGCTTGAAGCGGCGAGTCAGCCAGGCCGCGATGGCTTGGCGGAGCTCCGGCAGGCCTTTCGTGGTCGGATAGTTCGACAGGCCGTGCAGATGGATCAGCAGCGCTTCCTGGATCAGGTGCGGCGTTGCATGCGCCGGCTCGCCGATCGACAAGGCGATGTGTCGTTTGCCGGCCGGCGGCGCAATCCCTTTCTTCAGCGCGGCCAGTTTCTCAAACGGGTACGATTGGAGCTTGTGGAGATACGGCGTCATCGGTTATTGGCATTGGGGGCGCCGGCCCATCGCTTGCGCCTGTTGGTAAAAGCCCATCGCCTGCGGCATGTGCTGTTCGAGGTCGCGGATACGGGTGGCGTGCGAGGGGTGGGTGGACAGGAATTCGGCGGTTTGCTGGCCTTGTGTCGCCTGACTCATCCGTTGCCACAGGTTGATGCTTTGGCGGGGGTCGAAGCCGGCTTTGGCCATCAGGTCGACGCCGATGATATCCGCTTCGCTTTCCTGGGTCCGACCGTAAGGCATCAGCACGCCGTATTCGGCGCCGAGCCCGAGCATGCCGAACGCGGCCTGGCCGAGGGGCGATTGCGGATTGCCCATCGCCTGAATCATCGACATGCCCGAGTTGACGGCCAGTTCCTGCGAGGCACGTTCCGCGCTGTGTTTGGCCAGCACGTGGCCGATTTCATGGCCGATCACTGCGGCCAGCTGGTCCTGATTGGCGACCAGATTGAACAGGCCGGTGTAAACGCCGATCTTGTTGCCCGGCAGCGCGAAGGCATTGAACGAATCATCCTCGAACACCACGACTTCCCAGCGGCCGCCGGTGGTGCTTTGGGTAATATTGCTTGCAATGCATTGGGCAACCTGATTCAAGCGCGCATTGTTGCTGATCGGTTTGTCGCGCTTGATCGTTTCGAAGGCTTGCAGGCCCATCTGGTCGACCTGCGAGTCGGGTAATAAAATGAGCTGTGAACGTCCTGTCGGACTGGTGACGCAGGCGGTCAAAGCGAATGCCGCGGCCAACGCGGCGCAGATCTTCTTTAACATGATTCACCTCCCTATTCTTTGCAAAAGATCATTTTAACGTATCTTGATTGATGCGGGTTAGGATTAATGCGTGCATTAATGCGCGGGCTGGGCGCTGCAACTTCGACCGGCGGGACATGGTTGACGGCTTTTCACGGCAGGGTTTCGAGCCCTGCATAAGCCAGCATCAGCCATTTGACCCCGGCGCTCTTGAAATTGATCTGCGCGCGTTCCTGGGCGCCCTGGCCTTCGAGCTGCAGGATCATCCCTTCGCCGAACTTCGCATGGCTGACGCGCTGGCCGAGTTTGTACCGGCTAACCGACAGGGGCGAGGATGCCGAGGATTTCGCGGGCGAGGCGGCGGCCGGACGGCTGACGTGGGCGCGCAGTCTGACTTCCTGGACGCATTCGTCCGGAATTTCGCGCAGGAACCGGGACGGGCGCGGATACGTTTCGCGGCCGTAGAGGCGCCGGGATTCGGCATAGGTCATATATAAGGTCTGCATCGCCCGGGTCATCCCTACGTAGCAGAGCCGGCGCTCCTCTTCGAGGCGCTGCGGATCTTCGACCGACTGCAGCGACGGAAACAGGCCTTCCTCCATGCCGACCATGAAAACGACCTTGAATTCGAGGCCTTTGGCCGAATGCAGGGTCATCAATTGCACACAGTCGTCGAAATCGTCCCCCTGCATCTCGCCCGCTTCGAGGGCCGCATGCGCGAGAAACAGTTCGAGTGGAGCGAGGTTTTCCTCGTTGTCGGCGTTGAAATCGAACAGGCGCGCCGCATTCACCAGTTCCTCGAGGTTTTCGATCCGCTCTTCGCCTTGGTCGCCTTTGCTGTTCTGGTAGAACTCGATCAGGCCGGATTTCTCGACGACCCGTTTGACCTGTTCGAACAGTTCCATGCCTGCGGTTTCGGCGGCCAGCCGGTCGATCAGCTGCAGGAATCCGGCCAGCGCGTTGCCGGCGCGGGCGCTCAGCAGGCGCTGTTCGAGCATGAAGACGGCCGCGTTCCAGAGCGAGGCGCCGCGGTCGCGGGCGACATTCCGGATCTCGTCGACCGTTTTCTCGCCGATCCCCCGCGTCGGGGTGTTGACGACCCGTTCGAACGAGACGTCGTCGTCCCGGTTCGCAGTCAGCCGGAGATAAGCCAGCGCGTTCTTGATTTCGGCGCGCTCGAAAAAGCGCAGGCCGCCGTACACCCGGTAAGGAATGCCGGCCTGGAACAGCCGTTCCTCGAATTGCCGGGATTGCGCGTTCGAACGGTACAGAATCGCCGTGTCCCGGCGCGCGCCGCCTTCGCTGATCCAGGCGCGGATTCGTTCGATCACGAAAAACGCTTCGTCCTGCTCGTTGAATGCCGCGTACAGCGAAATCGGCTCGCCCTCGCCGGATTCGGTCCACAGTTCCTTGCCGAGCCGGCCCTCGTTGTGCGCGATGACCCGGTTCGCGGCCTTCAGAATGGTGCCGGTCGAGCGATAGTTCTGTTCGAGCTTGATGACTTCATGATTCGGAAAATGCTTCTGGAAGCTGTAGAGGTTCTCGATCCGCGCACCCCGCCAGCCGTAGATCGACTGGTCGTCGTCGCCGACCACGAACAGGTTGTTCCGGTCTTGGGTCAACAGGCGCAGCCAGGCGTACTGGATCGTATTGGTGTCCTGGAACTCGTCGACATGCACCTGCTCGAAGCGTTGCTGGTAGAAGGCCAGTACCTCGGGGTTGTCGCGCAGGAGCTCGTGGACCCGGAGCAGCAGCTCCGCGAAATCGACCAGGCCCGAGCGGTCGCAGAGCTCTTCGTAGGCGCGGTAAATCGCGATCATCTGTCTAAGATACGGATCGCCGGTTTCCGGCATGTGCCGGGCGCGGACGCCTTCGTCTTTTTGCGCGTTGATGAACCATTGCACCTGTTTCGGCGGCCAGCGCGCCTCGTCCAGATTCAATGACTGCAGCACGCGCTTGATCACGCGCAGCTGGTCGGCGGTATCCATTACCTGAAAGGCGTCCGGCAGTTTCGCCTGTTTCGCGTGGCGCCGGAGCAATCGATGCGCAAGGCCGTGGAAGGTGCCGATCCATAGGTTATGGGTCGGCCGCTGCAACAGTTCCTCGATCCGTCCGCGCATTTCGCGGGCCGCCTTATTGGTGAAGGTGACCGCCAGGATGCCATGCGGCGAAACGCCGACTACCTGGATTTGCCAGGCGATCCGGTGCACCAGCACGCGGGTTTTGCCGCTGCCGGCGCCGGCCAGCACCAGCATGGGCTGCGAAGGCGCGGTGACGGCCCGGCGTTGCGCATCGTTCAGGGGGTCGAGAAGGGAAGTGACGTCGATCATTTTTTATTGCTTGCACATTTTTTGTGTCTGTGTATATTTGTTCGGCTCTGGGAGTGACGGGCAGGGCCGCGCTTGGCGGAAAAACAACAATGACACAGTGAGGGTAAGAAGATGAGTTTTGATTTTAAACGTATGTTCAAATTTGAACACAATGTCGGCGAAAAAGAAAAAAAATACCGCATTTATGCGGGCGCCGCGCTGTTTGTGCTTTCGGTCGTTACCGCGTCGATCTTTTTGCTGGTCGTCGGCTGTGCGCTGATTGCGAGCGGCTTCTTCGGCTTTTGCCCGGTTTACGGCGGGCTCGGCAAGAATACCTGCGATACTGCCGGTTCAGCACCCGCCGGCGAATGATATACGTCAGGCTTGGGACTGCATTCTGCCTGTCTTGAGCCTGATCTCCGATCGCTTCCGTCTTTGCGGCTACGCAAAGCGCGAGCCGTCCGCCCGTTCATTCTTCCTTCCGGAACTCCCCTTCCAGCGCATCCCCGTGCGCCGCTTCGCGCGGGCCGAAAGGGCTGTTCGACTGGAGCACCTGGATCAGATGTTTTTCGAGGATATACTGGGCCACTTTTCGGCGCAGGGACGGGATCAGGCAAATCATCCCCAACAGGTCGGTGATGAATCCGGGCGTCAGCAGCAGTGCGGCGCCGACCAGCAGGATCGGTCCTTCGATGATTTCATAGGTCGGAATGTTCCCTTGCGCCAGGCTTTCCTGAAAGCGCCTGAGCGTTTGAAAGCCCTGCTGCCTGAGTAGCCATGCGCCGAGCACCGCGGTAAAGACCACCAGCGCGATGGTCGGAAAAGCGCCGATGAGGCCGCCGACCGTCAGCAGCAGATAAATCTCCGCGAACGGGATGGCCAGGAAGAACAGGAACAACAACTGGAAGATTTTCATCTAAAAGCTCGGTTTAAGGTCTGATTGATCTTGAGAAATCCAACAATAGTAAGGGTATTGACTGCGAATTTCTAGCATAATATCCGCCTTTCGCTTATTCGCCAGCAAAACATGCCGAACGACGCCCAATTGATTCTTTGCACCTGCCCGGACCGGGAGACAGCGGAAAAAATCGCCCACAGGCTGGTCGAAAGCCGGCTGGCGGCCTGCGTGAATATTCTGCCCGGCCTGACTTCGATTTATACCTGGGAAAACCGGCTCGAAACGGCTGAGGAACATCTGCTGCTGATCAAAACGGCCGGCGGCCGCTATCCGGATGTCGAACAGTCGATACGCGAGCAGCATCCCTACGACTTGCCCGAAATCATCGCCCTGCCTATTGCGCGCGGCCTGCCTGGTTATCTGAACTGGATCGATGCATGCGTCTCTACCGACTGATTTTTTTCTGCCTGTTGCTCACTACCCGAAATGCGGTCTTCGCCCTGAACAGCGAAGACTTGCTGCCGCCCGACCAGGCGTTCAAGGTTTCGGCGCTGGCGCTCTCGCGCGGCCAGCTTGAATTTTCCTGGGATATTGCCGAGGGCTTCTCGCTTTACCGGAAGAATCTGCGTTTCGAATCCAAAACCGAGGGGGCCGAACTCGGTACGCCCAGCCTGCCGGACGGCAAGACCAAGCATGACGAAATGCTCGGCGATACGGTGCATTACCGGAACAAGCTGACGGTGCCGGTGCCTGTAAAGGCCGGCGACGCGATTCGCTCGGTGAGCGTGCTGGCGCGTTACCAGGGCTGTTCGGACGAGGGGGTCTGTTATCCGCCGCAAAAGAAAACGCTCGACATCGCGCTGCCGGTTGCGATGGCTGCCGCTTCCGTCAATCCGCTCCAGAATTTGGTCAAAGGCATCACCGGTCTGGCTTCTTCGGCGCAGGAGGATCTCTTGCCGCCCGATCAGGCTTTCCAATTTTCCGCGGCGGTCGGCGATCCGAATACCTTACAGGTGAACTGGCAGATTGCGTCCGGTTATTATATGTACCGGGATAAAACGAAGCTCGAATTGATCGATGCGGGCGGCACTGCGCTGGGCGCTTACGAAATGCCGCACGGCGAACCGAAAGACGACCCGGAGTTCGGACAGGTCGCGGTTTTTCACGACGAGCTGAGTTTCGATCTGCCACTGCGGCGCGGCGGCCAAGCCGCGCAGACGGTCACGCTGAAGGCCTTCTATCAGGGCTGCGCCGAGCGCGGCGTCTGCTATCCGCCGATGAGTAAAGAAGTGAAACTGGACTTGCCCGTGGCGCAGCAGATGGCCGCGGCGGCTGCGAAGCCGCAGGCGCCGGTGTCGGAGCAGGACCGGATCGTGCAACTGCTCAAGCACGACAGCCTGGGCATGACGCTGGCCAGCTTTTTGGGCTTCGGGCTGTTGTTGTCGTTTACGCCCTGCATCTTCCCGATGATTCCGATTCTGTCCGGGATCATCGTCGGCCATCGCGCGATCACCACGCTGCGCGCTTTTTCGCTTTCGCTCAGTTATGTGGTCGCCTCGGCGCTGACTTATACCTTGTTCGGCGTCCTTGCCGCGCTGTTCGGCGGCAACCTGCAGGCGGTTTTCCAGCAGCCCTGGATCATTGCGGTTTTCAGCGCCGTGTTCGTGCTGCTGTCGCTGTCGATGTTCGGTTTTTACCATCTCGAATTACCGAAGTCCTGGCAGGTCAAACTGCATAATTCGAGCGAGCGGCACCGTGACGGGTCGCTGTGGGGAGCGGCGATCATGGGTTCGCTGTCGTCCCTGATCGTCGGACCGTGCGTGGCCGCGCCTTTGGCGGCGGCGCTGATCTACATCGGCCAGACCGGCGATGCGGTGCTGGGCGGCAGCGCCCTGTTCGCGATGGGCATGGGCATGGGGGCGCCGCTGCTGCTGGTCGGCGCCTCGGCCGGCAAGCTGCTGCCGAAGGCCGGCGCCTGGCTGAACGCGACCAAGGGCGTGTTCGGGGTGATCATGCTCGCGATGGCGGTCTGGATGTTGAGCCGTATTCTGCCGCCGGCGGTCACCATGCTGCTGTGGGCGATACTTTTGATCATTCCGTCGATCTATCTGAATGCGATCGATCCCTTGCCCGAACACAGCAGCGGCTGGCGGAAGCTCTGGAAAGGCGTCGGCCTGATCATGCTGGCTTACGGCTTATTGTTGTTGATCGGCGTCTCGGGCGGCGCCACCAATCCGCTCAAGCCTTTGCAGGGCGTGTTGATCAGCGGGGCCAGCGCCGGCGCCAGGCAGGAAGGCATCGTTTTTCGGCGCGTTGCGAATCTTCGGGAGCTTGAACAGCGGATTGAAGAAGCCAGTGCACAGGGCCGCCATGTGATGCTCGATTTTTACGCCGACTGGTGCATCTCCTGCAAGGAGATGGAAGCCTATACTTTTACCGATCCGAAGGTCAAACAGGCGCTGGCCGATTTTGTACTGCTGCAGGCCGATGTGACCGAGAATTCCGAACAAGACCAGGCCCTGCTCGCGAAATTCAAACTGATCGGCCCGCCGGCGATCCTGTTTTTCGGCCCGGACCGGCAGGAAAGGGCTGCGCAGCGGGTGATCGGCTATCAGGACAGCGCTACTTTTATCGAAACTTTACAACGGATCAAACCATGAAGCAGGCGGCTATTGTGATCATCATCGGGTTATTGGCGCTGGCCGGCGGCATCGCGCTGCGCTACAGCCTGTATCCCGCCCCGGAAACCGAGGTTTCGCCGTTACCGGAGTTCACGCTCCCCGATCTGGAGGGGCGCAACCGTTCCATCAGGGAATGGAAAGACAAGATTCTGGTGATCAATTTCTGGGCAACCTGGTGTCCTTCCTGCCGCGAGGAGATGCCCGATCTGGTCGCTTTGCAGACGCAGTATGCGGCGCAGGGCGTGCAGGTGATCGGGGTGGCGCTCGAAGACAAGGCGCCGGTCGAAGAGTATCTCGATTTCGTCAAGATCAATTATCCGACCCTGATCGCCGGCGATCAGGGCATGGCGCTGGCCGGCCAATTGGGCAACCGGGCCGAAGCGATTCCTTTCACGGTCGTGGTCGACCGGCACGGGATGATCGCGAACCGGCATCTCGGCAAGTTTACGAAGTCGGAGCTTGAAACCGTCATCGAGTCGATGGTCGACCGGAAATAAATCCGCTGCCGCCGTTACTGGCTCAAATCATCCCTGTTTGGCCTGAAATCCGTTGAGCCGAATTTCGATTAAAAACCTGTCCCATTGGACCCGTAACTCGCCAAGTGGTAATTCTTTACTTCAAGATTAGAAAACTCGACTAACGCGATGAGATCATTTTTTTTGCCCACTTCAAGTTATTCTTGGCAAGTTGAAAGTCCGCTTTTAGTTCAATTGCTTTCATACAGGCAGCGATTGCATCATTCCATCTTTTCAATCCGTTATTAACGCTACAAATATTATTGTATGCCTCAGCGGAATCAGGCTGGATTTCAAGCACTTTTTTGCTGGCTTCGAGGCTCTCAAGAAATTTTCCCGCTCGATACAGTGCAAAACTTTCATTAAGTAACAGGCGGGCATTCAGTACCTGTTGGGAACCGTTTTTGGTAACAACCGTACTGCCGATTGGACAGAGATAAGCGGAGCTTCTATCGACTATATTAAACTCGGACAGCGTCGGTCCCGTTAAGAGGATTCCGATAGGCGACATATGCACAACACAGTATATTTTGCCCCGTTCGAAATTGGGCCACCATTGAGATGCACCCCAAGCCCGGGCGGTTGTTCGATAGTCTATTTTTTCGAGCCGGTAATGCATCCGATTTTCCGAAAACATATAGCCATACAGAGCGATTACAGTTATCAAGAAAAAAGGCGCAACTTTGGGTAATTTATTCTTGAATGCCGGGAATAGCATTCCGATTGCCGCAGCCCAGCACAGTGGAATAAATAAATAATAGCGCAGTTCGTGGGATTGCGGCAGAAAAGCTAAAAAACAGAGTACGGCGAGTATTGACAGACTTGCAATTAACCCCGATTTTCGATCATATGCGAAAAGCATTCCGATAGTCGTGAAGAGATAAAAAATGACTCCAACACACCAAAAACCCCCACTCCGATAAGCAATCCATGCATTGCCCTGATCAATAATCCAACGTGGCCTATGATTGTAGCGAATAGGGTGCCCAATTTCGAATAATGAATGGATAAATAATTTAAATTGGCCGGAATGCTTTAAAGGCGGTGGTCTTTGCTCAAGATTATTATCGGCTATTACTGTGTAGGGAAATAATTCAGTTAATACCGGCATGCGTACAGGCCAGAAGGGATTTCCATAGAAAGCTAGATTTTTAATATAAGGAGCCGCCGCCAGGAGAGTTGCCCCAAAGACCAAGATTAAAGACCGCTTCGAGCTTATATCTCTGAGCCTGTAGCTTGAGCATAAACTCAAAAGTGTAAAAAAAAATACGGCTATCGCGACGATAGGAGTTAATTGGTATTTGGACCAAGCAGCGCCGATAAGGCCGAGTAAACCGCATAGCAGTATTTTTTGTGACGATTTTTCAGGAAATAAATAAATATAAAGGCAGGAGCTTAAGCCGATGGCTAGCAAAGAATTTCCGAATAGATCTACATAGCTCGAAGCAGCGTGAATGATAACCAGGGGGGCTGTTAAGGCGATGAGGGATACCAGCCACAAGCGTGCCTGCAGGACGAAATGGCAATAGAGAAGAAAAGTTAAGAACGCTAAATAGTTGACGATGCCGGTTGCATTGACCGAACCCGTAAGCCGCCAGAATATGCCTTGAACGATATGGGGAAGCGGAGGAAACCCCAAATAATAGTTTTGCATCGTATCGCTCATGCTATATGGCAAGTTCAACCCGCCCCGAAGCGATGAGAATGGCAAATGATATAAAAGAGCATCCCATCGAGTATCGAGCCGTATAGCGGCTCTAATTGCCAAATCCGCTAAAGCCAGAAAGGCAATGATGATGCAGGTCTTGGTCAATATCGGATTTAATTTTTCAACAAAAGAATTAAATGTCCGGCTAATGCCATTCCATTTTTCTTTTTTGATAAAAGTATCACCTGACAAAATTCCATTCAGTATGGCCGTCATTTTATTCATATACGGAAACCCAGACTCCTGCGCCTATCAGGGAGGCGCCGATGAAAGTATTCCAGCTTAGTTTTTCATTCAACAGGAAATGGGCGAGAATAGGTACAATGAAAAAAGCCATTGATACAAAAGGGTAAGCGATACGTAATGGCGTAATTTTTAAAACAAGCAGCCACATGGTCGTGGCCAAGAAATATATGATCAGGGCACAAATAAGTTTTATATTTGATAGGCTGTTTAAAAAGCCGACCACTGAAAGTTCAAATTCGCTTGCAGCCATTTTGAACAAGATTTGACCCGTAGAAATCGCCACTACCGTTAAAATGATGAAATTGAGCTGTGATAAGGGCATGGAAAGTCCTGAATTATTTAATATGAAATTTGTTATTTACGATGAATAGGGCGCTTCGGCACTGAAGCAATATCATATGCTAAAAAAGCTAAAATGAATTGAAGGCCAATAATTACGGGCATCGCTGAAAGCATAACCGTTCCTGCCGGTGTTATTTTTCCTGCATGAAACGAAGCAATCCAATGATAACTTCCATAAAGAATCCCGAAGCAGAGCATCAATAGTCCTAAAGGGAGTTCAATCGATGCAATCGACATATCCCTTAGATAGTAGTTATAAAAAATCCTTTTTCCGAAATTACGGGCATGTTTAAAAAGAAACTCTCCCATAATATGGGATATTTTCAAATTGCTGACTTCATCGCCATATTTTGCGTCCATCGGTACATCAACCACTACCGCGCGTAGAGTATTAAGCCGAAATAGCATATCGGTTTCAAAAAAATAACGACGACTTATTTTTTCTAATGGAAGACATTTAACAACATCTTTATGAATAGCCGTATAGCCGTTTGTCGGGTCAAACAGATCCCAATAGCCCGATGAGAGTTTTGTTATCAATGACAGCGCAGCATTGCCGAATAAACGTATATTGGGCATGGCCCGAATCTTTTCCAGATTGAAGAAGCGATTTCCTTTCGTATAATCAGCTTCCCCGGCAATAATCGGAGCCACAAAATCCGGTATAAGATTTGGGTCCATTTGCCCATCACCGTCTACCTTCACAATAATCTCCATTCCGTCAGTTACAGCTGATTTATATCCCTCTATTACCGCTCCGCCAACACCTTGATTTTTATTATTGTAGATAAGTTTAATACGTTCATCTTTACAGTTCTCTTTAATAAAGGCGCCGGAACCGGATGGGCAACAATCGTCGATTATATAAATTTTACTGACTTCTGGGCCGATCTGAGCAATAACGTTCAGAATATGATTTTTCACATTGTAGCAGGGTATTACTACACCGATTTTAGGTTTTGCACTCTTTATCATTTTTCTTAAGCTGTTTTTGCGGGTTTCAAGTTTATACTGGAATTAATGGATAAATCTGCGCTCTTTACAATTCTAATTCAGCATTCTGTCACCCATCGAAGTTAGAATAAAGTTTAGGGAGTTGAGCCGTCTATCCGTGGGGGCAAACTGCCAGCGGGTTTTCACTTGGGCCTGGTTACGGCGCTAGCTCCAGGTAGTGATATGTCGGACCCGATCAGTCCGTTCATCGCGCGGCCAGGGCGTTCCAATTCGATTCCAGTTTTATCGAGCCGATTGCTCTCTGCTTTGAGGTGTAGTGAATTTCCATACGCTCCGCGATCCGTCGGGCTTCCGCCGGTGCGAAAGTATTTTACATGCGGGCAATCGACTGAGTGTTGGTAAGGCTGCTGATAAACTTCCAGGACATCCTCAGTATTAGAATAGACTTCATACTATCTTCTTCGAATGTTTTCGATTCAATCTGAGACGCATCGTTTACTTTCTAATTGTCAATGTCCATTTTGGATGTCTGAGATTAAAAAGATTACGTGTAATTCTAGATGACGACCTGAGCTCGGGGATAACAAAATGCCGGGCGATCACACTTTTTTCGTGTAAAATTCTGTTTTGACAAATAAAATTGAAAAATCCGTATCAGGCCGAGCATACTCGTCACCGTTCCGTTGCCAACTTCGCCGTGAATCTGATGGCCGGCGTCATGGCTTATCGTTTGGGGATAATAAACCTCGCTCGCCTTCGTCAAAGTCAATCTGTTGCTTTTCAGAAGGCAATTTTCCAACAGTTGCAGGTCAATGGGCTGGGCAATGACTCGTTCATTGATTGGTAGCCAAAGTTCAGCGTAATGACGCTATCTTCCCGGAAAATTAATATATTTAGATTAAACTCTGCAAATCGCGCTGAAATTGTGGGATAATTTCCGCCGTTTTTCATTAGCAGGCTGCATTTATGGCAACGATTGCCGTTCTGAACGGGCCAAATCTAAATTTATTGGGAATCCGCGAGCCCGGTCACTACGGCAACAAGACGCTGGACGATATCCGGCGAACTTTGGCCGAAATGGCCGAAGGGTTCCAGCACCGGTTGGTTTTTCATCAGACCAACGCCGAACACGAAATCGTCGGGCAGGTGCATCAGGCCTATCACGATGGGGTGGATTTCATCATCATCAATCCTGCCGCATTTACGCATACCAGCGTCGCGCTGCGCGACGCCCTGCTCGCGACCCGGATTCCGTTCATCGAGGTGCATTTGTCGAATGTGCACGCGCGTGAACCGTTTAGAAAGCATTCTTACTTTTCGGATATCGCCAAAGGCGTGATTTCCGGATTGGGAGCCACAGGATACGAACTGGCCTTACGGGCTGCACATCAGATATTAGCCGAGAGACATTAATCATGGATATTAGAAAAATAAAAAAACTGATTGAGATTATCGAAGAATCGGGCATCGCCGAAATCGAGATTAAGGAGGGCGAGGAATTCGTCCGGATCAGCCGCTATTCCGCTGCGCCTGCGCCGGTCGCCTATGTGCCGCAACCCGCTGCGCCCGCGCCGGCTGCTCCTGCCGCGGCCGCTCCCGCCGCTGCAGCCGCCGAAGAAGTCATCACCGGCCATATCGTGAAGTCGCCGATGGTCGGCACCTTTTACCGTTCCGCCTCGCCCGGCGCGAAACCGTTTACCGACGTCGGTCAGAAAGTGCAGGCGGGCGACACGCTCTGCATCATCGAGGCGATGAAGATCCTCAACCAGATCGAAGCGGACAAAAGCGGCACGATTACCAAGATCCTGGTCGAGAACGCCGAGCCTGTCGAATACGGCCAGCCTCTGTTTGTGATCGAATAACGGAGCGCCTTATGTTCGACAAAATTGTGATCGCCAACCGCGGCGAAATCGCGCTGCGCATTTTGCGCGCCTGCCGGGAGCTCGGCGTGAAGGTTGTCGCGGTGCATTCCGAGGCAGACCGAAATCTGAAGCATGTGCGTCTGGCCGACGAGTCGGTCTGCATCGGTCCTGCGCCGTCGATCGACAGCTATCTGAACATTCCCGCGATCATCAGCGCGGCCGAAGTGACCGATGCCGAGGCGATTCATCCGGGCTACGGTTTTCTGGCCGAAAACGCCGATTTTTCGGAAAAGGTCAAACAGAGCGGCTTCGTGTTCATCGGTCCGAATGCGGATACGATCCGCATGATGGGGGACAAGATTTCCGCAAAGAAAGCGATGATCGCGGCGGGCATTCCGTGCGTACCGGGCAACGGCGATCCCTTGCCGGACGATCCCGAGAAGAATTTGAAGCTTGCGCGGGAGATCGGCTATCCGGTCATCATCAAGGCGGCCGGAGGCGGCGGCGGACGCGGCATGCGTACCGTGCATACCGAAGCGGCTTTGGTGAACGCGATCAATATGACCAAGGCGGAAGCCGCCAGTGCCTTCGGTAATCCGACGGTCTATATGGAAAAATTCCTTGAAGATCCGCGCCATATAGAATTTCAGGTAATCGCCGACTCGCATGGCAATGCAATTCACTTGGGCGAGCGCGACTGCTCGATGCAGCGCCGCCACCAGAAAGTCGTCGAAGAGGCGCCCGCGCCCGGCATTACCGAGGAACAGCGGCGACAAATTGGCGAGCGTTGTGCAAAAGCCTGCATCGACATTGGGTATCTGGGAGCCGGCACGTTCGAATTCCTCTATGAAAAAGGCGAGTTCTATTTCATTGAGATGAACACGCGGGTGCAGGTCGAGCATCCGGTCACCGAAATGGTCACCGGTTTCGACATCGTAAAGGAGCAATTGCGGATTGCGGCCGGCGAACGCTTGTCGATTACGCAGGATCAGGTCAAGATGACCGGCCATGCGATCGAGTGCCGCCTGAATGCGGAAGATCCGAGAACGTTCATGCCGTGCCCCGGCACGATCGAGCAATTCCACATGCCGGGCGGTCCCGGCATCCGCTGCGAAACGCACATCTATAACGGTTATAAAGTGCCGCCGTATTACGATTCGATGATCGGCAAGCTGATTGCGCATGGCGAAGACCGCAAAAGCGCAATTGCGCGGATGAATACCGCGCTCAGCGAAATCATCATCGAAGGCATCAAGACCAATATTCCGCTGCAGCAGGAAATCATGAGCGACAGCGCGTTCGCGGCCGGCGGGCAGAATATCCATTATCTGGAAAAGAAGCTCGGGCTCTATTAATCTATCTTCGTTCCCACGCAAAGCGTGGGAACGCCGACCGCACCGCTCCAGCGGTAGCGGTGCGTGATGTAGACATTCTAGGCTTGCCCCGCTCGAAGGGTGGAGTCTTCAATTTATTTCACTGATCTCCGCATGGCCTGGCAACAAATTACCGTAATTACCGACGAACGAACCGCCCCCGAAGTCGCCGAACTGTTCGATGATCTCGGCGCGGTATCGGTGACCTATATGGACGCCGAGGACGAGCCGGTCTACGAACCCGCGATCGGTGAAACCAAGATCTGGAGCAATACGCAGGTGATTGCGCTGTACGAACTGGATGCGGATCTCGACGGCGTGAGCGAACGCGTGCATAAAGCCTTCGGTACGGACCGGCTGCGCGATTGGCGGCAGGAGTTGATCGAGGATCAGGTGTGGGAGCGCGCCTGGATGGAGTATTACCATCCGATGAAATTCGGCGACAAACTTTGGGTTTGCCCGACCGGTCAGGAACAACACGAGCCTGGCACCGTCTGCATGTTGCTCGATCCCGGTCTGGCGTTCGGCACCGGCACTCACCCGACCACCGCGCTCTGCCTGGCATGGCTGGCCGAGCACGATCCGGCCGGCAAGACGGTGATCGATTACGGCTGCGGCTCGGGGATTCTTGCGGTTGCCGCGGTGCTGCTCGGTGCGAAAGAGGCGCATGCGGTGGATATCGATCCGCAGGCACTGACCGCAACGTTAAGTAACGCCGAGAAAAATGCGGTGCAGGACAGGATCAAGGTCTATTTGCCGGAACAACTGCCGAAGATGCAGGCCGACATTGTGTTGGCCAACATCCTCGCGAAGCCTTTGTGCGAGCTCAGCGGGCGGATTTCCGACCTGGTCAAGCCGGGCGGGGCGCTGGTGCTGTCCGGTATTCTGGCCGAGCAAACCGGGCAGGTCGCGGACGCCTACCGGTCCTGCATCGATCTGAACACTCCGGCGCAGCAGGAAGACTGGATTCGTCTGGACGGACTGAAGCGATAAGCCGCGATGTTTACCCGCTGCCCCGAATGTCTGACGACGCAGGCGATTACCCCGGAAGCGCTGCGCAGCGGCCGGGGCATGGTGCGCTGCAGTCGCTGCGCTGCGGTGTTCGATGCACTGGCGACCTTGGCCGAGACCGAAACGCAGGCGGTTACCGATATCCCGCCCAACGATGAGCCGTGGGCCGAAAAAAAAACGCGCAGCCCGCGGGTGTGGCGCTTCGGAGTTTTTACCGGCATCGCCCTGCTGATTGCGCAAGGCATCTATTTCGAAGGCGGCCGCACTTTGCAAAACCCAAAATTGCGTACGGCCCTGGAAAACCTTTGCGGTGCCTTGCATTGCAGATTGCCCGATTATCGAAATTTGGCCGAACTCAGCATCCTGCACAATTCGTTCAGCGAGCTGCCGAACCGGCATTATGCGTTCAAGCTGGTGCTGAACAACGAGGCGGCATTTTCGATGCGCTATCCGGCCATCGGCCTGACCCTGCTCTCTTACGGCGGCCAGCCGTTTGCATACCGGCTGTTTCAGCCGGGCGAATATCTTGCCGGGCAGCCGGAAAGTGCGCAATTGGCCGCGAACAGCGCGGCCGAAATCAGTTTTGAAATCGCCCCGACGCAAACCAAGGTCGGCGGTTTTCATTTCGATCTCAGTTATTAAGACATGGACATCCCCGAACTTTTTCTCAAGAAAAACGAAGACAAGCGCCTCCGGCTCGGGCACTTGTGGATATTCAGCAATGAAGTCGACATCAAACGCTCGCCGCTGAACCGCTTTGCGCCCGGCGACCTGGCGCAGGTGGCCGCGCATGACGGCAAGCCGCTCGGCACCGCGTATGTGAACCCGAATGCGCTGATTTGCGCGCGCCTGTTGTCGCGCAAGCCGAATCTGAAATGCGGGCCGAATTTCTTCAAGGACCGGATCGGCACTGCGCTGGCAAAGCGCGAGAAAGTGTTCGATAAACCCTATTACCGGCTGGTGTTCGGCGAGAGCGACGGGTTGCCGGGACTTGTCATCGATCGTTTTGGCGAAGTCTTGTCCGTACAGATCACTACGGCCGGGATCGAACAACGCAAGGAGGCCTTGCTGGCCGCGCTGGTCGACTTGCTGAATCCGGCCGCGATCGTGCTGAAAAACGACAACAGCCAGCGCCAGCTCGAAGGCTTGCCGATGGAATCGGCCGTGGCCTACGGTGCATTGCCCGATTCCCTGATCATCGAAGAAAACGGCGCCAACTTCCGGGTCGACATCCTGGGCGGCCAGAAAACCGGCTGGTTTTACGACCACCGGATGAGCCGGGCGGAACTGGCCCGGATCGCGAAGGGACAGCGGATTTTGGATTTGTTTTCGTACACCGGCGCCTGGTCGATTCCGGCGGCGCGGGCCGGTGCGCTCGAAGTGACCTGCGTGGACGGCTCCGAAGCGGCGCTGCAGCTGGCGCGCGAAAATGCCGCCCTGAACGGCGTTGAAGACAGGATGCGGTTCGCGCACAGCGACGTGTTCGATTTTTTGAAACAGGCGCGCCAGGAGCGCCGGCTCTATGATATGATCGTGCTCGACCCGCCCGCGCTGATCAAACGCAAGAAGGATTACCAGCAAGGTTACGAGGCCTATCGGCGATTGAATCATCTGGCGCTGCAGGTACTTGCAAAAAACGGCCTATTGATTTCGGCCTCCTGCTCGTTCCATCTGAGCCGCGAAGATCTGCACGAAATCCTGCGTTCGTCCGGACGTCATATCGACCGGCATCTGACTTTTATCGCCCAGGGCGGCCAGGGGCCCGATCATCCGATCGATCCCGCGATTCCGGAGACTCAGTATTTGAAAACCTTTTTCTGTTCGGTTTCGTCCGCTTTATAAAGTCATTGAGGCATCTTGATGACCAAGGTAGAATATCGCGACTTTTGCGTTCTCTGCGGCCAGCCTGTTGAAATCGAAGGCTTTACGTTGCAAACTCCCGAAGGGATGTTGAAGTTTTGCTGCGCCGGCTGCCTGAGCATCTATCAACTGCTTAACGATAGCAACACGGTATCGACAAGCACATCAACCAATAAAAACGAGGATAAAGAATAACAATGAAAGCTTGTGAATCATGTTCCGGCCGCGCCGAGATCGGCAAATATCATAAACAGGTTCCGGTCTGGCGCCGGGCGATCGGCCTCGTGTTCGTGTATCTGCCGATCGTGACTTTGCCGTTCGTATTCCTGAGCGCCTACATGGTTTATTTTCATTTGCACCTGATCGGCGGCCGCAACATCAAGCCTTTCTCGGCGTTTCTGCCCGCCAAGGACAGCCACCGCTATAACCTGAAAAGCCAGATCACGATGGACGGCTCGTTCAAGGCCAGCCTGTCGCAGTCGAAGCTGTACTGGATTCTGAATTGCACTTGGTATTGCCCGGTCAGCGTCGCGGTGTTCGAATGGCACGCCTACATGGTCAAGATCGTCGAAAACTGGTGGTGCCCTTTCACTCACGAAAAGAAGGAAGGCTACAGCAATGCGAAGATCGACCAGTCTTTCTGGCATATTTATCCTGAAGACCGCGTCAAACTGAACAAAGAAGACCTCGAGAATCCGATTTGGAATGAAGAAGCCGAGGCGGCCAAAAAGGCGGCGACCGGCTCATCCGTCTGATTGAGTTCAGGTCCGGCCGATAATGGGCCGGCCAATCAGGGAGCGGTGCCCGGAGGCAGCCGCTTCCGGAATCGAATTTTAGATACCGGCAGGTTTTTTGCCGTATCCCGACCTACAGGCGCAGCTGCCCGCATCGCAGGGACGCTGCGCACTAGCTTGATTATCCACCGCTGCCGCGGGTTTTACTTTCTGTTTTTTGTTTGTGTGGAACCCGATGCGGATAGGTCCTTACCAACTCGCTAATAATCTGGTTTTGGCGCCGATGGCGGGTATTACCGACCGTCCGTTTCGCGAAATCTGTAAGCGATTCGGCGCGGGGCTGACCGTTTCGGAAATGACCGCATCCAATCCGGCCTTGCGCCTGCATGCCCGGACGCTGCTGAAATCGGACGGCTTCGGCGAAAGCAACGTTCGATCGGTGCAGATACTCGGCACCGAACCCGCACAAATGGCGGACGCGGCAAGATTCAATGTCGACCGTGGCGCCCATATCATCGATATCAACATGGGCTGTCCCGCCAAGAAGGTCTGTTCGGTGGCGGCCGGCTCCGCGCTGCTGAAAGACGAAAAGCGGGTCGGCAGAATTCTCGATGCGGTGGTTGCTGCCGTCGAGGTGCCGGTCACCCTGAAGATCCGGACCGGCTGGGATGTGCAAAACCGGAATGCAGTCGCGATTGCGCGGATTGCCGAAAGCGCCGGCATCGCGGCAGTGACCGTACACGGGCGCACCCGTGCCTGCAAGTTCAACGGCGAGGCGGAATATGACACGATTGCGGCGGTCAAGCAGGCTGTCCGGATGCCGGTGATCGCCAACGGCGATATCGACAGCCCCGAAAAGGCCCGGTTCGTGCTCGATAGAACAGGTGCCGACGGCCTCATGATCGGCCGCGCCGCCTGCGGCAATCCCTGGATATTCGAACAGATCCTGCGCTTTTTCGAGAGCGGCGAGAAGCGCTGGGAGCCGTCTGCCGCGGCAATTAAGGACACGATCGTCTCGCACCTCGAGCAATTGTACGATTTCTACGGCGAGTCGACCGGCGTTAGAATCGCCCGCAAACACATCGGCTGGTATTTGGGGCCTTTCGGCTCGATTGGCCGGGATATCCTGCAAAGGATCAATACCGCCACCCAATCCGCAGAGCAGCTGCGCTTGGTGCATCTGGCGCTGGATTTTTTAACGTAACCGTCGGGTTGAACATTTTATGGAAACATCCGATAACTCCCCCACAGACAGTTTTGACCGCGGACCCAGCGGTCAGCTAGAAAAAAGAGAAACTCACTTGGATCCCAACGCTACGCACTCGATTCCCTTGTCGGCGCACGTCAAGCAGGCCATCGACCTGTACTTCGCACAGATGAAAGATCACGACGTCGCCAATCTTTATGCGATCGTCATGAACGAAATCGAAAAACCTTTGCTCGAGTCGGCTTTGCGCCATTGCGGCTATAACCAGACCAAAGCCGCGAAGGCGCTGGGCCTGAGCCGCAGCACGCTGCGCAAAAAGCTGGAACAATACGGTTTGTCCTGATCCGAAATTTTTTACTCCCCGATTTTTTCCACCTTTTCAATTACCCATGAATAAAACGATCAAACGCGCGCTGGTCAGCGTTTCCGATAAGACCGGAATCGTCGATTTCTGCCGCGAACTCAGCGAGCTCGGCATCGCCATCCTGTCCACCGGCGGCACCGCCAAGACCTTGGCGGAAAACAAGATTCCGGTGACCGACGTTTCCGAGCATACCGGTTTCCCGGAGATGATGGACGGCCGCGTGAAGACGCTGCATCCGAAGATTCACGGCGGTATTTTGGGCCGGCGCGGGATAGACGACCCAGTGATGGCCGCGCATGGGATCGAGCCGATTGATCTGGTTGTGGTCAACTTGTACCCGTTCGAGCAGACGATCAGCAAGCCGGACTGCGATCTCGAAACCGCCATCGAAAACATCGATATCGGCGGGCCGACGATGATCCGCGCCGCCGCGAAAAACTATAACGATGTCGCGGTCGTGGTCGATCCGGCCGATTACGCTTCGGTGCTGGCCGAACTGAAAGATCAGCATAACAGCCTAAGTCTCGCGACCCGCTTCAAACTATCGTTAACCAGTTTCGCGCATACTGCGCGCTACGACACCGCGATCGCGACTTATCTGGCCAAGATCAACGAACAGCCGTTTCCCGACACGCTGAATTTGCAGTTTTATCTGAAAGAAACGATGCGCTACGGCGAGAATCCGCACCAAGCCGCGGCGTTTTACCAGGAAAAAAATCCGCCTGCCGGCACGATCGCGGCAGCGATGCAACTGCAAGGCAAGGCGCTGTCCTATAACAACATCGCCGATGCGGATGCGGCGCTCGAGTGTGTGAAGTCGTTCGACCAACAGCCGACCTGCGTGATCGTGAAGCATGCGAATCCGTGCGGCGTCGCCGAAGCCGATTCGCTGCTCGCGGCCTATGACCGAGCCTATGCGACCGATCCGACCTCGGCGTTCGGCGGGATCATCGCCTTCAACCGCGAGCTCGACGAAGCCACCGCGGCCGAAATCGTCAAGCGCCAGTTCGTCGAGGTGATCATCGCGCCGACGGTCAGTCCGGCAGCGCGGAACGTGCTCGCGGCGAAGCAGAACGTGCGCGTGCTCGAATCCGGCGCCTGGCAAAGCGTCGACACGCCCGGTTTCGACTTCAAGCGCGTCGCGGGCGGCCTCTTGGTGCAGAACCGGGACAACGGTCGGATCGGCGTGCACGACATCCAGGTCGTCAGCAAGCGCGCGCCGACCGCCGAAGAGCTCGGCGATCTGCTGTTCGTTTGGAAAGTCGCCAAATTCGTCAAATCGAATGCGATCGTTTACGGCAAAGACCGGCAGACGATCGGGATCGGCGCGGGACAGATGAGCCGGGTCTATTCGGCGAAAATCGCCGGGATCAAGGCGGCCGACGAAGGATTGGTGGTGCCCGGCTCGGTTATGGCCTCGGATGCGTTCTTCCCATTTCGGGACGGCATCGATGCAGCTGCCAAGGCCGGCATTACCGCGGTCATTCACCCCGGCGGCTCGATCCGCGACGAAGAAGTGATCGCCGCGGCCGACGAGCATGGCATGGCGATGGTCTTTACCGGCATGCGCCACTTCAGGCATTAATCGATAAAATGTAGGGTGGGTTCGACGCGCTGTGCTCTTTATCTTCTGAGTTAGGCAGAGTTTTCCGCGCGTCGAACCCGCCTGGCAACCTGGTGGGTTACGGCGCGCGACCATAATAGATGCTATCCAAGTGCGCACCGTATAATCCACCCTACATTTTTTCTCTTCTACCGTTTATAACTTTTCTTGCTGAACATTATGCAGATTCTCATCGTCGGCAGCGGCGGCCGTGAACACGCCCTGGCCTGGAAGGCCAAACAATCTCCGAAAGCCGAAAAAGTCTTCGTCGCGCCCGGCAACGCGGGTACAGCGCTGGAGCCCGGCATCGAAAACGTTGCGATTGCGGTCGACGACATTTCAGGCTTGCTCGACTTCGCGAAACAACACGCGATCGGCCTGACCATCGTCGGTCCCGAAGTGCCTCTGGTGCTGGGGATCGTCGATCGCTTTCGGGAAGCCGGCCTCAAATGTTTCGGTCCGACCGCCGCAGCCGCGCAACTCGAAGGCTCGAAAAGCTTCTGCAAGGATTTCATGGTCCGCCACCAGATTCCGACCGCCGCCTACCAGACTTTCACCGATAAGGATCGCGCCATCGCCTACATTAGAGAGCAGGGTGCGCCGATCGTGGTAAAAGCTGACGGGCTTGCGGCCGGCAAAGGCGTGATTGTCGCGCAGACCGAAGCCGAAGCGGTCGCCGCCGTCGAAGACATGCTGTCCGGCAATGTGTTCGGCGAAGCCGGCAGCCGGGCCGTGATCGAAGAGTTTCTGCAGGGCGAGGAAGCCAGCTTCATCGTGATGGCCGACGGCAGCCATGCGCTCGCGATGGCCACCTCGCAGGACCACAAGGCCCGCGACGACGGCGACAAAGGGCCGAACACCGGCGGCATGGGCGCCTATTCGCCTGCGCCGGTTGTGACGCCCGAAATTCACCGGCGCGTGATGAACGAGGTGATCGAGCCGACCCTGAAAGGGATGGCCGAAGACGGGCTGCCGTACACCGGCTTTTTGTATGCGGGGCTGATGATCGCGCTCGACGGTTCGATCAAGGTGCTCGAATACAACTGCCGCTTCGGCGACCCCGAAACCCAGCCGATCATGATGCGGATGAAGAGCGACTTGGTCGAACTTTGCGAGACGGCGCTGGAAGGCAGGCTTGATCAAGTCACGAGCGAGTGGGACAAGCGCGCCGCGCTCGGCGTGGTGATGGCGGCCGGCGGTTATCCCGACGCTTATCAGAAAGGTGCAGTGATCAAAGGCCTTGTGGCCTCGGAAAGCAAGGACATGAAAGTTTTCCATGCCGGCACCGTACGATCCGGCAAAGGTATCCTCACCGCGGGCGGCCGCGTGCTCTGCGCCTGCGCGCTCGGCGATACGATCGCCGAAGCCCAGAACAAGGCCTACCGCCTGGTGCGCAACATCGATTGGGAAAACGTGTATTACCGGACCGATATCGGCTTTAAGGCAATCGGCCGGAATTTGTAAGTTTGATCGGGTGGAAGTAACGGGATTGCGCCCGTTACCTCTCCCACACCACCGGACATGCGGTTTGCCGCATCCGGCGGTTGAACCCGGCGACTCAGGCGGTGGCGGAATCTGATGGCCTCCACAACCCGTAAGATGCGCTATGTTGTAGGATGTGCCGAGGCACGAGGCGCATCGATTGCAATGTGACGCGAATGATGCGCTTCCCTTCGTTCAGCACATCCTACGCGCTGCCTAATGTTCAAGATCAACGGAAACGCCCTTGGGCGCATTCGAAAGCCTGGGAAACCGTAGCATTTTAACTATTGTCTTGGGAATATATTGCCCCACGAGAAACTACCTGCTTGCCTCGACATGGCGAGCGAAGTTGTTAAGAATGGCCTGCCACCCTTCTCGCTGTTGCTCGATAGAGTGAGTTGGTTCGCTGTCGAACGTTACATTTAATTTAACGCCTTCCGGACTATCGGCGAACTCGACGTGCGCTGCGCGATCGCCGAAGGAATACTCGATCAATTTGTGCTTCACGATATTCGTATAAGTGCCAGAGAAATCAAACCCCATACTGCCGTCTTTCGCCTCCATTCGCGAGGAGAAGGTACCGCCAACGCGTAAATCCACCGTGGCAGCTGTCGTGTGCCAGTCATCGGACGCAGCATTCCACTGTTTGATGTCCTCGGACGTCGTATATGCACGCCACACTTCCTCAATAGGTGCAGCTACGAAGGTTGCAACGGTAATTTTCATGGTGTGCCTCTTTTTAATTGCAGCTGATCAGATTTAAAAAATCTCTAACATAAATGTTAGAGCGTTCTAAAGTCAACAGGAAAATCTAAATCTCAATTTCATAAGCATTTAAACCTTAGCATGCAGAGAGAAGCCTAAAATTTTGCGGATAAATAAACTCGTAAGATGCGCCAAGTGTAGGATGTGCCGAGGAACGAGGCGCATCGATCGAGATATGGTATGGCGCGTGTTAACCTGCCGGTTTCGATCAACCTCGATCTCGCAAAGCTCCATCGAAGCCACTCGCTGTCGGCTTATACAACTAGACGATTATCCGTTCAAGGTGGATAATCGCCGTCGTTTACGGAATAATCAACGGATGTTTTTAATTATTCTTTTCTTAGTCGCATGGCCAATCATCTAATCGATGTTTTTCGAGCTATCTCCGTACATGCCGAGGATTGGGTATTAGCTACGGTCATCGAAACGCAGGGTTCTACCTATCGGAAAGCCGGCGCGAAGATGCTGATTTCGAGAGAAGGCGAATGCGTGGGCCTGTTGAGCGGGGCTGCCTGGAGAGCGACCTAAAGGAGCATGCGGAGCGGATTTTTGCCGACGGCCGGGCCGGGACCGTGTTTTACGACATGCGCTCGCCGGGCGATATCGTCTGGGGACTCGGGCTCGGCTGCAACGGCGCGGTCAGGGTCATGCTGCAGTTGTTGAAAGCGGCGGAGGGTTTCCATCCCCTGGACGCGCTGGCCGAAGCCGTGGAAAATGATCGGCAGGGCGTATTGATGACCGTGGTCGAATCGGCTCACGAACGGTTTCCCGTCGGCCGGTCGGAATTTGTGAGCCCGGACGCGTTCGAAGACGATCAGCTGCGTTGGCCCGGCAAAATAATCGTTGCGGCGCGTCGGGCTATAGCGGCCGACAAACCCCATAGCGAGTTGCACCGCGTGGAAGGGCACGATATCGCCGTCTTTTATGATCCAATTCGTCCTTTGCCGCGCCTCTTGATCGTCGGGGCGGGCGCCGATGCGGTTCCCCTTGTAAATAGTGCGTTGGCGCTGGGCTGGCGGGTCACGATCGCCGATTACCGGCCGGCCCATATCAAACCGGCACGCTTCCCCACTGCCGCAAGCCTTGTTTACAGCCCGCCGCAAACATTGGCCGAAAAGCTGCCGCTGGATCGTTTCGAGGCATTGGTGATGATGACGCACAATTTCGAATATGACGCCCGCTATTTGAAGGTCATTGCGGACAGCCGGATTCCTTTCATCGGCCTTTTGGGACCGGAAGCGCGGAAAAGCCGGCTGCTCGACAGCCTTGGCGACAAGGCTTCAAAAATCGAAGCGCGCGTGTTCGGGCCGGTCGGTCTGGATATCGGCGCGGAAACGCCGGAAGAAATCGCGCTTTCAATCATGGCAGGGATAGTGGCGGCACAGAACCGGCGGCATGGCGGTCAGTTGGCGCGGCAGCAGGCTTTTGCCGATGGCTGAACCCTATTCGAACGTCTACGCGCTAATCCTTGCGGCAGGCGGTTCCACCCGGATGGGCCAGCCCAAGCAATTGCTGCGCTGGCAGGGCCGCAGCCTGCTCGAACGGGCGATCGAGAGCGCCTGCAGGGTTTTGCCGGAGCGGGTCTTCGTGGTAGTGGGCGCGCATGAGCTGCAGATTCGCGCGGCGATTAATCTGGATATGGTCGCAACGGTACGGAATCCCGACTGGCAAGCAGGCATTGCCTCGTCGATCAGATGCGGAATCAACGCTTTGCCGGCTTCGGCCGAGGCGGTGCTGCTGATGCTCTGCGACCAGCCGCTGGTTGGTTCAACGCATTTGGCGGCGCTGCTGAACGCCAGGCGTAATGAACCCGACCTGATCATTGTCAGTCAATACCATCTATCCTGCGGGGTGCCGGTCTTATTTCCGGCCGCCTATTTCGAGCGGCTCAGGTCGTTGACCGGCGATAAGGGCGCCAAACCGCTATTGCGGGAATTCGAGCCGCGCGTGCTGAAGATTCCGCTTGCCGAAGCCGGGCTCGATATCGATACGCCAGGCGATTTTGAACAATTAACCGGACAGGCATGGGCCGAGGAGTAATGCATGACAGAATTAAAAATCAACGGCAAGTCGCACACGGTCGATGCCGAAGACGATATGCCCCTGCTCTGGGCGATCCGCGATCTGGCCGGCTACACCGGCACCAAGTTCGGTTGCGGGATTGGGATGTGCGGTGCTTGTTCGGTACTGCTCGACGGCGCGCTGACCCGCTCCTGCGTCACCCCGGTCAGCGCGGCGAAAGGCAAGGCGATCACCACGATTGAAGGGCTGGCGACCGAAAAAGGTTTGCATCCGGCGCAGCAGGCGTGGGTCGAACAGGACGTGCCGCAGTGCGGCTATTGCCAGTCCGGACAGATCATCGCGGCGGCGGCCTTGCTGAAGGAGAATCCGCATCCGAGCGAGGAGGAAATCCGCGCGAAGATGGTCAACCTTTGCCGCTGCGGCACTTATCAGCAAATCTTCGCCGCGGTCAAACGCGCCGCTGAAATTCAGGGAGCGCAATCATGAGCGAGATAATGAACATTTCGATGTCGCGCCGTCAGTTTCTCGGCCTCGGCGCGGCGGCCGGCGCCAGCGTATTCCTTCTCGGCGTAACCTTGCCGGCCGGCTGCGCCCGAGTCGAGCAGCCTCAGCAGGCGGGCGAGTTGAATGCCTTTATCGGGATCGACGAGAAAGGCCAGGTCGTTTTCCAGAATCCGTTCATCGAGATGGGTCAGGGCACCTATACCTCGATCCCGGCCATCATGGCCGAGGAACTGGACGTCGCGATGGCCGCGATCCAGGTCGTGCAGGCGCCGCCCGGCCCCGAATACAAGATCATGTTCGACAACAAGATGCGCTTTACCGGCGGCAGTCTGAGCGTGCGCTCGTCTTACATGACGATGCGCAAGGCCGGCGCCACCGCGCGGGCGATGCTGGTCCAGGCGGCGGCCGAGCAATGGAGCGTTAAGCCAGGCGACTGCAAAACCGAGCCGGGCACGGTTATTCATACTGCCACCGGCAGAAAGCTGAGTTACGGCGAGCTGGCCGAAAAGGCCGCCAAACTGGCGCCGCCGAAGGACGTGCCGTTGAAGGACGATGCTTTGTTCCGGCTGATCGGGCAGCCGGTCAAGCGGACCGACAGCCTGGTCAAATCGACCGGCGCGGCGGAGTTCGGGATCGACGTGAAGGTCGACGGCATGCTGCATGCCGCGGTGATGCAGTCGCCGGTGTTCGGCGGTTCGATCGCCTCCTACGACAAGAACGCGGTGCTGAAAATGCCCGGCGTTGTCGCGGTCGAGGACGTTCCGAACGGCGTGGCGGTGATCGCGGACCATTTCTGGCATGCGAAAAAGGCGCTCGAAAAACTGCCGGTCACCTTCAACGAAGGCGATAACGCGAATTTTTCGAGCACAGGCTACCAGGCCAAGCTGCTCGCCGCGCTGGGCGAGCCGGGGCATGTGGCGGAGGAAGTCGGCGATCCGGCCAAGGCGCCGGCTTCCGCCGCGAAAAAAATCGAAGCGGAATACCACGCGCCGTTCATCGCGCACGTCACGATGGAACCGATGAACTGCACCGCGCTGGTCACGAAAGACCGCTGCACGGTTTGGGCGCCGAACCAGGGCGTGGATTTCGTGGTCGGGGTCGCGGCCGAAATCACCGGACTGAAGCCCGAGGCGATCGAGGTGGTTACCCCGTTCCTGGGCGGCGGTTTCGGACGGCGCTTCGTGATGGATTATGCGATCCAGGCGATCACCCTGGCCAAGAAGCATCCGGGCAAGCCGATCAAGGTGATCTGGACGCGCGAGGAAGATATCAAGCACGATCATTACCGCCCGATGTCGGCCGCGAAGTTCAGCGCCGGGCTGGACAAAGAAGGCAATCCGGTCGCGCTGCAGGTGACTTCGGTCGGCGAAGGGCCGATGAGCCGCCTGATGCCCGCTTTCCTGAAGAATCCCGATCTCGACACCAGCGTATACGAAGGTACGGTCGAGCTGCCCTATGCGATTCCGAACAAGCGCACGAACGTGGTTACCGTGCCGGTCAAGCCGGTGCCGATCGGTTTCTGGCGCTCGGTCGGCCACTCGCAGAACTGCTTTTACAAGGAATCGTTTATCGACGAGATGGCGCATGCGGCCGATGCCGATCCCTTGGAATTTCGCCTGAAGCTGCTCGCCGAACAGCCGCGCTTCAAGAAAGTGCTGGAGACCGCCGCCAATCTGGCGGGGTGGAAGGGCAAGCCCTGGACCGACCAGCAAGGCCTGAAGCGGGCGATGGGCTGTGCGCTGCACGAATCGTTCAACAGCATCGTCGCCGAAGTCGCGGAAGTCAGCCTGAATCCAGACGGCGAGTTCAAGGTCGAGAAGGTCTGGTGTGCGGTCGATTGCGGTTTCGCGGTCAATCCGGCGATCGTCATGCGGCAGATGGAAAGCGGGATTTGCTACGGCCTGTCGGCCGCGATGGGCGAGGAAATCACGCTGGAGAAGGGCCGCGTGGTGCAGGGCAATTTCGACAATTACCCGATCCTGCGCCCGGACCAGATGCCGGCCGTTGAAGTCGAAATCATCAACAGCGGCGCGCCGCTCGGCGGCATCGGCGAACCCGGCACGCCGGTGATCGCGCCGGCGGTCTGCAATGCGCTGTTTTTGCTGAGCGGACAGCGAGTGCGCAGTTTGCCGCTGTCGCAGTATACGTTTTAGGATTCCAATACCGCACTAAGGATTTGGCTCCAAATAATTTCCCGAAATCAGTAGGCTAGAGAGAGGCTGAAATAAACGCTCACTTCCCCCTTTGAAAAAGGGGGATCAAGGGGGATTTATTTAATAAATCTCCCCCGCCCCCCTCTTTTTCAAAGAGGGGAGTGAATGCATTCGCGCTGAAAAGCTACACAATGCGAACAGATTAAAACCGGGAAGTTATACCCGTCTAAATCCTAAGAGGCCTGCCGGATTTTCAAAACCTGGCAGGTCTTCGTGTCGCGAGCGGATAAAGCGCGGTCCCTTAACAAACGATTATCCGAAATTCAGCCCCCGTTAATGCCGGCGAAGTATATTCCGCTTGGAAAAAGCTTTTTTCCGATTTCTTTCATTATTCCGACAGGATAATAATCATGCAAAACCTGATAAAAAAATATGCGCTGCTCGGTCTGGTCGTCCTGGGGCTGATCCCGGTGACCCACGTAACGGCCGGCGGTTTGCAGGAGCCGCAACAGGTGATTCAGGATGTTTCGGAGCAATTGCGGCAGCGTTTTCAAGACAAAGCGTTTACCCGCGATTTTGCGCAGGTGACCCGCTTCGTGGACGGCGTAATCTATCCGCACGCCGATTTCGACGTGATCGCCCCTCTGGTTTTGGGCAAGCACTGGAAAACCGCGTCTCCCGCCGAGCGCGAACGCTTCAAGAACGAATTCCGGACGCTGCTGGTCCGCTCGTATTCCCGGGCCTTTGTCGAATACAACAACTGGAACCTCCGTTTTCAGCCGATCGATGCAGGCGGCGGCAAGAAAGTCGTCGTCAAAACCGAAGTCCTGCAGCCGGGACAAAAGCCGGTACAGGTCAATTACCGGATGTTTCAAGGAAAAGGCGGCTGGAAGGTGTACGACATCATCATCGAGGGCGTGAGTCTGGTTACCAATTACCGTTCGAGTTTCAGCGAAGACATCCAGAAGAAAGGTTCGTTAAGCGCGCTGAACGATTCTCTCGCTAAACGTAACGCTGAAGCGTTAAACGGCAAAGGTTCCTGATGCTGTTGCCGTGTTGGGCGCTCAGGGTGCGTGACGGCACCCTGAGATCAACCGGCTATTTCGAGCTGACGACTCTTTGCTTCCTGGCTTCCCGTGAGAGGCGCGCCAATTCCAGATAGTGTTTGTGCAGGTGGAGAAGCTCATCCTCTCCTATTTCTTCCAGATCCAACAGTTCGTTATTTGCGCCTTCGATCACGCGAATCAGTTCATCCAGCTTCACCTGCAACGCATCGGTATCCCGGTTTTGCGTGTGCTGAATCAGAAATACCATTAAAAAGGTCACGATAGTGGTCGCGGTGTTGATGATCAACTGCCAGGTATCGCTGTAGCCGAACAGCGGGCCGGTGATTACCCAGATCAGAATGACCAGGATCGCGATATTGAAAGCGAGCGGCTTGCCGGTCATCCGAGCCCCTGCTCGCGCGAAGCGGTCGAAAAGGTTATGCCAGTAAGCTCTTTTTTTAGGGGAGCTGCCGAGTTTGTTGATCCGTTCTGTGGGTTCGTTCATCGGTATTCTTCCTATAAAACAAATCATAAGACCTTACCGATGCGGAAATGGTTTTGAATTAATAGGCGGCGCTGAAGCGGCAGATCACTGGCGGTAAATGCACCCCGCCGAATCCAGTAAACGCTTCTGTGCGGCGAAATGCCGCTCGATATAGCCCAATTCGAATCGTTCGTAGCGGGTTTGGGCAGCGACCTGTTCGACCATTTCGGGCGCCAGGAGAGCCAGCGGCCGGCCGGTGCTCATCGCGAGCAGTTGGGTTTGCGCGGCCCGTTCGACGAAATAAAGGTCGTCGAATGCCTGGGCGACGGTCGGCGCGGCGGTCATCACGCCGTGATTGCCCAGGAACAGCAGTTCGGCGTGGCCCAGAATGCCGGCCATCCGTTCGCCGACCGAATCCGATAACGCGACGCCGTCGTAATCGGTATCGTAGGCGACCCGGCCGTAGAACCGGCAGGTCGTATGCAGCGCCCATTCGAGGCGGCCGCCTTGGATCATCGCCAGCGCGGTCGCATAAGGCTGATGCGTATGCAGCAGCACGCGGGCGCGGGGCACCAGCCGGTGGATCGGTGCATGGATGTGATGGGCCGAGGCGGCCGGAGCGCCGTCGCCGCGCACAACGTTGCCGTCGAAATCGCAGACGATCAGGTTCGATGCGGTGATTTCCGAAAAATGCAGCCCGAACGGATTGACCAGAAAATGCGAGCGGTCGGGCAGCACCGCGGAGAAATGGTTCGCGATACCTTCGTGCAGGTTATTCGCGACCGCCAGATGAAAAGCGGCGGCCAGATCAATGCGCAGCTTCCGTTCTGCTTCGCTGACGTTCGACATGGCTTGTCCCTCGCTGAAAACCAAAATCTGAAAGGCCTGTTTCCCGAAAGATAAGTGAGCGCCGATTCCCTGTCAAGCGTAGTTCCCGCTTAAATCTGTTTGCTTTATCTCTTGATACCGTTCGACGCAACAGTGTTATGCTATCGGTTAGCGGAACGCCGTCTATAGCAACGAGGATTTGTTAATGTCCGACACCATGCCTTGCACCCTGGTTACATGGGAAGATGTTTACCTGCTATGCCGGGAAGTGGCGCGGAAGGTGCGCGCAGCGGGGGGGCCGATCGACATGATCGTGGCGATCGCGCGGGGAGGCTACATTCCGGGGCGGTTGTTGTCGGACATGCTGGGCGTTTCCGACCTGACCTCCCTGAAGATCGAGCATTACCGCGGCGCGCAAAAACAGCGCGAGGCGCTGGTCAAATATCCCCTGAATGCCGACATCAACGGACGCCACGTGCTGCTGGTCGACGATGTGTGCGACAGCGGCGATACCTTCGCGGTCGCGGTCGAGCATCTTCATCGGTCCGGTACGCCCCGTTCGCTGCATACCGCGGCGATGCAATTGAAAACCGTCTCCGCATTCGTGCCGGATCATTATGCCGGGACGATCGGCGAATGGCGGTGGATTATTTATCCCTGGGCAGTTAACGAGGATTTGTCGGGCTTGATCGAGAAAATGCGGCTCGACACGCGGGATCCCGTACGTTTGCAGCAGGAGTTCAGGCGGCGGCACGACGTCGCCGTGACCTTCCAGCAAATCGAAGATGCGTTATGGCTGCTTGAGCTGGAGAATCGGCGTGCCAACATTGCCAATTAAGCGCCAATGAACGAGTCAAATTGAAGTCAGTCATCAATCTGCTTTATAGATTGATGGTATTTAAATTCGCTATTTCGCTACGGTTTTGCTCCTTCCGCCAATTCGCGGTGCATCTTCGCCATTTCGAAGTTCGCTTCGGCCGCTTGGCTGTAGATTTGAATCAGCTTGTTGCAGTGATTTTCGAAGTCGACGCCTTGTCTGCCGAATAACCAAGGTTCGCGTTCGAAATGTTCCAGAAGTTTCTTATGGGCCTCCACTTTCTCTTCAAACAGTTTGGCTTCGGCTTCATAATGGGAGGCAAGCGCTTCGTGGTCGTCAGCGGTTTTGGCTGTCGACGACAATGTTTTTATATCCTGCGTATGCACGGTTCGCATTGGCGTGCAGCCGATAGAAGCCATCAAAGTGAAAGCCAAACACCCGATTAATTTTTTGTTCATGACAGGTTCCTCTTTAAAATCGCTTTTTTAATGAGAGATCGCAATCATTATTCAATCGATTGGCTCTTCATCTATGACAGGCCCACCCCCTTTTTTTGTTAAAAATAAAACTAAAGAACCGGTAAACCTTGTTTATTTCCGAAGCGGAGAGCCTGCTTTTAACCAGGCGTAAACGGCCGGAATCACGATCAGCGTCAGTAAGGTAGAAGTTACCATCCCGCCGACCATCGGGGCGGCAATGCGGCGCATTACTTCCGAGCCGGTGCCGGACCCCCACATGATCGGCAGCAGGCCGGCTACGATGGCGGCTACGGTCATAATCTTCGGCCTGACCCGTTCGACCGCACCCTCCCGGATCGCGTCGTACAGGTCGGATTTGGCCAGCGGCCGGTTTTCTGCCGTTCGGACTGCCCTGATTCTTTCCAGCGCCTGATCCAGATAAATCAGCATCACGACCCCGGTTTCGGCCGCCACGCCGGCCAGGGCGATGAAGCCGACCACGACCGCCACGCTGAGGTTGTAGCCGAGCCAGTACAACAGCCAGATGCCGCCGATCAGCGAAAAGGGCAGCGACAGCATCACGATCAGCGTTTCGGTGATGCGCTTGAAATTCAGGTAAAGCAGCAGGAAGATGATGAACAGCGTCATCGGCACCGCCACGGCGAGCTTGGCCTTCGCCCGCTCCAGGTATTCGAACTGGCCGCTCCAGGTCGCGTAATAGCCGGGCGGAAACTTCACTTTTTCGAACACGGCCCGCTGCGCGTCGGCCACGTAACCGCCGATGTCGCGACCCCGAATATCGACGAAAACATAGGCTGAAAGCAGCGCGTTCTCGGTCCGAATCGCCGGTGCGCCCTTGTCGAGGCTGATCCCGGCCAATTGGCCTAAAGGCAGCATCGCGCCGTCCGGCAGCGGCACCAGCACCTGCGTCAGGATCATCTCCGGCGAATCGCGCAGTTCGCGCGGATAGCGCACGATCACATTGAAGCGCTCCCGGCCCTCGACTGTTGTGGTCACTGTTTCGCCTCCTAATGCCGACGCGATCACGTCCTGAAGTTTCCCGACGGTGAGTCCGTAGCGGGCCAGCTGGTTCCGGTCCGGTTCGATGTTCAGGTAGAAGCCCCCGGTAATCCGTTCCGCATAAGCGCTGGTCGTGCCCGGCACGGTTTTGACCGCGGCTTCGATGTCGGTCGCCAGTTTTTCCATTTGCCCGAGGTCGGTGCCGAACACTTTGATCCCGATCGGGGTGCGGATCCCGGTCGAGAGCATGTCGATCCGGTTTTTGATCGGCATGGTCCAGGCGATCGTCACGCCGGGCATTTGCGCCGCTTTATCCATTTCGGCGATCAGCTTGTCGGTCGTCATTCCCGGCCGCCACGCCGACTCTGGTTTCAGATTGACCACCGTTTCGAACATTTCGAGCGGCGCGGGATCGGTCGCGGTCGCCGCGCGCCCGGCTTTGCCGAAGACCGATTCAACCTCCGGAAAGCTTTTCAGGATCCGGTTGTGGGTTTGCATGATTTCAGCGGCCTTGGTGACCGAGAGACCGGGCAGGCTCATCGGCATGAACAGCAACGTGCCTTCGTTCAGCGTCGGCATGAATTCGCTGCCCAGTTTCGAGGCCGGGTAAGCGGAAGCGAGCAAAACGGCCAACGCCAGGAACACGGTCAGTTTTTTCCAGCGCAATACCGCCTCGATGATCGGCCGGTACAGCCGGATCAGCAGCCGATTGAGCGGGTTGCGGTGCTCCGGTACGATGTTCCCCCGGATGAACAGCACCATCAAGACCGGCACCAGCGTCACCGACAATAAAGCGGCGCCGGCCATCGCAAAAGTCTTGGTGTAAGCCAGCGGTTTGAACAGCCGGCCTTCCTGTTCTTCGAGCACGAAGACCGGAAGGAACGAGACGGTAATCACCCAAAGGCTCAGGAACAAGGCCGGGCCGACTTCCCGGGCGGACCGGATCATCAGTTCGAGGCGGTCGGCATCGGGCGGGGCGCGCTCCAGGTGTTTGTGCGCGTTCTCGATCATCACGATCGCCGCATCGACCATTACGCCGATCGCGATCGCAATGCCGCCGAGGCTCATGATGTTCGAATTGAGGCCGAGCCCGTGCATCACGATGAAGGCGATCAGCACCCCGACCGGCAGCATCACGATCGCGACCAGCGCGCTGCGCACATGGAAGAGGAACACGACGCAGACGACCGCGACGATCAGGCTTTCCTCGATCAATTTATCGCGCAGATTCCGGATCGCCTTCAAGATCAACACGGAGCGGTCGTAAATCGGCGTTACCGAAACCCCAGCCGGCAGGCCCGGAGCGATTTCCCGAAATTTGGCTTTCACGTTCTCGATCACGTCCAATGCATTTTGGCCATACCGCGCGATCGCGATGCCGGAGACGGCCTCGCCTTCGCCGTTCAGTTCGGTGACGCCCCGGCGCTCGTCCGGCCCGAATTCCACGCGGGCGACGTCGCGGATCCGCACCGGCGTGCCGCCTTCGGCCTTCACGACCAGATCCTCGATGTCACTGATGCCCCGCAGATAGCCTTTGCCGCGCACCATGTACTCGGTTTCCGCCATTTCGATGGTTCTGCCGCCGACGTCGCGGTTGCTTTCGGCAATCGCAAGGCCGATCGCGGACAGCGGAATACCGTAAGCCTGGAGTTTGCGAGGATCGACCACGACCTGATATTGTCGGACGAAACCGCCGACGCTGGCGACTTCCGCGACCCCGCGTGCCTTGGTCAACTGGTACCGGATGAACCAGTCCTGCAGTGTCCTGAGCTCCGCCAGCGAATGGCGTGCGCTCTGCACCACGTATTGAAAGACCCAGCCTACCCCGGTCGCATCCGGCCCCAGATTCGGCGTGATGCCTTTCGGCAGGCGGCCGGAGGCAAAATTCAGGTATTCCAGCACCCGCGAGCGTGCCCAATAGACATCAACACCGTCCTCGAAAATCACATACACAAAGGAGGCGCCGAAAAACGAAAAGCCGCGCACTACCTTCGAGCGCGGTACGCTCAACATCGCCGTGGTCAAAGGATAGGTGACCTGGTCTTCGACTACCTGCGGGGCCTGACCGGGGTATTCGGTATAAACGATTACCTGGACGTCCGACAGATCCGGCAAAGCGTCGAGCGGGGTTTTGAAGACCGCATAAACGCCCGCGATCACGATAAACGCCGTGGCGAGCAGAACCAGGAAACCGTTGCGCGCCGACCATTCGATGAGTCTTCCGAGCATGTTACCGGCCTCCTTGATGGCTGTGTTCCCCATGGGATCGCGATGGTTCGGCGGCCACCGTGCTGTCCTGTTTGGTATCGACCGTTTCAAAGGCACTTACCGCCGCCTTCAGGTTGCTCTCGGCATCGATCAGGAAGTTGGCGCTGAACACCACACGCTCGCGCTCCTGAAGTCCTTTTAAAATCTCGATCCTCTCTTCGCCCCTGAGGCCGGCTTCGACCGGGCGCGGTTCGAAGCGCCCGCCGCCGCGGTCCACCAGCGCCAGCGTGCGCCGACCGCTTTCCAGAACCGCCGACGTCGGCACCGTTAATGCCCGGCGCTTCTGGCCGTCGATCTGCAGCTGCGCATACATCATCGGTTTTAACAGCTGGCCCGGATTGGCCAGTTCGACGCGTACCTTGACCGTACGCGTCGCCGCATTCAGCATCGGATAAACAAACCCGACCTTGCCGGTAAACGTTTTTCCGGGATAGGCGTCGAGCGTCACCCGTGCGGTCTGGCCGGCCTTGATCGACCCGATATCCTGTTCGTACACTTCGGCCATCGCCCAGACCCTCGACAGGTCGGCGATCTTGAACAGCGTGTCGCCCGCCATGGCGCGCGCGCCTGCCACCGCCGTTTTTTCGAGGATCACCCCGGAAGCGGGCGAACGCACGACCACGGTCTTCAGCATCTCGCCCTGACGAAGGCGTCCGAGATCGTTTGCCGAGATTCCCCAATTCTCGAGGCGTTCCAGGCTGCTCTCCGCGAGGCTTTTGACGCCCGACTGCACCCAATCCCGCCCCTCAGCCAGCAGGCTCTGGCTTTGCCTGGCAAGCAGATATTCGTTCTGGGCCGTAATCAAATCCGGACTGTACAGTTCGAACAACGGCTGGCCGCGGGTTACGGGCTGCCCGGTCGCGTTTGCGTAGAGTTTTTCGATAAAGCCGTCGAAACGAAGCGTCACGTTATACAGCCGCCGCTCGTCGGCTTCGATGATCCCGACGCTGCGAATCGTTTTTGCGATTTCGGTATTCTCGACCGGCGCCGTTTTGACGCCGAGCCGCTGGATTTTTTCGGTGCTCAGACGGAGCAGAGGCGCTTCGTTCGAGTCGTCCGCTTCCGCATAGACCGGGATGTAATCCATCCCCATCGCATCTTTCTTCGGCACCGGCGAAGTATCCGGCAGCCCCATCGGGTGGCGGTAGTACAGGATTTTGCCCGGCTGACTCGGTGCGATGTCTGCAGGTGCTTTTTCTTGTTTTGCTTCCGATTCGTACACCGGGACATAGTCCATCCCCATTTCATCCTTGGCGGGCACTTTTGAAGTGATCGACGGATTCATCGGATGCCGGTAAAAAGCCGGTTTTTTTTCCGAATGAATGTCCGGAGGCGAAGCAGGGGGCTGAAGTCTCGAAGCCAGCCAATAGCCGCCCAGGACGCCCAGGCCACAGGCAATCAGCGCCGTTCCCAGCAAGCTTTGCTTCATAAGGCCTCCTTTCCGACCGCAGCGGCTAATTGCGCCAGCGCCTGATGTGCTTCGGCCAGAGTCTGCCAGTATTGATTACGGTAGTCGAACCAGGCATTCTCTGCCAGAATCACGCTTTGAAAGTCGGCTTTTCCGACCTGATAAGCGGCAAGGGCGGCGGCGATCGTCTGCTCGGCGAGCGGCAGAACGTCATTTTTGAGCAGATCGAATTGTTCCCGACTGCCCTGGTAGAGCGCCAGCGACTCGTTGATTTCGGTCTGGATTTTCAGTGCCGCATCCTCCAGCGCATAGCGTTCCTTGAGCAATTCGCTCTGCCGCTGATCGACCGCTTTGGCCTGTTTGCGGCCGGCGTAGATCGGCAGCGTCATCGCGATCTGAAAACTGGCGTAGTCGCTGCGGCTCTGGCCGTTCGGAGTATCCTGCCGGAACGCATAGGCGGTACCTACCGTGAAATCCGGGTAATAATCTTTTTTCGCCAGCTCCAGCCGGGTTTGCGCGGCATCAAGCGACTTCTTGCGCTCGGCCAGGAGAGGCCGGAATTGCTCACTTTGTGCTTGCAGGTCCGCTGCGGCACGGATGTCAGGCAATTCGGTCGCCACGCCATCAGGCAGCCGGATGCGATGATCCGCAGTTCGGTTCAGCAAAGCGTTCAGCCGGGCGATCGCCGTGCGGTGCATACCGACGTGTTGCGCCTTTTCCTTGGCCAGTTTGGTCCGTTCCAGAAGCGCCGACAATACGTCCTGCTGGAGGCCTTTCCCCACCCGGTATTGGCTGTCAGCAATCTCGGCCAGCTGCTTCAGCCGCTGTTCGGTTTCGCCGATGATCATCAAGGTGCGGTGCAGGGAATAGAGCTGCCACCATTGCAGGGTGACTTCCCGGGCAAGCTGAAGCCGGGCCTCTTCCGCGGTTTCCGCGACGGCTTCGGCCTCGAAGGCGGCGGCTTTTTCCTTCAAAGCCAATTTCCCCGGAAACGGGAACGTCTGGCTGACGCCGACTTCCATCATCGTGAAATCGTCCTTGTGGAGATCCAGTCCTGACGCGACCGGCAGCCAGAGTGCGCCGAAGCTGAGCGTCGGGTCAGGCAGGCTGCCTTCCTGCGAAGGAATTGCCGCCATCGCTGCGGCGCGCGCCTTAATCTCGGCAAGGCCAGGGTTGTCTTCCAGCGCAATGCTGACCGCTCGCTCGGGCGTAAGAACGTCCTCGTCGGCGAAAAGGGGAGGGGAAAATACAGTGCAGCAGCAGGCGGCGAGTATCGCGAAGATATCCCGCAGCGGCCGAAAAATCACGGAAACCATCGAATTGACCTCTTTTCATCGAAAACAAGATTCCGCAGGCGCGGAACCGCCGTGCGCCGTAAAAGGCGCGGTTCGATTACGAGGCGAGGGCTAATTCAGCAGCGTACAGAAACGGTAGATCAACAGAACGCGCCTGCCGATCGGAGGGGACGTCGTACGCGGAATACGCGGCACGGAAATGAGGCAATGAGAAAGCCAGCCGAGCAGCCCGATCAGGCAGAGAGCGAAGATCGGCATGGGCGGTTTGTCGATCTTGGCCTCGAATGCCGGATTGGGATGGGAGTCAAGGCAGGGTTTGAAGGAGCAATCCTGATCGGGCATGGCGGCGTGCTTTCCGGCCTGCAGCGCGGAGGGGGCCATTTCCGCACAGCCTGCCGGCATGGAGTCGGCAGGCGCTGCGAACGTCGAGGCCGGCATCGTGCAGGTGTTCGAGATCAGCATGGAAAGCCAGCTCACCATCAATATGCAGATGATGAAACGCAGACAGGCACGGTTTTTAGGGAAACGCAGCCGGCTTAGCACGAGGGTGTCTTTCGTAGAAATCTTGGGCTCAACCCTACCACATTCGGTAGAATACATCAAATGCAACGATTCACATACCTTCGTTAGTAGAGGATTTTTTCAGAAGGTTCATCAGACTTTTGGCTGCGCCAAGGGCCGGCAGCCTTGCAAAGAGGCTGCCGGCTGCGGTTATGATGGTCCGCTCAATCTATATGAATGTGCGTCTATGAAGCTTTCCCGTGAAGTATTGGTAACAGCGACATGTCTAATTCGTATAACCCAAGGCCATCGATGATTGAATAAATGTTTAGCGGCGGCTGACCGGATTATCTAATCCGAAAAGGCGGAGCACCTTAAAAGCCGGCTGTCGTTCATAAAGCTCGTTTTTTTGTTGGAGAATCGAAAATGTCTGCACAAGCTAACGCTGCCTCGATATCGCCGCTCTATACCTGTCCGATGCATCCGGAAATTCGTCAGATACAGCCGGGCAATTGTCCCAAATGCGGAATGGCCTTGGAGCGAATGGCTGAACCGCGCCCTGGTTCTCGAACTCAATATGTCTGTCCGATGCATCCTGAAGTGGTGCGCGATGAACCGGGAAACTGCCCGATTTGCGGCATGGCGCTGGAGCCACGAACCGCCGAAGTCGAGGCTGAAGAAGACCGCGAACTTAAGGCGATGTCGCTGCGCTTTTGGATCAGCGCCGCGTTATCGCTGCCCTTGTTCCTACTGGCGATGGGGCATGATCTCTCTCCTTCCGCCATGCCAGGTTTTCTGGATGCGCGAACGCTGCAATGGATTCAGTTGGCGCTGGCCACGCCTGTGGTATTGTGGGGTGGCTGTCCGTTTTTTGTGCGCGGGTGGGATTCTTTGGTTCATCGCCGCCTCAACATGTTTACCCTGATTGCCTTGGGGATCGGCGTGGCCTGGCTCTATAGCCTGACGGCTACCGTCTGGCCCGGCCTGTTTCCGGCCAGTCTGCGGAGCATGGGGGGAACCGTGCCGGTTTATTTTGAGGCGGCGGCGGTGATTACCTCGTTGGTGCTGTTGGGACAGGTTCTGGAGTTGCGGGCGCGCAGCCGCACCGGCGCGGCGATCAAAATGCTGCTGGGGCTGGCGCCGAAGACCGCGCGCCGGGTGCTGGAAGACGGCAGCGAACACGATGTGCCTTTGGCTGAGGTACAGCCGGGCCAGGTGCTCAGGGTACGCCCCGGCGAGAAAGTGCCGGTGGACGGCACCGTGCTGGAAGGGGTCAGCGCGGTGGACGAATCCATGGTGACGGGCGAGCCGATGCCGATTGAAAAACAGGCCGGCAGTCCGTTGATCGGTGCCACGGTCAACGGGACCGGCAGCCTGTTAATGCGTGCCGAAAAGGTGGGGGCCGATACCCTGCTGGCGCAAATCGTCCATATGGTCGGCGAGGCCCAGCGCAGTCGAGCGCCGATTCAGAAGCTGGCCGACAGGGTATCGGGTTATTTCGTGCCTGCGGTGGTGGCGATGGCGATCGTTGCTTTCATCGTCTGGTCGGTCTGGGGACCGGAGCCGCGCCTGTCGCACGGCATCGTCAACGCGGTGGCCGTGCTGATTATCGCCTGCCCCTGTGCGCTGGGGCTGGCGACGCCCATGTCGATCATGGTGGGGACCGGCCAGGGCGCGCTGGCGGGCGTGTTGATCAAGCACGCCGAGGCGCTGGAAGTGCTCGAAAAAATCGATACGCTGGTGGTGGATAAAACCGGCACGCTGACGGAAGGGAAGCCGCAGCTGGCCTCCGTGCTACCGGCCCAAGATTGGGACGAACGCGAGTTGCTGCGCCTTGCCGCAAGCTTGGAGCGGGGCAGCGAACACCCTCTGGCTTCGGCCATCCTCGCGGGCGCGGAGCAGCGCAGTATTCAGCCTGTTTCCGTGGCGGACTTTCAATCCCTGACCGGCCGGGGGGTGGCCGGCAAGGTCGACGGCCGTCAGGTCGTGCTCGGTACGGCGTTGCTGATGGACGAGTTGGGCATTCCGTTCGGCGACCTGGCCGGCACTGCGGAAGCTCTGCGCCGGGAAGGCCAGACCGTGATGGAGGTGGCGATTGAAGGAAAGGCGGCGGGCCTGCTCGGCGTGACCGATCCGATCAAGCCGTCTACGCCGGAAGCGATTGCCGCCCTGCATCAGGAAGGCATCACGCTCGTGATGCTGACCGGCGATAACCGGCGCACGGCCGAAGCCGTCGCACGCCGTCTGGGCATCGATCGGATCGAGGCGGAAGTGCTGCCCGACCAGAAAGCCGCAGTAATCAAGCGGCTGCAGGGAGAGGGCCGTAAAGTCGCGATGGCCGGCGACGGCATCAACGATGCGCCGGCATTGGCCCAGGCGCATGTCGGCATTGCGATGGGCTCCGGCACCGATGTGGCGATGGAAAGCGCGGGCGTCACCCTGGTCAAAGGCGACCTGCGCGGCATCGTGCGGGCAATCCGGCTGAGCCGCGCCACCATGCGCAATATCCGCCAGAATCTCTTCTTCGCTTTCGTCTACAACACCTTGGGGGTGCCGATCGCCGCCGGGGTACTCTATCCGATAGCAGGCCTGCTGCTCTCGCCGATCATCGCCGCAGCAGCTATGAGCCTTAGCTCGGTTTCGGTGATTGCCAATGCCCTGCGCCTCAAACGGGTGCGTTTGTAGCTAAGAGTCAATTGTTGATATGCCGGGGCGCTTGTTTCTGGGATACTGTTTATAGCGTTTTGTTGTGTTCGCAGGACAGGCAGGTCAGGTAGCCGCAGATTCGAAAATCAAAGTTCGTTTTACGGAACTAGATACGGATTCCGATCCGGCCGAGCAGCCAGAGCATGATCAGATAAACGATCACCGTCGCCGCGCTCGATAGTCCCAGGCTGATCAAAAAACCCCAGCCCAGACGGAGAAGAAAAGGAAGGATCAGAAATAAGGCCAAGGACGGCAGCACGAGCCAGAAAATGGCATGGGAGAGAGCCGCGACGCGTTCGGCATCGTGGGTATCGGCATAGAGCCAAGCGAAGGCCAGCAGCGACGTCAGCGGCAGCGATGCGATCAGCGCCGCCCATAGGGTGCTGCGTTTTGCAGTTTCCGCGACAGTGACGATGATGAGCGAGGTGACCGCGACCCTGAAAAGATACTGTAACATCGAGAGGCTCCGTTCATCGCTAGTAACATTTTTCGGAATGGCAGGTAGCTTCTTCGCCGGCGGATTCGAACTGAATCGTCGCGTGGCCGATGCCGAAGCGGTCATGTAAGTCGTGATTGATCTGATGCAGCAAGGTATTGGTCCGATAGTCATCGGTAAGTACGAGATGCACGGTCAGTGCCGACTGGGTGGTACTGAGGCCCCAGATATGCAGGTGGTGCACATCGGTTACCGCCGGCAGCCCGAGCAGGTAGGCGCGCACCGCCACCGCATCGATCCCTTCGGGGACCGCGTCCAGCGCCAGATTTAGCGAATCCCATAACAGGTGCCACGCGCTGTAGATGATGGTCAATGCCAGTATGAGGCTAAGCGCCGGATCCACCCATTGCCAGCCGGTGAATAGGATGATGACGGCGCCTGCGACGACGCCGGCGGAGACCAGCGCATCGGCAGCCATGTGCAGGAACGCGCCGCGGATGTTCAAGTCGCCCTTGCGTCCGGACATGAACATCATCGCGGTGCCTGCATTGATCACGATCCCTGCCGCCGCGACCCAGAGCACCGTATCGGCGGCGATCGGGGAGGGCGCTTCGAGACGCTGGACTGCCTCCAGGATGATTGCGCCGACCGCGACCAACAACAACACCGCATTGACGAGTGCGGCCAGCACTGACGAGCGCTGCAGGCCGTAGCTATGCCGTTCGGTCGCGGCGCGACGGCCCAGGGCGGTTGCACCCCAGGCGAGAAATAGGCCCAGTACATCGCCCAGATTGTGGCCCGCATCCGCGATTAGCGCCAGAGAATGTGAAAGAAACCCGTATACGGCTTCGACGCCGATGAAAATCGAGTTCAGCAGGATCCCGACGGCGAAAGCGCGGCCGTAATTCGGCGCGTGCGAGTGTGGGTGGGAATGGTGCTCTGTATGCATGACAATAATGCGCGGTTGTAATCGGAACCGGAAGCAATGCCCCGGAAGTAACCGCATTATCGGTAGGAAGGCGGAGAATTGCAATCGATGGTGCTCGACTGCGCCCAGGACATCGGTTTACCGAAGAATCGGCGATTTTTCAAACAATAGACCAAAGGGCGCACGACAAATTCATCGGCGCATTTTGCCTCGAATGCTGCCCCTCCTCGGCAACGGAGAGGCTATCGATGTATCGGCTGCCACGCTCGTCCATAGCCGTTCTTTAAAGAGAAACGCCACATTGACCAGTCCGATCATCACCGGCACTTCGATCAGCGGACCAATGACTGCCGCGAAGGCGGCGCCGCTGTGGATGCCGAACACCGCTACCGCCACGGCAATGGCCAGCTCGAAATTATTGCTGGCCGCCGTAAACGCCAAGGTAGCGGTTTTACCATAGTCGGCGCCGATGGCCTTGCCCATCAGGAAGCTCAGCAGGAACATCGCCACAAAATAAATCAGCAGCGGTACGGCAATGCGGGCCACGTCCAGCGGCAGCTGCACGATCAGGTCGCCTTTCAGGGAGAACATCACGACGATCGTGAACAGCAAGGCAATCAGGGTCAGCGGGCTGATTTTCGGGACGAAATGATGGTGATACCAGTCTTTGCCTTTGGCTTTGACCAGCACCCGCCGGGTCAGGAACCCGGCAATGAAAGGAATGCCGAGGTAAATGAAGACGCTTTGCGCGATTTCGCCGATCGTGATCGCGACGATATTGCCCTGTAAGCCCAAGAGCGGCGGCAGCACGGTAATGAATACCCAGGCGTAAACGCTATAAAACAGCACCTGGAACACGCTGTTGAACGCCACCAGACCGGCCGCGTACTCGTTATCGCCGCGCGCCAGTTCGTTCCAGACGATCACCATCGCGATACACCGGGCCAACCCGATTAGAATCAGGCCGGCCATGTATTCCGGATAATCGCGCAGGAATACGACCGCCAGTGTGAACATCAACACCGGCCCGATGATCCAGTTCTGCAGCAGCGACAGGCCCAGCACCCGCCAATTCCGGAAGACATCGCCCAGCTCTTCGTAGCGCACCTTGGCCAACGGCGGGTACATCATCAGAATCAGGCCGATCGCAATCGGGATATTGGTCGTTCCGACCGAAACGGCTCGATTGAATTGTTGAATTAGCTCCGGCCACAGGAAGCCGATCCCTACGCCAAGCGCCATAGCCATAAAAATCCAGAGCGTCAGAAAGCGATCCAGGAACGACAAACGGGGATTAGGACAATAAGGTGTGTTCATGATGGAATCGAGTCAATCAGGAAGTCGAATCAAATCGCCGGGCTCTAGCCACACTGAGCTGATGGGCTGCAGCATGAAGCGGCTTGATCGGTCGGCAGTGCCGCGTCCTTGCCGAACAGCGGAATGCCTTTCAGTGAATGAAACGCTTCCCAGGCGATGCCTTGCGGATCGACTGTCCAATATTTATCGGATTCGGCGTAACAGCAGGCCGCCTGCTTTTGCTCGATTACAGGCAGCGCCGCGGCGGTCAAAACCTGTTGAACCTTTTCCAGCTCTTGGTCGGATTCGACTTGAATGCCTAAATGGTCAAGGCCGGGCTTTCTGCCGCGGCTGGATATCGCGAAGTTGATGCACGGATCATCCAGCATCCATTTGGCGTAATCTTCCTGAATTACGCTGGGTTCGGCCTGAAATAGTGCGCTGTAGAAAGCGATATTCCGCTGAAGATCGTCTACAGCCATATGGATATGAAAGCGCTTCATACGGATTCTCCGGTAAGCGACGAGGGAAGCAAGGTTCCGATGCGGTCCAATTCGATTTTCAAGCGGCCACGATCCTGCTGCAGTTCGTTTAAAGGCAGTCGTAGAAACTGCTCGATGCGGTAGCGCAAGATGCGGTATGCCTTCATAAAGGCGGCATCGATTTCTTCGCCGCTGCCTTCGGCATGGGCGGGATCTTCGACGCCCCAATGACTGCGCAATGCAGGCCCGAGATAAGCAGGGCAGGTTTCGTTGGCGGCATTGCCGCAGACGCTGAGTACGATGTCAGGTATTGCCGGCAGATCGTTCCAGGACTTGCTGAAATAGCCTTCGGCGGATATTCCTTCGCGTTCCAACAGCGCCAGCGAACGCGGGTGGATCTTCCCTGTCGGTTTACTGCCGGCGCTCATTGCCCGCCAGCCGGGCGGGGCCAGATGGTTGAAGGTCGCTTCGCCGAGAATGGAGCGGCAGGAATTGCCGGTGCATAAAAACAAAACGTTCATGAAAGAGATCCTTAAATGATAAAAAATCAGTTGGTGTCGCAGCAGGTTTTCACCGGCTTTGCATCGAAGCAGTGCTCTGTATGGCCGCTGCAGCATTCGGCAGTCAAATAATCGATCAGCGCCTGCATTACCTTCAGATTGGCGCGGTAACGCTGATACCGGCCTTCTTGGGTCACGTTGAGCAGGCCCGCATGGGTCATTGCCTTCAGATGGAAAGACAGGTTGGTGGGCGGCAGGGCCAGCAGCGCGGCGATTTCCCCGGCCACCAGGCCGGCAGGCGCGTGCTTGACCAAAAGCCGGAACACATCCAGCCGGATGCCGGAGGCCAAGGATTCGAAAAGGGAAGTGGCGAGTTGTTTATCCATATATCAACTATACAACAATTATTGAAATATCGAAACAAACAGCGGTCAATTTTCCTTTTGTTCATGGTTTTCGCGCATCCGCCTTGATTTTCAAAACGTGCCGTAAAGGCGCCTATTTTCGGCCGGAAGGGTATCCGATCGGCCGGTTTGCGCCTCGCGGCAATAGTTTTTATCGTGTTTGCTTGCCGTCGAACGCATCGGCATCCCCAAAACTTCTCATATTCAGCCAACAGGTTATGCGATAATGGGAGAAAATTAGCAAAGCCTTACGGGTCAAAATTAAGGAAAAAAACCATGTTTTCATTGCAAACTATCTTCGGCAAAGGCGACAAGTTTTACAGCCTCCTCGAAGCCAGTGCGGAATCCGCGCGTTCGTCGACGAGGGCGCTGATCGAACTCTTGAGTACTCCTGCATCGCAGCAATCGCTGGAAAAGTTTAAACAGGCGCGCCGCCAGGAAAAGGATTTGGCCGCGCAGATCAGCGAAGAACTGGTCGATACTTTCGTTACCGTACTCGAACGCGAAGATATCGAAGCCCTGAACGGCGCGCTCTATAAAATTCCCAAGATCGTGGAAAAGTTTGCGGAGCGTTACACGCTTGCCCTGGCGCGAATCGGCGATGTGGATTTCGCGAGCCGCGCCGCCATGCTGGAACAAGCCTGCGAAGTTCTGCAGCAAATGGTCGGATTGTTGCGGTACGGCATGGATCTGGACCGGATCAAAAAATTGAACGATCGGCTGCACGCGATCGAAGGCGAGGCCGACCGCCAGATCCTCGAATTGTACCGGGATGCCTACGCGAATGAATCCGATCCGATCCGCTATCTGATCAAGATGAATTTGTTCGAAATTCTGGAAAAGGCGATCGACCGCTGCCGTGATGCCGGCAATGTCATCTATCACATCGTTTTGAAGAATTCATAAAAGGTTGCCATGTTGACCCTGCTTTTGCTTGTCATCCTGGCAGCGCTTGTCTTTGAATTTATCAACGGATTCCACGATACCGCCAACTCGATTGCCACGGTTGTCGCTACCAAGGTGTTGACGCCAACCCAGGCAGTCGTGCTTGCCGCCGCCACGAATCTGTTCGGCGCCTTGTCCGGTACTGCCGTCGCCAAAACCATTTCCTCGGGACTGGTCGATACCAGCCTGGTGACCATTTCCTCCGAAGTGCTGATCTGCGCACTGGTCGGCGCGATTATCTGGAACCTGATCACTTGGGCGCTGGGGCTGCCGTCCTCTTCCAGCCATGCGCTGATCGGCGGCTTGTGCGGCGCGGCGCTGGCAGCCGGTCACAATGATTTCGATGTACTGATCTGGTCGAAAACCGCGGCCGTCTGGACGGAGAATAAAGGCTTGCTCTGGAAAGTCTTGATTCCGATGGTCAGTTCGCCGATTGCCGGATTTACCCTGGGTATCCTGATTATGGGAACATTGATGGCCGTGATCAGTGGGATGAATTCCCAGGGTGGTGCGTTGGCGCGGAGCGTCCGCCCGAAATGGATCAATATCGCGTTCGGTAAAGCCCAGCTGGTTTCGGCCGGTTATATGGGGTTTGCGCACGGCACGAACGACGCCCAGAAAACCATGGGGATCATCGCCTTGTCGATTTTTACCGCAAACAGCGCGGGCACCCTCGACCAATTGCCGGCTTGGGCCGAATTCCTGCGGCCGGACGGGGGCGAAAAGGATATCGATACCTGGATCGTATTGACTTGTGCATTGGTGATGGCGCTGGGTACCGCGATCGGCGGCTGGCGGATCATCAAGACGCTGGGCCATAAAATGGTCAAATTGCACCCGATTAACGGTTTTGCCGCGGAAACCAGCTCGGCGACCATTTTGCTGACTGCGGCCCACTTCGGGATGCCGGTTTCTACCACGCACAGTATTTCAACCGCGATTATGGGCGTAGGTTTTGCGAAGAATCCACACGCGCTGAAGCTGTCGGTGATAGAGCGGATTGTCTGTGCTTGGATTCTGACGATTCCGGCAGCCGGCGGCCTAGCCTGGGGCATGGTGAGCCTACTGTTGCTGTTCCGGTAGGCATAAGTTCCTCATCCCGTATCCTTCCGTTTATCCGGCCTGTTCCTGCCTGATAGGTCGGTCAACCGCTTCACCGTTGCCCGACATTTGGACGGCGAAGCAGCCGTTCGATGATCCATAACCGTGACCTCATACCGTCGCATCGAAAATGTCGGGCACAAATAGTGTGCCCGACCTACACGCCTGCTCCAGGCCGATATTCAAAGTTTGCCGCCCCCAGGCTTTACCGACTGGGGCGATTGCCTCACCGAATCTTACCAGCGGCTGGCAAGCCGATCGGCCGCATCGCTATCCAAAACGACTCGCGGAATTCATGGTCTATCGATAAATACGCGAACTTTGTTCGCGCAGAGGTTTCGTTATGACTGCGCAGTTCGGGAGGAGATCATGAACACGAAAGAACACATCGATATTGAAATCCGGCTCATTCAGGAACGAATGCAGCACTATTTCCATCGGCATTGGAAACTGTTCCTGGCGGAAGGCATAATTTTCATCCTGCTCGGGCTCTGCGCCATAGTCGTTCCTCGGTTTTTCTCCGTGGCCGTGGTGATTTTTTTGGGCTGGCTGATTCTGTTCGGCGGGATCGTGCATATTAGCCGCGCTTTGCTGTTTTCCGGAATGCCCGGTTTCGGATTGTGGCTGTTTATGGGGATTTTGCAGGCGGTGTTGGGGTATCTGTTCATTGTCCGGCCTGCTTCCGGGATAGTCACCTTAACGATGCTGATCACGTTGTATTTTGCTCTGGAAGGCGTTGTCAAAATTTCTTTGGCCTTCAGGATGCGTCCTTTGCCCAATTGGGGGCTGATTCTATTCAACGGCATCACCGCTTTGGCCTTTGCGTTTATTGTCGCGATCGCCTGGCCCGAAACCTCGCAGTGGCTGCTGGGCCTGTTCTTGGGCATCAATATGGTTTTCCTGGGTGCAGCACTGGTCAAAATCAGCCTGCATCATAAAGTAAGCTACTGACTTTCGGCTCTCCCTGCGTCCGCTAACTCCAGCAGATCGATCACATTCAGCCGGATCGCCAGCCGCGTCAGCTCGATGTCGCTGGCCGCGCCGAGTTTGCGCTTGATCAGGTAATGGGTGTTGCAGACCGTTTTCGGGCTGATGTTGAGCGTCTGCGCGATCGACTCGATCGGCCGGCCTTCGACCAGCAGGCGCAGAATCTCGAACTCCCGCACCGTGAGCGCCTCCAGCGCCATCCGCTCGCTGCCGAGTTTTTCCAGCGCCAGCGCCTGGGCGATATCCGGGCTCAAGGCATGGCGGCCCGCATGGACCTCGAAGATCGCGCGCAGGAGCACTTCCGGCGGGCTGCTCTTGGTGACGTAGCCCAGGGCGCCGGCGCGGCTGGCTTGGATCGCGAAGCTCGGATTCTGATGCATGCTGAACACCAGGATTTTGGCGTCCGGACAGCGCTGCCTGACCCGCCCGATCAATTCCAGGCCGCCGATGCCCGGCAGCGAGAGGTCGGTCACCATCAAATCCGGGTTGCATTCCTTGAAGCGGAGATAGGCCTCCGCGCCATCCGCCGCTTCCGCGATCACCTGTAGGCCGGCCTGTTTGGCCAGCAGCGCGCGGTAGCCTTCGCGGACGATCGCATGGTCGTCGACCAGCAGGATGTTGATCATGAACTCTCGGCCTCCTCCGTCATTTCGTTGAGTTAAAAGCTTTGTATCTGGTAGGAAATAACTTTCCGAATGTTGATTGTTTTGAAAAGCGGATGATTCACTCCCCTCTTTAAACGGGGGGGAGATTTTTTAAATAAATCCCCCTCGATCCCCTTTTTTCAAAGGGGGAAGTTGTTTTTGACGAAAACCTTATTCCCTTTCAGCTTTCCCGCCAAGGCGAAAGGGAGTCGCCGCGTTCGCTGCCACTGCCGCACAGCTTGGCTTGGCCGCCCGGCGTATCGGCAATACGACTTCAACCTGCAATCCATGAGGTTCGGCGATGGACAGCGTCAGCCGTCCCTGCAAGGCGGCGACCCGTTCGCGAATTCCGAGCAAGCCGATGCCGGGGCCTTCCGGAAGAGGCAACGTGCTGGTGATGCCGTCGTCCCGGACGGTTAAAACCGCCCGCTCTTCAGCTACCCTCAGCATAACTTCTCCATGATTTGCCGCCGAATGTTTCGCGATATTGGTCAGGCATTCCTGGGCGATCCGGAACAGCGCGATCGCCTGCGGCTCCGGCAATGCCCCGCAGTCGCCGGTGATGTTCGATTCATAACGGATTTTGCCGGCGCCATGTTTGTTCCATCCTCCCACCAAGCTGCTCAGGCTGGCGGCAAGCCCCAGTTCGTCGAACTCGGCGGGCCTGAGGCGTCCGAGCAGGCCGCGTACATGGGTCATCATGTGTCCGCTGATCCGGGCGATGCGTGCGGTTTCCTCGATCAGTTCCGGGCATTCCCGCTCCGCCGTATGGGTAATCGATGCGGCGACTGCGTTGATCGCCGTCAGGCATTGGCCGAATTCGTCGTGCAGTTCGCGGGCCAAGTCGCGGCGTTCCTGTTCCTGTAGATCGATCAGCTGGACAGCGAGCTTTTGGCGCTCCGCAAGCAGCTGCTGTTGAGCGGCCGCCAGCTGGTTGATCGCGGCGGCGGTCTGCGCCCATTCTCTAAGTTCGAACGTCGGCAGGCGATGAGCCAAGTTGCCTTTCCTCAGGGTTTCCAATCCGGCGACGATAATGCCGGCTGGCCGCAATGCCCGATTGATGCTTAGGTAAACGGGCAGGCAGACGGCCAGGATGGTCAGCGCGGAAAGTCCCAGCAGATTCCTGACATCGCTCCAGGCCTGCGCAATGTCCATTTCGGCGCTGGACGACACTGCCAGCGTTCCCTGGACGCGGTCCTTGAAGACCACCGGCCGCGCTATCTCAAGGCCGGGCGCGAACAACGCCCGGTACAGGCTTGCGAAGCTCTCCGGCGAGCCGTGCGGGGACACTTTCGCGCCGCTGCACAAACTTTTAACGGCGGTATTGCCTGCGGGCTCGAAACGGATACACAAGCCGGGAACGCCGGCAGTCTCTTTCCAGAGCGAGAAGTCCGGAAACGCGCGAGGTTGGCCGAAGCCCGCATCGATGCGCAACAGCTGAAATTCCAGTTGTCTGCCCAGCGATTCAGCGACGCTCTGAAGCGTCTGCCGGGTTTGCTGATTGCTTCGCTGCAGCACGTAGATAGAGGCGGCCAGGAGGCATGCCAGTGCGACGGCCGCGATACGGAACAGCAAATGGCTTTGTAGATTCATAGGCAAGCCTGTCGGCTTTTTGTTGGAAGATGGCTGCATTCTATGTGACGGCCGGTGCGGTGAAAAGCCGTTGGAACGAAGGCGGGCAAATTGCCCGTGCTTTCCGGGCGAATTTCGGATTACGGCGGATCTTTCTTGCCATAGACTGCGGCTTGCCCCGAATGCCTTACGAGTAAGGGCGATTGCAGGGGCTTTCTCCCCACGATTCGACACACTGACCCTAGGAAAAACCGCATGAACAATCTCCTTTTCGATCGCGCCATCTCATGGCAAACCCTGGAAAATATCGAGCATCTGCAGTATGCGATCCTCGACATCGACCGGCAGAACAGGATTATCGATGTAGTCTTCAAATTCGCCCCGCAGGCGCAGATCGTCCTGCACCGGCATAAGGTGCTGAACCACATGCTGGTGATTCAGGGCGAACATCGCTTGTACGAGGCCGACGGACGCCTGAAAGAAATCAGGCCGGTCGGCCGCTATACCGTCAGTCCCGCCAGCGACGAGCCGCACCGGGAAGGCGGCGGCGACGAAGAAACGATCGTCTTTTTCAGCATTCGCGGCAGCGATGGGGTGCTCTATGAAATTCTGGACGATGACCTGAATGTGGGGGCTACCTTGAGCATGCAGGACCTTATCGATCTGCACAGCCGCCGAATGCAGTAATAGCCGGTTTTGGGAGAAATCGCATGTATCGCTCGACAATATTCATGGTGTTGGTTTTTACGCTGCTCGCCGGTTACACGGCACAGGCTGCGGAACGGATCGCCGTTTTGGATTTCGAACTGAACGATCTGACCTCCTTGCCCTATACTCCCGAAGAGCGGCGGCGTACCGCCTCCTTCCGGCCTTTGCTGGAACAGGCGCTGAGGCGGACGGGCGATTACGAAATGGTTCGGGTCGATGCCGAGGACCAGGCGGCCGCCGATGCGGGTTTAGGTTATCTGTTCCGTTTTCCCGAGCTTGCCGCCGGGCTCGGCGAGCAGGCCGGCGCCGACTGGGTGGTCGTTTGCCGGCACAGCAAGCCCAGCTTTATGTTCTCTTATCTGATCGCAAATCTGGTTAATGTAAAAAATCGCGCGTTAGCCGCCGGCTATGCGATCGAGCTGAAAGGCAGCCATGACAAAGTTTCGCAGCGCGGCATCGAGGCGCTGGCGAAGGAAATTCATGATTCGCTTAGCAAATAATTCTAGGAAGAGGGGCATCCCGGTCAATCAACAGGCGGAAATTGATTGGCGAAAATGCTGTTGATGCCGGGAGAGGGATGCTAGGCTATGCGCTAAAACACACCCCTAGGAGAATGCGATGGATGTTGCTGGCGAACGCGCTTGCGACCCGGTCCGAACCCGGCTGCTGAGGGCGGCGCTTGAATGTTTTTTGGCCGACGAATACCACAAGGTCACGACCCGGCGGATTGCCGAAAAGGCCGATGCGAACGTCTCGATGATACGGTATTACTTCGGCAGCAAGGAAGGCCTGTACGAAGAGATGATCCGCGATACGCTGAATCCGCTGCTGGAGGTGCTGGACGGGCCGATGCTGGCGACGGCGGCAGGGTTCAGGGATTTTCTTCAGCTCTATTACGACACGATGGTCGAGCGCCCGGAATTTCCCAAACTGATTCTGAAAGTGCTGGCGCTGAACCAGGGCCCCGGCCGGCGTTTCATTCAACAGTTACTCGAACGCGGCCGCGCGCGGGGCAGGCGCAAAGTCGCCGACATGGCCGCGCGCGGACAGATTGCGCCGACGGTCGATCCGGACATCCTCCGCATGGCCTTCGTCAGTCTGGCGATCACGCCGATGCTGTTGAAGGACATCTTCGAGGAACAAATGGGCCGTGCAATGGATGCCGATTTCATCGCGAATCTGGCCGGCTTCAACGGCCGGCTTTTTACAGCCGGCCTCGCGGCCGTAAAGGAGAAGTCATAATGTCACTGCAGAAGAATGCGATTGTAGTTAAAGGATTTTCGTTACTGGCGAAATGCGCCGACTGGCTGCAAAACATTCCGAATAGGGTCATGCCGCCGCCGTTTCGGCTGATTCAGATAGGCTCGGCATTCTGGCAGTCGCGCGCCCTGTATGTGGCTGTGCGGCTCGATGTCGCGACTGTTCTGGGGGACGGGCAGCTTACCGCCGATCAGGTGGCCGTCCGCGTTGCCGCGGAGCCCGATGCGCTTTACCGGCTGCTGCGAATGCTGGCGGCACTCGGCATTTTCGAGGAACGCTCTTCCCGGCTATTCGCCAATAACCGCCTTTCCAGCTATCTGCGGGAGGATAATCCGGACAACGTGCGGGCAATGATCCTGATGCATAATTCGGACGCGATGAGCCGGCCCTGGTACGAACAATTGGAAAAGGGCGTGCAGAATGGAGAGGTTCCGTTCGAGCTCACGCACGGCCAAGATCTGTTCGGTTACCTGGATGCCCATCCCGACCTTGACCGTTTGTTCTCAAGCGCAATGGACAGCGTGGAAGCGTTGATCGGCGACAGCTTTGCACTGGATTTCGATTGGGGACGTTTCGAACGCGTGATCGATGTCGGCGGATCGAGAGGCCGTAAATCCCTTGCGATCCTCGATCGGCATCCGCATTTGCGAGCCTTGGTGGTGGATCGCGCTCAAGTGGTCGAAGAAGCGGCGCGTTACTGGGCAGGGTGCGAAGCTCCGGCATCGCTTTCACGGCTAAGCTTTCAAAGCGGCGATCTTTTCCAAGCCGTGCCGGAAGCGAAAAGCGACCAGGACATTTATCTGCTCAGTGCGGTTCTGCACGGCTTCGAGGATGATGCTTGCGTCAGGGCGCTTCGCGCTGTTGCCGATGCCTGCGCCGGAACGGGGGCCCGCATTGCGGTGATGGAACTGATAATGGCCGATTCCCGGGCCGAATTGGCGGGAGCCGCGCTCGACATGCAGATGTTCATGGGAACCCGCGGCCGGGAAAGGACGCTTGCCGAATGGCGGCGGCTGTTCGACAGGTGTGGCTTGATACTGGAAGAACGGGTGGATCTGCGCTCGTTCGCGAAGATACTCGTGCTGCGTAGGGAAAAGTAAAGGATATTGCGTCCGGCGTAAGATCAGGCGGAAGATAAGAATCGACTGATCCGAAGTACTTCAGGTGGCAGCTGACAGGACGAGGCGGCGGCCTTGATCGGCCAATTCGATACCCGTGCCCAAGAGGCGGCTTTCCCTGTTTAGGACTTGCTGCAGCCAGCGAATATCTTCGGGCAACGGATCGTTCAGCCGGAAGCGTTTGATCTGCATCGGCGTCATGATCAGCCTGACCAGTTTTCCGGTGGCAAGGTCCAGGGTGAGGAAGTACATGACCGAGAGGTCGCTCCGGAATTCAGCGTGCCCCGGAATGCCTTCGTAGTCGTTCAAAAAGTCGCCGCAGCCGTAGAAGATCGGTTTGCCTTTATAGAGCTCGATGCCCAGCGGGTGATGGGAGGAATGGCCGTGCACCACGTCCACCTGGGCCTCGTCTATCAGGCGGTGCGCAAACTCCCGGTGGGAGTCGGGTATGCCGTAACCCCAGTTGCTTCCCCAGTGAATCGAGGCTACAGCACAATCGCCTTGTTGTTTCAGCGTCGCAATCTGTTCGGCAAGCGCGCGGACGCTGCCATCGGATAAATCCGGCAGCAGATTCACGCCCGGCCTGTCGCCGAGCGCATCCCAGAGCCAGGGAATGCCGCTGCTTTCATCGCCGAGTCCAAATACCAGTACCCGTCCTTTCCCCGCCGCTTCGATCACGGCCGGTACTTCGGCAAACCTTCGGTTTTTGCCGGCCCCCGTGGTTTTGATGTTTGCGCCGGCCAAGGTTGCCAAGGTTTCCTGCAAGCCCGCATAGCCCCAGTCCAGTACATGATTATTGGCCAGGACCGCGCAGTCGATCTTCGCTGCCGTCAGGCAGGGGAGGTTCTTCGGATGCATCCGATAGTGGATGCCCTTGCCGGGCCAGGGATCGGAAGAAGTCGTGACCGCCGTTTCGAGATTAATGATCCGGACATCGGGGGCGGCGAGTTCGAGTTCGCTTAGCGCATCGCCCCAAGGATAGGCGAAATCGGCCGGTTTCGGAATCGGTCCTCCGGCTTTTTCCGCGAGTCTCAAATAGCCTTCGGCGGAAGTCATGTAAGGCTCGTATAAGCGGGGATCGCCAGGGCAGGGTAATATCCGGTCGATGCCCCGGCCGGTCATTACGTCGCCGCATAGGAACAGCGTGAGCGTTGGGTGTTCCTGCTGTGTTGCAAGGGCTGAGGCGTTTTGTTCAATCGCTGTGTCTTTCCCTGATGCTTCCGAACTTGTGCCGATTAAGCCGACGCCTGCTGCGCCCAGGGTTCCGGCTAATTTCAGAAATTCCCTTCGCCGTCTGGACTTGGGCCGATAATCATTCCGGCGACCGCCTGTGGAATTCATCGTATGACCGACCTATAAACCCTATGGAATTCAGTATGGATATTTCTCGCTCGAATGCATTGAAAATATTTTTCAACCGAATCGTATTTGAGAGCGCCCTAAACCCTCTTTAACAGAGGGTTAGTTTACGGTATCGTTAGATTGTTCGTTGGACAGGCGGCTAGGATTTATTATCCAAAAAGGCTGTTGACTAATTCGATGTTGTCCGAAATATTTTCGAGCGTGATCGTTTCGGTATCGAAGCTGAGTCCAAGTTTGGCGAAAGCGGGCACTATCGAACAATCGACCCGACAGGCCGGATGGTCGGTTCCGGCAATGCTTTGTAAAAAGGCAACTTGCACAACGTCTACATAATCGGCCTTGGCTCCCGAATCGTATTGGAAATTGGTATATTCCGAAGCTACCGGCTTTATCGTCGCCGGAAAGTTCAATTTGTCCATGACGATTTTGCCGACGGTACCGTGCGCTTGTTCAAGCAGCAAACCGACAAGGGTTGGGCTCTCTTTGAATTCTTTAAATTCGGGGGATTGATCAATCATCATGAGTATGGGCAATTTCCCTACCTGGTGAATGAGTCCGGCAAGCATGGCCTCGTTGGGGTCGAGATGGGGCGCAAACGAACAGAGGAAATGGCTGGCGGCGGAGACGTTCTTGCTCAGTTCCCAGATTTGCTTGAATTCGTTTTCCAGAAATTTCGAGGATGGCGCAAACAGTTGCTGGGTGATCATGCTGCTGACCAATGTGCGGATCGTGTTGTTGCCTAGCCTTAACACAGCCATCTGCACGTTGGATATTTCCGTTCTTCCCCGGAATTTCGGACTGTTCGTCACACGGATGAGGCGAGCCGATATCGCCGGATCGGTGAGGATAATTGCAGCCAAATCCTTAGGCGAAGTTTCCTCTTTGGAAACCGCATTCATAATTTTGATGGCAACGTCGGGTAGCGTCGGCAGATAAGGACTGTTCTTTGCCAATTCGTTACTGATAACATCAATTGCGGTTTCAAGTGAAGCTAATTTCATTCTTTCATCCTTATTAAAAATCTAATTTATTCTTCAGACAGGCAAACCCTCCAGGATTTCGTCCATGTCTTTAATTAACTTTAGATGAAATTTCGCATAATTCTCTTGTTTATCTCATGAATTTGAAGTCGTATCACAGATATTTTCGAGTATGGGGGACTAATCATTTTTTGAAATAGAAGCTAGCGCTAGTTAGACGGTCGAGCGCCGACGTTTTGTGCCCAGACATCAGAAAACCGCGCCCGGACCGGCGGGGGTAATCGCAGTGACCACGCCGACGATGTTGCCCGCTCCCGACCGGCGCCGCCAACGCGATCATCACAGCGGGGAAATGAGGTGAGCGTAGTCTTTAAGGAGGATCAGCCGGAACGCCAATGGCGGTGCCCGGAACTGTTGGGCCGACAACAACGGTCAGATGATAGGCCCGTACCGACTGACAATGTGAGCATCAAGAACCTCAGGCCCGACAGGGCAGGGTGGCGATCAGCGATTCGGCCATGCATAAAGCTTTTTCTTAGGAAGAGTCAAACTGCCATGCCGACCTGTAAAGCGTCAAACCAGTCTAAGAAACGCTTCACATCTTCACCTTTAAACATACGCCCGTGCTGCGGAGCCAGAATCTCGATATCAAGTTTTCTAACTCGTTCGATCCAGGTTTTTTTGGCTGGGTTGGAAGGCATCCAGCGCTGGTGAAAATAACGCATTTTTTCCGTATGCGCTTCGAAATCATCGACAAATAGCGGGGTTCCTCCGGGTTCGAGAGCTGCGCCGATGTCGCCGCTCATCAAAATCTTTGCCTCCGGATCATACACGTGAAAGTTGCCCGAGGAATGCAGATAGTGCGCAGGGATAAACTGCAGCTCAATTGCTTCCAGTTTGAGGCTGCCTCCATTATCGGCAATCGGAACATATTCGATCGATTCACACCCGTAATGCCGTAAAAATCCCTCCCAGATTTTCGGAGCATGAAGTTTGGCGTGGGGCAATGCCTGATCCCAAAGACTCAGCGACGAAATTACATCCGGGTCCTGATGTGAAGCAAACAGATCGGTAATTTGTTCAACAGATGCATGATGCAAAACCGCCGCCATCATGGGAGCAAACAGTTCATAGCCTCCGGGATCGAGCAACAGGCAGCGGTTGGCAGTACGTACCATATACTGATTGGAATCGATGATGCTATCGGGTTTGTTTTTGTCCCGGCCGAACATGATCCATTGATGCTGAGGTCCTTCATAGAGGTTGATCGATTTCATGGTATGAGAGGCTCTGTTATTTTGGCAGTTTAGTAATGTTTGTCCGACAAGGCTTGGCTAAGGTCGGACGTCCGAGTTCGAAAGACAATATGTTCTCTATTCAACCGGCGGCAAGCTTTTATTTGTTGGCTGAGCCAAACTGCGAGAGGGTTATGATGCAGCGTTGCACATGGTCATGTATTTTTTGAGCGGCGTTATCCACGCTTTTCGATACGGTTTGCAGACTTTGTAAATATTCACCTGCCTGAGACGCTTCGATTCTGGAGTATGTAGCAATAATTCCTGCAGTTTTGGCATGTTGCGTTACTGTATCCAGATGATCCATCAGCATGGCGACGTCGCGCTTAAATTGTAGCTGACAATTCTGTACTATAACCTCCGCGTCGGCCAAGGGTTTTTGCATGGAATGCGCATGAGCCGCCGAGCCGCACGTGGTGGTAATCAGTTCAAATTTATTAAAAGCTTCCGTTTTTCGATATTCTTTGATCGTTATCCGGCATAATGAGGTTGCCAGTTCATTGATAACCTCGATATTTTGTATCATCTCTTTCGCCAAATCATTGATAAAATCGGTAATCGGCTGAAACCCCCGGGCTTTGTCTCCCGCACGGAATGCGATGGCTTTGGCGTTTGCGGCGGCCAATGAAATTTCCTTCGATATCGATATAACGGCGGTTAATTCAGAGGTGATGGAAGCCACTGCAATGAATTGTGTTTTAGTTTGATGATTCATAAAGAGCGAAGCGGTAGTCCGATATGAAATCCTTGGCCGAAATTGATTCCCATGTCTTTTAAATGATCGAAAATTTCCTGAGATTCGACAAATTCGCCGATGGTCAAAATATCCAGCTCCTGGCATAAACGGGAAAGGTTGCGCACCAGTGCCCGGTCAATTTTCGAGTTGAGAATATTTCGCACGAATGCGCCGTCTATCTTTACATATTCGAAGCGCAGTTCCCGAAGATAGTGAAACGAATTGTAACCGCTGCCGAAATCGTCCAAAGCGAACGCAAAGCCTTTTTTCCGAAGATTGGTCAGGAACTTGCCCATATGGGTGATATCGCTGATTGCGTCGCGCTCGAGAATTTCGAACACGATGCTGCTCGGCGGCACTTCCAACTGAGCGCACAATTCTTCGGCGTAGCCTAAAATGCCCCGGCCCTGAATTTCCTGGGCGGACAAATTGATAAACAAACGCTTGGGTTTGCCCTGGGAATGAATGATCTGCTTATTGGCTTCGATCACTTTCCGCACCATGATCCGGTCCAGCTCGCGTCCCAGTCCGTATTTCTCGATTGTCTCGATGAATTGGCCGGCTACCGTGACGCGGCCGTCCGTTTCAATCAGCCGGGCGATCGATTCGTAGGCAAATATTTCGCCGCTTTTGCAATCGACGATCGGTTGGAAGTAGGGCTGAATGCGCTCCTCGCGCAATGCCCGACGCAATTCCTCGGCGACGGAGCGACTGTCGCGCATGATTTGCTTTAAATGCTCGGCGGCATCGAATTCGCATACTTCGTTTTTACCCAGACCTTTTGCCTGGTATAAGGCGACATCCACGCCCGACATCAAATCTTCAACCGTCTGCATGTCCCGGGGATAACTGATGATGCCGACCGAGGTGGTGACATGAAAGTCTTTGCTGTTCGGCGATTTGAACGTCAGGCTTTCCAAATTGGCCCGAATAGACTCGGCAGCGACCTTTGCGCCCTCGGGCGGCGTTTCCGGCAGGATAATCGCGAATTCGTCGCCGCCCATCCGGGTGGCGATATCGCCCTTGCGCATGTGGGACGTGATCGATTCGGCGATTTTCTTCAACACTTCATCGCCCAGCGGATGACCATAGGTATCGTTGATTTCCTTGAAATCATCCAGATCGAGGAGCAATACCGCAAACTGATGATGATGGCGCGACGAACGCCCGACTTCGTATTCCAGCATTTCGTTGAAATAACGCCGGTTATGTATGCCGGTCAAAGGATCGTGAACCGAGTAATACTCCAGTTCGGATAAGGTCCGGCTCAACACCTTACTGGACCCGACCACCATGACCATAACCGAGAGCAGCGATCTTACGATCGTCTGCTCCTGCGTGGTTAAGTTATTTACCGAAGCATAGGCAACACCGAGCAGTCCATCCAGACCGTAAGCATGGTCAGGGACGGGCACGGTAATCATCTCAATATCGGAAAATTCGGCTGTTCGTTGATGGCCCGGAATCTGGTATTCCTCGATATCGAGAAGCACATTCTCCGGTAAATTCAGTTGCCGCAGCATTTTTTGGCCGAGTTGGATGCGAACCTGGCGCTTTTCCTCTTCCGTGTATTCCCCCATGTAGTAGAAATACAACGATAGGCCATGTTCCTCGGCAAATGCGATAAAAAAGAAATTGAACGGAAAAATCTTATGGAATCCGGCCAGTATTTCCTGAACGAATTCTTTCCATTGCGAAACTTTTTCGTGCGAAAGAATGATGTTTTCCAGAACCTGGCTTTGCCGTTCGAGTAAGCTCTTTTCGACCAGGATCGAGGCTAAATAATCGGTCGTTTCGGTTAGCTCATCAATGACTTGCTTCAGATACCTGCCGTTTTTATACCACTGCCGCTGACGTTCGTCGACGAGTTTATCGAATGCCAGATCCAGGTTTCGAAAATCCGCAATCGTTTTTTGAAATATGTCGATTGTTACCGGATCGTCGATACGTGCCAAACCATGCTCGAATTCTTCCAGTCCTTTGCCGTGAATTCGTTTGACTAAAGCGCTGATGGACGATGCGAAACTGCGCGTCCGGCTTTGGCTTTCCAGCAGAGAAAAGAGCTGGTTCATCAAGCGTATGCGCAAATCCTCGATATGATGAGGATAAGGCGCAACATGGACATTATTCATCCCAGCTCCCCATCGCGAAGTGGCCGCTGTGCGTCATCAGGTCGACTCCGCATTTCAGCTCCTTGAACCAATTCAAAAAATCCGGCACGGACTGGCCTCGATAGATAGGCCCATGTTGCGGTGCCAGTATTTTAATGTCCAGCTTCGATACGGCTTCCACCCAAAGCCGTGCCGCTTTATTACATACCATATAACGGCGGTGAAAGCCTTCGATAAAAGGCAAATGCGCTGTAAAATCGTCCACGAATTCATAATCGCGATCGACCGGCAGCATTGCCGCACCGATATCGCCGGTGAATAGAATTTTTGCAACCGGATCGTAGACATTGATCTGCCCTTCGGAATGTAAAAAATGGGCAGGGACGAGTTGCAGCTGAAATCCGGGTGAGATTGTGCATTGTTTTCCGGCATCGGGGACGCCGACAAACTGAGCCATGCTGGCGATGCCGTAATGGGGCAGGAAACGCATCCAGATATTCGATACATAGACCGGTGCATCGGTCAGCTCCAGCCAAGTGGACAAGCCGCCGACGATGTCGGGATCCTGATGGGAGAGAATGATCGCGCGTATCTGTTCCGTTTTGATGTAGCGCAACAATTCGGTCAATACACTGGGCATCACGCCGAAACCGCCGGGATCGAGCAGCACGCCATTATCCCCATGCATAATGAGATATTGATTGGAGCGAATCCCGCTTTCTTCGCCGGGTTCGCTTTCATTCAGCAGGATGAATTTATGCTCGCCCGAGTCGAACAATTTGATGTTACGCATTAATTTTGTCCAGTTTATAAGTGGCTGATTTCCGTTATCAAAATGATAGACGTATTTTGCCGGTTAACAATGTTTTAACCGGTAAAATCTTAATAATGATTTTGAGTTTTTTCCGGTACGGAGACGCTTGTGTTCAAAAAATCTCGAACCGGTCTGAAGCGAGGTTTGCTCGGTCGCAGTCGGAATTGTCTTGGACCGATTTTAGAGGATACCGGGCGTCGAACATTACACAAAAACCTTATTAAAAACAAGAATAATGATTACTTTGTTTGGACGGGATCACCGATTTTTCAACCGGCTTCGGACGGTGGTGGCCTAATTCATTTCAACCAAGCTTGGAGGTAACTTGGAATGCCGCTCGGCAAGGATTAATTGAGCTGTTGGACGCTTCGGAAGTCTATCCGGTTGATCATCACGGATGCCGATAAGCTGCGATAAAGGTTGTAGTCGGGGTGGAAGTGCTGAAATCAAATGTGTTTTTCCTTCCGTTACGTTCAACATTTACCGGAAACTGGCTTGTAATCTCACTAGAGCATTTTCATTTTGCCTGGACAGCATACCCGGCTCCGCGTAGATAATTTGCGCATTCCGCCGGGGTAAATTGCTCCAGCACCTTGGCGAGCGCATCCGACAGTGCCTCGACGGACAGTTAGGTATTGACAATCACTCTTCTGCCTGAAAGAGGAAAGGGTAAATTATAAGTTCGATTTCAGATGAGCTTTTTCCACTTTCGGCTTTGTAACTGGTCAGGTGCAAGGCGGGCCTAGGAGAAAGAGAAGTTGCACTATTGCGTTGTCGACGACCTAGCTTTATTGCTTTGATGCCTAGGCTCACCACCGATCATGAGCTTCCACGATATCATCTGCCCCGTAAATTTCGTTGGCCAACATATCGTCGATCACATCAAGAATTCTTCGACGAGCGTCAGGCCGGGAATCAGAAGCAGCGTACTCTTTTTTAATTAGGCTCTCTAGATAATGCCCATTACCATTCCGTTGACTGACCAGTTTCGCATCTTTGATCAGGCGTTCACTAATTAATATAACTAACTCAAGTACGTCGCCAGTTGCATCTTCCAGCATTCTCAAAACCCTGTGAACATTTCCGGGAAAAGCTGGAGATTCTATAAATCTTACGGTTAAATCACGATAAAGTGAAATATCTGCTATGTCTGTTTTGTTGAAGACATCGGACGCGTGTTTGCGAATTTGTTCGTCTTTATTGAAGAAGTAGTCTTTCAGCAATCTTTCCGCACGTGGGCGGTTATCTGTCCAACTGAAAGCATCCGCGGTGACGTCCGCCAATAGTCGCCGATGTTCCAAACTCACAGCTGCAAGTTGATCCGCCTTCATGATGTAAGCATCATTCCGGTAGCTCTCGCCAAATACTAGCCAAGCACCAATAAGCTGTTTGGTTTCATCGCCGCATTCAAGCAATTGATCAAGCAATTCTTTACCCAATTCGGGTAACCGATGAAGAATACCGAGAAAGAGGTAAAGTCCCTGATGTGTAACCAACGGCGACAGGTGAAGGTCTTTGCTGGTAGTAGTTACGGCGTTGGGCAATGTGATTAACTTCCGGATCGAAATGGAAAACCGCGTTTTGTCTCTATTGAATAACGGAGTCATCACCTTCATCATATTGCAACGCACACTGACCAGCGGTTCTACATCCAATGCCAAATCCAGTGCGTCCCAAATTTTGGGAGTAGCTTCGGGGATTTCCCATGCGGCTGTTGCTAATGTTTCCCACATTCTACCGCGCGTTCCGTTTATGCCTCTGAGACATAACCCACCGCCCGTTTGCACCAATGTTTCAATAGTGATGATTTCGCGTTTCGTATATTCGATATCGATGGATTCGCCTTCGGCCTTGCCATGCAAAGCCAGTTTTAACATGAGCTCGAGAACTTCAGGATCGGCGGCGACTCGTGGGTGTTTATCAATTACGCGAGCTATTGCACAGCCAAAGTCTTTGCTCGGATGATGATAGGCACGTTTGATGGCATGAATTAATGAAGCATCCGTAACCGTTTCAGCTTCAGCCAATCCCCACAGAATCCTTTCGATATAACAAGCCGGTGCGGTATCGGGAATTTTCAGACTCAATGCTGCAAAGCGGTCAGGCTGGATTTTGGTAAGTTCTTGGAGCAGGTGGCCCAGATCACTGGCGCCGCCATCCACAAAACCTGGGCCTCGTCGTCTTTCTTCGTCGTTGTCATAGCGCTTTATCGCCGCCAACCAATGCTTATCACTCATTTTTTCGCATTGCGGTCTTTTTATCGGCGAGCCTATCCTATACATTCCATAGTTACGTGGCTGTTCAATTTCTTGATGGGGGAGCTTTCGTTGTAGTGCCTGTAAACGCGTTTGCCCACTTGGAGTTAATGAGTTAGTCCCTATCGTTTCGAGTATGCACCACTGTTCATAGCCAGAACGATTCAACCACCAAATAACGCTTCTCTTGGTCCAGAAAGGTTCAGATTCGCCTTCTGTTCCGATCTGCTTGCGTAAGTGTTTGCTATGTTCAATTTCCGGATAGCAGTTAAGGATGACTCGTTCTACAGCCTGCTTTTCTGCCATATCCAACACTGGAAAAGTTTCACGGCAGGCATGGGCGAAAGACCACCAGTTCGCTCCATCAAATCCGGCATCGAAAATACTGGCACTGCTCACTAAGTGCGGCAACCTGTGGCCGAGCATGATCGGATTTGCTTGAATCGTTTCCAAGTGCAAATGCATTAGGCATTCGTGTTTAAAGGGGTCGAGTTTATCTAAAAAGCCGATTGCCGATTCTGGGTTCTCTTTCATGGCTTGCTTCAGCGCTGACCGGTAGCAAGCCAAAAAATTGTCGAAACCGTAGTGATGGCCGGAGTAAATTCTGTAATTTAGTAGATGCCAACTATTGTTACCTTCAACATTTTCAGCCTTCATATTAACTGTTTTTATCAGCGCATCCGTAGCGCCATGCAAAAAGGCGAACGGTGTTTTTTCCGAAATTTCTTTCAGTCGATGTTCGTCCAGGCAATCCGAATTATTCTTTGCAAACGGATTGTCTCCCGATGTTGAGGCAAACCACGCCTCGAATAGCGCATGCAAGACTCGACCACACTGTTCTGAAGAACCTGTTCCCCAGTTATGTAATACCATCGATACCGTATGATCATTCCGAAACAGCTTTGACGGATGGGCAAGAATTAACTCGATACACAAGTCAAGTAGTTGATCATCTACTTTATTGAGTCTGGCAGAACCAAACCAATCCAAAAGCCGTTCAGCCCTTATTGGATTGCTGTTCCCCCAGCTCCTTAGTAAATCCGCAATTTCTTTTGGATGTTCTTCAGCGATATTTCTAAACCACCAAAACATCTGTTCAACTCGGTCAGAATGCTGACTTTCAAGTTGTTCGGTAATCCAACCTTTGTGATTCAATAAATCAAACCAATTCGGCGATAAAACTGCTTGCCGAAATAGGACATGAAATTTATCCGGAGTTTGATCAAATTGCGAAACGATCAGGAATTCTGCGCCTGACGGGGAGGCGACGGAATTTAGCCATTGACAAACCGCCAATTTAATATGAAAACGAACATCAGGACTGGAAAGCAGCGAGGATAGTTCGGTTACGTACCGATGGAAATCGTTTTGACGTAAGGACTCGAGAATCTGGCGGACCTGCGTACGCCGAAACAGATGTTGCTCTGTTGAAGTCAATAACTCGACCAAGTTCTGCTTTCGAGTGACAAAAGCCCTGGCAAAAATGTGATCGAAAAAGCTTTCGTGGAAAAAATTCAGTTGGCCTCGGGAAACCACGATCAACCCTTCCGATACCAATATGTCGGCCGCATTGGGATACTCGTCCAATACCGAAACAGGAGCACTCAATTGCTGTCGCTCTGTCATCCAGTCGCAGAGGGTGGTCAACGCTTTAATCAATGACCAGGTGATTCGGCGTTGCCGCGGAATTTCTCGTTCTTTTTTTGTCAGTAGTGCTTCATGCAGACTTGAGCGGGATAAAAAAGGCAAATCGGGATTACCAATCTCTAGGAATACCGCCAAATTGACAGGCAAACACAGTAAACGACGTTGCGGTTCTTTGAAAGTAGCAACGCCTACGCCTTTCTTCTTAAGCACAGGCTCGACCTCGTCATTCCAACTTAACAGTGGGATGTCGATTTGTTGTGTACGATTATTGGCTTTCAGGTGTTTTAATCTCGGGTCAGAGTCCAAATCGAATGTTCGGCAAACGGCAACGATTTTGACGCCGCCGAAATTATGCGCATCTTGAATCAGGCGAAACACAACCTCTCTTATTTGGCCATCGCGTCCAGACACTTCGCTAATAGCATCCACTTGATCGATGAATAATACCAATGGTAAATCCGGGAAAACGCCCTTCAACGTGCTGACTGGGCTTTCTTCACGACCGGTCAAAATTTTTCCTAATTCTTCTCGGCTGGTGCAATGCAAATGTTGATCGACCCTGAATGCCAAATAAGGAATATTGTGTTGCTCGAGTATCTCGATCGCGCTGCGCACGATGCCGGATTTTCCCGAACCGGCAACTCCGGTTAACAACACCACTTCAGGACCGTTGGGTTCGAGTAGGGACGTGACAAGGGCTTGGGTTTGTGGCCTGGCGATGATCTCATTGCCTGCGCCAAAAGTGCCGTAGGTATTGAGGTAGGCTTTTGTTTCCGTCTGTAATCGTTGCCGTATTGTGGGATCGAAGGCCCATTCTTTGAATCGTAAAGTTCCCTGTTGTTTAACGGCTTCACGGAGAGCTTCGGTTGTTAGCTGCTTATTGAAGTGGTTTTCGAGAATATCTCGAAGCACCAAAAAAGCTGAAGTGCCGCCACGATCAAAGTAAAGATCGCCGAAGGATTCAATCAAACCGCTCAATTCTCGGTCGGGTATGATTTCGACATGGCTTCGTTTCAGCCATTCAAACGCAGCTTCTGGTGTTTGGCCCCAAAAGCCGTAGAGTTGGGGGAAATCTTGATCTTTTTGTTCTTTTGAGAGGGCGTCATCAACGAACTGGCTATATGAGTCGGCAATGCGCGCTTTTTCTGTCAGACTTCTGAAATCCTTGGCGTTGTCTTGCGAAACGAAAAAACAATGCGCGTTTTCATTCTCCGATAACCGTTTGGCGAACGCGTTCAATACCCCTTCTTGATTTAGGGCTCTAAGCGTCCAATTTCCACCCGATGCATTAAATTTAGTTTGGTGCCATTCGGTAACGCTGTCGCGAGCAACGGTGAACTCAAATCCTTGATACTCGGTACTTATGCCTTCGAATGTGAGCCAGCTTGCTTTACCTGAAATTACGTCCATTAGGCAGCGAATCAGCCATTTAGCTTCGTATCGATTGCCTAGTTTATCGGGTATTCCGCCTGTTATCATTTATAAAGTGTACCTCATCGGAGCACGGGACAAGATTTAGAGGTGGTGTTGCCGTAGGGGCGGTCAATTAATTGAGGGCTTGTGCAAGATGTTTATTTTTATTTTTATGTTTCTAAATGTAACCTCGCGCCAGCCAATCAGGTGGACCTTTATAAGGTCCACCTAATCTCGATAATACCAAAAATATCTAGATATCTGCGGGACGGTATAGGGGGTAAGGCAGGGGATGGAAGCTATATTTTTTCACTATCTGTGTCATTTTTTTTCATTAATTTGGCAAATTTTTCATTATCTGTGTCATACGACATAACAATAGCTCTTAAACATCCAAATTCGCCACATCCAGCGCATTCTTCACAATAAAATCCCGGCGCGGTTCGACCACATCCCCCATCAGTGTGGTAAATATTTCGTCGGACGCAATCGCATCTTCGATCTTGACTTGCAGCAGGCGGCGGTTGTTGGCGTCGAGCGTGGTTTCCCAAAGTTGTTCCGGGTTCATTTCGCCTAGACCTTTGTAACGCTGGATGTGCTGCCCTTTTTTGATTTCCCGCATCATCCAGTCGAACGCCTCCTTGAAGTTCGCGACCGGCTGCTGTTTCTCGCCGATCTGCATATAGGACGTAGCACCGAACATGCCGGTGGTTAATTCCGAATAGTGCGCGATTTTTTGGTAATCCTTACCGTTGAAAAAGCTGGCCGGCACGACGAATTGTTTGTTGTTGCCGTGCTGGCGCTTGTCGACTGTAATCGTGAAATCCTGTTCGTGCCGGTAATTCAATTCGAGTGTATAGAGGGTTTTATCGTCCGAGGCGGAAAGTTTGCCTCGTACTTTCGCCAGCCAGGAGTTTAAAGCCTCTTTGTCCTTGAGCAGCCGCTCGTCGGCCACTTCCACCAGCATCAGCTGTTCCAGAAAACCGCTGTCGTAGCGTCTGGCGAGGCGGTCGATTGTGCGCGTGACTTCGGTGAATTCGCGTGCCAGTTTTTCGAGGCCCTGGCCTTGAATCGGCGGGGCGCCTTCGCTGGTGAACAGCTGGGCCTTGTCGAGCGCCTGCTGGATCAGGTATTCGTTCAGCGCCGCGTCGTCCTTCACATAATGTTCCTGCTTGCCTTTTTTGACTTTATACAGCGGCGGCTGGGCGATATAGATATAGCCCTTTTCGATGATTTCAGGTAATTGCCGGTAGAAGAAGGTCAGCAGCAGGGTACGGATGTGCGAGCCGTCCACGTCCGCGTCGGTCATGATGATGATCCGGTGGTAGCGCAGCTTGTCCAGATTGTATTCTTCCTTGCCGATGCCGCAGCCGAGCGCAGTGATCAGGGTGCCGACTTCTTCCGATGAAATCATCTTGTCGAAGCGAGCCTTTTCCACGTTTAAAATCTTGCCTTTCAGCGGCAGGATCGCCTGGGTGCGCCGGTCGCGGCCCTGTTTGGCGGACCCGCCCGCGGAATCTCCTTCCACGAGGAATAATTCAGAGAGGGCAGGGTCTTTTTCCTGGCAGTCGGCCAGTTTGCCGGGGAGTCCTGCAATGTCGAGCGTAGTTTTGCGTCGGGTCATTTCGCGAGCCTTTCGGGCTGCTTCGCGCGCGCGCGCCGCGTCGACGATCTTCATCGCGATCGTTTTCGCGATTTGCGGGTTTTCGAGCAGGAATTCCTGCAATTTCTCGTTCATTGCCGATTCTACGATCGGTTTAACCTCGGACGAGACCAGTTTGTCTTTCGTTTGCGACGAGAATTTCGGGTCCGGCACTTTGACAGATAATACTGCCGTCAGGCCTTCGCGCGCGTCGTCGCCGGTGGTTGCGACTTTTTCCTTTTTCGCGAGTCCACTCGTTTCGATGTATTGGTTAATCGTGCGGGTCAGGGCGCTGCGGAAGCCGGCCAGATGGCTGCCGCCGTCGCGCTGCGGGATATTGTTTGTGTAGCAGAATACGTTTTCCTGGTACGAATCGTTCCACTGCATCGCAATCTCGACTGTCATGCCGTCCTTTTCGGTCAGGAAATGGAAGACTTCCGGAAATAGCGGGGTTTTATTCTTGTTCAGATGCTCGACAAAGGCTGAAATGCCTCCTTCAAATTCGAAGACGTCCTGCTTATCGGTGCGTTCGTCTTCCAGAATGATCCGTACGCCGGAATTCAGGAACGACAGTTCGCGCAGGCGTTTGGCGAGGATGTCGTAATGGAATTCGATATCGGAAAAGGTCTGCGCGCTCGGCTTGAACTTGATCATGGTGCCGGAGCCTTCGGCAGGGCCGACCGCTTCGAGCGGCGCGACCGGTTCGCCCATCACGTATTTCTGTTTGTGCAGTTTTCCATTCTTGCGGATTTCGAGGTAGAGTTCCTCCGACAGTGCATTCACGACCGATACGCCGACACCGTGCAAGCCGCCCGAAACTTTGTAAGCGTTGTCGTCGAATTTGCCGCCTGCGTGCAATACAGTCATGATCACTTCGGCGGCCGAGCGTCCTTCTTCTTCATGAATGTCGACCGGGATGCCACGGCCGTCGTCTTTGACTGAGACGAATCCGTTGTTGTGAATGATTACCTGTACCTCCTTACAATAGCCGGCCAGTGCTTCGTCGATCGAATTGTCGACGACTTCGAAAACCATATGATGCAAGCCCGTGCCATCGTCAGTGTCACCGATGTACATGCCGGGGCGTTTCCTGACCGCATCGAGCCCCTTCAATACTTGAATACTGGAACTGTCGTATTGATCCTTGATGGTTGACTGATCGTTTTCTTGACTCATTTATGTACCTGCTGTTTTTGCTTTTGTTTCACGTGGAACAATCCACAGGATTGATATGGCCATGTTCCACATGGAACATTTTGTAATTATGAATATTGGATAAATCGCCAAAATCGGCGGGCGAGGTGGCGGTTATGAAAACTTGGGAATGCATGGCGTCCAAATAGCGCAGCACCTTCTCGCGATTTGCAATGTCGAGCTCGGCAGCGAAATCGTCGAAGAGAATGCAAGCGGTATCTTCTTCATGTAAATTCAATAGCTGAACTTGGGCGAGCTTCAGGCTGATCACCAATAACTTTAACTGGCCGCGAGAGACGATGTCTCTGGCGGGCAGGCGATCAAAGGTAACCAATAAGTCGGCACGGTGCGGACCGCATTGCGTGAAGCCGTAACGCAGATCTTTCTCAGTGTCGTCATCCAAGGCTTGCAACAAGGATTCGGCCGTATCCCATCCGGGCGACAAAGACATGGCTATTGTCGGCAGTTCCAGCATGTAACCGGCGATGTCCTGGAAAACGGGGATAAACGCCTCCAGATAGCGGCGCCGGCAATTAGTGACTATTGTACCGTAATCCGATAACTCCTGGTTCCATACTTGCAGGTATTCCGGCTGGCGGTTTTTCAGCAAAGCATTCCGTTGTGCAAGAGCTTTTTTATAGTTGCGCCAGGCCGGTAAAAAAGCCGGATCGTGATGAAAAACGCCCCAATCGAGAAATTCGCGGCGCTCCTGCGGTCCGCTGTCCAGCAGCTCGTAACTTTTCGGATAGATCAACTGTAACGGCAGGGCATAGGCAAGGCTCGACCGGTTCGGCATCGTGTGTTGGTTGATCCGGATTTCGCAAGACTTGGCGTCAAGCCTGAGGCCGAGGTGCTGGTGCGCGCCGCCGGGAAACACGGTTTGCCCGGTCACCAAGAGGTGATCGTGCGAAAAACGGATGACGGGTTTAATCGAGGAGGAGCGGAATGATCTGGCGCGGCCGAGCAGAAAAATGGCTTCCAGCAAGGCGCTTTTGCCGGAGGCATTCGCGCCATAGATGAAATTGAGCGTCGGAGCGGGGTAGAGCGTGGCTTGTTGGATATTTCTGACCGAAGTAATATCCAGTCTTGAGACAGTCATCAGGTCCGTATCATAAGCGCATCGGCATCACGATGAATTTGTAAACCTGCTGGCCGGGTTCATTGATGAAACAGCTGCTCAGATTCGAAGCGATGGTCAATTCCGCGGTGTCCCCGTCGAGATTTGAAACCGCATCGAGCATGTATTGTGCATTGAACGAGATGCTGAACTCGCCCTTGCCGTAATCGAGCGTTAGTTCTTCTTCGGCTTCTTCGTGTTCGGGATTGTGAGCATTGATTCGCAAAAGGTCCGCAGCAAAATGAAAGGTTACGCCGCGGAATTTTTCGTTTGCAAGAATTGCGACTCGGGTTAAGGCTTCGCGGAGCAGTGGTTTCGGGATTGCAATTGGGTCGAGGAAGCTTTGCTGGAAAACTTTGCTGAAATCGGGGTACTTGGAATCGACCAGCTTCGCCGAGAATACCGCGTTGTGGACTTCGATACGAATGTGGTTGCTCGAAAAGCTGACCTGCAAGAGCTCATCGCCGTCATCGAGCAGCCGCGACAATTCTTGGACGCCTTTTCGTGGCACGATGATTCGTGCTTCGAGGCCGGTCGGCGTTTCCAGTTCGTCTTCGTAGATCGCCAGGCGGTGGCCGTCCGAAGCGACCAGTTTCAGCGCATTGTTCGAGATATGCAGCAGCAGGCCGTTCAGATAATAGCGTACGTCCTGATTGGCCATACAGAACAGCGTCTTGTCGAGTGCTTTTTTCAGCTTGCCCGAACTGATCGTGAAACAGTTCTCCATCTGCGATTCGGCAAATTCGGGATAGTTTTCCGCCGGCAGGCAGGACAGCGAAAAACGGCTGCGCGGCGTTGCCAGTTTGACCATGTCGCCTTGCTGTTCGATCCGAATTTCAGTATTGGGCGGCAATAGCCGGCAAATGTCGAGAAATTTGCGGGCGGGCAGGGTAGTTGTGCCAGGCTGGGCGCCGTTCACGGACAGGCGGGAAACGATCTGGATCTCAAGGTCGGTGCCGGTCATTGTCAGAGTGTCCGCCTCGATCACCATCAGTATGTTCGAAAGAATCTGCATCGTTTGCTTCTTTTCGATCACGCTGACGATTTGCTGCAAAGGGGGCAGGAGGGTGTCTCGATTGATGCTGAATTTCATAGGCGAGCGTGGGTTTGTTCAATAAAAAGCAAAGTTAAAAATCCGTAAGAGGATAGAACTAGCGCTGGCTGTCCGGATCAATGCGACAGGGAGCGCAACAGATTCGCGTAATCCTCGGCGACCTTCACGTCCGATTCTTTCAATTCGCTGATCCTTTTGCAGGCATTGATCACGGTGGTATGGTCGCGGCCGCCGAAAGCGTCGCCGATTTCGGGCAGGCTGTGCGAGGTTAGCTCGCGCGCAAGGCTCATTGCAATTTGCCGAGGCCGGGTAATCGACTGGCGCCGGTTTTTAGAGGACAAATCGGCAATCCGAATCTTGTAATACTCGGCGACCGTTTTCTGGATATTGTCGATATTGACCAGTTTATCCTGCAGCGAGATCAGGTCGTGCAGCGCTTCCTTGGTAAATTCGACGGTGATTTTCTGGCCGGTGAACTGCGCGTTCGCGATCACCCGCCGCAGCGCGCCTTCCAGGTCACGCACATTGGACGGAATTCGTTTCGCGATGAAGAACGCGACTTCCTGCGGCAGTTCGACATGGGCCATATCGGCTTTTTTCATCAGAATGGCGGCCCGTGTTTCCATGTCGGGCGGTTCGATCGAAACCGGCAGCCCCCAGCCGAAACGCGATTTCAGGCGGTCTTCGAGGCCGTCGATTTCCTTCGGGTATTTGTCGCAGGTCAATACGACCTGGTGCTTCTTTTCGAGCAGCGTATTAAAAGTATGAAAAAATTCTTCCTGCGAACGCTCCTTGCCGGCAAAGAACTGAATGTCGTCGATCAGCAGCACGTCGAGTCCGCGGTAATATTCCTTGAAGCTATTGATCTGGTTTTGCTGCAGCGCCTTGACCATATCCTGCACGAATTTTTCCGAATGCAGATACACGATAGACGCAGACGGATTCTTTTGCAGCACCGCATTGCCGATCGCATGCATCAAATGCGTCTTGCCCAAACCGGAACTGCCGTAGATCAACAGCGGATTGTAGGCTTTGCCGATATTCTCGGCGACCTGGGTCGAGGCGGCGCGCGCCAGCTGGTTCGATTTGCCTTCGACGAAATTGTCGAAAGTAAATGCCTTGTTCAGAAAGTTGGGCTGCTGTTTTTTGGTTTCGGCCTGCTGGGCGACTTTGAGGGCGGCCGGCGCTTCCGGTTTTTTCGAACCGATTTCGAGATCGAGTATCAATGCGCCGTCTGCAAACTGATGGATCGTTTCTTCGATTTTTGCGAAATGATGTTCCTTTACCCAATCCAGCACGAAGCGGTTCGGCGCTAACAGCCGGATACGACCTTCGGTTTCTACGGCTTGTAACGGGCGAATCCAGGTGCTGAAATCGGAGCTGGATATTTCGTTTTCAAGCTTGGCGAGGCAATTACTCCAAATCGAACTCATGAGGGTAATCTTGATAAAATTAAGGTAGTGAAACAATCAAAATGGCAATCTGTCATTTTGTTTGCACAATAAAAACAAAGCGTAGCGGAATTGACAGGATAGCCGGAATATTCTATCATCCTAAGGCTTTTTTATCTGTATTTCTTAAAATTATTTCGATCGGGCTACATTCATGAAAAGAACATACCAACCCAGCAAATTGAAACGCGTCAGAACCCACGGTTTTCGCGCCAGAATGGCGACCGTCGGCGGCCGCAAAGTATTGAGTGCGCGCAGAGCGAAAGGCCGCGCCAAACTGACAGTATAGTCGGCAAACGGGTGACTGAGAACAGTTTAAGTTTTCCTTCAGCGTTGCGTCTGAACAAGCCGGACGATTACAAAAAAGTTTTTGCCAAACCGGTAAAATCCGGCGATCAATATTTTACCTTATTGGCCATCAGGAATGATCTCGATCATCCGAGGCTGGGTTTGGCAATCGCCAAAAAGCAAATCAAAAAGGCGGTGCACCGGAACGTGATCAAACGGGCTGTCAGGGAAAATTTCAGAATACGGCAGCATAGTTTGGGCAATATGGATATCGTGGTTCTGGCGCGCAGGGAAGCTATCGACGCGCCCCGGGAAACGTTAAGTCGTTCCCTGGAAAAGCATTGGTTAAGGCTGGTATCCCGATGCGCTTTGTGCTCATAGCGGTTATCAAGTTTTATAAATATTTCATAAGTCCCTTGCTTGGAAACCACTGCCGGTTTTATCCAAGCTGTTCTACTTATGCCATCGAAGCGCTTCGGCTCCACGGTTTCATGGCTGGCTCCTACCTCACCCTGCGCAGACTATTGAAATGCCACCCTTTCCACGAAGGCGGGATCGATCCCGTTCCGGAAAAACTCGGTAATTATAAGAATGGATAATATAAGATTTCTTCTCATCTTCAGCTTTGGCCTGCTGCTTTTCATGCTGTATCAGCAATGGCAAATCGATTACGGTCCGAAACCGCCCGCGCCGGCAGCAGTAGAGAGTGTCGCGACAAATATCAAAGAAGACCTGCCTGCCGCGAACGGCGAGGCGCCGCCGGCGGACGCGCCCGCTACGGCACAGGCTAACGTCGCCGCTGCGGCTGCGCCGGCCTCCAAAACCGTCAAAATCAAAACCGATGTGCTGGCGCTTGAAATCGACCTCGCGGGCGGCACGATCCAGAATTTGGACCTGCTTGCTTATCCGGTCGAACAAAACAACACTTACGTCGATACTCTGCGCCGTCTGGTCGGCATGGAGCCAGAGCAAGCCAACCGCACGCCGGTTCGCCTTTTCAATGCCGCCACGGACAAATACTTCATTGCGCAAAGCGGTTTGATCTCAAGCCAAGGTTCCGTCTCGGCGCCTACGCATCATACCGTCTTCAGCAGCACCCAGGATAGTTATACGCTGCCGGAAGGGCAAAACAGTCTGACGGTGCCGTTGACCTGGACGGACGCCAGTGGGCTGAAGGTGACCAAGGAATTCACGTTTACCCGCGGCAGTTACGAGATCAAGCTCGGACAAAAGATCGACAACGCCTCCGCAACGCCCTGGAGCGGCAGACAGTACAGCCAACTGCTCAGAACGCCGCTGAAAGAAAACAACGGCAGTGCGCTGGCCGGCGGCATGCGCGCCTATAACGGCGGCGTGATCTACACCGAAAAAGGAAAATATCAGAAGATCGATTTCGACGATATGCAGGAGGAGGTGCTCAATACCAGTACGAAAGGGGGCTGGACCGCTTTCATTCAGCACTATTTCGCCTCCGCCTGGATTCCTCCGGTCGATCAGGAAAATCATCTTTACACCAAATGGCTGCAGGAAGACGACCGTTACGTGATCGGTTCGTATTCGCCGGTGGTCACCGTACCGGCGAACGGTTCGGCAACCCTGACTTCGAGCCTGTTTGCAGGGCCGAAGATTCAGCCGATGATGGAAAAGGTTGCCAAAGGACTGGAACTGACCGTCGATTACAGCGTACTGACTTTTATCGGCAAGCCGATTTATGCCTTGTTGAACTGGATTCACAGCTTCACTCACAACTGGGGCCTTGCAATCATCGGCGTGACCCTCTGTATCAAACTGCTGATGTTTCCGCTCACCCAGGCCAGTTTCCGCTCGATGGCCAAATTGCGCAAGGTGCAGCCGCGCCTGAAAGAATTGCAGGAGCGTTTCGCGGACGACCGAATGCGGCTGAATCAGGAGATGATGGCGCTCTACAAGAAGGAGCAGGTGAACCCGCTCGGCGGCTGCTTGCCGCTCTTGCTGCAGATTCCGGTATTCATGTGCCTGTACTGGGTGCTCGGCGAGACGGTCGAATTCCGCCAGGCGCCGTTCATGCTTTGGCTGCAGGATCTGTCGGTGCAGGATCCTTTCTACATCCTGCCTTTGATTATGGGCGTTACGATGAAGATCCAGCAGGGCCTGAACCCGGCGCCGGTCGATCCAGTGCAGGCGAAGGTCATTAAGATGTTCCCGATCATCTTCACGATCTTCTTCTTGTTCTTCCCATCCGGCCTGGTGCTGTACTGGGTGGTCAACAACACCTTGTCGATCTTCCAGCAGATGTACATCACCAAGCAGATCGAAAAAGCCGGACTTGCTACCGCCACCTAAGTGCTGATCGAGTTCAAAGATACCATTGCGGCCATCGCGACACCGCCGGGCAACGGCGGTGTCGGTATCGTCAGAATTTCCGGCAGTCTTGTCCCTCGGATTGCCGAACAACTTCTCACTAAACCCCTGGCGCCGAGACTGGCGCAATACACGCCTTTCCTCGATGTCGACCATAGCGTGATCGATACCGGCATTGCCTTGTATTTTCCGGGACCTGCCTCTTATACCGGCGAAGATGTGCTCGAGCTGCAAGGACACGGCGGCGCAATCGTACTCGACATGGTGCTGCGCCGTGTGCTGTCGGTTGGCGCGAGACTCGCTAACCCAGGCGAATTCACCGAACGCGCGTTTTTGAACGGCAAGCTCGATTTGGCGCAGGCCGAAGCCGTCGCCGACTTGATCGAAAGCAGTACCGAGCAATCGGCGCGCTCCGCGCAGATGTCGATGCAAGGCGTTTTTTCCCAGTTGATTAACGAGCTGGTCGAAGAACTGACCCACCTCCGGACCTACGTCGAAGCTGCAATCGATTTCGTCGAGGAGGAAATCGACTTTCTCAGCGACGGGGTCGTCGAAAACCGTATCGTCGCATTGCTTATCCGGATTGAACAAATTCGCCAAACCGCCAAACAGGGCCGCCTGCTCCGCGACGGAATGACCGTCGTGCTGGCCGGCAAACCGAATGCCGGCAAATCGAGCCTGATGAATGCCTTGGCCGGGCATGAGGCTGCGATTGTGACCGACATTGCCGGCACGACACGGGATGTGTTGCGCGAAAGAATCCAGCTCGACGGCATGCCGCTGCATATTATCGACACCGCAGGACTTCGCGAGAGCGACAACGTGGTCGAACGGGAAGGGATCCGCAGGGCGCTTGAAGAAATCCGCAAGGCCGATATGATCCTGCTGTTGATCGATGCGCGCGAATCCGACGCCGAAGCGATCCGTCAAACTTTGCCGGGCAACATTCCGATCACCGAAGTTTACAACAAGATCGACCTGTTAGGCCGTGCGCCGGCAATAATCGAAACGGCAGCAGGCATGCAAATTTATCTGTCGATCAAAACCGGCGAGGGCATGGAATTCCTGACTCGTCACCTTAAGCAGAGCGTCGGCTTCAACGATAGCGCCGAACACGTCTTCATCGCCCGCCGGCGCCATCTCGAAGCGCTTGACCAAGGCCGTACCTTGATCGAAAGCGCGCTCTTCCAACTGCAAAACAACCGTGCCGGCGAACTGGTCGCCGAAGATCTTAGACAGGCGCAAAATGCGCTGGGCGAAATTACCGGACAGGTTACGTCCGATGATTTGCTCGGAAAAATTTTCTCCAGTTTTTGCATCGGAAAGTAAAGTAGTCAAACAACGGAAAACAACGTCAAAATAAAGTCAGGTTTTACAAGGATTTTGGCGTTTTTCCTTCCTCTCTGTTTTCTCTTTTTTATCCCTTTCTTCACTATTTTTTACGCCGATTTTACACTGAGGCGAAATTGAGGCGTAAATCGGCGTAAATGCCGGGGGTAAAAATGAGACTATCAATTGAAAAACGGCCGCTCAGTAATGGCAAAAAATCACTGCGGCTGACCTATTACTACGGCCATTCGACGGACGAAAACGGCAAAATCAAGCACCAGCGTAAATACGAAAATCTGGACCTATTCATTTACGATAAGCCGCGAACCGCGGAGGAAAAGGCGCATAACAAAGAAGCCATGCGCTTGGCCGAGGCGATCAAGTCGAAGCGGATCGTTGAGGCGCAGTCTGGTAAGCACGGGTTTGATGACAACACTAAAGTTAAGGCCAGCTTCGTGAAGTTTTTTAAATCGGTGATGGAAGAAAAGCAACGGACGACGGCGCAATCCAACGGGGCGGTTTGGGATGGATGTTTTAAGCAGTTTTTGAAATATCACCCGGAACAGGATCTGACCTTTGAAAATCTGACGCCGGAATTCATCGATGGCTTCAAGGAGTTTTTGCAGACCAAGGCGCTTACGAAAAGCAATCAGCCGCTCAGCAAAAACACCGCGAGCACGTATTTTAACAAGGTGAGGGCGGTCATTAACCTCGCCAATGACAAAGGCATCATCAACAAGAATCTACTGCAACAGGTTTCGGGGATCAAGGCCGAAAATAATAAACGCGAATACCTGGACATCGAAGAGCTTAAGCGCCTGGCAAAGACCGATTGCCGCTATCCTGACCTGAAAAACGCCTTTTTGTTTAGCTGCCTGACCGGGTTGCGGTGGAGCGACTGCAACAAGTTGACATGGGCCGATGTGCAAGAGTTCGATGGCGGCCACCGGATTATATTTAACCCGCAGAAAACCGGCTGCCTGCAGTACCTGGATATTTCGGCGCAGGCCTACGGTCTGTTGGGCGAAAGGAAAGAAGGGCGAGTATTTACCCGCTTGAAATATTCAGCCTATCACAATACAGAATTGTTGCGCTGGTGCATGGCGGCCGGCATCACCAAGCATATTACCTTCCATTCGGCTCGCCACACCTTCGCGGTCACACAGCTTACAGTGGGAACAGACATCTACACGGTTTCGAAATTGTTGGGCCATTCTGAGTTAAAAACGACCCAGATATACGCCGATATCATCGACCAGCAGCGTAAGCTTGCAATGCACCGGATACCCGATATTGGGCTGTGATCGGCGGTTTTATGGCAACAATTAAAGTATCGACATCTTTAGCACTATCAGCACTGGCGCAGATTTCAGCGGTATTGCTTCGGCACTGGGCCTTGAAAGTGTCGAAAGGATAAATCACATCAAGATGAAAAAAATATCTTATCCGGGAGTGCCTGAGGCTGTTGTAAAGCACTACCATAGTCTATTGGCTGGGTATCAATACGAGAGAAACGGAGTTCTCTTTACTGAAAAGCACTGGTCAGAAAAAGATGAAGCAGTGATGCTCAGGTTACTGTTAAATCAGGCTGATGTGTGGCAAGAAATAACATCGATCTTGCCGGAATCTAACGACCAGATAAAGCTTTTTGATGCCTCATGGATGGCCGCGATTGATTATGATGAATATCGGTTTAAGACGAAAGGAAGAGGCGTACGGCGTAAAAATGATGCTAAAAAAACTTGTTTCGGACATCCAGAAGCGGGCTGAACAACTATCGTTTTTATTAAATGAACTGTCGGAATTAGGCTATCGATCGGTAAGGTATCCAGATTACAACCTGAAGAAACCAAGTTTGATGATCGAGATTGAAGAACTGATCGAAAGAACGAAAGCATTTGATTTGGATCATGTTCATGATGAAGAGTTTGTGAATTACGGGATTAGTAGCCAAGAACGGAATAGTAAATATGAATATTTGCGAGGATTGGTAAGGTTGATGCACGATGCTGACTTAGCGCTTGATGAGCCGAAAAAATGGACGGGAGTAATACTGGCAATAGCAAACGCGGTACTGAATACCGACGATGGAGGCATTAGTTATAATGATGCCTATCAAGTCTTGTTAGATTTCAGAAAAAAATCGAATTTGTAACAAATACAGAAATATTAGCTATAAATAGACTGGCTTCATTTTTAAGCAAGAGTGAAGTCGATGAAAATAAACCAAGTAACCACATTAAACGATGTAATCCAACAGCTTTATATTCTCACCCAAGCTGTTTTAAGTAACAAAAACACCCTTACATTGGATGAATGCGCCGCTTATACCGGCCTGAGTCTATCCCATCTGTACAAACTCACCTCATCAGGAGAGATCCCGCACTACAAGCCACGCGGAAAAATGCTGTATTTTGACCGCGCAGAGATCGACACCTGGCTGCGCCAGAATCGCGTCAGCACCCGCGCCGAGATCGAGCAGCAGGCTGCTGATCATATGGCTTTCGGAAGCGTAAACGCAAAGCAATAAAAAACCCCGACCACTACTTATGACCGGGGTTCGTGTGATTCTTTCTTAATTTGGCGATTGGATTTTATCACGCATCACCCGGCTAGGGATAGCTATCATGCAAAACACATCTATCAAAGGCACTTGCGCCAACACCAAAGTTGGCAGCATTGCCGTGAAAGGCGGAATAAAACCTGTCTTTATCATTGAGCTGATTACCGACTCCGGTGAACTGCTCGTCAAGTTCTTCAATGTTCAAAGAACCAAGAAAGGCAACTATGCAGTGGGCCGGAACAGCGACTTTGCTCGCCTGTACCGTATCACCACTGGAAGTAACCCTGCTGGCCGATTTAGCCGAGCAGACAGATTACTCGGTCACTTCAAGGGGTATGAGTTTTCGGTCGAATATATCGAAGCGCTCGATAAGCTTAACAACATTTACCAAAAAGTCACGGCTATTAAGCCGCTCAATCCTATCGTGTCTGAGGGTTGGACGGTAACTGGACACATCATAAAGAACGTTAGCCAAAAAGGCAAAAATTTGGCAACAAATTGTCAACGCGATGGCAATTTTTTGGCAAAAACTTGGCAAAAGTTTGGCAATTGCGATCAACATCAAGCCCAGATAGATCAAGGGCTGGAGCAGGAATTCGATCCCACACAACATCCAACATACCTATAGATATACCCTTATTAAACAATAAAGGATTATTGACCCGCCCGCCGCCGGAGATCGATCTGGCAACTATCGAAATCGATCAGCAATTAATTTTTTAGGGGCGGCGACCATGGAAAATCAAATTACCCTGACAAAACAGCAATTGATCAACGATCTCGATAAGGCCCAACAAGGCTTTATCGAATCAGCACAAACCACGATGGAATACGCCTTTCAGATGGGCGAAACCCTGAACAAACTCAAAAAAATCACGCCACACGGCCAATTCGAGAGTTTGCTCAAAAACGAAACGCGTTTCGTTTTTGGCGTTCGGTATGCGCAAATGCTAATGAAGATTGCGGCCAATAAACCCTTGGTTTTGGAGAGCAGCAAAGGCGAGGCATTTAGCGTCCGAGAAATGTACCGGCTTATTTCGAATGCCAAAAAACCACAGGAGGTCCCAGTCAGTGACCATCCTTTCTTTGGAAAGGCAGGTAAGGAAGAGATTATCGAAGGTGAATTCACCGAAATCAAGCCCGAGCCCACGCCGCCCGCACCACCTCCGCCACCACCCGAGCCGGAACAATCGAGCAATAATGAGGCGTATGGCGGTGAAGATCGTGTGCAGGATTGCATCAACGATTTGATCGAAGAGAACAAGCGTCTTGCCGCGGATTACGCATACATGCGGGAGATATTTGAGGACGACAATCAAACCGCCAGAGCGGTCCGCGAGATTGAAAAATTACAAAAGTTGAATCGCTTGTTGGAAGGCCGCATCAACGCCTTGACCAACGAAAACGCCGAACTCGTCAAGCAAGTCAATTGGCTGGGGCGTAAGAACAAGGCGATGCAGAAGCAACTGAAGGGAGCGGACGCCCATGAGTAAGTTGAACCTGAGGCCGTATCAGCAAGGTTGTATTGAGGCCATTCGTAAAAGCTTTGCCGCCGGCCATCACCGAGTGATGGTTTATGGGCCGACGGGTTGCGGTAAAACAGAGATTGCGGCAGCAGTACTTGAATTGACTGCGAATAAAGGGCACCGCGCCGCAATGATCCTCGATCGGCGTGTTTTATGCGACCAGACCAGCAGACGTCTCGATAAGTACGAAATCGATCATGGTGTATTGATGGCCGGACACTGGCGTTACCTCACATATAAGTCGATTCAAATATGTAGCGCACAGACCCTGGAAAAGCGAGGGTCATTTCCAAATTTAAAACTCATGATTGTGGACGAAGTCCACAATACTCGGTATTCCACTGTCGAATTTATAAAAAATCATCAGGTAAAGGTTATCGGATTCAGCGCAAGTCCGTTTACCAAGGGTCTTGGATCGGTCTATACAGATGTTGTCTGCGGATCAACTACCGCGCAACTGGTTGAAATGGGCAATCTTACTCCGTTGCGCGTATTCATTGCGAAAGAGATTGACATGACCGGCGCCAAAAAGGTTGGCGGTGAGTGGAGTTCGGCCGAAGCGGGTGAGCGCGGCATACAGATCACCGGTGACATTGTCAGTGAATGGATCAAAAAAACTTTCGAGATATTTGGAGGGCCGCGCAAAACCATCGTCTTCTGTGCTGGCGTTGCCCATGGGCAAGACCTCTCGAAGAAATTTAAGGAGGCGGGGTTTAACTTTGTTTCGGTCAGCTATAAGGATGACGAAGACGCTAAACAGGAAGTTTTCAAAGAATTCTCGCGGACCGACAGCCACATCCACGGACTGATTGCCACCGACATTTTAACGAAGGGCTTTGATCAGCCCGATGTGATGATTGGCATCTCGGCGCGCCCATTTACCAAGTCGTTTTCTTCTCATGTGCAACAGCTCGGGAGAATAATGCGATCGTTTCCGGGTAAGGATGCAGGCATATGGCTGGACCACAGCGGCAATTATTTAAGGTTTCAGGATCAATGGGAAGACCTTTACCATAATGGTGTTCATTCGCTTGACGATGGCGCAGAGAAACCAAAGCGCGAACCCACCAAAGAGGAAAAAGAAGCGGCTAAATGCCCTAAGTGCGGCGAATTATGGCAAACCAAAAGTGATATTTGCCAGCATTGCGGTCATATCCGAGTCAGGCGCAACGCGGTCGTTACCGTAGCAGGTTCCATGGAGGAAATTAAGCTTGGCAAAAAAACATTTGCCGGTAACGACCGCGACCTGTGGAATCAGATTTGCACTCTGAACAAAATTGAAGGCAAGAAGCCTGGCGCTGCGTATTATTTTTTCAAGGACTCGACCGGGCGCGAGCCACCGTGTAGTTATGAGAATGCCAAAACGGTGCCTATCAGCCCAGAAGTTCGAGGCGAAATGATGCGACGGAAGATTGCCTATCTTAACGCCGTGAAAAAAGGGAAGGTAGCATGAGCGCAATCTCCCAACACGCACTCGGTAAATGGCCAAGCATCTTAACGATGCTTGGCGTTGACCAAGAATTCTTAAAAAACAAACACGGTCCTTGCCCCATCTGCGGAGGTAAAGACCGGTTTAGATTCGACGATAAAGGCGGCAAGGGCTCCTATTACTGCTCGGGCTGCGGCGCCGGGGACGGCTTTGATTTGCTGCAGAAGCTCAACGGGTGGACTTTTGCCGAGGCGGCCAAACGCGTGGAAGAGATTATCGGGCATTGTCGAGCAACTCCGACGGCGCAGGATGATACCAGCAAAAACGAAGCAAGGCTGAAGCGCATCCATGCCGGTTTGAGACGGATTTCTCATGATGACCCGGTAGGCCAGTATTTGCTCAACCGCGGCATTACCATCTTGCCCAAACAGGACGTGTATTTTCATTCTGGCGTGGACTACTTCGCTCGAAATGATAACGGCAAGCCGGTTAAAGTCGGCACATTCCCGGCCATGGTGGCAATCTTTAGAAATCTTGCTGGCGCAACCTGCACTTTTCACATCACTTACCTTACACCAGACGGGCAAAAAATTGCCGGTCATCCAGCCAAGAAAATCCTGCCGGCGATTCAACCCCTGCTGGGCGGCGCAATCCGGTTAGGGGGTATTGCTCCACAAATCGGCATTGCCGAGGGCATCGAATCGACGCTGGCTGCAATGCAAGACTATCAAATTCCGTGCTGGGCTGCCGGTAATGCAAATCTGCTTGAACAAGTGCTGGTTCTCGAACCGGTGAAATCAGTCGTGATTTTTGCGGACGAAGATACAAGCTTTACCGGGCAAAAAGCCGCCTACACGCTGGCCAATCGGTTAAAGGTTCAGTTTAAAAAAGAGGTTTCGGTGGCCCGTATCATTGGCAGCAAGGAAGGACCGGTTAAATTCGACGTTGGACTCGATATTGATTATGCCGATCGGTTAATGCCCCGCGCTGTTCAAACGCTTTCTCCAAACTCCTAATCCAAAATTATTATGAGAAAATCAGAGTGGGGCTACCCCAACGGAACCAAGCTCAAAGTTATAAAGTTACCTAATCCAATCGTTGAAGCCGTCCAGGAGGCCAAGTCCCGCCTGTCGGGCGAGCAGTTGATTAAGTTACTTAATTGCGAAAATTCCTCGACTGCGGGCGCCGGCAATAAGTTACCTAATGCTACGCCGGATTCATGGCAAACGATACCGCTCTCCGATATGTTGGCGCTATCCGAGTGCCTGCGTTACCAATTCGATCCCAACAGCGATGTCAGCGATCGAGACCTTTTTTAACCCTTCCAGTTTAAGACGTTGAAAGCCTTCCGGAAAGCCCTGACCCAAGATGTGGCAACCGGGGAATACAGCCTGAAGGATGAGTATATTGAAGCGATGTGCCAAGTGTACGGCCGATACCTGCCATTGGTGCAGCCGATGATTGCGGCCCTCGACAAAGTCGATCCGGTTTACCAGTCGAACTCCTTTATGGGCTTTGATCCCACCCTGGATTTAGTCAAGTATGCCTTGATTTTCGATGACGTGAATGCGCAGCCGGCGACGCTGGACGAAGTTTTAAATTTCCTGTTCGAGTTGGACAGCCTCCCTCGTTCCCTGGAAGAATTTAGACGCGAGGCCATCTACTATTGCCGGCCGGATGTGATTGCGGCGATCGGCCTCAACAACGCCTGTTACCAGACAGACCGGTATCAGTGGCTGCTCCAAAAGCGTAGGGAATCATTAGGTAACCTAAATCCTGAGTTTGTCGCCTGGGCGGAAAATCTGGCATATGCCGCTCAAATTCATCCCCTCATGCCGAAGATGTTCAGCAAGGATGAATTTAAAATCATCCAGCAATGTATGAATGAAATTCAGTTAGGCGGTTTTACCCGGGCTTTCGGAGGCGGTGATCTTCAAGACAGAAAAGAGCGTGAAGCCGGCGATCAATTCCGGGAATGGTTCAATATGTTTTTCGAACCCGATTTTATCCCCATCATGGTCGAGATCCTGGGTGTTGATCCGGACCAGCTCTTGAATCTTGGGAATCATGGGCGAGGAGGGAGCCTGCCATGCCATTTTGGGCGTCAGCCCCCATGCCAGCAAGAGGGAGATCAATCAAGCCTACCGCAAGCTGGCCGCCAAGCACCATCCGGACAAAGGCGGGGATACGGCCTTTATGCAGAAAATCAATAAAGCCCGGGATGAAGCGGTTATGAACTTGTAAACCAGCTCATCGTCTCGAGGGGATCCATTGGAATAAAAAGGTAACCTAAACGATAGGGACGCTTGAAAAGCGGCTGACGTAATGGCTACGGCTACCGTCCATAGCCCGCGCTCGGCCTCCGTGCCGAGCGTTCTGGCAGGGGGTAGGTTATCCCCGCCAGATAGCGCGATGAGCGGCTAAACCCCGGGAGCGAGGTGGAATACAGTTTGCCTTATCCTCGAGTTACTTTCTGTTCGGTATCGCACACTGCTTCTGCGCCGTAAAATGCACCGGCTGGCCGTCGATAGCCGATTCAGACATTACGGCATTGGCACCACCCTGGTGGATTATGCGATTGCGCTCATCCAGGACAAGATTGCCGCCAATGTCGGCTGTCGTTTTGTGGTGACCGATGCCAAGATTGAAGCGGTCTCGTTTTACGAGAAGCAGGGATTTATTCTGCTCGATTCCGAAGGCAACCAACACGCCGAGCAGCGTCTGATGTTTTTGGATTTGGTAAGCCTGCAATGAAGCGCTTGAACTTTTTTCCTTGAAAGCCGGGGCTGTCCGGCTTTTTGTGCCCGCCAGAAAGCCCCCTTTCGATCATCCTTCAATAGCAGGAATTCCTGCTTTTCCACTACTCCACGGTTACGGTGGTGGTCGTTTCGTTTGAAGGGGGTGGCGTTTCACCACCCCCTTACAATGCTGATTGTACTCAATCGCAATTTTAGCTCCTTCGTAAGCTATTGATTCTGTTGTTCGATGATTTTATCGAATAATAAAATCAATGACTTGCAATTCTACCCGTTGCCCCTGTGTGCGTAGATGGTGGTCAGGACCCAAACCGACGATTTATAGGTTTGACCTGAATAACCTCAGCCTTTCACGCGTCACAAGACCCGTCCCGGCGCGGGTTTCGGCCCGCTGGCCCGTTTCACCCCCAAAAAACCACTGTAAACGCGCAAAAGTCGCCCTTTCAGAATCGGAAAACGGCGCTAAAAGCCCGGAAAACGCGGGTTAGGCTATGGCTTCCTCATTTTTTTGGAGGCCATAGGCCATGAAAATTACCAAAACTCACTATGCCAATGCGCACAAATCCCTGAATCTGATCGATGCGGCCCTGGTCGCGCTGGCGCCCTTGACTCTGGACGTGCTCAACGGCGATGAAGTATTGAGACGCCAGCTGGACGAACTTTGCGCCGGCCTCGAAGGCGCGAAACTGGACCACCGGGAAATCATTCAAGCCGGCGAAGCAGCCAAGAACAGCGTGGATCCGATGTTGATCGGCCGCTGCATTGAGCGGATCGGCAAACTGCAAGGCCAGATTAAATGGAAGAACGGCGAACTGGCGCGGATGAACAATGCGTACGAGAATCGTCTGAAAGAGGCCTTGACGGCCCGTGTGCCGGTTGAAAAGTTCCGGCCCCTGGACGTGCCCCCCACTCCGGAGGATGAAGTGCGTATCGCTCGGGAACGCGTTTTGATGGAGTTGGAAATTGAGCGCATTCACGCGTTTTTGGGTACTGTGCCGCTGTGCGATTTCAGTCTGCTGGTGGGTACGCAACTTGAACAATTTATCCCCGGAGAAACAATTTAATTGGGGCGGGCGGCGATGGTCGATAAGGACGAAATCGCGGTTATCCAGCTTGTCGGCGGTCGGCTGACCGAAGC